>CAWGIX010000001.1:0-380613 GCA_963822705.1 uncultured Pseudomonadota bacterium
GCTAGTTCGTAGATCTTGGATGTGATAATTATCGCTGCCCGGCGCGCTGGTCGCGTTGTTGGCGGCCTCCATCCCATGCACGCTGACGGTAGTCATCGTAACTATCCTGTTCAGGCGATGGCAGGACAGTTGGAGCGTGCAAGCCGCCCTTCATGGCGCGATTGCCGCCGCCGTCGCCATCACCGCCAAAACGAGCTGGACGATTGCGCGGCCTCACTTCAAAGGACGTGCGCGGCTGCGTGTCATAGTCATTGGTGCTGCGGCCTTCGGCCTCTACGCGGTTGGCGGCATTCCGCCGATCTGCTGCTTGTGGGCGCGGCTGGGGCGTTCTTACCGGCTGGCCGCGCCTTGCCGGTGCGCCACGCCCATGAATGTCGTTCTGCTTTATCTTCTACTGCTCAAGGGAACCCTGACCGCATTCGCGGGTCTCGCCTCGTTGCCGGTCATTCAGGATGCGCTTTGGTGTTTGCACCGCCATGTGCTGACGGCCGAACAGCCACTCAATGAGGCTGTGGTCATCACGCGCAGCACGCCGGGGCCGGTCGGGCTTTACATCGTGAGCGTCGGATATTTCGCGGCGGGCCTGGCCGGCGCAATCGCTGGCTGGCTGGCGATGATAACTCCGGCGCGACTCATCATCCCCCTTGTCCATTATGCGGGGCGGCGAATGGAGCACCCGCGCGTCCGGGAAATTCTGGCAGGCGGTCGTCATCGCGAGTGCTGGCTTGCTGCTCGCGGCGTCTATTCCGCTCGCCCGTGACGCGCTCACGGATGAGGTGACGGTCGCCATCGCCCTCGTGAAGCTGTGGGCCTTCTGCTCACGTCGGAAATCGACACACTTTGGATAATCTCGGGCGGCAACCGTGTCCCGACCGCATCGTCCCTCGGCCGGTCGGGCTGATTGCCTAAGCCCAAACACGTCTAGCACTGCCGCCCGTCCGCGTGGTCCGGCGGTAAGGTCGCTGCGCTTCCATTACGGTCATACCTTCCGGAAAATCCGAAAGTCTTAGTTCTCCGAGCCAGGGGCGCGAGGCGGTCCAACCAACGGAACGAAACGGCGCCTTCCGGGTAAAGGACGACTTTTGCATCCTTCATCAATCCTGGAACCGGCTCACCGATCTGCCGGCAACATCAAGCACCTGACTTGACCTGCGCCGACATGCGCCATATCGAGCATCACATCGGTCGCCGGACCGGGCCATGAGCGCAGGAAACGACCCCATGTGTTCCAGGCGTCCGCGGCCGACTGCCATTGATCGTGGGTCGTGGCCTTGTACTTGGCCGGATCGAACTCTGCGGGCATGATGATCGTCTCCTTCTGCTACGGTGCCAGTTCAGCACCTTGAAATCCCGGACGATGCAGCAGGCTGGCTTTCTGGCAGGCCGTTGATCTACTCAAAGACTGCAGGCCGCGGCTCCCGCTCGCCGGCGAAACTGCCTATACCCGCGCCCGTGGCTGCCCCAACCCTCCTCACCGGCGCGACCGGTTTCGTCGGTTCCGCCGTGCCCGCGCCCTCCTCGCGAGGGGCCATGCCGTGCGCGCCCTGGTCCGCCCCGGCGGCGACCGCCGCAATCTGGAGGGTCTGGACCTCGCCCTGGCCGAGGGCGACCTGCGCGACACGAAAAGCCTGGCGCGCGCCGTGCAGGGGTGCCGCACTCTGGTCCATGTGGCGGCCGACTATCGCATCTGGGTGCCGGACCCGAACGCCATGCTGCAGGCCAACGTGGAGGGCACACGCGCCCTGATGCTGGCGGCGCTGGATGCGGGGGTGGAGCGGATCGTCTATTGCAGCAGCGTCGCCGCCCTCGGGCTGACCAAGGACGGCTCGCCCGCCGACGAGACCACTCCGGTAGACGAAGCGGCCATCGCCGGCATCTACAAGAAGTCGAAATACCGCGCCGAACAGGCCGTGCTCGAGCTGGTGCGGGAGCGCGGGCTGCCGGCGGTGATCGTCAACCCGGCCGGGCCGGTCGGGCCGCGCGACATAAAACCCACGCCGACCGGGCCGCATGATCGCCGATGCCGCGTCGGGCCGGATGCCGGCCTATGTGCAGACCGGAATCAACGTGGTGCATGTGGACGACGTGGCGGAAGGCCATGTTCTGGCGCTGGAGCGCGGGCGCATCGGCGAGCGCTATATTCTGGGCAGCGAAAACCTGATGCTGCCGGACATTCTGGCCATGGTCGACGACGTGACCGGCCGCAGGCAGCGCCGGTTTGCGCTGCGCACCGAATGGCTGTGGCCGGTCGCCCTCGCCTCCGAAGGATTTGCACGCGTATCGGGCAAGGAACCGCGCGTTACCCGCGACCACCTGCGCATGGCGCGCAAAAAGATGTTCTTTTCGCATGCAAAGGCGGCGGCGGAACTCGGCTACGCACCGCGCCCGGCCTATGCCGGCGATCGCCGACGCGGTTGCCTGGTTCGGCGCGCATGGCATGCTGGCGGGGTGAGCGTATACGGTTTTCTGGCCGGGCTATCCCTGCTGGCCTGGGTCTACCTAGCCGCCCTGCACGGGAAATTCTGGCAGGCCGGGCCGGTGCTGAAACCGGCCAAGCCCGAATGGCAGCCCTCGGTGGTGGCCGTGGTGCCGGCGCGCGACGAAGCATCCCTGGTCGGCCGCAGCCTGGCTTCGCTGCTGGCCCAGTCCCGGGTCACAGCCCGGGGATTGCGGGGCTGCGGATCGTGCTGGTGGACGACGGCAGCAGCGACGGGACCGGCTGCCGTGGCACGCGCGCTGGACGGGCAAGACCGGCTGCGCGTGATCGAGGGCGCCGAGCGTCCGCCGGGCTGGGCCGGAAAGCCGTGGGCGCTGTTCCAGGGCATTGCCGCCAGCGAGTCGGAATGGCTGCTGCTGACCGATGCCGATATCGAGCACGATTCTGGCCACCTGGCCAGCCTGCTGGCCCATGCCGAGACCAGCGGGGCCGACATGGTGAGCGAGATGGTGGCGCTGCGCTGCCAGACTTGGGCGGAACGGGCCTTGGTCCCGGCGTTCGTGTTCTTCTTTCAGCTGCTGTATCCGTTCGCGTGGGTCAACGACCCGCACCGGCGCACGGCCGCGGCGGCCGGCGGGACGGTGCTGATCCGGCGCTCCTCGTTGCGTGATGCGGGCGGCATCGAAGGGGTCGGGGCGGCGCTGATCGACGATGTGGAGCTGGCGCGGCTGATGAAGGGCAACGGCGCCAAAATCTGGCTCGGCCACAGCGTACTGGCCCGTTCCCTGCGGGCCTATCCCCGCGCCTCGGATGTCTGGCGGATGGTGGCACGGTCCGCCTACACGCAGTTGCGCTGGTCGCCGTGGCGGCTGGCCGCGACCATGGCTGGCATGGCGCTGTTGTTCCTGCTGCCACCGGTGGCCACGCTGGCGACCTGGCATGGCGCGGCGCATTGGTTCGGCCTGCTGGCGTGGACGGTCATGGCGTTCAGTTTCGAGCCGACGCTGGAGCGGATGCGGGTCAGTCCGCTCTGGGCGCCGCTGCTGCCGCTGATTGCGGCGTTCTACATGGCAGCCACGATCGGCTCGGCTGTCGCCCACTATCGCGGGCGCGGCGTGGTCTGGAAGCAGCGCACCTACACGGAGAGCCAGGCGTGAGCGCAGCCCGGTCGGCAGCGGCGGCACTGGAGCCCGGCGTCGAAGCCTGGTCCGGCAAGGACCGGGGCGACGAGAATTTCCCGGTGGGCTCGCTGCTGATCGCTCGCCGGCTGCGCCCGCATGTCCACGCCTTTTACGCCTTTGCCCGCAACGCCGACGACATCGCCGACAGCCCCACGCTGTCGCCGGCCGAAAAACTGGCACGGCTGGACGTGATGGGGGCCGTGCTCGAGGGGCGATCCGATGCCGGCAGCCCCAGTGCCGTGCGGCTGCGGAATAGCCTGGCGGCAACCGGCGTCACACTCCGGCACTCGCTCGACCTGCTGGATGCGTTCCGGCAGGACGCGACCAAGCGCCGCTACCGGAGTTTTCATGAGGTTGTGGATTATTGCCGCCTGTCCGCCATGCCGGTCGGACGCTACGTGCTCGACCTGCACGGGGAAAAGACCGGCGCTTGGCCGGCGTCGGATGCGCTGTGCGTCTCGCTGCAGGTGCTGAACCATCTGCAGGATTGCGCCCGCGATTTTGCCGCCCTGGATCGCTCGTACCTGCCCGAGGACTGGCTGGCCGAAGCGGGCACGGGCAACGAGGCGCTGCGCGCCGCCGCAGAAACCCCGGCGTTGCGGCGCGTGCTGGGGAAGATGCTCGATCGCTGCGACGAACTGAACGCCGAGGCGGCGGAACTGCCGCGCCGCGTGCGCGACCGGCGCCTGCGGCTGGAGACGGCGGTGATCGTGGGTCTCGCGCGGCGCCTGACCGCCCGGCTACGGCGCGGCGATCCGCTCGCGCGGCGGGTACGGCTGAGCAAAACCGATGCCACCGCCAGCCTGACCGCCGCGCTGCGCTTCCTGCCGTGAGCCTCAGACTGGACGCGACGGCGTCCGATCTCGCCGAGATCGAGCGCATCGTGCGCGGCGCGGGGACCAGCTTTTTCCGCGGCATGCGCGTGCTGCCCCCCGACCGGCGCCACGCCATGTATGCCATATACGCATTCTGCCGCATGGTCGACGACATCGCCGACGGCGAGCTCGCCATCACGGAGAAACGCGCGGCGCTCGAGGCATGGCGCCGACGTATCGCCGACCTCTACGCGGGAGCCGCCAGTGACGCCGTGACCCGGGTGCTGCTGTCGGCGGTACGCAATTTCGCTCTGCGGGAGGCCGATTTCCTGGCCGTGATCGACGGGATGGAAATGGACGCGGATGGCATCGTGGCCCCCGATTTGCTCACCCTCGACCTCTACTGCGATCGGGTCGCCGGTGCTGTCGGGCGCCTGTCCGTAAGGGCTTTTGGCGATGCCTCGACGGCTGCGGACCGTGTGGCGCATGCCCTGGGCCGGGCGCTGCAACTCACCAACGTGCTGCGCGACGTGCATGAGGACGCGATGCGGGGGCGGCTGTACCTGCCGCGGGAATACCTGGCGGCCGAGGGGGTGCCGCCGCTGCCCGGACCGGCGCTGGCGCATCCGGGGCTGGCCCGCGTGTGTGCCCGGCTGGCCGTGGATGCTCGCGAAAAATTCGCCGAGGCCAAGGCGGCGATGCGACGGTGCGATCGGCGAGCCATGCGCCCGGCCCGGCTTATGGGGGCCACCTATGCGGCCATCCTGGCCCGCCTGGAGCGGCGCGGCTGGGACAATCCGGAGCAGCCAGCAAAATTGCCGCGCCGGGAAAAATTGTGGATCGCGCTGCGTTACGGGCTGGCATGACCACGGTCCATGTCATCGGAGCCGGCCTCTCCGGCTTGGCTGCGGCGCTCTCGCTGATCGAAGCGGGGCGTCGGGTCGTCGTCTATGAAGCCGGGCCGGTCGCCGGCGGCCGCTGCCGGTCGTATTTCGACCGCGGCCTGGGCCTGCACATCGACAACGGCAATCACCTGTTGCTGTCGGGCAATCACGCAACCATGGCCTATCTCGACCAAATCGGCGCCCGCCACACGCTGGGCGGATCGGGGGAAGCACATTTTCCGTTTCTCCACCTGGGCTCGGGCGAGCGATGGACCGTCTCGCCCGGACGTGGGCGTATCCCCTGGTGGATGCTGCGCCGGCATCGCCGCATACCGGGCACGCGAATGCGGGACTACCTCGGTCTGCTGCGGCTGCGCCGCGTGCGCGGCGACCACACGGTGGAGGCGCTGCTCGGCGGCACGCGAGCTGTATACGCGATTGATCAGGCCGTTGGCGATTGCTGCACTGAATACCCGCCCCGAGGTTGCGGTGGCCCGCCTGCTCGCCCGCGTCATCGCCGAAACGCTGCTGCTGGGCGGGGCCGCGTGCATCCCGAGTTTTCCGCGCATCGGCCTGTCGGCCAGTCTGGTCGATCCCGCCGTCGCATGGCTGCGGACCCGCGGTGGCGTGCTGCATCTGAGCCGGCGGGTGGCGGCACTGCGCATCGAGGACGGCCGGGTCGCGGGGATCGAGAGCACCGACGGCCCGGCGAGGCTGGAGCCGGGCGATGCCTTGGTGCTCGCCGTGCCGCCCTGGGTCGCGGTCGCCCTGCTGCCCGGACTGGACGCGCCGGAACGGTTCGAGGCGATCCTCAACATCCATTTTGCGGTCGAGGCCAAGCTCGAGCCGGCCGGGTTCGTGGGCGTGATCGGCGGGACGGCCGAGTGGATTTTCGCCAAGCGTGCGGTCGTGTCCGTCACGATAAGTGCTGCCAACCACATGGTGGACGAGCCGGCCGACGCGATCGCCCAGCGTGTCTGGAGCGACGTACGCAAGGCGCTCGACCTGCCGGAGCCGATGCCCCCCATGCGGGTGGTCAAGGAGCGCCGGGCCACGTTCGCCGCAACCGCCGAGCAGGATCGTCGCCGGCCCGGAGCGCGCACCGCCCTTGCCAATCTGTTCCTGGCGGGCGATTGGACGGCTACGGGGCTTCCGGCCACGATCGAGGGCGCGATCCGCTCCGGGCGGTCCGCCGCCGCTGCCGCGCTCGCGGCCTGAAGGAGTTTTGCGTCCCGTGCTGGCCGAAGCCGATCCTGCTGCCAAGTTCAGCGGCCTGGACGAGGCCGTTTCGCGCGCCCGCCGGTCGCTGTTGCAGCGCCAGAGCGCCGATGGCCATTGGGTGTTCGAGCTGGAAGCCGACGCGACCATCCCGGCCGAGTACGTGCTGCTGGAGCATTTCCTCGATCGGATCGACGTAGAGCTGCAGCGCCGGATCGGCAACTACCTGCGCTCCATCCAAGGCGCGCATGGCGGCTGGCCGCTGTTTCACGACGGGGCGTTCAACCTGTCGGCAAGCGCAAAAGCGTATTTTGCGCTGAAAGCGATCGGTGACGATCCGGAGGCACCGCACATGCGGCGCGCGCGCGCCGCCATCCTGGCCGCCGGGGGTGCGGAGCGCAGCAACGTGTTCACCCGCGCCCAGCTGGCTCTGTTCGGAGCAGTCCCATGGCGAGCGGTGCCGGTGATGCCGCTGGAAATCATGCTGCTGCCGCCGGGATTCCCGTTTCACCTGGACAAGGTCTCATACTGGTCGCGCACGGTGCTGGTGCCGCTGCTGGTGCTGATGTCGCGCCGCCCGCGCGCCAGAAATCCGCGCGGTGTTCACGTCGCTGAACTGTTCTGCACACCGCCGGAGCAGGTGCGCGACTGGATCCGCGGCCCCTATCGCTCGGCCTGGGGTTGGATTTTCAAGCACATCGACACCGGCTTGCGGGTGGTGCAGCCGCTGTTCCCGAAAAATTTGCGCCGGCGCGCCGAGCGCGCCGCGGTGGCGTTCGTGACCGAGCGGCTGAACGGCGAGGACGGGCTGGGCGGCATTTATCCTGCCATGGCCAATGCCGTGATGATGTTCGACTGCCTCGGCTATGCGCCGGAGCATCCGCACGCCGCGACCGCCTGGGCGGCGGTGCGCAAGCTGCTGGTGATCGAGCGCGACCGCGCCTATTGCCAGCCCTGCCTGTCGCCGGTCTGGGATACGGCACTGGCTGGGCACGCTGTGGCCGAGAGCGGCTCGCCGGCGGACCATGCCGTGGTGGCCGCCAATACATGGCTGGCGGCACGGCAGATCACCGACGTGGTGGGCGACTGGGCGCGCGCGCGTCCGCACGCGCCTCCGGGCGGCTGGGCGTTCCAGTACCGAGAATCCCCACTACCCGGACGTGGACGACACCGCGGTGGTCGGGATGCTGCTGCACCGCGGCGGCGATCCGGTCCACGACGAGGCGATCGAGCGGGCGCGTGCATGGATTGTCGCCATGCAGGGCCGCGACGGCGGCTGGGGCGCGTTCGACGCCGACAACGACCGGCTATACCTGAACCACATCCCGTTCGCGGATCACGGCGCGCTGCTTGACCCCTCCACCGCGGACGTGACCGCGCGCTGCGTGTCGTTCCTCTGTCAGTTGGGCGCTTCCGCGCATGATGCGGTGGTGGCCCGCGCGCTCGCCTGGCTGCGGCGCGAGCAGTTGCCCGATGGGTCCTGGTTCGGCCGCTGGGGCACAAACTACATCTATGGCACCTGGTCGGTGCTGTCCGCGCTTAACGCGGCCGGTGTGTCCTCCGAGGATCCCGCGGTTTCTCGGGGAATATGGTTCCTGCTGCGGACGCAACGTGACGACGGCGGCTGGGGCGAAGACAACGAGACTTATGCCGGCGCACCGCGCGGACGATACCACCGGAGCAACCCGTCGCAGACCGCCTGGGCCCTGCTCGGGCTGATGGCGGCGGGCGAGACGGACCATCCCGCGGTGGCGGCCGGCGTGGCGTGGCTCGCATCCGTGCAGCGGGCGGACGGCGGATGGGACGAGCCTGCGTACACCGCAGTCGGCTTCCCGCGCGTGTTCTACCTGCGCTATCACGGCTACCGCCAATATTTTCCGCTGCTGGCGATGGCGCGATTCAGCAACCTACAGCGCGGCAACGATCGGCGTGGCGCCCGCGGCTTCTAACTTTGCGCGTGGGTCTCCGCCCACGCTTTGCCACCACCCGTTTTAGTCTTCTCTCAACCATCCCGGCCCATCCTGATTCCGCTTTCCTCTCGAGGCACTGATGGGTCGGCACCATAGGCCGGGGGCCGCGGGAGAGACGGCGCGCCGCCTCACAAAATACATACGTTTGTAACGTGAAATGCAGTGCGTGAGCACCCGGAGTAGTGCAATGGCCTACGTGCTGCGCAGACGTCTCGCCCGCCTCGTGGCAGTGGCTTTGCCTGCCCTCGTCTGTGGCGTTCAGGTGGCTTGGTCCCAGGAGTGGATTGTCCAGCGGGTCACCGGCCAAGCCTGGGTTCAGACCAATGGCGCGACACCGGTCAGGATAACCGCGGGCATGACCATCCCGGGCGACGCCCAGGTCACGACTTCGAGCCGTGGGCGCGTCATGCTGCGCAGCGACCAGGGCAGCATCGTCGTGGCACCGGATACCCTCATACGCGTCGGCGAGGCGGAACCGGATGCGACAACCGTGCTGCAAGACAAAGGCCGCGCCGAATACGAAATCGAGAAGCAGGGGCTGCCGCATTTTGCGGTCGAGACGCCGTTGCTGTCCGCGGTGGTCAAAGGAACCCATTTCACAGTCAGTATAACTACGTTGCTCGACCTGGTGTCCGTGGACCGCGGTACGGTTCAGGTCGCGGAGCGCACTTCCGGCAAGACGGCTGAGGTCTCCGCGGGCCAGAGGGCGATCAGCAAACCTGGACGGGGCGGTGGCTTCTCGGTGGCGGGAAAAGGCGCTCTGCCCAAAATCCACGTCGAGAGCTCGCCGGCGTCGCCGATTGGCTGGAGCCCGGCATCGCCGCCCGCCGCGTTGGCCGCAGCCGCCAAGCAGCCGGCGCCCCCGGCAGGCCCGCTGCTCAGCCCAGCGCGCCCAACCTTGTGACCAACCCTGCCCTCAGCCCTGCCGCGAGCGCGCCTGCTGCGAGCGCCCCTGCTGCCGGTGACGTACCAATCGTTACGGCCAGCAATACGAACAGCACCAGTAGCGACGCCGTATCCAGCGATCCGACCTCGGCCGGACCAGTCAGCACGGGCCCTGCCCTGGGGACGGACAACACCGGCAACGGCGCGGGCGCCGCAGGCACCACCTCCGACAAGCAAGGCGGTGGCGCTGATGGAACCGGGCGCGTCAACGGAAACGCAGCCACTCCCGCCCGACCGCCACCGCGTTCGGCCCCGGCCCCCGCCCGGCCCCCGCCCCGGCTCCCGCCCCGGCTCCAGCCCCGGCTCCCGCCCCGGCCCCGCGGCCGATACCGGTGCCGACGCCGAAACCACCGCCGGTGCCACATCCTCCGACACCGCCGCCGCACCCGGGGCCGCCTCCGGCTCCGCCCCCACCCCCGCCGCCGCCGCCTCCTCCGGCTCCCCCGCCTCGGCCGGCCGCTGCAAAGGTGGCGGCCGCAATCGCGGGCCAGAGCGGCGCCCGCGGCGCCGCGAGGGGTGTGGGCCACAGCGGAGGCAAATGAGGGGGCGGCTGCCTCCGCAACCCGGATGGACCCGTGCAAGCCTCCGCCCGGCCCGCGCAATCGCGCTGGACGCTGGCCGCGTCCATGGCCGCCGGGTTGGTGGTCGGCGCCATCACGCTGCTTGGAGGGTGGGGTGGCCCGTCGAACGCACTTTACGATGCGCGGTTCAGCTGGGGCCGGCGCCCGGCCACGGGTGCTGTCGTGCTTGTGGAGATCGACGAAAAAAGCCTGGCCGCGCTCGGCGTATGGCCCTGGTCCAGACGGGTTCACGCGGACATCGCCGACCGGCTGCGTGAGGCGCGGGCGGCCGACATTGCCTTCGACGTGGATTTCAGTTCGCGCTCGACGGAGGACGCGGACGCCGCGTTCGAAGCCGCGTTGCAGCGGGCGGACGGAGGCGTCGTTCTCGCAGCCGAACGGCAAAGGTCGTCAGCTTCCTCGACCGCACTGGCGGTCACGCGTCCGTTGCCCCGCTTCGAGGCTAACGCCTGGAGCGCGCTTGTCGATGTGGCGATCGAGCCGGACGGTGTCGTCCGCACGATGTTCTTCGGTGCCGACTTCGGACAAGGCGTGCTGCCGACGATGCCGGCCCTCCTCGCGGGCTCGGGCAACCTGCGGACCGGCAGTTTCGGTGTCGATTTTTCGATCAATCTGTCGACATTCGACCGGATTTCGGCAGTGGACCTGCTTGCAAACAGCGTCCATCCGGAGCGCGTGGCAGGAAAAAAGGTCATCGTCGCGGCGACCTCCCCGGTTCTGAAGGACTTTTTCCAGGTTCCGCGCTACGGCCCCATTCCAGGCGGCCTTCTCCAGGCGGTGGCGCTCGACTCCCTGTTGCAAAATCGCGCGCTCATCCGGACAGGCAGGCTGACCTCGCTGGTTGGAGAAGGGGTCCTGCTTCTGCTCGGCACCATTCTGATCCAAACCTTGCCGGTCGGCCGGGCAGTTCTGGTGGCGATCGCCGCGTCGCTTGCCTGCGAGACAGCCGCGACCTTGTTGCAGATGCGCTGGCCGATCTCAATTGATACGGCCGGTTGGCACGCCTCCATCCTGTGCGTGGCATTGCTCGCAGTGGCCAAGGAAGTCGTGCAAAGGCGAAGAATGTGGCTGGCCGCCAGAGCCGAAAAGCAGCATACCCAAGCCATCCTCGACAGGGTTTTTGAAGACAGCGTTCTGGCGATTCTGATTGCTGACCAGAACGGGCGGATACGGGCCGTCAGCCGAGCGGCCACGCGCCTGCTTGGGCTTGAATTATCCGCGCCGATCTTGAAAAGAGCGGCCGTGGAGGTGCTGCCGGAGCCGGTCTACAGGGTGCTCGCCGCCCCGGCAGGAAGCGCAGACCAGGCCGTTCCCGCGGAGCCGACCGGCTTCTGCGAGTTGGTCGAAGGACCCGGAGCCGCGCGGGTTTTTGAATACACGCGCTCGACATCATCCCTGACCGAGGGAGATTCGGGTGGTCTGCCCGAGCGCGTGGTCTGTCTCACGTTGAATGACGTAACCGAGCAGCGTTCGGCACAGGAGCGTATCGCTCGCCTGGCGCGGTTCGACAGTCTGACGGGTCTGCCCAACCGCAACCATTTTATCGAGCGCCTCGCCGCCCCGGACCCGTCGCCCGACTCCTCGCTTCTGCTGCTCGACATTGATCGGCTCAAGATCATCAACAGCAGTTTTGGCCAGAGCTGCGGCGACGCACTGCTGGAAGCCGTGGCTTCGCGCCTGTCCGAAGTAAGCGGGCCAGATGCCTTTATCGCTCGGCTCGGCGGTGCCGAGTTTGCGGTCTTGACCAAGCCCGGCTGCAGCGAGAGTCGCACCGACGAGATCCGTCTTGCCCTGTCCCGGCCGTACGACGTGCAGGGACGTCGCCTGGTGATCGGCTTCAGCATGGGTGTGGCCGCTTTGCATCCGGGGCTCGGACCGGACGAAGCCACCAAGCGGGCCGCTCTGGCGCTGTCGGCAGCCAAGGCCGCCGGGGGCAAAACCAGCCGCTCCTATGACAGCGAAATGGAGGCCGCCCTCCACGCGCGCGAGACGCTGGAGCGGGATTTGACGCGCGCTCTGCAGCAGGGCGAATTTCAGGTCTATTATCAGGCGCAGGCGAACCTGCAGACATCCCGTATCACGGGTGCGGAAGCATTGGTCCGCTGGAGCCATCCTGAACAGGGAATTTTGGGACCGGACCGGTTCGTGCCAGTCCTTGAACGCACTGGACAGATCGTGGAACTTGGCGCCTGCATCATGCGTCGCGCTTGTCTGGACGCCACGCAGTGGCCCAGGGATATGCGGCTCGCGGTCAACGTCGCCGTCCCGCAGCTCACCCGAGGCGATTTTACCGGAACGCTCGCCGACGCGCTGGAGGGGTCGGGGTTCGACCCCAGCAGGCTCGATGTCGAACTGACGGAAACGCTTTTTCTGCAGGATCAGCAGATCGTCACCACTGCACTGGCGGAAGTCAGGGAGATGGGCATCGGCCTCGCCCTGGACGACTTTGGCACGGGCTATTCTTCGCTCAGCTATATCAAGCGGTTTCCGATAACCAAGGTGAAGGTCGACCGGGCGTTCGTGCGCGATCTTCCTGCCGATCGCGAGTCCGTGGCCATTGTTCAGGCGGTTACCGCCATGGCGCGGAGCCTGGGTCTAAAAGTCGTCGCCGAGGGCGTGGAAACGCAAGAGCAACTGGATGTCCTCAGAGATTTGGGCTGCGACGAGGGCCAAGGCTACCTTATTGGCCGGCCGGTCACGGATCGGGCCTTCCTCGAACGATGTGCGCAGGCGGAACGATTTCAGCCTATGTGATCGGTGCGGCCGCCGGGTCAAACTCGCTCTCAAATCGGCCGGGAAGCCGGGTGCTGGAGGAAAAAGCGGAGCATTTCGCGCGAGGCATCCGGGCCGCGCGGATCGGTATAGGAGCCCGCGATGCTGCCGCCGGACCACATGTGGCCGGCTCCATGCACAAGCCACTGTTCCAGAACCACCGCCCCGGTCGCGTCCGCATACTCGGTCACGCTGTAGGCATGGCCCTTCGGCACCTGTCCCTTCCTGATGCTTCGCCGGAGCGGGATTTTGGGCATGGACTGGGCGACGACAGAATCGCCGTTGAGCGGGTTTACGGTGCTGTCTCGATCCCCATGAAACACGATCGCCGGGAGCGGCGTGGAACACGTTTCGGGTCGCTTCGGGTTGGGTCGGCCGGCGGGTCCGGCACCACCCTGACGCATGGCGGCAAAGGCCGAGGGCAGATCGTGCGCGGCGCCGCAGGCGAGTCCCGAATGCACGCCGACTGCCGCAAACAGGTCGGGATAGGTGCTGCCCATGATCGCCGCCGCCGCCCCGCCGGCGGAAAGGCCGGCCACATAGATCCGTTTCGGGTCCACCGCATAGTCGCGCATGACCGCACGAGTGATGCCGGCGATCAGGGACGGCTCGCCGCGGCCGCGCGCCTGATCGCCGACCTGGAACCAGTTCCAGCATTTCGAGCTGTTGGCGGTGGCCGTCTGCTCCGGGTAAAGAACGAGGCAAACGTGCTCCTCGGCGGCGTCATTCATGCGTGTGCCCGCCGCGAAATCGTCCGGCGACTGCGTACAGCCGTGCAGCATGACAATCAGCGGCACCGGCTCGCCGCAATAGCGGCTGGGGACGTACAGTTTGTAAGGGCGGCTGCCCGCCTGGTTCGCGAACGTCGCCGAGATGAATTGCGCTCCGTCCGGGACGGGAACGTGGCGGTCCGCCGGTAACGGACGTGCCGATCCACCAGGGAGCGGTTGCAAACCGGGGCCGGCAGCCCGATGGAGCAAGCCGCTCAGTCCGCCAGGCATGTTCGGGCTGCTTTTCGTGCCCGCCCCTGCGGTTCCGGCGGGCTCCGCCTCAACGTCGATGATGGTCGGATCGTGCTGTGCTGACGCATCTGTCCGCGAGGGCTCCGCGGTGGCATTGCCGTGGAGCGTGCGCAGCAACAGGGCGGTCGCGTCGATCAGCCGGCCCGATTGGGTGCGGCGTGTCGCTTCCAAAATATTACGCACAGCAGCGATCTTCATGGGGCGAACGTCCACGGTTGAGGCAAGCAGGACTGCATTGTCCTGGTCGGCTCGTGTTGTCGGGATTCCTGGACACGCCGGTTGCATCCGGCGCGAGCTTGGCACGGTAGCGGTCCGAGGGTCGATTTCGGATCAGCGTGTCCGATCCGCCAACGCCGCGCGGACTTCGGCAGTTGCGTGCAACGCTCCGAGAATCGAGACCGAGGCGATCGTGCTGCGCGCCAGTTCGGGCGTCACGTCCGGGGCTATGCTGACCAGGCCCAAGACGTTGATCCGCAAAACGTCGCCAGACGACCGCACCCGTTCGAGGTCCGCGCGCGAATAGTGGCGCAGGCCGAGGTCCAAGGTGTTGCGCGCGACCGATTGGCGGAGCACGTCGGCGTGCCGCTCGATCTGATTGCGGATCGCGGTTCGGATGAAATCCGTCCGGTTGGCGTAGAAGCGGTCACGAACCAAAAGGTCGATCTGGCCAAGGTCCACGTAGCCGAGATTTATCGTGATCTTTTCGCTGTCAGGCGATTTCGGCCGAAGCTCCTGAACATTGGTTGCCACAGAACCATCCTCTTACCATCCAGTTGGATGGTAGATAGGTTTGCGCTGGCCTGGTTCCAAGGAGGGGAACCGAATAAACGACGTTACCGGCCCCGGCCGGCATGGCAGTCCCGCCGCGGGAGAGCGGGCCCCGGTGCGCGAAGGCGACGATCCGGTGGGGGCCGGCGACATCCCACGGTTTGCGCTGTTCGCGGCGGCCGAGACAGCTTCCGCGCCCGTGATGGCGCGCCATCGCGATCTGCTGGAGCCAAGAAGCCGCGCGCCGTTCGGCGAGAATGGCATATGGCTCGTGCGGCGCGACGGCTATGTCGCCATGGTTGCGCAGCGTGGGAACCGGGGTGAGGTGGACGACTATCTGGACCGCGCCGCGGGCCGCGCGCCCGGCACCGCAACGTCCGGCGTCGCATGGTGATTTCATGAAGGTAGCGGCGCGATTTCGGTCAGAACGCGTTCAATCCGGTCTGGGCGCGGCCCAAAATCAGCGCGTGCACATCATGCGTGCCTTCATAGGTGTTGACCGCCTCCAGATTCAGTACGTGGCGGATGACGTGGTATTCGTCCGAGATACCGTTGCCGCCGTGCATGTCGCGCGCGGCGCGGGCAATTTCCAGCGCCTTGCCGCAGGAGTTGCGCTTGACCAAAGAAATCATCTCCGGCGCCGCCGCGTGCTCGTCCAGCAGCCGGCCCACACGCAGCGCGCCCTGCAAGGCGAGTGCGATCTCGGTCTGCATGTCGGCCAGTTTTTTCTGGATCAATTGCGTCGCCGCCAGGGGCCTGCCGAACATGCTACGGCTCAGCGTGTAATCGCGCGCGGCGTGCCAGCAGAATTCCGCGGCTCCGAGCGCACCCCAGGCGATGCCGTAGCGCGCGTTGTTCAGGCAACTGAACGGACCACGCAGCCCTTTGGTGCCCGGCAGCATGTTTTCGGCCGGCACAAAAACGTCCTGCATGGCGATCATGCCGGTCACGCTGGCACGCAGCGAAAACTTCCCCTCGATTTTTGGCGCGGTGAGACCGGGCATATCTTTTTCGAGAACGAAACCACGGATGTCGCCGGAATCGTCCTTGGCCCACACCACGAAAACATCGGCGATCGGCGAATTGGTGATCCAGGTTTTTGCGCCGTTCAGCACAAAGCCGCCCTCCGCCGCGCGGGCGCGGGTGCGCATGGAGCCGGGGTCGGAGCCGGCGTCCGGTTCGGTCAGGCCGAAACAGCCGATCCATTCCCCGGTGCGCAGGCGCGGCAAGTAGCGGTCCTTTTGCGCGTCGCTGCCGAAAGCCCAGATGGGATACATCACCAGCGAGCTTTGCACCGAAAACGCCGAGCGGTAGCCGCTGTCCACGCGCTCCACCTCGCGCGCCACCAGGCCATAGGCGACGTAGGAAACGCCGGCGCAACCGTGGCTGTCGAGCGTGGCGCCCAGAAAACCCAGCTCGCCCATTTCGGTCAGGATGGCGCGGTCGAAGCTTTCCTCGCGATGCGCCAGCAGCACACGCGGCATCAGCTTGTCCTGGCAGTAGTCGCGGGCGGCGTCGCGGATGGCGCGCTCGTCCTCGCTCAGCTGCCCTTCCAGCAGCAGGGGATCATCCCAAACAAATGTTCCCGACGCAGAACTCCCGGGCCGCCCGGCCGGGGTCGTGGCGGGGTGGTCCGCGACGATGCTGTCCATCGATGCTCTCCTCTGGCGAGGAGGCAGAGCATATCACCCGTCCAGGTCAGCCCGCCAACGCGCCTGCTCGCGTGGCGATCGGCGGATTTGTCGTATCCTGCGCTTCGGATTGGCTCGTTGACGCGCGCTCGTCGGTGGTCGGCTTGCGGCCGAGTACGGCGTCTTCGTGGCGGATGATGCGGCGCACCAGTTTCAGCGCCTGATAGCAGTCGTCGACTTCGGCGAGCGCGATCGCCCGATCCAGGATTTCGCGCGCCAGCGGCGAGGTCGAAGCGGACTTGAACGCCGTGACCAGTTCGCGGGCGGCGGTCAGGCCGCGTCCACGCTCGTCGTCGGCGCCGATATAGGCGGACTGCAGGGCGAAATAGATACGACGGGCCGGGCTGTCGCACTGGTCGGGCGCCATGATCTGCTTGCCGAACAGGAAACGCGCATGGCCGTTGAGCTCGATGCGCGACTTCGTGCGGAAGCGGATGGGCGCCCCGTTCACGATCATCATCTCGCCCTGCCGCAGCTCCAGTACCAGCGCCGACATACCCGCTCCCCTGTGTGCCCAGCAGTGTGTGTGTCTGTCAGTCCGGGCGATGGCGTCCGCCGTCACCCGTTGACCCAAAGATTACTGGAACAGCTTGAGCAGGCTCTGCGGCGCCTGGTTGGCGGTCGACAGCGACTGGGTAGTGAGCTGCTGCTGCGTCTGCAACGCCTGCAGCCGCGCCGACTCTTTGGTGAGGTCGGCATCGACCAGCGCGCCCAGGCCGGTATTCAGCGCGTCGATCTTGGTGTTGTTGTAGGTGACGACTTGGTTGCTCAGGTAGTTTGATGCCGGGTCGTAGGTATTCAGCGCCGTTCCCGGCCTGTCAATCTGGTTCAGGAAGGTGCCGCTCGCGGTGATAAGGCCAGCGACGGCAGTGCTGCTGGCGAGCTCGGTGCCGGTGAAGGCGACCGATGTATATACCTCCGAACCGCTGTAGCTGTTCACGCCGTAGGTGTCGCCGACCTCGTTGCGGATCACGCTGACGTTGCCAGACGTCCCGCTGCCACCGGTCAGGTCTGCGAGCAACGTCGAGCCGGTATAGGACGCGTCCTGGAAGTGCGCCTTCACGCTTGCAACGAGGGAGTTGTACTGCTGCTCGTACTGGGTGCGCTGGCTGCCCTGAACTCCGATGCCGGTCCGGTCCACCAGCACGCCGCGCGCGCTGCTCGGCGCGTTCATCGCCTCGGTGTGGGCGACGGCGGAGGCTGCGCCGTCGTCGGTGGCGTCGGCCATTCGATCGCCGGTGGAGATGTGGTTCTCGGCGCCTTGCAGCGCCGAGTTCGTGGCACCCAAGACCTCGACGGCCAATTGGGCCGAGAGGTTGGTATTGATCGAACCGGAGAGCATTTCCGTTTTCCTAGATTTGCCGGCGATTGGAACATGTCCCGCGGTTTTGCAGGCAGTACGGGATCATCGCCTGTCCGGCTTAATCACGGGTGAATGGCGCAGTGTCAGCCGGTCGTCGTGCTCAGGTGGTTCGTCAGCGTCTGGGACCGCAGGCCGGCGATCATCTGGTACGGAGCCGGCAGCTGAGTTGATCTTAACCTCACCGAAAGCGCGGCCGGGGCAGGCTCTGCCGGCGTCAGACGCCAGATCGAGATCGGCGAGAGCAAGGACCACGAACGTGTCTATTGAGGCTGGCCCTCGTGCCGCCCGTTCCGGCTTGCCTTGCGCAACCTGGCCGGCGGCGCGTGCGCTGGTGGGCCGCCGAGCGCGTTGCCGTACCGGTGGTCGCCGCATCCGGACCGTTGGGACGTTGTAGGTGCGGCTGCGTCTGTTTCGTGGCAAGACGGTGGCCGCGGCCATGGCGCAGGTGCGTGGCGAACTCGGCGGCGACGCATTGATTTTGGGCACCAGGCGAATTGCCGGCGGCGTGGAGGTGACGGCGGGACTGCAAGTTCTGGATGACCCGCCGGCGCCGTTTTCGCCGCCGTCCCCGGTACCGACCTCGGGGACTGACCGGGCCGCCGCCCTGGTTTGGCATGGCGTGCCGGAGCCGATCCGGCGCAGGCTGCGCAGCGGCCCGTTGCCGTTCGCCCTGGCGGCGGCGCTGGGCTTCGCTGCATTGCCGTTGCAGCCGCACGCAAAGCCGCTGCTGCTGGTCGGACCGTCCGGTGCCGGCAAGACGCTGACGACCGCGCGTCTCGCGACCCGTCTGGTACTGGCGGGGACGCCGCCACTGGTCATCACCGCAGACGCGCGCCGCGCGGGGGCGACCGAGCAGCTGGCGGCGTTCACGCGGCTGCTCGGCGTGGAACTGGTCGCGGCCGGCCAGCCCGCTTCGCTGCGGCGGGCGCTGGACCGACGCCAAGCAGGCGCTCCGGTGCTGATCGATTCGGAGGGACCGATCCGTTCGTCAGGGCGGACCTGGATGCCATCCGCAAGCTGGCCGAGGCAGCCGGGGCCGAAATCGTGCTGGTGATGTCGGCCGGAACCGACCCGGGCGAGGCGTCCGACATGGCGGCTCTGTATGCCGCGGCCGGAGCCAGGCCGCTGGTGGCGACCCGCCTGGATGTGGCGCGCCGGCTCGGCGGCGTGCTCGCCGCCGCCGCCGCGGGAGGACCGCTCGCCGAGTTCGGCATCGGGCCGGGAGCAGCGGACGGGCTGGTGCCGGCGACGCCCGCGGCGCTGGCGCACCGATTGATGCAGACGTGTACCGCCCATTCCCTGGTTTCGGAGCTACGGTCGTGACCGACGCTGCCCTTGCCGACCACGGCCACCCAGGCCGCGTGATTGCTCTGGCCTCGGGCAAGGGCGGCGTGGGAAAAACCTGGCTCGCGGTCACCCTGTCGCACGCCTGGGCGCGGGCCGGCACGAGGGTGCTGCTCTGCGACGGGGATCTGGGACTTGCCAATGTGGATGTGCAACTCGGGCTGACGCCTCGGGGCGATCTGGCCACCGTGGTGTTCGGCAAGATGCCGCTGCAGCAGGCAGTCGCGCGACACAAGGCCGGGTTTGACGTGCTGGCCGGACGCTCGGGCTCAGGGGGGCTGTCGAGCCTGTCCGCCGAGGCTTTGGAAGCCCTGCTGGAGGGATTGCAAGCCATTGCCGGTTCCTATGACCGCGTCCTGTTGGACTTGGGTCCCGGCATCGAACGCAATCAGCGGCGCATGGCCGTGTTTGCGGACACCCTGCTGGTGCTGGCCACCGACGAGCCGACCAGTCTGACCGACGCCTATGTCGTGCTGAAATTATATGCCGGCGACCGCAACGCGCGCAGCGCCAGCGGCGGCGCGCGGGCCGTCGTCAATCAGGCTGCTTCGGTGTCGGCTGGCGAGCGCACCTACCGTGCCCTGTCCCGAGCCTGCCAGGCGTTTTTGGGCGGCGCGCCGCCCCTTGCCGGCGTGATCCGTCGCGATGAACAGGTGGGCCGGGCAATTCGCCGGCAGGCCACGCTGTTCGATCGCGCTCCGGACAGCCGCGCCGCGGCCGACGTGACGGCACTGGCGCGAGGGTTGTAAAAGGCGCTCGGCATGGTTCGACTGCGTCGCCTGTTTGTTGCTGGTGCCCTGACGCCGGTCCTGGCATTGGCATTCTGGTCGGCGGCAACGCCGCAGGCGCCGCCGGCAAGTCAGGCAAGTTGCGGCGTGCCGCCCGGAATTTTGGGTGCGTCGCGACCTCTGCCAAATACCGCCCGTGTCCTGCACGCCGGTGGACCGCTCGGCGTGCTGGCGATCGGGTCGGCTTTCGGTCAGTCGAGGTATTTGGGCGCCGATGACTCCCTGCCGGCGCGCATCGCGGCGGATTTGCGGAAAGCCTGGCCCGACAAGCCGGTCGAGCTCAGGCTGCGGAGCGATCGCGGTGCCACGACCGGCGAGATGGTAGCGGTGCTGCGGCGCGAGTTGAGCGTCCACCCCGCAGTGCTGGTGCTGTGGCAGACCGGAACCGTGGACGCCGCGCGCAAGATTTCCGTAGCGGCATTTGGCCAGGCCCTTGCGCAAGGGGTGCAACTGGCACGCCAAGCCGGGAGCGACATTATCCTGATCGATCCACAATACAGCCGGGTGCTGGAAGCCCATGTCGACGTTTCGCCCTACGAGGAGCAGTTCGCTCGGGCTGCCTCAGCACCGGGAGCCGCGCTGTTTCCCCGCTATGCACTGATGCATTCCTGGGTTCGCTCGGGTGGGCTCGACCTGGAGCGGGCGGGGCGCCCCGAGCGCCGGGAAGCCGTGGCCGAACTGCAACTCTGTTTGGCCCACGCGCTGTCGCGGGAAATCATCGCCGGTGTCGAAGCGGGGCAACAAACGGGCGCAAAGCCCTGAATCCGTTGGGGTTGGAGCGGGCGGGCAACTGACGCCTGTGTGAGATTGGTTACCGGCTGGGAACTCGTCGAGCTGGTGAACATTGGACGTGCATGGACGGCTTTTCGGCATGGATGGGCGATCGGCGCCCCGAGCCCGAGGCAAGCTGGGATGCCGCGATCGGACTGTGGATCGCGCGAGGGCTCGGTTCCCGTTTTGAGGACGTTCTGTGGGAGCCGCTCCCCAGTATTCTGCTGGAGTGCCTGCCCGATTGCGGCGAGAGAGTGCCTCGCAGGAACGGTCCTGGTCGATGACCCATCAGCGTCTCAGGACCTAAGTGTTCACCTGTGCCCGCCACCCTCACCCGGGGTGAGGGCTTTCGGCGAGTCGGATTTCTTGGGCCCTGGGGGAGACCGGCAAAATCGGCAGGCAGCCCGGTGCCGCCACTGGCGGGTAGCGGTTCTATCCCTTCGTTTCGACCACCTTCGCCTCGGGCGGCGGAGCCGGCTGGCGCATCACGGCGCCGGTCATCGGAATGAAGAACACGCCCACGTCCTTGCGCGAGTGCACTTTTCCCGCCGCGTCCTTCGTGTAGACGTACAGGAACTGACCGCGTTTGAAAGGCTGCCCGATGGGAATGACCATCCGGCCTCCGGATTTGAGTTGCTTGAACAGGTCAGGCGGCGCGTACTGGGCCGCACAGGTGACAATGATGATGTCGAACCCGCCCTCCACCTCCGGCCAGCCGTAATAGCCGTCGCCCACGCGACCCTGTACGTTGTCGTAGCCCAGAGGCGCCCAAATGCGGTCCACCGCGTGCCCGAGGGGCGCAATGATCTCGATCGAATAAGCGTGCGCCACGATGCGCGAGAGGATGGCGCTCTGGAATCCGCTGCCGGTGCCGATCTCCAAAGTGGTGTCCCCGGATTTGGGCTGGCAGACCTGAGTCATGTAGGCTTGCCCGAGATAGTCGGACAGCGCCGAGCCGTACCCCAATGCCCAGGGTTTCGGGTTCTCCTCGTAGGCGTCGCCTGGAGTCGCGCGCCGCTCGTCGTACAAGTAATGAAAATACTCGCGCGGCACGGTCCGAAACGCGTTCATCACCGCGGGATCGGCACTGCCCAGCCGATCCTTCAGATAGTCCTCGATACGCCTCATGGCGGCGGGTCGGCGGCTCTGGATCGCGGCGAACTGAGACTCGGTCAGACTGACGGAGCGGCCGGACCTGTCCATGGCCGCCTCGTAAGCCTGTCGTGTCCAGCCGGCAGACGCGTCGGCGGCCAAGGCACGGCGGGTCACCAGGGCGGGCACGGTCAGGGCGGCACCGGCCGTCAACACGGCGCGGCGGCTCAGGCGGAGATCGTCTGCCATTGTCGTTCTCTCGATCGCGGGAAGGTAACCGTTGCGAATGCATATAGCAGCAGGGCCAGCAGCAGCAACCTGTCAAAACCGGCCTGCTGGGCGATCAGGTTGGCCAGCGGCGTTGCCACCACCGAGAATGCTCCGTTCAGACCCCAGGCCCAGGGCAAAAATCCGCCGCCAGCCTCGCCAGCCACTCGTGCCAGCCCCAGCGGGAACGGAAAACCAAGCGCCACCGAGACCGGTGCCATCACCAACACCACGAGCCCGGCGCGCACGGCCCAGGGCCAGTCCAGGCTGGCCAGCATCGCCGGCTGCACGCCCATCAGCAGCACCGCGCACCAAACCACCACCAAGCCGGCAGCCATTCCCAAGGCGCGCCGTTCCGTGCCCGGCCTGACCCGATCGGCCAGCAAGGCTCCCACTCCGGAAAAGATCAGCATGCCGGTCAGGACCAGCGCAAAACCGCTGGTGCGGTCATCGAGGTAGACACTGGCGCGCTCAATCCCGACGATCTCGATGAACAGAAACCCCAGGCCGAGCGCCGCGAAATACCCCACCGCCAAAACCGTGCCGCCCCCGGCCAAACGCAGCCGCCGCCCGGCCAGCAACGGCACGACGAGGACAAACAGCGCAATGACCGCCGCCTGCGCCAGCACCGCCAGGTTGACGATCGGCCCCACCTCGGCCTGCGGCAGCAGTTCCAGGCGGCGCAAAATGTTTTGCAGGCCGGATAGCCGCAGCACGGCGTAGAATGCCGGCCGGTCGAGCGTGATCGGCGACAGGTCGAACGAGCGCGCCGATTCCGGCATGTCGCCGGCAAGCACGGCGCCCGCCTCGTCGGCAATGGCGTCGTGCGCGCCTGCCCCCACCGAGGTGACCTGGCCCTCGGCGAAGGAGACCGCCGGCAGGTCGTTGTACAGCCCCGCACGGGCAGCGGCCACGTCGATGCCGGGATAGTACGAGACGTCGAAGCTGCGGGCGTCGCACCAGGCGCGGGCCGCCGCGATCTTCTCTGCATCGAATACGGCGGGCGAGGCCAGGATGCGCACGTTCCAGGCCGAGCGATACACCACTACGTGCTGCGCCGGGGCGGCGATTCCGGCCTCCAGCAGGGCCGCGCGCACGGTCGCCAGCATGCGGCTGGCATAGGCGGGAAACTCGCGGATGGAGACGGGTATCGACACGATGCCCTTTGGCGAGACGGCGCGCAGGTCGGCCGCCAGAGCCTCGGTGGTGAACGCCGTGGCATTGGCCGGGGCCGCGTCGAGAAAATCGCCGGATATGTCCACGAGGTCGTAGCGCTGCAGCCCTGCGGCGTTTCGTGCCAATGCCAGCGGTCCAGCCCCGAGCAGGCGCGCATTGGGCTTTTTCGTCCAGGCAGGAGAACCATCGAGCCCGTGACGGAGCGCCCCCAAGAGCACCGGCTCCGGCTCGGATACGTCCGTGCTCGCGACACCGAGCGCCAGTGCCTCGGCGGTCGAAAACCGCCCGACGCGCCGATCAGCAGCGCGCGGGGGTTTTTGAGCAGCGCATAGGGCAGGGCGGCCAAGGTCGCGCCGGCGTAAGCCACGTCCAGCCCGGCTGGTTTCGGCAGCGAGGCGATGCGGTTGCCGTCGCGGTAGAGGCCGAAGGTGGTGGGCGGGCCAGGCAAACCGAGCTGGCCGGCGTCGTTGGATACGTCGGTATCGACCCGCTCGGTGAAATCATCGAGCAGCATGTACAGGCCGCGGGGAGACAGAATGGTGGCGAGCGTGCGGCTGTCCGGCACGTGCAGGGGCGCGTAGATCGCCTTGAAATCGTTGAAGGAGGCCGCATCGAACAGCAGCAGCAACGCCTCGCCGCCGGCCAGCGCCAGCGCCGTGGCGGCGACCACGGCCAGACGCCGACGGGTGGCGAACGGCGCGGCGGCTGCCAGCGGCAGCAGCAGGCAAGCCACCAGCCGGAACGGATGCACCACCCACATCAGCCCCAGCGCCAACAGCGCGCCGGCCCCGGCGCCGGTCAGGTCGAACCCGTAGACACGCCCCACGCGGTCGGCGCCCAGCACGAAGCTCAGGCTGACGAACAGCCCGGCCAGAAAGAAGAAGGGAAGCAGATCGGCATAGTAGACCCCGATCAGCCCCAGTTGCGGCCAGAGCGTCGCCTGGTTCTGCAGTTGCAGCGGGTTGAACGGGTTTTCCGTCGCCAGGTGGTAGCCGGCGGCCCCGGCCACCAGCAGCGCCGGGGGCAGCCAGGACAGCAGCAGCGCGCCATGTCGGGCGAACCAGTCGCGGGCCAGGGCGATGGTGACCCCGCTCAGCGCAAAGCCGGCCAGCACGATGGAAATGACCCAGTAGCCGTATTCGGACCATTTCGCGACCGCGAAATAGCGGGTCAGCGCGATCTCGAAGCCGACGGTCGCGGCGGATACCAGAAACAGCGGCGCCAGCCGCACGGCCGGCGTCCGCTGCGGGGTCAAGGCCAGACGCGCCTTTCGATGAAGCTTTGCACCGTGGCGTCGAACCGGGCCGGGTCGTCCACGAACATGGCGTGGCCCACCCCCTGCATGATCACGCTCTCCGCCGAGGGATGGTGGGCGGCCAGATTTTCGGCCTGTCCGGCGAAATGCGGACGCACGATGTAGAGCACGGGGCGGGTGGTGGAATACACCGCCTGGCGCCAAAAGCTGCGCGGCACGGGGTAGGACAGCAGCGCGGCCGCCGCGTCCGGAGGCGTGCGCAATGCGGCGCTGGTCAGCTGCTCCAGATAGTCCACTGGTTCCGGTGTGCGGAACATGCTGCGCACAAACGCGCGCATGCTGATCTCGCGGCTCAGCCGCGGCCCGCGACGGGGTGGCTGGTGCGAGGGAGCGGGCGCCGGATCCTCGCCCACGGAGTTATCGACCAGGACCAGCCCGGCCAGATGCGCGTCGCCATGCTCGTGGACATAGGCCAATGCGTCCAGCACCCCCAGCGACCAGCCGAGCAGCAGCACCGGTTGTGGCCCGAGCTGGGCCAGAAGTTCGGCAATGTCCTGGCCGCGCCGGTACGGCTCGTAGCCGCCCGGGGCCACGTCGCTGGCGCCTTGGCCGCGCGGGTCGAACGCGATCACCCGGTAGGAGCGGGAGAAGGCGGCGATCTGGGTCTGGAAAATCCAGGCCGGCATGGTCCACCCCGGCACCAGCACGATGGTGTGCCCGCGCCCCTCGTCGGTATAGTGCAGCCGGACGCCGTCGCTGGTGGCGAACCATTTTTCGGCGGCACGCGCCGGCGGTGCGGCGCCCGCGGCGAGCAGGATGAGGGCGAGGCGCAGGAAAAAGATCATGGGACTAGGTGACGTGCCGACTCCGGGGCTGTCAACCTCAGTTGCCGCAACGTAATGAGCGAGGGTGGGCACGAGGACGACTCCGGCGGGCCCTCGCGCGGCGTGGTGATCGCGCTCATCGTGGTGGTGGTGCTGGTCGTGGGCGGTTTCCTGCTGTCGCAGCAAATCCGCTCGGGCAGCCGCCTCCAGGATTGCGTAATGTCGGGACGCACCAACTGCGCGCCCGTGCAGCAGTAGGCAGCCGTTTGCGCGCTACTCCTCGGGCACCGGCGCCTGCTCCGGCAGCAGACCCTCGCGCTTCAGTTCGACCCAGAGTTGGAAGGGGATCGGCTGCGTCATCATCGCCGCGTTCTGCCTGACTTCTTCCGGCGTGCGCGCCCCCGGGATGACCGCCGCCACCGCCGGATGCGCGGCGCAGAATTGCAGCGCGGCGGCTTTCAGGTCCACGCCGTGCCGGGCGCAGACCGCGGCGATGCGCTGTGTGCGGGCAACCAGGTCGGGGGGCGCCTTTTCGTAGTTGAAAGTGTCGCCGCCGGCGAGCAGGCCCGAGTTGTAGGGGCCGCCCAGCACGACATGCGCGCCGCGCTGTTCGCAGAGCGGGAGCAGCTCCGACAGCGCGGCGTGGTCCAGCAGCGTGTACCGCCCCGCCACCAGAAACATGTTCGGGTCGGCCCGCTGCAAGGCCAGCAGGCAAGGATCGACCACGTTCACGCCAAATCCCCAGGCGCCGATCACGCCCTCGTCGCGCAACCGCGACAGCGCGCGCGCCGCGCCGTTCATGGCGATGTCGAACTGCTCCATCCAATTCTCGCCCAGCCAGTCCGGCGCGCAGTCGTGGATGTAGACGATATCGATGCGCGCCAGGCCGAGCCGCTGCATCGAGTCTTCCATCGAGCGCAGGCAGCCGTCATGCGTGTAGTCCACGGTGCGCCGGAACGGCAGCGCGTGATGGAACTGGTCGGCGATCTCCGGAACGTGCTCGTCGGGCACCAGCATTCGCCCGATTTTCGTGGACAGCGTGTAGTCGGCCCGGGGGAAATTGCGCAGCACGTCGCCCATGCGGTGCTCGGACAGGCCGGCGCCGTAGTGCGGAGCGGTATCGAAATGGCGGATGCCGGACTCCCAGGCGGTGCGCACCGTCGCCAATGCGACGTCATCGGGGATCACCGCCTGATGATTGCCGAGCGGAGCGCCGCCCATGCCGAGCGGCCCATGCGGGATGTAGGTTTTTGCAGCCATTGCTTACGAACCCTCCGGCGGGATCACGCCCTTGATTAAAATGATGTTGCCGTAGAAACGCCGCTCGCCGGTCGCGACCAGGGCGAACCCCTGCTCGGCCTGGGCGTAGAACGCGTGCCGCTCGATCGCCTGTGCCGGCTGCGCGCCGTGATCGCGCAAGGCGGCGTTCATTTCCGTGAAGACGGGTGGCTGCGCATCGGGATTTCCGACCACCTGCATGATGAACGCCGGGTTAGGCACGAACGTGTCGAGCGGCAGCAGGCTGAGCACGGCTCGCAGCACCTGCACGATGTCGGCGCCGGGGATCCGGATGGTTCGTTTTCCGCGGGTCGAGGGATAGTTGGCGTCGATCAGCGTGATGCTGTCGCCATGGCCCATCGCGGCCAGAGCATGCAGCAAATCCGGCGTCAGCAGCGGGTCCAGTCCGATCAGCACGGCATCCCCTCCCGGTTTTGCCGCGAGCGTAGCGGCCTTGGCGCGGGGTGGCCAGCGGCGAACCGCGGCGGGTTGCCGGCGTTGCGCCCGCCATGGACGCATTGCCCGAAATTCCCCCGCCGCCTGCCGACGACGACCCACGCGCCATCGCCCGCGCCGCCCGCCTGCGCTACGTGCACGACCGCCAGCCCGGTTTCCGCCGCGAACGGCTGGGCGAAAAGCAGTTCCGCATCCTGGACCACGAAGGCAACGAGCTGGCCGACCCGGAGCATCTGACGAGGGTGCGCAAGCTTGCCATCCCGCCGGCTTATGAGGACGTGTGGATCTGCCGCTACCATAACGGCCACTTGCAGGCCACCGGCCGCGACGCGCGCGGGCGCAAGCAGTACCGCTATCACGCGGATTGGCGAAAAGTGCGCGACGAGGGCAAGTATCATCGCATGCTGGTGTTCGGCCGCGTGCTGCCGCGCATCCGCGAGCAGGTGGAGCGTGACCTGTCCCTGCCGGGCCTGCCGCAGCGGCGCGTGCTGGCGGCGATCGTGCGCCTGCTGGAGGGCACGCTGGTCCGTGTCGGCAACGAAGAATACGCGCGGGAGAACAAGAGTTTTGGGCTGACCACGATGCGGCGGCGTCATGTGAAGGTGAAGGGTGCCAGGCTGACGTTCGATTTCCGCGGCAAGCACGGCTTGCAGCACCATATCGATCTGGCCGACCGCAGGCTCGCCAACATCGTGCGCCGCTGCCAGGAGCTGCCCGAGCAGCATCTATTCCACTATATCGGCGAGGACGGCGAGCCGCATCCGGTGGCTTCCGACGACGTCAACGCGTACCTGCATGAAATTTCCGGCGAGGCGGTGACCGCAAAGGATTTTCGCACCTGGGCGGCCACCAATCTTGCCGCACTCGCGCTATCGGGGTTGGAGCAGTTCGACAGTCAGACCCGCGCCAAGAAGAACATCGTTGCGGCTGTCGAGAGTGTGGCGAAGAAACTGGGCAACACCCCCGCGATCTGCCGGAAATGCTACATCCATCCGGCGATTTTCGACGGCTATCTGGATGGCAGTCTCGTCGAGGGTCTGCGAACGCAGGCGGACGCCATGCTGGCCGACAGCGGCAGCGGCCTTTCGGCCGAGGAAGTGGCGGTCACGGCGTATCTGAGCCGGCGTCTGGCCGATGCGGGTGGGGCAACGAAAACCAACTGAGCAGCCGCGGGAAGATCAGAATTTTCCGTGCCGCAAATACGCCTCCTGCGGGTCCACCCCCGCGAGGATGGCTTGGCGCACAAGATTTTCGGTTTGGATTGCGGTTTCGGCTTGGGTGACCACATCCTCAGCAATCGCACGCGGAATGCGGATGAGGCCGTCACGATCGCCCAGCATGTAGTCGCCCGGCGCGATCCGCACTTCGCCGATGGTGATCTCCACATCCACGGCTTTGGGAAGCCAGTAGCCCACGATGTCGCGCGGGGTGAAGAAACGCGAAAAGGTCTGGAACCCGATTTTGAGCAGGAACGCCACGTCGCGGACGCCGCCATCGGCAATGCAGCCGCGTACACCCTTGTTCTTCAGCGTCTCGGCTGACAGCTCGCCCATGTGCGCGACGACGCGGTCGTTAGGCTGACATACCCAGACATGCCCCGGCTTTGCTTTGGACAGCAGCCCGGTCCAGGCCAGGAGAGTCGCATGGGCGTCCGCTGTCGGATCGACCATGCCCTCGATGGTGAACGCCGGGCCGGCAAGTGGCATGTCGGGCAGGATCGGCCGCAATTCGGGCGGCAGGGTGAAATCGCGCAGCCCCATTGCGCGCATCACGTCGTGTACAACCCCAGTGTAGCAGCGTTCCAGGCGATCGGTCAGCGCATCGTGCATCGGCGTATTGCTCCCTATCGGGTGCCGGTCAGCATAGGCGACGCAGCAGGACCGGCAGAGTCCATATTCTTGACCGGCTGGCCGCGGCAGCCATAGGGTCCGGCCATGACCCCGCTACTGCGCCTGGCCGAGAGCGATCCGATCGCGGTCGCCGCCCGCGACATCGAGGCAGGCGAGACGATTTTGCTGAGCGGCATCGTCGTGACCGTGCCGACACGCGTGCCGCTTGGTCACAAGGTAGCGCTACGCCCGATCGCCGCGGGCGAAAAAGTGCAAAAATACCGGGTGCCGATCGGCACCGCCACCGCCGCCATCGCACCGGGCGAGATTGTCCATACGCACAACCTGCGAAGCGACTACATCCCGACCTACACGCTGGAGACCGGGCATCGTTTCAGCGAGGAGGTTGCGTGAACGGTTTTGCACGCAAGGACGGCCGCAAGGGCATCCGCAACGTCGTGGCAGTGGCGTATCTGGTCGAATGTTCGCGCCATGTCGCGCACGAAATCGCCGCCGAGTTCCGCGGCGGTCCGGTGCATGTCATCGGCTTTCCCGGCTGCTACCCCAATCCCTATTCGCTGCGCATGATGAAGCGGCTCTGCACGCATCCCAATGTCGGAGCGGTGCTGCTGGTATCTCTCGGCTGCGAGGGATTCGACCGCCACGGGCTGATGCGCGCGGTGCGCGAGTTCCGGCCGGCCGGTGTCGCTGGTCGGCATCCAGGCGACGGGTGGGACGCGAAGCTCCATCCGCGAGGGCGTGGCTTGGGTGCGGGGCGCCCTGGCGGAACTGTCGCAAACGCCACGGGCAGACATGACGGCGGGCGACTTGGTCGTCGGGACGATCTGCGGCGGTTCGGATGCGACCAGCGGCCTGACCGCCAATCCGGCCATGGGCATCGCGTTCGACAAGCTGGTCGGCGCCGGCGGGCGCGCGATCTTTGAGGAAACCGGCGAACTGATCGGCCTGGAACGTTTCATGGCCGATCGCGCCGTAACGCCGGAGCTGGCGGAGGAAATTCTGGGCTGCATGCGCAAGACCGAGGCGTATTATCGCACGCTCGGGCACGGCAGCTTTGCCGCCGGCAATGCCGATGGCGGGCTGACCACGATCGAGGAAAAGTCGCTCGGCGCGTATGCGAAAAGCGGCCGGTCCGCCATTGCCGGCCTGCTGAAACCCGGCGACGAGCCGCCGCACGCTGGTCTGTTTCTGCTCGACGTAATTCCGGACGGCGAGGTGCGGTTCGGGTTTCCCAACATCAACGACAATGCCGAGATCGCGGAGCTGATTGCCTGCGGCAGCCACATGATCCTGTTCGCGACGGGACGCGGCTCGGTGGTGGGCTCGGCGATTTCGCCGGTGATAAAAGTGTGCGCGAACCCGCAGACGTACCGGAGGATGTCCGAGGACATGGATGTCGACGCCGGGCGCGTGCTGGAGGGCCGCGGCACGCTGGACGAGGTCGGGGAGGAGATTTTCGCTCTGATGCAAGATGTGGCGGCCGGCCAGCCGACCAAGGCCGAGGAGTTGCTGCACCAGGAATTCATTCTGACCTACAAAGCTTTCACCCCGGCCGGACCTTCCTGCCTGCCGAATGCCGCGTAGCGTCGCGAGCTAAGGGGACGTCCCATGACCAACGTGCTCATCACCGGTGCCGCCGGCAATATCGGGCGCTGTCTGCGTGCTGGTTTCGCGGGACGATACCCGAAACTGCGGCTGACCGACATCGCCGATATGCCTCCGGCCGGTCCTGGGGAAGAGGTTGTCCGGGCCGACATCACCGACTCGCAGGACTGCGCGAGACTGATGCGGGGCATCGACACGGTGGTGCACTTGGCCGGCGCCTCGACTGAGAATACCTGGGAAAAAGTCTTGCAGGGCAACATCGTTGGTTGCTGGAACATTTTTGCCCAGGCGCATGCGGCGGGAGTGCGCAGAATAGTGTTCGCGAGCTCGCACCATGCTGTGGGGTTCCATCCGATCGAGGAAAAACTGCTGGAAACCGCGCTGCCGCGGCCGGACACGCGGTACGGCGTGTCCAAAGTGTTTGGCGAGGCGGTGGGCCAGCTGTTCGTGGAGAAACACGGCATGAGCGTCGCGGCGCTGCGCATCGGTTCGTTCCTGGAGCGGCCGCAGATCGAACGGCATCTGTGGACCTGGCTCAGCCCGCGCGACACCGTGGCGCTGTTCCGGTGCTGTATCGACGCCCCCGCCGACGCGTACGGCTTTCTGCCGATCTACGGCATTTCCCGCAACACGCGCACCAAATGGGACACCGGCGCTTTCGCCCGCATCGGCTACGCCCCGGTGGACGACGCGGAAGTGTTCGCCGCGGAAGTGCTCGCGAAGCCGCGCGATCCGGACCCGGTGGCGCACCGCTTCCATGGCGGCCCATACCCGGCCCTGGAGTACACAAGGCGGCATTGACCCGCCGGGCCGGTGCCCGGACCATGCCGGCCATGCCAAGTCCATCCGCCCGCCTCGCCGTCGATATCGGGGGCACTTTCACCGATCTCGCCCTGGAGCACGGGGAAGCACGGCACACCGCCAAAGTGCTGACCACGCCCGCGGCACCTGAACAAGGCGTGCTGGATGGCGTGCGCACCATTCTTCAGCACGCGGGACTTTCGGCGGCGGATGTCGGCATCCTCATCCACGGCACGACGCTGGCCACCAATGCGCTGATCGAGCGGAAGGGCGCGCGCACCGCCCTGGTGACGACGCAAGGGTTTCGCGACGTGCTGGCACTGCGCAACGAGAGCCGGTACGACCAGTACGACCTGAACATCGTGCTCCCTGCTCCTCTGGTTCCGCGCTATCTGCGCCTGCCGGTTCCGGAACGGCTTGACAACGACGGCAACGTACTGCTGCCACTCGACGAAAATTCCGTTCGAGCGCTGGTGCCGGTGTTGCAGCGGGAAGGCGTGGAGAGTCTCGCCATCGGGTTTCTGCACGCCTACCGCAACGGCGACCATGAGCGGCGCACCGCGGAAATCCTTTCCGAGGCTCTGCCTGACCTGCCGATCTCGTTGTCGTGCGAAGTCTCGCCCGAAATGCGCGAGTGGGAACGGTTTTCCACCACTGCCGCGAACGCCTATGTGCAGCCGCTGATGGCGCGCTACCTGACTCGCCTCGAAGCCGAGATGCGGGCGCTTGGGTTGCATGCGCCGATCTTCCTCATGCTGTCAGGTGGCGGGCTGACCACGGTGCAGACGGCGTGCCGGTTTCCGATCCGGCTGGTGGAGAGCGGTCCGGCCGGCGGCGCCATTTTCTCGGCCGCCATTGCTCGCGAGAGAGGTTTGCGAAGAGTGCTGTCGTTCGACATGGGCGGGACCACGGCAAAGATTTGCCTGATCGACGATCATGCGCCGCAGCAGGCGCGCAGTTTCGAGGTGGCTCGGGTCGGGCGCTTCAAGAAAGGTTCGGGGCTGCCGCTGCGCATTCCGGTGATCGAGATGGTGGAGATCGGCGCCGGCGGCGGCAGTCTGGCGCATGTCGATGCGCTGGGCCGGCTCGCGGTGGGTCCGGAAAGTGCCGGCGCCGATCCGGGGCCGGCGTGCTATGGGCGCGGCGGCACGGGCGCCGCGGTGACGGACGCCAACCTGGCACTCGGGCGCTACGACCCACAAAAATTTGCCGGCGGGACAATGGTACTGGAAGGCGCCGCGGCGGAAAAAGCGCTGGCGCGCGACGTGGGCGAAAAGCTCGGCGTGGATACCGGGCTCGCTGCGCTGGGCGTCGTGGACATGGTGGACGAGAACATGGCCAACGCCGCCCTCGTGCATGCAGTGGAGGCGGGCGCCGGGTATGAGGGTCGCGCGATGATCGCATTTGGCGGCGGCGGACCGGTGCACGGCTATCGCGTTGCCGAGAAAATCGGAATCGATACGGTGGTGGTTCCGCCTGGCGCCGGCGTCGGCAGCGCCATCGGTTTTCTGCGCGCGCCGGTCGCCTACGAAGTGGTGCGCAGCCTGTACCAGCGGTTTTCCGCTTTCGACGTAGCCGCGGTGAACGCGCTGCTGCACGACATGGTGCAGGAGGCGGAGGCGGTGGTGGCGCAAGGCAGCTTTGGGGCATCCACCACGCAGACGCGCATCGCATATATGCGCTACGTGGGACAGGGGCATGAGATCGCGGTGACGCTGCCGACGCGGGCGCTGACGCCGGCGGACGTGGCGGGGATCAGGGTCGCATACGATGCCGAGTACGCCAGGCAATATGACCGGCCGGTGCCGGGATCGGACGTTGAAATTCTGAGTTTTGCGGTGGGCGTGGCGACGGCGGTGCCGGATGCTCCGCGCGGTTGCCGCAGAGAGTTGGCGGACTGACGTCCGCCCTACGGGTGTGCGAACCGTGCGCGACACCGCGACCGGCGAGGTCGGGGAGTGGGCGCTGCACGAGCGCGACGACCTGCGACCTGGCAGCGCCGTGCGCGGGCCGGCGATTATTGCCGAACGCGAAACATCGACTTTGGTGGGTCCGGGGTGGCGCGCCCACCTCGACGCGGGCGGGGCCATCGTGCTGAACCGGGAGCCGACGTGATGAGCGAAGCCGCGAAACAGCTGGCGGCGATCCGCAACCAGGTGATGTGGAACCGGCTGATCGCGGTGGTGGAGGAACAGGCGCAGATCATGATCCGCACCGCGTTTTCGACCACGGTGCGCGAGGCAGGCGACCTGTCGGCGGGCGTGTTCGACCTGCATGGCCGTATGCTTGCCCAGGCGGTCACGGGCACGCCCGGGCACGTCAACGCCATGGCCGAGAGCGTCGGACATTTTCTGCGAAAATTTCCGGCCGACACGATGCGGCCGGGCGACCACTACATCACCAACGACCCGTGGCTTGGCACCGGCCATCTGCACGACCTGACCGTGGTCACCCCCGCGTTCCGCAACGAAAGCATCGTCGGGCTGCTGGCCAACACCGCGCACGTGATCGACGTAGGCGGCCTCGGCATGGGGCCGGAGGGGCGCAGCGTATTCGAGGAGGGGCTGTACATCCCGATCGTGCGCTGTTTCGAGCAGGGTCGGCCCAATGAGACGTTCTTCGATTTCTTGCGCATGGGCTCGCGCCTGCCGGTGGAGCTGGAAGGCGACGTGTATTCGCTGTGCGCCTGCAACGACGCCGGCGCGCGGCGACTGGTGCGCATGATGGACGAATTTGCACTGGCGTCTCTCGATCCGCTGGCGGAATTCATCTTTGATGCCTCCCTGCGCGGCACGCGGGCAGCCATCGCAGCGCTGCCCGGCGGCACTTTTGCGGCGGAAATATTTTCGGACGGCTACGAGGCGCCCGTGGCCTTGCGCGCCGCCATGACGATCGGCAGCGACGAAATCACGGTGGATTTTGCCGGCACCTCGCCGCCGTCGCAGCGCGGCATCAACGTCCCCGCCCCATATACCCGCGCCTACGCCTGTTTTGGCATCAAAGTGGTGGTGGCGCCGGACATCCCGAACAATTTCGCCAGCCTGATTCCGTTCCGGATGAAGATCCCGCAAGATTGCATCCTGAACGCCCCGCGGCCCTGTCCGGTGGCGGTGCGCCACGTCATCGGCCAATTGCTGCCCGACCTGATGATGGGATGCCTGCACCAGGCGGTGCCCGACCGGGTGGCGGCCGAGGGGTCGTCCTGCCTGTGGAACCCGCCACTGCGGGGCGGACCCTCGGTGACCGGGCCGGCGGCGGGGAATCAGGAACCGTTGCCGGATTTCGAGGTGATCACCTTCAACAACGGCGGCATGGGCGCCCGGCGTATGCGCGACGGGCTGGACGGGACCGCCTTTCCCTCGGGCGTGCGGACCATGCCCGTTGAGGCGACCGAGAACGTGGCGCCGGTGGTGTTCTGGGAGAAGGAGCTGACCTGCGACAGCGGCGGGGCGGGCCGCACCCGCGGCGGCTGCGGCCCCAAAATGGCGATCGGCACCAAGGGCGACCGGGCGTTTGCCGTCAATGCCATCTTTGACCGGGTCGATCACCCCCCCAAGGGCCGCGACGGCGGCCGCGACGGCATGGCTGGAGCGGTCGGGCTGGACTCGGGAGAAAAGTTGCGCACCAAGGGTTTGCAGACCATTCCTGAAGGAAGCCGGCTGGTGTTGCAGCTGCCCGGAGGCGGCGGTCTGGGCGACCCCGGAGCGCGGGACCCGGCGCTGGTGGCGCGTGACGTGCGCGACGGGCTGGTGTCGGTCGAGCGGGCTGAAAAAACCTATCGCGTGACGGTGAACACCGCCGGGGTGTTGGACCCCGAGGCGACGGCAGGCCTGCGCGGATAAGAGCCAAAACACTCGCGCAGTCGAGCCCGGCTCCCCATGTAGACGGTTCGAAACCGAGGGAGTCCCCATTGCAGATCGAGCATTCCGTGCTGGAGAACGGCCTGAACGTCATCACCGCACGCCTACCCGGGTTTGACAGCGCCGCGGTGGCGGCCGTGGTCAATGCCGGGGCGCGGCACGAGACCGAGGCCAATAACGGCATCGCCCATTTTCTGGAGCACATGGCGTTCAAGGGCACCACCACCCGCACCGCCGCCCAGATCGCTGAAGAGATCGAGCTGTACGGCTCGTCGATCAACGCCTTCACCTCGCAGTCGATGACCGCCTATCACGTCAACGGCCTCAAAAAGAACGTATCTCGCGCCGTGGATATTCTGGGCGACGTGCTCACCCGTTCGGTGCTGGCGGAGTCCGATATCGAGATCGAGCGCGGTGTCATCCTGCAGGAGGTCAAGCTCTACGAGGACAATCCGCAGGTGGTCGCGGGCTGGGCGTTTTCGCGCACCGCCTATCCGGACCAGCCGGCGGGACGACCGATTCTCGGCACGCCGGACATTATTCGTGGCATGCAACGCAGCAATTTCGTGGATTTTGTGGGCCGGCACTACACCGCGCCCAACATGGCGGTGATCGGCGCCGGCGATCTGGAGCATGCTGCGTTCGTGGATCTCGTCCGCGAACGGTTTGCCGCGCTGCCGAAAAATGGGACGCGCAGCCGGCCGGTGCAGGCGCGATGGGTCGGCGGCTACAACGGCGACGCGTCGCGCATTTTCGAGCAGGTGAACATCTTTTTGGGTCTGCCATCGCTGCCGTCGCTCGACCCTGGATATTATGCACACCGGATGATGGCGATGGGGCTCGGGCAGGGGATGTCGTCGCCGCTGTTCCGGGAAATCCGCGAGAAGCGCGGACTGGTATACGCCACCGCCGCTTTCTCCGACCATCAGCCGGACCACGGCGATTTTGCCATCTACGGCGGCATGACGCCGGAGCACGTGGAAGAGTTCTTGCGCGTGGCGTGCGACCTGTTGGTACGGCCCGAGGAGGTCATCGGCGAACAGGACGTGATGCGCGCGCGGAACGCGCTGCTGTCGAACCTTGCCACGGAAAAGGAGCGGCCGTTCCAGTTGGCGCTGCATCTGGCGCGGCACCTGTTCGACACCGGCGTGCTGCTTGACCCGGACCTGGAACGGCAGCGGATCGAAGCCGTCACCTTGGAGGACGTTCATGCGGCAGCGCGCGCCATTGTGCGGGGGGTGCCCACGCTGGCGATGGTGGGTCCGATCCCGCAGGGGCGGGACCACTATGCCGCAGTCTGCACGGCACTCGGTGCGCCGATGGCAGTGGCGGCCTGAGTTTCGCCGCCTCGTGACCCGGCCGAATTTGTCAGGTTAGTCTTCCCGCGAGCCCGGAGTCGATGGGCGGCGGAGAGCATGTTCCAGCAGATCTTGTGGCCGGGGCGGAGACCGGCCTGAGCCTGTGGACGCAGGCCGGAATAGTTCCGATTAGCCTATAATGTCCGCACGCTCGTGAGCGTCTCGAAAAAACGCTATTGCGCGGTGGCGCTCGCCTGCGAGCGGGTCGCTCCGACGCGCTGGGCCAAGGCGGCGGCCATGAAGTCGTCCAGCGCGCCATCCAGCACCGCGGAAGGATTGCCTTTCTCCACCCCGGTGCGCAGGTCTTTCACCAACTGATACGGTGCCAGCACGTAGCTGCGGATCTGGTGGCCCCAGCCGATATCGGTTTTTGCCGCCTCGGTCGCATCCGCGGCCGCCTCGCGCTTTTGCAGTTCCGCCTCGTACAGCCGTGCTTTCAGCATGGCCATGGCGGTGGCGCGGTTGCGGTGCTGGCTGCGGTCGGTCTGGCAGGCAACCACGATGCCGGTCGGCAGGTGGGTAATGCGAATCGCACTTTCCGTCTTGTTCACGTGCTGTCCGCCGGCGCCGGACGAGCGATAGGTGTCGACGCGCAAATCCGACGGATCGACCTCGATCTCGATGGTGTCGTCGATCACCGGATAGACCCAGACCGAGGCGAAACTCGTGTGCCGTCGCGCCGCGGCGTCGAACGGGCTGATGCGCACCAGCCGATGCACCCCGGCCTCGGTTTTCAGCCAGCCATACGCATCCGGGCCGCTAACCTGCAACGTTGCCGATTTTATTCCGGCCTGCTCGCCCTCGCTCTCGTCCAGCAGCGCCACTTTGTAACCGTGCTGTTCCGCCCAGCGCGTGTACATGCGCATCAGCATCTCGGCCCAGTCCTGCGCTTCAGTGCCGCCTTGGCCGGCGTTGATCTCCATATAGGCGTCGTTGGCATCCGCCTCGCCGGACAGCAGGCTTTCCGTGCCGCGGCGTTCGGCCTCCTGGGCCAGCGCGCGGAGGGTGGCAAGCCCGTCGGCAACCATCGCGCTATCGCCCTCAGCTTCGGCCAGCCCGATCAGTTCCTGGGTGTCGGCGCTCTCGCGCTCCAATCTTTGCACCGCCTCGATCCGCGTGGCCAAGCGGTTGCGCTCCCGCATGAGCATCTGCGCCGCCGAAGGGTCGCTCCACAATCCGGATTCCTCGGCGCGGGCGTTCAGCTCCTCAAGCCGGGCGGTCGCCGAATCCCAGTCAAAGATGCCTCCTCAGCAGTGCAACGGACTGCTGGATCTGGCTCGCAAGCGCGTCGGATTCGGTCGACATGGGAGCGGCTAATACAGACCGCCTAAACCGCTGTCGACCCCGGCCGCGGTGCCGCCCAAAACCGGCGCCGCGCTCTGGCTGGCGCCGGAATCGCTCGGCTCGGCCGACGCGGTCGCTTCAGAGCCCGAGCCGCCCGGAGTTCTGGCCGGCCTTGAACGCATCGGTTACCGTGCCCCAGCCGCTATCATACGAGGCCATGGTCACGCCCGCTGGCGGCACGAATTTCAGGTTCGGGCGGTCTTTCAGGGCGGCGGCCATGAAATCGTGCCAAATCGGCGCTGCCAGCGCCCCGCCGGTCTCATCCTTGCCGAGGCTGGAAGGCGTATCGAAACCGATCCACACAACGGTCACCAGGTCGGGGGTGAAACCCGCGAACCAGGCATCGTTGAAATCCTGCGTGGTGCCGGTCTTGCCGGCGATCTGACGCCCGAGCCCCTGCCCGGCGGGAACCCCGGTCCCGCGCTGCACCACGCCCTGCATCATTGTCACCACCTGGAACACGCTGGGCGCGTCCGCCAACTCGCGGCGCTGGTCGATCAGGCTGGGCGGGCTGTTCGGATTGTCGCACCCGTCGCAGGCTACTTCGGGCGTGGCATAAATGATGCGGCCATCGCGATCCTGCACCGTATCGATCAGGGTCGGAACCACTTCGTGTCCGCCGGTCGCCAACGCCGAATAGAACCCGGCCAGGCGCAGCACCGTGGTATCGACCGCCCCCAACGCTGCCGGCAGCACATGAGGCATCGAATCCGAGAGGTGGAAGGCGATGGCATTTTGGGCCACCGCGTCCATGCCGATTTTCTCGGCGAGGCGCACCGTCACCAAGTTTAGCGATTTTTCCAGCGCCACGTGCAGCGGCACCCAGCCCAGAAAGTCCGGCTCGTAGTCATTCGGCCGCCACTGGCCGCCGGCGCCATTGTCCATCGAGAACGGCGCATCGAGAAAACGCTGCGACGGCAAAATGTCCTGCTCCATCGCCGTGAGATAGACCAGCGGCTTGAAGCTGGAGCCCGGCTGTCGCTCGGCCTGGGTAGCGCGGTTGAACTGGCTCGCGTCGTACGACCAGCCGCCCGACATGGCCAGTACCCGGCCGGTCAGCGGGTCCATCGACAGGAGGGCCCCCTGCACGGTGGGGATTTGCCGTAGCAGCAGCCGCTCCGGACGACCGGAGTGTCCCCCCGCAGAATCCAGCGCCGGGACAAGCTCGGTCATCACCACGTCGCCCACCTTCAGCACGTCCTCCATGCGGCGTGGGGGCGCCCCCAATATGCCGTCGCGCACAGGCCGCGCCCAGGACAGGTCGGAGAAAAACATCGGCAGGACGCGTGGTCCCGCCTGTGGGTCCACGAAGCCGAGCCGCGCTTGCCCGGCAGCGATCTCGATCACCACCGCGAGCTGCCACTGAGGCAGCATCCCCGGCGGGCGCAGAATATTGCCGAGCGGAGTCTGCCAATCCGCCCGCAGCGCGGATGCCGGGGTGGGTAGGCGGGCAACCGGACCGCGCCAGCCGCCGCGCGTTTCGTCATAGCGTTCAAGCCCTGCGCGGAGCGCCTTATCGGCTTCCGCCTGCAGTGCCGGATCGAGGCTGGTCCGGACCACCAGACCGCCTTGCATGGTCTGGTCGGCGCCGAACCGGTCCACCAGCCGCCGCCGCACCTCGGCGGCAAAATAGTCGGCGCCCGCCACCATGTTCGAACGGCCGGCCACCGCCGGAGTCAGCGGTTGGTTCTTCGCTTCCTGGGCCTGTTCCGCGGTCAGCGCATGCGTCTCCACCATCCGGTCGAGCACCCAATCGCGGCGCTGTCGGGCCGCATCGGGAAAGCGCTGCGGGTTGTAGTTGTTGGGTCCTTTTGGCAGTGCCGCCAGGAACGCGGCCTCCGCCGGAGTCAGGTCGTCAAGCGCCTTGCCAAAATAGGTCTGCGCCGCCTCGGCGACGCCATAGGCGCCATTCCCGAGATAGATCTCGTTCAGATAAAGTTCGAGGATGCGCTCCTTGGACAAGGTCCGCTCGATGCGCATGGCCAGCAGTGCCTCGCGAATCTTGCGGGCCAGCGACACCTCGCTGTCCAGCAGCATGTTCTTGGCGACCTGCTGCGTGATCGTCGAGGCCCCGACCGGCCGCCTGTCTTGCCCGTATCGCAGCGCGTCCGTCGCCGCCGCGCGCAGGATGGCCATCGGGTCGACACCGTGGTGGGTGAAGAAGTTCTGGTCCTCGGCGGCGACGAAGGCGCGCTTGACCAGGTCCGGAATGGCCGCATAGGGCACAAACAGGCGGCGCTCGGTGGCCAGTTCCTCCAGCAGGCGGGAATTGTCGGCGTAGACCCGGCTCATCAGCGGTGGCTGATAGGCCAGTAGCTTCTTCACATCGGGCAGGCCGGCACTGTAGTGCTGGTACATCAGGTAGGCCACGAACACGCCGGCTATCCCGCCCAGCGCAACCACGCCCAGCAGCACGCCCAAAAAGCGGCCGATCCAGCGAACGATGGATGAAGGACGCCGCACCTGCCGACGTGCATACGGGACGCGCCGGGGAGTGGCTACGGTATTTGCCGAGGATTTCGCCAGACGTTCACCAGCGGTAAGGGGCGGAGCCATGGCTGGACGATATACCCTTTCCGCGGCGCGGGCAGCCGACCGATTTGCACCCGCAGACTAAAGGTTAAGCCTCACCCCGCCATGCGCAATGATCCCGCTCGGGCAAAATATGCATTTATGGCGCGTAGCAGGGCGGCGGCGACCTTGGCGCGATGGTCCGCCATTCGCAACGCGTCTTCGTCCTCGGGGTTCGACATAAAGCCCATCTCCACCAGCACGCTGGGAATGTCGGGCGCCTTCAGCACCACGAAGCCGGCATGTCGCGCGGGGTTCTGTAGCAGACCGATTTCGCCCTGCAGTTCGGTTACTACCGCGCGCGCCATCCTGGCCGACCCGACGCGCGTCTCCTGCCGGACGAGGCTCGCCAGGATAGCGGCGATCTCCGGCGAGGCGCCGCTGTCCGCCCCGCTGAACCCTGGGCCGCCAAACCGGTCGGCCGCGTTCTCGCGTCGAGCCAGGGCGGCAGTCTGCGAGTCCGAGGCCTGCTCGGCCAGCGTGTAGACGCTAGCGCCGCGGACCGAGTGGTCGGCCAGGGCGTCGGCGTGCATGGATATGAACAGGGTTGCACCCTGATCCTGCGCGATCGACACCCGCTGCTCCAGCGGCACGAACAGGTCGGTCCCGCGCGACAGTCTTACCTGATAGCGCCCGGTCGCCTCCAGGGCTCTGCAAAGTTGCTTGGCAGCTGCCAGCGCCACGTCCTTTTCGTAGGTTCCCGAAACACCAATGGCGCCAGGGTCCTTGCCGCCGTGACCGGGATCGAGAAACACCAGGGGCGCTCGGCCTTCACTGCGTGCGGGCGCAAGGCCGGCGCCTGCGGCGGGAAAACTGAATAGGGCCGTGGCCCCCTGGGCGAGCAGAAATCGGCGGGTGTTCACGCGCAGACCCTCTGGATCGGCTCGGGATGTTACGCTACTTTCTTACCATGGGCTCTGTCGGAACGCATGCTACATATTGTTAAGAGACGTGTTTTATTCGCGCGTAAATTGCAGCCCCGCCGGGGCGAACGTCAGACATCGCCCCGTCTTCAGACGCAAAATGCCAGCGGCTTGCGGGGAGGCCCGGTTTGCTCCATGTTACATTCATGCGGGTTGCCGCGCCGCCACGGCTTGAATAAGGGCCCGAGCGCGCGCTCGCTGAGGCCGTCGTCGTGCGTCGGCCCGATAAGTGTTCGCCGCCGGTGAGCGCTCCGCTTTCGCCCAGGGGTCGCGCGCCGCTTAAGCGGGCGGATGACCCGCAGAAAAAAGGTTTCGTGGCCGCCCCGCAGTCAACCAGGTCAGCATCGGTCCGCCGCCCAAGACGGGGCGACGCGGCGCTGTTCCGGGCGCGGGCGACCGCCGGTTTGAGCACGCGACTCGAGCCGGTTCCATCCCTTTTGGCCGCCCCCCTGGCCTTGTTCCATCCCTTCAGCCGCCCCCGCCGCGCTTTTGGTGCGCGGAGCCGCGCGGCGTTCCGGAGTTTGTTTCTGAATGACCAAGCGCATGTTGATCGATGCCACGCACGCGGAAGAAACCCGCGTCGTGGTGCTGGACGGCAATAAGCTCGAAGACTACGATGTCGAGACCTCGGCCCGAAAACAGCTCAAGGGCAATATTTATCTAGCGAAAGTCGTCCGCGTGGAGCCGAGCCTCCAGGCGGCTTTTGTGGAATACGGTGGCGGCCGGCACGGTTTTCTGGCGTTCGGCGAAATCCATCCGGACTATTACCAGATCCCGATCGCCGACCGGGAGCGGTTGCTGGCGCTCCAGGCGGAGGAAGCTCGCGCGGCCGAAGAAGACGAGGACGAGCGCGCCGATCCGCCTTCCCCGCCCCTGCAAACTCCAGCCCCGGACGGCGCAATCGAAGGTCAAGACGAGTCCTCCGAGCCCGAGGCCCCTGATTCCATGCCGATGGACCGAGGCCGCGGAGAGCGCGTCGACCGAAACACCGCCCGGTGCTGCCGATGCGCCAGGTGCGGCGGCGGAGCTGCCGGACAGCCCCGAGGAGGGATCGGAGCAACCCTGGACGCCCGCCCGGCCGGCGCTGATCGCCCGCGAGGAGCGATTTGGTCCAATCGAGATGGCGCCGGAGCCGGATGTGCCAGGCGGCGACGTGGAGACAGCCGAAAGGGTCGCGGCCGGCGTCGAAGAGCCGCCGGGATTGGCTTTCGCGGGCGCCGGCGCTGCCGACAGCAACATCCAAACCGACGCCGAGAGCGGGGTTGAGGCTGATGCGCAGAGTCGTGTCGATATAGGCACGGACCCACGGGACGGCGATTCAGCAGAGCACGGCCCCTACGATGTGCCGACCAGCATTCCGGAACCACCGCCGGAAGTGCTCGGCGGCGATGACGGCGGCGGGGCCGAGGAGGACGGTGCGGCGCAGGCCCGTGCGCGCCAGGCCAGCCGCCTGCTGCGCACTTACCGCATTCAGGAAGTGATCCATCGGCGGCAGATCATGCTGGTGCAGGTGGTCAAAGAGGAGCGCGGCACCAAGGGCGCTGCCCTGACCACCTACATTTCACTCGCCGGACGGTTCTCCGTGCTGATGCCCAATTCTCCGCGCGGTGGCGGCATTTCGCGGAAAATCACCTCGGCGGTGGACCGCAAGCGGCTGCGCGAGGTGACCGCCGAACTAGACCTGCCGAAAGGCATGGGGCTGATCGTGCGCACCGCAGGCGCCAATCGCCCCAAACCGGAAATCCGCCGCGACTGCGAATATCTGATGCGGCTATGGGACGATATCCGGGAGCACACGCTGCGCTCGGTGGCGCCGGCGCTGATCTACGAGGAGGCGAGCCTGATCAAGCGCGCCATCCGCGACGTTTACTCCCGCGACATCGACGAGATCGTCGTCGATGGCGAGACCGGATGGCGCGCCGCGCACGATTTCATGCGCCAGCTGATGCCGAGTCATGCCGCAAAAGTAAAGCTGTGGCGCGGTCCGGAGGGGCAGGGCGGGCAGCCGCTATTCGCCAAGTATCAAGTCGAGGCGCAGCTCGAAGCGATGCTGAGCCCGACCGTGCAACTGAAAAGCGGCAGCTATCTGGTCATCAACCAAACCGAGGCGCTGGTCGCCATCGACGTGAACTCCGGGCGGTCGACGCGGGAGCGCAATATCGAGGAAACCGCGCTGCGCACCAATCTTGAAGCGGCCGACGAAATAGGGCGGCAGCTTCGGCTGCGCGATCTGGCTGGCCTGATCGTCATCGATTTCATCGATATGGAAAGTCGCAAGCACGTAGCGGCGGTGGAGCGGCGGCTGAAGGATGCGCTGCGAGACGACCGCGCGCGCATTCAGGTCGGCCATATCAGCCATTTCGGCTTGCTGGAAATGAGTCGCCAGCGGCTGCGCCCGTCGCTGGCCGAGACCAGTCTGGACGTGTGCCCGCATTGCGGCGGCACGGGGCATGTGCGCAGCGCCGAGGGCAGTGCGATCAGTGTTTTGCGCGCCATCGAGGACGAGGGAGCGAAAGGCCGTGCCTCGGTGGTGATGGTGCATGCCAAGAGTGCCGTGGTGATGTTCTTGCTGAACCATAAGCGCGACCGGGTGGCGGAGATCGAGGCCCGGTACGGCATGCGCATCCAGTTCGCCATGGACGATATGCTGGCATCGGGGCAGTCCCGTATCGATCGCGTGCGCGCCAAAACTCCTGGCGAGCCACGGCCCGCTTCCATGCCAGTACCGGTCGTGCCGATACCACCCATTGATGCCGGACCGGTCGAGAACGGCGAGGACGAGGAGGACGAGGAAGCGGAAGACGTCGAAGCGGCGACGGCGGAAAAGAGCGAGCGCGGGGCGGCGGAAGGTGAGGAACGCGAGCGATCCCGCAAGCGCCGCCGCCGCCGCCGCAGTGGACGGCGGGAGGCTGGCGGGCCGGAATCCGGCGATCAGGCGCTGACGCCTGAAGAGTCGCCGGCAATTGCCGGGGGGAGTGCCGAAGATGGCGCGCCTGCCGCGGGCACGCCAGACGTTTTCGCCGTCGATGCGCTGGGAGCGGAACAGCCCAATGTCGAGGTGTCGGAGCTCGAGTATGACACGACGCAGCCGTCCGGGGTTCGCCGGCGGGGCCGGCGTGGTGGCCGTCGTCGCCGTGGCGAGCCTGGGACCGAGACCGAGACCGGGCAGGTCGCCGAGCCGGCAATAACGCCGCCACCCTATGCCGGCCCTACACCCGCGGAGCCGTTCGCGGGCGGCTTTGATATTTTCGACTTGCTGGAGCCAGCCGAGGAAGCTCGGCGCGAGCCTCCCGCCCCCGACCCGGCGATACAGATAATGCCTGACCCCGCTCCAGTGGTCGTCCCCGGTCCCGCCGAGCCCCCCGCCGAGGCCCCTGCTGAGCAGAGGGCTGCACCAGAGATGCACGTAGCAGCCCCGGCGGAACCGGAGCCGCCGCCAGAGCCGGAGCCGCCGCGGGAGCCGGAAATCGGACCGGCCATCCAGCCCGTCCTTATCGGCCAGGACGCGCCCGTCACCGAGCGGAAGCGGGGGTGGTGGCGGAAGTAGGCAGGTCCGATCTGCGTCAGGCTTCCAGCACCGCCACCCCGGGCAAAGTCTTGCCTTCCAACCACTCCAGGAACGCTCCGCCAGCGGCGGATACGTAGGAGAGCTGATCCTCGACGCCGGCGCGGCGCAGTGCTGCCACGGTATCACCGCCGCCGGCCACGCTGCGCAGGCGCCCGGCTTGGGTCGCGTCCGCCACGACGCGCGCGAGCGCTGTCGTCGCCGCATCGAAGGGCGGGGTTTCAAAGGCGCCGAGCGGACCGTTCCACACCAGCGTGCGCATCTCGCCCAGGCGGCGCGCAATCGCCTCCACCGTGAGCACACCGGCATCGAGGATCATCGCGTCGCCGGGGACCTCGCCCACGGGCACGGTCCTGGTGGCAACATCGGGGGCGAGGGTGGCGGCGGTCACCACATCGACAGGCAGCACAATGTCGCACGCCGGCATTGTCCGCCGCGGCCAGCACGTCGCGCGCGATATCGTGCAGGCTGCTCTCCTGCAGCGACCGCCCGACCGCCACTCCTTGTGCGGCGAGAAACGTGTTCGCCATGGCGCCGCCGATCACCAGGACCTGCACGCGCGCAATGAGGTTCTGCAGCAGGTCGAGTTTTGTTGACACCTTCGCGCCGCCCACCACGGCCATGACCGGCCGTTCCGGCGTGGTCAGCGCGAGTGCCAGGGCCTCCAACTCCGTTTGCATGAGCCGCCCGGCATAAGCAGGAAGATGGCGCGCAACCCCTGCGGTGCTGGCATGGGCGCGGTGAGCGGCGGAAAAAGCGTCGTTGACGTACACCTCGGCCAGTGCCGCGAGTTTTGCCGAAAAATCCGGATCGTTGGCTTCCTCGCCGGGATCGAACCGGGTATTCTCCAGCACAGCAACCTCGCCGTCGTCCAGATCGGCCACTGCCGCCAGCGCCTCGGCGCCTGCCGTGCTTGCAACAAAACGAACCGGCCGGCCCAGCACGTCCTGCAAACCCTGCGCGATCGGCCGCAACGACATTTTTGGCACCACCTTGCCTTGCGGCCGCTCGAAATGGCTGGCCACGATCACCCGCGCGCCTTTGTCGGCAAGTTCGCGGATGGTCGGCGCCAGCCGCTCCAGGCGGGTGGTATCGGTGATCTTTCCGTCGCGCACCGGCACGTTCAGGTCGGCGCGTACCAGCACGCGTTTGCTGCGCGGGTCGAAGTGGTCGAGCGTGCGCAGCGCCACCGCCTACAAACTCCCGAACAGGGCCGCCGTGTCGGCCATCCGATTCGAAAAGCCCCATTCGTTGTCGTACCAGCCGAGCACGCGGAACAGCGCGCCGTCCACCACCGCTGTCTGGGTGGCGTCGAAGGTGCAGGACGCGGCACTGTGGTTGAAATCACTGCTGACCAGCGGCGCGGTGTTGTAGTCGAGAATCCCTTTCAGCGCCCCCTCGCTGGCGGTTTTGGCAGCGGCGTTGATTGCCTCCTTGGTCGGCTTCTTTTCCAGCACCACGTCGAGCGAGACCATCGACACGTTGGGCGTGGGAACGCGGATCGCGGTGCCGTCCAGCTTGCCTTTCAACTCCGGCAGCACCAGTCCGACCGCGCGAGCCGCTCCGGTCGTGGTCGGGATCATGGACACGGCCGCGGCACGGGCGCGGTGCAGATCCTTGTGCAATGTGTCGACCGTGCGCTGGTCGCCGGTATAGCTGTGGCAGGTCACCATGTAGCCGCGCACCACGCCAAAGGCGTCGTGCAGCACTTTGACCATCGGCACCAGACAGTTCGTGGTGCACGAAGCATTGGACACCACGGTCATGTCGCGTGTCAGCACCGACTGGTTGACGCCGAACACGACAGTCGCATCCACGCCGTCGGCCGGGGCGGATACCAAAACTTTCCGGGCACCCGCAGCAATAAGCTGGGAGGCGGATTCCTTTTTCGTGAAAAGACCGGTGCATTCGAGGGCAACATCTATACCCTGGTAAGGCACTTTCGCGGGGTCGCGTTCCGCCGAGACTTTTATGGGCCCCCAGGTGCGGCCGTTATGGCGGATAGTAATGCTGTCGCCCCCAACCTCCACCTCGGCGGGAAAGCGGCCATGTATACTGTCGTAGCGCAGCAGGTGCGCGTTGGCGTCGACACTGCCCAAATCGTTGATCGCGACCGGTTCGACGTCGGTGCGCCCGCTCTCGACGATAGCGCGTAACACCAGCCGGCCAATGCGTCCAAACCCGTTAATGGCAACCGTCACTGCCATGAATCGGCCCTTCCCTTGTCAGATCTCGTCAGGCCGCGAGACGCTGGCGCACTTCTGCGGCGATGATTTCGGGCGTGAGATCGCGTTCGGCGCCGTCGTCATCGCAGCCGACAAAAACCCCGCTGGGTCCGAGCCAACGCTCCCAGCCAAATCCGCTACCTGCCTCGATGCCGAAACGAAGGACTTCGCCCAAGACTTCTAGGTGGTACCTGGCGCCGGCGCGGGCAAACAGGTCCCAGCAGGGGAGCGACACGACCGCGACCGCGATTCGTTCGGCCGCAAGCCGGGCTCGCGCTGCCATGGCCAGCGCCACCTCGGCGCCGCTGGCAATTAGCGTGGCTTGGCGTGGCCCATCGGCCTCCGCCAGTACGTATCCCCCGTCCGCACAGCGGTTCTCGGATCTGTCGGCCTGCGCGCGCAGGAACGGCAGGTCTTTGCCGTCCAGCACCAACAGGCTCGGGCCATCTTGGCGCCGCAGCGCCAGTTCCCAGCATTCTGCCGTCTCAACGGCATCAGCCGGGCGCAGCACATGTAGGTTGGGAACCGCGCGCAAGCTGGCCAGGTGTTCCAGGAGGCGCCCGGCCAGCGGGTCATGGGTGAGCACATGTACCACTCGACTGCGCATGCGGGCAGCCAGACGTAAGGCAGGCCGCAGCGACTCGGCCAGCGCCCAGGGTGTGCCGCCATACGGTAATAGCCCGCCGTGGACCGCCATGCCGTTCATCGCCGCGGCCATGCCGTGCTCACGAGTGCCGAAATGCAGAAACCGGGTGCCGAATCCGCCGGCCGTCGCCGCACTCGCGTTGCCCGGACGCGCCGATTGAGCCGCATCGGTAGAGCCGCCCACCAACTCCGGCAGCATCGGCCCCAATACCTGTAGCAGGCGCTCGCTGGCGACCCGCGTCGCCATCCTTCCGCCGATGGCGCCGAGTGCGGCTTTCGCCTCGGCGAGAGTCGCCGCAAGCGTTTCCGGCAATTGGCCCCGCATGACTCGCTCGAACTCGGCACGCTGACCGTGGTGGGCAAAACGTTTCAGCCAGTTGCGCCGGACGGGGGTGCCCTGCAATCCCACCGCGCGCCATCGTGCTAACACTGGCCGTCGCGGTTCCCGCGGCTTGATCACCGCTTCCGGGGTGGTCCGGCACGCTATCAGCGTCGGCTTGCGCGAGCGCACCGCCATCCCCAGGGCGGCGCTGATCGCCGCGTGGTCATGGCCATCGACCGGTTTTGTGGTCCAGCCATAGGCGCCAAACCGGCGCAGCGTATCCTCGGAATGCGCCCGGCCGCCTGCGCCCCCGTCATCCCAGATCACCGTCAGTTTTTCCAGCCGCAAGTGTCCGGCCAGGCTGGCCGCCTCGTGGCTGACGCCCTGCATCATATCGGCGTCCGAGGCGAGCAGCCAAGTGCGGTGATCAACCAGGCTGCGGCCAAACCGCGCCGCCAAAAAACGCTCGGCCAGGGCCATGCCCACCGCAGTGCCGAACCCCTGGCCGATCGGAGGCAGCTCGGGCTGAGCCAGGTCATTCCCGCCCGACACTCCGTCGGCCGCCCGCGTATCCTCTGTGCCGGTGATGTGCTGCAGGGCGGATAGCAGCAGCGCGCCCTGCGCGGTGGCCACAACAAATCGGTCGCGGTCGGGCCAGCCCGGATCCGCGGCATGGAATTTCAGGTAGCGCGCCCACAGCATCGTGGCGGCATCGGCGAGGGCCGGGGGTGTTGCGCCACCGGCGCGGTCCGCGGCGATGCCGACCGCGACGGCCCGCAGTGCGTCGGCCATGCGACGCTCGCTCGCCACCGGACGCAACAGGGCTGCCGATAACCTGCGGCCGGTCCGCTGGGGCGTGATGGCCTCGGGAGTCGGTGTCATCGCGTTTCCTGCACCGCCTGCGCTCTTAGGGGGGGGCGCACGACCCGGCAAGCCCGGCGAGTTCGCTTGCCGGTCAATCGGGTTCCGGTGACAGTGCCGGCCATGCCCAGATCGGCCACTCTTCGTCCCCTACTGACCCTGGGGCTGACCATGCTGGCGGGGTGCCCGCTCATCGATCAGCGAACGTTCGAGCGAGCCGGGCTGTTTCCGGGAGCGCAGCAGCTGCACGCTGGCGACTACGCCGCCCGGGCCCTGCCGCCGCCGCCGCTGCTGACGATCCGCTTCGGCGCGCCTGGGAATGACGACTGGCAACCCGGGCTGCTCGAGGCCGCGCGCGCGGCGCAGGTGCGCAAGCCGGACGTGCAGTTCGACGTCGTGACCCCGATTCCCACCTCGGCCACGTTCGCGGTCCAGGACGCCGCGGAAAAAACCGGGGCGGCGGATGCCGATGCCGTCGCTATTGCGCTGCAGGCGGACGGGATTTCCGCGGACAGCATCCATATCGGCTCCCGCGGCGATCCGGGCCGGCCGCCACGAGAGGTCGAAATCTACGTCCGCTAGGCCCGGCAGGAAGGTCATTGCGCCGGCTAATTGCATGACATATTCTCCGCCCCGGCCGGGCGCGATGGGGATGGCGGGCAGGTCCCGAGCCCCGATCCAGTCTGGACCGTAAGACTGGAAACGTTCAGGAGCTTTGAAACAATGATCCGTCCTCTTGTCCCCGTTCTTGCGGGGGCCATGTTGCTGGCCCTCACGGGCCCGTTCGCGCAAGCGCAGCAAAAGAAGACGCTGGTGCTGGTCACCAACGCCGCCTCGGACTTCTGGACCGTGGCGCGCCGCGGCATCGAGAAGGCGCAAGGCGAGCATCCCGACTACAACATGGAGCTGATTGTGACCGGCCAGGCCACGGCGGCCGAGCAGCGCCGGGAACTCGACGATCTCCTGGCGCGCGGCGTCTCCGGAATCTCCATCTCGGTTGACGACGCCCCGCACGCCACCGAGGAGCTCGACAAGGTCGCGAGCAAGGTGCCGCTGTTCACCACCGACAGCGACGCGCCGCAGAGCAAGCGCATCGCCTATATCGGTACCGACAACGTCGCCGCCGGCAAGCAGGCGGGCGAGCAGATCAAGAAGGCGCTGCCGAACGGCGGCAAGATCATGCTGTTCGTCGGCACGCTCGACGCCGACAACGCCCGTGAGCGCGTGCAAGGTATAAAGGAAGTGCTGGCCGGCAGCAACATCCAGATCCTCGACGTCCGCACCGACCAGGTCGATTTCGCCAAGGCCAAGAGCAACGCCGAGGATGCGCTGACGAAATATTCCGACATCGCGCTGCTGAGCGGGTTGTGGAGCTACAATACGCCAGAAATCTATGACGCCGTGAACGCGGCCGGAAAGTGCGGCAAGGTGAAGATCGTCGGCTTCGACGAGGATCCGCGGACCTTGCGGGGCATTTCCGAGGGCTGCATCGAGGCGACCATTGTGCAGCAGCCGTTCGAGTTCGGCTACCAGTCTATGACCGACCTGATCAAGACGATCAACGGCGACCTGTCCTGGAAGCCGGCCAACAGCCTGGTCATCATTCCCACGCGCGTGATTGACAAGTCGAATGTCACCGAGTTTGCGGCTTACATGAAGAAACTGCTCGCGAAGTAAGTTGCGGCGCGCTGGCCGCGAGATGGCCTGCTTCCGCTCTCCCTCTCGCCCGCGCGAGGGAGAGGGGAAGCAGCGCCTGTGGTGACACCGGAGTTTGCAGTTGAGTGAGATTCTTCTTGAACTGGTTGGCATTCGGAAAACCTATCCGGGCGTCACCGCGGTCGATGACGTCACTCTGCGCGTGTACCGCGGCGAGGTGTTGGGGCTGATTGGCGAGAACGGCGCCGGCAAGTCGACGCTGATGAAGATCATGGGCGGCGTCGCCGAACCCAGCGCCGGCCATATCCGCATTGACGGCCGCGATCATGCGGCGCTGACGGTGACGGAAGCGACACGTGCCGGCATCGCCTTCGTGCATCAGGAACTGAACCTGTTCGAAAATTTGGACGTCGCGGCCAACGTATTCATCGGCCGCGAGGCGTTGATCGGCGGCCCGCTGCGGCTGGTGAACGATCGCGCGATGCATGAACGTGTGGCGCCCTTGCTTCAGCGGCTGGGCGCGGATTTTGACGCTCACACGCAGGTCGACACGCTCTCGATCGCGCAGCGCCAACTGGTGGAGATCGCCAAGGCCCTGTCGATCGACGCGCGCGTGATCATCATGGACGAGCCGACCTCGTCGCTGACGCTCTCCGAGACCGAACGGTTGCTGCAGGTGGTGGCCGACCTCAAGGCGCATGGCATCACGGTCATTTATATTACGCACCGGTTGGGAGAAATCATCACTTGTGCCGATCGCGTGGTGGTATTGCGCGACGGCCGCACTGTAGGCGAACTCGATCGCGCGAGCATCGACCACGCAGCCATGATCCGGCTGATGATCGGCCGGGACCTGAAGTCACTCTACATTCCGCCGGGGGCAGAGCCACGCGAGGGCGGCTGCGACCTGGTCGACGTGGTGACAGCCGCCTTTGCAGACCGGACCCTTAGCCTGTCGGTGCGCCACGGCGAAATTCTGGGCCTTGCCGGGCTGGTGGGGGCCGGGCGTACCTCCCTTGCCCGCAGCGTTTTTGGCATCGATCGTCTGCGCGGCGGCGAGATTCGGCTTGATGGGGAACCCGTGCACATTCGCTCGCCCCGCGACGCGATTCGCCTCGGCATCTATCTCGTTCCCGAGGACCGCAAGCGCGAGGGCCTCGTGCTCGGCATGCCGTTACGAGAAAATATCACCCTGGCCAACCTGCGCGCCCATGCAAGCCTGTTCCTCATCGACCGGCGCGCCGAAGCGGCGACCGCGCGGGCGCAGATGTCCAGCCTGGCGATCAAGGCTCCGTCGGTGCAGACCGAGGCGATCACGCTTTCCGGCGGCAACCAGCAGAAGGTGGTGCTGGGCAAGTGGCTTTCGATGCGGCCGCGCGTCGTCATCTTCGACGAGCCGACGCGCGGCATCGATGTCGGCGCCAAGAACGAGATCTATCAGCTCATGCGGGCGCTGGCCGACGCGGGTGTGGCCATTATCATGATCTCGTCGGATATGGAGGAGGTGATCGGCGTCTCCGACCGTGTCGCGGTCATGCACGAAGGCCGGATCAGCGGCATGCTGCAGCGCGAGCAGCTCAGCGAGTACAACGTTCTGCGGCTGGCGGTGGGCCAGCCTCTGGACGCATCGCCAGGCAAGGCCCGGCATCCGGAAGCGGCAGCGGTGACGGCATGAGCGGGCGCAAGGAGCTCGGCCTGCTTCTCCTGCTGCTGCTGGTATCCGGCATCACCGCGGCTATCAACCCGCGGTTCATTTCCATTGAGAATCTGCTCAACATGGCCAACCTGATCGGCCTGTTCGGCGTGTTCTCCATCGGCGAGGGGCTGGTCATCATTACGGGCGGCATCGACCTGTCGGTGGGTTCGATGTTTGCGCTGCTCGGCGTCGTGTTCATCGATCTTCTCACGCTGTACGAGGTGCCCTGGCCACTGGCACTGCTCATCATCGTGGCGGGCGGCCTGTTCCTCGGCGCGCTGCAGGGTGTGCTGGTGACCCGGCTGCGCATTCAGCCCTTTGTCGTCACGCTGTGCGGTTTGCTGATCTACCGGGGCGCCGCGCGTTATTACACAACCGACTCGACTCGCGGCTTCGGCTACGGCGACGAGGCGGACGCGCTGCGCAGTCTGGCCGCCGGGCATGTCGGCCGGATTCCCGACACGTTCATCTTTTTGATCGTGCTGGCCGTCATCATGGGGATCGTGCTGCACCGCTCGGTCTATGGGCGGCACCTCTACGCGGTCGGAAAGAACGAGGAGGCGGCGCGGTTTTCCGGCATCAACACCTCGCTGGTGATTGCCACCGCCTACGTGCTGAGCGGCGGGCTGGCCGGCATCTCGACCGTTCTGCTGGTGTTCTATACCAATTCCGTCTCGCCCTCCTCGTTTGGCAATTTCTACGAGCTGTATGCGATTGCAGCCGCGGTGCTCGGCGGCTGTTCGTTGCGCGGCGGCGAGGGCTCGATCCTCGGCATCGTGCTTGGCACGGCGCTGCTGCAGGTGCTGCAGAATCTGGTCAACATCTTGGGCATTCCTTCCAGCCTGAATTTTGCGGTGATGGGCACCGTGATCCTGATGGGCGTGCTGACCGACCAGCAATTGCAGCGCCGGCGCCGCGCCGCCACGGCGGCTGCAGCGACCCCGCGCGCCAAGCCGGCGGTCCCGGCCCGCTCAACAGCATGACGTCATGCTGTTGACCGCTCCCGCGCGGGTGCCGCTGCGCGAGACGGTGGGGCGGAACCTGCACGAGAAAATCGCGAACGCACTCGGCGTGGCGATCATCGGCGGAGAGCATCCCCCGGGCAGCCTGCTACCGACCGAAATCGAGTTGTGCGCCACGCTCGCGGTCTCGCGCTCGGCTCTGCGCGAGGCCTTCAAGCTGCTAAGCGCCAAGCGGCTGATCCTGAGCCGGCAAAAGGTCGGCACGCTGGTGCGTCCCCGGGCGGACTGGAACATGCTCGACCCGGAAGTGCTGGCCTGGCATTTGCGCGCGGCCCCCACTGACGCGTTCGTCTCCGGCCTGTTTGAGGTGCGGCAGATCATCGAACCCTCCGCCGCGTCGCTCGCGGCCGAGCGGCGGCCCGATGACGTGCTGGCGCGTATTGGCCGGGCGCTGGAGGATATGGAACGATTTCAAAATGCCTCTGCCAGCCTGGCGGCTGCAGATCTGCGCTTCCACCAATCCATCCTTGACGCCACGGGCAACCATTTTCTGGCCAGTTTCGGAGCGGTGATCGAGAGCGCCCTGATGGCGTCGTTCCGGCTCTCGTGGGATGGCGGAGCGCATACGCCGGATTATTCGTTGCGACAGCATCACGCGGTCCTCGATGCCATCCGCGACGGGCTGGCGGAGGAGGCGCGCGCCTCGATGACGCAACTGCTGGCATCAGCAATCCAGGATGTTCGTCAAAGCCTGGCACGGCGGCGGCAGCAGGCGGTGCCGGCGTGATCCTCGCTGAGCTCATTCGTATGTCTATGTGTCAAAACGCAAAGGCTCTTGCGAAGCTGTCCATTGCATGAGATTCCTGTTTGTCCATCCCAATTTCCCCGGCCAGTACCTGCACCTCGTACGCATGTTGCGGAACAACGGCCACGAGGTCGTTTTCGTCACCCGGCCCAACGAGAACCGGATGCGAGCGGTGCGCAAGGTCGATTACCAGGTCGACGACGAACCTAACCCGAATACCTACTTACCGGCGCGGGCATACGAGTCGGCGCTGCGCCGGGCGGACGCGGTCGGCAGCGTTGCCGGCCAGCTGAAGGCTGAAGGCTTTGCTCCGGATCTGATCATCGGCCATCACGGCTGGGGCGACCTGCTGAACCTCCAGGACGTTTGGGAAGGCGTGCCGCTGCTCGGTTATCTCGAGTTCTACTATCACGCCCGCGGCTTCGAGACCGGGTTTGATCCGCTGATGCCCGCGGACCCCGGCCTCGCATCGCAGGTGCGGGCGAGAAACGCCGTAAACCACGCAGCCCTCATCAATCCCGGCTGGGGACAGACCCCGACAGAATTCCAGCTTTCCACCTACCCCGAGGTGTTCCGCAATCGCATTTTGCTGATTCCCGAAGGCGTGGACCTCGAGACCTGCGCCCCGGACCCGATTGCGCGCGACGCGCCGCTCGGCTTGGCCGAGATGGCCGGCGATCCCGAGATCGCCGCCGGGCTGGGGGATGCCTCGGTGCTGCCGTTGGATCAGCTGATCACCTACGTCAATACCTATCTCGAACCAGTCCGCGGCATGCAGACGATGATGCTTGCGTTGCCGCGGTTGCTGGCGCGCCCCGACGTCCGGGTGGTGGTGCTCGGCACGGAGAAGCGGAAGGGATATGGACCGCAGCTCGGGGAGCAGAGTTGGAAGACGTATTTCCTGCGCCAGGTGCGCGGTCGGTTCGACGAAAGCCGGCTGCATTTTTTGGGTCTTGTCGCGCATGACAACCACCTCCGATTGCTGCGCCGGTCGGACTGCCACGTCTTTCTCACCTATCCTTTCGTGGTGTCGTGGTCGTTGCGCGAGGCGCTGGCCTGTGGTTGCGCCGTTGTGGCGAGCGACACGGCGCCGGTGCGCGAGTTCATCCGGCCGGGGTGGAATGGGGTGCTCACGCCCTTTTTCGATCACGACGCGCTGGCCGACCGTATCCTGGAAGTGCTCGGGGATCGCGGACGTGCCGCGACGCTGCGCGCCAATGCCCGCGCGTATGCCGAAGAGCACCTTTCCATCAAGCGCACCCTCACGACCTACATTTCGGCCATAAACCGGCTGACCGGCCGGGAGCGACTGAGGGTGGTTGGATGATTAGAGGTTTGGCGCCACCGCCTTGATCTGATGCTGCTGTGGGTGATGAAACCGCAGCTGCGCATCCGTTCGCTGAACTGCTCGGTCGAGAGCCCGTGCAGCGGACTGGCGTCGTTGATCACGGGGCTCGTCTCCTTCCAACGCGCGGAACTGCGTTTCATTCTAACAGGCGCGCGCAGTCGTCTGCCGCATCGTCGGGCACCATGGAAGCAGGCATCTGCGCATCGACGGATAACGACCGGACCATCCGACAGCTAGCGTTACGCCGCTGCCTTGCGCCCCTCCAGGTCGGGATGCACATGTACCGTCGCCTCGGTTTTTGCCCGGACCTCGTCGATTCCGACGTCCGGAGCCAGATCGACCAGAACGAAACCGTCCGGACTGACATCGAACACGCCGAGCTCGGTGACCACTAGATTGACCACCCCCGCCCCGGTGAGCGGCAGCGTGCAGCGGTGCAGCAGTTTTGGCTTGCCGCCGGCGGTGTGCTCCATCAGCACCACCACGCGGCGCACGCCGCCCACCAGATCCATCGCCCCGCCCATTCCCTTGACCATCTTTCCGGGGATCGCCCAGTTGGCCAGATCGCCGTTCTCCGCCACCTGCAGCGCGCCCAGGATCGACAGGTCGATATGGCCGCCGCGGATCATGGCGAAACTGGTGGCGCTATCGAAATAGCTGGTGGTCGGCAGCTCGGTGACCGTCTGCTTGCCGGCGTTGATCAGGTCCGGGTCTTCGTCGCCCTCGGAGGGGAACGGCCCCATGCCCAGCATGCCGTTTTCGCTCTGCAACAGGATGCGCACGCCGGGCGGGATGTGGTTGGCCACCAGCGTGGGAATGCCGATGCCGAGGTTGACGTAGAACCCGTCGTGCAGTTCGCGCGCCGCACGGGCCGCCATCTGATCGCGTGTCCAGGGCATGGTTCGGTCCCTCTCCTTATGCCGCGCGCTTGCGCACGGTGCGCTGCTCGATGCGTTTTTCCACGCCGGGCACATGCACGATCCGATGCACGAAAATACCGGGGGTCACGATGTGGTCCGGGTCGATCTCGCCCGCCTCCACCAAGAATTCCGTCTCCACCACGGTCACTTTCGCGGCCGTGGCCATGATCGGATTGAAATTCCGCGCCGTCTTGCGGAACACGAGATTGCCCTCGGTATCCGCCTTCCAGGCATGCACGATCGCCAGGTCGGCAACCAGGCCGCGCTCCATGACATAAAGCTTGCCGTCGAACTCGCGCACCTCCTTGCCCTCGGCTACCTGGGTGCCGGCGCCGGTGCGGGTGAAAAAGGCGGGGATGCCGGCGCCGCCGGCGCGGATGCGCTCGGCCAGCGTGCCTTGCGGGTTGAACTCGATCTCCAGCTCCCCGGCCAGATATTGCCGCGCAAAGGTGGCGTTCTCGCCCACGTAGGAACTGATCATTTTGCGGATTTGCCGGCTCTCCAGCAGAATCCCGAGGCCCGCGCCGTCGATGCCGGCATTGTTCGACACGACCGTCAGGTTTTTCACGCCGCTGGCGCGGATCGCCTCGATCAGCACCGAGGCAATGCCGCATAGGCCGAAACCGCCGGAGTGGATGGTCATGCCGTCGCGCAGCACGCCGTCCAAAGCCGCGGCAGCGTCCGGATAAATTTTGGTGCTCATCGTTCCTCCCGCGGCATGCGGCCCTTGTCTCGCGCAGCCGCGCCGAGGCCGCAACCGCCGACTTAGGCCGCCGCCTGCAAAACCTCGACCTGGGCCAAGCCGACCACCTTGCCAATCAGCACCAGCGTCGGGCCGCCGAATTTTTCCGCCGCCAGCAAGGCCGGCAAGCTGGCGAGCGTGGCGAACAACCGCCGCTCGTCGGGGCGGCTCGCGTTCTCGACCGCGACGGCGGGAGTGCCGCCATCCAGTCCCGCCGCCATCAGCTTTTCCGCGACCAGCGGCAGGGTCCGGCTGGCCATGTAGGCGGCGATCGTGCCCTGGCCGGAAGCCAGGGTGCCCCAGTCCAGTTCCGCCATGGCGCCGTCGCTGCCGTGGCCGGTGATGAGGTGCACCGAGCGGGCCAGTTCGCGGTGCGTCAGCGGCACCTGCAGACTGGCAGCGGCGGCGCAGGCAGCGGTGACGCCCGGGATCACGTGCACGGGCACGCCGGCTCGGCGCAGAGAATCCAATTCCTCGCCGCCGCGGCCAAAGACAAAGGGGTCGCCGCCCTTCAGCCGGACCACGTGACGCCCGGCCAGCGCCTGGCCCACGATCAACCGGTTGATCGCGGCCTGGCTCAGCGGGTGCCGGCCGCAGCGTTTGCCCACGTCGATGCGTCGCGCCGAGGCGGGGGCGAAATCCAGGATCGCGGGATGGACCAGCGCGTCGTACAGCACCACGTCGGCCGAGGCGAGCGCGCGCGCCGCCTTCAGCGTCAGCAGCTCCGGATCGCCGGGTCCGGCGCCGACCAAGCTGGCGCGGCCGCGGTTCCGAGGTGAAACGACCGGCATTGCTGACACCTAGTCGCCGTCGCCGCCGGTCACAAGCCGGCGGGCAGCGAACCACCCATTCGGCCGTCGCGCATTGTGGTAGGCTGGAAGTCGGACGACCAAAGCGGATCGCAATGCCGGCCCGGCGCCAATCTCCCAGTTTCGTCGAGCTGTTCACGCCCAAGCTGGTCACGGTGCTGCGCGACGGCTACCGGCTGCGAGACCTGAAGGGGGATGCGGTCGCCGGGCTGACGGTGGCGATCGTGGCTCTGCCGCTGTCGATGGCAATCGCCATCGGCTCGGGCGTCACGCCGGACCGCGGCCTGTATACCGCGATTTTTGGGGGGTTTCTGGTTTCGGCGCTGGGCGGCAGCCGGTTCCAGATCGGCGGCCCGGCCGGCGCCTTCATCGTGCTGGTGGCGGCGACCGTCGATCGCTACGGGGTAGAGGGGCTGCTGCTAGCCACGCTGCTATCAGGGCTGCTGCTGCTCGCGGTCGGGTTTCTGCAACTGGGAACGTTCATCAAATACATCCCCTATCCGGTTACGGTCGGATTTACCGCCGGGATCGCGGTTATCATCTTTGCCGGTCAGCTCAAGGAGCTGCTGGGGCTGACGCTGGCCAAGGAGCCTGGGCCGCTGATCCCCAAGCTCCAAGCTCTGGCGCGCGCGCTGCCGACGATCAGCCCGGCCTCGGTGGGCATCGCCGTAGTGTCGATCGCCGTAATCCTGGCGGTGCGCCGCTATCGGCCGCACTGGCCGGCTTACCTGATCGCGGTGGGATTGGCCTCGGTGCTGGCAGCGCTGTTCGGACTGCCCGTGCAGACCATCGGCACCCGGTTCGGTGGGATTCCGCGCGGCATCCCGATGCCGCACCTGCCAGTGTTCTCGGTGGACGAGGCATGGCAGGTGCTGCCGTCCGCGATTTCCTTCACCCTGCTGGGCGGCATCGAGAGCCTGCTGTCCGCGGTGGTGGCCGACAGCATGACCGGCCGACGGCACCGTTCCAATGCCGAGCTAGTCGCCCAGGGCGTGGCCAATATCGCCTCGGCGGTGTTCGGCGGAATCTGCGTTACCGGCACCATCGCACGCACTGCGACCAATGTACGCGCCGGCGCGCACAGCCCGCTCTCGGGTATGCTGCACGCGGCGTTCCTGCTGCTGTTCATACTGGTGGCGGCACCGCTGGGCGGATACATTCCGCTTCCGGCGCTCGCCGCGGTGCTGGCGGTGGTCGCCTGGAACATGGCGGAGAAGCATGAATTCGCCACCCTGGTCCGCGCCTCTCGCGGCGACGCCGTGGTGCTGCTGGCGACGTTTCTGCTGGTGGTGTTCCGCGATCTGACCCAGGGAATCCTGGTCGGCTTCGGCATCAGTGCCCTGCTTTTCCTGCACCGCATGGCGCAGGCGGTGGAGGTGAAGAGCCCGGGAGGGCCGCTGATAGAGGAGGACGTGGCCGACGCCACCGGACGTAGTAAAGACGGCCGTGGGCGCTATAACGCGGCGCTGGCGACCGATCCGCAAATCGTGGTGTACCGCATTTCGGGAGCCTTCTTCTTTGGCGCCGCGGCGAGCGTCGGGGCAGCGTTGGACCGCATCGGCGAGCACCCCAAGGCCTACGTCATCGACTTTTCCGCGGTGCCGGTCATCGATTCCACTGCGGCGGCGACGATTGCAGGGTTCGCCCGGCGTGCGCGCCGATCCGGAGCGCGGGTCTATGTCGCCGGTGCGCGCCCGCCGATCCGACGGGTTCTGCTGACCCACGGCGTTCGGCCGCCCGAGGTGCGTTATCGGACCGGGCTGGAAGACGCTTTGGAGGCAGCGCGGGCCGGGGAGGCGACGGCATCGGGCGGTCAACTGGCTTCGGCCGGACTGGCGTGACCGCAAGTAGCCGCGAGCATCCGGCCGTGACACGTCTGCGGCGCTGGGCTAACTCCGGCCCATGTACGCCAGCAGCAATGACATCCGGGCCACGTTTTTGGACTACTTTGGCCGCAACGGCCACACGATCGTGCCGTCCGGCCCGCTGGTGCCGCGCAACGACCCGACGCTGCTGTTCACCAACAGCGGCATGGTGCAGTTCAAGAACGTTTTTACCGGCGCGGAGAAGCGGCCGTATGTGCGCGCCACCACGGCGCAGAAATGCGTGCGCGCCGGCGGCAAGCATAACGATCTGGACAATGTCGGCCACACCGCCCGGCACCACACGTTTTTCGAGATGCTCGGGAATTTTTCCTTCGGGGACTACTTCAAGGACGTGGCGATCGAGCACGCCTGGACGCTGCTGACCCGCGATTTCGGCGTGCCGGCGGAAAAGTTGCTGGTCACCGTGTTTGCCGAAGACGACGATGCCGCACGACTCTGGGCCAAGATTTCGGGGCTGCCTTCGCAAAAGATCATTCGCATACCTACCAGCGACAATTTTTGGCGCATGGGCGATACCGGCCCGTGCGGCCCGTGCTCCGAAATTTTTTACGACCACGGCCCGGAGGTGGCCGGCGGCCCGCCCGGAAGTGCGGACGAGGAAGGCGACCGCTTCGTGGAAATCTGGAACCTGGTATTCATGCAGTACGAGGAGGGTCCGCCCGGCACCCGCATGCCGCTGCCGCGTCCCTCCATCGACACCGGGCTGGGTCTGGAGCGATTCGCCGCCATCTTGCAGGGCAAGCACGACAACTACGACACGGACACGCTGCGCGCGCTGATCCTGGCCAGCGCCGAGGCCACCGGCCAGGACCCGGACGGACCTTTTCGGATCGGCCACCGGGTGATCGCGGACCACCTGCGCAGCAGCGCGTTTCTGATCGCCGACGGGGTGCTGCCCGGCAACGAGGGGCGTGGCTACGTGCTGCGCCGGATCATGCGCCGGGCCATGCGCCACGCCACCATGATGGGCGCCCGCGAGCCGGTGATGTGGCGGCTGGTGCCGGCCTTGGTACGGCAGATGGGCATGGCTTATCCCGAACTGGTCCGCGCGGAGGCGCTGATTGCCGAGACGTTGCGTCTGGAGGAGACGCGTTTCGAAGCTTTGTTGTCCCGCGGGCTGCATCTGCTGGAAGAAGCGACGAGCAAGCTGCCGGCGGGAGGCCAATTGCCGGGCGGCGTGGCGTTTCGTTTGTACGACACGTTTCGGGTTCCCGCTGGACCTGACGCAGGATGCGTCTGCGCGACCAGGGTTTTGAGGTGGACGTGGCCGGTTTCGAATTCGCAATGGTCGAGCAGCGCCGTCGCGCCCGCGCCGCCTGGGCCGGCTCCGGCGAGGCGGCCGAGGGGCGGGTGTGGTTCGAGTTGCGCGAGCAGGCCGGCGCCACCGAGTTTTTGGGCTACAGCACGGAGACGGCGGAAGCGGTGGTCACCGGGCTGGTGGTCCAGGGCAAGCCGGTGCAGCGCGCCGACGCCGGGACCGAGGTCGCCGTGACGCTCAACCAGACCCCGTTCTACGCCGAGAGCGGCGGCCAAGTCGGCGATACCGGCACGCTGTCGGCGCCCGGATCTGCGCGTGCGCGTCACCGACACCCAGAAACGGGCAGGGGATCTGTTCGTGCATCTGGGCCGAGTGGAGGACGGCGAGATTTTCCTCGGCATGGCAGTCCTGGCCGAGGTGGACCATGCGCGGCGGGGGAGTATTCGCGCGCACCATTCCGCCACTCACCTGTTGCACGAGGCGCTGCGGCGGCGGTTGGGGACGCATGTGGCCCAGAAGGGTAGCCTGAATGCGCCTGACCGGCTGCGCTTTGACGTGAGCCAGCCGAGCCCGATCGGACGCGACGACTTGACCGCGGTGGAAACCGAGGTGAACGCGAGAATCCGCGAAAACTCCCCGGTCACGACGCGCCTGATGACGCCGCAAGCCGCGGTGGACCAGGGCGCGATGGCGCTGTTCGGCGAAAAATACGGCGACGAGGTGCGCGTGGTTTCGATGGGGGCGGGCGAAGGCAACAAAAGCGCCTATTCGATCGAGCTATGCGGCGGCACGCACGTGTCCCGCACCGGCGATATCGGCTTTTTTCGCATCGTGGGCGAAAGCGCGGTCAGCGCCGGCGTGCGCCGCGTGGAGGCGGTCACCGGGGCGGCGGCCGAAGCGGTGCTGGCCGAGAACGACCGCAGGCTGAACGAGGCGGCGGCGGCGCTGCGCGTAGCGCCAGCAGAAGTGCCGCAGCGCGTGGTAGCCCTGATGGAGGAGCGGCGGCGATTGGAACGGCAGATGACGGAGCTGCAGAAAAAGCTCGCGACAGGCGGCGGTGACACCGGGGCGATGGCCGAAAACATCAACGGTGTGCGTTTGGCGACGCGCAATCTGGGCGACGTGCCGGCGCGGGAGCTGAAAGGTCTGGCGGAGGCGATCGCGCAACAGATCGGACCGGGCATCGTGGCCTTGGCATCCACCGCCGAGGGCAAGGCAAGCGTCGTGGTGGCTGTGTCGAAAGAGTATCGGGATCGGTTCAGCGCGGTCGATCTGGTGCGGGCCGCGGCCGTTGCGGTGGGGGGCAAGGGCGGCGGCGGACGGCCGGACCTTGCGCAGGCGGGCGGCCCGAACGCCGCCGCTGCCGACGGTGCTCTGGCGGCAGTGCGGACGGCGCTGCTGACCAACGCCGACGCCGAACGAGGGTCCGCCGAGGCGGCGACGCAGGCGGCCGGATGATTCTGGGGCTCGCTGCCGCCGGGACATGAAAGTCCGGTTCGCGCCGTCGCCCACCGGTTTTTTGCATGTGGGCAATGCGCGCCTCGCCTTGATCAACTGGCTGTTCGCACGCCGCCACGGCGGGCAGGTGCTGCTGCGCCTCGACGACACCGACGCCTCTCGCGGCCGCGACGAATATGCCGAGGCGATCGAGCACGATCTGCGCTGGCTCGGCCTGGATTGGGACGAGTTTGCGCGGCAGTCGGATCGGCGCGCGCGCTATGCCGAGGCAGCGGCGGCACTGGAGCGCGCGGGGCGGCTGTATGCCTGTTTCGAGAGCGAAGAGGAACTGAGAGCAAAACGGGAACAACGGCTCAGGCACGGCAGGGCGCCGGTATATGACCGGGCCATGCTCAAGATGACGCCGGACCAGCGGACCGCGGCGGAGGCTGGAGGCAAGCGACCGTATTTCCGGTTTCGGCTGTCGGAGGGCGCGCGCGCGTGGCGCGACTTGGTGCTGGGCGAGCGCGCGGTAAAGCTCGGAACGATCTCCGATCCGGTGCTGGTGCGTGCGGATGGCACGCCGCTGTACACGTTGTGCTCGGTAGTGGACGATCTGGATTTTGGGGTGACGCACGTTATCCGTGGCGATGACCACGTGACCAACACGGGCGTACAGCTCGACATCTGGGATGCGCTGGGCGGGACGCCGGGTTTCTTGGCGTTCGCGCACCTGCCGCTGCTGACCGACGAGACTGGAGGGAAACTGTCGAAACGGCTGGACAGCCTCTCGTTGCGCCGGCTACGCACCGACGGCGTGGAGCCGACGGCAATCACTTCGTATTTGGCCCGCTTGGGATCTCCGAAAAATCCGGAGCCGATGAGTTTGCCGGCGCTCGCGGCAGAAATGGATTTGGGGCGGTTTTCCCCCGGGCAGGCGCGGTTCGATATCGCACAGCTACAGGCGCTGAACCGACGCGTGCTGCAGCAACTGCGGTTTTGCGAAATAACGGGGCGGCTGCCGGAGGGGGCGAGTGCGGCGTTCTGGGAGGCGATCCGCGGCAACATCGACCTGCTGGGCGAGGCCAGGCTGTGGTGGGACGTAGTTGCGGGCGACGATTTCATTCCGCCGGTGATCGAGGGCGAAAGAAGCTTTTTGCGCACGGCATCGGATTTGCTCCCGACGGAGCCGTGGGACGCGGAAGTGTGGCAGACATGGACCGGCGTGTTGCGGGAGGCGAGCGGACGAAAAGGGCGCGCGCTGTACCGGCCGCTTCGGCTGGCTCTGACTGGGGAGGAGCATGGCCCCGAGATGCGGGCGCTGCTGCCGCTCATGGGGCGGCGGCGGGTGGAGCGGAGATTGCGGGAGGCGGCGGCCTAAGCGGCTCCAGAAAGAATCCAGCTTCCGGGACTGCGCGGCGGCGCGATCGCCCGATACGCGCTGGGGGTATGCGAATGCGCTGGCTCACGATCGCTTGATGACAAGGCCACCCAAGGGCAGCATGATTGCGTCAGATGTCGCTCCGTCCCGGATCGACCGCCAGGGAGGCCAACAAAATGTCCCACGTAACCGCCCGCCAACTCCGCTCGGTGTTTGTGATTGCGGCCATGGCCGGGACCGTCTCGTGGGCCGCCGGCGGGCACGCCGCAGACGCGAACAAGCCGGTGATCGCGCTGTCCAATTCGTTCTACGGCAATGCCTGGCGGCATCAAATGGTGGATGCGTTCAAGGCCGCGGCCCAGCAGGCCAAGGATGAGGGCCGGATCAGCGACTATGTTATTCTGAACGGCGACGGAACGGTGAACCAGCAGAACTCGCAGCTCGGGGCGCTTATCCTCAAGCATGTCGATGTCGTTGCTATCAACGCCGCGTCGGAGACCGCCCTCAACGGCGTGGTGAAAAAGGCTTGCGAGGCCGGGATCAAGGTTCTTGCGTTCGATTCCCTCGTCACGGAGCCTTGCGCCGTCAAGCTGTCGTTTGATTTCCGCCAGTATTCGACCGAAGGCACCGAATGGGTGATGGACAAGATAGGCCACAAAGGCAATGTGCTCATGGTTCGAGGGGTCAAGGGATCAGGCCCGGAAATCGAGATGTATGACGCGACCATGGCGGTCATCAAGAAGAACCCGGAGGTCAAGGTCGTGGCCGAAATTTACGGCCAGTCGACCGACTCGATCGCCCAAACGGCCGTCACCAACGTCCTGCCCAGCCTGCCGCATATCGATGCCGTCATGGACCAGGGCGCATCCTATGGCGTCTCGCAGGCCTTTCAAGAGTATGGCGGCGACTACGCGCAAAAGATGCCGGTCATCGAGGGGGGCGGCGACAACTCCAACTTCATCAACTGGTGGATCGCGCAGCGCGACAAATATGGATACAGTACCATATCGGTCGGCTCGACGCCGGGGATTGGAGGCGCCGCTTTCTGGCTGGCGCTGTACATAGCCCAGGGCGACAAGGTACCGCAGTCGATTACGATGCCGTATGCCCGCGTGACCAACGAGAACCTGGACGATTATGCGCATATGAAGCCGGGTGAGGTCATTAGCCCCACTTACAGCGAAGATTGGGTCAAGCAGAACATCCTGGGGCAGAAGTAACCCGAATCGCCCTACCAAGCCGCGGTTCGACAACACGACTCGAAGTCGCCCGGATGGGGAACAGCCCATCCGCGGCGATACCGGCCGCAGCGGGGGGTCGATGCTGGATGACGAGGTCAAGAGCGCAGCGGCCGGCGAGCCTGCCATAACTGCGCCCATCCTGTCGCTGAGAAGTATCAGCAAGACCTATGGGTCTACATTGGCCGCCGATGATGTTTCGGTCAGCGTGGCGCGAGGAGAGGTCGTAGGCCTGGTGGGCGCGAATGGCGCCGGCAAGAGCACATTGATGCGCATTTTGGCTGGCGTGACGGCTCCCGACAGCGGCGCGTTGAGCATCGCAGGCAAGACGATCGACTTTGCCACCTTCTCGCCGCTGCTGGCCCGTCGCTACGGGATTCGCTTCGTCCACCAAGAACTGTCGCTGTGCGGTAGCCTTTCGGTGCTGGAAAACTTCTATCTCGAGGCGCCGCACCTCGGCGCGGGCCGTATCTCGTGGCGCGGCCACTATGGCCGGCTCGCGCGCGACAGCATTGAAGCCATCTTTCCGAACAGCGGGATTGACGTATCAGCCCGCCTCGGAGCGCTGCCTATCGCGCAAAGGCAGATGGTCGAGATTGCCCGTGCAGCAAGCGACCCCGAGTTGAAAGTGCTCATTCTCGACGAACCGACCTCCTCGCTCGATGCTCAGCGCAGTGATGAGTTGCGCCGCTTCGTTTCGCGACAGGCGGAACGCGGAGTCTCGTTCATCTTCATCAGCCACCGGCTGAGGGAGGTGACCATGACGGCCACTCGCGTGCTCATCATGAGGGGCGGCCGCGTGGTCCGTGATGCCGAGCGGGATACGGTAGCCCTCGACCAGATCATCGACCTCATGATCGGGGATGCAGCCAAGTCGACACTCGTCAGATCGTCGGGGACAAGACCTCGTCCGGACCTTGAGCCTCTCGTCGAAGTGCCGATCGGCAGCCGCTTCGCGCCCGATGGTCTCCGACTGCGGCGGGGCGAGATCGTCGGTGTCGCCGGTCTGGAGGGAAACGGACAGCGCGATTTTCTCCATTCGCTCTACGCCGCCCGGAGAGGGCACGGTAGCAAGGATATGATCGTTTCCGCCGACGTGGCGTACGTATCGGGCGACCGGGCCAACGAAGGCATCTTTCCGTTATGGAACGTCCTGACCAATGCCACCTTTGGCTTGGTCGCGCGGAGGCCGCTGCTGGGCCGGCTTCACCCGCGCGAGGAAAGGCGTCTGGCAGGCGTTTGGATGGAGCGGGTGCGCGTCGATGCCGTGCGCATGGAGTCTCCGATTGTGGAACTCAGCGGTGGCAACCAGCAGAAAGTGCTGATGGGCCGCGCTCTGGTCGGTAACGCGGACATCATAGCGCTCGACGACCCGACGCGCGGTGTCGACGTGGCGGTGAAGCGCGAGTTCTACCGGTTGATCTCCGAGGCCGCAGAGGCGGGCAAGCTCGTCGTCTGGTACAGTTCCGAAGACATCGAGTTTCTGGAATGCAGCCATGTCCTGATTTTCCATGACAACCGTATCGTCACCGTCCTCGATGGTGAAGCGGTGTCGGAGGACGCCATCATCGGCGAGTCCTTCCGTCGCCGCGTGGAGGGGCCGGGGGTCGCCGCCGCCCAGACGCTGAGGACAACCCGTAGCCCCCTCGACCCATTCCGGCTTGTGCCATTTCTTACCATGATAGCGGTCTTCGCGCTCATAGCGCTTCTCAATCACGGGGCGGCGAGCCTGTTCGGGGTCGACCTCCTGTTGAGCGCCGCAGTTCCGCTCGTCATCATCGCCATCGGCCAGATGTTCGTCATCGGCGGCAGCGAGATCGATCTCGGCATCGGATCATTTGCCGGTCTCGTCAATGTCCTGTCGGCTACGCTCCTGGTTGCGCGGCCATGGTCAGGTGCCTTGGCGCTTGGTGCGTGTCTCGGGAGCTATTGCATTCTCGGGGTCGTCATTTACCTCCGACAAATTCCCTCGCTGGTCGTCACGCTTGGCGCGTCCTTCATCTGGAGCGGCGCCGGCTATGCCCTGCAACCGACCCCGGGCGGTGCCAGTCCAGGCTGGCTGGCAGCGGCGGCGAGCTTCACCTTGGCTGGCCTTCCAGCCTCGGTCTGCGCGATCGTTGTGGCGGCAGTCCTGGCTGCGGCATTGAACAATTCGCGGACTGGAGTCGTGCTGCGAGGCTTTGGGAACAATCCCCGGGCGCTTGCTCAGGGCGGATGGTCACCGGGCAGGTTCTACTTCATCCGGTATCTGATCAGCGGAACGGCCACCCTGCTGGCCGGGCTTTCTCTGACGGCGATCAATACAGCCTCGGACATCAACGCCGGCAGCCCCTACACCCTGCTGAGCGTGGCGGCCGTGGTCATTGGGGGATGCGCCCTCAGCGGTGGCAGCATCGCCCCGGTCGGCGTGGTTTGCGGCGCGGTTACGCTGTCCCTGATTGGCGCCCTGCTCGGATTCATCAATGTCAGCACGGACTTCAACGCCGCGGTCCAGGGCGGCCTGCTGATAACCATCCTGATGATCCGCACCCTGCTGCGGCGGAGACAGACGTGATTGCGCTGAATTGGATGCGGCGTCGTCGCTGGATATGGTCGGCGGTCGGCATCGTGCTCTTGTGGCTGGCCCTGAGCATCACGACCGCGCGGTTCAGTTTGCAGAATTTATCGGGCGTGGTCTCTTCGGCCGCCTTCCTGGCTGTTGTCGCACTCGGCCAGATGTTCGTGATCGCCACCGGCGGCGGCAATGTCGATCTTTCGATCGCCAGCGTAATAACGCTGGCTGGTTTTGTCGCGATGAGTCTCGACAATGGCTTGGACGCTCGGCTGCTGCTCACAATCCCTGTTTTGGTATTGTTCGGCGTTGGCGTGGGCCTGACCAATGCATTCCTGATTCGCCGGCTTCGCATTCCCGCGATGATCGCCACGCTGGCCGTCGGCTACGTCCTGGCTTCGGCGACACTTCTGGCCAATCGCGGCTTCTTCACATTTGCGGTCAGCCCGCTTCTGAGCGAGATCGCGACCAGGAGAATCATCGGACTCCCGATCATCTCCCTGGTTGCCCTGCTGCTCGCTTTCGCAGCCGGAGTGCTGATCGACCGCACCGTCTATGGCCGTGTACTCATGGCGGTCGGCCAGAGCGAGCCGGCCGCTTATTTCGCAGGCGCGGGAATCGGCCGCACTATTACGATCGCCTACTTGATAAGCGGCGTCCTGGCGGCACTCGACGGGGCACTGCTCTCTGCCCATGCGGGCGGTGCATTCCTGGAAATGGGAACGCCCTATCTGTTGCAGTCGGTCGGCGCCGTGGTGGTAGGCGGCACCTTGATTTTCGGGGGCAGCGCGACCGCCCTCGGGACGCTTCTCGGCTCCGTGCTTCTCATTCTGATCGTCACGATGATGCAAATCGCCGGGTTTCCGGGCGGGGTCCAAGACATCGTGCAGGGCGCCGTCATCATCGCGGTCCTGTTTGCCGCCGGCAGCGCCACTTCGCGACGCAGCTAGCCGGCATGTCGCACAGGGTCGGGTGTTCTGGACCATTGCGACGGGGCAGGACCCTGACTCCGACTCTGAACTCATGCGCTGCCAACTTCCGGTCGGTGACTGCATCCTGCTTTCGGTCATCGGCAGGCAACCGAGCCTCTGACATTTGGCTCAACCCAGCAAGGAAACACAAATGCGGAACTCTCTGACAGCTCGTTGCGCGCTTGCAGCGTCGCTCGTGTGCTACGCGATCGGCTTCGGTTCGGCCCACGCCGACGCGCTCGACAAGATAAAGCAGGCCGGCGTGCTGAGCGCCGGCGTGTTTGAGGACTTTCCGCCGTTCGCCTCGGTTGCCTCGGACATGAGCCTGCATGGCTACGACATCGACGTGGCCAACGACTTGGCAAAGGCGCTCGGCGTGAAACTGAAACTGGTTAGCGTCACCGGGCAGAACCGAATTCCGTATCTGACCGAGCACCGGGTCGATATTCTGCTCAGTGTGGGCGACAGTCCCGAACGCGAGAAGGTGATCGATTTCACCGACGCGTATGCGCCCTACTATATCGCCGTGCTGGGGCCGAAATCGCTGCCGGTCTCCGGTCCCGCCGATCTGGCGGGCAAGACCATTGCAGTGAACCGCGGTACGCTGGAGGACACGTCGGTGACCGCCGCAGCCCCGCCCACTGCCGACGTTAAGCGGTTCGATGATTATAACGGAGTGATCGCAGCCTTCCTATCCGGGCAGGTGCAGCTGATGGCGGTTGGTAACGATGTAGGTGCCACCGTGCTGGCGCGCCATCCCGCCGTAGAACCGACGCAGAAATTCCAGCTGATGAGTTCGCCGGACCACATCGCCTTGAACAAGGGCGAACCCGAGTTGAAACAGTTCTTGAACCAGGAAATCGCGAGGATGCTGAAAGACGGCAGCTTGAACGAGATTTCCCAGAAATGGCTGGAAAAGCCGCTCGATCCAAAAGATTTGTAGCGCGTGGCGTATCGCCTGGAGTTCGGCTGGGTCGGCTTCTATCTGGCCGCTCTGGTGAACGGCGCGGTGACGACGATCGGCTTGATCGTCGTCACCGCAATTCTGTCCCTTGCACTCAGCATCTTGGGTGCGGCGGGCCGGCTCAGCAGGCCGGCTTGGCTGCGGGGGCTGATCGCCGGCTACGTGGAGCTCATTCGCAACACGCCTTTCATCGTCCAGCTGTTCTTCATCTTCTTTGGGCTACCGAGCCTCGGTATCCGCCTGAACGCGCTGGTGGCCGCGGTACTGGCCATGACGATCAATCTGACTGCCTATGGGGTCGAAATCATGCGCGCCGGTCTGGCCGCGGTGGCGCCGGGGCAGGGCGAGGCGGCGCGGGCGCTCGGTCTGCGGCGCGTGCCGATCTTCATTCTGGTCGTGCTGCCGCAGGCGGTGCGGAAAATCTTTCCGGCCATGGCGAGCCAGATCGTCATTACCATGCTGGAGTCAGCCGTGGTGTCGCAGATTGCAGTCCGCGATCTCACCTACGAGGCGGATTTGATGCAGTCGCAGACGTTTCGCCCGTTCGAGACCTATGCCCTGATTACCGTGATCTATCTGGTCCTGTCCGTGCTGATGCGGCGCGCGCTGGGGATCGGCGGGCGCAGCTTGCTGGGCCAGGGGATCGGCTGATGGAGTTCACTTTCTGGGACATTCTGCGCAATCTTCTGCTGGCGGCGCGCTGGACGGTGGTGTTGTCCATCGTCGGGTTTGTGTGCGGCGGCACCGTGGCCTTGCTGCTGCTGACGCTGCGGATCGGGCCGAGCCGGCCGTTCAGGGTTGCCGTGGCGCTCTATATCGAGGCGTTTCAGGGGACACCGCTGCTGATGCAGTTGTTCCTGGTGTTTTTCGGTCTGCCGTTGCTGGGGGTAGACGTAGAACCCTGGATGGTGGCGACCTTGGCGCTGACGTTGTCGGCCAGCGCCTATCTCACGGAAATCTGGCGCGGATGCGTTGAGGCGATCCCGCGCGGTCAGTGGGATGCCGCCGCCAGTCTGGGACTGCACTACCTGTATCAGCTCCGTCTGGTCGTGCTGCCGCAGGCGCTCCGGATTGCGGTGGCGCCAACAGTCGGATTTCTGGTCCAGCTCGTGAAGAGCACTGCGCTCACCTCCATTATCGGTTTCAGCGAATTGCTGAAAACATCCAACGCCATCAACAACGCAACGTTTGAGCCATTCACCGTGTACGGAGTGGTCGCTCTGATCTACTTCGCGCTGTGCTTTCCGCTGACGTCTCTGGCCAGAAGTTTGGAGCGGCGGCTGCAAGCCGCAGGTGGCGCTGCCGCCTGACCTGCTCACCAGCGCAGTTGCAAATCCGTGGGGCAGAGTGCGCCCAAAATTGGGCAGCAGCAGAACTCCTCAGCTCTCCAGTTCGCTATCCCAGTACAGATAGTCGCGCCAGCTCTCGTGCAGGTAGTTCGGCGGAAAGGCGCGGCCGTTCTCCTGCAGCTCCCACGTGGTGGGCTGGCGCGGCTTGTGGCGCGGGTGCATGTGGCATTCGCGCGGCAGGCGGTTGCCCTTGCGCAGATTGCAGCCGCCGCACGCGGTAACGACGTTCTCCCACGTGGTACGCCCGCCCCGGCTGCGCGGGACCACGTGGTCGAAGGTCAGTTCCGGCGCCGGCTGCCGGTCGCTGCAATACTGGCAGCAGAACGCGTCGCGCAAAAACACGTTGAACCGCGTGAACGCCGGACGGCGCGCCGACGGGATGTAGTCCTTAAGGGCGATCACGCTCGGCAGCCGCATGGAAATCGAGGGCGACCGCACTTCCGTTTCGTATTCGTTCAAAACCGAGACGCGGTCCAGGAACACCGCCTTGACCGCGTCCTGCCACGCCCACACGGAGAGCGGGAAATAGGACAGCGGCCGAAAGTCGGCGTTCAGCACAAGAGCCGGAAAGTGTTGCCCACCGTCTGGCAAGACTCGCACCCCGTTGCATCTGCGGCGCAAGTTCCAGGGGTATCTGCGCCAAAGACCCGCCAGATAGAGTGCGACGCCAAAACTGCGACCGGTTATACACCGGCTCGGGAGTGTCGCAAGCAATGGGCGGCAGTTTCACATCACCGTCACGAAGCCTCGGCAAAGGCGCGCTGCAGGAACAGACCGCCGGCGGAGAGGCCGGTGGGGTCGATGCCGTGGCCCAGGCCCGGAACATAGACTGCATCGACCGGCACGCCTTGGGCGCGCAAGGCCTGCTCCGCGGCGCGGGTGGCGGCGACCGGCACCACCTCGTCGGCCTCGCCGTGCACCAGCAGCACGGGCGGGCGGGCGGTGGTTTCGGCCAGGCGTTCCGGGGCGACCAGGGCGCCGGAGAACGCCAGGATGGCGCGGGGCGGCGTGGAGCGGCGCAGGCCGGTGTAGAGCGCCATCATCGCCCCTTGGGAAAATCCCATCAGCGCATAGTCGGCCGCGGACAGGCCGAGCCGCCCCAGTTCGGCATCGAGAAAGCGGTCGAGGAACGGGCGCGCGGCGGCCACGCCAGCCGCCAGGCGGGCGGGCGAACGGTCCTGAAGGCTGAACCACTGCCGGCCCTCTCCCGGCATGCCGGGGGGCAGCATGTCGTAGGCTTCCGGCGCGTCGGGGCTGGAGAAGGCAGCGTGCGGCAGGGCGTGCGCCCATTGCGCGGAGAGGTCGATCAGGTCGTGCCCGTTGGCGCCGACGCCGTGCAGCAGCACCACCAGTTGGCGGGCCGGGCCGCCGGCGCGCGGGGCCACGCTGGGGCCCAAAAGTTCGTCCATGCTGCTGCTCCGATGTTCTCGCGGCGGTATAGCCGAGGCCGTGACACCCACCACCCGCTTTGCGCCCAGCCCGACCGGCCTGCTGCATCTGGGCCACGCTCGCGCGGCGCTGTTCGCTTGGGAGCGGGCGCGGCGCTGCGGCGGCAGGTTTCTGCTGCGCCTGGAGGACATCGATGCCGCCCGCTGCCGCCCGGAATTCGCGGACGCGATTCTGGAGGATCTGGAGTGGCTCGGGCTCGACTGGGATGCTTCGGTGCGCGTGCAGTCGCGGCATCTGGCCGAGTACCGGGCGGTGCTGGAGGCGTTGGACGCGCGGGGCCTGACTTATCCGTGTTTCTGCTCGCGAGCCGACATTCTTCGCGAGGTGGCGGACGCTGCCGCGGCGCCGCACACGCCGGATGGCAGCCCGCGTTATCCCGGCACCTGCCGCGCGCTCTCGCCGGAGGCGCGGGAGGAACGCATCGCAACGGGACAGAACTATGCGATACGGCTCGACATGGATCGGGCGCTATCCGTCACCGGGCCGCTCTCCTACACGGAGAACGGGCAAGGGCGCGTGCCGTGCGCGCCGGAGAAATTTGGAGATGTGGTGCTGGCGCGGCGGGATTCTCCCAGCAGCTATCATCTCTGCGTCAGCCACGACGACGCCGTACAGGGCGTGACGCTGGTGACGCGGGGCGAGGATTTGCGGGCGGCAACCGATGTGCACCGGGTCTTGCAGGCGCTGATGGGCCGGCCGGAGCCGCAGTATGAGCATCACGCGCTCCTGACCGGCCCCGACGGCCGCAGGCTCGCCAAGCGCGACGGCGCGGCGAGTCTGCGCACGTTGCGCTCGGCAGGTTTTTCGCCCGCCAGTGTGCGGGCGCTTGCCGGGCTGGGCCAGGACTCCGTGGCGGGGGGAGTCCGTTCGCGGCCTCAGCGCCGGCCGCTCCCCGATCCGACACCGGCAACGGAGGAAGTGCCCGTGGTCGCCTTCCCCAGCCGATCAGAATCCTGAACTTCCACCTCCTCGCGACGCACGGTGTCGCGGACGGTCTCGACCCGCTCCTGCACGTCCTTGCGGATGCCGACTTCTTCCACGACCCGGGCGGTCTTGGAAACGACAGGCTGTTCTTCCGTTTCCGTCATCTCGATGGTCTTTTCCGTGAACGCGTCGCCGCCTGCGACGGATCCGCCCGCTACCGGGCGACGCTCGATCGACACTCGCTCGTTGCGAAGCCTGATCTGTTCCTCAACCGGGCGCTCGACGACATAACGGCGGATGCGGGCGGTACCGCGAGTTACGGCCCGCTTGCCTACCTCGAGCGACTCTTCCGCCAGCTGCATTACCTGGTCGGCATCGGTTGCGGTTGTTTTCGAAGCAACCCCGGCCCCTGAAGCAACCCCGGCCCCTGAGGCAGCCCCGGCCCCTGTAGCAACTCCGGCCCCTGAAGCAAGCCGGCCCCTGAAGCAAGCCCGGCCCCTGTAGCAACCTCGGCCCCTATAGCAACCTCGGCCCCTGTAGCATAACCTTGCTCTCCGGTCGCCAAGCCGGTACTGGGTGGCCCGCTCGTCGATGTCGATGGGGGAGTATTGTTCAAGAATCGAAATCGCGGTCGACGCGCGGGTTTCATCGGTGACCACGGTGACCACCGTTCCGCCGCCCTCGACCGTGCGCTCGTACACGCTCTCCTCATGCACCGGAGTGCCTTCCTCCCCGAGAAGCCAGCTCCAGAATCCCTGCCTGGGAGCCCCAGCCGTATCCGATCCATACTGAAGCGCGGGGCTGCCCTTCGCGTAGTGCTGGATGGAGTCCGCAGAAAATCCGCCGCCCTGCAACGCGCGAATGGCGTCGTTCGCTTGAGCTTCCGTGTCGAATACGGCAACAACCGTCTCGGTGGCCATGTGAACCTCTTTGCATGATGAAGCGACCCGGGCTCAACTGCCCGAAGGGTCGCCCGGTTTCGTTTCTGACGAACGGTTGATGACGACATCCTGTTCCCGCAGGCTCACCGTCTCCTGGTATCGGTCCGTGACCTGCACCCGGCGGATACGAACTTCTTCCTTCAAGAACAGCCGCTTCTCCACGACCACCACCTCTTCGAGGATCGGAATGATGGTCGTGTCGCCCTCTTGCCGGACAGCGGGTTCCGTCTCGACCAGCTGGCGGATCTCCACACGCTCCATCTCGACGTGCTCCGAGGTCAACAACTCATCGATCAGTTCATCGCGCGTGCGCGTGACCGTGCTGACCGTCACCCGCCCCGTCACGCGCTGATTGCGCGATAACTCGACTTCTTCCCGGTGAAGCTTGAGAACCTTTTCTGTTTCTGCCTCGGAGCCGATCATGGATGCCGCGCGTGCGCCTGCCGGGGTGGTTGGCCGAGTCGCGCTCGCGACCGAGCCGACCTGCGCGACACCAGATCGCGCAACAGGAATCCGCAGGCGACCGCTGCCCCCGCCGCCAACCACGGCTGCCGGCGGGCGCGCTCGGACCACCGCGACAGCACCACCTCGAAGCCGCCTGCCGCGTTGATGGCGACCGGCAGCACGCGCCAGTCGAAGAAGCGCTGAAGCGCGCCCGGCTCCGGGGCTTTCTTGGTCATGTATGACGCGGTCACCATGGTGGTCAGCTCCTGCCGGCGGAAGGCCGGGCACACAACACCGCGCCCGTCACAGGGTTGCCGAAATGAAGCGGAACCGGGGTCGGTGCCCCGTGTTCGGGACAAAGAGCAGAACGCGTGGAGCGGGTGATGGCGCGACCGGTATGGATAAAATCCTACGATGCCCCTGCGGGCGGCTGGGGATCGGCGCGCTCGCTGGGCGACATTTTGACCCGTGAGGGCGTGCTGGTCAGCGGCAGCCTTGCGCTCACGCGGCAGAACAAGCCCGACGGGTTCATGTGCGTCAGCTGCTCGTGGTCAAAACCTGCAAACCCCCTGCCCTTCGAGTTCTGCGAGAACGGTGCCAAGGCGACTGCCTGGGAGATCACCAGCCATCGGTGCACCCCCGATTTTTTCGCGCGACACACGGTGAGCGAGTTGCTCGGCTGGCAGGACTACGACCTGGAGCAGGCCGGCCGGCTGACCCACCCGATGCGATACGAGGCGAAGACGGACAGATACGTCCCGGTCTCGTGGGCAAAGGCCTTTGCCGAAATCGGGCGCGAGCTGCGCGCCATGCCGGACCGCAAGCGAGTGGTGTTCTACTCGTCGGGGCGCACGTCCCTGGAAGCCAGCTACATGTATGCGCTGTTCGCGCGCATGTACGGCAACAACAACCTGCCCGACAGTTCCAACATGTGCCACGAGACCACCTCGGTGGCATTGCCGAAAAGCATCGGCGTGCCGGTGGGCACGGTGACGCTGGACGATTTTGCCAAAACCGACTGCATACTGTCGTTCGGCCAGAACGTCGGCAGCAACGCGCCGCGCATGCTGCATCCGCTGCAGGAATGCGCGCGCCGCGGCGTGCCGATCATCACCTACAACCCGTTGCGCGAGCGCGGCTGGGAAACGTTCACCAACCCGCAGTCGCCCAGCGAAATGCTGAGCGGGGAGGAGACCCGGATCAGCTCCTCCTACCACCAGGTCAAGGCCGGCGGAGATTTGGCCGCGTTGACCGGAATCTGCAAAGCCGTTTTGGAACTCGACGACGCAGCGCGTGCGCAGGGCAGCGTTCCGGTGCTGGACGATGCGTTCATTGCCGAGCACACACACGGACTCGACGAGTTCAAGGATTGGCTGCGTCGGCAGGACTGGCAAAACCTCGAAGTCCATGCCGGACTGTCTCGCGCGGCGATGCAATCCACCGCCGTCATCTATGCTCGCGCCGAGCGCGTCATGGGCATCTACGGCATGGGCCTGACGCAGCATCGGGCTGGTGTCGAAACCGTGCAGATGCTGGTCAACCTGCTGCTGCTGCGCGGTAACATCGGCAAGGACGGGGCGGGCATCTGCCCGGTGCGGGGCCATTCCAACGTGCAAGGCCAGCGCACGGTCGGCATCAGCGAGAAGCCGAAACTCGTGCCGCTCGACAAGATGGCCGAACAGTTCGGCTTCGAGCCGCCCCGCGACACCGGGCTGAACACGATCGACGCATGCGAAGCGATCCTGGCGCACGGGATTGACGGATTCTTCCAGCTCGGCGGCAATTTCGTGCGGGCAATTCCGGACCGGGATCGGATGGAGCCGGCGTGGCGACGGATGCGGCTGACGGTGCAGATCGCCACGAAACTCAACCGCAGCGCCTTGGTGCACGGCGCGATAAGCTACCTGCTGCCGTGCCTGGGGCGCATCGAGATCGACCGTCAGGCCAGCGGGCCGCAGGCGGTCAGCATGGAAGACAGCCTGGCCTGCATCCACGGCTCGCGCGGCGTGCGCGCACCGGCCTCGAAACACCTGCTGAGCGAGCCGCGCATCGTGGCCGAGCTGGCCAAGGCGACACTGGATCCGAACCCGAAACTGGATTGGGAAGCATGGGCACGGGACTACCGCAAAATCCGCGCCGCCATCGCCGAGAGCTACCCAAAGGACTTTTCCGATTTCGAAGAGCGCATGTGGCAACCCGGCGGTTTTCATCGCAAGCTGGCGGCTTGCCATCGCGAGTGGCACACGGAAACGAAAAAGGCCAACTTCATTACCCCGCGCGCGCTGGACGAAGACAAGGACATGCCGGAGCAGGGCTCGGACGTGCTGCGCATGATGACGCTGCGCAGCAACGACCAGTTCAATACCACGATATACGGCTACAGCGACCGTTTCCGCGGCGTTCACGGCACCCGCATGGTGGTGCTGATGCATCGCGGGGACATGGATCGGCTGCAGGTGCGCGAAGGCGAGCAGGTGACGCTGGCGACCGCTGCCGACGATGGCCACAAGCGCGAGATGCACGGTTTCCGGGTGGTGCCGTACGATATTCCGGTCGGCTGCGTCGGTACCTATTATCCGGAAGCCAATGCGCTTATTCCGGTGTGGCACTATGCGGAGGGCAGCAAGACGCCGGCAGTCAAATCCGTGCCGGTAAAAATCCGCAAGGCGGCCTGAGAGGGACCGGCGGCTCGCCGAGCCGCCGGATCAGGGGCTATGGGCGGACGATGACCGCCGGCCCTGGTGGCGGCGGAGGCGGTGGCGGCGCGTAGTAGGCCGGCCGGCGGTGGACCGGTTCCTCGACGACGCAGCCGACCAGGGGCAGGGCGGCAGCCCCGAGCGCGATTGCGATTTTAAAGGCCCGTGCAGACATGGGGTGGAAATTCCTCTGACCTCCAGGCGAGCCATCCCGCCCGGCACCCGGGAAACGTAACACGGGCGGCACGGTTGAAGCCATCGCGCGGAGTGCCGAGACACAATTTCTCACCAAGCGCGGTCCCGGTAGCCGCGGGGCGGGCCGGTCCCTATCTTCGGACGATGTCCGACACTCCCGCCTTCCTCGATTCCGGGCGCCCCGACGTGCCCGACCTGGTGGTGGCGCGCGGGATCACCCCGTTTCACCTGCCGCGCCGGCCGGTGCGCGGGCGGCTGATCCGGCTGGGCAAGCTCGCCGACGCGCTGCTGTCGCGCCATGACCATCCGCACGCGGTGTCGCTACTCTGCGGCCAGGCGCTGGCGCTGGTGGCGGCGCTCGGGGCCGGGCTAAAATTCCGGGGATCGTTCAGCCTGCAGGCCAAGGGCGACGGACCGGTGTCGCCGTTGCAGGCCGACTGCACCGATACCGGCGCGTTGCGGTGCTATGCGCGCGTCGACGCGGAAAAAATCGCCGGCGCGCCGGGCGAGCCCACCGCGGCCCAACTGCTCGGGGAGGGAGCGCTGGCGTTCACCGTCGACCAGGGTGCGGACATGGACCGCTACCAGGGCATCGTGGCGATCGAGGGCGAAGATCTGGCGTCCATGACCCTGCATTACCTGAGCACCAGCGAGCAGTTGCGCAGCGACATCCGCCTTGCGAGCGCGTCCACGCCGACGGGCTGGCGCGCCGCGGCGCTGGTTTTGGAGCGGGTCGCGGGCAGCGGCGGGATCGATCCGGACCTGGACGACGCGGCGCAGGACGAGGCTTGGCGCACCGCCACGACCCTGGCCGCCACCGTGACAGACGGGGAACTGCTGGATGACGACTTGTCCGCCGAGACGCTGCTCTGGCGGCTGTTCGGCGCCGAGGGCGTGGTGGCCGACCGGCCGCGCGCCCTGGCCTATGGTTGCCGCTGTTCACGCCAGCGCCTGGCCGGCATCTTGGAGCGGTTCGGCCACGACGACCTGGACCATATGGCGGTGGACGGGGCGATCGTGATGAACTGCGAATTCTGCAACGTGGCTTTTCGCTTTGCCCGCGAAGACGTCCGCGGCAAGGCGGTCGCCGGCCAGGAGAGAGAGTGATGGCGGTTTGGCTTGGGCGCCGCGGGATGCTGGCGTGCTCGGGCGCGCTGCTGCTGGCGGCCTGCGGCGAGGAGCCGGTGCCGGAGCCGGAGGTTTTTCCGCCTCTGACCTACGGCTATCTGACGAAGCTGCGCCTGAACGTGGCACATATCGACATCGACGATACCTGGACGCCGTCTTTGGGCGCCGGGGAGCACGTCGAATCGCTCTCGCCGGTGCAGCCGCTCACGGCACTGGGGCAGATGGCGCGGGACCGGCTCGTGGCCAGCGGCACCAGCGGGGACGCGCGGTTCATCATTGAGGACGCCTCGATTATCGCCGGTCCTGGGCGCCTCGACGGAGCGCTGGCGGTGCGGCTCGAGGTGACCGGGCCGGAGGGACGGACCGCCGAGGCCGAGGCCCGCGTGGCCCGCAGCCGTCCGGGTGGTCCCGGCGACCCCGATGGCGGTCGCGGCGCGGCGTATCAGCTGACCAAGAACATGATGGACGACCTCAACGTGGAGCTGGAGTACCAGGTCCGAAAGCACCTGCGCGATTTTCTGCTGTCGACCAGCAGCAGCGAGCCGCCGCCGGGGCCGGTGCAGACCCAGGACTTGCCGCCGCCGCCAGGAATCGCGCCGGCGCCTCCCACACCTCTCGACGTCGTACCAGCACCTCCCGCACCATTGGGAGGCGATACGGGTCTTATGCCTCCGCCGTGACCGGCCGACGGGTTCGGAAGCCCGGACGCGAGCCGCCCTGGCAGCGGCAAAGATTCAGGCAGCGGTGACCGAACTCCGGCTCCTCGGTGCGCGCCCAGGGGTGGGCATGGATCAGCCCGTCATCGTGGCGGTCGTCGGGGGGCGCGATCCGCGTGTCGGGGGAGAACTGTGCCGTTTCGGTGCTGCCGGCCATGGCCGTGGTCGATGAGGCGCCGCCCGAGGCCGCCACCGCCACCGCGTCGAACCAGCCGGTGCCGACCTCGCGCTGGTGCCGGGTCGCGGTGTAGCCGTCCGCCTCGGCCGCGAATTCCGCCTGCTGCAGTTCCGAATACGCCTCCATGCCGCGCTCGCGATAGGCGCGGGCGAGCGTGAACATGCCGTAGTTCAGGCTGTGGAACCCGGCCAGGGTGACGAACTGGAAGCTTGTAGCCCATCGCGCCGATCGCGCGCTGGAAATCGGCGATCTTTTCCGGCGCCAGCTTTTTTTGCCAGTTGAAGCTGGGCGAGCAGTTGTAGGCCAGCATCTTGCCGGGGAATTGCGGCGATGGATGGCGTCGGCGAACTGTTCGGCCTCGTCCAGATCGGGCTCGCTGGTCTCCCACCACAGCAGATCGGCATAGGGCGCGTAGGCCAGGCTGCGCTGCGATCGCGTATTCCACGCCCATGCCGGGCCGGATGCGGAAAAAGCCTTCGGCGGTGCGCTCGCCGGAGAGGAACGGGCGGTCGCGCTCGTCCACGTCGGCGGTCAGCAACTGGGCGCTGATGGGCGTCGGTGCGGCAGAACAGCACCGTGGCCACGCCCTCCACGTCGGCGGCGAGCCGGGCCGCGTTCAGGGTGCGGATGTGCTGGCTGATCGGCACCAGCACCTTGCCGCCCAGATGGCCGCATTTCTTCTCGCTGGCGAGCTGGTCCTCGAAATGCACGCCGGCGGCGCCCGCCTCGATCATGGCGCGCATCAGCTCGAACGCGTTCAGCGGCGCCGCCGAACCCGGCCTCGGCGTCGGCCACGATCGGCGCCATCCAATACGTGGACTGGTCGTGCCTCCATGCTGGGCGATCTGGTCGCAGCGGCGCAATGCGGCGTTGATCCGCCGCACCACCGTGGGCACCGAATTCACCGGATAGAGCGACTGGTCCGGATACATTTCGCCGGACGAGGTTGGCATCCGCGGCGACCTGCCAGCCGGACAGGTAGATCGCCTTCAGCCCGGCGCTTGCACCTGCTGCATGGCCTGGTTGCCGGTCAGCGCGCCCAGCGTGGGCACATACGGCTCGGTGCGCAGCAGGTGGCACAGCCGCGCGGCACCCATCTCGGCCAGAGTGTGGCGGATGCGGAAACTGCCCGACAGGCGAGCAACATCGGCCTGCGCATAGTCGCGGCGGATGGCGTCGAACCGCTCGGCCGGCGTCCATGCCGTCGGGGTTGCGCAGGTTTTGGGGGTGCGGGTCGGGGTGCATCGGCGTGGTCTCCAAGGTTCGCGGCGTGCAAGTAATTCACATTGCAGCCGCGAAAATCAGCCGCCATGATGCCGAAAATTGCGCAAGACCGTGTCGGAGTTTACCGGATTGGCCGTCAATGAGTGAAGATTGTAAAGAATGGCGCGCCACGCTGATCGGCCGGACCGTGCGGCGGCTGCGGCAGGAGCAAAGCCTGACGCAGCAGGCCCTGGCCGTGCGGCTGGGCATTTCCGCCAGCTATCTGAACCTGATCGAGCACGAACAGCGCGCCGTCACCGCCAGCCTTCTGATCAAGCTGGGCGGAGGTGCTGCGCGTCGATCTGGCGGCGCTGTCCGGCAACGCGGAGCGGCAGCTGGAGGCGGGACTGCGCGAGGCTTTTTCCGACCCGGCTGCTGAGCGCCACGCCGGTGCCGGAGGACGAAATCTCCGCCATGGCCGCGGTCGACGCCCGGGGCGTCGCGGGCGGTGCTGGCGCTGTATCGGGCGCTGGCGGGTGGCGCGCGAGGACGCGAGCGGCATCGCCCTGCCCTCCGGCCGGCGCCTGCTGCTGCCCACCGAGGAGGCGCGCGACGCCTTCCATGAGCGCGGCAACCATTTTCCGGTTCTGGAGGCGGCGGCGGAGGCGATCGGCGCGGACCTGGGCGCGGCGCCGGCGGAGATGAACCACGCCATGGCCGAGCGGCTGCGGCGGCGGCATGGGCTGACGTTGGTGGTGGGTCCCCTGGACGGGGCGCTGATCCGCCACGAGCCGCACCAGCGAGCTGATTACATTGTCGGAAACGCTTCCCCGCGAAAGCCGCGGGTTTCACATGGCGTTCCAGCTCGCGTTTCTGGAGGCCCGCGAGGCGGTGGAAGACGTGATCGCCTCGATTGCACCGTCCACCGCGGAAGCGGCGTCGCTGATCCGCATCGGGCTGCTGAACTACACCGCGGCAGCGCTGCTGATGCCCTACGCGCCGTTTCGCGCCGAGGCGCTGGCGCTGCGCCATGACGTGGAGCGTCTGGCGGCACGGTTCGGGGTCAGTTTCGAACAAACCTGCCACCGGCTGTCGTCCTTGCAGCGGCCCAATCGCGACGGCCGCGCCAACCGGGGCGTGCCGTTTTTCTTCTTGCGCCTCGATCCGGCCGGGAACGTGTCGAAGCGGTTTTCCGCGGCCGGGTTTCCGTTCGCCCGATACGGTGGCTCCTGTGCCCGCTGGGTGGTGCATGCGGCGTTCGCCACCCCCGGCACCTTGCGCGTGCAAGTGGCGCGGCTGCCCGATGGCGCGACGTTCCTGTGCTTTGCGCGAACCGTGCATGGGCGGGCGAACCGTTGGGGCGAGCCGCCGCCGGTGCATGTCGTCGCCATGGGCTGCGACATTTCTCACGCGCCGGATGTGGTGTATGCGGACGGGCTGGATATGGAAGCAGCGGCGGTGGGCATCGGCCTGTCATGCCGGCTGTGCGACCGCCAGAATTGTCGCAGCCGCGCCTTTCCGCCGCTCGATCACCGGCTGGCGCTGGACCCTCTGACCACGGCGGACAGCCCGTACCGGTTTACGAAGTAGCCGGTTCTGCCCATGCTGATTTCATTATCAAATCGTAACCATATGGGCGTGCCTGGGCAGGCGGCCCAGTCAGGTCGGTTTTCGGATCGGCCCGGGAAACCAGAAACCGCCCCACTTCCTCCACTCCGTGCCGGGGTAGGTCCACTTCGGTTTTCGCGTGCGCGCCTCGGTGCGGAGCGGACGCTTTCGGAACGGCTTTTCGGCCGGCTCGGTTGGGACCGGTGCGGCGGGGTCCGGTTCGGGAGGGGGCGGCTTGGCGCGGGGCGGACGGGGCGGGGGCGGCGGCAACAGGGCGGGGTCGGGCTTTCGTCCCAGCCTCCGGTAGAGAGGCCGCAGGATCCGCCCAACCTGCGGCGCGTCCCGGAGCAGGGCCTGCATCTCGGGGTCTTTCAGCAGATAGTCGAGCTGGTTGGCGCAGCCCGTCGCCTCCACTCCCAGCAATCGCACCACCCAGAGGAACTGCCGCGGCATCTCGGGCTGGCGCGGCCGGGGCGGGTGGGGAGTTGGCTCGGGCCGGCCCGGGGCTGGTCTGGGGGCGCGGGGTCGAGGCGGCGGCAGCGGCCCCGCCTTGGCCCGCTGCGCCAAAGCCACGAACCTCCTGATGGTGTTGTGCAGCCAGGCCTGCAGCAGGCTCAGCTTCGGCACCGTCGCCGGATCGGCGCGCATCCGCATCCCGGCCGCCCCGGACAGGTCGCGGATGATGGCGGCGAACCGCCAGGCGGTGCTGGGTATGTGTTTGGGGCGGGAGGATTCGGACATCGCGGCCCGCACTGTCGCACGAAGCGCCGGGCGTGTCAATACGCTTTACGTGGGAGTTAGAATTACTTTGCCTGGCCCAGGATGGGCGCTGAGGAGGCGGAGAGTCAGAAAGGGCGGATTGCATCCGCCCCGCGCTGATACCAGCGCGCGATCAGTCCGGGTCTGAAGGACCCTCACCCCGGGGTGAGGGTCCCTACCTCGCCGGTGTTTCGGCCGCGGCCGCGGGCGTGCCCACCTCGACCGTAACCCCGGCTGTCGCGGCCGCCCGGGCCGGCGCCACCACCGCCGCGGGCTGTCCGGCCGGCAAGGCCTCGCTGGAATGCAGTTGCAGCAGCAGCAGCGAGCGGCCGGTGGTCTGGTAGACCTCGCCCACCGGGAGCAGGGCGACCTGCGTGTCGGGCTGGTTGGTGTCGACCAGCAGGCGCCATGTGTCGCCGCCTTCGCAAGGCGGCAGCTTGAACTGAACCATGTCGTGATAGGCATTGAACACGATCAGCAAGGTGGCGTCCTGGCCGCGCCGGCGGATGCCGCTGATGCGCGCCCGCCCGTCCACCAGCATGCCAAAGCAAAGCATCTTGTCGTCGGTCCAGTTCTCCTGCTGCATCTCCAACCCGTCGGCGTTGATCCAGGTGATGTCCGTCACCCCCAGTTCCTCGTTGCGGGTGGCGCCGAGAAAACGGCCGCGGCGCAGGATCGGGTAGTCGTGGCGCAGGCGCGTCAGCCTTTGCACGAAGCGCACCAGGCCCTGGCCCTTCTCGCGAAGCTGCCAGTTCAGCCATGAAATCTCGTTGTCCTGGCAATAGGCGTTGTTGTTGCCCTGCTGGGTGCGGCCGAACTCGTCGCCCGCCAGCAGCATCGGGGTGCCCTGGGAGAGCAGCAGGGTGGCCAGCATGTTGCGGATCTGGCGCTGCCGCACCCGGTTGATCTCGATGTCCTCCACCGGTCCCTCGAGACCGTGGTTCCAGCTCAGGTTGTTGTCCGTGCCGTCGCGATTGTCCTCGCCGTTCGCCTCGTTGTGCTTGTGGTCGTAGGTGACGATGTCGTTGAGGGTGAAGCCGTCGTGAGCGGTGACGAAATTGACGCTGGACCATGGCCTGCGGCCGTGATGGTCAAAGCTGTCCGGCGAGCCGCACAGCCGGGTTGCCAAATCCGGCGCCTTGCCCTTGTCGCCTTTCCAGAAACGCCGGACGGTATCGCGGAACCGGTCGTTCCATTCGGCCCAGCCCGGCGGGAACCCGCCCACCTGGTAGCCGCCCGGCCCCAGATCCCACGGCTCGGCGATCAGCTTCACCCGCTGCAGCACCGGGTCCTGCAAGACCGCGTCGAGGAAACCGCTGGTGACGTCGAAACCGTGCGGCTCGCGCGCGAGTATGGTTCCTAGGTCAAACCGGAACCCGTCCACATGCATTTCCTCGACCCAGTAGCGCAAGCTGTCGGTCACCATCTGCAGCGTGCGCGGAGTGGACAGGTTCAGCGTATTGCCGGTGCCGGTGTCATTGATGTAGTAACGCGGCGTCTCGGGCAGCAGCCGATAATAGCTGGCATTGTCGATGCCCTTGAACGACAGCGTCGGGCCTTTTTCGTTGCCTTCGGCGGTATGGTTATAGACCACATCAAGAATAATCTCCAGGCCGAAGTCATGCAGTCTTGCCACCATCTCCTTGAATTCGGCGAAGGCGAAATCGGGATTGGCGGCATATCGCCGGTCCGGCTCGAAAAAGGCGAGCGTATTGTAACCCCAGTAGTTTTTTAGCCCCTTCTCCAGCAAGTTGCTGTCGTCGACGAACATGTGGATCGGCAGCAGCTCGACCGCGGTGACGCCGAGCGCGTGGATGTATTGCAGCACCTCGGGATTGGCGAGCCCGGTATAGGTGCCGCGGAAGTCGTCCGGAACCGCGGGATGGCGCTTCGTGTAACCCTTGACGTGCAACTCGTAGATGATCGTCCGCTCCCACGGCGACCCCAGCGGCCGATCCCGGCCCCAGGTGAACGCCGGATCGATCACGCGCGCTTTTGGCATGAACGCGGCACTGTCCCGATCATCGAAGGTCAGATCGTCGGCGGTCTCCATCTTGTAGCCGAACAGGGCAGGATTCCACTGCAGCTGTCCCACCGACGCCTTGGCGTACGGGTCCAGCAGCAGCTTGTTAGGATTGAAGCGATGCCCGGCCTCCGGCTCATAGGGGCCATGCACACGATAGCCGTAAATCGTGCCGGGACGTGCATCCGGCAGAAATCCGTGGAATACCTCGTTGGTGTATTCCGGCAGTTCGAGACGGGCGATTTCCTTGTTACCGGACTCATCGAACAGGCAAAGCTCGACCTTTGTGGCCGAGGACGAGAACAGGGCAAAGTTCACGCCCAGCCCGGTCCAGGTCGCGCCCAGCGGATTAGGCAAACCCTCGGCAATGCGAAACGTGCGGGCGGACGCCATCAAGCGCTCTCCGTGATTTATTGAGGATGCAGTCGGATGTGGTAGCAGCGCAACCGCGAGCGGCTGGTTGCCGGCTTGGAATAAATCAGGCGGCCGCGCTGGCGGGCACCGCGGCCGCTTCGGGCTCGCTGCGGCGGGCCTGCTCGAGACAGGCCTCGACGGCTTCGCGCAGCGAGCCGGCATAGTGGTCCGCTCCGGTCGTGGCCCGCCGACGCTCCTCCAGCGAGGTTTCTTCCAGGGGCGTCCACACGGCCACCAGGACCGGCCCGCCGGGAGGCGTTGGCGCAACCTGCGGATCAGGTAACGCAGATGCGACGGCGTGCCGCTCAGCTCGAGATAGACCAGACACAGCATGGCCACGCCCTGCAGCTCGAGCCGCTCGATGTTTTCCCGGGAAGCCGCGTCGTGCGGAATGACTCGGGCGTTCAGGCCATGTTTTGAAAGGAGTTGTGCGAGCATCGCCGCCGCCAGGTCGTCGATCACGCCACGACCGGCCACGCAAAGGATCGGCTGCTCGTGCTGCCAATGCGTCGCCCGCTCCGCCGGAGGCGGTGCCTCTCCCACCGGCGCCGGTTGTCGCGGCAGGGCCTGCTCGGCGCGGCTTGGGGCCGCCACGTCGCCCTCGGTCGCGGCAGGAGTCGGATCGCGGTCTTCCTCGCTGGCGAGATCGTCGATCAGCTGGCGCGCGGCGGTTTTCACGCGCTCCAGCTGAACGTCGGTCAGCACGCCGCGCTCGGCATCGTTGGCGGCAAGTTGCAGGCCCTTGACGGCGACCTCGTCATAATACGAGGACAGCGAGCGCTCCTTCAGCAACTGCTCGGCCTGGTCGCGAGCTTCGTCGGGGTCGCCCGCCAGCATGCGCTGATAAAAACTTTCCACCGGTGTCAGCGCCGGACGGTCGCCCAGCAGCACGTCCAGAAATTCGAGGCGGTCGACGTGCCGGCCCAGCACCACCAGGCACAAGGTCAGCGGCGTGGACAGGATCAGGCCGATCGGACCCCACAGCCAGGTCCAGAAAGTGGCAGCCACCACCACGGAGAACGGCGACAGGCCGGTGCTGTGGCCGTACAGCATCGGCTCGACCACCTGGCCCATGAAGAATTCGGTGACGCCAAACAGTGCCGCGGTCCAGATCACCATTGACCAGCCCGGCTCGACCGCGGCGGCCAGCGCCAGCGGGAACGCCGCGGCCAGCCACGGCCCGACATACGGAACGAAGCGCAGCAGCAGCGCCAAGACGCCCCAGAGCGGGCCGGACGGCACGCCGATCACCAGCAGCCCGGTGCCGATGATGACGCCGAACGCCGTGTTGACACCGAACTGGGTCAGGAAATAGCGGCTCAGCCGGCGCGCCCCGTCGTTCATCGCCATGGTCGTGCGGTGCAGATCCCGCGAGCCGAACAGGCGGATCATCCGATCGCGCAAATCCTCCCGCTGCAGCAGAATGAAGATTGCGAAAACCAGCACGATGAGGGCGGTGGAGACCGGATCGATGATCGGCGACAGGACGCGTTCCGCCACCTCCAGCGGTGCCGGCGCCGGTTGCTGCACCACCACGGGTATAGGTTTCTGCGACGCGGTGCCGGTGGGCGCCTCGGCCGCGGGATTGCCGGGTGAGGTCGGCGCCTGTCCTTCGCTTTCCCGTTTCAGCTGCCGTCCGAGCCCCTGGATGACGCCCGAGAGGCGGCCCAGAGTGAGGCGGCGGACGGTCTCCACCTTGTGCTCGATGGTGGTCTGGTACAGCGGGAGGTCGCTGGCCAGGCCCGCGACCTGGGTGCCGATCAGCCCGCCGATCGACACGATTATGCCCAGTGCCAGCAGCACGGCCAGGATGGCCGACACGACGCGGCCCAGATGCACTCGCTGCAGCAGGTTGACGAGGGGGGCAAGCAGAAAGCTCAGCAGCACGGAGAGCGTGATCGGAATCAGCACCGTGCGCCCGAAGTAGAGGGCCGCGACCACGACGACACCGATCGCGAGGGTGAGAAGTCCGTTCACGCCGGGAATCTCCGCGGCCGGCACCTGAGCGGGCCGGCGCTCGGCAGGCGGCGTCGTGTTCGGCATGCGGGAATTTGGCTCACGGCTGGGGCGGGCGTGCAACGCGGCAGGCGACGTTTCGATGCTGCGCGCCGAAAATGAAGCGCCGGTCACCCCGGCGGCGGAATTCTCACTCCGGCGGAAGGACCTCACCCCGGCCCTCTCCCAAGGGGAGAGGGAGGAGAAATTGCCTGCATCAGCCAGTCCCAGGCTTCCCGTTCGGCCGGTCCCGCGGTTTTCTCGATCGCGATGGTCAGATAGCCGATCTCCCGCTCGACTTTTTCCCGCGGCAGCATGTGCAGCCGGCTGACCAGGATGGCCGCCTCGACCACGGCAGCCTGGGCGCGGTTGAACCCGGCGAACGGCGCGTGCATGGCGCGATGGATGACGCGGCAGCGGAAGCGCGGGCGCTGCGCGTCCTCGGCCACGTCCGCCACCTCCAGCTCGGCATGGGCCAAGGCGCCGGCCAGACGCGGCGGGCGCACCCGGTCGGCCGGGACCAATGGCCAGTCCCGCCGCCCGGTCAGGCAGCCGGCGATGATGCGGACGTCGTCGACGTAGTTCGCGACCGCTTGGGGCACGGCGCGCAAATTGTTCAGCGTGGTCGAGGGGTGGAACGGTGCGGCGATCCAGTCTTCGCCGTCCGCAATGAGGCCGAGCGGGGCGATGTGGGGGGTGCCGTCGGCGGAGACGGTGGTGATCACCGTCTCACGGATCATCGGCACGCTGCGCCTCCGCCGTTTTTGCGCGCAGCGTGTGCCCCGCCTGCGCCAGGCGGGTCTTGTCGGTGTTCTGCACGGGCACGGCGACGCCCCAGTCGAGCGGCTCGTCCTGCACGTAGCGTTTTCCCAGCCGCCATGCGATTTCGGCGCGGGAAAATTCGCTGCCGAGATAAAACGCATGGGCACCGTCCGTCTCCACCCCGAGCGCGGGGAAGAAGCTCAGGGCGTCGTGTCCGGTCAGGTGGCGGCCGGCGCTCCAGGCGTGGATGCCGTCGGCGACCACGGCGATGCGCCAGTTCGCGTCGCGCACCTCGGCGGCCTGCTGCAAGATGTCGGCTTGCGTCTGCGTCCATGGCGCCCGGTCGTGCACCTGCAACAGGCCGGCGCCGTAGCCGCGCGGCAGGTCGCCGTCGGCGCGGGACGCGAACATCAGCCGGCGGGCGCGATCGTGCTCGGCCACGGTGCGGCGGGTGTGCGGACTGACCTGCACCACCAAGACGTTGCGGATGCCGAGTTCGGAACAGATGCCCATGAGCAGGGCGGTGACGCCGGCGGAATCGGCGTCGGTGAGTTCGGTGAGGTTGCCGGTGCCCATCAGGATTTCGGCGTGCGGCAGGTTGTTGCGCAAGCTCGCGTAGCGGGCGAGCGAGGCGGCAAAGCCGAAATGGATCGGGTCCAATACGGGGTCGAGAAGGTACTGCATCCCGCGCGCATCGGCGGCGGCGGCGGCGCGGGCCAAGCTGTCCAGGTCGCCTTGCACGGCGGGGATCAGCACCGGAATTGCCGCGGTGCCGTCGGCCACGTCCAGCGTCGCTCTCGGTCAGGCTGAGCAAGAAATCGGCGCCGGCCAGCGCGCCGCGGCGCAACTCGGCGGGATCACCGGAATCGACGCTCACGCGCAACCCTTCGGCTTTGAGGGCATGCACCGACTCTTCCAGCGCGGGAAACGGCGTGCCGGGTTTGCAGCCCAGGTCGATGATGTCGGCGCCGTCCGCCGCCATGGCGAGGGCTTGCGCGCACAAGGCTTCGAGCGTCAGCCGGGGAGCGTCGACGATCTCGGCAAAGATGCGCACATCGTAGCGGGACAGGTCCGGCGGACGGCCGCCCCGGCCGAGATAGCGCGGCAGGTCGGCCAACTCGTCGGGGCCGCGCTGGAACAGCACGCCGGTCGCCGCACTCAGTCGTGCGGGATCGACACCGGCGCGGCCGGGCAGGATCACGCGATCGGCCGCGATGGGGCGTTTCAGACGGCGGAGAATGATCGGCTCGGTCATGAGGGCGGCGACCTTGACGCCGATGTCCAGCACGTCCCACGCGAACGGCGTTTCACCCAGTCCGTGCAGGATTTTGTGCAACCGGTCGCGCGCGAGATGGCCGGTCAGGAACAGGATGCGCTCGCTCACGCGAGCAGCCTGGTGCCGGGCGGGGCGGCGGGATTGAGCGCGGGAGGCATGTCGTCGGGTCCGGCGATCCAGATGGTTCCCGCGAACAGGGCGCGGAAATGGGGGAAGGCGGCGTCGAGCAAACCCGCCGTGCCGAGCCGCGCGTGCTTGACCAGAACGAAATGCGGCACTGCCAAGCGCGTGGCCAGCCACAGGCCCAGGCTGTCCGAGGTCACGTCCCAGGATTCCGGGATGTCGGGCGCACGATGCAGCATCGGCCAGGGCGACCAGACCGGAATGCGGCCCGAATCGAGCGCGTCGTCGATGCCGGCAAACGTGTCGGCGAGCCGAAACGGGTGGGTTTCTGCGAGCAAAAGGCCGAACTGGGCCATGGCCAGCAGCGCCATGGCATGGGCTGTGCGGCCGTCGAACCCGAGTTCCGGTTGCAGCGCGCGCACCGCGTCGGCGAAAGGGCCGCCGCCGGGGACCAGCACCACCCGCCCCGCAGCCGCGGCAATGGCGCGCAGCCATCCCCCGAGCAAGGGCGAGCGCGCATGGCTGCCGCCCAGCTTGACCACCATTTCGACCGGCATCAGCCGACCGCGCCCTGTTCCCGCTCGACGATGCAGCCGACCACGCCCTGGCCCAGATCCAGTTTTTCGAGCCGCACCGTCACGCGCAGCACGGCGGGATGCGCCAGCAACAGGCCGGCGATGCGTTCGGCCAGCGTTTCCAGCAGGGCGACGTGGCCCGCCTCCACCAGCATGCGGATGCCGTCGGTGATTAAGTCGTAGGAGAAAACATCCGCCATGCCCTCCGCGGGTTTTTCGGGACGCACCACCGCGGCCTCGACCTCGAAGCGCACCCGTTGCGGGGCGCCGTGCTCAAAGCCGTAGGCGCCGACATGCACGGGCAGCACAAGATCGCGCACGAACACCCGGTCGGCACTCGCGGATTTCTTGTGCGGCGGGGGCGCGTACAGGCGGCTCGCGAGCAGGAGCAGGCCGGGGCCGGGCGCCTCGGCCGCGAGGTGCGGCGGGATCAGCGCGCGGATGGCCGCCACCGCTAGCGGGTCGATGCGTCCGGCGCGCCCCGAGGTGCCGCACAGCGCGCCGCGGAATCCCAAGAAATCGGGCGAGAGGACCAGGAGGCGCGGCACATCCGGTGCCTCCAGCGCGCCGGCGAGCCCGGCCATCAGCCCGAGGCCCCGGCATTTTTCCGCGAAATCCGAGCAGATGCGGCAGAGTCATGTGATCCAGTAGCCGGCCCTGCCCTTTGCGGGCGGTATCCAGCATGGCGCCCGCAAAACCACATTCGGCCAGCAGCGGCAGAATGCCCAAATCCGGCTCGCAATCGGCAAACAGCACCGCGATCAGGCGCGTGCGGTTGGCCAGCGCAGCCAGAGCACGGATGCAGGCTTCCGGGTCGCCGCCGGGGAAAATGCCGCATTTGACGTAATCGGCCCCCGCCTCGGCCATCGCCCGCGCGGCGTCCAGGACGATTTCCGGCTGCATCGGCAGATCGCCCGCCACGGCGCTGACCGGTTTTCGGCCGGCCACGGTCTGCACCGTCTCGCGCACGACGGACGGCGACACCGCGCCCAGCGCGCCGCGCTCGGGATTTTTGAGGTCTATCAGGTCGGCGCCGCCGGCGAGCACGATGCGGGCTTCGTCAGGTCCGGTCACGCTGGCCAGCATCCGCGTCACTGCGCGGGCGCCTGCGCGAACAGCCGGTTGTCCACCAGGTAGGTCAGTCCGCGCGCCCAGGACTCGTCGGTGTCGCCGCGGATGTCCACGCTTGCGGCATGGACCACGCGGCCGTCCGGCACCGAGCGGATCACCACGTTGATGTTGAGGATCAAGGTCGAGACTTTTTGCACCCAGCCGATGACGGAAACCTGGGCGCCTAGTTGCCTGGCCAGATCGACCTCGCAGCCGTTGCAGGTTCGGAAGTTCTTGCCTCGCATGTCCTGCGCGATCGGAGCCGTGTCCACCGCCGTGTAGCGGCCATTCTGCATCAGCATGCCGGGCAACTTGGCATCGAGCATGGCCAAGCGCGGCTGCTCCATGTTCTGGCCTTGCACCGCGCCTACCAGGCTGGTGTCGTCCAGTGCGAACGGAAAAATCGCCGCGCGAACCGGGTCGGCAAATGCGCCGCGTGTCGCCGCTTCCACCAGGCCGAGTGCCAGCAAAAGGGGAAGTGCGTTCCTTAAAACCATGTCACGTCCCTGGTCTCGTGGGGTGTCGCCTTGAAGCAGCGGACCTGATCGTCCATGCTGGCCCCATGAAACGTCCAAAATCGGCGATGGGCAACGCCCGCTGGCTGCTGCTTTGCGCACCGCTGATGCTCGCTTGGGTTTTGCCTGCGCGCGCCGATGACACGCCGAGCGTGAAAATCGGCTATTTGCGATGGACGGACCGGCAGCCGGTCATATCGCTTCTGGAAAAGCCGGCCCCCGACAACGGTCTGGCCGGCGCCAAACTGGCGCTCGCCGACAACAACACCACTGGCCGGCTGGTGGGCCAGAATTTCGAACTGGTGGACAGCAAGCTGCGGCCGAACGAGGACGCGGCAGCATCGCTGTCGGCGCTGGTGACACAAGGCGTCAAACTGGTGATGACGGACGCGCCGGGTGCGACGGTGCTGAAACTCGCGGATGCGGGCCGCGGGCAGGGCGTCACGGTGTTCAACCTTTCCGCCCCTGACGACAATCTGCGCGAACAGGATTGCCGGGCCGACATGATCCATGTCGGCCCGACACGCTCGATGCTGGCCGATGCGGTGGCGCAGTATCTGGTGTGGAAGAAGTGGACGCGCTGGCTGCTGGCCGTGGGACCGAACCCGGACGACGTGGCCTTGGGCGACGCCTATCGCCGCGCGGCGAAACGGTTCGGCGCGCGCATCGTGGACAGCCGCACCTACAACGCCCCGGCCGGCTCGCGCGAGACCGATACCGGGCTGATACAGATGCAGCAGCAGATGCCGGTGTTCACCCAGAACGCCCCCGAGTACGACGTGCTGGTGGCAGCCGACGAGAGCCAGGCTTTTGGCGAAGACCTCCCGTATCGTACCTGGGACGCACGGCCCGTCGCCGGTTCGGGCGGACTGGAGCCGACGGCTTGGGACCCGTCCAGCGAGAGCTGGGGCGGCGCGCAGCTGCAGGACCGGTTCATCCGGCTGGCGCATCGTTTCATGACCTCGCGGGACATGGAGGCATGGACCGCCATGCGCATGATCGGCGAGGCGGCGACGCGCAGCAAGTCGACCGATCCGGCGGCGATCGTGGCGTATATGCAAGGACCGGACTTCCGGATTGCCGCGTACAAGGGCCAGGAGCTGACGTTGCGCAACTGGAACTGGCAGCTGCGGCAGCCGATTTTTCTGTCGGACGGCCGGACGGTGGTTTCGATCTCGCCGCAGCCGGGCTTTCTGCACCAGCTGACGGAGCTGGACACGCTGGGCGTCGACAAGCCCGAGACACAATGCAAACTGCACTGATTTTTCGGAGAGCGGTCATGTATTGCATGTTCCTGCTTGCCGCGGCGGGCGTCACCTTCCTCGCCGCGCCGGCGTTCGCCTATACCGCCTACGTTTCCAACGAGCGCGACAACACCATAAGCGTGGTCGATCTCGACCAGGGCAAGACGGTGCAGACCGTCGATGTGGGGCAGCGCCCGCGCGGCATCACCATCACCAAGGACGGCAAGGACGTTTTGGTCTGCGCCAGCGACGACGACACCATCCAGATCCTCGACACCAAGACGCTGAAAATCGTGGGCGAGCTGCCCTCCGGCCCCGATCCGGAAACCTTCGCCCTGGCCGCCAGCGGCAACCCGCTGTATGTGTCCAACGAGAACGACAACGAAGTGACGGTCATCGACGTGCCCACGCGCAAAGTGCTGGCAGAGGTTCCGACCGGGGTTGAGCCGGAAGGCATGGCGGTCAGTCCGGACGGGCAGACTATCGTCAACACGTCCGAAACCACCAACATGGCGCATTTTATCGACTACAAGACGGAAAAAGTGGTCGCCAACGTGCTGGTCGGCGCCCGCCCGCGCGGTGCCGAGTTCAAGCACGACGGATCGGAAGTGTGGGTGACTTCGGAACTGGGCGGCACGGTCAGCGTGATCGATCCTGTCAAGCACGTTGTCACGCATACGATCAGTTTTGCCGTGCAGGCGCTGCGGGCCGAGGCGATCCAGCCGGTCGGCATCCGCTTCACCGCCGACGACTCGCTGGCTTTCGTGGCACTCGGACCGGCCAACCGGGTCGCGGTGATCGACACGAAGACGTATGAAGTGAAGAAATACCTGCTGGTGGGCCAGCGGGTCTGGCAGATGAATTTCACGCCGGATCAGAAAACGCTGCTGACGACGAACGGCCTGTCCAACGACATTTCCGTCATCGACGTGGCGGATTTGCGGGTGACGAAATCGATCCCGGTCGGCCGGCTGCCGTGGGGCGTGGTCGTAGCGCCGCAATGACGCACCTCGCCGCGACGGAGCTTTCGGCGCACGAGGCGCCTGCCTCCATCGCGGTGCCGGCCTTGCAGGTTGACGGCGTCAGCCACTCCTACGGCAGCCGGGTAGCACTGGCGGACGTGAGTTTCGCAGTGCCTCAGGGGGGATTCACGGCTCTGCTCGGGCTGAACGGCGCCGGCAAGAGCACGCTGTTTTCGCTCGATTACGCGACTGTACGAGACCAGGCGTGGTCGCATTTCCGTGCTGGGTTTCGCATTGAACCGGGCGCCCGGCGAGGCTTTGCGCCGACTTGGAGTGGTGTTTCAGGCCCGCACGCTCGACCTTGATCTCTCGGTGATGGACAATCTGCGCTACCACGCCGCATTGCACGGTATCGGGGGCGGTGAAGCTGTTTTGCGGGCACGGCGCGTATTGGCGGACGTGGAATTGTCGGAGCGCGGAAAAGACCCGGCGCGCAAACTGTCGGGCGGACAGATGCGCCGGGTGGAAATTGCCCGGGCGCTGCTCCACGACCCGCGTCTGCTGGTGCTGGACGAGCCGACGGTGGGGCTTGATGTCGCTTCGAAAAGTGCGATCGTGGCGCATGTGCGGCGACTGGTGCGCGAGCGCGGGGTGGCGGTGCTGTGGGCGACCCATTTGCTGGACGAGATCGAGCCGCAGGATCATGTCGTCGTGCTGCACAAGGGCCGCGTGCTGGCGTCTGGCGTAGTCTCCGACATCGTCGGCGCGGCCGGGAAACCGAACCTTCGGGAAACGTTCGTGAGCCTGACCGGGGGAGATTTTTTGGAGTGAGCGTTGCCCTCGCGGCGCCGTCGGGGTTCACCTGGGGGCAGCACCTTGTCTGCCTGCGCGGCATCGTCTGGCGCGAGGCGCTGCGGTTCTTGCATCAGCGCGAGCGGTTCGTTTCGGCACTGGTGCGCCCGCTGGTTTGGCTGTTCATTTTTGCCGCCGGCTTTCGGCAAATTCTCGGCGTGTCGATCATTCCGCCGTACCAGACCTACGTGCTGTACGAGGTCTACGTGACGCCGGGGCTGATGGCGATGATCCAGCTGTTCAACGGCATGCAGTCCTCGCTGTCCATGGTCTACGATCGCGAGATGGGCAACATGCGGATGCTGCTGGTCAGCCCGTTCCCGCGCTGGTACCTGCTGGTGGCAAAGCTGCTGGCCAGCACTGCGGTTTCCGTGCTGCAGGTGTATGCCTATATGGTCGTGGCGGCACTTTGGGGCGTGGACATACCGACCTGGGGCTGGCTTACGGTGCTGCCGGCGCTGGTGCTGAACGGGTTCATGCTGGGCGCGCTCGGGATGCTGCTGTCGTCCGCGATCCACCAGCTGGAGAATTTTGCCGGCGTGATGAATTTCGTGATCTTTCCGATGTTTTTCGCATCTTCGGCACTGTACCCGTTATGGCTGGTGCAGCAATCGAGCCCGGTGGTGTACACGATCTGCCGGCTGAATCCGTTCACCTACGGCGTCGAACTGATCCGGTTTGCACTGTATGGCCAGGTGAATTTTCTGGCATTGGCGGTGGTGGCGGCGATGATCACGCTGTTCACCGCCGGCGCCATCGTCGCCTACGACCCCGCGCGCGGACTGATGACGCGCCGTGGCGGAGCGCCGGCATGAAGTTTGTGGCGGTCGTTGCCCTGGCGGTCGGACTGGCGCTCCCCGCACTTGCCGCGCCGCCCGGCCCGCGCGACCCGGATTGGCCGTGTTTCGCCATAAAAGTGCCGACGCTGTCGCTGGCCGCGGTCTGGACCGGGCCGTCGGTCGACCCGTACCTTGGGCACTGGTCGCAGGATGCGGAGGTGAGCGACCTTGTGGGACGGATCGTGCAGCGTCGGCTTCCGATCGATCAGGCCGACACCGCGATCCGCGATCTTGCCGCCAAGGCCGGCGAGAAGAAGCGGGACAAGCTGCTGGCGGTGATGGCCGGCGTGTTTGAAACGCTCGATACCGAGCGCAGCAGCGTGCTGGCGGGGCTGGACCGCTACGGACGGCGGCAAAAGCAGCTGGCGGAGCAGGTGCGCGCCGACGCCGACGCGTTGCGGGCGCAGCAATCGGCGGCGAACCCCGACGCGCAGGCAGTGGCGCAGCTGACGGAGCGGATCACCTGGGAGACCCGGGTTTTTGAGGATCGGCGCCAGTCGGTCAGCACGGCCTGTGACATTCCGACGGTCATCGAGCAGCGGCTTTTTGCGCTGGCACGGACGATTCAGCAGGCGCTTGGCTGACCGGTGACTTGCAATCCCCCGAGAGGGAGTCGCGCCGACACTGCGCTACTGCTCGGCCCTTGGCTCAGGTACAGCAATTTCCAGCTTCAGGCCGGCTGACTGCCAGCCCGCAGTGCCCGCCGGAAACCAAGCCGTATTCGTGTAGCCGAGAGCAATGGCCCGCTTCGCCGCATTCCACGACATCCAGCAGTCCGGCTTGCAATAAAACACCAGCGTGCGGCTGCGGTCTCCCGAGCTGGCCTTCTCCAGGCCGTGCTCGAAATACTGTTCCGTCACCGGAGCGAGCTCGCCGTAGCCGGTATCCGGCAACCAGATGCTGCCGGGGATATCGGGATGCGGGGGCTGACGCCAAATGGTCCCCGCCGGCAATCCCGCCGGACGTGGCGCCTGCGGCAGCACGTCTACGAACGCTGCGTCGTGGCGCTCCCACAGCGCGCGGGCCTGCTCGGTGGACAGCACCGTCGCCCCGCGCAGCGTCTCGGGTGTCGGGGCGTTGTACGCCTCGGTGCGGTATCCGTCCGGCTCCGGCGGTGCTGCCGCAGCGAGCGTCAGGCAGAGCAATGCGCCGGCAAGCCGGCGCAGGGTCACGGCGCGAGCAGGTTGCCCTGCTCGTCCAGCAGCGGCACCCCGTAGTCGGTCAGCACCTTGTTGATCGCGTCCCTGTTCTCCGCAATCAGCCGGTTGAGCGTACGCTTCCAGTTCTGGTCGCTGTGCCGCACGGCCATCGCGATCCGAAAATCCAGGACCGGGCCATGTTCCTTCAGCAGCGGGACCACGGTCAGCGGAGAGGTCGCATGCTTTGCGTAATAGCCGCCGATCGGTCCCCATAACAGGGCTGCGTCGATCGTCCCGGCGACCAGATCGTCGACCATGCGCTTGGAAGGCGCATCGTACCGTGTATCGACGGCCAGCGGGTACGACTTCGCCAAGCCGATCAGATTGTTGTTGACCAGCAGCGTGGCGGGCGCGGTGCCGGCAATCACGCCGACATGCTTGCCTTGCAGGCGAGGATCGCCGACGTGATCCACGCCATCGAGGCCGGTCCCCGGCCGGTACAGCAACACCCAGGCGGTGTGGTAATATGGGTTGGTCGTCTGCACCAGATCGTCGCCGACCGCGTCGCCCATCACCACGTCGCACTTGAAGGCATTCAGCGTGTTGCGGACGAAGCCGATCGCGCGCGGGTAGTAGACGTAGCTTACCGGCTTATCCAGCTTGGCCGCGAACATTTCCGCCAGCTTGTCCTCGAAACCCTCATGCGCCTCGTTCGAGAAAGGCATGCTGCGCGGATCGGCACAGACTCGGAACGCGTGCGGGTCGACCAGTTCGACGGACGCGCCCAGACCCGGAGCCTGGGCCCGCGCCGGCGCCAGCGGCGACACCGCCAGGGCGGCTGCCAAGCCGGCTATCGCCGCGACGAGCCGTGCTGTTCGCATCAGCCCATGCACTGGTTTTCAGCCTCGGTGTACGCCGCCGGCTTATTCTCGTGCTCGGTGGGCCGTCCGCGGCCCAGCGCGCCGTCGGCGCGCGCGCGCAAATAGACGTAGATCGCGTCGATGTAGCACATCACGTTCTTGTTCTCGCCGAACGAGGGCATCACCAGTTGCTGTGACGCGTTCACCGCCTGCTTGCCGCCCGCGACGGTCGCCAAAACATCGCCGTAACTCAGATGGCCCAACGCCGCCACCAGCGATGGCGCGTAGGTCGAGCCGAGCCCATCGGGGCCGTGGCAGGCCATGCAATTGGCGGTGTAGCGCACGTAACCGGCGAATGTGTAATAATCGACCTTGCCGTCCTTGATGTTGAAGGTCGGGTTGCCGTTCGTGTCGAGGTACTTGCCGTCTTGCGAACTGGCGACCGCCGGGTCGCCCGAACCATCGGCATGCGCGACACCGATGGTGAGCACTGCGGTCCAGGCAATCGTCGCGATGAGACGCGAACAACGCGCCATGGCGTCTATCCCATGAACGTGGGGAATAAAAGGCCGGCGTCGCCCGTTCGGACGCCGCCGGCCAGCTTGGTTGCCGCGTCTAGCTCTGCGGCAGCGCGAACACCGTCAGCACGCCGCCCAGCGACGTGTAGTTGTTGAGCGCCGCGTAGCCACCTACCGCGCCCAGCCCGGCGGTTGGCTCCGTAAGTCCGGCCGCGAGGCCGATGCCGGCCCAGCCGCCGACGCCGGACAGTATCGCCACATACTGCTTGCCGTCGTGCTCATAGGTCATCACGTTGCCGATGATGCCGGACGGGGTCTTGAACCTGTACAGTTCCTTGCCCGTGGTGGCATCAACGGCTTTCAGATAGCCTTCCAGCGTGCCGTAGAAGACCACGCCGCCGGCGGTCGCGAGCGCCCCGGACCACACCGAGAACTGCTCGGGATCGGACCAGGCGATCTTCTGGCCCTTGGCGTCCCAGGCGATGAAGTTGCCCATGTTGTTCTGGCCGGGCGGCGGATACATCGACAGGGTGGCACCGACATAAGGCTGGCCCGCCGTGTACGACACCCGGAACGGCTCGTAGTCCATGCAGACGTGGTTGGTCGGCACGTAGAACAGCTGCGTTTCCGGCGAATAGGCGGCCGGCTGCTCGTCCTTGCTGCCCAACGCCGCCGGGCAGACACCCTTGGTGTTGACGTCCGGACCGTTGGCCTGCGTGGAGTACTGCTTCACCACCTCCGGACGGCCGTAGTTTTGGCTGTTCTTGTCCATGTCGACCTTGGTGGCCCAGTTCACCGCCGGGTCGTATTTTTGCGGCGGACAGGAGCTCGCCGGTGGCACGATCGAGCGCGTAGGCGAAGCCGTTGCGGTCGAAGTGCTGAAGGATGTCGTGCTTCTGGCCGTTGATGTCGACGCCGTCCGCCAGAATCATCTCGTTGACGCCGTCGAAATCCCATTCGTCGTGCGGGGTCATCTGGTAGACCCATTTCGCCATGCCCGTATCGGGGTCGCGGGCAAAGATGGTCATCGACCACTTGTTGTCGCCCGGGCGCTGCGCGGGGTTCCAGGTGGAGGGATTGCCGGTGCCGTAATAGATCAGGTTCAGCTTCGGATCATACGAATACCAGCCCCAGGTGGTCCCGCCGCCGATCTTCCACTGATCGCCCTGCCAGGTCTTGGTCGAGGAACTCCGCGCCGACCGGCTTGCCGAGGGCCGTAGTCTTCTCCGGGTCGATCAGCGTCTCCGAATCCGGTCCGACCGAATAGGCGCGCCAGACCTGTTTGCCGTCAGATAGGCTGTATGCCGTGAGCCAGCCCTGCACGCCGAACTCGCCGCCGGACACGCCGACATAAACCTTGTCCTTGATGACCATCGGTGCGTCGGTGCCGGTCTCGCCCTTGGTCGGGTCGCCGGTCTTGACCGACCACACCGGCTTGCCGGTCTTGGCGTCCAGCGCCACCAGGGTGGTGTCCGCCTGGTGCAGGATGATCTTGCCGTCGCCGTAGGCGATGCCGCGGTTCACGGTGTCGCAGCACATCACCGGGATCACGTTCGGATCCTGCACCGGCTCGTATTTCCAAACAATGCGCCCGTCATGCGCCAGATCGAGAGCATAGACCGTATTGGGGAACGGCGCGTTCAGGTACATCATGTCGCCGATCACCAGCGGCGCGCCTTCGTGGCCGCGCAGCACGCCAGTGGAGAACGTCCACGCTACCTGCAACTTGCCCACGTTCTGGGCGGTGATCTGCTTCAGCTCCGAGTAGCGATGGTTGGCATAATCGCCGGTGGGCATCACCCAGTCGGCAGGATTGCTGGCCATCTTTTGCAGATCTTGCTGCTGCTGAGCCTTGGCCGGCGAGACCGCCAACCCCGACACCAAGGCCGTGGACAGCAGGAATCCTGCGGTCAGCCCCATCCTGGTTCCAACATGACGCATTGTTTGTTCCTCTCCCTTCGTTGTGCCGCGCCGGGACTTCTGCCGTCGTCCGGTCGGCGATAGCCACTTTACGCAGGAGCGCGTCGCCGGCAGCGTGTCACTGCGTTACTCGCATGCGCCGGCCTCTTCGAGAGACCCACGCCAACAAGCTGACGCCTGCGAAAGGTCGCCTGCTCTCCCGTTACAGCAGGTGCCCTTGAAGCCGGAGACTTGACTCTAAGCTAGCAGCGTTTGCGCAATGTGCAATACCGCCAGTTTTTCGCAAAATCGTCGTAGTGCAGGGACTCTGTCGCCCGGCACATTGTGCAATGCAGCAATCAGTTCCGGTTAAGAAAAGGACGTTCTGGGAACTCTCTGTGGTTTGGGTGCAAATGAGGAACATTTAGCCGGGATCGACGAAAAACTAAGCGCGCATCTCGGAAATCCGGCGACCTCTGTACGCGTAGTGGGGGATGGAATTGCCGGCCTGTTCGGCCAAGGCCTGCATCATGCCATGCAGCGGCGAAAGGTCGCAGGCCGGATCGGTGGCGGCCGCATCGCCGGCGAGGGCCATTGCCTGGCACCGGCAACCGCCGAAATCGATGTGGCGCCGCGCGCAGGAGCGACACGGCTCCTGCATCCACGCCTCTCCCCGGAACGCCTGAAAAGCCGGCGAGCGCGCCCAAATTTCGGCCAGGCTGTGGTCGCGCACCGACCAGAATTCGAGGCCGGGAATGGTCTCCGCAGCATGGCAGGGCAACACGCGGCCCGATGGCGTCACGTTGAGCGAGCGCTGTCCCCAGCCGCCCATGCAGGGTTTTGGCCGCCGCGCGTAGTAGTCGGGCAGCACGGCGTCGATCACGAGCCGCCCCGCGTATTGCGCCCGCAGGCCCTCGAGCAGCCCCACGGCACGCATGGCCTGCTCGCGGGTGGGCATCAGGGCGTCGCGGTTGCGCAGCGCCCAGCCATAGTACTGGGCATGAGCGACCTCGACCCGACCGGCGCCCAGAGAGGCGGCAAGGGCTACGAGCTGGTCCACGCGGTCGATGTTCGCCCGATGCACGACGGCGTTGATGGTCAGAGCCAGCCCTGCCTCCCCCACCGCCCGCGCCAGCTCGAGCTTGCGCGCATGGGCGCCGCGGTAGCCGGCAATGTGATCCGCGCTATCCGCCTCGCTGTCCTGGAGGGAAACTTGGACATGGTCGAGGCCGGCATCGCGCAGACGAGCCAGCCGTGCGGGAGTCAGGCCGATGCCCGAGGTGATGAGATTGCTGTAAAGACCGGCACCGTGGGCGCTGGCGACGATTTCTTCGAGATCGCGCCGCGACGCCGGCTCGCCGCCTGACAGGTGAAGTTGCAGCACGCCGAGCCGGCCCGCCTGTTGGAACAGGTCGGCCCATTCGGACGTCGTCAGCTCGCCCGTCCGACCTTCGAGGTCCAGCGGGTTCGAACAATAGGGGCACGCCAGCGGGCAGCGGTGGGTCAGTTCGGCCAGGAGACCCAACGGGACAGCAAGCCCGGCCGTCGCCGCGACAGCCACCGCTGGGTTCGTATCGGGCATTTGTCTGTCCAAGGTGCGCAACCGGCTGCCACGCCGTAGCAATCGAGCGCGCAGCCGGTCGGCGGAACTTCCTGGGTCCTCTTCAGGCGACCCGTCTCAGGACGCGTCTTCCCTTTCGGAAAGTCGCGTAAACGTCAGATTTCGCTGGCCGCGTAAGCGTTGATCTCAAGAGCGAGGCACACTTCGCGAACGGTCGGACGGCTCCAGGCCATGATGGTCTCCTCTGGTTTGGGACGCAGCTTGTGCAAGTCGCACACCTGATCCACATCCCTATCTAGCGTTGCGGTGCGCCCCTGTCCAGATGCTCGGTCAGGCTTGCGTCACCGCTGAGAAGGGAGACCGCCTATGGTCGTGGGGCGCCGGTCCGCTTTGGTCTCGCTGGCTCTGGCCGGCACGGGTTTTGGGCTAGCCGGTCAAGGCCGCGCCGAGGAGTCGCCTTCCGACGACCCGTGGCCCGCGTTGGCCAGCCAGATTTTCGGTGACGAGAAATTGCAGGACGGCGGCGGCGTGGTCGCGGTCGAGGCCCCGTACCGGGCGGAGGACGCGGCCGTGGTCCCGATCACGCTGCGGCTGCTGCTGCCCGAGTCCGACCAGCGCCGGCTGAAAAAGCTCACGCTGGTGATAGACGAGAATCCGTCGCCGCTGGCTGCCGAATTCGAGCCGGCACCGGACAGCGGCATGACGCGCATCGCCACCAACGTTCGGGTCGATGCGTACACGAACATTCATGCGGTGGCGCTGCTGAGCGACGGCGGCCTGTATGTCACGCGACGGTTCGTCAAAGCGTCGGGCGGTTGTTCGGCGCCATCGGCCAGCCGGGATGCCGGCGGCATTCCTGTCGGCACCATGCGTTTCCGGCAATTTGCGAAACAGGCCACGCCGACCGATGCGGCGCCGCTGCCGCAAGTGCAGTTGATGATCCGCCACCCGAATTTTTCCGGCATGCAGATGGACCAGCTCAGCCACTTGTACATCCCGACCCGGTTCGTGCAGACGGTGCGCATCTGGCAGGGCGACGCGCTTCTGCTGTCCGTCAATGGCGGCATTTCCATCGCCGAGAACCCGCAGTTCCGCTTTGACTACCGCCCGAATGGCGCCGCCAAATTCCGCGCGGAAGCAGTGGACAGCACAGGCGAAAAATTCACCGCGGAGTGGCCGGCCGAGCCCTCCATCTGACGGCGCTCAGAAGCACCGCACCTCGGCCTCGGCTTGCGCCTCGCGCAGGGATTGCAGCGTCTCGTTGGTACTCTGCACGCGGAACTCGCCCGCCAGATAGCCGCCGCCCAGCTGGCGCATGCGCATGACCGTCTCCGCGCGCTCATAGGTCGCGTAAGGCAGGATGGAGGCGATCACGTCGATGGCGCACGAACAGTTTTGCAGCGCCGTCTGCGAACCGCCGTTGACCGCCATGCAGGCGAAAACGTAGTCCGCGCGCGCGGCCGTCGGGTAGTCGTTTTCCGGCACGCTGGCAGCCGCGGCCCCGGAGCCGGTGGTGCAAGCCGCCGCCGCTAACAGCAGCGACGCAAAAAGCAGCAGTTTCATGCACGAGCCTCCCCCTCTGTCCTCGCGCCAGAATACACATCGCCGAAGCGGCAGGGCAGCCGGTATCGGGCAGCCTTGCGTCCGTCCAGCAGTTCGGTCCTGATCCGCGGAGCAAGGAAAACCGCCATGCTCGGGACACAATGGATCGGTCGGCGCCAGTGCCTTCGCGCGGCTCTGGCGGGCGGTTTTGCCGCAGCCCTGCGTGAGGCCGAGGCCGCGTCGCCCGATGCCACCATTCGGCTCGGTCTGCTGCAGTTCGGCACGGTGCAGTGGCTGGTGGACGTGATCCGCCATGACGGGCTGGACCGGGCGCACGGTTTGGCGCTGCAAACATCCGTGCTGGCCAACAGCGATGCCGGCCGGATCGCGCTCATGGCCGGCGGTGCCGATATGGTCGTGGCGGACTGGCTGTTCGCCGCGGCGCAGCGGCAAGCCGGCACCATGCTCAGCTTTGCCCCGCTCTCCAGTGCCTCGGGAGGCATCATGGTGCGTGCCGGCTCGCCGATCGAGGGTTTGGCGGATTTGCGCGGACGCCGGCTCGGGGTGTCCGGCGGTCCCGCCGACCGCTCATGGCTGCTGGTGCAGGCGGCCGCGCGGAGCACGCAAAATCTGGACCTGCGCGCCGCATCGCGCGTGGTGTTCGGCGCGCCGCCGCTGCTGGGCGCCAAATTGCAGCAAGGCGAACTCGACGCGGTGCTGACGTTCTGGAATTTTGCCGCGCGTCTGGAGGCGGAGGGGTCGCGGGAAATCGTTTCGGTCGACGACTGCGCCAAACTGCTGGGCCTACCGGCGCCGCTCGGTCTGCTCGGGTTCGTGTTCCACACCGACTGGGCCGAGCGCCACCGGGGCGCCGTCGACGGTTTCCTGGCGGCCGTCGCCGACGCCGAGCAAAAACTGACCGCTGCCGCCCCGGGTTCGGAGCAGACCTGGGCGCGGCTGCGGCCGCTGATGCAGGTGCCCGACGGACCCCAGGGCGACGCATTGTTTGCCGCCCTGCGTCGCCGCTTCGTCGCCGTTCTGGCCGTGCCGCCGCCGGGCGACCAGGCACAAGTTGCGGCGCGCGTGCTGGAAGTCTTGCAGCGCAGCGGCGGCGATGCGGCGACGGGCGTCACCGCCATTCCGCCGGGCTTGTTCTGGTCCCGAGCGAATGCCTGACACGGGCTCGGCCTGGCGCGCGCTGTCGTTGCTGGCCCTGATCGCGGTGTGGTGGATGGCGTCGGCCCTGGCGGGCGATCCGCGTCTGCTGCCCGGGCCCGCGCTGGTGCTGATGGCGGCAGTTCGCGCCACGCGGCAGGGCGCCCTGCCGCTCGACATCGGCATCACCCTGGCGCGAGTCGCCGCTGCGTTCGTGCTTTCGATGCTGGTGGGCGTGGCGGTTGGCTACGCCGCCGGCCGCTCCCGCCGGGCGGATGCGGCGATCGATCCCTGGCTGATCGTGGCGCTCAACCTGCCCGTGCTCGTGGTCGTCATCCTGACCTATATCTGGCTGGGGCTGAACGAAGTCGCCGCCGTCGTCGCCGTGGCAATCGCCAAAATCCCGACGGTGATCGTCACCGTTCGCGAAGGCGCCCGCGCCTTGGACCATGGGCTGGACGAAATGGCCGCCGTTTTCGAGGTGCCAAAACTGCGCCGGCTAAAATTTCTCGTACTGGCCCAGCTCGCCCCCTATCTGGCCGCCGCCGGCCGCAGCGGCCTCTCGATCACGTGGAAGATCGTGCTGGTGGTCGAGCTGCTGGGCCGGCCGAGCGGCGTCGGCTACGCGCTGAACCTGTTTTTCCAGAATTTCGACGTGGCCGGCATTCTGGCCTATGGCCTGACGTTCGCGGCGATCATGCTGTTGGTCGAGACGGTGGCGCTGCGGCCCCTGGAACGGCGGGCCAATGCCTGGCGCAGCGCTTGAGGTTGCGCTGACTGCCAAGCGGTATGGGGCGTCCGGATCGGCGACCACGATCTTGCGCGACATCGCTTTTCGCATGGAGCCCGGCGAGATCGTGGCCCTGTTCGGCCCGTCGGGCATCGGCAAGACCACGGTGCTGCGCGTCGTTCTGGGCCTGGATCGCGAGTTCGATGGCACCGTGATGCGTCCCTCCGGACGCGTGGGTGTGGCATTCCAGGAGCCGCGCCTGGCGCCGTGGCTGACGGTCGGCGGCAATCTGCGGCTGGTGGCGCCGCTGCTGACCGACGCGATGATCGCGCAAGCGCTGGCGGAGTTCGCCTTGCCCGTCGAAACCGCGAGCCTGCGACCGCGCGCGCTCTCGTTGGGCATGGCGCGCCGCGTGTCGCTGGCGCGGGCGTTCGCGGTCGAGCCGGACTGGCTGGTGCTCGACGAGCCGTTCGCGTCGCTGGACCCGGCGCTCGGCGCGCGTCTGTCAGGCGTGGTGGCGCGTCGCGCGCGCAGCCGGGGCGCCGGCGTGTTGCTGGCCACGCATTCCGTGCAACAGGCGCTGGGCGTGGCCGACCGCGTGCTGGTGCTGGCAGGACAGCCGGCATCCTTGGCGGCGGACCTGACGGTAGGGGCGGGACAGCAGGACGCGGTGCAGCGATTGCTGCTGGGCCGTTTCCCCTTCCTGGCAGCCGAGCTAGTGTCCGAACCGCCGGGTTAAGGGGAGAATGTTCTGTGACGATCAGGATGGCGGTGTTGACGGGCGCGGCTCTTGCGCTGGCAAGCTTCGGCACGGCCGAGGCGGCAAAAAAGTTCTTTGCCTACAACATGACCACCGCGAGCGACTTTTCGGGCGTCTATCTGGCCCCGGCCGGCACCACGCAGTGGGGCAAGAACCAGGCGCTGAACGACAACGACAAGGTTCTGGACGTCACCGAGCGCCTGTCGCTGACCGGCCTGAAACCCGGCACCTATGACGTGAAACTGGTCGACACAAAGGGCCACACCTGCATCAAGCACAATGTCGACCTGACCAAGGAAGGCACTTTTGAGGTGCATGACTCCGACCTGACGGACTGTCAGTAGCCGCCGGCCAGCAGTGCCATCGCCACGGCGGGCGCGCAGGTGGCGAGCAACTCGCGCGAGGACGTGGCCGGCAGAGGCAAGTCGGAGAATGCGACGCTCGGTTTCCCCAGACGGCTGGCCAGGCGCGCCGCGATAGCCTGACCCGCCCCTGCGGCAACAACGGGCGCGTCGCGGCGGCAAGGCGGCACGCGACTGCACCAGCATCGCGGCATCGGCAATCGCCCGCAGCTGCGCCTCGGCAAACCAGCGGGCCAAGTCGCGCCACGCCGCCTCCGGCGCGTCGGCGGCATCCCGGCCAACCATCCGCGCGAGACGGGCGCAGGAGGCCAAAATGGTTTTTTCCCGTCCGTCGGCAGTCGGGTGAAGGTCCGATGCGTCCGGGAGTTCTCCCAAAACACGAAAAACGTCGGCCATGGTCGCAAAATGTTCGCAGGCCAGCGGCGTCCAGCCGCCGGCGAACGGGGCGTGCGCGGCCACGCCCATAAGGCTGGTGCGGGTCAGGCCGGTATACACCAGTTCCCCGCACTGCATCCGCGCCGCGTCGGTCATGCCGGACGCTCGCGGAACCCCGTTGGCGATGGGAACGAGGTCGGTGGTGGTCGAGCCCATGTCGACCAGCAGGGCATCCGGAATGAAGCGGCCCACCAAGGCGGCGGTCGCGTGCCAGTTGGCCGAGGCGACGTTTCGGGCCTGCTTTGCCGCCTCGCCCCAGGCGACAAAACCTTGGGGCGTGTAGAGGCGCAGCGGGCTCGGCTCGCAGGCGGCGGCCAGGATTTCGGCAATGCGGGCGACGCCGGTGGCGCGGTCCGCAAAAATGTCGGCCAGTTCGCCGGTCATGGTGGCGGCGTGGCAGTCCGCCTGCCCAAGATCGGCGCGCACCGATTCCAGCGCCGCGTGCAGGTGCTCGATCCCGAGCCAGAGCGGGCAGGCGCGCTGCACGACGGCCAGGATGCGTCCATCCTCGGCCAGCGCTGCTTTGACGTGCGCGCCGCCTATGTCCCAGCCGATCACGCGCATGTCCAAAAAGCCTCGCCGACCGCGCTTGCCAGTGCGGCGGCGGTCGCGCGACCATTTTGGCGCATGGAGGTGGTTCCCGTCATCGACTTGAAGGGCGGCGTCGTGGTGCACGCCGAGCGGCGGCGATCGCGCCCGCTATCGCCCGATCCAAACTCCTCTGAGTGCCGGCAGCGGTCCGATGGAGGTCGTGGCCGGCCTGCTCGGGTTGTTCCGTTTCCGCCGGATGTATGTGGCCGACCTGGACGCGATCGAGGGGATCGGCGACCACGCGGCGACTTTGTCGGCGCTGGCCGCGACGTGGCCGGAGGTGGAATTCTGGGTCGATGCGGGAGTGGCCGGAGCCGATGCGGCACGGGCCTGGCTCAGTCGCGGTGTCGGCTGCCTGGTGCTGGGCGGCGAGTCCCAGGCGGATGTGGCGGCGGTGGAGGTGCTGCGGGACGAGCCGCGCGCGATTCTGTCGCTGGATTTTCGCGGCGAGACTTTTTTGGGGCCGCCGGGACTATTGGAGCAGCCGGAAATTTGGCCGGCACGGGTTATTGCGATGACGTTGGGTCGGGTCGGGTCGCGCACCGGCCCGGATTTTTCGCGCCTGGCGAAGAATTCGAGGGCTTGCTCCCGACCGCCAAATCTATGCAGCGGGCGGCGTTCGAGACATCTCCGATCTGAGGATTTTGGCGACGGCGGGTGCCGCCGGCGCGCTGGTGGCGACCGCCTTGCATTCCGGCAGCGTGACAGCGCGCGACTTGACGGAACTGCAATAAACCGGCGGGCCGGTTGGGTGACCGAAGGCGAGCCCGAGTATCTGAAGAGGCGACCGAGTAGTGCCCGGAGGAAGCGGCGTCCCTGCTTACCGGTTAGCGGCAGACCAAGACTGTGCTAGAGTGCAAGCACCGCCAGCGCTTGCGCCAGATCGGCGATCAGATCGTCCGGATGCTCGATGCCGATGCTCAGCCGGATCAGACCGTCGCTCACTCCGCTGCGCGCCCGCACCTCTCGCGGCACCCCCGAGTGCGTGGTGGATGCCGGGTGACTGGCCAGCGATTCGGTGCCGCCGAGGCTCACCGCCAGCTTGAACACCTGCAAGGCGTTCAGGACCCGAAACGCCTCCTCCTGCCCGCCGGCGATTTCCACGCTGAAGGTCGAGCCGCCGCCGCTGCACTGGGTACGAAACACTTTTGCGATCGCGCTATCCGGTGCCAATGCATCGAGCGAATGCACCGCCGTGACGCTTGGGTGATCGGCGAGAAATCGTGCCACCTCCCGCGCATTGTCCGCCGCGCGCGTCATGCGCAGAGACACTGTTTCCAGCGAGCGCCCCAGCATCCAGCAGGTGTGCGGATCCAGCTGCGTGCCAATGGCGCTGCGCAATTGGCGTATCGGCCGCAGGCGCTCAAGGCTGCCGATCGCCGCACCCGCGATCAGGTCGCTGTGGCCGCCTACGTATTTGGTCAGCGAATACACCGACACGTCGATCCCGTGCGCCAGCGGCTTCTGGAACAGCGGTCCCAGCAAAGTGTTGTCGCACACCAGCAACGGCCGCTCGCCCTGCACGCCGGCGATGCGGTCCGCGGCGGCCCCGACCAGGGAGAAGTCGACCAGCGTGTCGAGCGGGTTCGATGGCGTTTCGATCACGATCAGGCTGACCCGGCCGCGCTGCATCGCCCGCTCGGCCGCCGCGTCGATCGCCGCCGGGTCGAGCCCGTCGGCAAATCCTTCCGCGGCGATGCCGTAATTGCCGAAGGTGCGGGCCAGCAGCGTTTCCGTGCCGCCGTAGAGCGGCTGGCTGTGCAGCACCACGTCTCCGGGCCGGGCGTACGCCAAAATCGTGGTGGCGATCGCCGACATGCCGGAGGAAAACGCCAAAGCCGTTTCGCCGCCTTCGTAGATGGCGAGGCGATCCTCCAAGATTTCGCTGTTGGGGTGGTTGAAGCGTGAATAGACGAGGCCGGCGGCGCGGTGCTCGGGCGGCTGCCGGCGGCCGGCCACGTAGTCGAAAAAATCCCGCCCCTCCTCGGCCGAGCCGAACACGAAGGTGGAGGTGAGAAATACCGGCGGCTTGACCGAGCCCTCCGACAGGGCCGGATCGTATCCGTAGCCCAGCATCAGCGTTTCGGGCTGCAGACGATGGTTGCCGATTCGGTCACGGTGACTGCGATCCGCGGACACGCTCGCCTCCCGGGCGGTGATCCGCAGACTATGCGCCCTGCCCCGCCGTGCCGCGAGCGCGGGTGCGGGTGCGGCAAAAATCAGTCCAGCAGCGTGCCGTGCCCGGCGGCGCGATGGCCGGCCTCGGTGGCGGCGGATCGGAAATAGTCGACGATGTGGACGCGCACCGCACTGGTGCGCCCGCCGCCATTGCGGGAGCGCTCGACGCTCTGCACCAGCGTGGCCAGGTTTTTCCTTTCGCGCGTGCAGATTTCTTCGAGCGCGCTCCACAGCTCCGGCTCCAGCCGCATGCTGGTGCGGCCTTCCATCGCGGTCACGTTGCGGTTGATCAAGCGGCTTGCCACAGGTGCCTCCGAAGTGCGGTCACCCCGGTATGCTCGATTCAGGTTAAATTCCGGTTGCGATCCGCTCTTCCGGCGTCCGCAGGGTGAGGGCAAGGGCGTGCAGGCCGTCGGCGAATTCGGCAGCCAAGTGATCGTGCACCAGCCGCGAGCGCTCCACCCGTGATCGGCCGCGAAATTTCTCCGAGACGGCGAGCACCGCGTAATGAGTCTCGCCGCCGGGGCGGGCCCCGGCGTGGCCGGCATGCAGGTGGCTCTGGTCCTCCACCTGCAGCAGCAAGGGGGACAGCGCCGCCTCCAGCGCCTGCACGATCCGCTGCTGCCGGGAGAGCCGTCATGCCGGCATTATATCCAGTCTAGCACAGGGATGTCACCCTTTGCAAAACCCGTCAGCAGCCCGCATTTAGAGAGCATGAGCCGACGTGGCCGCCAGCCCAAAGCCTATGCCCCGGATCCGGCCGCGCCGGGCCACGCCTGCGACATGCCCGACTGCGTCTCCGCCGGGGAATATCGCGCCCCGAAATCCCGGGCGAGCCTGCACGACTACTGGTGGTTCTGCCTGGAGCATGTGCGCAGCTACAACGCTACCTGGGATTTCTATCGCGGCATGTCGCCCGGCGAGATCGAGGCGCAGGTGCGCGCCGACGCGGTGGGACGGCGGCCGACCTGGCCACTGGGACAACTGGGCGGCCGGTTCGATCAGGATGCGCTGCGCGAGGAGCTGGACGCACTGGGCGGCCGCTACGGCGCGTCCGCCCGGAGCCGTGCAACTGCCGGCGAAACACCGCGGGACTTGCGTGAGCCCCTGGCCGCGCTCGGGCTGCGCTGGCCGGTCAGCCTCAAGGAAGTGAAGCAGCGCTACAAGGCGTTGGCCAAGCAGCACCATCCGGACGCCAATGGCGGCGATCGCGCGGCCGAGGAGCGGTTGAAGACCATCAACGTGGCCTATATGGCCCTGCGCGGCCGCTTGGCGCCGGGACAACAGGCCGAGGCCCAAGCCGGCTGAAGCCACCCGCAGGTCAGCCGGACCGAGCCCGAAGATCGCATCGACCGGAATGCCTTCCGAGGCGTTCTACGCCGGGCTAGTCTCCCGCCCCACACAGGATTCCTGGGCTATGAACAAGCTGGCTGCCATTCCCGAACCCCGACCGTCGTTCCAGGCGACGCCGGTGCCGAACACCGATCTGCCGGATACCACGGTAGATGCCCGCAGCACGTTCGGGGTCGACAGCGACCTGCAGGTGCCGGCGTATTCGTATCGCGCCGAACACGTGCCCGACTTCGATCCCGCCTACCGGTTCGACCGCGAGACCACCATGGCGATCCTGGCCGGATTCGCCTTCAACCGGCGGGTGATGATCCAGGGCTACCACGGCACCGGCAAAAGCACGCATATCGAGCAAGTCGCGGCGCGGCTGAACTGGCCGTGCATCCGCATCAATCTGGACAGCCATATCAGCCGCATCGACCTGATCGGCAAAGACGCGATCGTGCTGAAGGACGGCAAGCAGGTCACGGAATTCCGCGAGGGCATCCTGCCCTGGGCGTTGCAGCACGCCTGCGCCCTGGTGTTCGACGAATACGATGCCGGCCGGCCGGACGTGATGTTCGTGATCCAGCGGGTGCTGGAGGTGGAAGGGCGGCTTACCTTGCTGGACCAGAACCGGGTGATACGCCCGCATCCCGGTTTCCGCCTTTTTGCGACCGCCAACACGGTCGGTCTGGGCGATACCACCGGCCTCTATCACGGCACCCAGCAGATCAACCAGGGCCAGATGGACCGCTGGAACATCGTGGCGACGCTGAACTATCTGGCGCACGGCCAGGAGGTCGAGATCATCATGGCCAAGATGGGCATCGACCCCGCGGACAAGACCGAGCGGCGCCGCATCGAGAGCATGGTGGCGCTGGCCGACCTGACCCGGGCCGGCTTCATCAACGGCGACATTTCCACCGTCATGAGCCCGCGCACCGTCATCACCTGGGCCGAGAACGCCCGCATTTTCGGCGATGTCGGGTTTGCGTTCCGGGTGACCTTCCTGAACAAATGCGACGAGGCGGAACGCAGTACCGTGGCGGAATACTATCAGCGCTGTTTTGACGCCGAGGTGGCCACCGGCGGGTTCACCAACCGTCTGGCGCGGTAAGGTCGGAAGCTAAGGTCGGGCGATGAGCGGCAGCGGCGCCAAGGACGCAGCCCGCACCGAGGATTTCAAGCGGGCAACCGCCGGCGCGCTGCGGGCCGTGGCGGGCCAGCCGGACGTGACGGTGGCGTTTCAGCCCGGCCCCTCCGGCGTGGAGGGCAAGCGCGCGCGCCTGCCGCTGCCCACGCGGGCACTGCCGGCGGCGGAAATGGCACGGCTGCGCGGGGCGGCCGACAGCGTGGCGCTTCGCCTGCGCCACCACGACGCCGATGTGCATGCCGCACGCATGCCGGCGCCGCGCGACGCGCGCGAGGCTTACGACGCGCTGGAGCAGGCCCGGGTCGAAATCCTGGGCGGCCGGCACATGGCCGGCGTCGCCGCCAATCTGCGGGCCCGGCTGGCCGAAGAGTGCGAGGCGGAAGGCTTCGACCGCATGACCCGCCGCGACCAGCTGCCCATCGCCGCAGCGCTGAGCCTGCTCGCGCGGGAACACATGAGCGGGCAGGCAAGCCCGCAGGCCGTGTCGCGCGTGCTGGAGCTGTGGCGCGAAACATTGGGCGAGCGGGCCGATGCGGCGCTGGCGGAGATGCAGGCGGTGCAGGGCGACCAGGCCGCGTTCTCCCGGACCGCGCGCAAACTGCTGGCCGCCCTGGATATGGCCGAGGCGGAGGCCGACGCCGAGCCGGATGCCAGCGAGCAGGAGCAGGAGACGGGCGACCAGGCGGGCGAACAGCAGCAGCCCGAGGGCGAAGGCCAGAGCGACAGCGACATGGAGACCACGCTCGGCGCCCAGCCCGACCAGATGCAGGGCGAGGCGGCCGACGAGCCTGACCAGGACCGGACCGAGGATGCTGCCTCCGCCGAGGGCGAGGACCGCCCGGGCGGTCCTCAGCAACGCCGCGAACGGCCCCCGGAAGACCACGAGCCGCCGTACCGGGCGTTTGCACGGCAGTTCGACGAGGAGATCGCGGCAGAGGATTTATGCGACGCGGACGAACTGTCGCGGCTGCGCCAGCAACTGGATCAGCAGTTGCAGCACCTGCAAGGCGTCGTCTCGCGGCTGGCCAACCGGCTGCAGCGCCGCCTGATGGCCCAGCAGACGCGCGCCTGGGATTTCGACCTGGACGAGGGAATGCTGGACGCGAGCCGGCTGGCCCGCATCGTGGCCAACCCCATGCTCGCCCTCACCTACAAGCGGGAGCGGGAAACGGATTTCCGCGACACGGTGGTGACGCTGCTGATCGACAATTCCGGCAGCATGCGCGGCCGGCCGATCACGGTGGCCGCCATGTGCGGCGACATTCTGGCCCGAACGCTGGAGCGCTGCGCGGTCAAGGTCGAGGTGCTCGGTTTCACCACCCGGGCCTGGAAGGGCGGATTGTCACGGGAGCGCTGGGTCGCCGAAGGCAAGCCACGCAATCCCGGGCGGCTCAACGATCTGCGCCACATCATCTACAAGGCCGCCGACGCACCCTGGCGAAGGGCGAGAAAGAATCTGGGGCTGATGCTGCGCGAGGGATTGCTGAAAGAGAACATCGACGGAGAGGCGCTGCTCTGGGCGTATCGCCGGCTGCTGGGCCGACCGGAGCGGCGCCGCATCCTGATGGTGATTTCCGACGGTGCGCCGGTGGACGACAGCACGCTTTCGGTGAACCCGGGCAATTACCTTGAGCGGCACCTGCGCCAGGTGATCGCCGATATCGAGAGCCGCGACGCGGCGGAGCTGATCGCGATCGGCATCGGCCATGACGTGACCCGGTATTACCGTCGCGCCGTGACCATCGTGGACGCGGAAGAGTTGGGCGGCACGATGATGAAGCAGCTGACCGATCTGTTCGATGAGGACGCAGGGCTAGCCTGGGCACGGGCGGCGGTGGAGAGGGCGCCGCTGGTAGCGTAGCGATCCCCGGCAACGGACCACCAATTAGTAGCGCCATGGCGAACGGCGTGGATGATGATCTTGGTTTCCGTGACCTGGTGGAAAATCAGGGTAGGGCAAATGCTGTCATGCGTCGGACGGCCGCATCGTCCCTGCGTATGCCGATGCCGGGATAAAGCAACAAAAGCTCGATGATCGCCTGAATGCGGGCCTGAACGCGCCGCGCGCCTTGCGGTGAATGGGCCGCGATGTAGTCGAGGGCGGCGTTAGACATCGGGCGAGTGCGGGACGGCTGTCAGTCGTCTATTCAGCACTAATCGCACTGGTTACCTATCAGTCAGAGGTCGTCAGGGTGGGCGCTGCCGTATGAGCGTTTGCCGGCAGTTTTGATTTGCCTGCAATAATAATTCTGACGTCTGATGGAAGACGTCAGACGATCCGGATGTCATGCCCGACCTCCGGTTAGTATCGGTTCAATTCTTGTGGCCACTGGGATTGATGACTTTGGCGTTTACCCTCATTCTTTCTGCATCTCATTTCGCTCTTATGCATGAGAACTTTCGGAGCCCAGTCGCCTAGTCCGGCTATGTTGTTGCGAAAACCTTGATTTACGGCGGCCGTCATCTCGACAAGTTCACCTCCATGCTTCCGGTCTGCTCTGGCGAGGAAGCTCGCGCATGCTCTCCCTCGCTTGATTTTTCCTGGACGGAGTACCGTTCCTGCGCTTAACTATGCTGAATACAGGAGCCGGAAAAACATGCCGACCAAACAACAGATTTCCTGGATTTCGGAACACCTGGGTGTTGACGTCGCCGCCGTAGCGGGCGCGGTCAAGACAACCGTCCAGTCCCTGCCCGGCAACGCCATGCTGCCTGATTGCAAGCCGGTCAAGGGCAAGGTCCAGGGCCCGCCGCAGCATCTCCTGTGCGCCACCCATGGTCACGTTCTCGATATCAAAGAGAAGAAGATCATTGCGATCAGCCTCGACCAATACAAGTCCCAAAAAATGGCAGGCGCCAAACCGGAGCCAGCGGCGCCTCCGGCCCAGGCAGCCCCACCGCCCGGGCTTCCTGCCGCGACCGCAGCGCCGGCCCAGACTTCCCCGAACGGTGCGGCCTCGTCCGCTGATGCGGACGCTGCCAAGGTGCAGGCCCAGGCGAAGCAGATTCTGAACCTGATGCAATCGGAAGCCGAAGATATCGCGAGTGTTCAGGCGCAGCACGAAGAGCTCGCCGGTGGCGGTCGCCTTAACCGATCCATTTCCTGGATTTCGGATAAATTGGGCGGCGCGGACGATCCCGGCGACGAACTGGCCGAGATTGCAGGTCAGATAGGGATGGAGCACATGAGCGGCTTGGCTGCCGTGGGAACCCGCGACCTTGACGCTGCCCGCAAACATCTCGCCACCATGCGGGCCTTGAACCAGAAGGCATACGGTCTTTGGCAGAAGTATGCTGGCGACACCTCAAAAGGAGCCGGTCGGGCGATTACTGGCCTCGAAGTTGCCTCGAAAGCCGGGGACGTAGCGACCATGGGGCTAAACGTTGTCGCGCCGGGCGTCGGGAAAGTCCTTTCCGTGGCGAAAAATGTCAGCGTGACCGGATCGAAGCTTGCCTTTGGCGAAAAGGTGAACTGGACCGAATTCAGCATCGATATGGCTTTTGACCTGTTCGTCGGCGGGGAAGGCGGCCAGGTCAATAAAGCCGCCGAGAAGCTGGCCGGCCCGCTCGCCAAGAACCTCGCGCCCAAGCTGTCGGAAGCGATCGCCAAGAAGTGGGGTCTGGAAGCGGCCGCTAAGAAACTTGGTGGAAAGGTCACTGAGGACGCGATCGAGAAGTATATCGTTACTGAGGCCGAAGAATTAATAAAAAATGATGCCAAAAACATGGTGACGCCGATTGCCGAAAAAGTCGTCGAAACAGCCAAGGACACGGACGTTACTCACGGCCAGCTTGTAGACATGATGCTTAACTCAATGACAAACCCGTCGGGAGAACTTGCCGCCCGCGTGTCGGACAAGATCATGGCGGATTTCAGACCCTGATCGCGGTGCATTGTTGGTGTTTGAGGCGAGCGCGATGCGGTCCGTCCGCGGTGTACTTTCCGTCACTTGGCATAGTGCGGATTGCGAACGCGATGTCGCCGTCTGGACGCTATGTAACACGCCCGGAAGTCTTCACGTTTGCAACGGCCTCTCCCTGAACAATTCGCATTTACACTCGTGACCTCGGTGGTTCGAGGGCAGCCGGGGAGATGGCCACGTTCCGAGACCACGCCAGCCGCATCGCCCATTGACGGCTTCGGACTCCGATCCTTACTGGGCTGTTTGCTCCAGACGGGGAGAACATTGATGCTCGGACGCACCCTGTTTTGTGCGGTGATCGTCGGCATTCTGCTGACAGGGGCAGCCCGCGCGCAGCAGCGAGCGCCCACTCCACAAGAGATCAATCGTATCGAAGCCTTGGTGACGAACGCTGCCATTCTGGTCGAGAGTAAAGGAAAGGAGGCTGCCTTCGCCGAGTTCGGAAAGCGCGACAGTGAGTGGTGGTATGACGACACTTACCTGTTCGCTTATGACATGAACGGGAATGTCCTCCTGAACCCTGCTGCTCCGAGCCGGGTTGGGACCAACCCGCTCGGGGAAAAGGACGCGAACGGCAAGGCGTTCCATCAGGCCCTTATAGAGATGGCGCGGGTGAATGGGTTGGGCTGGGTCGACTACCTGATTGCGAGACCTGGAAAGCCAAAGCCCTCGCCGAAATGGAGCTACGTAAAAGCGGTTAAGTTCGACGGCGTGCCAGGTGTGATCGGGGCGGGATTTTATCTCGACTAGCGGTCAGTCACACAGGAGTGCGGCCATCAATACGCCGGGTAGGTGCGCGGATAGATGATCTGGTCGGGCGGACCCGGGGGCGAGGGGCCGCCGCGCTTGCCGCACGCGGCCAACATCGCCAGCACCAGAAGCAACACCCAACACGCTCTCACAGCACCAGCCGCTCCAGCCAGTCCGCCGCGGCGCCCGTGACATTTTCGGGCGCAGTGCCGCCGAAACTGGTGCGCGAAGCCACCGAGGCATCGACCGTCAGCACGCCGAACACCGCGTCGGTGATGCGCGGCTCCACTTCCTGCATCTCGGCCAGGGTCAGCCCGGCCAGATCCACGCCGCGCGCCTCGGCCACTGCCACCAGCCGGCCGGTGACGTGGTGGGCGGCGCGGAACGGCAGGCCCAGCACCCGCACCAACCAGTCCGCCAGATCGGTAGCGGTGGCAAACCCGTCGCCGGCGGCGGCGCGCAGGCGCGCCGTGTCGGGCACAAATTCGCGCACCATGCCGGCCATCGCGGCCAGCGACAGCGACCAGGCTTCCGCCGCCTCGAATACCGGCTGCTTGTCCTCCTGCATGTCTTTTGCGTAGGCCAGCGGCAGGCCCTTCATGACCGTCAGCAAGGCGACCAGCGCGCCGGTGATGCGGCCGGTCTTGGCGCGCACCAGCTCGGCGGCGTCCGGATTGCGTTTCTGCGGCATGATCGAGCTGCCGGTGGTCAGCGCGTCGGGCAGCCGGATGAACCGGAACGGGGCGCTGCACCAGATGACGATCTCCTCGGCCAGCCGCGACAGATGCACCGCGGAGATCGCGGCGGCGGCCAAAAATTCGATGGCGAAATCGCGTGCCGACACGGCGTCGATCGAGTTGCTCATCACATGGTCGAACCCGAGCGCGGTCATGGTCATTTTCCGGTCGATCGGGAACGACGTGCCGGCCAGCGCCGCGGCCCCCAGGGGCGATTCGTTCACGCGCGCCCGCGCATCCCGCAGCCGCTCGCGGTCGCGCGAGAACATTTCGACATAGGCCAGCAAATGGTGCCCGAGCGTGACCGGCTGCGCCGTCTGCAGGTGGGTGAAGCCGGGCATCGGATCGGCCGCGTGCTGCGCCGCCCTGGTGGCCAGAGCGCGCATGAGGTCGGCGATCTGGCTGTCGATGCCGTCGATCGCGTCGCGCACCCATAACCGCAAGTCGGTCGCCACCTGGTCGTTGCGGCTGCGCGCGGTGTGCAGGCGCCGTCCCGGATCGCCGATGCGCTCGATCAGGCGCGCCTCGATATTCATGTGGATGTCTTCGAGCGCCGCGTCGAAGCCAAAACGCCCGGCCTCGATGTCGGCCTCGATCGAGTCCAGTCCTCGCGCGATGGCCGCCTCGTCGTCGCGGCTGATAATCCCCACATGCGCCAGCATCATGGCGTGCGCGCGCGAGCCGGCGATGTCCTGGCGCCAGAGTTTCCGGTCGAACCCGATCGAGGCATTGATGTCGCGCATGATGGCGGCCGGCCCCTCGCCAAACCGCCCGCCCCACGCCTGGTTTTTCTCTTCGCGCGCGGGGTCGGCCGGGATGTCGGGCAAGCGGGGCCTCTGATGCGCCTGGAAAGAATACCGCGCCGAGCGTTGGTCGCGGGCGGGCTGGCGGCCGCCGCGGCGACCCTAGCGGTGGCCACCCTGCTGCGCAAACCGCAGCCCGACATCGTGTTGTTACCCCTGTCCGGCCCGGAGCCGGCGGCAAGACTGCACGATATGTCGGCCCTGGTGACGGCCGACCCGGTGCGCAAGCTGCCGGCCTTTACGTTTCTCGATGCGCAGGGGGCGTCCCATACCATGGCCGAGTTTGCCGGCCGCGGGGTGGTGCTGAACCTTTGGGCCACCTGGTGCGCGCCATGCGTGGCCGAACTGCCCTCCCTGGCCGCGCTGTCGGCGCGCGCGGCGGAGGCGGGCATCGTGGTGCTGCCGCTCTCGCTCGATCGCGGCGGTGCGGCGGCCGTGCAAAAGTTCTTTGCCGCCCGTGGCATCACCGGCCTGCCGGTCTGGACCGATCCGGACGGGGCTTCCGAGCAGGCGCTGGGCGTGCGCGGCGTGCCGACGACATTCCTGGTCGACCGGCAGGGCCGCGAGGTGGCGCTTCTGGAAGGCGCCGCCGACTGGGGCAGCGACGCGGCGCTGGCCCGTATCCGCGCTTTGGTCGCCTGAGGAGGGTCGGCTGACGGGAACCGGAACGGGCACCGCCGCGTCTGGGGCGCAGCGGCGCGGGAGAAGTGAGCCATGGACACGACCAGCTTGGTGCGGCCGATCGGACAAGCGCTGCGAGGCCTGCGCGCCGGGTTTGCCGGGCTGGCCTCCCAACGCAGCTGGGGTGCCGGCGCCGCCGATTGCATCCGGGTGACCAGCAATGCGTTCGGCGCCGGCACCGACATTCCCGCGCGGTTCACCGCCGACGGCCAAGGCGTGTCGCCGCCGCTGGCATGGGAGCGTGTGCCGGTGGGAACGCGATCGCTGGTACTGCTGGTCGAGGACCCGGATATCCCTATTCCGGTGCCGCTGGTGCATGCCTTGGTCTACAACATACCCACCACGCTGACCGGGCTGGACGAGGGGGCGATCCCTGCCGTCATGCAGGGTCCGACGGAGCAGGGTATTCGCGCCGGCCGCAACGGCTATGGGCGTCCCGGCTGGATACCGCCGAGCCCGCCACCGGGCCATGGCCCGCACCACTACGCGTTCCAGCTTTTTGCCTTGGACTGCAGCCCCAGCTTCGACTGGCCTCCGGGCCGGATCGCGATGCTGCGGCAGATGCAGCGACACGTGCTGGGCTATGGCGTGCTGTTCGGCGTGTACGAGCGCGTGTAACACCGGGAAACCGTGCTGTACCCCAGCACCCTCACCCCTGCCCTCTGGGAAAGGGGGCAGGTTCTTCTTCCCTCTCCCTCTGCCTTTGGGAGAGGGTCGGGGTGAGGGTTGGTCACGCCTGGGGGGATGAGATTGTACAGGCCGAGCGCGCGCAGGCCCGCCAGCAACTGATGCGGCGCGATGCTGTATGCAGCGTTCTGCGACGGCCGCTCCATCCCGGGTGTGGGCACATGAGCGCCTACAAGAAAACCGTAGCCGAGCCTGCACAATGAAGCCAGGCTCCAGTGCGCCGGCTGCACGAAAGCCGGGTTGAACAGTTCCAGCACGCGACAGCCAGGTAGACAGAACAGGATGTTGGCGAGCCCGGCGCTGGTCTCGCCCACCACCCAGCGCGCATTGCGCATGGCGCGGATCTGTTCGTCCAGCGGCAGCGACTGCATAACGACCGTAACGAATCCCGCCGCGTGCAGCAACGGCGCCAGCGCGTCGTAGCCGGTCATCACCCGCGTGTCGGTGCCCCGCCTGATATACAGCCGTGTGGGCAGGGTGCCGGCGCGCTCCGCGTCGTTCATCGCGACGCGGTCGGAAAGGGCTGAGGCCGCGAGCCGGGACAAGCGCGGCGGGCGCCAGATGTCTGTGCCGCCCATGCACCAGAGCAGTTCGCACGGCAGCCCCTCGTCGGGACCGACCCACCTGATGTCCGCCTCGTCGATGCCGAGCAGTTCTAGGCTGCGGCGCTGCGGTGATTGCGGCGGGAATTGCGGCAGCAATATGCGCAGGCCCGGAACCTGCGCGCGCAGTCGGCCAAACGCCAACAGGCGTGGCAGGCACTCGGTCAACCAGTGGGCGTGGTTGCGCCACGTCCCCGTGTAGCCGGCGAAGCAGGGACGCGGTTCCACCTCGGAGACCACCAGACCGCGCTTGAGCCGAACCACGTCGCCCTGGACCGATTTGACGATCGACTCGGCGCGCCACGGCTCGATGCTGTGCGTGCCGTCGCGCAATATTGTGCCGGCGGCCACCACCAGCCCGTCGGTCGCCAGTAATGCGGCCCCGGCGAAGCACGCCGCCAGCACTGCCGGTATCTCGTAGGAGCGAAACGACGTATCGGCGAATGTGTACGCCAGGGTCGAAACCGAAGGGTCGGTCGGCTCGGCGCAGAGCAGCCCGACACGGTCGATCTTCTCGTTTGGCGACAGCTCGATCACCTGCTGGCAGCGGCCGGACGCGGCGTGCTGGACCAGATAGTCCCCGAGCGGCAGGGTGGGTGCGGGCGCCGCCGGCTTGCGCAGCCCGGCCCCGGCGGCGGGCGGGAACGCCGCCACGAATCGCTGCAGCACGTCGATGTCGATCCGTATCGGGCGCGTCAGGCTCGGGTTGTCGTTGATGCGCAGCCGGAACCCGCCGGTCGGCTCGACGACGCCCAGTCGCTGCCCGCGCAGGGCGGCGATGCGGTGCTGGACCGCGTTGAACCGGTTCAGGCAGATCACGCCGGCGCCGCGCGGCATGAACAGCGCGTTGTGCAGCGCCGAGCCGTACTCTCCCGCGGCGCAGACGAGATTTTTGTAGATGCCGAGCTGATCGCGAACGGACAGGAGCTCCGGATGCACGACGTCGAACCCCATGGCCACCAGCGACTGCTCCACCTCGGCGGCGTTCTCCAGCAGGGACCGCTCGGGGGGCAGTTTTTGGCGCGAGAAATACACCAGCGGGCCGGTGCCGGCGGCGGTGCCGGCGGCGCGCGCCAGCAGATCGTCTGCCACGAGGTTGAAGGCCGGATGCAAATGGTCTTCGAGGTCCGCCAGCCTGGACGGGACGATGAAGGACGGAGCCTCCAGCAGCTGAGTGTCGGAATCGTACCAGATCAGTTCGTCCGGGCGAAAATAAAACGACACGAACTCGTCCAGCCATGGCGGCCGGCGCAGGCTCACGGCCAGCCGGAACGCCACGCCCATGCGCCGTAGCACCGACAGCAGAAAAAGTTTCGGCAGCATTTCGAGCAGGAAATGCCCATAGACGCAGTTCCCATGGGTGGCGACGGCTACCGGCGCGTCGCAGGCGACGATCTGCGCGTCGGGCCGGTACAGCCCGTGCCGCCAGGCGCGGGGCAGGCCGCGGCGCAATTCGTCGCGAAAATAGTCCGGCAGGCAGTCCATCTGCCAGAACACGCTGCCGTCGCGGATCAGCAGCCCCGCGCCACCCAGTCTGTGACCGGGTATCGCGTAGATGGTGCCGCCCGGGACGACCGCTCGGCTCTGATGCTCGGCGGCGATCTGCGGATACGACCCGCCGAGCCAAAGCGGCCCGGCGGGCGGGGAGCGCGCCGGTTCGAGCAACCGCCAGCTTCGCGGCGGGCCTTCCTGCAGCAGCAGGGCGGGATCATCGATCGGCAGGAAATCGAGGCCATGAAACCCCGTTTTCGGCGGCGTCGGGTCGTGCAGGTCATAGATCGGCAGCGACATGGCAGGGCTCGCAGCCGAGCGTCAGGCCAAGTCTACGACGGCGACCGCCTGCATCAGGTCGAGCGGATCTATGTCGTATTCAAAATGTTGTGCCGGATCGAGTGGGGTGCCGTCCGCGCCGGTGACGGGCGGCGAGCGGACCTCGGCGAGATACAGGTGCCAGCGATGCGCGAGCTGAAAACACATGCCGCGAACCCATCCCTCTACGAACCGCTCCGGCTGGATTTCCAGCACTTTTGTGCCTGGCTGGCAGAAACCGATATTGGCCATCGCGGCACCGGTCTCGCCCACGACGAAGGTGGCGCCGCCCATGGCCGTGATCTGTTCGGCGAAACTCAGCACGTCCGGCCGGATCACCGCAAATCCCATCAACGCCATGGCCGCTTCCACCGCGCCGCGGTTGCGCAGCCGGCGCCGCTCGTCGTACCCCGCGCGCGACAGGAACACTTTGCGCGAACGCCCCGGAGCGGGGCCGCCGGCCCCGAAACGCAGCAGATCGAACAGCGGGCGAATGAAGGCGGTGGGATAAGAGACGTGTATCGCCAGGAGCGTGGAGGCCAGCACGCAGCGAAAGCGCGCTGGCCCGGTGACCTCGAGATAGCGTTCCCGCAGACCCGAGGCCGCCAAGATGTCGCTCTGCCAGGGCGCGAGCCTTTGGCCTACCAGGCGGATCGGCAGGTCGGGAAACAGCTGCACCAGCAGCAAGGCGGCAGGCAAGCCGTCGAAGAGAAAATGGCCGTAGTTCGGAAACCCGATGCCGCACACGGGGACTGCCAGGCAGTCGGCCACGGCCAGCCGGTCGAGAAAATCGTCCGAGAGGCGAAGCTCGCTCGCGTCATCCAAAGCGTAGCTCGAATCGTAGGATGCCAGTTTCCGCGCGTCGCCAAGATTGTCGATGCCGTCCAGGAACAGGCGATGTGCGTTGTCCAGCACGGTCATGGATGCCGCTACCAGAACAGCATCGTGCAGCACCGCTGTCAGCACCTCACGCGCATGGCTCGCACTGACCGGCGACTCGGTCATGATCGGCGAACGGCCGGGGCCAAAAACGTTGCCGCCGGGCCGCAGGCGCTGAGGCGTATGCGCAACCTGCAGCTGCGGCGCATGCCAGAACACCGCGTCCGGCCCGGGAGCGGTGAGCGCCTGCCGAAGTGCCGCAACGTCAACCAGACGCGGCAGGTCTCGCGCGCGCAATCCTCCCACACGCGACACGGTGCCTACCGCCTCAGCCCGGGCGGCGCCGGCATAGGGGGCCTGTCTGTCTTGCGTCCGCGGCCCTGCCCGGGCACAGGGCTTCGTTGCATTGCGAGATATTGGAGCGGAAGCATGACCGGGATGCCTATCACCTCCGTCGCCGCGGCTCTGCTCTCGCTGATTTTTCTGGCCCTCAGCGTGCTGGTGTCAGCACAGCGCGGGCGGTCCCGGGCCAGTTTGGGCGACGGCAGCGCGAACTTGGTGTCACCGGGCCAGGAAAGCGCCTTTCCGCTGCTGGTGGCGAGCCGCAGGCAGGCCAACTTCGCCGAATACGTGCCGCTGTCGCTGATCCTGCTGGGGCTGCTGGAACAGGGCGGCGCCGCCCGCTGGCTGGTTGCGGTGCTGGCGGCGGTGCTGGTCGTCGCCCGCCTGCTGCACCCAGTCGGCATCGGCCGGAAATCTCCCAACCCGTTCCGCGCCGCGGGCGCGTTCTTGACGTTGGCGGTGATCGGTGTGGCCAGCCTGTACTTGCTGATACGGACCGTTCTGTGGTGATTTCACGCCTGACCCTGCGCCCTCGGGCGGCCGGGAGCGGCTAGCGCGTCGGCCGCGGGGGCGTATGTGCGTAATCGTAAAACCCGCGCCCCGCCTTCCGTCCAAGCCAGCCGGCCTCGACGTATTTTACCAGCAGCGGGCAGGGCCGGTACTTGCTGTCGGCCAGACCCTCGTGCAGCACCTGCATGATCGACAGACAGGTATCCAGCCCGATGAAATCTCCCAGTTCCAGCGGACCCATCGGGTGGTTCGCGCCCAGCCGCATGGCGTTGTCGATCGCCGCCACTGAGCCCACGCCCTCGTACAGCGCGTAGACCGCCTCGTTAATCATCGGCACCAGAATGCGGTTGACGATGAAGGCGGGAAAGTCCTCGGACACCGACGGTCGTCTTGCCCAGCCGCTCGGCCAGCGCGCGCGTCGCTTGATACGTCGCCTCGCTGGTGGCGATGCCCCGGATCAGCTCCACCAGCTTCATCACCGGTACCGGGTTCATGAAATGCATGCCGATGAACCGTTCCGGCCGTCCGGTGCTGGCCGCCAGGCGCGTAATGGAGATCGACGATGTGTTCGAGGCCAGCATGGCCGACGGTTTCAGGTGCGGCTCGATCGCGGCGTAAACGGTGCGTTTGACCTCCTCCTTTTCCGTCACTGCTTCCACCACCAGGTCGCAGTCGCCCAGCTCGGCCAGGTTTGCGGTGGTGCGGACGCGGGCCAGAGCCGGGCCTTTCTGCTCGACCGACAGCGTGCCCTTGGACACCTGCCGATCCATGTTGCGGGCGATCACCGTCAGCGCCTGCTCCAGGGCGCGCGGCTTGGCGTCGGCCAGCACCACGGGCAGCCCGGCCACGGCGCATACATGGGCGATGCCGTTGCCCATCTGACCCGCGCCCACGATGCCCACCCGCTCGATGGCGGGAATTTCCGCCGGCTCGCTCACGCGCGCTCCAGCTCGGCCGCCAATTCAGGCAGCGCCACGAACAGGTCGGCCACCAGCCCGTAATCGGCCACCTGGAAGATCGGCGCCTCCTCGTCCTTGTTGATGGCGACGATGACTTTGCTGTCCTTCATGCCGGCCAGATGCTGGATGGCGCCGGAAATGCCGATGGCCATGTACAGATCGGGGGCCACGATCTTGCCGGTCTGGCCCACCTGATGATCGTTGGAGACGAAGCCCGCATCCACCGCCGCCCGCGAGGCGCCGATGGCGGCACCCAGCTTGTCGGCGATCGGGTCGAGCAGCCGGAAATTCTCCCCCGCCTGCATGCCGCGCCCGCCGGACACTACGACGCGGGCAGCGCTTAGCTCGGGGCGCTCGCTCTTCTGCAGTTCGGCGGAAACAAAGCGGCTGATGCCCGGTTCCGGCACCGAGGGCGCATCCTCGATCGGCGCCGAACCGCCCTCCTCGCCGATCGGGTCGAAGCTCGCGGCGCGCACGGTGACCACCTTTTTCGGGTCGCTGCTGCGCACCGTCGCCAGCGCATTGCCGGCATAGATCGGGCGGACGAAAGTGTCGGCGTCGATAACGTCGGAGATGTCGCTGATCGGCTGGGAATCGAGCAGGGCCGCGACGCGGGGCATCACGTTCTTGCCGGTCGCTGTTGCCGCCGAGAACAGGTGCGTATAGCCGGGGGCGAGTGCCACCAGCAGCGCTGCCAGCGGCTCGGCCAGCGCGTGTTCGTATTGCGGCGCGTCGGCCAGGAAGACTTTGGTGACGCCCGGAAGTTTTGCGGCCGCCTCAGCTGCGGCGCGGCAATTGTGGCCGGGCACCAGCGCATGTACCTCGCCGCCGAGCTTTTGCGCCGCCGCGAGCGCCGAGCGGGCCGGCTGCTTGATGGCGGCGCCGTCGTGGTCGAGGAGAACCAGCGCGGTCATCAGATCACCTTGGCTTCGGTTCGCAGTTTTCCGACCAGCTCGGCCACCGACGCGACTTTTGCGCCGGCCTTTCGGCGGGCCGGCTCGGCCACCTTTACCAGCGTGAGCCGCGGTGCCGGGTCGACCCCCAGATCGGCCGGTTTCAGTGTTTCGATGGGCTTCTTGCGCGCCTTCATGATGTTGGGCAGCGAGGCGTAGCGCGGCTCGTTGAGCCTCAGATCGGTGGTGACGACAGCGGGCAGCGTGAGCGCCACCGTCTCCAGGCCGCCGTCCACCTCGCGGGTCACGAAAAGAGTGTCGCCCTCGGGAGCGACCTTGCTGGCAAAGGTCCCTTGCGGCCAGCCGAGCAGGGCCGCCAGCATCTGGCCGGTGGCGTTCATGTCGTCGTCGATCGCCTGCTTGCCCAGGATCACCAGCAGGGGATTCTCGCGCTGGACGATGGCGCGCAGCAGCTTGGCCACCGCGAGCGGCTCCAGCTTGGCGTCGGTCTCGACCAGTATGCCGCGGTCGGCCCCCATGGCGAGCGCCGTTCGGATGGTTTCCGCACACGCGGGCAGGCCCAGCGAGACCGCGACGATTTCCGTGGCGATGCCCTTTTCGCGCAGGCGCAGGGCTTCTTCGACGGCGATTTCGTCAAAAGGGTTCATGGACATTTTCACGCCGGCGGTCTCCACCCCGGAGCCGTCGGCGCGCACTCGCACTTTGACGTTGAAGTCGACCACCCGCTTGACCGGGACCAGAATTTTCATCGGGACACTTTTCGCTGCTCGGGGCGAGCGAGCGTTTACGAGCCCTGCCTCCGGCTGCCAAGCGGAGCGGTCGCCGGCGGTGCTCCCGGCCCACCTGGGATTCCCGTTAGCATAGCGCTCTCCGGAACCAAGGACTGGAGATTCTGGACTTTTGTCTTATCGGAGAATGGCCGGTTGAAGGCCGCCCGCCGCCTAATCTGATCACGGGGCACGGGGCCCGCCCTGATCGCTTGTCATTCCAGGTCGGCAGTCCTCAAGCCAGCCGAGCATAGCCGGCCTGGACTGCCGCCTGTTCGAAAGCAAGAACGGGCGCATAAGCCGGCCAGGTCCGCAGCGCGCACGCCCGCTATCGCCAAACTCGCCGCAAGGGGTTCGTCGTCGCGTCGGCAAGAGCGGCGTGCAACCGGTTCAGTTCTGCCGTTTCGGCCGATCCACGGGTGACGAACGGTAGTGCCGGCGTTGCCGGTGTCTCGGCCAGCACTCGAGTTCCCTCCGACCAGTTCCGGCCGATGCCGCGCCGCGAGGCCATGAGTCACGCAGTCGATCGCCGCCACATCGGCCTCGCCTTCGCGCACCGCACGCAGGCTTTCCAGGTGCGCGCCCGTCTCGATCACCGCTCCCGAAAAACCGCCCCGTCTTGCGCCAGCGGAGCGATCGCCGCCCGCAACAAGTTCATTCCCGTATTGCTGTCGAACCCGTTGACCGCGCAGCGCCGGCCGCGCAGATCGGCCAGTTCCCGCGCCGGATCGTCCGCTCGCACCACTACAAAACTTCTGTGCAGCACGCCGTCGCAGCCGGGCAGGTCATATATCGGCGTTGCCACCAGCCGGACCCGGCCGGCCAATTCGGTAACCAGCGGATAGCCGCAGGTCTGCGCAAGCAGCAGGTTCGGATCGCGCCAAATTTCCCGCAACGGCCGCTCTCGCTCCAGCTCGTCCGGCACGCCGTCCACCCCGGCCTCACGCAACCCATCGCGCATCAAGCCCCAGAACGCATCGGTGGCCTCGCGCAGCCAGGGAAAATCGTACATCCCCAAACTCGCCACCCGCGTCACCGGTCGCGCTCCAGCTCCAGGTCCAACAGAAAGCCAGAAATGTCCGGCGGCTGCACCACCGCCTCGCGCACCAGCACGTCGAACCGGCGCATCAGCGCGCGGATATGCTCGGTCCAGGTGAACACGAAATAGATCCCGCCCACGAACAGCGCCGCCCGCGCCGAGCCGAACACCGTGAACGGCACCGAATAGCTGCGCCGCCGGTCGAACAGGAACAGCCGAAACCCGGGATACAGCTCGCGGCACAGCCCGGCCATGCGCTCGATCTGCTCCACCCTGTCCCGCGCGGAAAGCCCGGTCCAGATGCCGCGGCCCTGCGACAGCTCTTCCAGCGCCTGCACCGTGCCGCACGCCTCCATTTCGGTTTCCGGCTGCTGCAAGTAGGTGAGCCGGCTTTCGACGCTGCCCCAGGTACGCGGCGCGGCGTCGCCGGCGGCGTGATGGTATTCGTGCGCCAGCACCGCGGGGGTTTTCAGCAGGTCAGGGAAGCTCACCGGCACCGTGCGGATTTTGGCACCCGCCGCCTCGGTCATCCACTGGAACATGCGGTCGTCGATCGGCACATCCTCATGCGGCTCGATGCGCAGCACCTCGCCCATGCTTTCCGGCCCGCGCTCGACCCGCTGTGACAGGCCCAGCAGCCAGTCCACGGAGACCCCGCACGAAACCGCAATCGCCACCAGCGTTTCGGCCCGCGGCAGACGCGTCGCGTCCGGGCTCAGCAACTGGGCCAGGGTGGACCGGTCCAGCCCGGCCGTGCGGGCAAACGCGGCCTGGCTCCAGCCGCGCTGCGTCATGACCGACAAAAGCCGTTCGCGAAAACCTGCTGCCGACGGTCGTATGGCCATGATTGTCCACTACACCTGTGATTTTGGTAACCAAAATAGACCAAAGTGCGACATCACGCACGTTCCCGAAGCGATTGCCCTTTGTTAGTCTTACCTCGTTGCGACGCGGCGGAGGCGCACGGTTTTGGAGCGGGGAAGGCGGCGGCGGGGAGTGGAGTGGCCCACAGTGGGTCTAGCCATCGTCGTCTATGCCTGCTGGCTGTTGCTGACCTGGTTTCATGACCGGGATCGCCTGGCCGCTGTTGCTGATCCTCGGGGGCTGGACGGTTGCGTGGCACGCCTCGCTGCAGCACGAACTGATCCACGGCCACCCGACACGCTCGCCCCGCCTGAACCGGGTGATCGGGCTGCCGCCACTGATGCTGCATCTGCCGTTCGACCGCTACCGCGCGCTGCATCTGGCGCACCACCGCGACGACCGGCTTACCGATCCCCTGGAGGATCCGGAAACCCAGTATTTTACCCCAAAAGGGTGGCACGCGCTGGGGCCGGCGGGACGCGCCATCGTGAGGATTACGGCCCGGTTGGCTGGCCGGCTGGTGGTGGGGCCGGTGTGGGCGATCTGCCGCTTCCTGTGGCGCGACGCCCAGCGCGCCTGGCGTTGCGTGCCCGGCGTGCGGGCCGCGTGGCTGTGGCACTTTCCGCTGGTGACCCTGGTGCTGCTCTGGGTGCTCTGGGCCTGCCGCATGAGTCTTGCAGAATACGCGGTCTGTTTTTGGCTCCCCGGCTTGGCGCTGCTGCTCCTGCGCTCTTACGCCGAACACCGCGCCGCCCCCGAGAGCGACCACCGCACCGCCGTGGTGGAACACGCACCGGTGCTGGGCTTGCTGTTTTTGTTCAACAATTTGCACGCAGCCCACCATGAGCGTCCCGCGCTCGCCTGGTATCGCCTGCCCGCCTGGTATGCGCGCGAGCGCGCCCGGCTACTGGCGAAAAACGGCGGTTTGGTCTATCGCGGCTACGCCGAGGTTTTTGGGCGCTACTTGCTGGCCCCGCACGATCAGCTGGTGCATCCCGACTACATATCCGGCGCAAGTCCGTCACCGCGACCCCTGTTCGCGTCGCCGGCAGAGGCCGGAACGAGAGGGTTGGCTGAACAGCCGCCACGCGGTCCCGGGGAGCCTTTGGGAGGCATGTCCGTGGAAGCCGCCTAACCCGGCGTCACTCCCACTGCAGTTCCTGGTACGCCTCCGTGACGTTCCGGGCGTTGTAGTCGTCGAACAGCAGCCAGCGGCCGCGCTCGGAGGCGGCGACACTGCCAACGGCCTCATCGAGCGGCGTGCCGCGCGCGATGGCGGCTCGGGTTTCTTCCAGCAGCACGGTCAGATAGCGTTGCAGCGCATCCGCCGATTCCGGCCATGCCGCATCGAGCGGGCCGTGCCCCGGGACCACGCGCTCGGCACCGGACTCCCGCAAGACCTGCAGCTCCCGCAGCCAGCCGCGCAGACTGCCGTCGAGCGAGGGAATGCGTCCCACGAACAGCAGGTCGGTGGCCAGCAGCACGCCGCTGCCGTGATCCAAAATACTCAGATCGCTGTCGGTATGCGCCGGCCCGTGCGCGGATCAGTTTTAGGACCCGGCCGCCCAAATCCAGTTCCGCGGTGCTGTCCACCAGTTTGTCGGCGGCACTACGGGCCCGCGGCGCCGGGACCCAGCAGGGTGTCCAACCGGTCCTGATAAAACAGTCCGCGCTGGGCCAGCGCCGCCGGCAGTTTCGCGTGCCCTACGAATCCGGCTTGTCGTCCAAAAAAGCGCCGGCCCCGAAAACATGGTCGGGATGCACGTGCGACAGCACCACATAGCGGATCGGCAGGCCCGTTTTTGCACGCACCGCGTCGCGCAGCGCCGCGCCATCGGCCAGACTGCCGCCGGGGTCGATTACTGCGACAGAGTCGCGCCCGACCACAAAGCCAATATTGGCGATGGCATCGGCATTGTCGGCCGCCGCGTCCGCATCGAGCCCGCGTCGCAGGAACAGCCCGGAAGCTACCTCGACCATGTCTGCAGGCGACGCGGCGGCGCGGCGGCCTGGGCCCAGTGCAACAGGCACAGAACCCGGCACCGAGCGCGGTGCGCCGGGTGAGCGACAGGCCAGCCATGCGGCCTCGCGAAAACCATGAAAACCCCACTATATCGGCTCATGGCCGCGCGTGGGATCCGGCAAAGGACGGCCGCAGCCGGCACCGCCTGGAAGCGCGGCCGAAGGCGTGCGCGCATGACGGCGCGCGGCTGACCCCGCTGCGACGCGAAATCCTTGCGCTGATCCTGGACGCCAAAAGCCCGGTGGGCGCGCTACGATCTGCTCGATCGGCTGAAAACGACGGGGCGAAGTGCCGCGCCGCCTACCGTCTACCGGGTGCTCGATTTCCTGTTGGCCCACGGTTTTGTGCATCGGCTGGAGCGGCTCAACGCTTTTGTTCCATGCCCCGACGCCGGGCACCGCGTCCACGCGGCTCAGTTCCTGATCTGCGGGCGGTGCGGCGGCGTGCAGGAGCTGGAGGATGCCGCGATCAGCGAGTCGGTTGCTCAGGCCGCCGGCAAGCGCGGTTTGCTCCCGCCCGTGCCACTATCGAGGTCGAGGGGACTTGTGCCGCCTGTGCTGCGGCGTAGGCGATCCCGCTCAACGCGGTGATCCAAAAACTGACGGGCCAGTCCGTCCAGTAGGCAAGCGCCAAGCCGCCCCATGCCTCGCCGAGCGCCAGCACCGCCGCCAGCGCCAGGCCCGGCCCTAGCTGCGAGGTCACGCGCTGGGCCGTGGCGGCCGGCCCCACCATCAGAGTGAACACCAGCAGCACGCCCACGATTTGCGCGCACTGCGCCACCGCGAGCGCCACGATGGCGAGGAACAGTACCGAAACGAGCCGCAGCGGCACCCCGGCCGCCTCGGCCAATTCCGGCTGCAGGCTGGCGAACAGCAATGGTCGAGCGATGGTGGCCAGTGCCGCGACGCACACCACGCAGAGCGCCACCAGCGTCCAAAGGGTGGCCTCGTCCACTGCCAAAACGTTGCCGAACAGCAGGGCGGTGGCCTGGGTGGCGTAGGCGGTGAAAAAATGCAGGAACAGCAGACCAAACCCGAGCGCCAGCGCCAGAATCATCCCGATCGCCACGTCTCGCTCGTCCAGCCGCTCGCCCAAAAACCCCATCAGCACGCCGGCCGCCACGGTCAGCGCCACCATGCCGGCCAAAGGCGTAGCGCCTGAGAAGTACCGCCCCGGTGGCACCCGTGAAACCCACATGCGCCAGCGCGTGTCCGGCAAAGCTTTGCCCGCGCAGCACCAGAAAATAGCCGACGCAGCCGGATACCAGCGCAACCGCGGTCGCGGCGGCGAACGCCGTGCGCATGAAGTCGTAGTCAAGCACGGGCGGACTAAGGCATGCGGGTGATGGTGATGCCCGCGCTCGACATCCTGGCCGCCCGACATCACAAAAATGCGTCCGTCCACCCGCACCACGTCGATCGGCGTTCCGTACAGTTTCGACAGCACAGGGCCGGTAATGACCTCGTCCACGGTGCCCAGCGCCGCGCGCCCGCCACCCAGATACAGCACCCGATCCAGCGCCCCCAAAAGCGGGTTGGTTTCGTGCGCGGAAAACAGCACGGTGATGCCGAGCGCCCGCTGCACATTTCGCACCAGCTCCACCACGCCCTGCTGATAGCGTGGATCGAGGTTCGCGAGCGGCTCGTCCAGAAGCAGCAGCCGCGGATTCCCCAACAGCGCCTGCGCCAACAGCACGCGTTGTCGCTCGCCGCCCGATAGTTCCCCAAGTGGCCATTGCGCGAGCACGGTGGCGCCGACCACGTCCAGCGCGCGGTCCACCTCGCGCCAGATTGTTGGGCCCGGCAGGAATGGTCCCCAGCGATGGCCGTCCACCGCCGCGGCCACCAGGTCGCGCCCGCGCAGGCGCAGCGCCGCCTCGGACATAGCGCGGGTCTGCGGCATGTAGCCTACCCGCGAGTCGCCGCGGGCGGGACGCTCGCCGAACACGCGGATGCTGCCGGTGCGGGGCGGCAGCAGTCCCAGCACGGCGCGGAAAAACGTGGTCTTGCCGGCGCCGTTCGGCCCCAGCACGCCGACGAAACACCCATCCGGTATGGCAAGGTCCACGTCCGACAGCACCGCCCGGCTGCCCAGCGCCAGGGTGGTGCCCGAAAATCGGATTACCGGCGCATCGCTCACGTCACTGTGTCGGAACGCTGAGCGCCTGATCAAGCGCGTCGAGTTGGCTCATCATCCAGACTTGCCAGGTTTCTTCCGGAGGCTCGGTCTCGCTGACTCCCACGACCGGCACCTTGGATTTTCTGGCGATGGCCAGCAGGCGTTTGGCCGCGGCATCGGTGGCCTGGCTGTTGTACAGCAGCACGCGCACGCGGTGCTGGCGCAAATCGTCCTCGAACGCCGCGACGTCGGAGGCGCGCGGCTCGGACTCGTTCATCACCGCGAGCTGGAAGCGCTCGTTGCGCATCACCAGACCGATCGCGGCGGCCATGTAGCCGAATACCGGCTCAGTGGCGGTGACCGGCTGGCCGGCGTAGCGCGCGCGCATGACCGCGATTTTTTGGTTTAGCGGTGCCAGCGAGTGCAAAAACGTTTCCAGGCGCTGCTCATACTCGGCCCGGTGGTCCGGATCGTCCTGCGCCAAAACCGCGGACAGCACGCGGGCATAGACGGCGATGACCGACGGGTCGTACCAGATATGCGGGTTGTCACCGGCTTTCTTGCCCGCCAGGTCGGCCACGACGATGACCTGCCGGTCGGACGACTTTGCGGCTTGCAGCAGTTTCTGCATCCACGGATCGTAGTCCGCCCCGCTCTCCACCACGATTCTGGCCGCCGAAAGTTCGCGACCGACCGATGGGCTGGCTTCGAACAGGTGCGGGTCCTGGTCGGGATTCTGGAGGATGCTCTTCACCTTGGCGTTGGGGCCGGCGAGTTGGTGGGCCACGTCGCCGTAAAAATTCTCGGCGGCCACGATCGGCACCGGAGCCGCCGCCGCGGCGACCCGCGCCGCGAGCATGACGGTTGCGACGGCGAGCAATGGAGTGCGGCGCATGGAGGATCTCCGGCGAGTACGTTATGTTATAACATAACTGCTCCATCTCGCCAGCCGGAACTCCGGTGGACGGCGCCCTCGTTCCATCAAAGGTCAGGCGATTTCGTCGCTGGTCAGATCGTCTTCGTCCGCCCCATCGGGCTGCCGCGCGCTTCGGACGACCATTGTGGCTGGAAACTTGACCCAGCCGGGATGCGCCGCCATCCACTCCAGCGGCTCCGGGTCGCCGTGCGGGACGAAGATGAACGGGGTCCGCAGGTCATGCAGCGGATCGAACCCGTCGAACGGATCGTCGGCCATGGCGTTCCTCTGTTTTAAGGATAGCTGTACTAACATCACCGGGCCGCAAATGCAAGTGGCATTGCACTCCGGAGTGCGGCAAGGCGCTACCGTCGGCCGCCGACCTCGTCCAGATGCTCCAGCAGGTCGGCCGGGTCTTCGTAGACCCGTGCCGCTCCGGCCCGCTCCAGCTCGTCCGACCCGTAGCCCCCGGACATCAGGCCCACGCCCAGGCCACGGCAGCGCCGTGCCGCCAGCATGTCCCAGATGCTGTCGCCGACGATCGCGCAATGCTCGATCGGAGCGCCCAGACGTTCGGCAGCCGCTAGGAACAGGTCCGGGTCGGGCTTGGCATATTTCACGAGGTCCCGTGTCACCACTGGCGTTTTTTCCGGATCGACGCCGAGCGCCCGCAAATTGGGCGCGGCGGTTTCCATGCGGCCGCTGGTGGCAATCGCCCACGGGATGCCGGCACTATCCAGTGCATCCAGCAGCGCGCGGGCGCCGGGCAGCGGCCGAACGTCGCCGGCCAGGCGCTGATACGCCTTGGCATGCAGCCGCCGCATGCGGTCGATGCGCTCGTCGTTGATTTCCAGTCCGGTCTCGCGCAGCAGCTGGTTGGTGAACAACCCGCCGCTCATGCCGATCTTGCGATGGATGCGCCACACCGCGAGGTCGATGCCCTCCTGGTCCAGCGCTTCCTTCCAGGCAAGGACGTGCTGATAGACGCTGTCCACCAGCGTGCCATCCAGATCGAACAAAAATACAGTTTCAATGCGCACGAGTTTACTCCGCGCTTTGTGAGGGTCGTGGGAGGCAAACCTACGCTGCTCAAAGTGATTTTGGGAGCAAGTTCGCAGCGGACCTCCTACTCTCTACGGGAGGGGCTCCAAGTCTTACAGATCGCGTAATGAGGCACTGCGGCGTCCGCTGGCTTGCCGCAGCCTTCCGGAGCACTTGCGGCCACACGGGCAGCTGGCTAGTGACGCCACTCTTTGGCGCACTGGATCAGCCATAATGGACTGGAATGAAGCTACGCGATTACGGTCGCGCATCATGCGGGACGGCCTCGATTTCGGCCGCCTGCAGGGCCTGGAAATCGGCCCTCTGGCGCACCCCATGGTCCATCGAACGGACGGCCCGGTCACCTATGTCGACCAGGCGGATACCGCCTCGTTGCGCCGCACCTATGCCCGCAATTCTGACGTGGCCGCCGACAACATTGTCGAGGTCGATGCCATTTGGGGCGAGCGCACCCTGCTTGAGTGTCTCGGCGGCCGGACCGTCGATTACGTCATGGCCAGCCATGTCGCGGAACACGTGCCGGACCTGATCACCTGGCTGTCCGAAATCCGCGCCGTGCTCAATCCCGGCGGGCAACTCCGGCTGGTGTTGCCCGACAAGCGCTTTTCCCACGATGCGCTTCGCGAGGAAAACCGTCTGGTTGACCTGCTGGCCGCTTGGGTCTTGCGCGCCCGCCGGCCGCAGGTGCGCGACGTCCTGGACTTCCGCCTGCATGAGGCGTCGCGGGTGGACGGAGCGCAGGTTTATGCCGGAACGGCCACGCTGACCGGCGTCGTGCCCGACCACAGTTTTGCCGTCGCGGTGCGATCCGCCCAGGATGCCCGCAACCACCCGCAGCGTTATTTCGACGTGCACTGCCTGGCGCTGCAGGCGGGATCGTTCGCGCGGCTGATGCAGGAACTGGCCGCGCTCGGATTGCTGCAGCTCGCCTGTGTGAAGATGGTCGATACGGCACCGCCGCTGTTCGAGTTCTACGCCTTTCTCTCACCGTGCGACGACCCGGCGGCGGTGGAGCAGAGTTGGCGGGCCGCCCGGTCGCATTTGCACGACCCGCTTCCAGGCTCGGCGGCGGCGCGACGTCTTGCCGAGGCGGCCGAAACGCGGCAACACGAGGAGCGGCGGATGATCGAGCTTTCGGCCGCTTTGTCCCGGGCCGAGGCGGCACGCATCGCGGCGGAAGCGCGCGCCGCGGAGGCGGTCGCGGCGGTCGAGGCGATCCAGCGATCACGGTCCTGGCGTCTCACCGCGCCGCTTCGGCGCGTCCGCGCCCGGGCAAGTTGGCGTGCACGCGGTCCGGCCGCGTGAGGAGAGTTCGGGCCAGAGCGGTGCAGCTTCAGACCGTCCGCGCCGGCGCCGGCGTTACTCCCGAAACGGCTCGCGTCATGCGGCCCAGGCTGCGTATCCACCATTGGTCGAACAGCATCAACGGTGTCGCCGCCACCACGGCAGCGGTCAACGAGGCGAGGAACAGTAACGCCCCCGACCAGATGCCGGGGCCGGTCGGAAGCAACAAGATGTACAGCCAGGAGGCGAGTGACATCAGAACCAATAGGTGAATCAGGTAAAACGCAAACGACATGCGGCCGGCCAGGGCGCCTGCCCGACTGAACAGCAACCGCTTGGCGGCAGGATTGTATAGCGCCACAGCCATCCACAGAACGGCCGCAAGCGATTCGGTCAGCACCCACGCCTGCACGCGCGATGTATCGACATCGGTGCGGATATCCCACGACAGCAGCACCACCCCCGCGAGCGCCATGGCCAGGGCAAACCCGTTGGAGATGCGGATGCGGGCAGCGAAGGAGCGATGCAGCACGGCTCCGACCACGCCTATCGGGAAGGCAATGAGCCATGGGCTGTGGGCTGCGGCAGCCCACCACAGCCCGGCAAAAAGCCCGACCCGGACCGCCACGGGCAGCGGCATTAGCACGACTGCAGCCAGGCCGAGCGTCAGGAAGCTCCCCAAGAATTCCCAGTGCATGGTCCACAGCACCGCGTTGTGCAAAGCGCTGCCGCGCAGGAACGTGCCGACCAGCGCCTCGCGCAATACTTCGTCCAGCCGCTCGTCGTGCTGCGTGGCGCCCCAGAACAGATAGGGGGGCGGGTGCGGCAGCGGTTGCGCGACCGCAATGTGATCCGGCGTGGGAAAGGCGCCCAAGGTGGCGGCGAGCCAATAAGCCAGGCCCGCCATCACCACCGGTCCGGCCAGGCGCGGCCAACGTTTGAGCATCAGCCAAGCCAGCAAGCTGAACCGGCGAGCCTGCAGCGGCTGCAACGTGAGCACGAAACCCGACAGCACGAAGAACACGATCACTGCCGCAGGGCCGTTCAGCATGGCGAACAGCGGCGTGCCGTGCAGCGCCCGGGTGACCGCGGGGACCAACCCCTCGCAGAAATGCCCGCAGAACACCATCAACGCCGCGATGCCGCGCAGTGCGTCTAGCTCGATCAGCTTGCCGGAGGGCCGGCCGCCCATAGGGATCCTCCGGTTTGCCGGGGGGTGCAGGTCAGGCCGTTCTGACTAGCGCCGCTCGCGTGCCGTTAGCGAGTCCTAGGGCGCCCATGCAAAACGCCGGGATGCTGCTCGACGCTCGCGCAGGGGCGGCGGTGTCAATGCGCAATCAGCATCGCCCCGTTTGGCTGTGCGGTCTCAAAAACCTGGTCGGCAAAAGCCTCTTCCCACGAACCCGTCGTCGATGCGCGGGAATATTCCGTCGCCCGGTTTTCGAAGAAATTCGTGTGCTCCACCGCATTCAGCATCTCGTCCAGCCAGGCCAGCGGGTTGCGCTCGACGTGGTACAAGGGATTGAGCCCGAGCTGCACCAGGCGCCGGTCGGCGATGTAACGGATGTACTCCTTGACCTGACGCGCATCGAGCCCTTGCACGGGGCCTTGCTCGAAAGCCAGTTCGATGAACGCGTCCTCGTGGTCGACGATCGTCGCACAGGTCAGATAGATTTCGCGGCGCAGTTCCTCCGTCCAGATTTCCGGGTTCTCGCCCACGAACGTGCGGAACAGGCGGATCACCGACAGGCAGTGCAGCGTCTCGTCGCGCACGGACCAGCTGATGATCTGGCCCATGCCCTTCATTTTTCCGAAGCGCGGGAAATTCAGCAGAATGGCGAAACTTGCGAACAGCTGCAGCCCCTCGGTGAAGGCGCCGAACGCCGCCAGCGTCTTGGCGATCTCGTGCCTGCTCTCCACGGTAAAGGACTGCATGTAGTCGTACTTGTCCTTCATCTCCTTGTACTTCAGGAACGCCGAGTATTCCAGTTCCGGCATGCCAACGGTATCGAGCAAATGGCTGTAGGCGGCCACATGGATGGTTTCGGTGTTGGAGAAAGCCGACATCATCATCAGCACTTCGGTCGGCTTGAAGACCCGGCTGTAATGCTTCATGTAACAGTTGTTCACCTCGACATCGGCCTGGGTGAAAAACCGGAAAATCTGGGTCAGCAGGTTGCGCTCGCTGTCCGCCAGCGTCTTGTGCCAGTCTTTCACGTCGTCCGCGAGCGGAACCTCCTCGGGCAGCCAATGCAGGCGCTGCTGCATCAGCCAGGCCTCGTAGGCCCAGGGATAGCGGAACGGTTTGTAGACCGGGTTCTCGGTGAGCAGATCAAGCTTGGTCGGGCGCCCGTCCGCTGTGCGTCCCATGCCGTCCATCACCCGATCCTCCCCAGCCTCGACTCGAATAACGGCCAGTATGTGGTGTCGCCGGAGCCGCAAGCAACCATATTTGGTGTCTCCGCATGACTTGACCCGGCCGCCGGGTACGGGCGCACTCGGCCCGCTGAACCCGCCGGACGGAGCATCGAGCATGGCGACCCGCCCTTTCCTGGCCCTCGTGACCGCGGTGCTGCTCGGACTCGGCCCGGTACGCGCCGCCGATGCCCCGCCCGATCAGCCGGCGCGTGCCGCGGTCCAGACCGCACCGATCCAGGCGGGCAACGCCGACATGATGCAGGCCATGGACAAGATGAACAAAGCCATGGCGACGGCGCCAATGACCGGCAACGCCGACCACGATTTTGCCGCCATGATGATCCCGCACCACCAGGGTGCCATCGACATGGCTGTCTACGAGCTGGACCACGGGAAAGACCCCAAAATGCGCAAGCTCGCCGCCTCCATCATCAAGGCGCAGGAGAGCGAAATGGCGGCCATGCAGGCTTGGCTCGGACAGCATCCGAAATAGCGGCGGCGCTCAGTCGGCCTCTCGGGCAGCGCTCAGTCGGGCAGCGCTCAGTCGGGCAGCGCTTCCGTCACCACCTGGAATCCGACCAGCCGCGCCGAGCCGAAACTGTTGGAGATCGCCACGTCGGTCGCGTCACGGCCGCGCGCCATGAGGATGCGGCCGATCCGCGGAACGTTGTGGCGAGCGTCGCAGGTATACCATTTCCCCCCTTCCGGCCCGCCCAAAAACACGTCGAACCAGGCCGAAAAATCCATCGGATCGGGCGATGGCGGCACGCCGATGTCGCCGAGATAGCCGGTGCAGTAGCGCGCGGGGATGTTCATGCAGCGGCAGAACGTCACGGCCAGGTGGGCGAAATCGCGACATACGCCCACGCGTTCCTGAAAGCCCTCCCACGCGGTGCGCGTGGAGCGCGCCTGCTGGTAGTCGAACCGGATATGCCCATGCACAAAACTGCAGATCGCCTGCACCCGCTGCCAGCCGGGTGCGGTTTGGCCGAACAATGACCAGGCCGTATCGGACAAGCGGTCGGTTTCGCAATACCGGCTGCCCATCAGGGTACTCCATGGCGTAGTCCGGCACGTCCTCGACCGGCATCTGCACGGCCAGCGGCGCCAATTCGTCCGGCAGTCCGGAATCGCGCACCGTGAAATCGGCGGTTATGCGCGTCAGGCCGGCCGGGGCCAGGATGCGCGTGCACAGATTGCCGAACCCGTCCGTATAGGTGCTGGCGGGCATCCACGGCTCGAACACGACCGTGCCGTCGGTCAGCAGGTCGGGGGCGCGCGACGGATGTACGCTGATCATCAGCAACATCGGTGTCGGTTGCGGACACTCGTAGCTCAAATCGTAGCCGGCACGGATGCGCATTCTCAGGAAATTTCCTTAGCCTGTAGCGGTTTCGATCGGCAATAGGGCTCCATCAGCGGGAGACAACGGTTCGGCGGTTACCTTTACCTCGACGGTCATCCCCAGATGGTCGGACGGAAAGCCGGTCCAGGTGCCGCAGAGCGGCACCGCCTGGCGCGGGTCGCGCGCCACGGCGACGCGGATCAGATCGCGGTTGCCCACGATGCCGTTGGTGGGATCGAACTCCGTCCAGCCGGCGCCGGGCAAATAGACCTGGACCCAGGCGTGGGTGGAACCGCCGCCGACATTGCTGCGTCCGTCGCGCGCCGCCACATACAGATAGCCGGATACGAAGCGTGCTGCGAGCCCAAGCGCCCGCACTGCCTCGATCATCAGCAGCGCGAAATCCCGGCAACTGCCGCTTTCGAGCCGAAGCGTGCGCAGCGGTTCCTGGATGCCGGCTTCCGCGCGCGCCACGTAGGTGAAACGCTGCCTTATGGCGTGCGTCATGTCGCCCAGCAGATCGAGCGTGCCACGACGCCCCTGCGCAAAACTCTGCGCCCAGTGCAGCAGCTCGCCTTCGCGGTCCGGGTATTGCCGCTCGATCGATCGCAGCAGGTCCGGCATGTCGTCCGGGTCATAGCTGAACGGATACCGCTCGGCGTGCTTGCTGATCGGAAAGCGCAAGGCGTGGTCCGGGTAGTGTTCCAGCCGAATGGTGCTCTCGAACCGCAATTCCCGCGCGCGGCCGCTGAAGCAGACGATGGCCACGCAGTTGCCGAACACGTCGTGCATCCAGTGCATGGACGCCGGCGTCGGCGTCACGACAAGGTCGGCCGCGAGCAGACGCTGGTCGTAGCTGTCGCGTGGTCGGAACATGACCCGGTGCTCGCCGAACGCAACCGGCTGCCGGTAGCGGTAGGTGGTGACGTGGCGCACACTGAGCAGGGGCATGCAGTCGATCTATCAGGTCCGGTTCATCCTGGCGCGAAGCAAACCGCGTGCCAGGATGTGGCGGGGTTGGCCCTGCCGCGGTCAGCTTCGTGGCGCAGGGTGGATCAGGGGTGAACCGAGTCCAGCTCCGGCAGCAGTACCACGCTTTCCTGCTCATTGGGATCGGTGCGGGCGATCAGGGCGACGCAGTTCTCGGTGGCGCTCGGATTGTAGGGCAGGTGCGGCGTATCGGCCGGGATGTAGACGTAATCGCCCGCCCGAGCGTCGAGGTGGTCCGCCAAGCCCTCGCCGAACCACATGCCCGACTCGCCGCTCAGGATATAGAGCGCGGTCTCGTGCGCCGCGTGCTTGTGCGCCTTGGCGCGTCCACCGGGGGGAATGGTGACCATCTGCAAATGGATGCCCTGGGCGCCGGTGGCCTCGGCGGAAATTCCGGGCGAGTAGGTCAGCGCCTGTTTGCCCACGAAATCCGGGCCGGGGCGCACGCTCCGGCAGACCAGCTTCGCGGCGGTTCCGGGGGCGTCCAGCATAACGGGCCTCCTTCTGATGCGCACTCCAATCTTGGTCCGGCCCCCGCCCGATGCAACATTTTACGGGAAGGAACCTGTGACCCGCGAGGGGGCGGACCCCATAACGTTGGTTCGGTGGGCGCTTGTACAGTGACTCGGATGCGCTAGCATACATCGCGACCGTCGGAGTCGGGCGATGGGGTGGGAAGACAGGATCGCCAATTACGTTCGGGTGACGGGGTTCCCAAGATCGCTGTTCGTGAGCGAGGAAGGGCGCGCGGTCGGAACCTGGATCATGGGCAACGACTACCGGGTCAAATCCGGTTATTACGGGGGCTATCCGGCCGGCTACCTGCGGCGTGTCCGTGCGCTGTTCCCGGAAAAGCGGCGGGTGCTGCACCTGTTTTCCGGATGCGTCGACTTGGCGGCCTTGCCCGGCGACACGGTTGACGTGAACCCGATGCTCGCGCCCACCTATCTCGACGATGCCCAGACCCTCCAGCAAGTGCCGCTGCAGAATTATGACTTGGTGCTGGCCGATCCTCCGTACAGCGTCGAGGACGCACAGCGCTACGAGACGACGATGGTGAAGCGGAACCGCGTGCTAAGGGCGCTCCAGAGGGTCCAGCCCGGCACGCACATCGTCTGGCTCGATCAGGTGCTGCCGATGTATCGCAAGGATGCGTTCGATATCGAGGCGGTGATCGGAATGGTCAAAAGCACGAACCACCGGTTCCGCGTGGTGACGGTGTTCTGTCGCCGGCAAGTTCCGGGTGCCGAGATGCGGGCGCGACAAAAAATTCGAAGCCGACCCTCCAAGCCAGATACGGGATTGCTTCTATGAGGATACCTGGATGTGGGTGCGGCCGGCATCAGCGCTGGGCGAGACTCGCGGTCTCGAACAGGTCGTTTTGCTCGCGCGGCTGGGAGCGCCAGTATTGTTTTGGTGCCGAGACTCGGGCGCCGAGTTTAGCCGCCGCGTGCCACGGCCAGCGCGGGTCGTACAGCATGGCCCGCGCGAGCGAGACCGCATCGGCCTCGTCGTTCGCTATGATGGCCTCCGCCTGCTCCGGCTCGGTGATCAGGCCGACCGCGATCGTCGGCAGGCCCACTTCGGCTTTGACCCGCTGAGCGTACGGCACCTGGTAGCCGGGGCCGAGTTTGATCGCCTGCTCCGGCGAGACACCGCCCGTGGTGACGTGGATCGCGGCACAACCCCGCGCTTTCAGCGCCTGCGATAGGGCAACGGTGCCCTCGATGTCCCAGCCGCCGGGCACCCAGTCGGTGGCGGAAATGCGCATCCAGACCGGCTTTTCCGCCGGAAAGGCGGCGCGTACCGCATCGAAAACCTCGATCGGGAAGCGCATGCGATTGTCCAGGCTGCCGCCAAAATCGTCGGTGCGCTTGTTGGCGATGGGCGAGAGGAACTGGTGCAGCAGGTAGCCATGCGCGCAATGGATTTCGATGCCGTCCAGCCCCAGCCGGGCGGCCCGGTGCGTGGCCGCCACGAATTGTTGGCGCACGCGGTCCATGCCGGCGCGGTCCAGCGCTGTTGGGGGATTTTCGCCACCGGCATGCGGCACCGGCGAGGGTGCGATGGTTTGCCAGCCGCCCGGGGCATCGGGCGGAATCTGGGTAGTGCCCTCCCAGGGCGGCCGGGTAGAGCCTTTGCGGCCGGCATGGGCCAACTGGATGGCCAGCGGAATCGGCGCGTATTGTCGCACCGCGGCCAGCACCCGCTCCAGCGCCGCCTCGTCGGCGTCGGAGTAGAGGCCCAGATCCTGCGCCGAAATCCGCCCCTCCGGGGAGACCGCGGTCGCCTCCAAAATCAGCAGGCCGGCGCCGGACAGGGCGAGCTGGCCCAAGTGGATCAGGTGCCAGTCGCTGGCGGCGCCGTCATCGGCCGAGTATTGGCACATCGGCGCGATGACGATGCGGTTGGGCAGGCGCAGACCGCCGATCTGCAGCGGCTCGAACAAGCGAACTCATGGGGGCTCCGTAATGGGCGCATGGGCGCCGGCCAGGGGTGGCCGCGCTCCGCAGGGCGGTATGTAGGGATTGCCTTAACTGACTGCGCCCCTGTCTGCGCAACGCCCTGTCTGCGCAACGCCCTGTCTGCGCAACGCCCTGAACCGCATCCGCCCAACGGTTGTGTCCTGCGTTTGGCGGCGAATTGCCGCACCAGCACCACTTCTATATCGAAACGGACTCAGGAGCTTTGACGGGCCTGGCCCGGTCTGAGTATGGCGCCGGCTCACGATGCGATGCTAAACTGTGTCACATGACCACCATGATCGCCGGCACCCACTGAGGTTCCCTTGACCGACCTGCAGCCGGTTCGCGGCACCCGCGACCTGATCGGCGACGACTTTCGGCGCCACGCCCACGTCATCGAAACCGCAAGGCGCGTCTCCGCCCTGTACGGTTTTGACGAATGGGCCACCCCCATTTTTGAGGACACCCGCGTGTTTGCGCGCACGCTGGGCGAAACCTCGGACGTCGTTATGAAGGAGATGTACACGTTCACCGACCGCGGCGGCGACAGCATTACGCTGCGGCCGGAAGCCACCGCGGGCATCTGCCGCGCCCTGGTCACCAACGGCCTTACCCAGTCGCTGCCGCAAAAAGTTTTCTATACCGGCCCGATGTTCCGCTATGAGCGCCCGCAAAAGGGCCGCTACCGGCAATTCCACCAGATCGACTGCGAAATCATCGGCTCCGCCGAGCCGCTCGCGGACGCGGAGGTGATCGCCTGCGGCTGGCAAATCCTGCAGGCGCTCGGCATCGCCGAGAACGTGATGCTGGAACTGAACACGCTTGGCGACCGCTCCAGCCGGGACGCCTATCGCGCCGCCCTGGTCGCCTACTTTTCGCAGCACCGTGACAAACTCAGCGCCGAAAGCCAGGACCGCCTGGAGCGCAACCCGCTGCGCATCCTCGACAGCAAGGATCCGGGCGACCGGGGGCTGATCGAATCCGCTCCCACGATCGCACCCCATCTCACCCCGGAAGCGGCGACGATCTACGCCGCGCTGCAAAACCACCTGCTGCGCCTCGGCGTGCCGTACCGGGAGAACCCGCGCATCGTGCGCGGGCTCGACTACTACAGCCACGCCGCCTTCGAGTTCGTCACCACGCAGCTCGGCGCCCAGGGCACCGTCATGGCCGGCGGGCGCTATGACGGGCTGGTGGAGGAAATGGGCGGTCCGCCCACGCCCGCGGTCGGCTGGGCCGCCGGAATCGAGCGCCTGGCCATGCTGCTGCCCGAATCGCCGCCCGCGCCGCGCCCGGTCGCGGTCATCCCCGTGGGCGACGCGGCGGAGGCTGCGGCGCTGGACGCGCTCCAGGCCCTTCGCCAGGCCGGCATCCGGGCGGAGATCGCCTATCGCGGCAACCTGAAGCGCCGCATGGAGCGCGCCAACCGTATTTCTGCCCGCGCCGCCGTTATCCTAGGCGAGGCGGAGCTTGTCCGCGGTGTCGCGCAAGTGCGCGACCTTGCCACCGGCAAGCAGGTGGAAGTACCTATCGGAGACCTTTCCAACTTCCTGCGATGAGCTTTTCCGAAAAACTCGAGCGGATCGCGGCGCGAGCCGAGGAGCTGCGCGACGCCTTGAGCTCCGGGGCTACCGGCGAGGCCTATGTACGCGCGTCCCGCGAATTGGCAGAGATCGAACCGGTCGTCGTGCGTATCGATGAGCTGCACCACGCGGAACACGAGGCTGCCCAGGTCGAATCATTGCTGGCCGATCCGGAAATGCACGAACTCGCGGAAGCTGAGCTTTCGGCCCTGCGCGGAAAAATTCCTGAATTGCAGCACGCGCTGCGGCTGGCTTTGCTGCCGAAGGACGAGGCCGACGAGCGCTCGGCCATTCTGGAAATCCGCCCCGCCGCGGGCGGCGACGAGGCCGGACTGTTTGCTGCCGAGCTTTTTGCCATGTACCAGAAGTACGCCGCCCTGCGCGGCTGGCGTTTCGAGGTGCTGGACTACGACGACACCGGCCTGGGCGGAATCAAGAGCGCCACTGCGGAAATCGTCGGGCGCGGGGTGTTTGCACGGCTGAAATACGAGTCCGGCGTGCATCGCGTGCAGCGCGTGCCGGCCACCGAAAGCCAGGGCCGCATCCACACCTCCACGGTGACCGTCGCCGTGCTGCCGGAAGCCGAGGAGGTGGACGTCGACATCGATGAGGGCGATCTGCGCATCGACGTCTATCGTGCCTCCGGCGCCGGCGGCCAGCACGTCAACAAGACCGAGAGCGCCGTGCGCATCACCCACCTGCCCACCGGCATCGCCGTGGCGATGCAGGAAGAGAAGAGCCAGCACAAGAACAAAGCCAAGGCGATGAAGATTCTGCGCGCGCGCCTCTATGAGCAGCAGCGCGCGAGTTTGCACGCCACCCGTGCCGCCGATCGGCGCGCGCAGATCGGCACCGGCGACCGCAGCGAGCGCATCCGCACCTACAATTTTCCCCAAGGCCGCGTGTCGGACCATCGCATCGAGCTCACGCTGTACAAGATCGACCGGGTGATGCAGGGCGACCTGGACGAGTTCATCGACAAGCTCACGGCGGAGGACCAGGCGGCCCGTTTGGCATCCGACGCATGACCGCCGGCGAGGCGCTGGCGCAGGCGACGCAGGCCCTGCAGAACTGCGGTGTCGAGCCCGCCGCCCGCGAGGCTCGGAGGCTGATGGCGCACGCGCAGGGCCGACCCTTTCCCGACATCTCGGCGCCGGCACCGGAGGGTTTCGCCAGGCTGCTGGCACGACGATGCGCGCGCGAGCCGATGGCGCTGATCTGCGGCCAGAAAGGCTTTTGGTCGCTCGACCTCCAGGTATCCGAGGCGACGCTGATTCCTCGCGCGGACAGCGAAACGCTGATCGAGGCTGCCCTGGCGGCCTGTCCGGATCGCGGCAGAGTTCGGCGCGTGCTGGACCTGGGCACCGGGACCGGGGCGCTGCTGCTGGCGGCACTGTGCGAGTTTCCCGCCGCTTCCGGCATCGGCGTCGACCGGTCGGCCGCGGCCTGCGCCCTTGCCCGAAGCAACGCCGCCCGCACCGGCTTGTCCCGGCGCGCCGATTTCGTGTGCGGGGACTGGGCATCGTGCCTGCGGCAGGAATTTGATCTCGTGCTGGCGAATCCGCCCTACGTCGAAACCGGCCAGATCGCCCGTCTCATGCCCGAAGTGTCCCGCCACGAGCCCAAAAGCGCGCTGGACGGCGGTCCCGACGGGCTCGATGCTTTCCGCGCGTTCCTGCCCGACCTGCCGCGCCTGCTCTCGCCCGAAGGCTGCGCCGTGGTGGAAATCGGCGCGGGCCAGGCCGGCCGGGTGGCGCTCTTGGCCGCCGCCTCCGGGCTTTTGGTGGCGGCGTGCCGGCCCGATCTCGGCGGGATTGCCCGCGCGATCGTGATGCGTCCCGTCGCCGGGGGCAAAAAACCAGTTGGCAGCGACGCCGCGAATCACTAGGTTTCGCTTGCGTCGGTGGATCGAGTGCCCTCGCGGCACGCGGTTTCGGCCATGCTCTACCCGTGTGAGGTGCGGGGCCGGCAAGGCAAGGCGCAAAAAGCCGGAAGCACGCTGCCGGGGCGACGATCGGTCGCCCGGCGGATCAGGTCGGTCGATCAGGAGCCCTTGCGGGGATCGGCGCCGAGCGCGAGCGGGTCGCTCAGCCGGCGGCAACACGGACGCAGACAGGAAAGCGTTGCATAATCGCATGAATAACATGAAGCGGATGCGCGGACGGAACCACCGCGGCGGCAGCAGTGGCGGTGGGGGGGGCGGCGGTGGCGGTGGCGGGATGCGCCATCACGGCGGCAACATTCCGCTCAACCGCAATCACGTTTTTGACAGCAATGGCCCGGACCTGCGCATCCGCGGCACCGCCCAGCAGCTGTTCGAGCGCTATCTGCAGCTTGGCCGCGACGCCACCAGCGGCGGCGATCGGGTAATGGCCGAGAGCTACTACCAGCACGCCGAGCACTATTTTCGCATCCTGAACGCCATGACGCAGGCGCAGCAGGGCCAGCAGTACAATGGCCAACAGCAGCAGAACCGGCGGTTCAACGAGAACGGCGGCACCGAGACGGCCAACGGCGAGGCGGACGAGGCGGAGGTCGAGCCCGACCCCGAGCTGCCAGGCATGGGCGACCAGCCGGGCGCCAATCTCGGCACGGAACCGACCGGTGCGGCCGAACCGCGCCAGATACCGATAACGGCGGCTCCTCCCGAGGGCTGAACGTTGGCCGGCCGCTCGCCGGCGACGGACGCGTTGTGGGCGGCGTATAGGCGGCACGCCGGGCTCGATCACGACAACTACGAAGTGGTGGCGTTCGGCGACGATGCGGCCCTGGCTACGGAATTGGCCGAGCTGGTGGTTGTCGGCCCGAAACGGGCAACGGCTGCGTTGCAGTGCGAGTTCGATGCCGGTGAGGCGATCCCTATCCTCGGCGGCTATGTGGTTGTGGTCGACGGCACCGACTCGCCCCGGTGCGTGTGGCAGACCACGGACATTCGGTGCGGTCCGCTCAACTCGGTGGACGATTCATTCGCCTGGGATGAAGGCGAGGGCGATCGCACCCGGAATTTCTGGCTGTCCGCCCATCGCCGGTATTTTGCCAAGGTAGCCGCGCGCCTGAGTGCGACCATGCACGACGGGATCGAAACCGTGTTCGAGCGGTTCAGAGTCGTCTGGCCGCTCGAAATTGCCGATCGAGAACTGATTCCATCCCGGCGTGAACGCGCGTTTGTGTTGTCTCGCCTTCTTGCACGGGAACGCTTTCTCGGCGAGGTCACGCCCGTGCTCGTCATCCGAGGGCCAGACCGGAGTTTGTCATGCAGTCCTCTTTATCGTCGCGGCCGGTGATATTCATAACCGGTTTGATTTACGCTCTGCTCGGTCTGGCGCTCGCGTGTGCCGGCGCTTGGCTCGCGGCCCTGGGCGGGTCGCTCTACTATGTCGTGGCCGGCCTCGGCATTCTGGTTTCTGGCGTGCTGCTGATCGCCGCGACGTCGCGCGGCGCTGTGGGTCTATGCCGCCGTGCTGATCGGCACGCTGATCTGGGCCGTAGCCGAAATCGGTTTTGACTGGTGGCCGCTCGCCGCCCGCGGCGACATCATCTTTCCGCTGGGCCTCTGGCTGCTGACCCCCTGGATCACCCGCAATCTCCGCCCTGCCGGCCGAGCTGCCACGCTGCCGCTCTGGGCTGGCCATAGTCGCGGCTGTGGTGGTGCTGGCGGCCGGCCTCGGCTCCGATTATCATGACACGCTTGGCACGATCCCCGTCGCGGCGGTCGGCCCGGCCCCGCGCGACGCGGCCGGGCAGCCGGACGCGGACTGGCGCGCCTACGGCCGCACCCAGTTCGGCCAGCGCTACTCGCCGCTGACTCAGATCACGCCGGCCAACGTCAAGAACCTGAAGGTCGCGTGGACCTTCCGCACCGGCGATCTGCCGGGGAAAAACGATCCGATCGAGACCACCTTCGAGGTCACGCCGATCAAGGTCGGCGACACCCTCTATCTCTGCTCGCAGCATCAAAAACTGTTCGCGCTGGATGCCAAGACCGGCACGCTGCGCTGGTCCTACGATCCAAAGGTGCAGGACAACCCGACCTTCCAGCATCTGACCTGTCGTGGCGTTTCGTATCACGAATCACCACCCGGCGCGCTCGACGCGGACGGAACGCCGGCGCCGGCCGACTGCCCGCGACGGATTTTCCTGCCGGTGAACGACGGGCGAATGATCGCCCTGGACGCCGGACACGGGAAAACCCTGCGACAGCTTCGCCGACCACGGCACGCTCGACCTGCAGGCGGGCATGGGGATCAAGACTGCTCGGCTTCTACGAACCGACATCGCCACCGGTCGTGAGCGACAAGATCCTGGTCGTGGCCGGTTCGGTGATCGACAACTATTCCACCGAGGAGCCGTCCGGCGTCATCCGCGGTTTTGACGTCCATACGGGCAAGCTGGTCTGGGCCTGGGATTCGGGCGCCGCCGACGAAAATGCTCTGCCCTCGGCCACGCACACCTACACCAACAACTCCCCGAATTCCTGGATCACCGCCTCGTTCGACCCGGCTCTCGGCCTGGTCTACATGCCGATGGGCGTCAGAACCCCGGACATCTGGGGCGGCGACCGCACCGATTTGATGAGAGCGCTATTCCAGTGCGCTCGTGGCGCTGGACATCAATACCGGCAAGCGCGTCTGGTTCTATCAGACGGTGCACCACGACCTTTGGGACATGGACGTGCCGTCCCAGCCGACGCTGACCGACTGGCTGACACCGGCCGGCACGGTTCCCGCCATTCTGGTGCCGACCAAGACAGGCAACCTGTTCGTGCTGGACCGGCGCAACGGCCAGCTGCTCGTGCCCGCAGCCGAGCGGCCCGTCCCGCAGGGTGCCGCCCCGGGCGATCACGTCTCGCCGACCCAGCCGTTCTCCGACCTGACGTTCCGGCCCGACGCAGAACCTGTCCGGTGCCGACATGTGGGGTGCCACGATCTTCGACCAGCTCGCCTGCCGCATACAATTCCATCAGCTGCGGTACGAAGGCACGTTCACGCCGCCCTCGCTGCAGGGCACGCTGGTGTTTCCCGGGCAATCTCGGCATGTTCGAATGGGGTGGCATCGCGGTCGATCCGGTGCGCCAGATCGCCATCGCCAATCCGATCGCCATTCCGTTCGTCTCGAAACTGCTGCCGCGCGGCCCGAACAATCCGGCGGCGCCCGAATGCCCAGCACCCGGCCGGCAGCGAGATAGGCGTGCAGCCGATGTACGGCGCACCCTATCGGAGTCATGTTGCACCCGTTCTTTTCGCCCATCGGCCTGCCGTGCCTGCGCCCGCCCTGGGGATACATGGCCGGGATCGATCTGCGGACGACGCAAGATCGTCTGGCAGCATCGCAACGGCACCATTCGCGACAGCGCGCCGCTGCCGATGCCGATCCGAATGGGCGTGCCGAGCCTGGGCGGTCCGATGACCACGGCGGGCGGCGTCGCGTTCCTGACCTCGACCCAGGACTATTTCATTCGCGCCTACGACGTCACCGACGGCACGCAGCTCTGGGAGGACCGGCTGCCCGCCGGCGGACAGTCGACGCCGATGAGCTATGCGGTCGACGGCAAGCAATATGTCGTCACCGCCGATGGCGGCCACGGCTCGTTCGGCACCAAGGTCGGTGACTACGTGATCGCCTACGCGTTGCCGGACTGACCGCGCCCGGCCCCCGCGCCTTACATCGGCGGCGTCACGCCTTCGGTGCCGATGGCCACCGCACCGGCGGTGATCTTGCCGCCCCCGCCCTCCTTGATGCCGTTGACGAACACGGCTGCCCCTTGCGTCACGTCCGACATCGCCGCCGGGCTGAACGTCACGATGGGCGCGGTCTCCGGCACCAGAATGGTCTGCTCGCCGCCCTTGTAGGTGACGCGCAGCCGCTTGGTGCCGTGCGCCGCCGCCGCGGTCGCCACGGTGCCGTTGGTCATCGTGCTCTGCACGCCGCCCGAGCCGGGAGCACCCACTGCGGCGACGCTGCCGTTGGTCATGGTGCTGGCGGCCATGCTGCCGCCGGCTTCCCCGGTTTTCGTGGTGTCGGGCAGCTTGTCCCAGTCGTAATGACCCTCGCCCGCGCCCTTCATTTCCGGCGGAAACACCACGACCTCCAGCGCCACCAGCTTCGAGCCGACGCTCTTGGTCGCGGTGCCGATGAAACTGCCGGGCACGATCGCTTCGAGGCTGGATTTGAGCACTTTGAGGTAATGCGTGTCGCCGCCGAGCATCACCGGTACGTCCTCGCCGGTGGCGGTGTGCACGGTCAGCGTGTCGCCGCTGATCGAGGCCACGGTGCCGCGGACCCGGATATGCTCGGGAGCGGCCATGGCGGCCACGGCAAACGCAGCGGTCGCCGCGAGCGAAAACCCGAAAAGCCGTTTCATCGTGGTTGGCATCCCTGTGTGGCGAGCCGGCCCATACCGTCCCGCCGAACCTGCGGCAAGAAGCTGCAGCGGGTGTCTCGGTTGTGTCGGCTCGCGGTTGCCTTGCTCAGAGCGTCGGCTCCCATGTGCCTTCGACCAGAACCGCCTCGGCTTCTCCGGGCCAGGGCGGCATGGTGGCCGCGACCGCGACCAGCGGCTCAAAACCGTCGCACCGGAACTGGAATTGCGTGCCTACCGGAATGGCAACGGACACGCCCGCGCCGACTTCCAGCACGTCCTCCTCGTGGCCCAGGCGGCGCCACATCTGCCCGTGGCCGGAAACGAAATACCAGACTTCGTCCACCGTCCGATGGACCACCGCTTTGGCGACGGCGCCGGGCTGAAGCGTGAACGTCGCCATGCCGCCGCGCGACGTGGCGCACAGCACCCGTACCTCCGACCCGTCCGGCGCCATCACGTCCGGGGCGAGGCTGATCCGCTTGCTGTCCAATGCCATGTCGAGCCATTCTGGTATCTGTCTGAGCCTGTGCGGGCGGGCTTGCGCCAGTTGAAACCACGCCAACGTCCCTGGAAGCACGGTGCGTAGGACATGGCGCATTGGTTGGCGAGAGTAGTGTGCGGCAGAGTAGCCCCGCGTAGGGAAGGGTGCATGTCAAAAGGTCCACGCGGAGAGACGCGCCGGGCTGAGCCGATCCGGGGCCGATATGTTGTATTTTCGAACGCTCTCGGCTAGCCTCAGCCGCGCCCCGTCAGGTCAAAACGATCATAGGTCCGGACTCTGATGGGGCCGCCGCGTTTGCCTGTGCTCATTATAATTTACACATCGTCATGGACCTGCTGCGGAAACAACGGGAAGTCAGTGCCTCTGCTCGCCGGCCCGCCAAATTCTTGTAACGCAGTGATGTTTGGGCCTTCCGTACGCCAGACAGCGTAACGGCCCCAACACTGGCGCCGCCCCGGAGCCTATGATTGCCGACTGCCGCGATGGAACAGAAAATTCCCTTGACTTGGCCCACGGCCTGTGTTAGTGCTCCTGACATGTGGTTTCTCCCCCGCCCGCCGCTCCCACCGGATGCCAGCCTCTCCGAGCGGTTTGCCCGGTTCGCCGACGAGGTGGTCCTGGGGCTGGGGGCACGCTGGCATGCGGACCGGATGTCCGGGGTGGCGTTCATCAGCGTGCAGCTGCTGGAGCTGGTCGGGATCAGGCTGCAGAAGCTCCGCAAAAGGTTTCTTGCCCTGATCGCCCGGGCCCAGGCGGGTCCGCTGCCGCCGCCCCGGCCGCCCCGAGACCGGAAAGGACAAGCCCGAAAGCGACAACGCCCGTTTCCCGAGCCGTTCGGCTGGCTGCTGAAACTGGGGACGTGGCGGGTGGCGCCCTGTCAGCGGGATTTGCAGCGGCTGCTGGCGGATCCCGGGATGCAGGAGTTGCTCCGCAAGGCGCCGCAGGCGGGGCGACTGCTCCGGCCGATGTTCTGGATGCTGGCGCTAAAGCCCGACCCGGCGCTCCTGCCGCCGCTGCCGAAGCGGGCTCGCCGAACCGCACCCGGCCCCCCCGAACCGGACCCCGCCGCGCCGGACCCCGCTGCACCGGTCCCCGCAAAGCCGATGCGCAAGCGTCCGGTGCGCACCGAGCCGTATAAGCGCAAGCCGAAGTGGACCGAGCCCGGCACGGAGTGGCGCAAGTGGCGCGGCATCTGGATGCTGGAGCCGATCCGAAAACCCCCCTGACTGGGCCGCCTGCCCACGCACGCCCATATTGTTACGATATAGAAACGTCATGCCAGATTGCCCGCGAGGGCGTCAGAAGGAAGTCCAAGACGTGCGCTTCGTCATTGCCGGGCTGCGGTCTTGACGCGGCAGAATTCGGTGAGCTCGCGCCTGTGAAACACGCTGATCTAGCTGTCGCCGCCGCCTCCGCCCTGATCTGCCTGATCCTGCTGGTCCTGGCCGCCACCGCCGCCACCCGCCCCGTCATCACCGCCTGCGTCGCCACCCCCGCCTCGTAGTCACCACCGCCTCCCGCCGCCTGCATCATCACCGCCGCCCGCGTCGCCACCGCCGCTGCCTCCGTCATCGCCACTGCCGCTGCCTACGTCGCCACCGCCCGCGTCATCACCGCCGCCGTCGTCGCCACCACCCGCGTCGCCACCCCCAGTGTCACCCTCATCGCCGCTGCCTCCGTCATCGCCACCACCCGCATCGCCGCCACCCGCATCGTCGCCGCCGCTGCCTGCGTCATCACCGCCGCCGTCGCCGCCGCCACCCGCATCGTCGTCGCCGCCGCCACCTGCATCATCACCGCCGCCGTCGTCGCCGCCACCCGCATCGTCGTCGCCGCCGCCACCTGCGTCATCACCGCCGCCATCATCACCGCCACCCGCATCGTCGTCGCCGCCGCCACCTGCATCATCACCGCCGCCGTCGTCGCCGCCACCCGCATCGTCGTCGCCGCCGCCACCTGCATCATCACCGCCGCCGTCGTCGCCGCCGCCCGCGTCGTCGTCGCCGCCACCTGCGTCATCACCGCCGCCATCATCACCGCCACCCGCATCGTCGTCGCCGCTGCCTGCGTCATCACCGCCGCCGTCGCCGCCGCCGCCCGCATCGTCGTCGCCGCCGCCACCTGCGTCATCACCGCCGCCGTCGTCGCCGCCACCCGCATCGTCGTCGCCGCTGCCTGCGTCATCACCGCCGCCGTCGTCGCCGCCACCCGCATCGTCGTCGCCGCCGCCACCTGCATCATCACCGCCGCCGTCGCCGCCGCCGCCCGCATCGTCGTCGCCGCTGCCTGCGTCATCACCGCCGCCGTCGCCGCCGCCACCCGCATCGTCGTCGCCGCCGCCACCTGCATCATCACCGCCGCCGTCGTCGCCGCCGCCACCCGCGTCACCTTCCCCACCTGCCGCCGCAGCGGCGGCATTCGCGGCGTCAATTTCGCTGTCATCCATCAGTCCCGTCGGAACTCCTGCGCCCCCGGCGCCATCGGGGAGGTCGGCGGTCATGCCGCGTTCCTGATAGGCCTCGGGCGGAATTCCACCCAAAGCGCCCCCGATGCCTGCTGCCGCGCCAGCCGCCGCGCCTGCGACCTGGCCGACCCCGGATGCGATCGCGCCACCCACACCCTCTGCGGCCCCCGCCGCCGCACCCGCGACCCGGCCGACCCCGGATGCGACTGCGCCTCCGATACCGGCTGCAGCGTCACCGGCGGCGCCGAGCACTTGACCGGCGCCGGAGGCAATCGCGCCGCCGACATCGGCCGCCGCACCTGCAACCTGGCCGGCCCCGGATGCGACCGCGCTACCAACGTCGGCAGCCGCGCCGACCGCTGCACCTGCCATCTGGCCGGCGCCGGATATCGCGGAACTCGCCATAGAGGCGCCGGCGCCGATCGCGGCCGAGGCGAGCTGGCCTTCGCCCGAAATGACCGCACTCCCCACATCGGCCGCGGCGCCCACCGCGGCACCCGCCATCTGACCGGCGCCGGAGATCGCCTCCCCCGCAAGCGACGCCCCCGCGCTCACCGCGCTGCTCGCAGCATCGCCGGCGGCTCCGAGCATCTGGCCCGCGCCGGATGCGACCGCGCCCCCAACATCAGCGGCAGCGCCCATCGCCGCGCCCGCTACCTGGCCAGCACCGGATATGGCGGAGCTGGCAACCGAAGCGCCGGCCCCGATCGCGGCCGAGGCGAGCTGGCCTTCGCCCGAAATGACCGCACTCCCCACATCGGCCGCGGCGCCCACCGCGGCACCCGCCATCTGACCGGCGCCGGAGATCGCCGAGCTGGCAACGGATGCGCCCGCCTCTACAGCGGAACCGGCCGCGTTCCCGACCGCCGACACACCGTCCGCGACAGCCGACGCGCCGCCGGACAGCAAAGACTCCCCCGCGCTGAACAGGCTGCTGGCGCCGTCGGCAATGGCGCTGCCTGCGGCCGAAGCCGCGTCATAGGCGGTGTCGAGCGCACCGCTGGCCGCGCCGAGCACCGCCTTGCCGGTGTCGGTGTCCATCAGCTCGCTGCCGATATAGCCGACCGCGCCACCCACCACGGCGCCCGCGGCAAGCCCGACCACCGTACCGGCGCCCGGAATAATGGAACCGACAGCGGCGCCGATCTCGGCACCCGCGGCGGCGCCGGCAAGCCCCGCGCCGACGCCGACCGCGGCCTTGGCGGTGACGTCGACGGCAGCTTGGCCGCCAGTCATCTGGCCGGCTTCGTATTTCTGCACGTCGCTGTAGGCGGCCACGCCGCCGGCCACCACGCCGCCGATGACGCCGGCACCGGCCAGGCCACCCAGCCCGGCAGCCGCGTCGGCGCCGACTTCGGCCTCGGCTCCGACCCCGGCCTCCACCGCGGTGGAGGCCTCGGTCGCGGCGGTCGCCTCGGCCCCCGTGCCGGCCTCCGTCACGGCCTGCATCGGCTGCGTCTGCGCGAGCGGATCAACCGCCTGCATCGGTTGCGTCGGCGCCATCGGGTCGACTGCCTGCATCGGCTGGGTCGGCGCCATCGGGTCGACTGCCTGCATCGGCTGCGTCGGCGCCATTGGATCGACCGCTTGCGTCGGCTGCGTCGGTGCGTTCGGATCGGGGTAGGCCGGGAACTGATGGACGTTGGTGTCAAGCAACGGGTCGTTGCCGCCCATTTGGAACGGGCTCTTAGGTGTCGGGAACTGGTGGACGTTAGTATCGAGCAACGGGTCGTTGCCGCCCATTTGGAATGGGCTCTTCGGCGCCGCCATCGGCTGCGTGGCTGCCATCGGGTCGACAGCCTGCATGGGCTGGGTGGTGGCCATCGGATCGACCGCCGCCGGCATCTGCTGAGTGGCGGCGTACGGATCGACCGCAGCCTGCATCGGCTGCGTGGCCGCCATGGGATCGACAGCCTGCATCGGCTGGGTCGCGGCCATCGGATCGACTAGGCCGGTCGGCATCTCGCCGCCCGCGCCGTCGGCCGCCGACATATCCTCGGCCATCTGCTCCGAGAGTCCGGTATCGCCGCCCTGGTCCGGCTCGGGCGCGCCGTAATGCGCATCGGCCCGCTCCTGATCCGTCATGTCGCCGATTTTCTTCCAGGAGTCGTCGGGCAGGCGATAATTGCCCTTATTGTCGTTGATCTGAGTGGTGTAATTCTCCTGCGAGAAGCTGCCGTCCGGCGCATTCGGATTGGGCGAGTGCGTGCGCACGTCAACCTTGTTGCCAGGGGCGCCGTCGATCCCCTTGAAACTCATCTTCTCCTGGTTCCAGATGTCCTTCGAGGGATCGTCGCGATACTGGATGTTCTGCAAGCCGATCCCAGGATTCTGAGGATTCTGGCCGGGCATTTGAAACATCGGTCCGGAGGTGGCGTTGTCGATCAAGCCCCCGACGTCTCCATCGGTGAGGTCGCCGAATTCCGCCGAGATCGCCAGCCCCCGCTGCTCCGTTGCCGCCGCCGCCCAACGGCGGCCGGGGGGATTCCGAGTGCTTTCTGCAGCCATTGGATCTGGTCGGAACTGAGCGGCATGTCGGCCCCCGGATGGATGGTTCGATGCGGCGGACTGGCCGCTCAGTTCGGCACTGGCCTCAGCGAACTGCCGAGGCCAGCGTGGTGAGAGTGGCCGTCAGCGTCTTGCCGATGGCCAGGGGCACGAACGGGTTCTCGTCGAGGTGCTTGATGATCGGCTCGCTCGCCACGAACGACTGATAGCGCTGCATGATCTGCTTCGCCTCGGCGATCAGCTTGGTGCGCTGGTTTGCGTCCGCAGCGTTGTTCACCTCGTCCAGCTTGTCGGAAAGGCTCTCGTCGAGCTTGGCCAGAACCGGCTCCACTTTGCTGCGGAAACCGGCCTCCAGCGCCGCTTCGATATCCTGGCCTTTGCACGCGGCCATGATCTCGCCCTTCAGCTTGCCGATGTCGGTCTCAATCTTTTTGCGCGTGGCCACCCAGGCCAGGCGCGACTTGGCCATGGTGCTCGCGGGAGCCTGCGGGGCGGCTGGTCCGTTGGGCGCCGCCGGAGCCGAAGCTGCAGGCGGAGCCGGAGGTGCGGCGGACGGGGCAGGCGCGGCCGGAGCGGCGCCGCCTTGCAACGCCTGCTCCAGGGAGTCCGCGGCATCCGAAGCCGACAGCAGATCGCCCGTCTTCAGGCTGGCCTGCGCCTGGGCCGCCAAGCCTTTCAGCTGGCCCAACCGCGAAGGATCCGAGGCCGCTACCTGAACCATACGCTTCACCAGACCGGTGAGCCGCTGTGTCAGATCGGCCGCGTTCGGATCCGTTGCCGGCGACGGCGGTGCAGGAGGGACGTTTGCAGCCTGAGGCGGCGGCGGGGGTGAAACGTTTGCAGCCTGTGGGGGCGGCGGTGCGGGTGGGACATTCGCGTCCTGCGGGGATGGCGGAGGTGCAACGTTCGCAGCCTGCGATGGCGGCGGCGCGGGCGAGGCGCCGGCGGCCTGCGGGGCCCCGGGCTGTGCGTCTTCGTCCGACCCCGACTCCACCGTGGAACCGTCCTCGAGCACCAGCTGCACCTTGTTGTACCCGGTGCCCTTCAGCGTCTTGGTCAGCCGCTTGGCCATGCCGGACGCGGCCTTGTTGACCTGGAATTTCACCAGGGTCGCGTCGGTATCGGGATCCACCACCGCGGTGCCGAACAGCCCGTGCTTCGCATCGGGGAACTGCTTTTCCAGGTCCTTGAGGAGCGCTTTGGGGGACTTGACCTTGTCCAGCATGAGCAGCGCGAAGGCGGCGTCCTTGCCCTGCGCCATGGCGCAGCTGACGGGCTCCTTCTTGGATTTCGCCAGCATCTGCTTCATCACCGACTTGTCCATGCCGGTCTGCACTTCGGCCATCGCCATCCCCTCCTTTATCAGGCTGCGTATCGTCGCAAGTTCGTGACGTATATCATACTCCACCTTGCGCGGCGGTGGAATGTTCCGCACGAAAAGCAGTCCGCGTCGCCGCCGGACCTGCTCTACGGGAACCGCGCGGCAATGGGTGTGAGCCAGATCGCAGGAAAACCAAGATGGTGAAAGTCAGGTAATGCCCGGCCCTTGGCGGCCAAAGCCTCGGTGCTATCGTCTGCGCGGCATGCACCAGGAGCATCCGGATGCCCTACGAGGTTAGTTTCGGCAGCATCGGCAACAAGAAACGGACAGCCGGGACCGGGCAAAAATTCCGGCTGGCGGTGCTGGCGGATCTGTCCGGCCGTGCCAACGCCGGCACGGTCGAGACCGGCGAGGCATTGGCCAAACGCAAACCGGTCAAGGTGGACGTCGACAATCTGGACGACGTGCTGGCGCGCTTGGCACCGGCGCTCAACCTGCCGATCGCCGACGACGGCAGCACGGTTGCTGTGCGCATCGGCAGTCTCGATGATTTCCACCCCGACCAGCTGGTGGAGAACGTCGAGCTGTTCAAGTCCCTGCTCGACCTGCGCCGCAACCTGGGCAGCAAGTCCGGTTTCGATCGCGCGGCCAAGGAGGTGCTGTCGTGGAGCGGGGAGGAGCCGCTGCCCCCGCCGCCGCGGCGCGCTCGCGGTGCCGCCATCGCCACCGACCGCAAACTGTCGGACTTCGCTCGCCTCATCGGTCGGCCGGCGACGCCGAGTGCTGCCGAACGCTCGGTGGATGACATGGTGCGCCGGATGGTGGGACCGTTCGTCCAGCCGGGTCGCGATGCGCGCCAGGAGCAGCTCACCGCGCGGGTGGACGAGGCACTTTCGGCGGCCATGCGGCGCGTGCTGCATCACCCCGATTTCCAGACCGCGGAGGCGATCTGGCGCGGCGTGGAATTCCTGGTGCGCCGCATCGAGACCGGCGCCCGCATGGAAATCGTGCTGTATGACGTATCCGCGGAAGAGTTTGCCGCCGATCTCGCCGCGGGCGACGCGCTGGATCAGAGCGGCTTGTACGGCATGCTGGTGGAGCAGCCGGCGCTGGATGCACACCAGGGCGCGCTATCCGCGATCATCGGACTGTACACGTTTGAACTGGCGCCGCCGCATGCCGACCTGCTCGGCCGCATGGCGCAGATCGCGGGTGCGGCGGGTGCGCCGTTCGTGGCCGCAATCACCCCTGATCCGCTGAAGACGAAACTGCACGAGCAGCATCCGCTCATCAAGGATGCCTGGTCGGCGCTGCAGGCCTTGCCGGCCGCCGCCTATCTGGGCCTGGCCACGCCGCGGTTCTTGTTGCGCATGCCGTACGGCCGCAAGACCGACCCGATCGACGCATTCGGGCTCGAGGAGTTCACCCGGCAGTCGGGACTGTCCGGCATGCTCTGGGGACACCCCGCGCTGATCGTGGGATTGCTGCTGGCGGAAACCTTTGAGCAGCAGGGCGCAAAAATGAAGCTGGGCTCCGTGGCCGGCGTCGGCGACATGCCGTACTACGTCTATACCGATACCGATGGGGAACAGATTGCACTCCCCTGCACGGAGCGTCTGTACACCGAACGGCAGGCCGTGCAGGTGTCGACCTACAAAGTCATGCCGCTGCTGAGCCTGCGCGGGCGGCCAGAGGTGCGGCTCGGCGGGTTCTCGTCCCAGGCGGGCACGCCGCTAGCCGGCTTCTGGGCACCGGCCAGCTTGGCCCCAGCACCCGCACCGGCCCCGGGCACGGCCGCAGAGCCCGAGTCTGAATCAGAGGAGGCAACGCCTGAAGCAGCCGAGGCCGCTCCGGACGCGGCACCCGACACGTCCGACCTGGACGCTCTGATGGCCAGCCTGGAGGCCCCAGCGGCGGCGCAACCGACGGCGGCGCCTGCCGCGGCGGCCGAAGCCGCGCCCGCGGCTGCCGAGGACGATCTGGACGCGCTGCTGGCGAGCCTGAACGCCGATCCGCCTCCAGCCGCGCCGGACGAGACGGAGGCAGACCTGGACGCCCTACTGGCTTCCTTGCAGTAGCGCCGAGCAGCGCGCTGCAATCGGCGCTGCCGTTCGGAGCCCATTGCACATGGCAATCATGAAGCTCGCAGAGACTGCGAGCGAGATGGGACTGTCATCCTATTCCGGTCGCATCTCAGCAAGCAGCTCGATCTCGATGTTCAGGTGATCTTGCATGACTTCAAGCATGGCCGACGCCGCTGCCGCGCTCTCCGAATGGCCCTGGCCGGTCAGACTGGCGATGAGGGCTTTCTGCTTGCTGATGTGACCTCGACTACGCGCAATGTTGTTTTCGAGGTTGGCTCTCGTCATGCCCCCAATTGCCATGGCTTCTTCCCCTTTGCTTGTGCCGCTCATTTTTGGGCCTTTGCCGCGCAAGAACCGCCTACTCTGGCTTTGGATGCGGCTACGTGTTTCAGCGAAGCGGAACCGGCCCGGCTGCGTTTGTCACACAAGTAGCTGCCTTACTCCTGGCGTTTGGTGGGGCGGACTTGTGGTGAATGGTGATAGCTCCATCTGCCGGGCGCGGCAAATGGCACCGCAGGTTGCAGGGGCGGTCAGTCAACGCGAGAGTATTTATTTTGGCTCCTAAGAGTCCGCCCGAAAGGTCTATTGGTTGAGGCCTTCCCAGGGCTTGGCCGGACGCTGGCCCCCACACGTCCCTGTCGTCCCGTTACCGACATGTATCACCGCATGGCCGAAGTGCGGCGATCCGCTCAGGTAGCAAAACCCTACCGCCCCGCCCTCCGCACCCCTAATCTGCAGCCTCCGCCGCCCGGAGGGTTTTGTGCCCGACGCCCTACCCCCATCCACCGACGACCGCACCGCGCTACGCCGCCTGCACCGCGCACCGGAGGAGCAGGCCGCCGCCGCCCTGCTCCAGCTTGCCACGTTTGCGCCCGACCTGGCCCACCGCATCGAAGCGCGCGCCCGAAACCTGGTCTACGCCGCCCGGGCCGCGCACCGGCCCGGCGCCGATGTCACCGATTTCCTGAAAGAGTTTGGCCTCGGCACCCGCGAAGGCACCGCCCTGCTGTGTCTCGCCGAAGCGCTGCTGCGCATCCCCGATGCCGCCACCGCCGACGCCCTGATCGAGGACCGCATCGCCAACGCCGACTGGCAGGCGCATCTGGGCCAGGCCGACAGCCTGGCGGTCAACGCCTCGGCCTGGGCCTTCATGCTTACCGGCCGCGTGCTGTCGCTCGACGACCCCGACCGCGGCGGCATCCCCAGCGCCATCGGCCGCGTGGTCAGCCGCATGGGCGAGCCGGTGATCCGCGCCGCCCTGCGCCGCGGCATGCGCGTGCTGGCGCGCCAGTTCGTCATGGGCCGAACCATCGCCGAGGCACTGGCCCGGGCCAATTCCGCCGAGGGCCGCCGCTGGCGCTACAGTTTTGACATGCTGGGCGAGGCCGCCCGCACCCACGCCGACGCGGACCGCTACTTTGCCTCGTATCGCGACGCCATCGGAGCAGTCGGTCGTGCCGGCGGCGGGCCAGTCGCCGGTCCCGGCGTTTCCGTCAAACTTTCCGCGCTGCATCCCCGCTACGAGCCGCTGCAGGAAGCGCGCTGCGCCCCGGCCCTGATCGCCGCCCTCACCGACCTCGCTATCGAGGCGAAACGACAAAATATCGGCCTGACCATGGATGCGGAGGAAGCCGAGCGGCTGGAAATCAGCCTCGACATCTTTGGCGCCGTGCTCGCCGATCCGCGCCTCGCCGGCTGGGACGGTTTCGGACTCGCCATCCAGGCCTACCAGAAGCGCTGCATAAAACTGGTCGACTGGGTCGCCGATCTCGGCCTGCGCACCGGCCACCGCATCCCCGCGCGGCTGGTGAAAGGCGCCTACTGGGACACCGAGATCAAGCACGCGCAGATCCACGGATTCGGCGACTACCCGGTGTTCACCCGGAAAGTCGCCACCGACGTGTCGTGGCTCGCGTGTGCCAAAAGAATGCTGGATCGGATGGATGGCCTGCGCCCCGCCTTCGCCACCCACAACGCCCAATCCCTGGCCACGGTGCTGGAACTGGGCGCCGGAAAAGATTTCGAGATGCAGCGCCTGCACGGCATGGGCGAAGCTTTGTACCACGGCGTCGTCGGCGAGGCCTGCCCGGTCCGGGTCTACGCGCCGGTCGGCAGCCACGAGGATTTGCTGGCCTACCTGGTGCGCCGCCTTCTGGAGAACGGGGCGAACACCAGCTTCGTGCATCGGCTGGTCGACCCGGCGGTGCCGGAGGAAGCGATCATCGCCGACCCGGCTGCCCGGCTGCGCGGCGCCGCACTCGGGCGCAACCCGCGCATTCCGCTGCCCGAGAACCTGTATCCCGACCGCCGCAACTCCGCCGGCCTGGACCTTGCCGACCGCGATGTGGGCCCCGCCGCGCTCGCGGAAATCCGCGCGACACCCCTGCCCGCTCCGCTCCAAGGGGCCGGCGCGCGGCGAGAAATCCGCGACCCGTCCGACCGGCGCCGGCTGATCAGTACCGCACCGGATACCACGCCGGCCGAACTCGACGCGGCGCTGGTGGCGCTCTCGCGCGGCTGGCTCGCCTGGGATGCGGCCGGCGGCGCGCATCGCGCGACCGTGCTGGACCGCGCCGCCGAGCTGATCGAACTGCACCGCTCGGAACTGCTGTTTCTGCTCGCGCGCGAGGCCGGCCGCACCCTCACGGACGGTATTTCCGAGGTGCGCGAGGCCGCCGATTTCTGCCGCTACTACGCCGCCCGCGCCCGCGCCGATTTTTCCGGCATGCGCGAACTGCCGGGACCGACCGGGGAGCGCAACACTTGGGGGCTGGGTGGCCGCGGCGTGTTTGCCGCCATCTCGCCGTGGAATTTTCCGCTCGCCATTTTCACGGGCCAAGTCGCGGCGGCGCTGGCCGCGGGCAACGCTGTGGCAGCCAAACCCGCGGAACAGACCCCGCTGGTCGCGGCCCGCGCAATAAACCTGCTGCACGAAGCCGGCGTGCCGCGCGACGCACTGCGCCTCGTGTGCGGCGGCGGCGAGGTGGGTGGCGCGCTGGTGGCCCACCGGCACGTGGCCGGCGTGGCGTTCACCGGCGGCACCGAGACGGCCCAGAAAATCGCCCGCACGCTGGCCGCCCGCCCCGGCCCGCTGGTGCCGTTCATTGCCGAAACCGGCGGCATCAACGCCATGGTGGTGGACAGCTCCGCGCTGCCGGAGCAGGTGGTCGCCGACGTGCTGAGCGGCGCGTTCGGCTCCGCCGGACAGCGCTGTTCCGCGCTGCGCCTGCTGTGTCTGCAAGACGACACCGCCGAGCGCACGTTGGCCATGCTCCGTGGTGCGGCCGAAACGCTGGTGATCGGCGATCCGCTCGATCCCGCCACCGATGTCGGGCCGGTGATCGACGAGGAGGCACGCGACGGACTTTTGGGTTATTGCGCGACGATGCGTCGGCCGTTGTTCGAGTTGCCGCTGCCGGCCGGTTGCGAGCACGGCACGTTTTTCGCACCCCGTGCCTACGAGCTGAGCGGCGCCGAGGCAGTTGACGCAAGAGGTTTTCGGGCCGGTGCTGCACGTGGTGCGCTATCAGGCGGACCGGCTCGACGCGCTGCTATATGCCATCGCGGCAACCGGGTTTGCGCTCACGCTCGGCGTGCATTCCCGGGTCGAATTCGACGCAGCGCCATATCGTCGAACGGTTGCGCGTCGGCAACGCCTATGTGAACCGCAACCAGATCGGTGCGGTGGTGGGGGTGCAGCCGTTCGGCGGACGCGGCCTGTCCGGCACCGGGCCGAAAGCCGGCAGCCCGATCACGCTGTATCGGTTTGCCGAGGAACGCGTGGTCAGCGTGAACACCGCCGCGGCCGGCGGCAATGCGGCGCTGCTGGCGTCGGACGACGGGTGATTCTATCCTCGCAAGGATGATCGGAGTCGATTGGGGAACCAGCAGTTTCCGCGCTTTCCGCATCGACGCGGCGGGTCATGTGACGGACCGCGTCTCGGCCGCGCGCGGAATCATGACGGTGGGCGGCGGCGACTTCGCCGCCGTGCTGCGCGAGCAGGTCGGTCTCTGGATTGACCAGGGGGAAACCCGAGTGCTGATGGCGGGCATGATCGGCAGCCGCCAGGGCTGGCTCGAGGCGCCCTATCTGCCCTGCCCCGCCAGCCCCGAGGCGATCGCCGCAGCCCTCGTGCCCGTGCAGTTCGAGTCCGCAAGAATTCTGCTCGTTCCCGGTCTGACCAACCGCGACGAGTTCCGGCGTGCCGGACGTAATGCGCGGCGAGGAGACGCAACTTATCGGCACCCTCGACGCCATGGACGGAAACGGCGTCGCCTGTCTGCCCGGCAGTCACTCGAAATGGGCGTGTATGCTGGACGGCCGCATCGAAAGGTTTTCCACCTACCTGAGCGGCGAGGCGTTTGCGGCAATCCGTTCCGGCACGATTCTGGGCCGCATGATGCAGCCGGGCCCGACCGATTCTTCGGCGTTCGACCGCGGCGTGGCGCGCTCCGCCGACAAGGGCCACCTGCTGCATCACTTGTTCGGGGTGCGCACCCTGGGCCTGTTCGGAGAACTTTCGCAGACCGCCGCGGAATCCTACCTGTCCGGGCTGCTGATCGGCACCGAGCTGCGCGCAGCGATGCCGGATGGTTTTTCGGTGCACCTGATCGGGGCGGCGGAGTTGTGCGGGCTTTACGAGCGGGCCATCGTAGCGCTTGGCGGCGGGGCGGTGATCGAGGACGAGGATGCAGCCGCACGCGGCCTCGCGATGATCGGAGGATTGGCCCCATGGAGCTGACCGAGTTTCTGGACCGCTGCCCGCTGATCGCAATTTTGCGCGGGGTGACGCCCGATGCGGTGGTGCCGATCGGCGCCGCTTTGGAGGCGGCGGGAATCGCCATCATCGAAGTGCCGATGAACTCGCCGGAGCCGGTCGAAAGCATACGCCGCCTGAACGAAAAATTTGGCGGTCGCATTCTGGTCGGCGGTGGCACCGTCATGACGGCGGCGCAAGTCGAGGCGATCGCGAACGCAGGCGGCCGTCTGATCGTCACGCCGCATGCGGCGGTGGACGTGGTGCGGGCAGCGAAGCGCGCCGGCATGATCGCCTGCCCCGGCTTTTTCACTCCAACGGAAGCGTTCGCATTGCTGGAGGCGGGGGCGGATGGCCTAAAAGTGTTTCCGGCCGAGGCGTCGAGCCCGGCGGCGGTGCGGGCCATGCGCGCGGTGTTGCCGCCCGGCACGCCGATCATTCCGGTCGGCGGCATCGAGGCCCATACCATGCAGCCCTGGGTCGAAGCCGGAGTGGTCGGGTTCGGCGTCGGGAGCAGCATTTTCCGCCCGGGCGACACAGCAGCGATCGTCGCCGAGAAGGCGGCAAAGCTGGTGGCGGGCGCGCGCGAGGCGATGACAGCCCGCAGCGGCGGCATCGCCCCCCGCCGACAGGTCGCGGCCTGAGCCCGGCAGGCCCGCGCCGTGCGGCCGCGGATCAAAATTCTGACCTTGGGCGTGAACGATCTGGAGCAATCCCTCGCCTTCTACCGCGACGGATTGGGCCTCCCCACGAAGGGGATCGTTGGCCAGGAGTTTGAGTATGGCGCGGTCGTTTTCTTCAACCTGAACGATGATCTTTTGCTGGCGCTCTGGCCTACGGCTTCGCTGTCCAAAGACGCAAACATCGCCGCGACGCCGGCGAGGCCGGGCGCCATGTCGATCGGACACGTCGTCAACTCGAAGGAAGAGGTCGATGCGATCATGCTCCAGGCCGAACACGCCGGGGCCGTGATCACCGATCCCGCGCACGACCGATTTTGGGGCGGTTATGCCGGTTATTTCCACGATCCCGACGGCCATTTGTGGGAGATTGCATGGAACCCGGAGTTCACCGTCCCGGATTGAGCCTGCCCTGATCCGGCCCCCTATTCGACCTCTGGCCGACCTGGATCGGACGGCACTTCTGGCGCTGAACAACGCCCACTTCGTCGAGTTGTCCTGGCTGTCGGCAGAGCGCCTCGCGCTGATGCTGACCCAGGCATTCTATGCGCGCGGCATGGGCGACGTGGACGCGGCTCTGATCGCGTTCGACCAGGACAGCCCCTATGATGGGCTACATTTCGCCTGGTTCCGCGCCCGCTACAAACGCTTCGTCTATGTCGACCGTCTTGTGGTGGCTCCTGCCGCGCGCGGCCAGGGGTTTGCTCGCGCCCTCTATGCCGACCTGTTCGCCGTCGCCGTCTCGGCCGGGCACACGCTCGCGACCTGCGAGGTCAACATCGACCCGCCCAACCCGGCCTCCCTCGCCTTCCACGCCCAAGTCGGTTTTCTGCCCGTGGGCGAGGCAAGCTGGCGGGAAAAAGGCAAGACCGTCCGCTATCTGGCGCGCGCGTTGCCCTGATCCGCCGGCTGTGCCTTACTGCCCGGAATCGGGAGGAAGACGGCATGGCCCAGGTTTCAATTCGCAAAGTTGAAAAAGCCTACGAGACCTACAAGGCGGTGCACGGCATCGACCTCGACATCGCCGACGAGGAGTTCGTGGTGCTGGTCGGCCCCTCCGGCTGCGGCAAGTCCACCACGCTGCGCATGATCGCGGGGCTGGAAGAAATCAGCGCCGGGGAAATCTGGATCGGGGGGGATCTGGTCAACGACGTGCCGCCGCGCGATCGCGACATTGCCATGGTGTTCCAGAACTACGCGCTCTATCCACACATGACCGTCTACGACAACATGGCGTTTGGCTTGAAACTGCGCAAATTCCCGCGCGACAAGATCAAGGAACGGGTGAACGAGGCGGCACGCATCCTGGACATCACGCCGCTGCTGCACCGCCGACCCAAGGCACTGTCGGGCGGACAGCGGCAGCGCGTCGCGATGGGCCGCGCCATCGTGCGCAACCCGCGGGTGTTTTTGTTCGACGAACCGCTGTCCAACCTGGACGCCAAGCTGCGCGTGCAGATGCGCACCGAAATCAAGAAGGTGCATCAGACGGTGCGCACCACCACCGTCTACGTGACGCACGACCAGGTGGAGGCAATGACCCTGGCCGACCGCGTGGTGGTGATGAACGGCGGTCGCATCGAGCAGGTCGGCCCGCCGCAGGAGCTGTACCACAACCCGATCTCCCGCTTCGTCGCCGGCTTCATCGGCAGCCCGGCGATGAATTTCCTGCCCGTGCGCGTGTTCGACGAGGGCGGGCTCAAAGTTAGAACTCGCCGACGGCCAGGTGCTGCCGATCCCGCCGCAGCGTTTCAACCGCTACGCCGCGTACAAGGACCGCGACGTGACCTTGGGCCTGCGGCCCGAGCACATCACCGAAATCCATGATCCGGAAAAGCCCGGCGTGGGACGCATGAACGCGCTGGTCGATGTCATCGAGCCCATGGGCATGGAAACCATGGTACACTTCTTTGCCTCCAACGTTCCCGTGACGGCCCGTATCGATCCGGCGGTGCATGCGGCGCCCAACGAACCGATTCCGCTGGCCGTCGACATGAACCAGATGCACCTGATGGAGACCGACTCCGGCCGCGTGGTGTGACCAACGGGCTGGCCGGCCAGGTCGCCTGGGTCACCGGCGCCGGGTCCGGCATCGGCCGGGCCATCGCGGTGGCCCTCGCCGGCGCCGGCTGCAAGGTGGCGCTGACCGGTCGCAGCCTCGACACGCTTGGCGAAACCGAGGCGCTGGTACGCGGCGCCGGCGGGCTCGCCTTGGTCGCCGCGGCGGATGTCGCCGACCCGGCCCGGCTGGGCGGCGCGCATCGGGCGGTGCTGGCGGCGTGGGGCAAGGTCGATATTCTGGTCAACAATGCCGGCTGGAACCTGCCACGCCGGCATTGGCGGCAGCTGACGCCCGAGACGGTGCAGCAGATGATCGCGACCAATCTGTCGGCACCCATGCTCGCCACGCTGCTGGTGTTGCCCGCCATGCGCGAGAAAAGAAGCGGGCTGCTGGTGCACATCGCCTCGCTATCCGCGACGACCATCTATCCCGTTTCCGGACCGTCCTATACCGCGACGAAATACGCGGTGCGCGCCATGAGTGCCACGCTGAACGCCGAGGAGGGCATTTTTGGTATCCGCAGCGTGTGCATAAATCCCGGCGAGGTGGACACGCCGATGCTGGCCCGCCGACCACGCCAGCACACGGCGGAAGAGCGTGGCAAAATGCTGCAGCCTGAGGACGTGGCCCAGGCTGTCCTGCTCTGCGCGACCCTACCACCCCGGGCCTGCGTGTCTGAACTCACCATCCTGCCCACCGACAACGCCGCCCATCGCGCCGAGGCGTACGCCATCGCCGAGCTCGGCTGACCGGAGTTCTGTTCACCGTCATGGACCTTCCCACCCACACGGTTGCCGTGGACGTGCTGCGCCGTTTTGTGTCCGACATCTTTGGCGCGGCCGGCTGCGATGCGGCGGAGGCGGCACGCATCGCGCACTACCTGGTTTCGGCCAATCTAGCCGGCCATGACAGCCACGGCGTGATCCGCACACCGCGCTACGTGGCCGAACTGCAGCGGGGCGACGTGCTGGCCGGCAAATCCATCGAGGTGGTCAGTGAAAGCCCGACCCACGCCGCGGTCGACGGTGCCTACGGTTTTGGCCAGACCATTGCACCGCAGGCGGTCGATCTCGGCATCGCCAAGGCGCGCGCAGCCGGCATGGCGGTGATTGCGCTGCGCCGCAGCGGCCATGTCGGCCGGATCGGCGACTGGGGCGAGCGCGCCGCCGAGGCTGGAATGGTGTCGATCCATTTTGTCAATGTGGCGGGGGGCGAGCTGGTGGCGCCGTTCGGCGCGGTCAATCGCCGTTTCTCCACCAACCCGATCTGCATTGCCATCCCGATGGAGGCGGGTGCGCCGCCACTGCTGCTGGACATGGCGACCAGCACCGTGGCCGAAGGCAAAATCTTGGTCGCGTCCAACGGCGGCAAGCCGGTGCCGGAGGATGCGCTCGTGCGCCCCGACGGCACGTTTACCGGCGACCCCGCGGCGCTATATGGACCGATCACGCCGGGGGGTCCGCGCGACCACAACAACGGCGGCGGGGCCATGGTGGCATTCGGCGGGCACAAAGGGTCCGGCATCGCCTTCATGTGCGAAATGCTGGCCGGCGTTCTGTCCGGCGGCGAAACTTCGGGCCCGGTGCCCGGCGGCAGGCGCGGGCGGATCAGCAACGCCATGCTTTCGATCTATCTCGACCCGTTGCACTTCGGGGCGTCGCAGTTCGTGGCCGAGGCGCGCAAATATGTGGAATACGTCAAGTCCTCGCGTCCCGTGACTCCGGGCGGCGAGGTGCTGGTGCCTGGCGAGCCCGAAGCGCGCACCCGGGCGGACCGCCTGGCGCACGGCGTGCCGCTTCAAGTAGAGACGTGGGAGCGCCTTGCGACGGTCGCGCGAGAGGTCGGTGTGACGGTGCCTGGGTAAGCACCGAGCGGGCTCAATGCCCTCCAAAAGCGTTGCGAAATCCACCCCGCTTGCCATCGCCGCTTATGTTGCCGAGGCCGACAATGCTTCCCCCCTTGCAGCAGGACGACGTTAGCATGTCCCCTATCGGCGTTGCGGGTCGTCGCATAATTGCAAATATTTTGGAACGTAATCCTTGCGCGTACGGCAATCACAACGCGGTGTTGACCTCCTCACCTGTTTAGGGTGATCTTCCCCGGAACAATCATCGGGAGAGTTTCATGGCGCCAAGAATCGCAGCAATTGCCGCAGCCGCGCTCCTGATGACAGCGCCGGCCGTAGCGCGCGCCCAGATCGCCGGGCTGCTGACGAACCAGCCCCCCGATTCGATCGTCTATGGCTACCTCATGACAGACGGCACGGTGCTTTACCAGGGCGGCGGCATCTTCGACATCCTGAAGTTCACGCCTGACCAGAACGGCAGCTATCTGAACGGAACCTGGTCGCAGGTAGCGAGCCTGCCTTCCAACTATGGCCCGTATGCCGGGACCGGTGCGGTGCTCGCCGATGGACGCCTGTTGCTCGAGGGCGGCGAGTATCTGGTGAAAGGCAGGAAACTTCCGTTCACGCTAACGAACGAGGGTGCGGTGTACGACCCGCGCGTCAATAGCTGGACCATGGTGGCGCCTCCTGCTTGGTTCGAGTTCATCGGCGACTCGCCGTCGACGGTGCTGGCGGACGGCAAGTTCTTGCTGGGACAAAAACTCACCAAGCGCGCGGCGGAACTCGATCCCGCGACAATGACCTGGAGACGAGCCGGCACGGCCGGCAAGGCCGATTTCAATTCCGAGGAGGGCTGGACGCTGTTGCCGGACGGCACGGTACTGACCGTCGACGTCCGCGACCATCCGAACTCGGAACTGTATATCCCCAATGCCGACCCGCCCCTGGGGTATTGGCTGTCGCTCGGCAGCACAGTCGCCGATCTGACGTCGCAACCGCTCGAGGGGCCCATCACATTCGATAACGGCAAGCGCGTCTACCATCCGCCCGGGGAGGTCGGTCCGGCGATCCTTCGCCCCGACGGAACGGTGTTCGCCACCGGGGCGCTGCGGAAAGGGCAGACCAACGCCCACACCGCTATCTATCGGCCGGGCCGGAACGGACAGCCGGGCTCGTGGGCGCCCGGCCCGGATTTCCTGCCCGGCGACACCGCGGAGGACTGGTACGCCGTTCTGCTACCGAACGGGAATGTTCTAGTCGAGACCAGCACGGCCTCTGGGGAGGAGCGCGAGCAGCGGGCGGTGGCCTTCCTGTCAGGCAGGCTTGAGGGGAAGTCCGCGCCCGCCCAGGCCCAGCAGCAACCGACGTTCAGACTTTACGAATTCGACGGCACCAACCTCGTGCTCGAGCCGATCACGCTTGGTAGCTTTCTTACGCCCAACCTCCTGGTGCTGCCGACCGGGGAGGTAATACTCGGCGGCTTCGCCATGTACGAGCCGACCGGGACCCCCGCTCCCGACTGGGCGCCGGTCATCACCCATGCGCCCGATGCGATGCGCCGGGGGTTCACCTACACGGTTTCCGGCCGCCAGTTTAACGGACTCTCGCAGGCCTCGGCATTCGGCGACGAGTTCTCGACCGCCGAAAACTATCCGCTGGCGCGCATCACCAACCGCGCAACTGGCCACGTGAGCTACGCCCGAACCCATGACCACAGCTCGATGGGCGTCGCGACCGGGCGCCAAATCGTGTCGACCCACGTCGACGTGTCAGACGCGGTGGAGCCGGGGCCGAGCTGGCTGGAGGTGGTAGCGAACGGCATCCCGTCGCGGCCGGTGAACGTGGACATTCGCTGACCTCCGCGCCTCCAATTCTACCTCGCGGCCTCCAGAACAAACCGCGCGTGGAGGTCGCGCCGGATTTCGTCGAAGGCTTTCATAACGGACGCATGCACCGAACCCTCGCACAGCGGCTCCGCGAAGGTCGAGACGAAACGGCGCTTTGCGACGATCACCTCGTCCTGGAAAGCGTAGTGGCTGGTGTAACGAAATCCCTCCCCCGCGATGTCGCGGTCGCGGGGAAGGCGGTCCGGCATGAGCCCTGCCGGCAGCGCCAGAGACAGTATCTCCTCCTGCTGGTCGGCATAGCAGGGCGAGGGCTCCGTGACCGGAAGATTGCGCAGCTCAGCCCCACTCCTGCTACGCCGCTTCAGCGTGGACGGCCGGCGGGACGGCATTCTGGATTTCGTTAAACACGCTCCGCACATCTTCGATGGCGATGAACTGCGGTATCGAATCAAGTGCGGGAAGTCCAGCCAGAGAATCCGGTGCGTCCCCAGCTTCCGAACGTCGTTTGCGGCCCGAAGCGTATTGTGCCGCGACCGTCGGAGCCTTCGCTCAGGTTCATCTCCGGCAGGCGATCGCGGCTGAGGGCGACAAAACGACCGAATGGGCCGGACCGCACTATCAGGATGCGCCGGTCGGTTACGGCATAATAGGTGTTGGCGCGTACCCAGGCGTCGACTGGAAAGCGGCCGACAACGAAGTAAATGCCGATCACGATGAACGGCACACCCCAGAGCGCAAAGAACCCCGGCGCAGCGCTCTGAAGCACCTTGGTTTCCCAGAAAACGGCGAAACCGCACCACATCAGGCTGAATGGAATCAGGAGCGCGTCGACCGGCGTGAGCCGCAGACCCTGGCCCGGTCTGCCCGACCAGATCACAGCCTCACCCGTCAGCAGTCGGTCTGAGAAATTGACCATGGTTCCTCTGTTTCGCGCAGATACCCAGCACACGGCCGGCTCGGCCGCCGTGATCTGGATCACAGCTGGCCCCCTTCCCGCGCCCAGGCGGGTTCCTCTCACCGCCAGGATAGGCAGGGCAGCGAATGGCCGACTGCGACGCCCCTGCTACGCCCCCACGCCGAGGCGAATGCCGTGCTCGCCAAAATACCGGTCCAGGGCACTCGGCGCGTCGGAGGCATCGGCCAGCGCCACATAGGTGTCAGGCCGCAGCAGATAGAGCGCGTCGCGTGCCAGACCCGCCGCCTTGTGCGCCGGCTTCCACTCGAAAACGTGCAGCGGCACGTCCCGGTCGGTGCACCAGGTCGAAAGCGCATTGCCGGCGTGTCCATAGACATGCACCTGCCAACTCATGGCCGACAACGGAGCGAAATTATCCACCCCGTCGCTCGACACCCAGGGCAGCCGGTCGCCGCCACGCACGTCTCCGGCCGATCCGGCGCTCAGCGGGGACTTGCGATAGTTCAGCGTGATCTGCGAGACCGTGCGAAACATGAACTCGCGCACCGGTTTCAGGGCGACAAGTTTCGGAAGTACCAGCGGTGCGAGACGCGTGCGCACGATGTCGGCGATCCGGCCGTCGGCGGTGACGAAACTGAATCCGCGGTCGGTGGTCGACACCAGCCGCCGGGCAAAACCGATCCGCTCGGCTTCGTAACTGTCCAGCAGCCGGTCCGGCGCGCAGCCGGCCAACACCGCCGCCAGCTTCCAGGCGAGGTTGATCGCGTCGCCGATGCCGGTGTTCATGCCCTGCCCGCCGGCCGGGCTATGGATGTGCGCGGCGTCGCCCAGCAGGAACGCACGACCTTTGCGGAATTGCTCCGTCACGCGATGGTGGACGCGATAGGTCGAGAACCAGTTCACCGCCTTGACCTGTAGCTTCATGTGCTCGATGGCGCGGCGGCTGACGTCATCGAATTTCAGCGTGTCGGCATGTTCGGCCCGCTCGTCGCTGACCGTGCCGATCAGGCGCGCCCGTCCTTCCCCGGCCAACGGGAAGACCGCCAAGAAATCGGCTTGGTCCAGATCGATGTTCAGTTCGCCGTTGACCGCGGGTCCGCTGGCCTCGACGTCCGCGACATAGAAAACCTGCCGATACGTTCCGCCCGGAAAGCCTGCGCCAATGGTTTCCCGCACGATCGAACGGGCACCGTCGCAACCGGCGATATACTTCGCCTCGCACGCATCCTCCTGCTCGTCCGGTCCGCGCAGGCGGGCGGTGACGTGGTCCCCATCATCGGAAAATTGCGTCAGCTCGGTGCGGCGCTCCACAAAAACGCCGAGTTTCTCCAGGCGTTCGATCAGCAACCGCTCGTGCTGGTCTTGCGGGAAAATTTCCAGGAAGGAAAATTTCGTCAGGCCTTTGCCCACCGTTTCGAACGGCAGCCGGGCGGCCTGCTCACCATTCACCCAAAGATTGACCGCCGGCACCTTGTGGCCACGCTCGACAACGGTGTCGGCGAGGTCGAGCTGGCGATACAGTTCCAGGGTTCGCGCCTGCACCGCCAGCGCGCGCGAGGTCGTGCCCGGTTCGGCGGTCTTGTCGATGATCCGTAGCCTGACTCCCAGCTTGGTGAGCCAGAGCGCCAGGACGAGGCCGGTAGGGCCGGCGCCGACGATCAGAACATCGGTGCGTGTCATGTCGCCCTCCCTTCGTCGGGTTGGCCGGGTGGCATCTGGCGCCGACGGCGATAGCAGGGAACAGTAGCAAGGCGAACAGCCAAACAGTCGAGGGTGCTGCACATGCCCGGCCCAACAGAAAAGCTGACCCTTGCGATCGACATCGGAGGCACCCGCCTGAAGGCGGCGGTCCTGGACGGGCAGGGCAGCGTGGCCCGCGGGCCGGTGCGCATCGATACGCCGCGTCCCTCTCCACCGGAACAGGGTCCTCAGTGCCCTTCTGGGGCTTGCAGGGCAGCTGGGAGCGTTCGACCGTATCTCGGTAGGCTTCCCCGGCGTGGTCCGCCACGGCGAAGTGCGAACGGCCCCCAATCTCGGCACGCCGGTCTGGCGCGGGTTTCCGCTCGCGGCGACGCTGGCCGCTCAACTCGGCCGTCCGGTGAGGCTGCTGAACGATGCCAGTGTTCAAGGGCTCGGTGTCATCGCCGGAACCGGAGTCGAATGCGTCATCACCTTGGGTACCGGCCTCGGCTTCGCGTTGTTTGACGACGGCCGCCTGGCACCGCACCTCGAGCTATCCCAACACCCCGTCCGTGGCGACAAGACCTATGACCAGTATCTCGGCACCGCCGCTCTGCGCGACGTGGGCCCGCAGCGCTGGAATCGACGCGTCGCCCGCAGCATCGGGTTTATTACGACGCTGGTCGGCTACGATGGCCTGTATCTCGGCGGCGGCAACGCCAAGCACATCACCTTCGACCTGCCTCCGGGGGTGAAAATAGTCTCAAACCAGGCCGGCATTACCGGCGGAGTGCGGCTATGGGATCCGCTATTGGACCCGGCGTTTGCCGCCAGCCCGGCTGCTGCGCCTCACGAATTCGTTGCGGAATGACAAAGACGTGGCCGATGCGGGAAGTCGGCCGGCGGACCGGGCGACGCGGTATCAGCTAGCACCCGCCACCACGGCCGGGCTGGCCCGAAAGCGGCCGGCCGGGGTTAACGACGTTTCTGCTGATAAGGGTGCCGAACCCGGTCACGTTCCCTATCGCCTGGAGCCACGAGGCGAAGCCGGCAGCAAGGCTGGGGTGGCCCTTGATTTCCTGGGCCGCTGTGCAACGCCCGACCGGAGCACGGATTTGACCTCGTTCAGCGCGCGCGCGAACGTTTCGCAGACCAGTGCTCGAGATACCAGATACGCCTCGTTGAGCCCGCCGGGGCTCGATATTTTCAGGCCGCTGTCCTGCATGACCGGGATTTGCCGGTTGTGCTTGAACCGGCGATCCCGCGTACCGTCCTTGTTGGCTTTCGCCCAGGTCTCGCCCACGATTTCCAAATCATCGGGGATGGCGCCGGAATCCGAGAACCTGATCCCGGTTGCCTCCACCGAAAGCTCCGCAAAATCCACCAGCGCAAAATCATCGCGCGACTGCATCAGCACAAAACCCGGATAGACGTAGGCGGTGGTCCGTCCGCCACGCGTCTCGAATGCGAGCGGCCGATCGGTGGTTCGCACGAGCCGGCTCGCTTCCCGAGTCAGTCCCACCGGCTTGCGACCGACCACGGTTTCCGCCCAGGCGCGGGCGCGGACACGGTCGATCTTCTGCTCGGTCTCCACGCTCCAGACCCGGCTGGATGCCCGCAACGTATCGAATGCCTGCTGCATGCGCCGATACGGTCCGGCAATCTCGGTTTTCATGTCGAAATCGACAGATATGACGGTGTTGGCAAGATTGGCCTGCAACGTGGCGATTTCCGCCTGGCGGTTCATTATGCCCATAGCCGTTGCGCGCCGGACCGACGGAACTAGCGCCGTCAGCGATATCCAGGTCGCGACGTGCTTGGTTTGCGCCCAGGCGAGCTGGAGACGGGCCTTGCGCAACTCCCAGCCGATTTCGGCCCGGCGCCGTTCCGTGCCGAGCAGAAGCTGCTTGAGACTGGCCAGGCCGGCAGAGGTCATGCCGGCCATATCGCCACTTCCGTATTCGATTTTTGTTCCCGGTATCAAAAACGGATCGGTCGGCAACGGACCATCATCGGGGTGATGCGAGACGTAGCGGCTGCGTGACACGCCGTCCGCGCCAGCCCCATCCGCCCGGACTCGGCGCACGGTCGAGGAGGCGGCCTGGCCGCCGATCGTGGTGCTGACGCCGGTCCCGCTCAGCGTGATTTTTACCGACGGAACCGTGGTGAGAAGGCTGCGGAATCGGCTGGCCATGGCTCCTCGGTTCGACCACCGCCGCCGGTATGGGATCAATCCCGCCGGTCATCAACGAACGACGGCGGGATCGGCGCGAACCCCTGGTTCAGAGGGGCGGACGGCCCCCGTCGGTCGCCAGCGCCATCGCGGCGGCGGCGCTTGCCTCGCGCAGGCAGTCCACCAGGGATTTGCCGCTCAGGTGCGCAACCAAGAATCCGGCGGTGAACGCATCGCCGGCGCCGATCGTGTCCGCCACGGCGATCTGCGGCGCGTCCACGCGCACCACGGCGCCGGCCGATAGGGCGCGCGCGCCGGCCGCACCTTCAGTCACGACGAGCATGCAGGTGGCGGGCGGGACTTGGCCCAAAAGCGCGGCCTCGGCGTGGTTGGCAAAACAAATTCCCGCATTTTCCGCCCGCGAGAAAAATGCGGCGGCACCCATCCGCTCGAGATAAAGCCGCGAGCCCGCATCGACGCTGAATTTGACACCTCGTGCGCGCGCCGCGTCCATGAGTCGCAGCGCGGCTTCGCGCGGCCCGGCGGCGGAGAGCGTGTGGCCCGAGACATGCAGCCACCGCGCCTCATCCAGCAGAGATTCCGGCAGGTCGGCGCCGCAGAGGTGCATATTGGCTCCGCGATCGGTATAAAAACTGCGCTCGCCATCGCCGTCGATGATGGCCACAGTCGTTCCGGTGGGCGCGGCCTCGTCGGCGGCCAAATGCGGGGTTGCGCCGTAGCGGAGAAACAGCGCGCGCTGCCCTTCGGCATGGCGCGCCCCGACCCGTCCCGCGAATGCGACGGCACCGCCGAGATGGCCGATCCAGCACGCGATGTTCGCCCCCGACCCGCCTTGCCGCAGCACGATTCCGGCCGGGCAGTCCGTGCCCTGCGCGAGCGGCCCCACGGGGCGCACGATAACGTCGGTCATCACGTCGCCCACCACCACAATCATGCGGGGGCGGCCAGGGCCACGGCGATCTCCGCCGCCAGCCGGGCGTTGTTGCGGATCAGTGCTACGTTGGCCGCGACGCTGCGGCCGGTGGTGCGCGCCGCCACCCGGCTCAACAGGAACGGCGTCGCTTGCTTGCCGGCGATACCCTGTGTCTCGGCTTCCTGAACTGCCTCGGCGATCACCGCTTCGATTTCCGTTTCTGCCATGGCGTGCTCCGTCGGCACCGGATTGGCGACCAACAGTCCGCCGCGCATGCGCAGGTTACGCTGCGCCGCGATGACGGCAGCAACTTCTTCGGGGGTGTCGCAGCCGTGCTCCAGTGCCTCGCCGCTGTCACGGGCAAAGAATGCCGGGAATGTGTGGGTCCTGTAGCCGATCACGGGCACGCCTTGGGTTTCCAGGAACTCCAGCGTTTTGGGAATGTCCAGGATTGACTTGCATCCTGCGCATACCACCGCAATGGGCGAGGCTGCCAGTTCCAGCAGGTCGGCGGAAATGTCAAAGCTGCGCTCGGCACCGCGATGCACGCCCCCGATGCCGCCGGTGGCAAATACGGCGATCCCGGCGCGCGCGGCCAGGAACATGGTCGCGGCGACCGTGGTGCCGGCAGTGCGGCCCTGGGCCACGCAGGCGGCGAGATCGCGCCGCCCGGCTTTGAGGGCGACTCCGCCTTTGGCCAGCGCCTCCAGCTCCGGCAGGAAGAGCCCGATGCGGCAGCGCCCGTCGATGACGGCGATGGTGGCGGGTATGGCGCCTGCCGCACGAGCTTCCTGCTCGGCCTGCACGGCGGTGTGGGCGTTGTCCGGATAGGCCAGGCCGTGGGTGATCAGGGTGGATTCCAGCGCCACCACCGGGCGGCCGGATGCCAGGGCTGCCGCCACCTCAGGCGATATGTCCAGCATGGCAACCTCTTTCACGGCCGGTCCGCCTGCGTCATACGCTGGAGCACGCAAGCCCGGGAGCGCCGCCCTGCCGAATTTCTGCAACCGCGTCCCTGCCGGCTCCGCGTGGCTTTCGCTCTTCGTCGTGGCCGTCGGCGCGCTGCCGGTGCTGGCCGCCAGCCCGGCGCCGTTGCAGGACTGGGGCTACCACCTGGCCCGGGTGCATATCGAAGCCGGGCTGCTGCTGACGGGCGATCCGTTTTGGGCTCGGTTCTATCGGCTCGACACGTTCCTGGTTCCGAACGCGGCGCTCGACCTCGGCATTTTGGGGCTACACCGGGCGGGTCTCGGCATCGAGGCGGCGGGGCAGCTGTTCCTGCTACTGACCTATGCCGTCTTCGTCACAGGATTCTGCGGCCTGGCACGGCGGATGGACGCAATGGACGCGCAAAAGCCTGTGCTGGCGGTGCTGCTGTTCTACTGCCTCACGCTGTTCTGGGGTCTGGTGAACTACATGTTGGGCGTGGGCCTGATGCTGGTGCTGCTGGCGCTGTGGTTGCCCGCAAGAGGCTGGCGGCGGCTGGCGATCGCGGCGGGCGGGATGGCGCTGCTGCTCCTCGTGCATCTGGTGGCGGCATTGGTATTCGCGGGCCTGCTCGCCTGTTTCGATCTGCCGCGTCTCGTCCAGCGCAAAGCCCCGCTGGCGGGCTGCGCCTCGGCGCCTGCCGCGATGCTGGTCGTCGCGATGCGTGCCACGCCGGGGCAGAGTGGCGGCGGGTTCGGGGCCACCTATACCGGTGCCGGATCGCCGCTCGATTTTTTGGCCTGGAAGCTCGGACTGTGGGGAAAAACGTTGCTCGGCGGCGGGTTTCTGCAGGACGGGCTCAGCCTGGTTGCACTGGTTGTCGCGGCTTGCGTCATCGGGCGGGGCCGTCCGCGATGGTCGCTTGGCGCTGCGTTTGCAGTTGCTGCGTTGTTTGCGCTGGCCCTGGCCGCCCCGGAACGGCTTGGCAAGGGCTCGCTGCTGGACCTGCGGCTGGCCGTGCTGCCGCTGATCGTCGGCGCCGCCTGCGCGCGGCTGTCGTGGAGCAACATCCGTGTCCGCCGGGTCGCGGTAGTCGTGCTGGCACTGACGGTGATCGTACGCACATCCGTGCTGGCTTGGGAGTGGCACAACGCGGGCAAAGTCTTTGCGGCGTTTGACCGCGAGGTAGAAAAATTGCCCGCAGGCAGCCTCATGATGATGGCCTATGGCACGAAGCTGCAGACCTTGACGTGGCAGCAAGTCTGGTCGCCGCCGATCATTCCCATTGCCGCGCAGTCGGTGGCCCACGGCCTGTTCATGCCGGCGGTATTTGCCATCCAGGGCCAGCATCCCATCGTCCTGCGCGACGAGTTCCATGGCTGGGAACAGCCCTGGGACCTGACCGATGCGGCGCATCTGCACGCCGCCGCCGCCCGCATTGCCCCGCTTTGCGACGGGCGGTTCGCGGGCGTGTTCCTGACCGTGCTGTATCCGGGCGACCTCGCGTTTCTGCCCGCGTCTTCAGTGCTGCACGTCCAGCGCGATTTTCTGGTGCTCGACGGCTGCCGGCTGGCACCTCACGATCCCGCTTGACCTGTGTTTGGGCGGTTTCGGTGTTGGGGGAATTGGCGGATCATCTGTGGCCGGCGATCATTTCGTCGTACGCTTCGGGAATCATTTGCTCAGACTACGCCGCAAGAACCTTGCGCTCAGGCGTAACGCCGCAAATCCAAGGTCCGCGGATATTCCCGCCCCCGGTCGGCTTCGTTGGCGCCGGCCGGCTCCGGCATTTCTCCGGGGGTATGGCCGAACGGGAAAAACCGCTCCCGCCGCCGCGCCTCGGCCTCGTTCGCGTTCACCGGATAGGTCTCGTAACTGCGACCGCCCGGATGCGCGACATGATGCGTGGCTCCGCCCAAGCTACGGCCGGACCAGCGATCAAAAATGTCGAACACCAGTGGCGTCTGTGCCGGAATGGCCGGGTGCAATGCGTTCGCTGGCGCCCAGGCCTTGAAACGCACTCCCGCAACGAATTCGCCCTCGCGTTCGGTCGCGGCCAGCGGCACCGCGCGACCGTTGCACGCCAGCGCGAACCGCTCCGGTTCCCAGAATGACACCCGAACCTGCAGGCGCTCGGCCGAACTGTCGACAAAACGCACTGTGCCGCCGGCCGCAGGGTCCTCGCCCAGCACATGCCACGGCTCCAGCGCGTGGCGCAGTTCCAGTTCTGTCCCATGCACCGACACGCTGCCGACCACGGGAAAACGGAACGCGAAATGCGGCTGGTACCACGCCGAGTCGAGTGCCGCACCCCACCCGGCCAGTTCTTCCAATGCATCGGCAAAATCCTGCTCGCACCAATAGGGCAGCATGAAATCGTCATGCAGCCGCGACCCCCAGCGCACCAGCCGCCGCTGGTACGGATGCTGCCAGAACGCCGCCACCGCGGCACGCATCAGCAGCATCTGCGCGGCCGACATTTTTGCGTGCGGCGGCATTTCAAAAGCGCGGAATTCCACCAGCCCGCGCCGGCCGCCGCTGCCGTTCGGGTCGAACATCTTGTCGATGCAGAATTCCGTGCGGTGGGTATTGCCCTGCATGTCAGCCAGAATGTTGCGCAGCAGCCGGTCGGTCATCCAGGGCGGCACGGAGCGGAACGGCGCGATCTGCGCGAACGCAATCTCCAATTCGTTCAGCGCATCGTCGCGCGCCTCGTCGATGCGCGGGTGCTGGCTCATCGGGCCGATGAACAGGCCGGAAAACGCGAACGACAGACTCGGGTGGTTGTGCCAAAAACCCAGCAAACTTTTCAGCAGATCGGGCCGGCGCAGAAACGGCGAGTTTTCCGCCTTCGCCGCCCCCATCACCACGTGGTTGCCACCGCCGGTGCCGACGTGGCGCCCATCGAGCATGAATTTCTCCGCACGCAAGCCGGTGGCGCGCGCGGCGTCATACAGTTGCTCGGTGCGCTCGACGTGCTCCGGCCAAGTGTGAGCGGGATGCACGTTCACCTCGATCACGCCGGGATCCGGGGTGACGGAAAAGCGCAAAAACCGGTCGTCGTCCTCGGGGTCGTAGCCCTCCAGCATTATTTTTGTACCGAGCTCTTCGGCGGTGGCCTCGATGGCCGCCACCAGGTCGATCCAGTCTTCGGCCTCATACAGCGGCGGCAAGAACACGCTCAGCAGTCCGCCGCGCGGTTCCACGGCCAGCGCCGTGCGCACCAAGTTTGGTTCGTTGCAGCCGATTTCCGGGAGCCGATCCTGGGGCACGCGCGGATCGGCGTGAGATGTTTTTGGGCCATTGGGGTGAGCACGGCGCAAAGCTGCCTGCGTCGGCAAGGGTGGGCGCGGCGCGGACGGGTCGCGTGGAAACTCTTTTTCGATGGCTTCGGGATCGGCCCAGGGCAGGCTTTCGAGTGGCAGCCGCAGACCGATATGGCTGTCGCCCGGCACCAGGAACAGCGTGTCGTTGCGCAAAAACCATTTTCCCGACTGCCAGCGCCGGGTGCCATTGTTGCCGACGCGCCGCAACGGCAGCACGCTGCCGACAGCCGCGGCGAGACCTTGTGCAAACACCCGTGCCATGCGCGCCCGCGCCAGCGGATCGCGCAACTTGCTGTCCTCGACGACGACGTTCGCGGGCAGCCGCGCCTCGCGCCACAAATAGTAGTGCACGTCCTCGTGCGCGGGCAGCACGTGCGACGGGTCTACTTGCAGCCGCTCGGCCAGTGCGGCGGCGAAACCGCGCGCCTGATCGGGACCGGCAATACCGCGGTCGCGGTCGGGGTCGGCCAGCAGTGCGGGATCGCACCACACCGGATCGCCATCGCGCCGGCCGATGGCGTGCAGCACCCAGCGCGGCAGCTGCTCGCCCGGGTAGTGCTTGCCCATGCCGTGCAGCAGTGCCGCACCGGGCGTCCAGGCCGGCATCAGCCGGCGGATCAGTTTTCCGGCGCGGCCGCGCTTGGTGGGACCCAGCGCATCGGCGGTCCACTCCGGGGCCTCGTTGTCCTCGCCCGCGACAAAGGTCGGCTCGCCGCCGAACGTGAGGCGCACATCGCCGGCGGTCAGCAGGCGGTCGATCTTTTGGCCGGCGGCCAAAATCTCCTGCCACTGCCGGTCGGTGTACGGTTTCGTGACCCGCGGGGTTTCGACCACCCGGCGGACCTGCATGGCCACATCGAACTCCACCTTGCTCTCGCTCACCAACCCGCTGATCGGCGCCGCCGACTGTGGAGACGGACTCGCAGCGAGCGGAATGTGCCCCTCGCCCGCGAGCAGGCCGGAGGTGGCGTCGAACCCGATCCATCCGGCGCCCGGCAGATACACTTCGGCCCAGGCATGCAGATCGCAAAAATCGGCGGTCGGACCCTCCGGCCCTTCCAGCGGTTTCTGGTCGGCCACGAGCTGGATCAGATATCCGGACACGAATCGCGCGGCAAAACCCAGATGGCGCAGCAGTTGCACCAACAGCCAGGCCGAATCCCGACAGCTGCCCTGGGCTTGCGCCAGCGTCTCCTCGGGCGACAGCACGCCGGCTTCCATGCGCACGATGTAGGCGACACGCTGCTGCACTGTGCGGTTCAGATGCACCAGCATGTCGATGGTCCGCTGCTTTTGCCGCGGCACCTCAGCCAGCATCGCCGAGAGCAGCGGTCCAGGCGGCAGGGTGACGCGGAACGGCGCCAGTTCTTCCTCCAGCGCCGGGTCGGAGGCAAACGGGTATTCTTCCGCCTGCGGTTCGAGAAAGAAGTCGAACGGATTGACCGTGGCCATGTCGGCCACCAAGTCGACGGCGACGTCAAAATGACTGACGCGCTCGGGAAACACCACGCGGGCCAGGAAATTGCCCTGCGGGTCCTGCTGCCAGTTCAAAAAATGCGGTTCCGGCGCGAACTCTTAGCGTGTAGGCCAAAATGGCCGTCCGCGCGTGCGGGGCGGGGCGCAGGCGAATGGTCTGCGGGCCTAACGAAACCAAGCGATCGTAGCGATACGAGGTGCGATGCGTCAGGGCCGCGTGGATCGACATGCGTCTACCTTGGACATGTTTGCTAAGGCGAATTGGCGCGGATCGGTCTGCGCAAGAACCTTGCCAGCAGGCCCCGGGTCGCGGCCCGCGATCACGTCGGCCACCAGCCGGCCGGCGGCGGGAGAAGTCTGGATGCCGTAGCCGCCCTGCCCCGCGCACCAGAAGAACTTTTCCGCCGCCCCGTCCCAGCCGATCGCCAGGCTGCCGTCCGGGGCGAATGTGCGCAGCCCGGCCCAGGCGTGCTCGACCCGATGCACGGCAATGTCCAGCGCCTGCTGCATGCGGTCGACCGCGAGGGCGATATCCAGCTCGTCCGGCTGCACGTCGTGGGCGTGCATCGGCGTCTCGTCAGCGGGCGACACCAGCAGTTTCGTGCGCGCCTCGGGCCGGGCGTACCAGCTGTGATCCAGCGCTTCGACCATAGGCCAGGCCGCCACGGCCCACGGCGCGGGGTCGACGATCACGGCGGTACGGCGTTTTGGCACCAGCCCGAGCGGCATCACGGCGGCCTGCACGGCAACCTCGTCGGCCCAGGCCCCGGCGGCGTTGACCAGAATGCCGGCCGCAAAAATCCCGCCGCTGGTAACTTTCACGCGCCAGCGGCCGCGGGCGCGCTCGATCCGCGCAGTGCGGCTGCGCAGGGCCAGCACGCCGGCGGCGGCGCGGAACTCGCGCAAGAATTTTTGGTGCAGCCCCGCTACGTCGATATCGAATGCATCGTCCTCCGCCGCGGCGGTTACGGCGTAGTCCGGGCGGAGGGCCGGCACCATCGCGCGCGCCTCCTCCATGCCCACCGAGACGCAGCCCCTCGCCGGACGCGAGGCGCGCCGCAAGGAGCGGCTCCTCGCCCGGGCGAGCCAGCGTCAGCACCGAGCGACGCGCCATTAAAGCGTGCTGCTCGAAGAAAGGACGGGAGAGGCCGGTCAGGCGCCGCACGTCCTCGGGGCCGTAATTCAGGTACCACAGCGCGGCGGAGCGGCCGGTGCTGTGATAGCCCGCCTGCTCCTCGGCCTCGACCAGCGCCACCGAAAAATCCTGCGCCAGCCCGGCGGCGGCACTGGCCCCTGCAATGCCGGCGCCGACCACCACCACGTCAAAATTCTGCAAATCCATGGGCACCTAGCATCGGGCGCGGCCGAGGGCGACGCAACCGCGCGGCGTGACAGTGCGCAAGCTCGGCCCTATCTCCGCGGCTCAGACGGAGAGGGAGTGCTGCATGATCCGAACAGTCCGGATCGGCTTGGCCATTTGCCTCGCAGCCTCGTTGTGCGGCTGCGGCGGCAACCTGTCGCCGAACACGTATTCGACCGCGGCCGTGCAGCAGGCCAACAAGGTGGATCGCGGCGTGGTGGTCGGCGCCCGCCGGGTGGATGTCAGCGCGCCGGGCGTGGTGGGCGCTACGACGGGAGCGGCGGCGGGCGGGGTTGCGGGATCGCAGGCGCCCGGCGGCGGCGTGGGCTCCGCCCTGGGCGCGGTCGGCGGCGCATTGCTGGGCGGCCTGATCGGCACCGGCGTCGAGCACGCCACCACGGACACGTTCGCCTACGAATACATCGTGCGCAAGACCAGCGGCGACCTGGTGTCGGTCACTCAAAAGGATGCAGCACCTCTCGCCATTGGCACCAAGGTGCTGGTGATCGCCGGCAATCAGGCCCGGATCGTGCCCGACTACACCGTGACTGTCGAACCGGGCTCGGCGCAGCCGCCGCCGAAACCGGTCGCCGAAGCGCCGACGGTCACCGCGCCGCCGCCCCCGCCGGTCACCGCCTCGCCGCTGCCGCCGGTATCGCTGCCCTACCCGGTGCCGGATGAGCTGAAATTTCCCGCAAGCCCGGGCCGGCCGGCTTCGTGAACCCGAGTTCTGACTTTGTCAGGTCGGGTATGCGCAGATTTATGGATGCGCCGACGCGCGGCTGAACTCCGGCCCCCACGACAACACGGCAAGGACTATTTTGAGCAACGAAATGGTTCCGGAGCCGGGCCGCAAACTCGGCCAAAATCGCGCCATGCGTCCAACTCGGGGCATCCATCGGAACCGGCTCGCCGTCGATCAACTGGTGCCAATACGCGGTTCCGTCGCCGGGCCAGGCCAAGAAAGCCTCGATGTCCATCAGCTTGGGAGGCGCCAGCACGGAACTCATGACGCTTTCCTCTCCCGGGCACCCTATCAGTCGCAATCACACCCAGGCGTGGGGCCGCGCGACTCACGCACGACATGGTGGTCGATCCACTCGGCCACCAGCCGCCGCGCCTCGTTCAGCGACGCTTCGGGGTGGTGGATGCGATACAGCGTGGTGCAGGCGCCGAACGCCGAAAGATCGGTGGTGCCCAGGCTGCGCAGATCGCGATACGCGGTGACGACGGCGCGCTCGCAGCGGCGGGAGATGTGGCTGATTTCGCGTCCCATGCAACAATACTAGGGCGCCGACCGCCGGGCCGCAATGCGGAGCCGTGCGCGGACCCTCGCCCCGAGCCTCCCGGAAGGACGCATCAATCCAGCGCGAAACGCCGGCGGATTTCCTCAGCGACCCGGCCCGCCTCGTCCAGCGGGGAGCGTGGCCAGCGCGCCAGTTCGCCTCTGAACCGGCTCAGATGGCCGGCCTCGGAGAGACGCGCGGCGAGTTGCCGATGGCCGGTGCCGGCCAGCTCCGGAAGCAGGGCATAGACCGGCACTTTCGTGGCACAGGCCTGCACCAGCAGCGCGGGCGCGTTGGCCGCCACCAGCACCGTATCGGCGGTCGCCAAGAATCCGGCATACGGGCTCTCGCCAGGCTCGTTCCAGCGGTGCAGCAGGTGCATTACATGGCCCAGCCCCGCGGCCAGGGCGTCGCTGGCCTCGGCCCCGGTGCGGCGGCTGGTGCTGGCCAAAACCGAGCCGCCGAACCCGGAGACGAGCCGTGCCACCTGGCGCGCGAGTGCGTGCGCTCGGGCCGGCTCCATGTCGCTGCCGTGCGCCGGGCCACCCACCAGCAAGGCCACGCGCGGGTGCGGCAGATGGTCGAGCCGATCGCCCCATTGTGCCGCGGAGCGCTGGAGCGCGGCGGGGCTGATGCGGTGCAGCGCGCCCAGCACCGGCAGCATGTTGGGCGCGGTCGCCGCACTCTCGGGCCCGGAGACCACCAGCAGGTCGTAGTCCTCGGAGGTGGGCAGCAACCCCAGCGGTGGCCGGGCGCAATGCACCAGCCGGGCGCCGAGCCGCGCTTTTAGCCAGCGCCCCACCGCGGCGGAGCGCGGCGTGGACGACAGCAGGAATTGTGGCGGCATGGCTCCGGTCGCCACGAAAGATTGCCGCGCCAGCGTGCCGCCCGCGACACCTGCCAGTGAGCCGCCCCGCAGCATCCGCGTAAGCGGGGCCAGCCAGGTCCACGACAGCCGCAAGCGCCGGAACGGCAGCCCCAGCCGCTCGGCGATGGCGATGGCCTGGGCGGCGGCCTCGTCACGGCTGTCCTCCAACACCCAGACGGGCGCCTGCGCCGGTCCCAGCGGCAGCAGCAGCGGCGAGCGCGGCGCCGGGCGGGCCTTCATGCGCTCGCGGTCAGCCATGGCGCGGCCCGTCGGCTACTGCTAGGCGGGCCGGAATCGCAGGGACGTGCGCCATGACCAAGCTGCACATGACCGACTGGGACCGCGACGCGGCGATCACCGCGGCGCGTATTCTGTTGGAGATCAAGGCCGTGAACTTCCGTCCCGAGGAACCCTATACGTTTACGTCGGGCTGGAAGTCGCCCGTCTACATCGACTGCCGCCGCATCATCTTCTTCCCGCGCGCCCGCGCCAAGGTCTGCGCGCTCGCGGTGGAAAAAATCGGCCGCCACATCGGCTACGAGAGCATCGAGGCGGTGGCCGGCGGCGAAACTGCCGGCATCCCGTTCGCCGCCTGGATGGCCGAGCGGATGGGATTGCCGATGGCCTATGTACGCAAGCAGCCCAAGGCCTTTGGTCGCAACGCACTGATCGAGGGCGACGTTCCGGTGGGACTGCGCACGTTGCTGGTGGAGGACCTGACCACCGACGGGCGCAGCAAGATCCGGTTTGCCACCGCGCTGCGCGAGGCGGGGGCGGTGGTCAATCACACTTTCGTGGTGTTCTTCTACGGCGTGTTCCCCGGCAGTTTCCAGACGCTGGCGGCGATGGACATTTCGTTGCATCACCTGTGCACGTGGTGGGACGTGCTGGAGGCGTGCCGCGACCGGCCGTATTTTTCCGAAGGCGCCCTGGCGGAAGTGCGGCGGTTTTTGGAGAACCCGGTGGCGTGGTCCGCATCACACGGCGGGATCGCGAGGGCGGAGGAAACGATGCTGGCGAGCCGCTAAGGGCAGCACGCACGCACGCGCCACGCCCTGTCCCAACTCGGGGTGCAGCGATGGACTAATGATGAACACCGGAGGCCCGGCTGCAAGGTAATCGGCGCAGGCAATTAGGATGCCGATCCCACGCCGCGGTAGCGCCTAGTCGAAGGCAATCAGCGGGACGATGTGACCCGTGCACATCCCGTATGCCTTACGGCTGCATATGATGCGCTCGTGATGCCACCACTTCAGCTTTGCTGGCTTCAGCATTGGCCAGATCGCTTCGGCGCGTCACGCTCGGTAACTCTTCCTCATGTCTCGTGCTCGCCACCTCGGTCCGGCGACCGGGCTGACGTTACCCGGTCAGAGGGTGCTCGGGGGATCAAGCCCACAGCGAGATGTCATGAGTTGCACAGATGCAGCGTGGAGAGCTGCGGAAAGCGTCGCGTAGGCGGACCAGATTTTCCGGGGCGCTCTGCGCTACTCTGCATCCGGGAATCGTTCCGGCCGGGTGTCGGGTTGAAACTCAATCGGGGGCGTGGCAGAAACGGAGCTGGCCGCCATGCGCGCGCTTTCTGCTCGGGAAGCATTGTCGATGGTCGGCGGCGGCCAACGGCCTATCGAATGCGCGACCTTCACAACAGGCGCAAGGAGGCATCCGACGTCTTCATTTGCCTCCGCCCTTCCCGCCACTTCCATCTTTTCCGTTTCCGTTTCCGTTTCCGTTTCCGTTTCCGTTTCCGTTGCCGGTCCCGTGACCGTTCCCGTTGCCCTTGCCTTGCCCGTTGCCGTTGCCGTTGCCGTTCCCGTTCCCGTTCCCGTTCCCGTTGACCGTTCCCATTCCCGTTCCCGTTCCGTTGCCGTTCCCGTGACCGTTGCCGTGACCGTTGCCGTTCCCGTTCCCGTTGTTGCCGTTGCCGTTCCCGTTGCCGTTGCCGTTGCCGTTCCCGTGACCGTTGCCTTACCGTTGCCGTTCCCGTTCCCGTTGTTGCCGTTGCCGTTGCCGTTCCCGTTGCCGTTGCCGTTCCCGTTGCCGTTCCCGTGACCGTTCCCGTTCCCGTTCCCGTTACCGTTACCGTTCGCGTGGGTGTTTCCGTTTCCGCTGGAGCTGCTACTCCCGTTCCCGTTCCCGTTCCCGTTCCCGTTGCCCGTTCCCGTTGCCGTGCCCTGTTCCACTACCGCCGGCGGTGCCGCTGCCGCTGCTAGAACCGCCGCTGCTAGCGTTACCACTACCGCCAAGGCCGCTCGTGCCGCCGCCAGTCGCATTACGGCTGCCGTTGCCTCCACTGGTCCTGCTGCTATCGCCGCCGATCCCCGCTCCGAACCCGCCAACATTCCCGTTTCCGACATCTGCCTCGCCGGTCGGATTGGCGGACAAGCCGTTTCCGGCAGAGCTGTCCGGCGACGTTGCCTGCGCCGCGAGATTCGGGCTGGTAAGCAAAGCATGTGGTATCTCGACACGAATCGCGGGCAACACTCCCGAGCCAACGACCGAGAAGTTGCTCGCCGGTCCCCCGCTGCTGATGGCCGTCTGGCCCGCGCCGATATCCGCCGTCTTGCCCGATTTCCGCTCCGATACCGCGACGAGGCCCTGGTCCACGGAGACGAAACTACGCGCGCGTTCGATCGCGACGACGAAATGCGTGCCTTTGACGGCCGCAGACAGCAGCGGCGTCTCGACGGCGAAATGGGGAAAGCCGAGCTTCGCAACCTCGTACTCGGCCCGGCCTTTGTATTGCAGGACGATGGTCGCATTGCGTTGCACATCGCCCAGCCGCAAAGCACTGTTCGGAGCGACCAGGACCTCGCCCTGACTGCTGTGCAGCACGACCCGCCCGTTGCTGGACGTCGTCACGCGGGCGTCGCCCGGGAACGTCATGGCCGGCACTATCGGCGACGCTTGCGCCTCACCAGCGCGGACCCAAGCCTGGCCGGAGACCTTTTTCACCGTCCAGCCTTGCGCCCATGCCGGCGGGGTGAGGCACACCAGCGCGAACGAGGCCGCGGCCAGCAGCGGGGCGAACCGCATCGGTAAGGCAAAGCGCATCACATGCTCCGGCGTGTTGGATTGGGGCGGGACACGACCGTTCTGTGTCGCAACTCAACCTTCTCTTAACTCGGAGACACCGATAACGCCGGGCGCCGCAGTACCTCGAGGGCAAGCGCAGGATGTACCCGGATCGTTAGAGAATGTTGAATGACGGTGAGTGCCACCGGACACTCAAATGGCGGCGCGGCGCTGCGGTCTATACCTCACCTGGGGAGGCAAACCAGTGTGACCTCCCTTCGCATCCAGCGGAGCTGGCCTGCCGCTCCATGGCCGGCGCCCGCACCGGTTTCTCGGTGCAGGCGGGCGGGCACGACCCGCCCGTGGTCAGGATCTGCTCATCGTCGCGCGGGCCGCCAACAGGATGCAGATCAAGCTCGCCAGGCAGAAACTCCCGGCCAGCACGAAACTCCCTGGGGAGCCTTGCCTTCAATGGCTCGCCAGCCCGTCCCGGCCTGTTCCGCCAAGCAGAGCAGTTTCTGCCGCGGGGTCGTGTGCGAGGCGCCGATGAAGCATAGGCATCGCGTGCCGTTCTAAGCCTCGCCCACTCCCGTCTAACGGTGAGCCAGGGGTGGGTCCAGGATTGCCAGGTTGTGCAGCATGGCGGTGTGCCGCTCCATTTGCGTTTTCGTGAGGTCTCCCCCGAGTTCGTAACGTTGGCAGCCTTCTCGCCCGTTCCATAGCAAAATTCTTGGCCAGCGGGCCGCTTTTTGGGCACAGCTCGATCAATGGGACGGGTAAGGCCGTAGGTCGGCTCAAAGAACTCCAGAAGTGCAGTGGCTTTTCGGAAATACGTGGCGGAGAGGGTGTCCGTCTCACGCATGTTCTAGTGTGTTCGCCCCCGTCCGGAGAAGGGGCGATTTACCCCGGCGATTTTGCTTGCTTTTTCCCGTCCGTGATCGTCCGAACTTGTCCGCCGCAATCCGGCGTCCTTTTGTGGGCCGGTTTGGGCGGGAGGTTTCGCCGACGTGCCGAAGTTGAACGCCCTGAAGGTGAAGCGCCTCACCGCGCCCGGCCGATACGGGGATGGCGACGGTCTCTGGTTGCAGGTCAGAGGCCCGGAGAACGGTCCTGGCTGTTCCGCTACATGATCCTGGGCAAGGCGCGGCAAATGGGCCTTGGCCACGAGGCCGATGTCTCCCTGGCCGAGGCTCGCGAGCTGGCGCAAGAGGCACGGAAGCTGGCGCGTCAGGGAATCGATCCGCTTGAACGGCGCCGGCAGACCGGCGCGCACGCCGCGAATGCGTCGATGACGTTGCGGAAGATCGCTGATCTCTACATTGAGGCGCACGAAGCCGGGTGGCGCAACGCGACTTACCGCCAGCAGTGGCGCAACACGCTCGACACGTACGTCATGCCCGAACTGGGCGACATCGCCGTATCCGCGGTCGACAGCGGCATGGTGCTGAAGGTGCTCGAACCGTTCTGGCGTGACAAGCCGGAAACCGCCTCCCGCGTGCGTGGGCGTATTGAGGCGCTGCTCGACTATGCGAAAGCTCGAGGCTGGCGCGACGGCGACAACCCGGCGCGGTGGCGCGGCCACCTGGCCAATCTGCTGCCAGCTCGCACCAAGGTGCGGCGCGTGAAGCACCATGCTGCGCTGCCGTGGCGTGAAATCGGAACGTTCATCGGAAAGTTGCGTGGTCAGCTCGGCATCGGTGCGCTGGCGCTGCAATTCACGATCCTAACGGCCGCGCGCACAGGCGAAGTAATTGGCGCCCAATGGTCGGAGATCGACCTTGACCATGGGCTGTGGACGGTGCCGCCCGAACGCATGAAGGCCGGGCGAGAACATCGCGTAGCGCTCTCCAGGGCGGCGATCACCGCTGGCAAAGTTGCATGGTCCTCAAACACAGCCGCCGGGGCGGTTCATATTCCCCGGCGCGAGTGATGACGCCGGGCTGTCCGGCATGGCCATGGCGATGGTGCTGCGCCGGATGGGCCGCGCCGACCTCACGGTGCACGGGTTCCGCAGCACGTTCCGGGACTGGTGCGGCGAGGCGACCAACTATCCGCGCGAAGTAGCGGAAGCCGCCTTGGCGCACACGCTTTCGGACAAGGTCGAGGCCGCGTACCGCCGGGGCGACATGTTCGACAAGCGGCGCCGGCTCATGGAGGAGTGGGCGGAGTTCTGCTCGCGCCCGATGATGCAAACTGGTGACGTGGTGCCGCTGCGCCGCGCCTGACGGACTCGGTGGGGATAGGGCGACGGCCCGACAAGCCAGGACTCCGCACCTGGTTTCCCCGCCGACTCTCAATGCGGGCACGTGCGGAGCGCGACATGTCTTCACCTCCCGCTGGGAACCCGCCACCCCCTTTGCAGGGCTCGCCGGGCTCCGATGACAGTATCGATCTCGAGGAGGCGCTCGAGCAGGTGCTTCCAATTCTGTTCGGACCGGAAGCGGAACCGCCGCTTACGCGCATGGAAACTCTGCTGATCACCAGCGCACCGGCTGGGATGAAGCACGAATTTGCCAGCCTGCTGCCAGGCGGCATCGTGTACGCGACGGACTTCAATTTGGTTTTCGACACCGAAGCCCAAGCTCCTCGGAACGCGGCCAACGCCCACCAGCATCGGCGGCAGCTTCAGCTCGGCGATTGCCGCCATTGGCTCGTCCGTCGCGGGCTCGTGCAGCGACTGCCCGATGGTCGCACCGTCGTTTCAAAAGCAGGCTTGGCGGCTGCGTTGGCAGAGACACAGAATGCGGTTCGGGTCAGCCCGCGAGGTACTGCAAATCCGGATGCGGACCGCGCTCCACAGGGTGGTGGTGAAGGGATGATTGCGCCCCTGCCAGACGATCCGAGTGCCGCACCCCCGAGCGGCACGGTTCTAAAGAACGCAAGAGGGCCACGGGCAGACAAACGGGCCGCCACCGCTCGCCGGATGACCGTTGACTACCAAAGCCGGCACAAAGCGCTGTCGCAAGCAAAAGAGAAGACGCTCGCCATTGATTATGGCGTCTCGCGTGAGACCGCACGTAAGGCGCGCATCGAGGCAATGACTCGCCTACTCGGAACTCCGACAAATAGCGACAAAACTCCGACAATCGACAAATAGCGACACGGAGCACACCACACCACGCTTCGCGCATGTCCCAAGCCATTCGCGGAGCAAACGACGTGTCTCCATCTTTCCCTAATAAACCGCTGCTTGTGCGCGCCCCGGCAGCCCGCAAGCTGATCGGCGTCGGCAACACGAAGTTCTGGGCGCTGGTCAAGGCCGGCAAAATCGAGATGGCCGATGTCGGCGGTCACCGCATGGTGGTCTACGCCAGCCTCGAAAAGCTCGCCAGCCCTACCGCGCAAGCCGCCTAAAACCGAACCCCGACGCGTGGCGGCGCCGGGGCGGATCGGTTTGGGCAGCAGCAGCGTCCAATATCCGCGTTCCGCTTCGATTTGCAAGCGCCTTCCCGCGTCCCGACCGAAAGGACGCGCCGCGTGATTCACCTCCCCCCTCTCGACCGGCAGTGGCCGCAGCGCGCCATCGAGCACCTCCAGGTCCTCGGGGCTGTAGCTGAAGCTGCACTCCTAGCCGAACTGATCCGCCGGATTGATGGCTTTTCTGCCATGCTGGCCGCGCCCGGCGAGCATGGGGTTGGCGGCCATCGGTTCCCGCCGCGGCCCTGGTCGAATGGCGTCCTCGAGGGCGGAGCCGGCCGCCGTCACACGGGAGCGGCCGAATGACCATGCAGGCCGCCGTTCCGTTGCGCTTGCAGTGCCTCCTGTGCGCCGAGGGTCTTGCGCCGCACTCGCTGCATGAAGTCTGCCCACGCAACCCCGAACGCCTGTGGAAGCGCATGCGTGAGCATCCCGAGAGTGCCAGCACGCCTGATGAATACGAGGTGGCTGTCTGGGCATGGTGGATACCTGAGGCCGCGCGGGACGTTTGGCTGAACCCCAATAAACTCACGCTGTGGCTGCGCGTCATCCTGAACCTGAAGCGCGCGAAGTTTCCAGATCGCCCGCTGGGGGCCGCAGACATCGAGCACGCCATCGTGGAGAGATTTCCTTCTCTCCGGCGCGGCTACGAGGATGCTTGGGACAAAATCTGCAACATCATCGATCCGATGTTCGATGCGAACGCGTCGCCGCTCAAGATCGAGATGGCGATCGACCGCGAGGCACGCCGGTGCGGCTTCGCCGACCTGGACTGGACGCCGCTGATCCGCGATCGGGTAGGCGCGTGGAGATGGCGGCAGCGCCATCAGCGAAGGGCCGCATAAGAATGTCCGATCCGTTCGTCGGTTACGGGGATAGCGGCAACGTCGTTTCGTTCCCGCGCACGACGCGATTTGTCTGGCCAATCCCAGCCGTCTACCACCCCGCGAATGGTTGTTGGGCACGATGGTGCTGCGCCGACACGTCACGGTGCTCGTAGCGCCCGGTGGGGTCGGCAAGACGGCTTTGACCATCGGAATGATGCTGTGCCTCTTGACCGGCAGGCCGCTGCTTGGAGCGCACGTGCACGCTGCCTGCAACGTTCTGGCGTGCAACCTGGAAGACGGGCCTGACGAATTCGCGCGCAGGATGCTGGCGGGGATGATGCAGCACAGTCTGACCCCGGATGACATGGTCGGGCAGCTTCACACCATCGACGGCCGCTCCGATCGCCTGGTGATGGCATCTCTCGACATCGACAACACCACCGTCGTGCATCCCCACGAGGCCGCAATGACGGAGTTTCTGATGCAGCACTCGATCGGGCTGGCAGTGGTGGACCCGTTCGTCAACTCGCATGAGCTGGACGAGAATAGCAACCCGCACGTCAACGCGGCAGCGCGATCCTGGGCACGAGCAGCCGAAGCCGCCGGCTGCGCGGTGCTGCTGGTGCACCATACCCGTAAGGGAGCAGCTGCGGGCGATATGGAGGCATCCCGCGGCGCGACGGCCCTGGTGTTCGCCAGCCGGATCGGCTTGGTCCTCTCCGCGATGCAGCCCGAGGACGCTGCGCGATTCGGGATCGAGGTCACCGAGCGCGCCCGACATCTCCGGCTCGACGATGGCAAGCGCAACCTGGCGCCGGCGTCCGAGGCATCCTGGGTTCGATTAGAATCGATCGCACTGGGCAACGGCACCGAGGAGTATCCGAACGGCGACAATGTGCAGGCCTGTGTGCCATGGCGGCCGCCCGCTGCGGCGGGCAATGCCACGATGCCGGAGGTGGTCGCGGTGCTCGAGCTGATTGCGGAAGGCCCTGGCGACGGTGAGCTTTACGCGCCGTTCCTCCGCAGCTCGGATGCGTCCCGTTGGGTAGGCACCGTCGTCATGGAACGGCTCAGGTTCGACAAGCCCCGCGCCACGCGCCTGGTCAAGGCGGGATCGACGCCGGGTTGTTGCTGCCTACCGAATACCGCAGCAAGGCACAGCGCAAAGACCGCGCCGGCACCCGCGTGCATCCGGCCAAGTTGGCAGAAATGAGGGCGGGGACGTGGCAAGCACCGAAGGCAGAATGAGCGGCATCGAAGACCACATAGGCGTGGAGCTAAAACGCGGGGATCAGGGGTACCGCCTGGTCGAAGTCAGGCCATATATCAATCGCAGAGGGTTTTCCACGAAGCTCGGCATCTGGCACACAGCGTGTCCGGATTGCAGGTCAGGGTTCGCCATCACGGCTGGCTGCGGGTTCCGAAACCCACCAGACACCCGGCGCTGCGTGTCGTGCCGCAGGCCTGGAAGGCGCGTCTCGTAAATGAGACTTTCGTTTTCCGGAGCGTGATGCGCCACTGGCGGCAAGTGGCGCGCCTCAGTGGCGCAAAATGCGCCGCTCCACTCAATCCACTACAGAGTCAGTGGCGCAGTGGCGCACTCTCTTCCGAGTGGCGCACCAAGTGGCGCATTGCACTGATGTCGACACGTCCCGAGGCCCGCCTTGACCGGCCGGTTGCTCCACACGAGGCGCCTAAGAGCGCCCTCGGGATGGAGACAACACGGCAAAGTTGGCCAGGCCGGGCTAAGGGCTTTTGGGTCATGCGAAGACGAATCCGTGCTGCCTCCCAATCATCGGAATTTGAGGGGCTGTATCTCTTCGTCGACGAGACCTTCGACCGCCGGGAACTCAACGGTGATCGTCAGCGCGCGCTGCCGCCCGCGCTCGATGGCGGCTGCCAACTCCGGCCCGAGCTCAAGGGTTGCGTCCACCTCTTGCTTTGGCTTGCCCCACCCTCGGTCGAGCAATGCCACCGCTGCGGTCACCCGTGCCACTGCTGGCGCACGCTTGTTGCGGGCAACCTCGACCAGCGTGGCAACGGCGAGATCAGTATGTGCCCGCGCCTTGGCCAGCATCTCGGCCGTGCCTTTGGCGCGACCGGTGGGGTTGCCGGACTGGCCGGGTTTGAATGCGTGCGGCGCCAGCCCGTCAGGGACGGCCCTGGACCGCTGCTCACCGCTGCTACCAGCGCGTGCCTCGGGCATGATTTCTGTCCTCCATGTAGCCTCGGAGACGATCGATCCGGTTGGCTCGGTCCGGGTCGACACGCTGGTCTCAGGGCTCGTCTACCCCCGGAATGGCCGGCAAACCGGCTCGGCTTCTCGCGTTTCGTGTGCACGTGCGTGCGAAGGGGGAACCGTGCTCGACTGGCACGCCATTGCCGGCAAAGAGGGCATCCACGATGCGGTTCGTTCAGGTCTGGTTCCGGTCGTATTGGCCTGCGGCGCTTGCTCGATCACCGAACCGGTAGTCGTCATCGGCGCGAATGGCCAGACCTTGCGAGGTTCGGCTACGGCGGCACTGAATCGGCGGAAGCTTCAAGGTAACCGACGGACGCCTGACGTGCGGCGGCAGCTATAACAGCTGGTCGTTGGAGGAGACCATCACGATGCCGGTCTTCTGTTCGGACGGTCGCAAGGGCATCGTGATCGCGACCAGGGATCCACGGGCACAGAGCGGCCACGGCAAGGTGCGGCTGACGGACGGCACCGAGGCGGATTTCATCTTCGGCCCTGCTGCCACGAATTTCTGAGAGGTAGGGCGTAGGCGGGGCGCGCTGGCCCGCGCGGGAGGCAGTCCCCGTCCGGGCAATTCTCCGCGGAGGCGTCTCCATGCCCAACGATGACTTAGCGCGGCGTCTTGCTCTCCAGCAGGTCGAACAGGTCCTTCGCGAGTTGACGGCAAACCTTGCCCGGGTGGTTCGGGGCGCCGGCAAGCCAGAAGCGGTGCATTGCAGGCCCAAACGCTGATCTCGAAGCGTGCGTAGCTTTCCATGATGCCACGGGGTCGTTTCCGAGCGCCGAGCAGATCGCGGGCGCGCTCCGCATCGACCGTGATCCCCTCCTCCTGCGGCACTTGGACGCCGTCCATCGGAGAGCGCGTCGAATGCGGAGGACGCAATAGTCCGGGCAACACTGCAAATTGCGGCTTCTCGCTTGCTTGGGCAGCAAACTCGGAGAGCCGGGGCCGCAGCGATCTGCCGCTGCAGTGCGGATTCTTCGAGGATATTCGGGCGGAGCTTCCGGAAGGAGCACGCCCTGGCCACAACGGGGCATGCCGCTGAGAAAGCGGCCCGTTCGCCTGCGAGGAGTGGTCCTGCCGCTAAGCCGAAGATGGGCAAACCCGGCTAGCTCGAACTCTCGCCGTCGGGGTGGAGATACACACGCAACCGTCGTCGGTGAACCGCACGCCGACCTTTTCCATGGCCTGCTGCATCGCGGCCAGGGTCGCGCGGTTCGATGTGGCCAGCCCTTTCTCGAAGCGGTTGATGGTCGTCACTCCGACCTGAGCCGCCGCCGCCAGGTCGCGGATACTCCAGTCCAGTGCGGCGCGTCCCATCCTGCTTTCGGCAGCGGAAAGCATATTTTATCACCACTCGGTTGTTTTGTGCTTGCCATTTGTGGCAGCCCCGACTACAATATCACCGTTCGGCCATATTGTAACTGAAATCTGCGAGGCTCGCCATGCAGACCATCAACCCCGCCATCTACTCCGAAGCCGCCCTGCTGACGGAGGGCCTGATCACGCCCGACGAACTGCTGGCGGACGTGGCCGCGATGCGCGGCTTGCCGCTGCACACTCCGGCGGTCGGCTCGCTCCGCGGCACTGGAACAGGAGGCGGCCACTGCGCGCCGCGAGCTGGCGGTTCACACGATGATGATGGAGCGGCTGCGGGGCGGAGCTGGGCGGACGCGAACCGGAGGCACCCCGACATTCGCCGCCGTGCCCAGTCCGGCGCCATGAGCCGGTTGAACAAGGGCCGCTGGTGGGTTCGCTACTGGACCCGGCGGCGCGCGGAAACGACCGCGGCGCTGCTTCGGGCGCAGCTCGAGGCTTCGCTGTCCCTCGCGCTGCCGCTGGCCGCGTGAGGCGCGCCATGTTCGACGCATTCCGGTCGCTGGTGCGCGGCGGCAGCTTGGACGACGCCTCGCCGGGCGACTTGCGATGGCTGCACCGCGAGCACCTGTTCCGGGCTCGCATGACCCGGGGCCGCTGGCGGGCGTGGAACCAGCACCGTGCCGCGGCCTGTCGTGTCGCCCTGGGCCTGCCCGTCGAACAGCGCGGAATTCGCCAGCCGCTTGAGGCGCTGGCGGGCTGCCGGTCTTGGCCCGTGGTTTCGCCCGCGCCGGCCACCGAGCCGCCAAAGGGCCGTTTGCGGGCCATCTGACGCCGTTCCGCGCCGGGACGGCATCCCGGCATCAAAGGGCGCGGCCAATTTTTCCCCTACGGCCGCGCCCGACCAACGAAAGGGCTCACACCCCATGTCGAAGGCTGAACAACCTCCTACCACATCCCGCCGGGCCCTGCTCGGCGGCAGTGCGGCCCTAGCGGCCAGCACGGCGCTACCTGTCGCGGCTGCCGCAGCGGCTCATCCCGACGCAGCGTTGCTGGCTGCGTGCGACCGGTTCCAGCGGGCCGAAGCGGAAGACCGGCGCCTATGCACCGTGCAGTGCGAGGCTGAAAGGAAGCATGGGCATGGGTCCGCCGAGTTTCGCGCTGCTTGGGCGGTCTATGCGACGCACCCCGAGCACTGGGATGCCGCGCGGGAGGTGTGCTCGCTCCCGGCCACGACCATGGCCGGAGCGCGCGCCAAGGCCGCTGCGGTCTGGGCGTTCTACCAGCCCGACCCGCCGGCGAACTCGATCATGTCGCCGGCCGCGTGGGACGTGATCTGCTGGATGGCCGGCAAGCCGGAGGGGGAGGACGTGCGATGACCCGGCACCATCCCCAGCGCCGCACCCTGTTCGGCGCCGGCGCAGCCATGCTGCTGCTCGGCGCTACCGAAGCCGGCGCAGCCAAGGCCGAGGAACTGGACGGCGAGCTGCTGGCACGCATCGCCCAGTGGCGCGCCCATGATGCCGCCACTGACGCGATGGACCGAGAGATCGATGATCTGCCGAGCACCGATCCCCGATACATCGACACGTGGAAGGAGATCACCGAGAACCGGAGTCCCCGCTACCACGAATTGTGGGAGGCGATCGCCGTCACGCCGGCGCGGACCCCGGAAGGCGTGCAGGCCAAGGCAGCCATAGCCCGGGAGATAATCGCGATCTGGGCGGACGGAAGCTACTCGCGGGACAACGCCATGGCTGCGTCGGTGTTCCACGACATGCTGGGGCTGCCGCCTGTCCGGATACACGACGGGGTCGACGTGGACGATCCGCTGGTGCCGTTGGCTTGACCATCCTGCGCGACCGCCACCTGGAGGCTTTTCTGGAGATGCTCGCCGCCGAACGCGGGGCGGCGAGCACTACTGTGGTGGCCTACGAAGCCGACTTGCGCGGGCTTGCCGGCGATCTTCCCGGGCCGCTGGCACAGGCGGCCGCGGCAGGCATACGCGGGCACCTGGTGGCCGCCTCGGCATCGGGTCTTTCGGCCCGCACTCTGGCCCGGCGTCTGTCGGCCATGCGCCACTTCTACCGCTTCCTGATGCGCGAGGGCGTGCGCGAGGACGATCCGACCGAGCTGATCGATGCGCCCCGGCTCCACCCGGCCCTGCCACGCCTGCTGAGCGAGGCGGAGGTAGAGGCGTTGCTCGCTGGCGCGAGCAGCCTTCCCGAGGTGCAGGGGCTACTCGCGCGCGCCGCTTTGGAAATGCTCTATGCGACCGGCCTGCGCGTGTCCGAGCTGCTGGCGCTGCCGGGGACGGTCCTGGCCGGGAGCAAGCACATGCTGCTCGTCCGCGGCAAGGGCGGTCGCGAGCGGCTCGTCCCGCTATCTCAGGCGGCGCGCACGGCTTTGGCGCAGCTTCATCCGGGCGCACAACATCCGCGCTGGCTGTTTCCGGGCCAGAAACCCGGCCGGCCGATGACGCGCCAGGGGTTCTTCCTGCTGCTGCGCCGGGTGGCGCTGCGGGCGGGGCTCGATCCGGCCAGGATCAGTCCGCACGTGCTGCGCCACGCTTTCGCCAGCCACATGCTGGCCCGCGGCGCCGACCTGCGAAGCCTGCAGATGCTGCTGGGACACGCCGACATCGCCACCACGCAAATCTACACGCACGTGCTGACCGAGCGGCTGCATCGCCTGGTCGAGGCCCATCACCCGCTGGCGAAGGAGCACAGCCGGTCATGAACCGCAGGCCGCCCGCCGGACCGATCTCGCTGGGAGAGGTGGCAACCGCACCGAGTGGCTGGACGTGTCGTGCACCAAATGCGATCGCCGCGACCGGCTCCGTCTGGCCACGCTGGTGACCCAGCACGGCCTCAACTACCCGATCACGCGGCTGCGGCTCGACCTGGTTGACGAGTGCGAGCGGGGCCACCCCAAGACTTGGGCGTGGGAACCGTGCGGGGTGCATTTCCCGAATCTGCCGGTAATCATGGAGGCTTGGCGCGATTGACCGCGGCACCCGGGATCGCAGGCCGACGTAGCCATGGACGAAGACCGAGAACGCGCGCTTGCGTCTGCTGTGATCAATCAGGCGCTCGAGGACATCGCCACCCCGGAACCGGGCGGGCAGAACTCGGAATGGGTCTCGCGGGCGCGGGCAACGTGGCGCCAGCACCGGCAGAGCGCGCGGGCCTTCCTGCTTGGCGATGGTCCGGACTGGCGCCGGGCATTGGAAAGCTGGTGCGATCTGGCGGATGTGTCGTTGGAGCGCGTGAGGGCCGCAGCGCGGAAGCTGCTCAGCCCCTCCCTTTCCCTCCCCTTCGATGGCCTACCCGATACGCGTCGACTACGGCGCGCCACTCTTCCAGTTCCCGTTCGGTGCAATCCTTGCGACCCTCAAAGGAGCGCGCGAATCGTTCAGCTTCGTAGCGCCCCATGAGGCGAACCAACTTGGCGGCCAACGCCGGCGGGGAAGCACATGTGATGTGTCGCGGTCGTATGCCATGTCTGCCGCGCCCGGCTGTGGTCGCTATTCCACGCACCACTACACGGTAGTTGCCTCTGGATGCGGAAAGCTTCGCGGAAGAGCAGATCACAAATGCGGAGAATTATTTCGAAGCGCCTGGCGGGCGTTACATTCCCGCTACGGCCCCCAGCGCCCGCTTGTTGTCCATTGCCCGCTGGATAATGGGCGCGCCGGTCGCCAGCGCCTGCCTGTAGTCGTCGAGCTTTGACGAACGTCGCGGCAGCCTCGCGCGATTGTCGATGATCCCGTGCATCGCCTTCCACTGCATCTCGTTCGGCAGGCTCGAAAATCCCGGCGTTGCCACCAGGGCATCGAGCCGCATTTTGGCGAGCCGCCGGCAACTCGGCTGTAGTCGGCATACTGCTCATCGCTCAGCGGCACGCCGTTGATCTTTCTCGGGACCGCCGTCACGCCGCGATCGAGCGCCAGCAGCCGATCGTCCACCGCATCGCTGCGCCCCTGTGACGCACTGAGCATGGTGTGACCGGCGATCGGCTGCCCCCACAAGCCGATCTGCGGCGCGAGACCCTCCGACGCGAACGGTATCTCGTTGCGCGCGGCATCGAGCAGCGTGCGGGCCTGGCGCTGATACGGTCGACCAGCCGCGCCGTCTGGTAGAGAGCGGACGAGAACGGCAGGAACGAGACCGCCAGCCGGCGCAGGTATTGCTCGCCCTTGGTGTCCCAGTTGCGCGCCGCGTCGACGAAGTTCGACAGGCCAGCCATCCAGGGTTCGTCCGCCACCACCTCGGAGAAGCCGAAGGCGAGTGCGGACGCAGCGTGCGTCAGTCCCTCATCGCCCAGCGTGTGCCCGACCTCGTACATGTCGGCTGATGCACCGACCAGCGGCCCGAGCGGACCGAGGTATTTGCGATACGGAACATACGTGTTGCCGATCTTCAGGCTGTAGGGCTTCCAGCCCGTGTCTTCGAGCACACGGCGCTGGTTTGGATCGGACGGGCCGCCGCCGGTCATCAGGCCTTCGGCGGCCAGGCCTACGGTCGCCGCGCCCAGCATCGAGCCGGCGGCGATCTTGCCCATGCGCAGGTCGCGGGCCGCGCCACCGCGCATCCCGAGCATTTCCGCGCGAGCATCGGTCGACAGCATCGAGAGCGGCGTGCGCTCGACCAGGCCCTCCTGCAGGATGTTCATGCCGATCTGCAGGAACGGCATCACGATCTTGGCGGCGACGTTGCTGTTGACCAGCGCGGACAGGTGATACTGCGCGCTGCCATAGACCGGGCGCTTCATCAGCACCGATCGCGTGGCGATGTCGCTTGCCGCGTTCATCATGCCGGCGTCGGCGATGACGTGAGCCGCGCCACTTCGGCATCGAAGTCGTCGCCAGCGAGCCCGCGTGCCGCCGTATCGCGCCAAGCCTGCCGCGCGATCTCCTGCGAATAGGCCATGCTGTAGAACAGGCTGTGGATGCTGGCCACGACGCGCGACGGGGTTTCCAGCACGTAGCCGATGCGGCCGGGGATCGCCTGCGGGCGCATGTTCAGCGCCGCCAGCGCCAGTTCGCCTTGCGCATCCGGCAGCAGCGGGACACCCATCGCAGCGCCTTGATCGCCGGCACGATTCCGTCGCGCGCGCCTCGAACCATGCCGTAGAGCTGCGCCCCGGCCTCGCCGAAATACACCCGATCGCTCACCGGCACGTCGGAGACGGCGGCGCGCACCGAGCCGGCAACAGCCTGCATCATGGTTTCGGGGGCGGCCCGGTAGAGATCGAACACGGCGTTGCCGACGCTGTACGCCATGTGCGAGCGGGCCGGAAATCAGGTTGTTGATGAAGTAGGAAACGACGGCATTCCTGATCCGCTGGCCTCGGGTCAGCTGCATGTCCCGCGCGAACTTGCCCGCCGTCTCTGGTGTCGGCAGCTGCATCATCAGCCGGGCCTGCCGCTGCAGCTGCTCCGGCGTCATGCCGGTGGTGTCCAGGATCTGCTGCGCCAGGTCGCGCGTCTGATCCCACCCCTCCATGACGCGGTTCAGCTCGTGCCCGGCATGCGCCCAGTCGGCTGACAGGGTGGACAGATGGCTGAACACCATCGCCGCGCGCTGCTGCTTGGTGACCCAGTCCGCGATCGCCGCTGGGTCGCCGGTCGCGGCTCCCTTCGCGGCCTCCATCATTTCGGAGGTGGTCGCCCGCAGCAGGATGCGGGTGTTGCGGATGTCGAGCTGCGTGCGATAGGCGGCGGTGCCGTAGCGCGCGTCGAGAAAGTCGCCGTTGCGCGCCGCAAGATCGCGCAGCGCGTCGTTCATGTCTTCGGTGGTGTTGATCTTGTCGAGGCGGAGTTGCCGAACTCTCGATCTCGCGGTCTTGCTTGGTCCGGAAGTCGGGCGGTTCGTCTTTCAGGTCAGGGGCGCGAACCCGAGCTTCTGCAGGTCCACCAGGTTCGGCCCCTCCGGCTCGTCCCTCGGGTCCGGCACGCTGTCCATCGCCTGTTCCGCCGCCCACCGGCTCCCCAGCTTCGCCGCCAGCGCGTCCTGCATCCCCAGCACCACGTCCGCCTTGTCCGCCGACGATTTCGCCAGGTTCCGCAGGTCCTCCGGCAGGAACTGGTTGCGGCTCGCCCGCAGCGCCTTGTCCCGCTCGTCCAGCACCGTCCTCCGATCTATGCGCATTCTCCAGCTCCAGCTCGGACCGCGGGCTTTGGATACCATGAAACTCGTCGGGATCCCATTCCCGCCGTGCTCCTCGACCCACTCGCGGGCGTCGGACACAAAGTCGGTGAACTCTCCGGCGCGCGCCTCCTCAATGGAGCGCATTTCCTCGGCGAACTTTTCCAGCGACAGGTGCTCGGCCAGTGCCCCGAAAAACTGCTGACGATTCATGCCGGACGGGTTCACGCCATAGGTGTCAGCCAGCCGCTGCACCTCGGCGTTGTGGTTAAGAGCGTCCTGCCGCGCGGCCACCTTCTCCGCGTCGTGCACGGAATAGCGCGGGGCGTGCCCTTGCAGGTCGCCATGCAGCGCGTCCAGCAGATCGTTCACGGATGGCCGATCCTCGCCGAACTCAGGAAAGTATCCGGCTTCCCATGCTCTCAACGCAGCATCGTCATTGCCCATCCCGGACTTGAGATGAGCCCAGGCCGGTATTTTGCGCCGCCAAACATGCTGCGCACGTCGCCGCCGGCATCGGCCAAGCCGCCATTGCGGCGTAGATACGATGCAAGCCGCTCCGGCTCCTTCGGCACCGTGACGAACGGTGAAGCGGCGCGCCGCTCCGACGAGGTGGTGACAAACTCTCGACCGACAGCCTCGGTCGCTGTTTCCGGCACGATCGCCGCGGCGCGGTCCTCGCCCGTCGTCAACAGGCGATCGAACACGTCGCGGATGTCCGCGGTGATGGCGCCCGCAGTCGCTAGACGGTCTCGTAGATGGCCGTCAGCCAGGCCTTGAACTTCTCGAACACACCAGCCAACGCCTGCGACGGCGCCCGGCCCTCCATGAAGTAGCGCTCGAAACTGCGGGCGAATTTCTCGTGCTGCGCCCGGAGATTTCCGCGCCCTCTTCCGAGCCGAGATAGCGCCGCACGGTCGAGGCATCGTCGCGCATGCGTGCGACGCGTCCGGGTCGGCGGCGTCGCGCATCATGCGTCCAGCCAGTCGTGCCCGGTCTCGTGCAGGAAAGTGCTGGCGTTGGCGCTCTCATCAGCGTGATGACGGTGCGGCCGTCTTCGGTCAGGCGGATCGAGCCTTGGGCGCGCTGGAACAATTCGCGCTGGTCGCGCTCGGAACTGAAAAGCCCTTCGTCCATGGGCTTTTGCGGCACGTTGGCTTTCAGGTTCCCGTCCGCATCCCGTGCCGCCTGCGCCTGCTTCGCCGAGCGCTCGAACATCGCGCCCTGCCCGGCCCGCTCCATGGCGACCTTGTCCGAAAGCGGCGGTAGACGGCGCTGCTCGAAATCCTTCTCGCGCTGCGCAAGTTCAGGCTCCCGGGCTCGCTCGCTGCCGGCCCGGATCGTCGGCGCCTCCCGCGCATACATTTCTTCCGCCGTGCCCTTGCGGCCTTCGAATGCGGCGGAGCGGGTGCGCCAGAGTGCCTCGCTCACCTGTCCGGCTGCATCGGCTTCCTCGGCAGGACGGCCGGCGGCTTGCAGCCTGTGCGACACGTCTTCGGCGATGTTGACGGGCACCACCTGCCGGTCCGGCTCTGGTTCCTTCTCGGGCACTGCTGTCGTCGGCTCGGCCCGCTGGACCGCAGCACCTTCGACGTGCGCGGCTGTTGCGGCGTCATCCGGTGTCGCAGGACGCGGCTCGCCGGCAGCGGTGCCAGCGGCCTTCTCAGAGGCGTTTTCGAGGGGGGGCGGGCGTCACCTGCACCGGCCGGGCTTCCGTCGTCGCGGCGGGCACGGCTTCGGGGTCCGGCACCGGCATACGCTGCGCCGCCTCGCGATATGCCGCGGTCACGTCCGGCGCGAGGTCGCGCGTGCGGAAATCGGTCTCGAGCGACTGCTGCCGCAGCGCGGCGATTTCCGGCATCTCGCGAGTCAGGGCGCCCATCGTGAAATCGTCGGCCAGGAACGCGTCGTGTTCCGGTCGCAGCACGTCCAGCCGCGCCTGATATTCTTCGCCAGCCTCGGCGTAGTGTCTTCCAGCCGCGCTTCCAGGTCGGCGATTCGGCCGCGTTCGGTGCCTGCGCCTGGGCATTTCGCTGCAGTGCGGCGGTCTGATCGGCGATCTGGTGGCGCCGAGGTCCCGGTTTGCGGCCAGCGCCTCGAACTCCGAGAACGTTTCGGAAGCGATCTGCCGCGCTAAGCCATTCACGTCCGTGGTCTCCGGAACCGGTGCGCTCACGAGCCGCAGGTGGAGACAACGGAGCTGTTGCAGGCTCGGTCGGCGCGCCGCTTGGCGCTGCCGGCTGTTCCCCGGCCTCATGCACGGCTGCCCTGGTCTCAGCCTCTGGAGGGGCCGGCTGCGGCTCTTCCAGCCCCATGTCGACCGCTCGGGCTGCCCGATCACGCCGGCATCGCGCGCTGCTGGCAGGTCGTCCGGTCAGTGCACGCTAGTCGCGCCAGGAGAACCGAAGACGCCTCCGGCATGGCCGCCACGTCGCGCGCCCGCCGGCACGCCGGTTTCTGGGCTGCTGCGCACGGTCGCTTGCGCACCGCTGAACAGTGCCGAGCCGGCGCGCATCGCGCGGCGATGCCTGCTGCCGCCGGTCGGATCAGGGCCTCGTTGAACGCCCGAAGCGGCCCGGTCTGTCCCTTGGCCACGTCGAGCAGGATGCCGGCGGATTGCAGAGATGTTTCCGTCTCCGGATCGAGCCCCAGGTCGCTCGTGCCCCAACCCTGCCTCATCCCCTGCCCGAAGGCGTCCAGCACGCGCCCGATCGAGGTGCTCGGCCAGGAAGTCGTCGGTGGCCGGGCTGGCGCCTCCGACGCGCACCGCGATGCCACGCGGGCCGATGATCGTGCGCGCTGCTGGAGGCGGACCCAGCACCTCGTCGACGGAAGGTACCGCACCCTGGGCGGCCGGAGGTGGGCCGAGAACTTCTCGACCGTGGGCATCGATCGGTCGGCGCGTTCGGGGCCGGGGCGCGCGGTTCGCTCGCCGCCGGCGGTGCAGGCGCCGTCGCAAACCCCAGGTCAGGAGGGCCCGCGCGGCGTCGTCTCGGCTGATGCGGCCCGACGATACGCTGCGGCGATGCCGTCGCGCGTGGTCAGGTCAAATGCCGGTTGCGCGGCGCCAGGCTCGCAGCTTCCGGCACAAGGTCGGGATTGGCCCCCAGGCGATCGGCCAGTTCCTGGGCCGGATTGCGCTTGAACGTCGCGATCGACTTGCCGACGTAATCGGGGCTGTCCGGATGGTATGTCTGCGCCGCGGTCTTGCCCTGGCCTTGGCCTCGTCGATCGCCGATCGGCCTTGGCCATGAACTTCAAATACTGCTCGTCGCCTTTCGAGTCTTTGAAGCCCAGAAGCGGGTCGGTTCCGGAAATCTGCTGGCGGGCGCTGCGGGAAAACTCCGGCCGCATCGCCGCCTCGGCATCACCGTCCGGCGTCCGCTTGCCTTCCAGCTCCGCCCGCGCCTTGTCCACGCCCGCCATGGTCAGGCCATTCCCGACCAGCGGATAAAGCTGCATCGGTCAGTGGTCCGGCTCGGATCGCCGGGCGCGGCATGGATCCGGTGGAGCTCGTCGATGTAGGCCGTTCCGTGAGTCTCGGCGTCGTGCCCGAGCGTCTTGGCATTCTCGCTCATCAGTGTGGTGGCGATATGGTGCGCGACCTCCGGCTGCTGCGCCTGCAACCGGTCCCATGCCGCTGCCGCCTGCGGGCTCACCGCACGCAGCTGATCGATTGTCGTGGGATGGACGCCTTTCGCAAGGTCGCCGTTCAGCGCCTGCCAGACGGTATCGTTGTCGGCTTTGTAGGCCTGATCCTGCTGCCGGATCGTGGCGTTGAGCTGCTGCTGCGTGCGCGCAACCGACAGCTCGACCGCCTGTGGGTCGTCCGGAAACGCGAACTCGGCCTGCTGCCGCGCCTCACTGATGATGTCCGCTTCGTGCATCCGGTAGAAATCGGCCCGCGTCAGAAGCGCCGCAGTCGGCGCAGCGCCCGCGCCCACGGTTGGCGTGCCGCCACCGGCGGACACCGGCGTGATGCCCGTAAGCGACGCTCGCACATTCTGTTCGGTCGCAGCATATTTCTGCTGCCACAGGTGCAGGAAGTCGCCGGCCGTGCCGTTCGGGTTGCCAAAATTCTGCCGGATGGCCTGCGTCGCCGCGTCGCGATTGCCGCTGTAGGCCGGCGCCAGCGCGTCGACCACGTTCTGTGTCGGAGGCGCCTTGAACAGCGCCGCAGCGCCCGCTGGCCCCTGCTGGTGGAACAGATAGAGCTGCCACGGTTGCGCCGGCGCTCCCAGCGCCTGGTCCGCGATCGGCTGCAGCCGCGCGAGGTTCGCGACGCCGGCCTTCAACTCATCGTTGACGTTGCCGCGAGTGCCGCCGCCGTTCTGCGCAAACTCGTTGTCGCCAAGCTGAAAGACGCCTTTGTATTGGCTTCCGGGGCGATCCGGGCTGGCGCCGCTTTTGCTTTCGATCTGCGCCACGGTGACCGCCTGGACAGGATCAACACCGTTCGCGACCGCGGCCTCCTGGACGGCCGGCGCCGCCGGCCCGAGACCGTGCACACCGCTGCCGATCGTGTTCTGGTATTCCGTCTCGGCTTGCGAAAGCGTGGTGCCGGCCACGCCATAGGCGGCGGCGACGCGCACTTTGGGCTGCAGATAGGCCGCGATCTTCATCTGCGCTTCGGGCGGTATCCGGTCCCGGTTGTCCTGGAACACCTGTTGCGCGCGCAACACGTTGCCCTGCGTCGGATCGTCGGCCAACGCGTGGATGCGATTCTCCCACGCCTGCCCGTACCACTGATCGCGCTGCTGCTTGTAGACCGCGGCAGAACCCTGTCCCTGCGGCGTGCTCTCGTCGAACGAGATGGCGCCGGTCGACGGGTCCTGCGTCATGCCCGACCCGTAACCGCGGTTCTGCAGCATGCGAGCGAGATTGAAGTCGATCTCGTGCAGGCTGTCGTTGAACCGCTGGTCGCTCTGCGCCGTCGCGAAGTCGCCGCTGCTCTGCGCTGCATTCATCGCCGAGGCATGGGCGCTGGTCAGGTCGGCCGCCTTGACCTGGGTGGCGGCGTAATCGTTCACGTCCGAGATCGCGTAGGCGGTCTGCCGGGCGGAAAGCAGGGCGAACGCCTGCTTCGCCGCGGGGTTGGGCAGGGAGTTCAGCGCGTTTTGCCGCGACGCCTGGATCTGGCTGATGACATCGGGAAGAGCGTTCTGGGCCGCCAGTCCCTCGAGGGATTTGAACTGGCCCTTGATCGACCCGAGATTGATTTCGTGCTGCGTGCTGGCATCCGTGGCCATGGTCTGGTTGACCATGCCCTGACGCTCCAGCGCGTTGCGCTCGAGCATGTCGGAAAACTGCTGCCCCGCCTGCCCTACCCGCTCCGCCGCTGCGCCGACCTGAGCCCCGAAATCCGCCGGATTGGCCTGCGTGGAAATGTAGTCATTGCCGGCAGTCGGGTTCGGCAAGACGGTCTGGTTCGGGTCGTAGGGGACGCGGGCCATGTAGCCTGTATCTCGCAACTCTGCCGCGTTGACGCCTCGGAAAAGGCTATGCGGCTGGCGAGTGGCACAGCTGGTTCAGCGTCGTCTTGGCCTCCGGGTCTGACGACACCGACAGCGCGAACAGGACCTGACCGAAAGGCGAGAGCCCTTCCAGCGCGGTCCGTTGATCCACCGTCATGTTGTCGATGATTTTTGAAACAGGCCCTTTGGTGGAGCTGCCGCTCGCCGCGAAGGGAAGGGGATGATGTTCGTCGGTTCCATGGCCCGGCTCCCGAAATAGACGCAGCGCCGATGGCGCTTGCCGCCTTCCTACATCGAACGTCCGCAGCAGCAGCCTCGGTAAGCGGTTGGAACCAAGCACGCGCGATACAGTCGAGCGGGGCACGTTGCCTGGGGCTTTCCTCGGGCCAAATGCTTCAGCTCGACTGAGAATTCCCGGCATTGCATCGGAGACCCGGTTGTAGGCGAGCTGGAACAGCCCAAGCGCCCCAAGCAGCGCGTGGGCAGTCGCATCCTTGATGTCTTCCTTGACCGCAAACAACGGCCAAAGTGCGACGTGAACTTTCCTTGTCGATCGCCGAATACATGCCGAGGACACTGATGCAATTTGTATCGCGACCTCGCCCAGAAACCGGGTTTTCGCTGACGCCGGCAGAGTCTTGTCCATCCGGTCGATGCAACTCAGGACTTGCAGAGCTTGCGGTCCGTCTGACCAAAGCCTCAGCCGGCCAACATCCGCATCAGGATTTCGCTCAAATCCTTCGGCAAGAGCTTTTGCCGGTTGTCCAGCACCTCCATCAGCTTCCAGGTCAGGGCGGCGTTTTCGACTGTCGCGCGCGCAAGAAGCGCGGCGGCGGCGAGATCGTCCCGTTCGAGTGCATCGCAGGCGGTGCGCGCCAGCTCTTCCGTCCGCAGATCAATACTTCACGCGTGCAGAGCGGTTGGAACGGCGCGTTCCAGGACGCGCCAATTTGCGGCATCGACCGACCGCGGCAGGCATTCTAGGGCGATTGCCCGCGCACAGGCTTCTTTCATGTCGTCGACCGACATGCAGCCGTCCCGTTTTCCAATGGGAGCGTACCGGCCACACTCTATGGCGTCTCGCGGCCAGGAATTGACGGCCCATATGCGCATCCAGTCCGGCTGCCCCGGGCGCCCTCCTCATGACGACAAACCCCAACCGCTCCAGGTGCTCGACCACGCGGGCAGTGAACGTGCGCCCGGCTGGGCTACCAGGCACACCCCAGGTCACTCGCGAGGCTGGCGGCAGCAACGAAACAAGCTGCGAGTGCCGCGAACAGCGAGACGATGCCGGTGGCCATGAAGGCACCGCGTCCACGTGATAAGTGATTGTGCCATCGGTCCAGCACAAAACAGCCGGGTATGAGCGCCACCACGCCAGCCCAGAGAACGCCACAGCCCCCGAGCGAACCGACAAGGCTGCACTGACGGCCCCCCGCCCATCCGCCGACGGCCGCGAACAGGCCAAATCCACCCATGATCAGCGCCCAGTCGACGAACGACTTTCTGTCCATAACGGCGGGTGTGTCACTCAAGGGACTGGTGGTGTCGGGTTCACACGGGCCGCTGGGGATGCCTGTAGTTGCAGGAAACCGCGCCATCAAAGCGGCCGACAAACGCATCGTGAAAAGCCCAAGGGCGACATTTATCAGGACGCGCTGCCCTAAAGTGCATAGGCAGACCCGAGCCATCCGCCAAGGACAACGATCACGGCCCGCCATACTTCTCGGTCATCTTTGTTGTGCGTTGGACTGCTAAGACAAGATTGCGCGAGCTCCCGGGCGCCCACCAGGCCATGGGTTCCGACAAGCTTGGTTGCAATCATCTCTGGCGACAGAAACTCGCCAGCAGGCGCCACGAAAGTTGCTGGGGTCATTAGTTATCAAATTGGAACTGCCCGTCTATATTGCGCGGTAATTCGCCGGTAAATCAATTCGCGAAGGTTTTTTGGCTTCCCACGGTCCGCACCAGCGCCGAGCCTCCAGCGCCGCCGCTTGGTAGCGGAGGCGGAAGAACGGAGCAAGAACGCACAAGGCCAAGCAAAACTGGTTTGTGGGCTGGTTTGTGGGCCCATTCGATGGCCGCCGAATAGACCGTGTTTCTTCAGTAACTTAGCTGGGGTCGCAGAACGGAGAGGGTGGGGATTCGAACCCACGGTACCCGTAAGGGCACAACGGTTTTCGAGACCGTCCCGATCGACCACTCCGGCACCTCTCCGCGTGGCGCCGCCGTATAGGCGACAGAAATCCGCGGCGCAACGCCGCACCCAGCGTGGATCTCCCAGGGTTGACTTCCGGGCCCACCCAGAGACATATGCGGCACTTGCGCGCGACCCAGACCAAACGGGCCGCTTTTGCGTTGGCACCCCTTGCGCCCGCACAACAGGACTGGACCGATGTTCGCAGTGATCCGCACCGGCGGCAAGCAGTACCGCGTCACCCCGAACGCCGTGTTGAAGGTGGAGAAGCTGGAGGCGGAGGCCGGCAGCACCGTCACCTTTACGGACATTCTGGCGGTGGGCGGCGAGGGCGGGCTAACCGTGGGTGCGCCCACCGTGGCCGGCGCCAGCGTGCTCGCCACCGTTATCGCGCAGGACCGGCTGGACACGGTCATCATCTTCAAGAAACGACGCCGGCAGAACAGCCGGCGCCGCAACGGCCATCGCCAGCGCGTCACCGTGCTGCGGGTAGCCGCGATCAACGCCGCCTGAGGAGGGCAGAAGCATGGCGCACAAAAAGGCCGGCGGCTCGTCACGCAACGGCCGCGACACCGAAGGCCGCCGGCTCGGCGTAAAGAAATACGGCGGCGAGCACGTGCTGGCCGGCAACATCATCATCCGCCAGCGCGGCACCAAAGTCCGCCCGGGGCGCAACGTCGGTCTGGGCCGCGACCATACCCTGTTCGCGCTGGTCGAGGGCCACGTGAAATTCGAGCCCCGCGCCAAAAGCCGCATGCAGGTTTCCGTGCAACCCCTGCCGACCCCCGCCCCTGCCGAGTAGCCTTTCGCCGCGCGGGCCGCCAATTTGCAGGGGCATCCCCCGCGCAAGCAGACCGCACCAAAAATGAAGTTTCTGGACCAAGCTAAAATTTATTGCCGCTCCGGCGATGGCGGCGACGGGGTGGTTGCGTTCCGCCGGGAAAAGTTCATCGAGTTCGGCGGCCCGGACGGCGGCAATGGCGGGCGTGGCGGCAGCATCGTTTTCGTGGCCGAACAGAACCTGAACACGCTGATCGATTTCCGATACGCCCAGCATTTTCGCGCCGCAAAAGGCGGCAACGGCGCCGGGTCGGACCGCACCGGCGCATCGGCACAGAATGTCGAAATTCCGGTGCCCATCGGCACGCAAATTTTTGACGACAATCGCACGCTGCTGCTGGCTGACCTGGATGCGCCGGGCAAGCGCGTAACCCTGCTGCGCGGCGGCGACGGCGGGTTCGGCAACACGCATTTCAAGACCAGCACCAACCGCGCCCCGCGCCGCGCCACCAAAGGGTTCCCCGGCGAAGAACGCTGGCTCTGGCTGCGGCTGAAACTGATTGCCGATGCCGGGCTGGTGGGCCTGCCCAATGCCGGCAAAAGCACGTTTCTGGCCGCCGTCTCGGCGGCGCGGCCAAAGGTCGCCGACTACCCGTTCACCACGCTGCACCCGCAGCTGGGCGTGGTGCGTCTGTCCGACACGCAGGAATTCGTGCTCGCCGACATCCCCGGCCTGATCGAGGGTGCGCACGAAGGCGCCGGCCTCGGGGACCGTTTTCTGGGCCATGTCGAGCGCTGCGCGGTACTGTTGCACCTTGTCGACGGCGCGGCCGGCAATGTGGTGCGCGCCTGGCGCACGGTGCGCGGCGAACTGGCCGCCTATGCCGGCGGGCTGGCCGGCAAACCCGAAGTGCTGGCGCTGAACAAGGCCGACGCGATGTCGGCGCGGGAAATCTCGGCTCGCCGCGCGGCGCTGGCCCGTGCCTCGGGCCATCCGGTGCATGTCATATCCGGCGTCACCGGCCAGGGCGTGCCGGACCTGTTGCGTGCGCTCTGGACACCGGTGCAGGCCGCCCGGCTCGCCCGCGGGACCAAAGCGGCGGCGTGATGCCCAGCGTCGCCGACGCTCGCCGGCTGGTGGTCAAAGTGGGTAGCGCGCTGGTGGTGGACGATGCCGTCTCGGCACCGCGCACCGAATGGCTGGCCACGCTCGCTGCGGACATCGCCTCCCTGCGAGCCAGCGGCAAGGATATCTTGGTGGTCAGCTCCGGCGCCATTGCGCTGGCGCGCCGGGTGTTGGGCATGACCGGCGCGCGGTTGCGCCTGGAGGAGAAACAGGCGGCCGCCGCCGTGGGCCAGATCCGGCTGGCGCAGGCCTGGACCGAGGCGCTGGCCGCCACCGGCCTGACCGCCGCACAGCTGCTGCTGACCTTGGCCGACACCGAGGACCGCCGCCGTTACCTGAATGCACGCGCCACGCTGGACACGCTGCTGGGATTGGGCTGCGTGCCGGTCATTAACGAAAACGATTCCGTGGCCACCTCGGAAATCCGCTACGGCGACAACGACCGCTTGGCGGCACGGGTGGCCGAGATGGTGCAGGCCGACCAGCTGGTGCTGCTGAGCGACATCGACGGGTTGTACACCGCCGATCCGCGGACCGACGCCTCCGCCGCGCACATTGCGGAAGTATCGGTCGCTGACCCCGGACATTGAGGCGATGGGCGGTGCGCCGCCGCCCGGCTACTCTTCGGGTGGCATGCGCACAAAGCTGGCGGCGGCGCGCATCGCCACCGGCGCCGGGGTGGCGATGGCGGTGACGTTGGGACGGCTGCCGCACCCGCTGCGCCGCCTGGCAGATGGCGCGCGCTGCACCTGGTTCTTGCCCGCCCCCGAGGGGCGGACGGCACGAAAACGGTGGATCGCGGGCACGCTCTCGCCGGCCGGTCGTCTGGTGGTCGACGCCGGCGCCGCGCGGGCGCTTGCCGCTGGGCGTTCGCTACTGCCCGCCGGCGTGCGCGCGGTGGAAGGCAGTTTCGCCCGCGGCGACGCGGTCGACGTTCTGGCTCCGGACGGACCGGTCGCGCGCGGCCTGTCGGCCTATGGCAGCGCCGACGCCGCTCGCATCGCCGGGCACCGCAGCGAGGCGATCGAGGCCATTCTGGGCTGGCGCGGCCGCGACGAAATGATCCACCGCGACGATCTGGTGCTGATGCGCTGACTGGTCACAACGCCGCCGGCGTTCATGCCGCCGCCAACACTTTGTAATGATGCGTGCCACACCGGACATGATAGGAGTCCGTCGGATCCAACAAAATGAGGGAGAACCGCCATGCTTAGCGTCCGCGGCTGGACTTTTGCCGGTGCTGCTCTGCCCGCGCTGCTCGCCGTCACTCCAGCGTCAGCACAAGCGTCCGATCCGGCTGCCGCGAGCGCGGCATACGACATCTCCGCCAAGTTTACGTCAGAAAACATGACCACGTCCCTGGGCCCGGTCAATGACGTGAACGGCGCCGCACCGCCGGCCTATTCCAAGACAAAGGTGCTCGACAGCTACGATCAGTCAATCGCGGTGCCGCCGCTGGTGCCGTCGCCCAGCCCCTACCCGATGGTCGCCAGCTTCACCGCGCAGGCCAAACATTTGCGGTCGCATGCCGCGTCCAATGGAATCCAGCTGGATTTCGTCTCGGCGACGGGGGATTCGCAGATCAGGTCAGCCAACCTGCAGATTGTCGAACCGGTCTCCAGCACACTGGAGGAACTGGCCTTAGGCGTGAATGCGAGCGCGGTAGCAGACTCGGCCAGCTACTCCAAGGTTTTCCCCAACCATGTCTCGGTTGAGGGCAGCGCCAGCTTCGGCTCGCTGTCCATCACCGGAAGCCTCGTCGGCGGCCATACCATCACCTACTCCGGTTCGGCGCCTCCCAATACCGTGCTGTACCAAAGCCCGACGTCCACCCCGCACGAAATGCCCGCGGTCGTGATCACCGCGAACCAGCAGCAGATTGTCTACCTGATATCCTGCAACCCGAACTGCACGGCGACACCGCAGAGCATCGAGGTGCATGCACTCGATATCAGCCTGAACAATGCTCCGATCGAACACCATCCGGTGACGGGCGACATCGTGCTGGGCGACTCCTCCGCCCGCTAGCACCACCTCTGGAACTCGGCGCCTCTCCCTGGCACACTCCGCCGGGGAGGGGGAAATGCACATCGAGACCGACCGCGCCACAGCCTGGGTCCGCGAAGCCGCCGCCGCCGCGCGTGGTGCCTCGCAGGCGTTGGCACAAGCCTCGGCCGGGGCGCGCAACGCCGCGCTGAACGCCGCCGCGTTGGCGTTGCGGAACGGAACAAACGCCATTGCGGAGGCCAACGCGCGCGATCTGGAGGTTTTTGACGCCGCCGCAACCAGTGCCGCGTTTCGCGACCGCCTGGCGCTGACGCCGGCTAGAATAGAGGCGATGGCGCAGGGGCTGGACGACATCGCCGCCCTGCCCGACCCGCTCGGGCGCACGCTGGCCGAGTGGACGCGGCCGAACGGGCTGCGCATCCGCCGCGTAGCCACCCCCATCGGCGTGATCGGCATGATTTTCGAGAGCCGGCCGAATGTCGGCGCCGACGCTGCGGGACTTTGCCTGAAATCCGGCAATGCCGTGATTCTCCGCGGCGGTTCGGACTCGTTCCATTCCTCGCGTGCGATCCATGCGGCGCTGCTGCACGGGCTGCGCATCGCGGGATTACCGGAGGCGGCGGTACAAATGCCGCCCTCGACCGACCGCGCCTTTGTCGCCGCCATGCTGGCCGCGAGCGGACAAATTGACCTGCTGGTCCCGCGCGGCGGCAAGAGCCTGGTCACGCGGGTGCAGGCGGAAGCGCGCGTTCCGGTGCTCTCGCACGCCGAGGGGCTGTGTCACACATATGTCCATGCAGCCGCGGACGAAACCATGACGCGCCGCATCGTCGCCAACGCAAAGATGCGTCGTACCGGCGTGTGTGGTGCCACCGAGACGCTGCTGATTGACGCGGCCATTGCCCCTGCCCTGCTTGGAAAGATCGTGTCCGACCTCGCGGCACTCGGCTGCGATTTCCGCGCCGATTCTTTGGCGCGCAACATCGTGCCGGACCTTCCGGAGGCCACCGAAACTGACTTCGCCACGGAATGGCTCGGCCCGACGCTGTCCATTGCCGTGGTTGACGGCGTGGACGCAGCGCTGGCGCATATCCGAAAATTCGGCAGTGAGCACACCGAGGCGATCATCACCGACGACGCTGCAGCGGCCGGGCAATTCCTGGCCGGGCTGGGCTCCGCGGTCGGCCTCTGGAACGCATCGACGCAATTCTGCGACGGCGGGGAATTCGGTTTTGGCGCTGAAATCGGCATCGCCACCGGGCGTATCCACGCGCGCGGGCCTGTCGGCGTGGAACAACTGACGCTGTTCCGCTACGTCGTGCACGGCACGGGACAGGTCCGCTCCTGAAACGGCCGGTGCCGGATGGTCTGCCGCTGTGGGGCGACCGCAGGCGGTCGCGCGTGGGATTGCTGGGCGGATCGTTCAATCCCGCGCATTCCGGACATCGCCGCGTGGCGGCGGAGGCCATGCGCCGGCTCGGGCTCGACCAGGTTTGGCTGCTGGTCTCGCCCGGCAATCCGCTGAAGCACGAAAACGGCATGGCGCCGTTCGCCCAACGGCTGGCGTCGGCCCGGCGCGTTGCCGATGGCAGGCGGATCGTGGCGACCGATCTCGAACGGCGCCTCGGCACCCGTTACACCGCCGACACGCTGCGGCTGCTGCGCCGCCGCTTTCCCCGCATCCGTTTCGTCTGGTTGATGGGTGCCGACAACCTGCTGCAATTGCCGCGCTGGAACGAGTGGCTCGTCATTGCCCGCAGCGTCGCGTTTGCCGTCCTGCCGCGCCCGTCGTACACTGCGCGTGCCTTGGCCGGGCGGGCGGCGCAGCGGCTGCGGGCCGCGCGGCGGCCGGCACGACAGGCACGCATTCTGGCCGACATGGCAGCGCCGGCGTGGATGCTTTTGCCCGGACCCCTGGACCCCACCTCTGCCACCGCGATCCGCGCCCGCAAACCGGAGTGTTCCGATCATCGCACGCAAGCCCCCGCCGTCTGAACCACCCCCGATCCTGCTGTCTCTGCGCAAGCGCTCCGTCCGGCCGGCCAGCGCCGCGAACAAGAAGCTCGCCGCCGGCGCGCCGCCGAAACCGGGCACGCCACGCAAAAAAGCCGCCGCTGCTGGACCCGTCGCCCAGGGTCGGGTGCAGGGTCATGCAACCCGGGAAAAGGCCGAGGCGGCACGTCTGGAGCTGTTGCAGCGCCTCATCCAGACCAGTCTGGACGACGACAAGGCAGAGAACATCGTGACGCTCGACTTGGCCGGACGCGCCACGTTCGCCGACCGCATGGTGATCGCCACCGGCCTGGCCGACCGGCAGATTTCCGCCATGGCCACGCACCTGGAGCAGAAGCTGCGCGAGGTCGGGTTGAGACGCATCCAGATCGAGGGGGCGGCCGGCTCGGATTGGGTGCTGATCGACGCGGGCGACATCGTGGTGCATTTGTTCAAGCCCGATGCCCGCGCGCTGTATGGGCTGGAGCGGATGTGGGGCGCGGAGCTGGACGAGGCGCCGGTATCGGCGGGATAGGGTCGACGCCGCCCGGGGCGCAACAAGGGCAAGGAGCCGACAATGCCGATCTACGATTTTGCCGCCCGGCTCGGCACAGGCGAGGAACGCAGTCTTGGCGACTACCGGGGCAAGGTGCTGCTGGTAGTCAATGTCGCATCGAAATGCGGATTCACACCCCAGTACAGGGGGCTGCAGAGTCTGTACGAGCAGTTCGGATCGCGCGGTTTCGAAATCCTGGCGTTCCCGTGCGACCAGTTCGGCCACCAGGAGCCGGGGTCGGACGCGGAGATCGCCACGTTCTGCGACGGAAATTCGGCGTCACCTTCCCGCTGTTCGCCAAGATCGAGGTCAACGGCAAGAATGCCCACCCGCTATACGCCTGGCTCAAATCCCGAAAAGGCGGCCTGCTGGGCGGCAGCATAAAATGGAATTTTACAAAGTTCCTGGTGGACCGTGCGGGCGAGGTGCGCTCACGTTTCGCGCCGATCACGACGCCGCAAACTTTGGGGCCCGAGGTGGCCGAACTGTTACAGGCGTGAGCATGGCGGGTGGTATCCGCCTTTTTCACGGGCGATCAAGCGAGACGCGGAAATATGCGCTGCCCACCGGCGTCTCGAAAGCCACCGAGCTTCAACGAACGCATTGAAATCCGCTATCATCAGCGGCGGTTCGTCGATCCGGGCCGCCTCGGACATCGCCACTTCCATCACCGCGTGCTGGCTCAGCGCGTATCCAGCGGCACCGCCGTGATGCTGTTGAATGCGCTCCCGCCGGTACCCAGACTGATCGTCGACCAGACCAGATAGACGAGCACGCGCTTGTCCGGATCATACAGCCGGCTGACCCGGACCTCCTTGAAAAAAAGGCTGGCGCTCTCTCCAAAAACCACTTCGTTATCGGGCAGTTTGCCGCGCAGGCTCACGGGGCCGGTAGCGCGGCAGGCGATGGAAAAACGGTTCGGGTCGGTAGCCAGCCCGAGCGAGCCCTTGATGCCGCCGGTCTCTGCGCGGCTCACATAACAGCTTACGCCATCGACCCGCGGATCGTCGTAGCGGTCCACCACAATGCGATCGTTGCGGCCGAGCAGCTTGAACGTAGTGTCCACACTGCCGATCCGGGTCGCCTCGGCACGGCCAGACCATCGGCACCAGCGATAGCAGAAGAGCCAAACATGCGGCGGTTGTGCGCATCGGAAACAAAGTCCTCTTCGTCACATGGCGAAACGGGCAAAGGCGGCGGCGACCGCTTCATAGACCGGCCGCTTCCAGGGCACCGCAAGCCCAGGCACGTCTGCAAGCCGAACCCATCGAAACGCATCGAACTCCGCCGGCGCATGGGCATCGAGCCGGATATCGGCATCCGTGCCAAGGAAACGCAACGCAAACCAGCGCTGTCGCTGGCCACGGAACCGCTGTTTTGGGCCGCCGAGGCGGACATGCGGCGGGAAATCGTAGCTCAGCCAGGCATCGTGCTCGGCCAGGATTTCGGCACGGTCGGTGCCGATCTCTTCGGCCAGCTCGCGCAGCACGGCCGCGCGCGGCTCCTCTTCCGGGTCGATGCCGCCCTGCGGCAACTGCCAGCCCGATGTATCCGCGGCCTCGCGCGGCAGGTCGGCCCGGCGCGCCACCAATACGAGGCCACGCGCATCGAACAGCACCGCGCCAACGTTCGGGCGGTAAAGTTCCGCCCCGACTGGTGCCGATCCGCCGCTCATAAGGCTGTCATCGCATATCGAGCGAGCGCAGGTCGATGCAGGATATCACGCATGATCTGAGGATTGAACCGCTGCGCGGCGCACTCCAAGCACTTCGGTGGCACGGAGGAGTCGGTGCGAAAACGCCAGCGAACGCGCCGATACTCTCAGCGGCCCGTGTCGGGCTCCTCTGCGGCGAGATCGATCCACGACAGGTGTCCACCTTTTCCAGCGCCGGTATCCAAAAATACAGCGGCACCCCCGTCGGCGTTCCGGCGCACATAGGGTCTCCCGTCGGCGCTGCGCCGGTCGTGACCCACATACACCTTCGTGCCGGGCGGGATGCGATCCACCCATCGCAGACTGCGCTCGGGATAGCCATCCGCCCTGATGCGCCCGGTCGGCTCGCCATACAGCGCGCGGGCCAGCACGCCCTGGACGTGGCCGTTAGGCGGCGCCGGCGGAGCGGCGCCCAGCATCGCCGTATGGAACCCGCCATGCACGAACAACTCTTGGCCGCTGCCGTTCTGGCGCTGCACCCAGGCCGGCGCGCGAAGAATCTCGGCCATGGCGCGGGCGCGCAGTTCGGCATCGAGTTGCGCCAGCGTCGCCGCGAGCTGCCCGTCCACCCGCACCGAGTGCCCCGCCAGCGCGCGCGCCAGTTTCAGGTCGTGGTTGCCGATGACGAACAGGCCCCGGCCCTCGTCAAGCAGCCGGAACATCAGCCGCAATGATTCCGCGCTGTCCGGACCGTAGTCGGTCAGGTCGCCCAGCTGCACCACGAACAGGTCGGTGGCCACCGCCGCGGCAAATCCGCGCGCGTCACCATGCACGTCGCCAACCACGCGGACACCCCGCCCGGGCGGGATCGCGGGGATGCTCATGCCGCCGCTCCGGGCTGCGCCTGCACCGCCTGCAGCGCCGCGAGCGCGCGGGCCCGCCCTTCCGCCAAGTCTACCAGCGGACGTGGATAAGTATGTCCCAGGCGCACCCCCGCATCGGCCAACAGCAGCTCCGGCGCCTCCCATGGCGCATGCACGAAACGGTCCGGCAGTCTCCTCAGTTCTGGCACCCAGGCGCGCACATACGCGCCGTCCGCATCGAACTTTCTGCCCTGCAACACCGGGTTGAAGACGCGGAAATACGGGGCGGCGTCCGCCCCGCTGCCCGCCACCCACTGCCATTGCGCGCTGTTGCTGGCCAAATCCGCGTCCACCAGCGTGTCCCAGAACCAGGTCTCGCCGTCCTGCCACGGCAGCAGAAGGTGCTTGACCAGAAAACTGGCCACGATCATGCGCACACGGTTGTGCATCCAGCCGATGCGCCAGAGCTGGCGCATGCCGGCATCGACAATCGGCACGCCCGTCCGGCCGCGTTGCCAGGCGCGCAGCGCCGCCGGGTCGTGCCGCCACGGCATGGCGGCGAAGGCGGGTCGCAGCGGCTTTTCGGGCAGGTCCGGATGATGCCACAGCAGATGCGCGGAAAACTCCCGCCACAACAGTTCGTCGATCCACGCGCGGGTGCCAGCCGCGCCGGGGAGCGCGCGCTCCGCGGCATGCCAGGCCTCCGCCGGTGAAATCTCGCCCCAATGCAGGCGCGGCGACAGCATCGACACGCCGTCCAGGCCCGGAAGATTGCGCGACCGGTCGTAGCGGGGGAGCGCGCCGTCCACGAATGCCCGCAAGCGTTTGTGCGCACCGTCTTCGCCCGGCGACTTGCCTGCCCGGTCGTCCGCCCAAACTCGCGAAAGCCGCCCGCCCAGTCCGGCTTTTTGGGCAGCAGCCGCCATGCTTCCAAACGGTCGGATGCCAAGCCGCTGACACCCAAAATGTGCTTCGGCGCGGGTTTTGGTGCGGGAGGCAGGCCATAGGCGCGGCAGGCGCGGGCGAACGGGGTGAACACGGAAAAAGGTGCGTTTGCTCCAGTACCAATTTCGTCCGGTCCGAACAGGGTTTGGGTGCGATGCAGACGCATCGGCACCCCGACCCGGCTTGCCACCTCCTCGGCTAGTTTTCGCGCCCAGGGCTCGACGGGGCAGCCGGCGTGCACTTCCGTGGCCCCGGTCTCCCGCACCAAGTCTTCCAACACGCTTGCCGTCGGGCCACGCCGCAACACCAGGGTGCAGCCGCGCCCGGCAAAATCGGCGGCCAGCGCGGTCAGGCTTTGGTGCAGCCACCAGCGCTGCGCTCCGCCCAGCGCCCAGGCGCCCGGGCTCTCGTCGTCGAGCACGAATACCGGCACCACCGGCCTGTCGTGCTGCATGGCCGCGGCCAGCGCGGGATTGTCGCGCAGGCGCAACTCCCGGCGCAGCCACAGCAGGGCCGGCAATTCGTTCATACCCTAATATATACGAAGCTGCGCCCGATCCGGGATGCGTCAAACCGGCGTGAACGGAAACCGGAACAGCCGGTTTCGGCCCAGCAAGAACACTTTGCCGCCCGCTGGGAAGAGCCGGGCGATGGCCGGTGCCCGCACATCGAGCCCACCGGTGTAGGCGCCCAGCGCCGGCAAGATCAGGCGCCGCGCATCGCACACAAAGCAGGCGCGGGTCACCATGCCACCCCTTGCGGCGATCTGCGCCTTCGGGTGGAAATGTCCGCTGACCTCGCCGGGCGGGCCGTTCCGTGTCGCCTCGTGGCGGAACACCAGCCCGCCGGCAATCCAATGCGGCGAGGCCTCGCCGCCCACGTCCGCGGGCGGACTCGGATCGTGGTTGCCCAGCACCCACACGAACCGTTTGGCGCTCCCGGTAATGGCACGCAGTCGTGCGGCGTCGCCTTGCTGCAGCCGGCCGGAACCATGCCGGTCGTGGAAACTGTCGCCCAGCGCCACGATGGTGTGCGGTGCGTAGCGGCGGACAAGGGACGCAAGGCGGTCCAAGGTCGAATGCGTGTCCCACGGCGGCAAAAGGCTGCCCGCCACAGCCGCCCCGGAACCCTTTTCAAAATGCAGGTCGGCGACCGCCAAAAGATGCTGCTCGGGCCAGAACAGGGCCCCGTGCGGATCGAGCAGCAGAAGCTGGCCGGCCAGATGGATGGGGGCCGGAGTCACCCGACGCGCCGGCCCATGCCGCCGCCACGGCCGGCCCGTGTCGCGCCGCGCGGACGGGAAGCCGCGGCGGGCGCGGGGGCGGCCAGGGTAAACGGCTCCGGCGCCGCGCCGGTCGCGTCGGCGACCAGGGAGGCTTCCTCCAGCAGCAGGTCGTTGGCAGCATCCTGGCGCACGCTTTCGCGGCCGATCTCCAGCAGCACGGGGACCGCAAGCGGGCTCACTTTGGACAGCGCCATGTGGCGCACCCGCCCCTCGACCCGGCGCAGCATTCCGGCGATGCGGCCCAGATCGGTCAGCCCCGCCGCCGCGTCGGCCCGCGTCGCCCGCAACAGCACGTGGTCCGGCTGGTGGCGGCGGAGCACGTCGTACAGGAGGTCACTGCTGACCGTCACCTGCCGGCGGTTTTTCGAGGCCCCCGGTTGCTGCCGCTGTATCAGCCCCGATACCACGGCCACATTCCGAAACGTGCGGCGCAGCATGGAGCTTTCCGCCATCCAGGCTTCCAGGTCGTCGCCCAGCAGGTCCTGCTCAAAGAGCCTGGCCACGTCGGTCGGCTGATTGGCCGACCAGCAGCCCAGCACGTAGTCGGTGGCGACAAAGCCCAGCGGCACCATGCCGAACCGCTCCATGCGCCGGGTCACCAGCAGCCCGAGAGTCTGGTGCGCCTGGCGCCCCTCGAAACAGTAGGCGACGAGGTACCATCGGTCGCCCCTCGGAAAACTTTCAACCAGCAGGTCGTCGCGCCCCGGCAGGCGCGAGCGGGCACGCTGCAATCTTAGCCATTCCTGCACCGGCTCGGGAAACAGGTGCCAGGCGGAGGCATCCTGCAGCATGCCACGGACCCGATCGGCGAGGTTGGTGGTCATGGGCATGCGGGCGCCGGCCCAGGTCGGCACTTTGGGCTCGCCCGTGCCGCCATCGGCCACCTGCACCTCGGTTTCGTGCAGGCGCACGAACCGCAACAGTTTTCCGGCGAACATGAACGTGTCGCCGGGCGTCAGGAACGTCGCAAACCCCTCTTCGATCTCGCCGAGGCTTCCGCCACCCCGCCCCGCATATCGCACTTTCAGGGTCGGCAGGTCGACGATGGTGCCGATGTTCATGCGGTGCTGCCGCGCGGTCCGCTCGGAACGCACATGCACGAAACCCTCGGCATCGCGAAAAAGCTTTCGGTACCGGTCATAGGCTTGCAGCGCGTAGCCGCCATCTTCCACGAACCGGAGCACGTCCTCAAAATCGCTCCGCTGCAACTCGGCATAGGGTGCGGCGCGCCGCACCTCGGCGAACAGTGCGTCAGGATGAAACGGCGCGGCACAGGCGCAGCCGAGAATGTGCTGGGCCAGCACGTCCAGCCCGCCCGGGCGCGGCGGGTCGCCGTCCAGCTCGTTCGCGGCGACACCCAGAATCGCCGCTTCGCACTCCAGCACCTCGAACCGGTTCGCGGGGACCAGAATGGCGCGGGACGGTTCGTCCATGCGGTGATTGGCCCGACCGACCCGCTGCAGCAGCCGCGAGACGCCTTTGGGGGCGCCCACCTGCAGCACCTGGTCCACGCCGCCCCAGTCGATGCCGAGATCGAGCGACGAGGTGGCCACCACGGCCCGCAGCGCTCCCGCCGCCATGGCCGCCTCGACCCGCAGGCGCTGTTCCAGCTCCAGGCTGCCGTGATGGATGGCGATCGGCAGCGTGTCGTCGTTCAGGCGCCACAGCGCCTGGAACAGCAGCTCGGCCTGGGCGCGAGTATTGACGAACACGATGGTCATGCCGGCGGCGCGGATGCGGGCAAAAATGTCCGGGGCGCTGAACAGGCCCATGTGGCCGGACCAGGGCAGGCGCCCGTCCGGCAGCATCATGCCGATTTCCGGAGCCGCGCCCCCAGCCGCTTCCACCAGCTCCACCTCGCCGCCACGCCCGTCGACGGACACGAAGTCCAGCAGCGGCCAGCGGTGCGCCACCGTCGCCGACAGGCCGATCCGGCGATGCGACGGCGCCAGCGACGCGAGGCGGGACAGGCCGAGCGCCAGCTGGTCGCCCCGCTTGGTGCCGGCCAAGGGCATGGATTTCGTCGATGACGACCCGGCGCAAGGAGCCGAACATGACCGGCGCCTCGGGCAGGGACAGCAGCAGCGCCAGGCTTTCGGGGGTGGTCAGCAGCACGTTGGGCGGCTGTTCCCGCTGGCGTTTGCGCGCCGCGCTGCCGGTGTCGCCGCTGCGGGTGGCCACCGAGATCGGCAGGGTCAGCTCCGCGATCGGACGCGCCAGATTGCGCGCGATGTCGGCCGCCAGCGCTTTCAGCGGACTCACATAGACCGTGTGCAGCCCCTCCCGAGGCGCCGCCGCAAGCTCGACCAGCGTGGGAAGAAAGCCGGCCAGGGTTTTGCCGCCGCCGGTCGGCGCGATCAGCAGCACGCTGCGCTCCGACCGGGCCGCCGCCAGCACGCGAAACTGGTGCGGACGGGGCTGCCAGCCCTGAGCCGAGAACCAGGAGGCAAACTGTTCCGGCAATGTTCCGCTCATCGGCGGGTCATAGCGCGTCGGCGGCGGCGGGGCCAAGCGTGAGGCAGATCCGCCACGAGGTGTGATGCAGCCCATACTGCAGTGCAAGAAAGGTCTTGCGCGCCGGCGCGCCTGCCACTTATCTTGTGCGGTGCAGCAAGGCGCTCTGCGCCGAGCTGTTTCTTGGACGTTTCCTCCCTAAACTTGGCGGCGCCTCACGGTGCCGCCATTTTTTTTCCGAGCAAGTCCGGAGCGTCGCGGGCCAGGTCCGCCATCAACCGGCCCAATTCCGTGCGCAGGCGTTCGAACCCGGGGGATTTTTCCAGCCGGCCCTCGTCCATATACAGCGCGCGGGCAACCTCCACCTGGACCGCATGCACCCCGTCCCGCGGCCGGCCGTAGTGGCGGGTGATGTAGCCGCCGGCGTACGGATCGTTGCGGCGGACCGCCCGGCCCTCGCGGGTGAACGCCTGTTCGAGGTAGCGCATCACGGCGGGGGCGCAGGCCGTGCCGTGCCCGTCGCCCAGCACCACGTCGGCCACGGCCGGACGCGCCACGCCGGACGAGGGCATGGAGTGGCAGTCGATGACCAGACAAGCGCCGAAATTTTGCCGCGTCGCCGAGACCAGCTCGCCGAGTGCGTCGTGGAACGCCTGCCAGCAGGCCTCGATGCGGGAGACCGCGGCGGCGAACGGCAGTTTCGCCCGGTAGATCGCCTCCCCGGACGCGACCACGCGAGCGATGGTGCCCAGTCCCGCATTGACCCGCGCGCTGGCGGTGTTGACCCAGGGCGGCAGGTCGTCGTGGAACATGCTCGGGTCCAGTTCCCACTTTTCCCGGTTGGCGTCGCAAAAAGCACGCGGAAATCTGGCGGCGAGCAGCGGCGCCCCGCAGGCCGGAGCGGCGCCAAAAAGCTCGTCCACGAAACAGTCCTCGCTGCGCCGCAAGGCCAGCGGGTCGAGGCGGCTGCCGCGCAGAAAATCAGCGGGGTAGTCGGTTCCGGAATGCGCCGAGACGAACACCAGCGGGGTGGTCTGGCGATCAGGCCGCAGCACGACGAGGGGCGGCGCGAGGTCCGGCAGCGGCAGGTCCATGCCGCATAGAAGCGAGCAACCCGCAAGGCCGCAATCCGCGATTTCGAGCCGCCGACTGGCGCCAGTCGCTGTTACGGCATCGCCCCGCAGGCCGGCGCGCCGCGCGACAGCACCGCTGTCTTGCCCGCCGCATTGACGGTGATCTCGACATCGTAGGTGATGATGCTGGGATCGTCGACGCTCGCCTTCATGTCCTTGTATGACGCCGCGCACGCCTGCGGCGACGGGGGCGTCCGCGCCATGGCCCGCGGTATCTTGCCCTCGGCAATCAGCCTCGACCAGCAGGCCGCCGCATCCTGCATGATCGAACAGGTCGCGTTCAGCCCGCGCGTGTATTTCAAACGCAGGCCGCCATTCTCGATTTGAACGCTGGCAAAACCCCGGTCCGCAGCCGTGCCATCCGCATAGATGATTCGCCCGCTGGCAGCGTCGAGGATCTTGAACGGGACCGCACCGTTCGGATCGGTCGCGCCGAAGAACAGGAACCGGCCCTTGCGGCCGAGCATCGAGTAGTTGGCGGTGTCGAGCGCCACCTGGCCAGCGACATGCGCTCTGGTACAGAGCGGCCGGGCACCTGGGATCACGCTCGCGGCAGCCGGAGCAGGGGTATCGGTGCCGGTCTCGCGCACCATGAGGTCGGGATACCAGGTGCAGCGCGACTCGGCCACGGAATCGGCTCCGGATTTCGCCGGGACAGTCTGTCTCGCAACAGCCGGGTCGAACAGGTCCGCAGCACGCGCGGGCATGGGCTGGACGAGCGAAGCCACGGCCACGACGATCAGCGCGAATTTGGTCATCGCCCCCCTCCTGGTGCCTTGACACGTTTATGTCGATTTAAAAGCCGCGAACAGCGGATGCGGAGGGTCTCCGGCCAGAGGAAACGGCTGACCGCGCTGAGTATGTATCGTAATCGTAACGATATGGACATGCCTCGGCAGGCTCAGGAAGGGGTGGGTTTTCGGATCGGCTCGGGGAACCAGAAACCGCCCCACTTCCTCCACTCCGTGCCGGGGTAGGTCCACTTCGGTTTTCGCGTGCGCGCCTCGGTGCGGAGCGGACGCCTTCGCATCGGCTTTTCGGCCGGCTCGGTTGGGACCGGTGCGGCGGGGTCCGGTGCGGGAGGAGCCGGCTTGACCCGGGGCGGCCGGGGCGGCGGCGGGGGCAGGATGGCCGGGTCGGGGACTACTCCCAGCATCCAGCACAGCGGCCGGAGCAGCCGCCCCACCTGCGGCGCCGCCCGGATCAGCGCATGCATCTCGGGAAGCTTCAGCAGATACTGCAACTCGCTGCCATAGGCCGCTTCCCACCCCAGCATCCCCACCAGCCAGCTCATACTGGCGCGGCAGGCGCTCCCGCACCCGGGGCGGCTTCGGCGGCGGGGCATGCGCCGGATCGGGGAGAGGGGGAGCGGGGCGAGGCCGGGGCGGGCGGGGCGGTTTGAGAGTGCCGGCGGTGAATTTCTCCACCAGGGCGATGAACCGGAACGCCATCCGCTGCAGCCGGGTCTGGGCCAGCAGCAGCACCGGCCGCAGTGCCGGGTTCTGCGTCAGTCGGAGCCCGGCCCACCCGTGCAGGTGCCAGACGATCCGGGCGAACCGTCCGGTGAGGGTGTTTGGGTAGATATGCGCCACCGGCAGAGCATACGCCGATGTTAGTGTGGCTGTCAAGAGAAAACAGTCCCGCACGCGACGGGCAGCGTGCTTTCCGCTGCCGATGCGCAGGGTCAGCGAGGCCTACGGCATTGCGTCCGTCCCATCCGCGGCGCGAGCGCGGGGCCGTGCGGCAACCCTCATGAACGCCGGAGTTTCGTCACCGAACCCGACGACGGATGAGCCTACACCGCGATTCGCACCATGGCTCTCCCTGTGCAGCGGTCGCGCGACGGGCCGCGCGCCGGCCGGGAGCGTAACCTCCGGCGCAGGAGCGGCAGGTGCTTTCGCCGCCTGCTTCAGGGCCGTTTTGGCTGGCAACTGCTCGGCTGGCTTCTCGGCTCTCTTCTCAGGCCTCTTGCCAGACTTGGACGCGGCGGTTTTGAGCTTACCCGTCCCGTCTCGTCCTCGTCGGCGTCTGGCGTCGCCCTCGCTCCATTCAACCGGATCGAGGCCCTCGATCTGCAGCCGCGGAACTGTTCGGCCGGTCAGCTTTTCGATCGCCGCCACCGCCAAGCGGTCCTCAGGCGTGGCCAGCATGAACGCACGGCCCTCGCGCCCCGCGCGTCCGGTGCGGCCGATCCGGTGAACATAGTCCTCGGCGTGGATCGGCACGTCGAAATTGAACACATGCGACAGGCCGCCGATGTCGAGCCCGCGGGCCGCGACATCGCTGCAACACAGCAGACGCACCTCGCCCGCCTTGAAGCGCTCCAGGGTAGCGAAGCGGACCGGCTGGGCCATGTCCCCGTGCAGCGCTCCCACCGAAAAACCATGCCGGTGCAGAGACTTGTAGAGAATGTCCACGTCCCTCTTGCGATTGCAAAAGATCAGGGCGTTGGCGACGTCCTCGGAGCGGATCAACCGGCGGAGCGCTTCGCGTTTGTCGTGCTCGGCAACCAGGGTAATGATCTGAGTGATCGTGGTCGCCACGGACGCCGGTGGGGTGACCGTCACTTCCTTCGGGTTGCGCAAAAATACGTCGGCCAGGCGGCGGATTTCCGGAGCCATGGTGGCGCTGAAGAAAAGCGTCTGCCGGCTCGCGGGCAGCAGTCCCACGATCCGCTCCACGTCGGGGATAAACCCCATGTCGAGCATGCGGTCGGCCTCGTCGATCACCAGCACGCCGCAGTCGCTGAGCAGGACGCCGCCGCGTTCGAACATGTCGAGCAGCCGTCCGGGCGTTGCGATCAGCACGTCCACACCGCGCGTAAGCAGGTCGCGTTGATCGGACATGCTCTCGCCGCCGATGATAAGCGCGTGACTGAGGCGCAAATGCTTGCCGTAGCGGGCAAAACTCTCGGCGACTTGCAGCGCGAGCTCGCGCGTGGGTTCTAGAATGAGGCTGCGCGGCATGCGCGCGCGTGCGCGCCTCCCGGACAAGATGTCCAGCATTGGCAATACGAAGCCGGCCGTCTTGCCGGTGCCGGTCTGGGCGCAGCCCAGCACATCGCGTCCCATCAGAACGAACGGGATCGCCTGCCGCTGGATCGGAGTGGGGATGACATAGCCCGAGTCGGCGATCGCGCGCAGGACCGGTTCAGAGAGGCCCAGAGCGGCGAAATTGGCAGGCTCCGGCTCTGCGATGCTGGGAGCGACCGCCAACGTCTCAAGGTCGCCGATCACGGAAGGTTCCGGCTGGCCTTCAGCGGCCGGGCTCGCTGTCTCGGGCGACGGGACGGTATCGATCAATATTTGCGTGCTTCCGTGAACGGCATCATCGGGTTGCGTAAGGCCGCACCAGAGTGCCGCTCAAAACCCCGTTTAGCGCCGATATCTGCAATACCCGCTCCGAAGTCAAGGCGATTGCGGCGAGAACGACGTTACAAAACGGCATCCCGGGCGGCGGCCGAGCGTTGCTAGAGAGAATAGGCTCGAGTTGGAGGCTCTCCATGAACAGGACATACCGGCTCGTGGCGGTGGCCGCCATCAGCCTGACCGCGATTGGAGCGTTGCTCGCGCCGACGCCCGCCAAGGCTTGGTGGCGAGGCGGCTGGGGATGGGGCGTGGGAGTTGCAATCGCGCCGCCGCTTTACGTTCCGCCCCCGGTCTATTACCCGCCGCCGGTGTACTACGCACCTCCACCGGTATACTTCTCGCAGCCACAGCCTGCGGCCCCTGTTGGGGGCCAGAGTTGCTATGCCGGCAACTACGTGTGCCCGCTTGGCCGTCCGATGCAACCGGGGACATCGTGCTCCTGCCCCGGAAACGCTGGGCGGGTGTACGGGCGCAGTGGCTGACGGCCAGCCTGCCCCGGATGGCGGGAGCGGGCCTGCACAGATCGAGGACTATGCGCTGATCGGCGACTGCGGCACCGCAGCCTTGGTCAGCCGCGACGGCAGCATCGACTGGCTGTGCTGGCCGCGCTTCGACAGCGCCGCCTGCTTCGCTGCCCTGCTCGGGACTCCTGAACACGGGCAATGGCGGCTGGCGCCGGCGGCAGCCGGGTACAAGGTTCGGCGGTCGTATCGTGGTGCCTCCATGGTTCTGGAAACCGTGTTCACCACGTTGTCCGGAGAGGTGGCGGTGATCGACTTCATGCCGGTCGGACAGCGCCACTCGGCGATCGTGCGCATCATCGAGGGCCGGGCCGGGCAGGTCGACATGGCGATGGTGCTGACTCTTCGGTTCGATTACGGCGCCTCCGTGCCCTGGGTTCAGCGGCGCGAGACCGGCGAAGGCATCGTGGCCATCGCCGGGCCGGACATGGTCGTGCTCTACGCGCCGGTCCCGACCGAAGGCCAAGACATGAGGACGGTTGCGTCTGTCTCGGTCTCAGCCGGAGATCGCGCCACCTTCACGCTGATGCACGCGCCCAGCCATCACAAACCGCCTCGGCCGATCGATACGGAGGCGGCGCTGCGCGAAACCGAGACTTATTGGACCCGCTGGAGCGCCCGGGGGACCTACCGCGGCCCATATGCAGAGGCGGTCACGCGCAGCCTGCTGACGCTCAAAGCGCTTACCTACCATGCCACCGGCGGCATCGTGGCCGCGCCGACCACCAGCCTGCCGGAACAGCTCGGCGGTTCGCGGAACTGGGATTACCGGTATTGCTGGCTGCGCGACGCCACGCTCACGCTGCTGTCGTTCATGCACAACGGGTACTACGACGAGGCGCGGTCGTGGCGCGACTGGCTGCACCGCAGCGTCGCCGGCAGCCCCAACCAGACGCAGATCATGTACGGCATTGCGGGCGAGCGCCGGCTGGAGGAGTGGGAGGTAAAATGGCTGCCCGGCTATCAGGGGGCGGCACCGGTTCGCATCGGCAACGCCGCCTCCAATCAGCTGCAGCTCGACATTTTTGGCGAAGTGATGAACGCGCTGCACCAGTCCAGGGTCGGCGGCCTTGCCGCGGGGCCACAGACCTGGTCGTTGGAGAGGGCTTTGACCGAGCACCTGGAGCAGATCTGGGAGGAGCCGGATGAGGGTATCTGGGAGACGCGGGGCGGCCGGCAGCAATTCACCTTTTCCAAGGTGATGGCGTGGGTAGCGGTCGACCGCGCCGTGCAGAGCATGGAACATTTTCAACTGGAAGGGCCGCTGGAGCGCTGGCGGGCGCTGCGGGACACCATGCACGCAACCATTTGCAAGCGGGGCTTCAACCCCAAGCTAGGGAGTTTCGTGCGCACGCTGGACGGGGATGAACTCGACGCCAGCCTGCTGCTGGCTCCCTTGTTCAATTTTTTGCCGGCCACGGATGCCCGAATGGCGGGGACGATTGCTGCCATCGAGCGGCGGCTGCTGCGGGACGGGTTCGTGATGCGCTACGATACGGAGCAGTCATCCGATGGATTGCCGCCCGGCGAGGGCACTTTTCTCGCCTGCAGCTTCTGGCTGGCTGCGGCATATGCGCGCCAAGGGCGGACCGCGGAGGCGCGCTCGCTGTTCGAGCGGCTGCTCGGGTTATGCAACGATGTCGGACTGCTGGCCGAGGAATACGATCCACGGGCAGGCCGGCAGACCGGCAACTTTCCGCAGGCGCTAAGCCATATATCGCTCATCGGCGCCGCCCTGGAACTGCAAGGCGAAAAGCCCACCGAAGCGCCGAAAAGCTGACCAGCTAGGCGAGCGCATGCGAAGGGATGCCGCGGCCGGGCTGCAACGCGAGCAGGCCACCAGCGTAATGTGCGGCCATGCCGGCAAGGCTAGGGTACGCCATGCACGCCCATAGGGGGCCTTCCAGCCTACCCGAGCTATTGACGCCCCGGGAAATGGCCCTGGTAGACAGGTCGGCCATCCTGGCAGGCGTGCCCGTCGAGCAGTTGATGGCGGATGCAGGGCGGGTGGTCGCGCGCGCGGTGCGGGCCCGCTTGAGTCCCTGCCGCACCGTGGTGCTGTGCGGCCCCGGGAACAACGGCGGCGACGGCGTCGAGACGGCCCGCTATTTGCGGACCGCCGGTTGGCCGGTCGCCGTGGCGGCGCTCTCGGCCCTGCGCAGGCGGTGGAACGGAGTGCAGGTTCGGTTCGATCCGGCCGAGGCGGCCCGGGCCGAGCTGGTGATTGATGCCGTGTTCGGCGCCGGACTTTCCCGCGACGTGTCCCCGTCCGTTGCGGAGGTGCTTCGGGCGGCGCGGCGGGTAGTCGCTGTGGACGTGCCGAGCGGGTTGGACGGCGCGAACGGGCAGATCCGCGGGTTCGCGCGGCAGGCCATGCTGACGGTGACGTTTTTTAGGCTCAAGCCGGGGCATCTGCTATTGCCGGGGCGAGATCTGTGCGGCGAAACCGTGCTGGCGCAGATCGGATTTCCGCCGGGCGTTCTGGACAGCGTCAGGCCCCGCGCGTTCCGCAACGGCCCTTCCCTCTGGCAGATTCCGTCGCCGACACTCCAGGGCCACAAATACAGTCGTGGTCACGTTACGGTGCTGGGCGGGTCGGCAATGACCGGCGCCGCCCGGCTCGCGGCTATGGCGGCCCGGCGGGGTGGGGCGGGGATGGTCACGATCGCGGCCTTAGCCCGCGGGGCTGAGATTTACCGCTGCGGCGAGCCGGGCACCATTGTCAGCGAGGCCGCGTTGCCCGAGTTGCTGGGGGATGCGCGTCGCCGGACCTGGGTGTGCGGCCCGGGTCTCGGAGCCGAAACGGCGCGTGCCGCATTGCCGGTGCTGCTGGCGAGCGGACGGCAGGTGGTTGTCGATGCCGATGCGCTGACGATCTGTGCCGGTGCGCCGGACCGCCTGCGCGGTGCCACGGTGCTGACCCCTCACGCCGGCGAATTTTGTCGCGTGTTTGGCGATGCGGGCGCCGACCGGCCGGAGGCAGCGCGGCAGGCAGCGGCACTGACCGGGGCGGTGGTGCTGCTGAAAGGGCGTGACACGGTGATCGCCGCCCCGGACGGCCGGGTGGCGATTAACGATTTCCGCGCCGCCGTGGCTCGCGACGGCGGGTTCAGGGGACATTCTTGCGGGACTGATCGCGGCGATGCTGGCGCAGGGGATGCCAGCCTGGGAGGCGGCGGCCGCGGCGGCCTGGACGCACGGACAGGCTGCTTATGCCGCGGGGCCGCACCTGGTGGCGGAGGACTTGCTTGGTGCGATAGGCGAGGCACGAACCTGGGCACGAGCGCCCGCGGTTCCGTAAGCCCAGCCGGGATCACCGCCGTGCGACTGAATCGACTTGGTCTCCGCAACAGCGCCGCGCCGCAGTGTGAGCGCGGTTCAGGTGCCGTAACAGAACTCGATGTTGTCGTCGTACGTCGAAGACGCTGTTGGCGAATTGGTTCGTGCGGAGATATTGCCAAATGTTTCTATGGGAGCAATGCTCTGAGACGTAAAGGTTCGCAGCAACGGGCTGATGCTCTCGGAACACGCAGCCCAGCCGCGGGACTGAATTCAACCCGCCTCATCCAGCTGTACGGTCGCGTAGGTGCCTGATGCGGCGTGTGCGCTGATCTCGGCCAGATGCAGCCTCATCGTTGGTGTTGATGTGGGGCCGTCCCAGCGCAGCATCGACACGGGACGTCGACAGACCGCGCCGAAGATGTGGGCCCATCCTTGGCGTTCTTTGCGCGGCGCTGCCGGGTGTTTGTGTTGCTCGGCCCAGAGTGGGCCAGGGCCGCCTTGCCGAGCACTTAATCTTAGAGCCAGGCTTCGATTGCCTATCACCCGCATTCCAGGTGTAGTCGCTGCGACCAGCGGGTCATAATCTTTTGAATATTCGCGGTTGTTCACACGAACGGATGTGGACAGCTTCTGCGTGCGACAGTATCATCCTCGAACCGGCGCACCGCGCCGTTCGTGCCTGGCAAGCATACAGAAACACTCGGGAGGCCACATCATGCGCAGAAGCATTCTGCAGACCGTGTCACTGGCGGCACTCGCGGCTTTTGCTGCGTCGCCGGCTATCGCGGCCGAAAGTGCCTACAAGCTGGTCAAGACCATCGATCTGCCCGGGGACAAGGGCGGTCACGGCGATTACGTGGCGTTCGACCCGGACACGAGCACGATCTGGATCTCCCAGTCGCCGGACCATCAGGTCGTGGTGGTCGATACCAACACCAATACCGTCAAGGGCGTCGTGCCTGGGATCGCCAACGGCAACCTGGTGACATTGACGCCCAAATACGCCTTCCTCGACGACGCAGACAGCACCACTGTCACCGTGGTCGACAAATCGACGTTAAAGCCGGTGGGCACCTTCAAGGTGGAAGGCAAGACGCCGGACGGCATGATCTACGATCCCAAGAACCAGGAAATCTTCGTCACCGCCGACGACAGCAACGATGACACCGTCGTCAAAGCCACGCCCCCGTTCAAACAAGTGGCGCATTTCGGCTTGCAACCGGAAAAGGCAAAGGACGGTCCGGATGTGGGCACTCTGGTAGCCGCACAGAACCGGATCTATCAGCCAGACGACAACCAGATCGACGTCATCGATCCCAAGACGAACAAGATCACCGCGGTGTGGAAGCCGGACGTGAAGGGCGACGTCAAGCCGATGGTCTATGATCCGAAGACCAAGCATCTGTTTGTAGGCACCACCGACAAGAAGATGCTGGTGCTGGATGCAAGCACGGGCAAACAGGTCGCCTCGATCCCGCTGCAGGGCTCGGTGGACGAGACCACGATCGACCTCGGGGCGCGCCGCGCCTTCGTAGGCGACAAAGCCGGTGTGGTAGAGGTGATCGACCTCGACAACAACACCGTGGCTGACACCATCCCTTCCGAAAAGAACGTGCACACGCTGGCGGTCGATACCAAGACTCACAACGTCTATGTCTATCGCAACGAGAGCAACAAGATGGACGTGTTCGCGCCGCCGACCACCTAGCGGGAGCACGCCGGCGGGGCTGAAGAGAAAGGGCCGCCACGAGAACGTGGCGGCCCTTTCTCTTTTCGCGCCAGCCGAACCGGGTGCTACTCGGCGGGAACGGGTCCCACCACCGGTTCAGCGAGACGCTGATGCTCGCGGAGCGGCTTGAGCACGAACAGCGCCAGGCCCACGACCACGAAGTTCATGATGGCGGTCACCACGAACACCGCGTGCCAGCTTCCGGTCGCCGCCTTCAGCACGTTCGCCAGCGGCACCAGGAACGCCGACATGCCTTTGGCGGTGTACAGGAAGCTGAGGTTTACGGTGGCGAATTGCGGCCCGAACGAGTTGGTGCAGGTCGATGGGAACAGGCTGAAGATCTCGCCCCAGGTAAAGAAGATCAGCGCGGCGAACAGCACGAACAGCCAGGGGTTGGTGCCGAGCGAACCGAGCAGCCAATAAGCGATACCGCCGATGGTGAAGGCGATGGCCATCGTATTCTCGCGCCCGATCTGGTCAGACACCCAGCCGAAGAACGGCCGCGCCGTGCCGTTCGCCACGCCATCCACGATCACCGCCAGCGACAGCGTGGTCGCACCGAACAGGAGCACAGCGTCGGCGACATTGTAGCTCCTGGCGATCAGCGCGATCTGCGCGGTCGCCATCAGTCCGGCGGCCGAGACCATGATGAACATCAGATACAGCAGCCAGAACGTCGGCGTGCGCAGCATCTCCTGGGGCGTGTAGCTGCGCGAGGTCTGCACCAGGTTCTTCGGCGGCAGTGCGGGCACTTCGCCGGGCAAAGGCGCTTTCAGCAGCCAAGCCAACAGGAAAACGATCGCGCCCTGCCCCAGGCCGAACCAGAAGAAGGTGCTCTCATAACCGGACGAGGCGATCATTTCGCGGATCGGGATCACCGTGACCGCGGCACCGATCCCATACCCGCCGGCCATCAGGCCAACCACCAGACCACGCCGGTCCGGGAACCATTTTACCGCCATGCCGATCATGGTCGCGTAGATCGCGCCGGCGCCGGCGCCGGACAGCGCCCCGCCCACGTAGAGCATGCCGAGCGAGTCGGCGAACGAGTTGAGGATCCACCCGAGCGCTACCAAAATGCCGCCGGCCGCCACCACCAGCTTCGGGCCGCGCCGGGGGCCGAGCAGATCGACGATCCAGCCATCGACCGGCGTCAGCCAAGTCTCGAGCGCTATGAAGATGCTGAACGCAACCTGGATCCCCGCGACGGGCCATTTATGCGCTTCCGCCATCGGATGCACGAACAGCGTCCATCCGTACTGGTAATTTGAGATCAGGATCATGCAGATGACCCCGATGACCACCTGCGTCCAGCGCTGGGCGCTCGGAGCGTCCCCGAGCGCCGGGTTGCGCATCGACGACGAACTCATGGACATAGTTTTCTCCTCCGTACCATATCGTTTCGACGTTTGGTGCGTCGCGCGTTGTGTGTTCTCTATTGGCGCAACACACGCAGCATGGTGCTGCCGAGTGCGGCTGGGCTTTCGGCGACGTGGATGCCGGCCTCGCGCATGGCGGCGAACTTGGCGGCAGCGGTGTCGCGGCCGCCGCTGATCACGGCGCCGGCATGGCCCATGCGCCGCCCGGGCGGCGCCGTCGCCCCGGCGATGAACCCCACTACAGGCTTGCCGCCGCGATTCTCGCGCGCCAGAAACTCCGCCGCCAGAATCTCGCTTTCCCCGCCGATCTCGCCAATCATGATGATCGCCTCGGTCTCGGCATCGGCCAGGAACAGTTCCAGCACGTCGACAAAATCCGTTCCCTTCACCGGATCGCCGCCAATGCCCACGCAGGTGCTCTGCCCCAGTCCCGCCATCGTGGTCTGCGCGACCGCCTCATAGGTCAGCGTGCCGGAGCGCGAGACGATTCCCACTCGCCCGGGTTTGTGGATGTGCCCGGGCATGATGCCGATCTTGCACGCATCCGGCGTGATCACCCCAGGACAGTTAGGACCCACCAGTCGCGAACCCGATCCGTCCAGCGCGCGCTTTACCCGCACCATGTCCAGCACCGGAATGCCCTCGGTGATGCACACGATCAGGCCCACCCCGGCATCCGCCGCCTCCAGGATTGCGTCCGCGGCAAAGGGCGGCGGCACATAGATCGCCGAAGCATCCGCTTTCGTCGCCGCCACCGCTTCGGCCACCGTGTCGAATACCGGCAGGTCCAGATGCTTGCTCCCACCCTTGCCCGGCGTCACACCGCCCACAACCTTGGTGCCATAGGCGATTGCCTGCTCGGAATGAAATGTCCCCTGCGCCCCGGTAAAGCCTTGGGTAATCACACGCGTGGTGCGGTCCACTAGAATTGCCATCTCAGCCGGCCCCTGTTGTGGCACGTACCACTTTCTCAGCGGCGTCGGCCAAGTTGTCGGCGGCGATGATTGGCAGCCCGGATTTGGCCAGAATCTCCTTGCCCAGGGTCACGTTGGTGCCCTCCAGACGCACCACGAGCGGCACCGTCAGACTCACCTCGCGCGCAGCGGCCACAACTCCCTCGGCGATCACGTCGCAGCGCATGATGCCGCCAAAAATGTTCACCAGAATCGCTGCGACATTGGGGTCCGACAGGATGATCTTGAACGCGGCCGTCACCCGTTCCTTGGTAGCCCCGCCGCCCACATCGAGAAAGTTCGCCGGCGAGGCCCCATACAGCTTGATGATGTCCATCGTCGCCATCGCCAGGCCGGCGCCGTTGACCATGCAGCCGATGGTGCCGTCCAGCGCCACGTAGCTCAGGCTGTGCCGTGCCGCTTCCAGCTCCTTCGGATCCTCCTCCGATTCGTCGCGCAACGCCTCCAGATCGGCGTGACGGAACAACGCGTTGTCGTCGAAGCTGACCTTGGAATCCAGCGCCACCAGTTCGCCCTGCGCGGTCACCACCAGCGGATTTATCTCGATCACCGCGCAATCGAGCGCGACGAAGGCGCGGGCCAGCGCATCCAGCAACCGCCCGAACGCCCCGACCTGCTTGCCGGACAACCCTAGCCCATAAGCCAGCCGACGCCCGTGGAAGCTGGACGGACCAGTGACCGGATCAATCGAGACGCGCAGGATCTTCTCGGGGTGGGTTGCCGCCACCTCCTCGATCTCCATGCCACCCTCGCTGGAGGCGATCACGGTCAAACGGGAAGTGGAACGGTCGATCAGCAAGGATAGATAGAGCTCGCGCGCGATCTGACAGCCGGACTCGACATAGAGGCGATGCACCTGCCGCCCGGCCGGGCCGGTCTGCTTGGTCACCAACGTATGCCCCAGCATCGCCTCCGCGGCGGCCCGCACCTCCTCGGCCGAGCGGGCCAGCCGCACCCCGCCCTTCCCTTGCGGGTCCTCGGCAAAACGGCCGGCGCCGCGCCCACCGGCATGGATCTGACTTTTCACCACGTACACCGGCCCGGGCAGAGAAGCGGCCGCGGAGACCGCCTCCTCCGGGGACCGCGCCGCATGACCAGCCAGCACCGGAACCCCGAAGCCGCGCAGCAACTCCTTGGCCTGATGTTCGTGGATGTTCATGCGATCAGGCCCGCGCCGCGCGCCCAACGATATTTTGCACCGAGAATGACCACGGGGATTTCCGTCGAATACGGATAGGCGGGGATGCCGTGGTCGTAGAGGTACTCAGACGCCGCCTCCACCTCCACGTCGCCGGCCAGCGAAGCCACGATCGGCTTCTCGATCCCTTTCGCGCGCATTTCGTCGACCACCTCGACCAGGCGGTGCGCAAACACCATCGGCGGCGTGATGATGGTGTGCCAATAGCCGAGGATGAGAGCATGAATACGATCATCCTGCAGCCCGAGGCGGACCGTGTTCTGGTAGGTTACAGGCGGCTCCCCGCCGGTGATGTCCACCGGGTTGCCGGCGGCGCCAAAAGGCGGAATGAACTTGCGGAACGCGGCATCCAGATCGGCCGGCATCGCCATCAGCGACAAGCCGTTATCCACGCACGCATCCGACAGCAGCACCCCCGATCCGCCGGCACCGGTGATGATAACGACGTTCTCGCCCTTCGGCGTCGGCAGCTTCGGCAGTCCGCGCGCGAACTCCAGCATCTCGCGCAGGCTCCGCGCCCGGATCACGCCGACCTGTTTCAGCACGTCCTCATAGATTTTGTCGTTGCCGGCGAGTGCACCGGTATGCGAACTCGCGGCGCGTGCGCCGGCCGAGGTGCGTCCGGCTTTCAGCACGATGACCGGCTTCTTTTTGGTGACCCGCCGCGCGATTTCGGCGAAGGATCGCCCATCCTTCAGGTCCTCGCAGTGCTGAGCGATGATCTGCGTCTCGTCGTCCTGCTCGAAGAAGGTCAGCAGATCGTCCTCGTCGATGTCGGCCTTATTGCCGACGCCCACGATGGCGGAGACGCCCATCTTGGCGGAGCGGCTGAAGCCGATGATCGCCATGCCGATGCCGCCCGATTGCGAGGACAGCGCCGCGTGGCCGCGCACGTCGTAGGGCGTACAGAACGTGGCACAGAGATGAGCCGGCAGGTAGTAGAAGCCGTAGATGTTCGGCCCCAGCAGGCGGATATTGTATTTCCGGCCTATCGCCTGAATTTCGTGCTGGCCCTCCTCGTTGCCGGTCTCGGCGAAGCCGGACGGGATCAGCACCGCTCCGGGGATCTGCTTCTCGCCGCACTCCGTCAGGGCGGCGGCGACGAACTTGGCGGGAATTGCGAACACCGCCACATCGATCGTCTCCGGCACGTCCTTGACCGACTTATAGGCTTTGTGCCCGAGGATTTCCTGCGCCTTCGGATGGATCGGATAGATCGAGCCCTTGTAGCCGCCGTTAATGAGGTTCTTCATTACGGAGTTGCCAATCTTGCCGTCCTCGGCCGAGGCGCCGATGACCGCCACCGCGCGCGGGCGCATGATGCGGTTCATTGCGGTCAGGATTTCCTGCTGGCTCGGGCGATGACGCGGTGCTGCAGGCGCGACGTCGAGCACGATGCGTACGTCAGCAGCCACCGCCCCCTTTGCCGTGGCGAACACCGGATTTAGATCGAGTTCGGAAATTTCCGGAAAGTCGCTGACCAGCTGCGAGACGCGCACGATGAGATTCGCCAGCGCTTCACGATCCACCGGCTCGGAGCCGCGCACGCCCTTTAACATCTCGGCCGCCTGAATGCCGTCCAGCATCGATAGCGCATCGTCACGCGTCGCGGGGGCGAGGCGAAAAGTGATGTCCTTCAGGACCTCGACCAGTACGCCGCCCAAGCCGAATGCCACCAGTTTGCCGAAACTGCCGTCAGTCACGGCGCCGATAATTACCTCCTGGCCGCCCTGCAGCATCTGCTGCACCTGCACACCGTCGATGCGCGCATCAGCCTTGTAGCGGCGGGCGCTGTCGAGGATCGTCTGATACCCGCGCGAAACAGACTCGGCATCCTTGAGCCCGACGAGCACACCTCCGGCCTCGGTCTTGTGCAGGATGTCGGGCGAGACGATTTTTAGCACGACGGGAAAGCCCATGCCGCTCGCAATGCGTCGCCGCCTCCTCGGCCGAGCGCGCGACCGCTTCCTGCGGCACGGCAATACCGTATGCATCGCAGACAAGCTTGCCTTCCGGTGCGGTCAGGGCGTCGCGCCCGCTGCCGCGCACGCGGTCCAGGATCTCGCGAACGGTCCGCCGGGCACCCGCCGATGCGGAATCGTCTTGCGTTTTTCTTACGACATCTTGCATCGCCATCCTCCCGGTCGTCCTCCGGCGGACATGCCGCCGGCACGCTCAATGATTGCGCCCGCGGGCCTACTCGGCGGCCAAGCGCTGCGGCTCCCCGAGTGCGCCCGATGCGTTCACTTCGGCGATCCGCCCGGCATCGAAATGCAGCACCTCTCGCAGAATCTCCTGGGTGTGCTCGCCCAGCAGCGGCGAGCGCCGCACCTCGCTTGCACTGTCCGACAGCTTGATCGGATTGCCCACGGTCAGGTACTTGCCGCGCGTCGGGTGATCGACCTCGACCAGCGTGCCTGTGGCGCGCAGCGAGTCATCCTCGGCGATTTCCCGCATCGACAGGATCGGCCCGCACGGAATGTCGTACTTGTTGAGGATTTCCATGGCCTCGAACTTTGTCTTGGTCATGGTCCACTGCTCAATTACGCCGAAAATTTCCTTCAGGCGCGGCAGGCGCGCTTCCGGCTTGGCGTAGCCCGGATCGGTGATCCATTCCTCGCGGCCGATCACGCGGCAGATGTCGGGCCAGACCGGCACCTGCGTGATGAAGTAGATGTAGGCGTTCGGATCAGTCTCCCAGCCCTTGCACCTCAGGATCGAGCCCGGCTGACCGCCGCCCGAGGCATGTCCGGCGCGGGGCACCGCGTCGCCGAAATGACCGTTCGGATATTGCGGATATTCTTTTAGAGGGCCGTGTGCCAGGCGCTGCTGGTCCCGCAGCTTCACCCGGCAGAGATTCAGGACACCGTCCTGCATCGCCGCCGTCACTTTTTGCCCGCGCCCGGTTTTCGTTCGCTGATACAGGGCGGTGACAATGCCGAGGGCAAGATGCAGGCCGGTGCCGCTATCGCCGATCTGGGCGCCGGTAACCGTAGGCGGCCCGTCGTCGAAGCCGGTCGTGGACGCGGATCCGCCGGTGCATTGGGCCACGTTCTCGTAAACCTTGAGGTCTTCGTAAGGTCCCGGGCCAAAACCCTTGATCGAGGCGACGATCATGCGCGGGTTCAGCTCCTGGATGCGCTCCCAGGTGAAGCCCATCCGGTTCAGCGCATTGGGGGCGAAATTCTCCACCAGCACGTCGCATTCCTTGATGAGCGCCTCGATCACCTGCTTACCGGTCGGATTCTTGCTGTCCACCGTGATGGAGCGCTTGTTGTGGTTCAGCATCGTGAAATACAGGCTGTCCACGTCGGGGATGTCGCGCAGCTGGCCGCGGGTGATGTCGCCCACGCCCGGCCGCTCGATCTTGATCACGTCGGCGCCGAACCACGCCAGCAGCTGCGTGCAGGTCGGTCCCGACTGCACGTGGGTGAAGTCCAGTATCTTGACTCCGTCGAGTGCTTTTTCCATCGCTGCCTCCTGCCGTCCGGCGTGCTACTTGTACATGGTCTGGGCTTTGGTGCCCGGCGCGTATTCCGCGGGATCGACCCAGATATTCACGATCGCCGACTTGCCGCTTTTAGCGATCGCCTCGCGCGCACGTTGCAGCGCCGGCGCGATTTGGGCCGGATCACGTACTTCCTCGCCGTAGCCGCCCAGCATTTCGGCGAACCGGCCGAACGGGATGTCGCCGAGCAAATTGCCGACACTGCCCCGCTGCTCACCGTATTTGGTGATCTGGCCGTAGCGGATCTGGTTCATCGCCGAGTTGTTGCCGATCACCGCCAGATACGGCATGCGGAAACGGTTCGCCGTCTCCATATCGAAGCCGGTCATCCCGAACGAACCGTCGCCGTAGTAGCACAGCACTTCCTTTTCCGGGTGGGCGGCCTTGGCGGCCAGCGCGAAGCCGGTGCCGACTCCCAGGCTGCCGAGCGCACCGGGATCCATCCACTGTCCTGGACGCCGCGGGCGCACCGCCTGCGCCGAAATCGTCACCACATCGCCGCCGTCGCCGATATAGATCGTGTCGTCGCGGAGGAACTCGTTGATCTCCCAGGCCACGCGGTAGGGGTGGATAGGCTGGCGGTCGGACTTGAACAGCGGCATCAGCTTCTCCGTCGCCGCCGCTTCCTGTTGGCGCAGCTTGGCCATCCAGGCGCGACGCTGCTGCTGGGCCGACTGTTTCAACCGTCCGGTGGCCGCTTGGCGCACCGCCGCCAGTATGGTGCCCGGATCGCCGACCAGGCCGAGCGACACGTCGCGGTTCTTGGCGACCGTGCTGTAGCTCATGTCGATCTGCACGATTTTCGCGTCGCGGCCCAGCCGCTTGCCGTACCCCATGCGAAAGTCGAACGGCGTGCCGACAATCACGATCACGTCGGCGCCATCGAAACCCTCGCGCCGGGTGCGGTCGAAATGGTGCGGATCCCCGGGCGGCAGCAGACCCCGGCCGGAGCCGTTGAAGTATGCCGGAATGTCGAGGGCCCGGACCAGCTCGATGGCCGCCTCGTGGCCGCGGGAGGTCCACACCTGGGTGCCGATCAGGATCACGGGCCGCTCGGCCGCCGCCAGCAGGTCCGCCAGTTTCTCGATATCGGCCGGGTCGCCCAGCGATTTTGTCGAGGCGCGATAATGTCCGGGCTGCGGAATCACAGCCTTGGAGATGTCGATCTCGCGGTCCAGCACGTCGCGGGGGATTTCGAGGTAGGACGGTCCCGGTGCGCCGGCAAAACATTCGCGCGCCGCCATCGCCACCATGTCCGCCACTCGCTCCGTAGAGCGCACGCCGGCAGCGAACTTCGTGATCGGCCGCATCATCTCGACATGCGGCAGATCCTGCAGCGAGCCCATCATGTGCTGGGTCAGCGCACCCTGGCCGCCGATATGCAGGATCGGGCTTTCCGAACGGAAGGCTGTGGCCACGCCGGTCGCCGCATTGGTGCAGCCCGGGCCGGCCGTGGTGACGACGCAACCGAGCTTGCCGGTCTGGCGCGCGTAGCCGTCGGCCGCGTGGGCGGCGACCTGCTCGTGACGCACGTCGATGATGCGGATACCCTCGTCGACGCAGCCGTCATAGATGTCGATGATGTGGCCGCCGCACAGCGTGAAGATGGTGTCGACGCCTTCGTTCTTCAGCGCCTTGGCAACCAGGTGGCCGCCAGAGACGACGTTCGCGTCACGGCTCTTTGCCTTCAACGTGTCATCGGCCGTGGAGCTAGCCGGCTTTGCAGCGGATCCGCCTTGCGCCGACTTGGTCAACACCTCGTCCATGTCCTTCCTCCCTTTAACCCCGATTCAGGCGTAACGTTGTCGCGCCCTCGGGTCCTCGAACTCGTTGAGCGCGTCGCCATGCTTCTCGATATGCTCAGCGAGACCCAGCGTGTGCTCACGCACCAGCCGTGCCACCAGATCGGCGTCCCGCGCCTCCAGTGCCGCGATGATCTGCATGTGATCGACAATCGATCGCATGGCGCGGTTGCCCTGCCCGATAGTCACCTCGCGTACCGCGCGCATGTGAATGAACAGATTCTCGGTGATATCGGTCATGAGCTCGCAGCCGCCCATGCGAATGATCGCGGCGTGAAATGCCACGTTGGCGCGCGAGTATTCGTGCAGATGATCGGACGGATTCTGGCCGAACTCCGCGAACAGTGCGCGTAACTCGTGCAGCTGTTCGGCTGTGGCGCGCTCAGTCGCGAGCCGTGCGGCGAGGCTCTCGATCGCCGCCCAGACGGTGATCATCTCGATGATCTCGCGCTTGGTTTTGCGTATCACGTAGATGCCGCGCCGCGGCACCGAGCGCACAAAGCCCTCCTGCTCCAGCACGGTCATCGCCTCACGAATCGGCGTTCGGCTGACGCCCAGATCCTTGGAGAGCTGCCGCTCGTCCAGCCGGATCTCTCCGGGGTGGCCATAAATGTCCATTTCCGTGATCGCCCGCTTGATCGCTTCGCAGGCCTGCCGACGAAGGCCGGCAGTCACCACCAGGGGCTCGACCCGGAGCTTTGGAAAGGGTGTGATCTCGGCCAAGAAACGCCCTGTCTGCCTTTGCGATACGCGGGCGACCGGTCAGCGCGAACCCTCGCCCTCGGAATTCTGTATACCACAGATCGGCGCGACGCAAGCGCCTTTTGACCAAGGCTCCAGCCGACTGGCTCCCACCGGTGCAGAGTGAATTCAGTTCTCATCGACGGGAACCGCTTGCAGACCGGCAAATAACGCGCTTTTGATGCTGGGGAGCTCCCCGCCGAGCTTCTTCCACCAGCCGTTTCGTCAAAGCAGAAAGCTTTCCTGTTGCATTAAGGGTGGCATACCATATACGTGTTCCCTTTGCCGTGCTCTCATACCATGTAGGCAAGTTCCGCCCATCCAGGCGGCAAGGAGGGAGGATATGCAGATCGAGGCGGTTTTGCGCTCGAAGCCCCCGCGGCTCATCACCGTCGGCATGACGAGCACTCTCATGGCGGCGGCTCGATTGCTTCGGTCCGAAAACATCGGCGCTTTGGTGGTCAAGGATAGCTGCATGACCGAAGGCGATGTAGTCCTGGGGATGATTTCGGAACGCGACGTGGTGCGGGCGGTTGTCGAGCGCGGAGCCGCGGCGTTGGCCTTGCCGGTTTCGGCCTTCATGGACCGCGCCTTTTTCTCTTGCCAGTCGGACGATACCGTCGATGAAGTCTGTGCGCTGATGAGCAAGCACCATGTTCGACATATGCCGGTGCTGCACGGCGAAGCCCTGATCGGAGTAATCAGCATCAGAGACCTGCTGGTTCTGGCAACAGTCGCGCACGCTGCCGATGCAGCCGCCTCCGGTGACACGCCTTTCGGGCAGGTGCCGGCAGTCGGCCAGCCGTCGCGGCCGCGCCATCTCAATTGACAGCATGGTTCTCTGTGCCGCGGTCCTGATCCGGACGAAAGCATCGGTCGCAAGTTGTTCGGCATCGCACGGGAGCAGACCCATGTAGGATTCTGCTGCTTCAGTCGGGACACTCCAGGGAGGGCACGATGAAGATATGCGTTTTCGGCGCAGGCGCCATAGGCGGCTATATGGGCGTGAATCTGGCCCGGGCCGGCGTCGAGGTCAGTCTGGTCGCACGCGGAGCGCATCTCGAGGCAATGCGACGCAACGGGGTGCGGTTGCTGACGAACGGCCAGGAGTTGGTCGCCCATCCCGTCTGCACGAACAATCCCCAAGAGCTTGGCGTTCAGGATTTTGTGATCGTGGGGCTGAAGGCGCATCAGCTCACCGAGGCGGTGGACGCCATGCAGCCGCTACTCGGCAATGACACCGGCGTGGTAACTGCGGTGAACGGCATTCCTTATTGGTATTTCTACAAGCACGGGGGTGCGTTGGAGGGCCGGGTGGTCGAGACCGTCGACCCCGGCGGCCGCCAATGGCGGGGACTGCGTCCCGAGCGCGCCATAGGATGCATCGTCTATCCGGCAACGGAAGTAGTCGAGCCCGGAGTGATACGGCACAACTATGGCAACAAGTTCCCCATCGGCGACCCGTCCGGCGAGCAACCGGAGCGGGTGGCCGAACTCGCCGAGGCGTTCACGGCGGCCGGCTTCGATGCCCCCGTGCTGGACAACATTCGCGACGAGCTGTGGCTCAAACTGTGGGGCAACGTGTCATTCAATCCCATCAGCGCACTGACTCACGCCACGCTGGAGGTGATTTGCGGCGATCCCGAGACGCGAGCGGTCGCGCGGGCGATGATGCTGGAAGCGAAAGAGATCGCCGATCGGCTCGGCATCAACTTCCGCGTCGACGTGGATCGGCGCATCAATGGCGCCCAGCGGGTCGGCGCCCACAAGACGTCCATGTTGCAGGATCTCGAGCGGGGGCGGGCCATGGAAGTGGCGCCGCTGGTGACCGTGGTGCAGGAGATGGGCCGGATGCTGGATGTGCCGACGCCCACGATCGACGTCGTCCACGCCCTGGTCGCGCAACGGGCGCGGATCGCGGAAGGGCGCTGAGGCATCCGGACCGGCAGGGAGAGGCACGCATGGAATACGCGGGCGGCAAGATGCTGGCCGGGATCGACGCCGGGGTCGGCACCGTCACGTTCAATCAGCCGGAGAAGCGAAACGCCATCTCGGTCGATATGTGGTCCGGGCTCGCGGCGATCCTCGATCGCTTTGCCGCCGCTCCGGACGTCAAGGTGGTGGTGCTCACCGGTGCCGGCGACAAGGCGTTTGTCTCGGGCGCGGACATCAGCCAATTTGACCAGCTGCGCGGCGACGCCGATGCGCAACAGGAGTACCGATCGGCAGACCAGCGCCGGACGCGCCACGCTCGCCGGCTTCGTCAAGCCCATCATCGCACAGATCCGCGGCTACTGCCTGGGTGGCGGCCTCAACATCGCCATGCAGGCCGACATCCGCATTGCCGCGATGGGTGCGGAGTTCGGCGCTCCCGCTGCCAAGATCGGCAACGTCTATGGCCTGGAGATGGCGCGCAAGCTGGTCTCCCTGATCGGCCCGGCACATGCGCGCATGATGCTGTATACCGGCAGCCGCATCGGCGCCGAGGAGGCGGAGCGGATCGGCTTGGTCAACCGCGTGGTGGCTTCCGAGGCGCTGGAACGGACGGTTGCCGAGATCGCCGCGGCGATCTCGGCCAATGCCCAGCTTTCGGTGCTCGCGCACAAGCTTGTGATCACCGAGGCGGTCAAGGACGCCGGCGAACGCGATCTCGATGCTGTGCGGCGTGCCATCAAATCCTGCATGGATAGCGAGGATTATCGCGAGGGCCGCAGCGCTTTCATGCAGAAGCGCGCGCCTCGTTTCGTCGGGCGGTGATTTACGGAACTGGCTCGCTTATATGTCGGTAAGAAGTTTCGCTGGCCGACGCTGTTTGATGAAACACCGGAGGAAAAGAACGTGGCAGTAGCAAGTGTAACGAAAATCACGGCGGCTTCGCCGAAGAGCTTCGATGAGGCGGTCAGAGAGGGCTTAAGCCGCGCCAGCAAAACGCTGCGCGGCATCACCGGTCTGCATGTCGTCGAACAGAAGGTGAGCGTGGCCGAGGGCAAAATTGAGGAGTACCGGGTGACCATGGAGGTCACATTCATCCTGGAGAGCTGAGGCCCGTCGCGCATTTCGCACTGTGGACCTGGTGATGCTGCGTCGGAAAGCGTACCGCATTCCGCCATTTGCGCCTCGGCTGGGCCCGGCGCGAATCAGCCGTTTGCCATGGCCATGGATAACTCGCAAACTCGCGCCGGGCGGCGCGCTGATAATAACCATTCCGCAGGAGTAACCGATGGCCAGGATGAAGGCGATTGATGCGGCCGTGCTCGTGCTGGAGCGTGAGGGTGTCACGGTCGCGTTCGGGGTGCCGGGTGCGGCCATCAACCCGCTCTATGCATCGTTGAAGCGGCGGGGCACGCTTCGCCACATCCTTGCCCGCCACGTCGAGGGTGCCTCCCACATGGCGGACGGTTATACGCGAGCGAAGGCCGGCAACATCGGCGTGTGCATCGGCACGTCCGGCCCGGCCGGCACCGATATGATCACCGGCCTCTACACCGCGCTCGCCAACTCGATCCCGATCCTATGCATCACCGGCCAGGCACCTCGGGCAAAACTATACAAGGAGGATTTCCAGGCCGTCGACATCGAGAGCATCGCCAAGCCTGTAACAAAGTGGGCGGTGACGGTGCGTGAGCCCGCGCTGGTCCCGCGCGTGTTCCAGCAGGCTTTCCACGTCATGCGCTCGGGCCGGCCCGGCCCGGTGCTGATCGACCTGCCCATCGACGTGCAGATGGCGGAGATCGAGTTCGACGGTGAGACCTACGAGAGTCTTCCGGCCTACAAGCCTGCCGCATCGCGTCCGCAGGCGGAGAAGGCACTGCAAATGCTGAACGCGGCCGAGCGGCCGCTGATCGTTGCCGGCGGCGGCATCATCAACGCGGACGCCTCCGACCAGCTGGTTGAATTCGCCGAGTTGACCGGCGTGCCGGTGGTTCCGACCCTCATGGGCTGGGGCACGATCCCGGACGACCACCCGCTCATGGCGGGCATGGTCGGCCTGCAGACCAGCCATCGCTACGGCAACGCGACGTTTTTGGAGTCCGACTTCGTGCTCGGCATCGGCAACCGCTGGGCCAATCGCCACACCGGTTCGGTCGAGGTCTATACCAGAGGCCGCAGGTTCGTGCACGTGGACATCGAACCAACGCAGATCGGTCGCGTATTCGGCCCCGACCTCGGCATCGTCTCGGATGCGGGCGCGGCGCTAGCCCTATTCATCGAGGTCGCCAGAGAAATGAAGGCGGCGGGCACGCTCAGAGATCGATCGGCCTGGGCCGGCGCATGCGAGCACCGCAAGCGCAACATGCTGCGCCGAAGCCACTATGACACAATCCCACTGAAGCCGCAACGGGTCTACCAGGAAATGAACGAGGTGTTCGATCGGGACACCTGCTACGTTACCACGATCGGCCTCTCGCAGATTGCCGGGGCGCAATTCCTGCACGTCTACCGGCCGCGCAATTGGATCAACTGCGGTCAGGCCGGCCCGCTCGGCTGGACGCTGCCGGCCGCACTCGGCGTGCGTGCCGCTGACCCGAGCCGGAAGATAGTCGCCTTGTCCGGCGACTACGACTTTCAGTTCATGCTCGAGGAGCTGGCCGTCGGAGCCCAGCATAAGCTGCCGTATCTGCACGTCGTGGTGAACAATTCCTACCTCGGCTTGATCCGCCAGGCGCAGCGCGGCTTCCAGATGGATTTTGAGGTGAGTCTCGCGTTCGACAACATCAACGCCTCGCCGGAGGGGGATGCGGTGCCAGGCTACGGCGTGGACCACGTCGCCGTGGCCGAGGGCCTCGGCTGCAAGGCGCTTCGGGTCAAGAGCCCGAACGAGTTCAAGACTGCCTTCGCCGAAGCCGAGGCGCTGATGCGCGAGCACCAAGTGCCCGTAGTCATCGAGTTCATCCTGGAACGGGTGACCAACATTGCGATGGGCACCGAGGTCGATAGCGTCAACGAGTTCGAGGACATCCTTTGTCTCGACCCGACCCTGTCCATCCGCAAGAGCCAGGATCTAGATACCCCGCCGCCTGCTGCCGCGAGGATGCGGGAGCCTGCGGGCACACGATGACGCCGCCCGGCGCAGCCGACGCCGATCCGGCTTTCTCTGCAAGGGAGACGGCCTGACAGGCCGGCTGGAAACATGCGCCGCACTCGCAAGGCGAAGATCGTTGCCACCCTTGGGCCGGCAAGTTCTGAGCCGCAGACCATACGCGCCTTGTTCGAGGCCGGAGCCGACGTATTCCGGCTCAACTTCAGTCACGGCACGCACGAGGATCACCTGCAACGCTACCGCTTCATCCGGGATGTGGAGCACGAGACCGGCCGGCCGATCAGCGTGATAGTGGACTTGCAGGGGCCGAAGCTTAGGATTGGCACCTTTGCCGAAGGTCGCGTCACGCTCCAGGCCGGCGCCGAGTTCCGGCTCGATCTCAATAGCGTACCCGGTGATGAGCGGCGAGCAGGCATGCCGCATCCGGAGGTATTCCAGGCGCTGGCACCCGGGGTCGAACTGCTCCTCGACGATGGCAAGGTGCGCCTTGAAGTCGAGAAGAGCGGGCCGGATCACGCGCTGACCCGGGTCGTCGTTCCGGGCACGCTATCCGACCGCAAAGGTGTCAGCGTCATTGGCGCGGTCCTGCCGTTGTCGGCGCTGACCGACAAGGACCGGCGCGACCTTTCCTTCGGCCTCGACCTCGGCGCCGACTGGATCGCGGTGTCGTTTGTACAGCGTCCCGAAGACATTGAAGAAGTGCGCAAACTGGCCCGGGGCCAGGCCCAGATCATGGCGAAGCTGGAGAAGCCCGCCGCGATCGAGCGCCTGGACAAGATTGTCGCCCTGTCCGATGCGGTCATGATCGCGCGCGGCGATCTTGGCGTGGAGCTGCCTCCCGAGAGGGTCCCGGTCATCCAGCGTCAGATCCTTCGAGCCTGCCGCGCGTCGGGCAAGCCGGTGGTGGTGGCAACGCAGATGCTGGAGTCGATGATCGCCGCGCCGACGCCGACTCGAGCGGAAGCGTCGGACGTGGCCACCGCCATCTACGATGGCGCCGACGCCGTGATGCTGTCGGCAGAGTCCGCCTCCGGGCAGTACCCAGTGGAGGCAGTGCAGGTGATGGACCGCATCATCCGCGAGGTGGAGCAAGATCCTTATTACCACTCGGTGATGGACGCTGCTCACCCGGAGCCCGAGGGGACGATAGCGGGCGCGATCTGCGGCGCCCTGCGCCAGGTGGCGAGCATCCTCCCGCTTGCTGCCACCGTCACCTATACGACGTCCGGCTCCACGACGCTGCGTGCGGCGCGCGAACGTCCTGCAAGCCCGATCCTCAGTCTTACGCCCAGCGTCGCCGCGGCTCGGCGCCTGGCACTAGTCTGGGGCGTTCATCCCATTGTCAGCGACCCGATCGGGCAAGTTGAAGTCATCGTCGAGCAAGCCTGGCAGGCAGCGATGCGCGAGGGCTTCGCGAGCCGTGGGGACATCCTGGCCGTGACTGCCGGCATGCCGTTCGGAGAAGCTGGCACGACCAACCTCCTGCAAATCGTACAGGTCGAGAATAGCGCCGGGTCGATCCTGCGCTGACCTCGACTGCCACTGCCGCTCGGAGCGATCCTCCACTGGCCACGTCCTCGGCCTGGGCCGGAGCGGGCCCAATTCCTCCTGGAGGAGTTCGCTGCGATGCCCGCAGCCAGGGGTGCCCGTGCCCTACTCGGCCAGCACGCCATACCTCAACATTATCCGCCCAGACGGGGAGGAAGGGAGGAGCGCCAGCTCCCCACGGTGTCGATGGGCCTCGGCCCGATCATGGCCATCTACCAGGCGCACTTCTGAAACATTTGGGCCATCGCGGCCTGGCGGATACGGCGATCCGCAAGTCTGGGCCTGCGTCGGGATGGCGAGACGGACGAGCCGGAATTCCTGGGCGCCATCGGCATGGCCGGAGGCGAACGCCTCACAACGCCCGCCGATCGTAGCCGGCTAGGAGACGGGAATGGCTTGGCGCGCAGCGGTCGCAAGCTCGTGCGCTCGCTCGTTCATCAGGTCGCCGGCGTGACCGCGCACCCACTTCCAATGCACCTGATGCCGCTCGGTCGCGTCCAAAAGACGGCGCCAGAGGTCTACATTCGCCACCGGCACGCCGGCCGCCGTCCGCCAGTTCCGGCGCACCCACCTTGCGTGCCATTGCGTGATTCCGTTGCGCACGTATTCGCTGTCGGTGCGCAGCACCACCTCGCAGGGCCGGGACAGGGCCTCCAATGCCGCGGCGGCAGCGGTCAGCTCCATGCGATTGTTCGTGGTGGCCGGCTCCGCGCCGGAAAGTTCGCGTTCCCGGCCTCGGTATCGCAGCACGGCGCCCCAGCCGCCTGGACCCGGATTGGGCTTGCAGCCTCCATCGGTCCAGATCTCGACCGGCCCCTCAGAGTCCATAGGCGGCTTCGCTCATTGCAGCGCGGTGGAAGCGCAAGCGGCGCACATACTCAAGCGGATCCTTGCGGGTGACGAGCGCGCCGGAAGGGGTTGCCAGCCAATCGTACAAACGGGTGAGGGCGAAGCGGAGCGCTGCCCCGGCACATAGAACCGGAAGGGCAGCCCGCTCCGCCATGTCCAGCGGACGGCCGCGCTCATACGCCGCCACCAAACTCCTTGCCTTGGTGACGTTGAAGGCGAGATCGCTTTCGAAACACCAGGCGTTGAGACAAACCGCCAGATCGTAAGCAAGCAGATCTATGGCGGCGAAGTAAAAGTCGATTAGGCCCGACAAGGCACCGCGCAAAAAAAACACGTTGTCGGGAAACAGATCTGCGTGGATATGTCCGCGCGGCAGGTCGCCATCTGGCCACATCGCCAGCACCGCATCAACCGACTCTGCGAGCTCTTCCAGTAACCCGGGTTGGAGTGCCGCCGCATCCTCGTGGTCGCGGCTGCGCGCCAGTAGTGAGGCCCAGCCGGAGGGACCCAGTGCGTTGCGGCGCGTCATCGCAAACCCCGTGCCTGCTTTATGCATTGCGGCGAGGGCGGCGCCCACAGGTGCACACTGCTCCAGTCGCACGCGGCGTGGGGAAACGCCCGGCAAAAACGTGGTGATTGCCGCCGCACGGCCGCACAGGTGGCGTAGTGCCCGGCCGTCGCGCCCGGGCACCGGGCGGGGACACGGAACGCCGCGCTCGGCCAAATGCTCCATCAGGCCCAGGAAGTATGGAAGCTCGGCGACCTCGACCCGGCGCTCGTATAGCGTCAGGATATAATCCCCTGCAGCGGTCCGGAGCGCAAAGTTGCTATTTTCAACCCCTTCGGCGATTCCCTTGCAGGCAATAGCATGGCCGATGTCGTACTCCGCGAGCAGGGTAGCCAGCGCGTCGTCGGAAACCTCGGTATAGACTGCCATGGTGGGAGAAGCGGCTGTTCGTTCACGCGGGAGCGTAGCAGATTGATCGCCCGCCTGTGTTGGAGTCGCGCCTGATGCGGTTGTGGTCGCCGGCTGCGGTCTGGACCCTTACCGTCGCAGTCAGTGTTGCGGCCTGCAGCAATTCGACGGAAAAATTCCCGCCCGCTTGCCCCTCATTGGCGGTCCTGCGCGATGCCGCCGACCTCACGCGGTACGCGGCAGCGGATCGGGATTTGAGCGACCTCGCCTTGGACGCGCGGATCACCGCCGTGCCGGCAAAGTGCGAGCGGGGCGAACCTGGCAAGGTGAAGGCGACGCTGAGCGTAGCCGTTGAGGTGACGCGCGGCCCGGCCGCGACGGGCCGGCGTGCCGACGTGCCGTATTTCGTGGGCGTCACTGAGGGCACCCGAGTGCTGGACGAGCAGGACTACACGATCGGCGTGACTTTTCCGCCAAATGTCGATCGCATCCGCGCGACTGGCAGCGACGTCGTTCTGAAGCTACCGGTGAGCCGAGAAAAGTCTGCGGCTGCGTATTCGATCTATGTCGGGTTCCGGCTATCGCCGGAGGAACTGGCGCTCAATCGGCAGCGCGGCCCGCGCTAAGTCTCACCCATTCATGGGCCAGTCGCGGCGGACGCAAATGGGATAGCGCGAGACGAGTCGCCTGTCGCAGGCGCTCCGTCCGTTCAGCCGCGTTTTCGCGCCGCAGCACTTCCGGCAATACGTCAGGATATCGCAACGAATTCGGGAAAGGCGGGCGCTGTAGCTTGGGCGTTCATCATCGAGCTCCATCGAATACTTGGACAAACCCTAACTGCCACGCGCAAGTGCGCACGGATGTGGTCTAGGTCACCAAGCGTGAGGGATTTCGGTTAACTCAGCCTAAACGGCCGGCCGGAGAAGTTTTAGGCGGCCTTGCGGGACAAGGCTGCGGGCAATCCGGCAATGGCACTGTCGACCAGAGGTGCGTCCGCGTCCGCTCCAAGTTCGTCGCGGATGACCTGCTCGGCGGCAGCCATGGCGATCTCCGTGGCGGCCAGCCGGACCCCGGTAATCGCGGCCTTTTCGGCTGCGGCGATGCGGTCCAGCGCCATGCGTTCGCGTCGCTGCGCGCTGGCCTGCGCCTCCTGCGCCGAGGCCTGGGCCAGGCGAGATGCTTCGGCCTGGGCGCCCTCCAGCAGCCGCACCGCATCTGCCGCGGCCTGCTCGCGTCGAGAGGCGGCGTCGGCCAGCAGGGCCTCCGCCTCGCGGCGCAGGCGCGAGGCCTCCGCCAGCTCGGTCCGCACCGTTTCGGCACGTCGGTCCAGCATCCCGGCTATGGCCTGCCATAGCTTGCGCCCGAACAGGGCGAAGAAGATGACGAAGGCGATGATTACCCAGGTCTGGGAATGGGTCAGGATACCGGCGGACTCCATCAACTCGAGCTCCTCATGCCGGTTCGCGCGCGGCCATCACGGCATCAACCCGGCGCTCGACTACGGCGGTCTCGGCCGGGCGGCCGGTCAGCCTCGCCACGACCGTGACTGCAGTGTTGGTCGCGACCTCGCGTAGCGCTCCGAGCGCAGCTTGGCGAGCGGCGCCGATCCGCCGCTCGGCTTCGGCCAGTTGCGTCTCCAGCTGGGCGGCCTGGCTGGCCGACTGACGCTCCGCGGCTTTTTTGGCGGCAGCGACTGCTTCGGCGACGCGCGCCTGGGCTTGTGCATGCGCCTCGAACGTTGCCTGCGTGAGTTCGGCGACCGCCGCGTCGGCCCGGTGCTTGGCTTCCCGCGCGGCGTTCAGGTCGTTCGCGATGACCGAAGCCCGGTTCTGGAGCACCACCTCTACTTGCGGCAGCGCCCAGCGCCTCAGCAGGAGGTAGAGCAAGACGAAGATGATCGCGCCCCAGACCACCTGGCTAGTCGTGAGTGGCGTCGCAAAATCGAGCTGCGGCATACCTTGCGCCATCGCGGTACCCGGCAACGCCGACGCCGTAATGCCGGCGGCCAGGCCTTTCATCGAACGGCGCACGCCCCCGCGTCCGATCAGACGAACAGGACGATGAAGGCGATGACTAGGGCGTACAGCGCAACCGCCTCGGTCAGCGCAAACCCCAAGATCGCCAAGCCAAACACGTTATCGCGCGCCGCCGGATTGCGGGCCACGCTGTTGACCAGGGCGGCGAAGATGTTGCCGATGCCCACACCGACGCCGGCGAGCGCGATCACGGCAAGACCCGCCCCGATGTCCTTGGCGGCAGTGACAAGATGCTGGGCGGCATTGGCGTCCATCAGGCAATTTCCTTTTGTTACATCCCTCTGGGCAAACCGGGCGGCATGACCGTCCGATCCTTGCGTCAGGACTGGATCAGTGGAGGTGGATGGCGTCGTGCAGGTAGATGCAGGTGAGGATGGCGAACACGTAGGCCTGCAGCACCGCGACCAGAAGCTCGAAGCCGATCAGGGCCACGTTGACAGCGAGCGAAACGCCCGCGGGGATCAGTCCGAGGAGCCCGGCACCCCCCAGCAGTACGACAAAGGCGCCGAAAACCTCCAACATTACGTGGCCGGCCATCATGTTGGCGAATAGTCGGACCGATAGCGATATGATGCGCGAGACGTAGGAGAGAATCTCGATCGGCACCAGCAGCGGCAGCAGCAGCTTTGGCACTCCCTGCGGCACGAAATAGCTGAAGAAGTGCAGGCCATGGATGCGCAGGGCCACCACGGTCGTCAGGATCACCACCAAGAGCGCCAATGCCAGGGTGATGACGATGTGGCTGGTATAGGTGAAAAACAGCGGGAACACGCCCAGCAAGTTGCCCAGCAGCACGAAGGCGAACAGCGTAAAGATGAACGGGAAGAAACGGCGTCCCTCGCGGCCGATTGTCTCCACGCACATCGACATGACGCCGGTATAGGCGAGTTCGGCGAGCGACTGGAACCGCCCGGGCACCATCGCGCGGGGTCGCATCCCCACTACAAGGATGCCAAGCACCAATGCACAGGCCACCACCATCATCAGGTTGGACTGGGTGAAATTGACTGAGGCGCCCAGGGGACCCAAAGCCGTCGTCAGCTTGAACTGACTCAGCGCGTCGATACCGCCGCCACCCTCAGCCGCCAAGCTACCCTCCCATCCTCGGCCCGCGCGGCCCCGCGCCCAATCGCTAGACCTGGGCCTTGCCGCCCATCATCCGCCACAAGTTCAACACCCCGGCCGCCCCGCCGAGCAGCACGAACACCGCAATGAACAGCGGGGTGGTATGCAGCCAGCGGTCGATCAGCCAGCCGATGCCGACCGCCACCACGAGCGCCGACACCAGTTCAATCGCGACGCGCAGCCCGATTCCCAAAGCCGAGGGTTCGGCGCGCTCCGCAATCGGAGCAGCGGCACCGGGCATGGCGTCCAAGCCCTGCTTGCGGCGCGCAACAGACAGTCGTTCTTCAAACGAGCCCGGCTGCTCCGCACCTTTTTGCAAGGTCATGGCGGGTCCTGCTACCGGCGGGTTGCCGGCCTGTCAAGAATGCGCCCCCGGTCCCGCGCCGCGAACCGTGGTTCATCGGCAGCCGTCCACCACACAAGACCTATTGGCTGGCCCAGACGATACGATGCATCCACGCCAGTTCGGCCGGATCGAAACTGTAGCCGAGGTGCTCGGGATTGAAGCTGCGCAACTCAACCCGGCGCGCGGAGCGCCGGGACAATTCTTTGGCCATCACCTCGCCCGCCCGAGTGCGCGCGATCACGCGATCGCCGCGCCGCAAAGGTGCACCTGGGGAGGCGATCACCACATCCCCGGCGCGGTAGACCGGCTCCATGCTGTCGCCACTGATCTCCAGCGCGTAGGCGTTCGGATCGGCTATCTCCGGAAGCCCCACCTCGTCCCAGCCGCCGCCCGCAGGGTAGCCAGCATCATCAAAAAAGCCCTGGGCGCCAGCTTGAGCAAAACCGATCAGAGGGACGCTGCACCGCACACCATGCGGCGATCCATTCGACATCCCACGGGCCGGCGTACCGTGCGCCAGCACGTGCGCGCCGCCGACCAAGGCGGTAAACGTTTCGAGAGATGAACCGGTCGCGCGCAGCACCTTGGCGAGACTTTCCGTGCTAGGCCAGCGTGCCCGGCCATCGCCCATTCGCCGCTTAGACCGATTGAATGTCGTCGCATCCAGCCCGGCCTTGCGCGCGAGACCTGAGGCGGACAGCCCATGCTCGGCCGCCAACGTGTCAAGCGCTCGCCAGACATCCTCGTGCTTCATGGCCCTGTAAACCTCTACGTTCGTTAATAGTCTGTGAATAACGGTTCGAGAAGTAAAAGTCTACACTTAAAATAGGATTTTTTGCGTATTTTTTGCTTGCAGCCTCGGCCTGAAAGTGGTTAAGTGTTCTGGTTATGTTCCTCTTCTCCCGCAAATCGGCGGGGCGGCAATACGGCAAGGAGCGCTTCCCATGACGTTGAACGCACGATCGCGCGAGCCTGCCGGACGAACTCTGGGGCGAACTCCGAGATGGCGCCCCCAGACGGGTTCGGCAGCGCCCCGGACCGTGCCGTTCCGCGACGCCGAAGAGGCTTGGCTCTGGACCATGGCGGCCTTGGTAGCCCGCCGAGAAGGGTCGCCCAGGGGCGTTGACGGCGCCGGCGTGCCGCGCCCCGCTGTCCCCGAAGATGTGCTCCGCTGCCTCGATACGCTCTACCGGCGGCGTAGGGTCGATCTGCTGCATGCCCGGATCCTGCGCATCTGGGGCGAGAGGGGAATGGCCCCCGACCCGTCCCGGGCGGCCGAGCGGTCCGATTCCCAAATCTGGCGGGAAGCGCTCCAGCGCCTCGAATGGCCGCTGCGAGTGAAAGGCGTCATCGCTGTGGCGCAAGCCAAATAGACTCTGAACCGGAGCGGCCCTCCCCGGGGCAGCGTCCGGCGGCTCTCCTAACCCCGATCGTGCACGGCCGCATTTAGTTCGGATGCGGCCGTTTTTGTTGAAGGAGTAGTGCCATGTCGTTTGTTCTCCGCAACCTCTCAGTCCTCGCCTATGCTCAGGGATTCACTCTCTGGCATTACCGAGCCCCGACGGACAGCATCGTCCAGGTCGCCGATCCTGAGTATTTCGAGGAAGCTGGCGATATGCTGGCCGGCGGGGACATGCTGCTGGCCTCGGCGGCGGATGGGGGGCGGGTGTTCTTCGCAACTCCGGTCCGCGGACAGATGCGTACCGTATCGCTGGGCTGATCAGGCCTGCTACTGGGCGGCGGTCACGATTTCGGCCGCATGGCGCTCGTGTCCCGACGCGGTGATCTCGAATCTCCCGTCCGGCCGCACGCGGGCCAAGCCCATCGCCGTCAGCCGGCTCAGGCAAGGTCCGTCTTTCAGGCCAGGGGGGCGGGCCGCCGCACCACATAGCAATAGGCGGTGCAGCGCGCTGCGGCAGCAGGTCTCAAGGTAGGGCTGGTCGTACATGGTCGCGGTCTTGATTGCCCAGGGCAGTTGGTGAAGCGGTAATTCGGGGGCACATATCGGGAGTGACAAGCGTCACGCCCACCCTGGCCATGCCGTTCTTGCGCAGGCTCGACGCCGAGCGGGCGCATCGGTTGGCGATTGCCGCTCTACGGGCAGGGCTGGCTGGCTCGCCGCGCATCCCGCGCGAGCCCCGGCTCGTCCTGTCGACTTTGGGCCTGACTTTTGCTAACCCCATCGGGCTCGCTGCCGGTTTCGACAAAGATGCGGAGGCGCTGGGGGCGCTGGCTCGGCTCGGGTTCGGGTCGATCGAGGCCGGCACGGTTACGCCGTGCGCTCAGTTCGGTAATCCTCGGCCGCGCCTGTTCCGGTTGGCCCAAGACCGCGCCATCATCAACCGTATGGGCTTTAATAGCCGGGGGCTCGACGCTTTTCTGGGCGGGTTGCGCACAGCGCCAAGGTCGGCGCCGATCGGCGTCAACATCGGGCCAAATCGTGGCTCCGCCGCCCCACAGTCTGAGTTCGCCGCTATGGCGGCGGCGGTAGCCGGCCGCGCGGACTGGCTCACGCTCAACGTGTCGTCGCCCAACACGCCGGGACTGCGGGCGTGGCAGGTGCCCGACCGGCTCGCCGCCATTTTGGCCGCCATCCGAAACCGGGTGCCCTCGTTGCCGCCGATGCTCGTAAAGCTGTCACCGGATCTAGCCGAGGCGGACCTGCCCGAAATCGTCGAGTGCTGTGCCGAGGGGGGCGCGGCGGGCCTGATCGTGGCTAACAGCACACTCGCCCGCCCCGCGGGCTTGCGCAGTGGCGCAGCGGGCGAGGCTGGCGGACTCTCGGGCCGGCCACTGATGGCACGCTCGACCGAACTGCTGGCTCGTACAGCACAGCTCGCGCGCGGGCGGTTAGTGCTAGTAGGATGCGGCGGGGTGAGCACGGGCGCCGACGTGGTCGCCAAATTGCAGGCGGGAGCGAACTTGGTACAACTCTATACGGCGTTCGCCCTCGAAGGGCCGGCTTTGCTACCTAGATTGTTCCGCGAGTTAGTGGCCGAACTCGATCGCCACGGTTTTGCAAATATCCAAGCGGCGATCGGCGCCAGCACTTAGTCTACATGTACAGCGCAAATACTCGGCATAGAAACTTGTCACGCGTGCCCAGCGGGACCCGAGGCCAGCAGCAGCGGATCGATGCGCAGCAAGGCTAATGCACGGCGCCACATGCCGGCTTGGTCCTCGCCAAAAATCAGGTCGGGATCGGGCAGCGGCGTGTTGAGCCACGAGTTCTGCTGCATCTCCTCGTCAAGCTGGCCAGGCCCCCATCCGGCATAGCCCAGTGCCAGCAGCCCTCGCCGTGGCCCGCCGCCGCTGGCAATTGCTTTGAGCACGTCAAGGTTGGCGGTCAGCGCCAGACGCTCGTCAACGTGCAAGGTGCTTTGCGTTGACCAGTCCGTGGTATGCAACACGAACCCACGTGCGTGCTCAACGGGTCCCCCGGCGCACAGCCGTATCTCGCGAGCAGGCGGGACGGGGTCTATAGCGAGCTGCCGGAGCAGGTCCGGAAAGCTGGGTTCGCTCAGCGGCCGGTTGACCACGAGACCCATTGCTCCCTCTGGCGTGTGCGCGCACAAATAAATGACGCTGTGGGCGAAGCGGTCATCCATCAGATGCGGCATTGCCAACAGTAGCTGGCCGGTCAGGAGGCCAGTCGCAGTATTCATATTCTCTATCATGGCTTCCCTCGATCCAACACAAGCGGCCAGACTGCGACCGGGCCGGCGTGACTTCCCGTCCGGCTTCCTATACAAGGGCCACCTCGGTCCTCTCCTGCCGACGCGCTAAACAGCCCGTTGGATCTCACCTGCCGCAAGGGGACTGCCCGCAATGATAATGAGCGCTCCATGAGTACCATCAAGGTTGGCGACAAAATCCCCTCCATGAAGCTAATGACGGCGACCCAGGAAGGCCCGCGCGAGGTCACCACCGACGATCTCTTTCGCGGCAAGAAAGTGGCGATGTTCGCTGTGCCCGGTGCCTTCACGCCGACCTGCAGCGCGAAGCACTTGCCCGGGTTCGTTCAACACTTTGAGGAGTTTCGGGCGAGAGGTTTTGATAACGTGATCTGCATGGCCGTAAACGACCCATTTGTGCTGGCTGCATGGGCCCGTGAACAAGGAGCCGACGGTCGGATTACTATGTTGTCGGACGGCTCCGGCACGTTCACAAAGGCGCTTGGGCTCGAGCTGGACCTGATCGGGCGGGGCCTGGGGATCCGCAGCCAGCGGTTTGCGCTGGTCGCGATGGATGGTTGGATCACCCACCTCGCTGTGGAGCAGCCGGGCGACTTCGACGTAAGCCGCGCCGAGGCGGTGCTCGCGGCTGCCTGACTGCCGCGGACGAAGGGTTGCTCCCCCCGTCCGCATCGTCTTCTGAATCAGCGGTGATGGATCAGAAGACTCAAAATGTACCCGACTGCGGCGGCTGCCAATAGTGCGGTCAGCGGGCGTTCATGCATAGTCTCGTCGATGTAGTCGCCGATCGTGCTAGCCTGTTCCTGAAAGGAGCTGGCCGCATCGCGCAGGGTGTCCCGTGCTTGGCCGTAGGTGCGCTGGGCGGCACCGGTCAGTTGCTCCCCATAGCCCTCCGCCTCGGTCTTAGTGTCTCCAACGAATTTGCCTACGCCTTCCTTAACCTGCCCCTTCACGTCCTGGACCGTCCCGGTAACCCTGTTTTCGTCCATAGCTCGCTCCCACGCGCGTTGCTGACGAGCGACTGACGCGCGAGACATGGAGGAAGTTCCCCTGTGGACCAAGCGGTCCAGGAGGAACCCAGGGTGAGGCCGAAAGACATTGCCGTACCAGAGGCATGGAGCCGCTCCATTCGGGATTTTTTCATGTCCGGTAGGGAAGATAGTAGGTGTGGCAGCCACAACGGCTGCGCAGCTCTGGAGACTCAGAAATGCTGCGTCGGCACGGCGAGGTCACGCCTTGCGCCACCACGCGTGAAAGCCAGGCGGCCGCACCACTGCAGAGCGCAGGTTCGGGCGAGATCGACATCGCCGACGGCCAGACCGAAAGCCTCAGCGGCATCGTGGTCAACACGATCAGCCTGGGCAGTGGAAGTGCTCTTTCTGTCGACGCCCAATCCGTCCTCACGGTCTTCGGCTCTCTCCTGGGGCCGGTCAGGGGATTGGGGAGCGTGCTGATCGGCTCCGGGTCGACGTTCTATGCGGCCGGCAGCGTAGATCCTTCCGTCGCGTTCAGTTTTGTCGGGGCCGGAAGTACCCTCAATTTGTCCGGCTTCTACTTGTCCAGCATGCTCGGGGCGGTTAGCGGATGGGCTTCCAGCAATATCCTCGACCTGGTCTCCTGTACCGTGACCTCGGCCATGGTGACCGGAGGCACCCTCACGCTGGTCGATGCGGGGATTGCGATCGGCAGCATTACCCTGGCGACTTCGCTTGCCGGCGAGGCGGTCATCGCAGTGCCGGACACGATCGACGGCACACGCCTTTTCCTGTCTCCAATTATGCCCGCTGTGTCGGTCTCGGTCCCGGCCGGCACGGCGGGTGCTGCCTCATTCATCTGGACGGGCGCCAGCGCGGGGACTTGGAGCGACACGGCGGACTGGCAGACTACGGCCGGTGCCAGCGTGGCGACAGCGCCCGGCTCGAGCGATACCGTCCTAGTGAATGGCCCGACGAACTCGGCGCTCAGTTTGGCCGGGAACGGAGATGCCGCCACGCTAGCGACGAGCGGGGTCGTGGCTTTGGCCGGAAGCTTCGTAGTGAGCTCGGTGGATGTGGGCAAAGCTTCGGGCGACGCACTTGCCTTGACGGCCGATTCCCAGATGGCGGTCGGGACGATTTCCCTAAGGGCAGGAGTTCTGCAGGTTTCGGGGGCGAACGCCGCTGCGTCCGCTGCGTCCGCCACGATCTTCGGGGCGGGATTGGTCTGGATCGCCGATAGCGGCAGTTTTACCGCCAGCTCCCTGGACTTAGTAGGAGGAAGCGTTCGTCTGGACAGCGGCGCCATGGTTGGCGTGGGAACCCCGGCCAACGCTCCGGGTGCGCTCGAGGTCTCGACCCAGGGCTTCCTTCAGGGTTACGGCACGATCCGAGCCCCGGTCGTGAATGAGGGGAACATCCAGGCGAGCGGGGGAGTGCTTGCCATCTATGGGACGCTTATCGGCGCCGGCAATGCCCAGATCGTCTCGGGCGCCACGCTCTATCTGCCTTACGGCGCCACAGGCGGGCAGCAGATCGCTTTCGGAGGCGGCACCGCGCCGGCTACGCTGGAGCTGTTCGGCACGGCAGCTACGCTGGGCGCCGTGGTGATCGGGGTGGCGCCCAACGACGCGATCGATATCGCCTCCGCAACCCTGACGCAAGCGGACTGGACGCCGCCGGGCTCCCAGAGCGGCGGCTTCGGCACGCTTGATCTAGGGGTCGCCGGCACAATCGACATGGCTCTGGCCCTTGGGTATGCGCCGGGTTCCGCCGCGTTCAGCCTAATGCCGGACGGGTTCGGCGGGACAGAGGTAAAGATGGTACCTTGTTTCTGCGAGGGTACTATCCTTGCGGCCCCTGATACAGACGTATCGGTGGAACGAGTGGTCGTGGGCACTCGGCTAGTCACCCGCTCAGGAGCCGCCCGCAAGGTTCAATGGATCGGCCGACGCCGTTACGACACAGCCACGCTGCGAGAAAACCCGCAGCTTCGGCCGGTCCGCATCCGAGCTGGCGCGCTCGGGCGCGACCTGCCCCGGCGGGATCTATGCCTGTCGCCGCAACACGGCCTGTTACTGCCCACGTCATTGGGGATGCGGCTGATCCCGGCGGTGGCATTGGTAAACAGGCACAGCATCAGCCGCGACCCGCCGACGCACCCCGTTACATACATTCACGTCGAACTGGAGGGTCACGACGTTTTAGTGGCCGAAGGGGTCGAAGCCGAAAGCTTCTGGGCTTGGGACCAGGAACGTCGGGCATTGTTCCAAACCGCTGAGGGAGCGCCTAGCCCCAACTGCTCGGCATATTGCGGTCGGCTGGAATGCGGGCCGGAGCTGGCCGACGTTCACCGACGGTTCGATACCGAACTCCGCAGTGTCGTCCAGCTCCGTACCAGGGGAGGTTCGAGAACCCACCTCGACTCGGTCAATCTCTCGGAGGATCATCTTCAGCTTGAAGGGTGGATCACGCAACCGGAACAGGCGATTCCGGCCTGGATCGAGATCAAGATGGGGAGTGCTGTGCTCGCCCGCATCCTCGCCAACCGCTGGCGACCAGACCTCGACCGCGACGGCCTATCGAGCGGCTCCTGCGGCTTCCAAGCCGTCTTGCCCTTTCCGAAATCGCTGGATCGCGGTCGTTTGCAATTAGGTCAGCAGGCGACCCTTGCTCCTATGATCTCGAAACCGCGGCTCGCAGCTGTGATCGAGTCATCGGAGCGCTACGGTGCTCACCCTGATCGGCCGAACGGTCGGGAAATTCGCCCAAGTTGTCCTGGAGTGCTGCCTGGTCGATAGTTTCGGCTTGCTGCACGGTCTTCAGGCCAGCTCCTGCGCTGCTCTGCAGACGCTCCAACTCCTCCGCCCGCTCCCAGTACTCCTGATCGCGACCCACGGGGCCACCATCGGCCTCCCATAAGTGATAGGCTCGAATACGAACCTTCTCCTCGAACTCAGGCGCTGGGTCGAGAGGGTTGCCGTTGCCAGCCGCTTCTATGTCCGCCGCCATCGCACCCTCCCGTAAGAGCAGGGAGAACGCAAACGCCGCCAAGCGGTTTCCAGCGAACCCCGATTGACGCGATCAGCCCGAGGCGGCACGTCCCGCGCTGGCCGGCTTGAAGTCCGTCCCGTAGAGGCGGGCGGCAGCCTGCATAAGGCCGCGCAAGTGAGCCACATAGGCAGCCCCAGGAGCAGTCCTGCTGACCAAAACGCTCCGGCGGTCGCGAGGATCCGGGGCGCGTCGGACGAGATCGAACTGCTCGAGCCGATCGAGCGCCCTGGTGATGGCCGGCTTCGCTACGTTCAGGCGCTCCGCCAACCCACGCACAGTGTGGGGGCCGTCCTCCAGAAAGCAAATCAGGAGAACGCTCAGCTGGCGCGCCGAGAGATCGGCACCGTCGCGCCTGACGAGACCTACGATAGTATCGCGCATGATGGAAGGAAGGCGGTTAGCGGCGGGAACCGATGCCATGATAGCTCCTTTATCTCTGTGCCCGGCGACGTGCCAGAGCGCGGACGTTGCACAACTCCGTAACAGTACCCAAGTCGCGGCCCAAATGCAAACAGAAATGTGCATACTGCAATGCTAAAATGTGGGTCGATCATGCCGAATTGAAAAGATGATCGAGTCGGTGCCGACCTTGCGACTCGGAACGAGAGCCGCTTCCGCTGTCCGCTAGCGGCGGAGGTCTGTTCGGGCAAGTTTGGACAGGTCACACGTGAACCCGGGGGGCCCGAACGATGCAACACAGAACCTTCACCCGTCAGGACCGAGCGTCACCGTTCAGCCCGGCTCTCGGGGATACGCGAACTTCAGGGAGCCTCCATGCTGTTGCTGTCTTCGTCCCGCTGGCGAAAGTACGTCTGGACGGCACGGCGCAGGTCCGGCTTGTTCCCAAGCAACTCGAGGACGCCGTGAGTGTTGCGGCGCAGGTCCGTATCCGGGTCAAATTGGTGCGCGCCGAGGATGTCCCAGCGCTCGACGTAGCGCCGCAATTTTTTTGCTCCGTGCCAGAAATGCTCGATCGTGCCGTCCAAGGCCCCGATATTACCTGCCACATGCCGCTGGGCACGCGACTGCCAGGCCAGCAGGGGCCGGCGATAGCCCTGCCCAAGGATCGCCGGTACACTGCTTTCGACTCGCCCGACTAGCGCCAGCGCCATATGGTGATCGGCGGCTCCCAGCGCTGCGGTGTCGATCAGCCCGCCGAGCCACTCCAGCGCTTGGCGGGTCGCGGCCCAGGCATAGCCCGGGTGGGCGAAGGTGCAGTAGGGTTTGCTTATCGGCTTGTTGTCGCGCCACTGTCGACAAAAACTGCGATGTAGCTGAAGGTGCTCACCATGCGGCCCCAGGTCATAGCAATCCGACCATGGCTGTACGAGGTCGTAGAACTGCAGGGCATGAACCGTCTCCGCCGCCCAGTCGGTCCGGCGAAAGACTATGTCTGCATCGATCCAGGCAATGTATTTGGCGCTGTCCGGCAGCCGTGCGATGCCAATGTTCAGCAGGTTTTCTTTGATCCAGGCCATGGACTTCGCCCGCACCGGGATATGCCGGACGCCACGTCTGCCGGCCAATTCGAATGGACGATCGCCATAGGCGCACTCGACCACCGTTAGGTCAACGCCGCTTTGCAGCATATGGCGTTCGAAGTCTCGATACAGGCGAACGCGGCTGGACCAGCGCTGCGGGTTCGCGACGGCAGTGACGACGTGCAACAAGTCGGCGCGCATTCAGGCAGCTCCGTTTGCAAGAGTAAGCGTTTGGAAGGCAGCACGCCGGGGCGCCGACCCAGCCCAGCCTCATGGCGGCCCTGTACCGGCCCGGTTCCGAAGGGTGCTTTACCGTCTGGAATGGCTGCGCCAGCAGAAGGAGGCAGCGACAAGGGGCGGACCAGGAGCGGGCCGATCAGGCGCCTACCTGTCCCGAGAATTGCGCCATGGCCGCCTCTAACGTCTCCAGGTCGATGCTGTCAGGGTCCAAACCGTGCGCGTCAAAAGCGTCCGGCGAGACGGCCACGATTCCCCCAATCATATAGGCGCCGAAAAACGGAGCCCCGACTGCGTGCAGCTTGGCCCACGTCGATACCTGTCCAGTCTGCCCCTCGTAATCGAGAGTCGGCGCGAAATGCAGCCCGGCAACCCCACTGCCGTCTCCTGGGATCAGGGTCCAGGGCTGCCCCTGGTTGAACTGATCCATCGCGCTGTTCTGCAGAGTCCAGTAGGTTCCGGCCCCGCCGGACCATGCGACGGCCCGCTGCGTGTCGGCGAAGGCGTCGGCGCCGGTACGCAAGGTGGCGAAACCTAGGATGAAATCCTTCGCCGCCTGCCCGTCTTCGAGTCCGAAATCGTACCAGTCCAAAAAGGCATCAGATGGGACGAGGCCGTTGTCCGTGGTGGGATCGGACGGATCGAACGGAACCGGATAGTTTTCCGGATGCCGCAGTGTTACGGCGCGGTAGAATGCGAGGGCTTGTTCGACCGTGCCGTGGACGCCCGAACCGCCGGTCGCCCAGTGCGTCCAGGCGTGAATCGTGTGCAACACGCCCGCTGCGACGCAGTCGCCCCAAAGAGTATTGCCCAGCATTCCCCATGCCGTGATATCGTGGGAGGGAGTCATACTAGTGGGCACGGGCGGCAGCGCCTCCGCCTTAAGGAGGGTGTGCAGCAACGGGAGCGCCGCGTATCGAGCGTTCGGCGGCTCCGGCCGCATGCCTAATTTCAGGGCCATGGCGTATCCTTGTTACTGCTCCGTAGCCGCCTGCAGCACCGCGCGCGCCGCGGCGGGCGTCATGCCGCCAGTCTGAGCGCCATTCTGGACCCCTGCCTTGACCGATGCGGTAACGAGGCCCACGGCCACCTCGATCAGCGGCAGCAGGGCTTGGACCGCGAGCAACACGGTCTGCACGTTCGGTGGCAGCGGGGTGCCGGACAGGGCCTGGGTGAGCGCGCCGAAATCGGTACTGATCTGCCGGACGATGTTCTGTCCCGTGGCTTGGCTGACGGTCGGGACGAATCCGGCTGCCGCCGCGACGATAGACTTTATCTCGGCCGTAACGGTACTGACCGCCGTGAGATTTGCGCCCGTCAGGATCTGCAGCGCCGGCAGTCCGGACTCCAACGCGTTCGCGATCAGATCGACATCGGTTACGGATTGGGCAGTGACCGTTTGTATCATGTCGCCGGGCGCGCAGCCCAGCAGCAAAGCCGGCGTGGCAAGGACCGTAGCGCCCAAGAGGGCGCGGCGGGCGAGAATGATGTGGTTCATGGCCTGTCCTTTCTGGGTTCAGGCGTGGTTGGGGGGGCCGCGACGGCGGGCGTGGTACTTGCGACGGCAACCGCGGTCGTAGTGGTTGCGAGCGAGTTCGCGGCCTGGAGGGCGGCCAGTGCGTCGGTGGCCAGCAACGGCACGGCCGAGGCAATATGCTTGGTAACCACCGCAGTCACGGAATCGGAGACCAGCCGCTCGATGCTGGTTCGCTCAGCCGAATTATCTGGCATCGCGATAGCGACGGCCGACCCCGCGATACTCGCGGCACCGAGTGCCAGTGTAGTGTCGTGCGTAAGAATGTGCGCAATCGTCCCGGCTGCGGTTGCCACCAGCCCTGCGAGGCCGGCAATTGTGGTCGGTTGATGCAGCCAGGACGTGAACTTTGGAATCATAGCATACTCCTGCATCTTGTGGGGAGCTGTCTTTCGCAGCCGAGTCTGGTCTCTCAATAGGCGAGGCCGCCGCTGACGTTATCTGCGAGAACAACGATAAGGGGCGACGCGGGGCAACGCAGCGAAATCAGGGTTGCGTCCACGCGCCGTTTCGCCATTTCTATGATCGGAGGAGGTGTTGCCCCAGCAGCTCGACTGCCCCCCGCGTATGCAATTGATGTTGGCCCGTATGCGCACCATTGCGAAACAAGACCTAATTGGATAATGTACGGCCATGTTTAGGTCCCCACGCCCATAGCACTCGATCAGCATCCCGTGCCGGAGCTATAATGCGCCGCGACGTCTTCCCCGACGGAATTCGATACGGCTAGGCACGACTAGTTCCGGTGTCTCAGGAAACAGGCGCTTCGAAACCCGCGGCCTGGAACGGCAGCATGGTGAGCCGCCGCGCCCAGCCCAGCCCGAATGTGGGCCACGTCGCCAGCCCGGCCATGAACACGAACCGCTGTGCCAGGAACTCGGCGCACAGCGCGGACACGCTGTTTTCGGCCACGTAGCTGGTGACCGCCGCGATCGTGTGATCGCCGATCCACCCGTCAACATCTGCGCCGACCACGCCTTGCAGCCATTCCGTGGCGCGCACGGCGCCGTTGTTGACCGCGGCGTCGAACACCACCAGCGCCACTGCGGCAGGCAGGCTGTCCGCGTCGATGCGGTTCCAGTAGTTGCGCTGGTAGATCGCGCGGGCATCGGCCATGGTCAGGTCCGCGATGTCGGTTGACGGATAGGCGGCCGCCGAGATGCCGTATTTGGTGCCGCGCAGCTCACCGCTGCCGACGCGCCCGCCGGTCCAGTTGCCGGGGTCCGCGCTGGTGCGGTCAAAGCCACCCTCGTGGCCAACCACGACGTCGAACGCCTGGTCGAAAGTGCTCATCATTGCTCGCATGTAGACCGGCCCCGAACGAGGCCGAGCCGGTGAAGATCAATCGGGCTGGGTTTCAGCGGCGGCGCAAAACGGGACCGCCATCAACCGTTGGCGGGCTCGGGTTGTACATCTCCGGGTAGAACGTGCTTTCAGGAAATCGCTGCCCTGGATGGGACGCCTCCCAAAGCTGCGCGATCCACTGCTGGATGTGCGCCAATTCCAGGTTGGTGATGTTCGAAAGGCTCTTGAACTGCGTTTCTATCTCGCGCTGGTTGGCGTTCAGCTCCGCGATTTGCGACTGGAACACGGTCTGGTCAGCGGCAACTTCTTCCTCGGTCTTGCGCACCCGGTCATTGAGCTGGGCACGATCGGTGCGACTCTGTTCGTCGGCTCGCGAGCTGGCGGCGATTGCCTGGCCGTGCGCCTCCGTCTGCTCTCTGAGATTGGCGATGACGGCGGTGTTAGCCTGCTGCCGCTGCAGCGCGCCTTGCAGGCTGCGATCCGTGTCGTTGGTCAATCTCGCCAAATCGGATATCCCCTGGTCGTGCTTCTTCTGGCCTTCCTCGGCCGCCACCAGCTTGGCTTGCAGCGGGTTGATCTGCGTTGCCGTCTGCTGGCTAAACGACAGTTGCACAATGAACCAGAAGCCGATTACCAGCGAGAAGGCCAGGCCCAAAAAGCTGCCGACCAGCGTCCAGTTGGTCTTGCCTGACTGGCTCAGTTCATTGGACAGGCGCTCGAAATTCTTGGCCGTGGTCTCGGCATAGTTGCGCAGGTTCTCGGCGAGGGAGTGAACCTCGGTATTGATGAACGTGAAGTCGCGCTTGAGCCCTACCACATCGTCGCGGAGGCTTTGCAAATTCGTGACCTGAAGTCCGGCATTTTGATTATGGTTCGTGAAAGTTCGGGCCGATGGACGGCAGGCTTTGCGGCGTGCCGGTATTGACCACGCCGGTGCCGAGCCCGAACAGCGCGTTCAACACGGTCGATGCGATATTATAGGCTGGGCCGTTGCGGCCCACAGTATCGGCAGCGACGGCGTTGCCATAAATCTCCACCACATTCGGGCTGCCGTCGCCGGTGGTCGTCACGCGCACCGAGCCGAACGTGGTCTGGTTGACGGTGTTGCCGATCAAATGGATGTGCGTTGAAATCCCCCGCCACGTCCAGGCCGTAGTGTTTTGTGAATGTCACGTAGTTGTTCACGAAATAGACCTGATCGACCGGGCCGGACACGTTGACGCCGCCGGCGCCGTTGTTGCCGGCCGGATCGGGCGTGATGTTCGGCGACGATATCCAATTGTTGGCTGCCACATAGACGGTCTGCGTGCAACCGCCGGTGTAGTTCAGCCCGAGAATGTCGTCGTCGATGACGGTGTTGCCGACCGCGACGCCGTTATTCGTGCAGGGGTCGAAATCGATGCCGTCAAAAGTGGTGAGCCCGGAGATCGGCACCACAGCCTGGCTGGCATCGGCGACGTAATTGTTAAGCGCATACACGAAGCTGGAATGGATGCCGTAGATGCCGTTGCCCCAGACGCCATGTATATCGCTGTTGACGATGCCGCCGCTGACGCCGCCGTTCGGGACATCAAACCCGGCGCCGCCGACATCCTTGACTTCGACCGCATCGGCGATGACATCGCTGCCGTACTGCCCGACCTTGATACCCCCGCCCGCGTGGCTGCTGATACCAGGCCCGTTCACGGTGCCGCCGGACTCGGCATAGCTGCCGCTGATGGTGACGCCGTGGATCCAGACATTATCGATCGGCGTGCCGGAGCTGCCGGTGAGATCAATGATGTTGAACGGCGCGGCGTGCATGGTGGCCGGGTCGGCCGAGATCGAGGTCGTAGCGCCGACCGCTGCCACGGTTTTGAGTTTGCCGGCCGAGGTAGCGGCGTCGGAGGCAACAAGGTTCGCCGCACCGTCGCCGAGAATCACTGAGTTTGACACAGGGACCAGCGCTGCGTTGGTCACGCACGCGCCATGAATGCGGATGGTGCCGCCGGCCGATAGCGCGGCCTGGATGGCCGGCGTGTCGGTCCCATAGGCGCCCGTGCATTGCACTTGCCAGCGGTTAGGCAGCGCCGCCAACGCCGCGGCCAGAGCTGCCGCGTTGGCTGTGATGGCGGCAGAATCTGACACTACGTCGGCACGCGCAACTGGAGCGAGCGCGGTGCAGGCCGTGAGCAGAAGGCTCAGACGCTTCATCACGTCACCCAAACCGTAAACAATTGCGTATTGTGCCGTGTGCCGTCGAAGGCATCGATGCCGACCGTAACGAAGGTGTTCGCGAGCCCAGAAAGCGAGCCCGTCGTGGTGATGACGCCGGACGACGAGACCGCAAGAAGGCTGCCGTACACCTTGGAATAGGTGTAGGCGCCATAAGCGGTGTTGCCGGTTCCGTAGCCGGTCGGATTTGCCGAGACGGTGGCGACTGTGGCCCCGATCGAAGCGGTGTGGCTGATGGTGAGCGGGTCAGTCTTGCCGGGCAACTGCTGCGGGATGATCCAGTCGGTCCCGTTGGGGTAATAGACCGTATCATCGTAGTCGCTGTGGGGCTCGAAGCAGGGACCGACCGTGGTATCCAAGAAGTGCGTGCCGGTGCCGACCGTGGGCAGCGCATAGGGCGGCACGGAGGTCGGGAAAGACATGCTGCTTTCGGTCCAGGTCGAGCCGACCGCAAAGCTGCGTGCTCGACATCAGGCCGGCGATGGCGACGCCGCTGAGCGAGCAGGTCGGCGCCCCGTAGTAGCTGCGATACCACGGGTTCGGTGGGCTGGTGCTGCTGTTGTCGCGCACCCCGATCGGCGCGTTGTGCCCGAGCAGGTAGAAGTCGGTCGGCCCGAGGTTGTAGATTGCGCCGCCGTTAACGATGCACCGGTTTCGCATCGCCGGATGCGTGGCCTCGCCCTCGGCCGCATAGTCGATGCACACGCCGCGGTCACTGTTCGGACCGCCGTAGAAGATGCAGTTGACGAAATCCCAGTCGCCGCGCGTCGCAGATGTCTGCGCAGGCGCTATAGAAGCCGAAGTTGCTGTTGATGAAGCTGGTGTTCAGGACGGTAGCGGAACGCGCGCGGCCCTTAAGCAGATGTCCGCGCGAAGTGGCGTAGGAGAGTGAGCCCTCCATCCTGAAGTATGAATAGGGGTTGATGTAGAAGTTGTGCGACGAACCGAGGCCGGTGCCGCAATAGCGCACGTCGCAGTTCTCGACCCAGCCCCGATCGCCGCGCTGCCCGCCCATGGCGGCCATATCACAGTCATGCACCACACAGTTTTTGAGGTGCCAACTGGTCATCGTCTTCCGGAGGTCGATGCGGTCGCCGAGCCGCACTGCGCCTATGTAGTTGCTTGATCCATCTGCATCAGAGCCATACCTGACGCGGGAAATCTCGAAATTCTCAATGTGGGCATCGTAGCCAACGGTGAGGAAGCATCCCTTGGCGTTGCGGTAGACGATCAGGCACGGAAAGGCGCTGTAGGTTATGAGCGGCCGATTGCCGCTGCCGTCGAGCACCCCCACGAACTTCACCGGGCCGCGCAGGTAGCTCGCTTGCGTGTTGGTGTTGCAGCTCAGGTCATCCGTGTAGGTGCCGGGATGCACCTGGATGGTGGTCCCGGCGTAGACGCCGAGCGGATCGGTGAGGTACTGTTGCAGAGCCGCGTCGATCGTCGCGTAGGTCTGGCCGCTGCCCACGTTCAGCGTCGGCCCGGCGGGCCAGGCGACCGGGATCGCGACGGTCTTGGCGCACACGTTCACGCCGTCGTTGGCGATCAGCGTGCAGTACCTCGTTGCCAGTGATAGCGCTCAGCAGCGCCAGGTTCGTGACCTGTGCGGTCACCGGGTCGATCGCGAGGCGGTTGCCGTCATCGTGCTTGCCGGAACCGTCCGGGGCCTGTGGGTAGAGGCTCCAGCGCGTGTTGGCGGCGTTCAGCCCGGTCACGCTCGGAGTGCCCACCAGAGTGCCGGCGGCGGTCACGTTGGTCATCGCGTTAGGCGCAAAAGTCATGTTGCCGGAGGCGACCGTGGTGCCCGCAGCGATGGAGAAATTCAGCACCTTGGTGTAATTGAAAGGCGGGCTGTAGAACGGATTGATGCCGGCAAAGAACTGAATGGCGACGTTCATCGTGATCGAATAGCTGCCGCTCGGCGGCGAACTGTTCCGGATGTAAAGCACGTTATCGAGCGCGAAGAAGTGGCCGCCCGGGTCGCTGCACCCATACATCGCGACGATCAGGTTTTCGTCGTCCAGGAATTGCGGCGTCTGTCCGGCGCCATTGTAGGAGAACAGTGTGCCGACCGGCGTGCCCGGCGGCAGCGCCGAGTTCAGCGGCGCGTAAGGGATGAACGCAACGTCGGTGGGCGGCACCACGAAGGGCACATGCACGTTGAACGTGCCGGTCACGTCGGGCTGACCGCTTGCGGAAAGGGTCCAGGCGAACGTGTAGTCGCCCGGCGTGAGATAGCCGCTCGTGTAGAGGTTGGTCGTATCGCCAGTCTGGAGCGGAAAGCCGCCGGTGCTGGTGAAGACGAACGATCCGCTGGCGTAGGGCGAGCCGACCGGCGGTGGACAGCAGCGCATAGCCGAACAGCGACGTGTAGCCGTTCGGCAGGAAGAATTGCGACAGCAGCGATCCAGGATAACCCGACGAACACGATCGTCGGCGCGGTCGCTGCCGCCACGGTGCCGGTAAAGGTCTGGGTGGCAGATGTGCCGGAGGTCGGATCGCTGACGGTGAACGAATTGATGCCGGTCTGATGCACGGCCATGGTGAGCGACCATGTGCCGCCCGACACCGCCGCCATGAACGGGAACGCCGTCCCGCCCTCCTGGACGTTCACGATCACGAAATTGTTGGCCGTGATCGCGGTGCCGGAGATGGTAAAATTCTGGCCTTGCGTGATCGACGGCAGCGCGTTCATGGTCAGCGCGGCCGAGGCTGGACCGCTGGCCGAGGCCCATACCTGCACCGGGCAGCTTTCGCCGATCTGCGTGGCGGCACCGCTATCGGCAAAAATCCGCACCGTATAGGTGCCGACGTGTGCGGGCGTCAGGCTCGGAAGGGTGCCGGGCGTAAAGGCATGCACGCTGCCTTCGGCGACCCCGAACAGGAACAGTTGCGCATAGGCGCTACTCCCGCCGGTCAGGGTCACCGCCAACGCCGGGAACGCGGCGGCAAGCTGTATCCAGTTGGCGGTGGGGTTGGCCTGGCTGGCCACGGTGGCTGCGGTTGGCGTGCCACCGGAACCCGGCGTGAGCGCCGCCACATCCAGCGCCAGCTGCATCGCCTCCGCCGTGATCGTGCCGGACTGCATTACTAGCGCCTCGAACTCGGCCACGGTGATCGTGGGCAGCGATACCGCCGCAACGGCGGAGGCAAGCGCCGAGGCATCCGACGTGACCGTGCCGGCATCGGTCTGCACCGTCGCGATCTGCGGCGCGGTGCCATTGGTAGGCGCACTCAGGGCGGCGGCGTCGCTCGCCAGCGCCGAGGCGTTGGCGGTGAGCGAGGCGGAGGCCGCTTGCAGCGCAGCGAGCTGGGCCGCGGTGACGGACTCGCTCACGAGTGGAAGGTCACGAACGCAGCGCCGGCATTTGATGCTGGGGCGGTGCCGGGCGTCTGGCCGGTGACGGTGGACCCGCCGCCGCCGCTGCACCCGCCATAGCCGACCCCGGAGCCGCCGTTGCCGCCGCCGTGCGTAGCATCGCCGCTGGCACCGCCGCCAGCGCCGTTGGCATAGAGGGTGGTTGCGTGGCCGTTGCTGCCGTTGGCAGCCGCCGTGGCGCCGCCTGACACGGTGGACGTGCTGTTCCAGACGTAGGCGTTGCCGCCGGCTGTGGCGGCCGGTGCGGATGTAACCCCACCGCCCGCGCCGCAGCCCCCACCGCCAAAAGCAGCAGCCCCGCCAGCCGTACCAGCGACGCCAAGCGCATCACCGCCGCCGGTCGCGGCCATGCCGGTATAGACGATGCTGTTGCCAGCAGCCCCGGAGGTTCCGGCAATGCCTCCGACAGACCCGGCGATGCCGGCCGTGGCACCGCTGGCGTTGCCCCCGGCGCCGCGCATTCCCGATGAACCGCCGCTGGCGCTGGCGACCGAGCAGCTTCCGCCCGATGGCGCGCCGGGGGCAAACGCGGTGAGAGTGGTGTTCGTGCCGGTGATGGAAGATTGGTTGCCGGCATTGCCGGCCATGCCTGCCGCTGACGGCGCTGCTGCCGCCGCTCCCACCACGATGGTCCAGGAATCGGCCGGGGTGACGACGATGCCGGACTGCTGGATGTCGGCCCCCGGCGTGCCGCCCGCGCCGCCGCTGGAGGCGGTGCCGCTGGCGCAGGTGATGCCGTTGCCGCCGGTGCTGCCGCTGGACACCAGGCGCACATCGGCCGTCTTGGCCCAGCTCGGCACCACCAGCGTGTAGGTTCCGGCGGTGGTGTAGGAGAACTGCCCGCTCGGCAGCGTGGCCAGCACGACATTGGTGCCGTCCGCCGCCAGCGGCGCGGTCGCGCCCTGCGGCACGGCGATGCCGGTGCCGGCGGAGGTTTTGACCGTCAGGGTGAACGCCCCGGACGTGCTGTTTTCGGCGAACCACTTGCCGGTGTTCGGCACGATGATGGTGGCGTTGCTGGTGAGTGCTCCCGTGAACAGCAGCACCCCGGCGCCGTATTTGGCGGCGGCCAGGGTGGTGCTGCCGCCGGTGGTCGAGACGCTGGCGTTGCCGCCGACCAAGGTGTTGGCATAGGCGGTGGTGGCGGCGTTGGTGCTGTTGTCGCCGACGCTCGGCGTGGGCAGCGCCAGTGCCCCGGTCATGGTGTCGCCGGACAGGCGCACGTGGTTGATCCAGGACCCGCCGATGCCGAACTCGTACCGGCCGGTGGTGCTGTTCCAGCGGACTTCTCCGGCGTTGCCGCTGTCCGGCTCCTGCCCGGTGGTGCCTTGCGGAATGGTGATCGAGCCGGTGCCGGCAAAGACCGGGTTCGTCAGCGAAATCGCGGTCGCGGCGCAGGCGGTCGTCAGCCCCTTGCCGTTCAGCGTGACCTGGCCGACGTGCGACGCATCACCGCAGGCGCCGGTGTTGCTGTTGACGGTGGCCAAGGTGAGCGTGAGCGAGCCGGCCGAGTTGGACGCATCGCCGCTGAACGCCGGCACTTCCGAGGTGAGCAGCCGGCTGCCGGAGGTGAGTTGGGCCGCCCCGCTCGCGGCGCCGAGGCTGCTGCCCTGCAGCGCGGTGTTCGCCGATGTGCCGTAGGACACGCTGATCGCGCCCGCGGTGTTGGTGATCGTGGTGCCGTCCGGTTCCACCGTGCCCAGCACCGAGGCGGTGGCCGCGACCGGCAGCGCCGCCTGCACAAAGGCATCCGTCGCAATTTTCGTGGTGTTGTCGGTGCCGGTTTGCGTGGGCGCGGTCGGCGCGCCGGTCAATGCGGGAGACGCAAGCAACGCCCCGCCGGCAGCCGTGATGTCGCCGCTGGCCAGGGTAACGGCCCCGATGCGCGTGTCGAAGCTGGTGACGCCGCTGCCGCCGCCCCCGCCGGTGCCACATGCGGCGCCGGCATCGGCCAACACGCCGCCAGCCCCCCACGAAGCGCAATCGCCGCTGGTGGGCACGGCGGCGGGCATGATCGGCACGCCGTTCGGGGCACCGGGCGAGATCGACAGCACCGAGTTGGCGGCCGCGGTAGCCGAGGCCACCGCGGCGGTCGCTGCGGCACTCGCGGTCGCGGTGTTGGCGGTAATCTGCCCGGCCGCGTTCAGCACCGAGGCGAGTTGCGCTGCGGTCAGGATGGCGCTTTCATCGGAAATCGCGTTGGTGCCGTCCGCGATCACGAACGCTGGGACGCCCTGATAGACGACGGTGCCGAAGCCGGCGGCCGTCGTCAGGGTCAATGTGTAGGCGCCAGTTGTGTTGTTCTCGACGAACCAGCGGCCGGCGTTTGGTACCGTGATCGTGGCGTTGCTGGTCAGGGCGCCGCTGAACAGCAGCGAGCCGTTGCCATATTGGCTTGCGGATAGAGTGGTGGCGCGCCCCGTGGTGGTGATCGCCGAAGTACCGGAGAGTAGCGAATTGACACCGGCCGTCGTCTCGATTTCGGCACTGCTGTCGCCGAGCGCCGGCGTCGGCGCGGTGGGGCTGCCGCTCAACGCCGGCGAAGCCAGTAGCGCCCCGCCCGCGCCGGCGATGTCGGCACCAAGCAGGGTGATGTTGCCGGTGCGGGTGTCAAAGCTCGACACACCGACCGTGCTGGCCGCGACCGCGGCGGTGACAAAGGCATCGGTGGCAAGCTTGGTGGAGCTGTCGCCGGGCGACTGGGTCGGCGCGGTCGGCGATCCGGTGAGCGCCGGCGACGCGAGCGGTGACGCCCCGGCGATGTCCGTGACCCCGAGCGTGATCGCCCCGGTGCGGCCAGCGACGCTCTGCACGGGCGCCCCGGACGCCGCGATGAACAGGCTGGGGTTGCTGGCGTTGTAGGGCGTGAACCCCAGCGCCGTGGTCACGTCGGCTGCGGTCAGCGAGATTGCGCCGGTGCGGGTGTCGAAGCTGGACACGCCGACCGTGCTGGCCGCGACCGCGGCGGCGACAAAGGCATCGGTGGCGAGCTTGGTGGAGTTGTCGCCGGGCGACTGGGTCGGCGCGGTCGGCGATCCGGTGAGCGCCGGCGACGCGAGCGGCGACGCCCCGGCGATGTCCGTGACCCCGAGCGTGATCGCCCCGGTGCGGCCGGCGACGCTCTGCACGGGCGCCCCGGACGCCGCGATGAACAGGCTGGGGTTGCTGGCGTTGTAGGGCGTGAACCCCAGCGCCGCGGTCACGTCGGCTGCGGTCAGCGAGATTGCGCCGGTGCGGGCGTCAAAGCTCGAAACGCCGGAGCCATCTCCCGCGACAATAGCCGCCGCGACAAAGGCATCCGTCGCAATGTCGGTCGAGGTATCGCCTGCCGCTTGCGTCGGGGCTTTCGGTGCACCAGTAAGTATCGGTGAGGCGAGCGGCGCCGCACCCGAAACGTCGGCCACCTGCAAGGTGATGGCGCCCGTTCGGCCCGCGACCGAGGACACAGGCGCCGATGTCAAGTAGCCCAACGATTTTACGAAGGCAGTGGTCGCAGCATTAGTGCTGTTGTCGGTCACGGGCATCGTAGGTACCACCACACTGCCCGCACCCTTCGGATCGAGGACGATGTTGATATTGGGATCGGCCGGTCCCTCCGCGATAAGCGCCACGGTGCCGCTGCCTGGACGAACATCGATATCGTCGGGCATGGCATTCGGATTGTCGACGCGCAGCACGGTGGACCCGTTTGCCTGCAGCCGTACGCCACCTATGCCCTTGCCGGCGGCATAAATCTCTGCGTTTGTGCTGGCACTTTCCGCCAGCAGGTTGATGACAGCAGTACCGGGGCGCACAAGCAGGTTGCTGTCACCGCTGTTCGGGTTGTCGGTGCGCAGCGCAGTCAGGCCGTTCGCCTGCAATCGCACTCCGCCGGTAGTGCCCTTTCCGATCAGATACCAGTCGATGTTGGCGTCCGGCCCCTCGGCAATCATGTTCATTATACCGCTGCCGCTGCGGAACAGTGCGTCATCGGTTCCGTTACTCGCGTCATCGATCCGGAGCACGGTTGTGCCGTTGCTTTGCAGCTTTACGCTACCCGTGACACTTTTGGCCTGCACCTGGAAGTCGACGCTGGCGTCGCTGCCGATCGCGGCCATGGAGGGCGGATTGCCGGGCGTGTTGTCGTAGGCCCGGATGCTGTTCGAGTCGCTGCCGCCATCGACGGTGTTGACCACCATCGTGGTCGAGCGTCCGCCGTTGGTCGGCGTATTCACTAACCGCAACGGCAAGACGCCTTGCAAATACGGCGTGCCGCGCACTTCGGCGAAATTCGCCGGGTTGCCGCCCGACGTCGTATCAGCCACGTAAATGGCGGGAATTACCATCGCCTGGAGCGGTGGTCCAATACGTATTAGCAGCAAAGTCGCTAACGGTGACGCGGTTATTGTAGCCCTCCAGGTCGATCGCAGGCCCTTTGACGTTGTTGGTGCGCCACTGGCTAATTTGAAACCAGTCTGTGTTGCCGCTGAGCAGCATGCCACGGCTGCCGGTGACGATTGCGCCGCCGCCCGCCACTACGTCGTTGTGCTGGGTCGTGACCTTGCCGAATTGGCCGTTGGCACCGGACGCATCGACTAAAATGCCGTATTTCACCTGATCGGCATAGACTGAGTTGGCATACAGCTTCGTGGTGACGCCATTCGCCCCGGTCGTGAGGTAGAGCGCCGAGTTGCCGAGGAAGGCAAAAAGATCGCCGATAAAGATGCCGTCAACCCTTTTCAGGACGACGGCGTTCAGATTGGACTGTTCGTATGCTTCGACTGCGGAGTTGCTCGACCAATACGGCCACGAATGCAAGGACTCGATCCGAGGTATGTCGAAGCAGTCGTCGATGGTGACTGCGTTGGTGAAGAACTGGCCTGAGACGCCTTTGATATCAAGCCGACCGGAGTTGTCAGCATAAATGCCTTTGGTCACGCCGGAGAACAACACATTGTCGAAGGTGACTTCCCCGAGCGTGTCTTGCACGCGAAAAACGAAGTCGTAGGCGGTCGGCGTCCAACCGGTCGTGACGGCTGGCTGCACCTCGGTGAAGGCGATATCCTTGATGATTGTGCCGCGGGCATTCGTATTTTGAATTGAAAAAGGGGTGTAGCCGGCTCCGGAAATGGTGATCCAGGTTCCGGACGCCGAGCTTGGTCCGGCGGTAAATCCCTGACCTTCGATAACAGGAGCTACACCATTAAAGGTGACAGCACTCTTCAAGGCGTAGTTGCCGGCGGGTATATAGACGATGTTAGCAGTGTTCTGCGGCAACAGTGCCGCGATCGTATTCAGCACCGGCCCGATATCGGTGGTTCCGTCGGCGACCGCCCCGTAGTCGAGCACGTTAAAGACCGTTCTCGCGCGTGCGGCCAACGTACGCGCGACCGTGCTGCCCGGGACCAGAACGGTGCTGGCGGACACGTCCCCACTCGGGCCGGTTCCCAGGACGCTGCGTACCCAAGCCGTCGTCGCAGCCTGATTGGAGGAGTCGTTGGGAGCCGGGTTCGCGAAGTTGGGCGATGGCAAGGGCTGGGCCAAAGCCGTCCCGCTCAGCAGTATAAATGCTGCCGTCGTTACGATCCTGTTCATCGGTACGCCTTTCAGACAATCGAGAGGACGCCGGAATTGTTCCAAACAGATCCACTCGGCAGCCCGATCGGACTGACTGGCAGATTGGTAAGCGACAGCGAAGGCAGTACAGCAGGAGCCGTCGCGGCGAGGGCTCCGGCGACCAGTGAGAGCGTCGGGCCGCCAACCCCCCAGCCGATTGATTGCCCGGCACCCAGTAGCAACGCGTTGCCGTCGCCGAAACTGGCCTTGTCGGTTCGCAGTCCGTGCAAAAAGCTCCCACGGAACTCGACGGGCGCATGCGGCCATACGGTGCGATCCGTGCCGCTGCTGCCGCCCAGAAACATGCCCCGGCCCTGGGCGGCGATCGCGTCGATGGCCGCATGGAACACGGTCTGCGAAGCCGCCGAGTAGCCGCCGGGCTGAAAGGTTCCGGCCGTAATCCCGAGTGTATCGAGCGGCGTGCCGGTGACGTTGTTGAGCGTCAACGTTCCGCCCGCGGTGTTGCGGATCACTACCCCACCCGTGCCGCCGCCATGCGCGAAAGCGGTGACCACGCCGGGTGCCGCGGTGAGCTTGGCCGTGGCGCTGCTGGCGAACCCGGCGGCGGTAACGGCGACCTGGATCGATGCGACGACGTCGGCTACGCTGCCGGTTCCGGCGCCCCCGTTAAGGTGCACCACGGTCGGCCCATACAAGTTTCCGGCCAGGTCGGTAGCCGCGATACTGATTGCGTCCGTGGGATGGCAAGCGGCTGGCCCGATCTCGCCCAGAGCGCTTGCAAATGCTTTTGGCGGGTTCGGCGGCAGGATGGTCCCTGCATTCAGATGCAGTTTTTGCAGGGTCGTGTAGCCGGCCGGCTGCGACAGTACCAGGCCGCACGGCTGCTGGACCAGCCACGCAGTCAGAACCAATGCGCCGCTCGCGGTAATGTCGGCGCTCAATCCGGGCAGGGCAGCCTGCGTTACGGCGGCAACCACGTCGGACAGCGCGCCGGCACCGCCCACCGTAATGGTAACGCCGTTGATGATCAGCTGATCCCCGACCGCAACCGGTCCGCCGCCGCCGAAGGCAACAGCGGTGTCATTGCGTGAGGTCGTGTAAGGCTGCGGCAAAATTCCCAGCGCAGACAGGGCGGTGCCGCTGAGCGTCAAGGTGCCAACATCCCCCGGCGCCGTCCCGAACACGACCAGATGCGACACCTCCCCGCCCCAGACAGAGACCGCGGCGTTCACGAGGGGGATGTTCGCACCGCGGATCGCCGCCACAGCCGAGACCAGATTGCCGTGTAGACCGTCCGGGTTCAGGGTGACGGTGGTTGGCGTGGCTGATGGCGCTCCGCCGCCCGAGAACGTCACGACGGGCGGACTGCTGTAACCGTTACCGGCATTGGTGATGGTGACGCTGACCACCGCTCCGCCGACCACCACGGCGGTGCCCGCAGCGTTCGTGCCCCCGCCGCCGCTGAACGCAACAATGGGGACGGAGGTATAGGCTCCGCCGCCCGCCGTGACGGTGACCCCGGCTACGTTGCCGGAGCCATTCAGGGCCGCCACACCTTTGGCAGTCACGTCCATAGTAATGATGATCGTGCTGCCCTGGGGCACGTTCGGCGGATTGCCGATACTGTACACCGCGGGATAGGCGATCCAGCGCTGGTTGATGCCGCCGGCATTACCATCAAACCCACCGACGGTACCGTAGGCAAAAAGGATGTTGCCGCCATAAGTGCCGTTTTGGCCCCAGGGATCGATCGCCATGCCCTGGACTGGAACTCCGTACCCGGAATGGTAAGTCCACCCGAACTCCGGGCTATTGTTGGTCACGTCAAATTCGGAATGGGCCGCAGATCCGCTCAGGCCGGCCCGCGATGCAGTGTCCTCGTCGTAGGTGGCGCCGGATACGACCTGCCAGTGTCCGAGTGCCGCGGTGTTGTCGACAAGGTTCGGCCAAAAGGAGATGTTCTGCTCGGTGACGTCGATGCCGCCGGCATATTTTGAGTAGAGATTGACGTTTGTATAGGTGCGCGCCCAAGCAACTCGGGCCGAAGCTGAATTTCGCGGTGTGTTCTCGAGAATCTCAAAATCGAACGGCAGGTTGCCAGGGGCACCGGGGCCGCTCGGCGAGAAACTGAAAGCTGCACCGGTAGACGTCAGCCGGTATGGACCTTGATGGTTCTCTACGCGATCGACGCCCAGATAACCAGGTCCGATGAGTGTCGCGCCCTCGTCAAACTCTACGGTAATCGAACGGCCCGCCGGCTGATTGACGGCGCCGCTCAATCGGTACGTGCCGCGTGGCACCAATAGGCGCGCGATCCCGCCATTGGGGATTTCGGACATGGCTGTGGTGAAGGCGGGGACGCTGTCGCCGCCGCCGGTCGGGTCCGCGCCGTAGGCGAGCACGTTGATGTGGTCAGCCGCGACCGAGGCAAGACTGCGAGGCACCGTGGCGCCGGTCGCATACACCACTGCTGCGGATACATCGGCCCCCGCAAAGGCATTCTGCCCGCTGGTCGACGCGGGCGTGTAGCCAAGTGCTGCGATGATATCCGCAGCTATGAGTGCGGTGCCGGCAGTGACTTGGCCTTTGCCGTTCACCGTGACCTTGGAGTAGATGCCCGGATTGGCGATCGGAGGCAGTACGAGAGTGATTGGCGAGGTGCCGGAGCCGACCACGTCGCCCACGAAGGTCAGCACAGGTTCGCTGGCCGCCACGAATGCCGTGGTGGCAAGCGCCTGGGAGCTGTCCCCGGCGGGCTGGGTCGGCGCGGTCGGCCGGCCGCTGAATGCTGGGCTGGTCAGGACAGCGACAACCGTCGTGTCGGCCGCGAGCGAACCTTAAGTCAGCATCAGGCCGGTGCCGATGCCGACCGGCTCCGGCCCGCCGTTACTGGAGCTGATCCGCCCCAGAAGTGCCCCAGGCGCCAGCGTCAGTTGCGGCTGGGTGCTGGCCAGCAGTACCTGCGTGGTCACCGACGCGCTGTTGCCACCTTGCGAAAGCAGCAGCTGATCCGTCGGCGACACGGAACTGGCGGGCGGCAACTGTGGAACAGTTGGCATGAGAGTCTCCGGATTGTACTGGAGCCCCGGGTAGGGACGCCGCGCGGAGCACCTTACCGATAGGTAACGATACGGCTGCGCAGGTTCTTTGGGCCTTCGGCTAGCAGTTCACGCTGCGGGTGCTTATCCGCTGACCAGGATGGGATTGCCGTTCTGGTCGACGACCACTACGCCGGCATCAGTGGTAAGTGCTGAGGCAATGCTGGCACCGGGCGTAGCTGCGGGAACCGGCGGGGATGCCAGCGGCTGCACCGGGAGCAGGACTGCGCGTCCGATCACCCGCCCGGTGGCGGTGCCGAGCGTGACCTGAACCACGTAAGTCGTTCCGGGGACGCCGCTGGAGAACCAGATCACCGCAACCGGCCCGTCCGCAAAAACCTGGCCAGGCAGGAGCTCGTTTGGGGGCTGCACCATTACGGAAATGCTGGTGATCGCGTCCCCGTCGTTGCCGAGCAATGCCTGCGTGGCGTCGACCTCGTAGTCCAGCACGTCGGACGGGTCTTTGGGCGGCCAGGTCAGCGGCTGTGGCGTGGGCAGTGCAGCGCCGCGCGGCAGCGGCAGGAAACCATCGAGCACGACGCTGCGGGCTGAGCTCGGCTTCCAGGCGTACGTCACCATAGGAGGTCCGGACACGTTGTGCTTCCCCGCTTAGGCGCCGCTGCCGGCGGCGAGCTGATTGACCTCGGCTTGCAATGCCGTGAGTTGCGCCTGCACGCTTGCGAGCGTGACCGGCGGAATTGTGGGCGTTTGGTCCGCTGGCGCCGAAAAGCCGCCACCTTGAACCTGAATCCAACCGACCTGGACGTTCGGGGTGCCGGTGACATCGACCCAGATGATGCCGGCCGGAAACAGAGAATCGATCGGTGCCGCAGTGGAAAACAGCTCCATCACCACGCCGTTCAGGATTCGCGCATAGGTGTGCATGTCTTAGTCCTCCACGATCAGAATACCCGCGCAGCCTTGCCCACCTGGCGCACCTTGGCCGCCGCCATTCGGAAGACTCGAGCCGCCGCCACCCCCCCCACCCCCGGGGCCTTGTCCGACGATGCCGGGTGCAAAGTTCGTCGCACCCCTGCCGCCCCCCGGACCGCCGCCAAAACCGCCAACGGATCCTATGGGAATGCCGTCCCCGCCGTAGCTGCCGTTGGCGACGATCTGGCCCCCAAAGCCCTGGCCGCCCATGCCGCCCGGCGGGGGGACCAAAACACTACCGCCCCCGCCACCCTGGCCCCCGGTCGCAGCGATATACGTCCCGAACGCGGTCGTCCCGCCTGGACCTCCGTTCCACGGAACCGCAGGCGGTAAGCCGGCCGCACCCACCGCAACCGGAATGACGGTTCCCGGCAACAGGCCGGAATACCAGCCGATTGCCCAGCCGCCCGCACCTCCGCCGCCACCCGGCAGCACAGTATGGGTCCCGCCCGCACCGCCGCCGCCGATCGCAGACACCTTCACGCGCGTTACGGTCGGAGGCACCACGAACTCGCCCGCTGAAAGAAACACCTGGGCTGTTGCAAATCCAGGACGAAGGTCTGGCAGCTTGATAGGGATGAACCGAGTGTAGGGCCAGGCTACGATGCTCCCGCCGCTCACCGCGGCTTGACCGTACGTGATCGTAACGGTCGCGAGCCCCACCCAGCCAGGATCCGGGGCGGGCACCTGATTGCTTCCTGCCACACCGCCAGCGCCGCCTTTCGCCATAAGTGCTATGCTCTGCACGCGTTGTGTCGGCTGGGCCGCACCGGTGTTGTTCGGCCCAAGGAACGGCTGCGAGGGATTGGCTGCATTGTAGTAGGGCAGCACGATGGGGTTCACGTCCTGCTCCTGGAACGCCCCTTGGATCAAAAAGGTGATCGCCCAACCGTTGGTCGTCGGGGCCGAGAGCGGTAACCTGACTAGGCTGAGATTGATGCCGGTCTTGACGATGCTGTCGGCCAGATCGGCTGGCAGCGAGCCGTAGGCGCTCTGGTCCAGCGGTGACAGCGCTGTCAGCGAACCAGGATGCACGTCCACGGCCAACCCTCCGGCCGCTGACGGCACCACGGCGAGCCCGTCGACAGCCGGCGCGGTCCCTAGCGTCGCGGCGGTGAGCGCCGCGATCGCTGCCATCGCGTTGCGGTTGGTGCCTAGCAGGTCGGTATCGAGCGGGATGCTGCCTGGGTAGACGATGTTACGGTCCATGGAATCCTCGTTGCGGGAGGCAGTTTTGGGCCGGAGGACGCAAAGGCCGACGCGTGCGCAGGTCCTACGGAGCGATGCGCGTCCAGGCGATGCCGCAGGTTGGCATGATGCCTGCAATGGCGGCCAAGATTTGCGCGTCCATCGGTGCGCCGGTCACTGATGCGTCAGCATATTCGATAGCGCCTTCCCCATAGCCCCCGGGGCCGCCGCCGTAGCAGGCGACTGTGGGGACGCCGCCACTGTGCGGCCGGTGTGCGACGACAAAGGTTTGGAACGGCAGGCTCAGATTGCCCCAGCCGCCGGCGCCCGCGGCGCCCGGGCCAGCGTAGCTGAGCAACCCTCCCCAGCAGCCGGTATCGGCTGGATGGGACGGTTCAAAAATCCAACCTATGCTGCCAGTGATGTCCTGAATCTGCTGGGTAAGAGCCGGGCGCGTGCCACGGGAACGCAGCAGTTCCTCGAAAATCCTGGCGCGCAGCGACGCGTCGCTCTCGCCGAGTTCGCGTACCAGCCTGGTACCGAAACAGTCTTGTGCCACCAGATCGAGCCAGCCGTTCGTGGCGGTGGCGATGCGGGTCTGCAGTTTTGCGTAGCTGAGCAGGGCATAGGCCCACGCTGCTACCTGGCCCAGGCCCGCCAGCAGTGCATCGAGAACCGGCGTCACGTCGGGGAACCAGCGGCCCGGCAGCACGGCCCTGATCCGTGCCGCCATGTCGCTCTGATCGCCGGTCATATCAGCTCACCTGTATGGTTGAGGCTTTTATGACGCCGCCTCTCCCCGGCCTGGTATCGGCCGTGCCGCCCGATACCAGGAGCGCAGTCACGTTCGCGACACCGGGCGAGGCGTCGTAGGCGACCTGCAGCAATCTGCTGTAATATAACGTCGCTCCGATTGGCAGCGTGTCGATATAGTCGGCGAGCGCGGTCCAGACCGCGGCCGCTACCACGGCGTGCGTATAGTTCGCCACCGGCACGACCACCAGAGTGACGGACACGTAGATCACGGTGGGCGGCACGACCGCGTAGGAGGTGCCAACCGGACGAACTGCGTCGATCGCCTGGGCCGCCGCAGTCAGGGTCGCTGGCGCGGGATACCCGGTGCCATCATCGACCGTTACGACGAAACTGCCCATTAACGGAATTCCTGCCGGCGTGACGTTCTCGGCAATTGCGAAGGTGAGCCCCTGTCGGGTTCCGAGTACAGCGGATCCCACCGCCAGCGGCGTGGCGCGTGACAGCGCGGCGAGAAAAAGTTGAAACCGCGCCCGCAATGCAAGGTCGCTCTCCGCATCGACGCCGCCCGCCGTTGGCTGCGCATTGGACACCGTATCGATCCCGGGCAGCGCCGCCGCGATCAGCGTGATGCTGCCGGCCTGCACGTTGCCCGCGCTGCCCGCGGTGACGGCTGATACCGGCACACTCACGGTTGGGTTGCCTACCGACAGAACGTAGCCGTTCAGCGACGCTTGCCAGGCCGGATTGGTCGTGTCCGTGACGACCGCAAAGGTTTGTGTTCCGTCGGCGGTCAGAACCTGTGTGCCGACCGGTACCAGCGCGGCAGTGGTCGCAACGAAACGGGAGAATTGAATTTGGCCAGCGGCCGTCACCGGGGGCAACCGCACTAGCGAGAAATCCGCCACCCAGGTGTCGAGATCGGGTCCCGTGCTGGTCGCCGCGCGCGTAGTCTGCAGCACCAGCACAATCAGCCACTGCAGCCAAAGTGCGATGCTGGCATTAGCCTCTAGCACCGCGCGCAATGCGCTGCCTACCGTCAGGTCGAGCAGTTGGCTGGCGGCGCCCTGCACAGCGGCGGCCGCGTTGCTCACCAGAGTTGAAAAATTCTGCAGCGGGAGTTGCATCACGCGCCTTCCACGCTGAAGCTCAGCACCCGTGTCTGGCCGCTGGGTGCATCGGTGTAGAGGACTGTCACAAACACCTCACCGGTTGCCATCGCCTGGACGGTGATCTGCGGTTCCGGCGAACGCGCGACCGCGCTCTCGAGAAAGATCTGGCTGCGGATCACGCCCTGGATGCGGGCCACGTCCACCGGCTGGCCGATGAACCGCGCAAGGCCGGCGCCGTAGTCGAGTTGCCAGATATAATCCCCTGGATTGGTGAGCAACCGGCGTAGAACGCGCTGCTGGCCCAGCAGCGTGCCGTCGACGGTCGCCAGATCGCCAGCGGGATTCGCCAGCAAGTCGGAACCGAACTGGTGCCAGATATCGGGCAACCAAAACTCCTCAGGCTGAGCACGCGGGTATTGACCTGCGCGGGACCTTCACCCTGCCGTCTCTCGCGTTTGCGGGAGAGGGCCGGGGCAAGGCTGCGGACGTCAGTCCTGCGGGGTGGGCATGGATACGTTACCCCCCTGCGGGTCGGCGTGCGTATGTCCGTCGTAGTGCTGGCGTAGTCGGTTCAGGCTGCCGATCCTGTCGTACACATCGCCGTTCACGTGCAGGTCACCCTGCATTCGGATCGTGCCGTCGTTCGTCAGTTTCATGAAACTGCCGCTCTGATGAACCATCCACAGCTCGCCCACGGGTGCTGCGGGCGTGCGGGCCTGGTCGCTCCAGGCGCGACCGATAATGACGCCGTGATCACTTTCGCCCTCCTGGGGCAGTACCAGTACCTGGTCGCCAATATTGGGCGGGCTCGCGATCCCCCAGCCTGCCCCCACCCAGGGACTGAGCACCGGCAGCCATCCCGTGATCACGCCCTCCGGTTGCAAGGAGACGCGAGCTGCGGGTCGGTTAGGATCGACGCTGGTCACCACGCCGAAGCGCGGCTGGCCGGCGCCACCGTCCTGCGCCGCCGCCTGGGCCTTGACCACGTTCAGAAACCGCTGCATCAATGCACCGAAACATCCGGTGATATGTTGCGAGCTCGCACCGTCTGCCGAAAGCCGCTGGCCCAGTCGAGGGAGCGCAGAACTTCATCGACCCAATAGTTCTGGTCAAAAGCAGTGCCGGTGCCCTCGAGGCCGATCATCGCATGCGCACTGATCGTCAGCTCGCCAGGCATTTCGGCAGTGATGATGCGCTCGTGGCGAGACAGTTCGTCTAGTTTTTGCTGCGCCATCTCCTGTGCCGCGTCAGGGGTCAGATCGGGGAAGACGAAATTGTACCTGTTTGGCCGCTCGCCCGGCCGAGTCCGATGGCGTCGCTGTGGCGCTGCGGACAAAAGTCTGCGCCATCCGGCTGTTCCAGCTCTTTACCGTCACGGTCAGCACCTGAGCCAAGGTTAGGGATCGCTCAAGGCGCAGCCCAGTGAGATTTGGCGGTCCGTTCAGGGTAGTGGCCGAGCGCAACACCGAATCGGGCGAAACAGCGGTGGGTGTGGGGACAAAATTGAGGGTCTGGCCGCTCACCCAAAGGTCAAAGCCCTCGCGTTCGGCCAACCCTACCAGCAAGTCCCATTCGGTTGTCGCCCGGCTGAACTGGTCGAGCGTGATGCGATCATGCTCGAGCTGCCAGTAGCGGCCCACTGGGGTCGTGGTCTGCTGCACATTCGCGCCCAATCCGTGCCGTCCCGCTAGCAGCGTGGCGATATCACTGGACGTCCGGTTGGCAAAGGTTTCGTGGGTTCGCGCTTCGATCAGCCCCGAGGAAAGGTCTCGGCCCGAAATGTGGGCTGTTTGGTGCAGCGGGTCGATGGTCACGTTATCGACATAACCGGTTATCAGGCTCATGAAGTCGAACCCCAGGCTCACCTGCACATCGAGTACCGATGTTGGTCGTGTCGGCCCAGAACGCGGCGCCCATGGCGGGATCGGCCGAGAGCGCCACGCTCACCTCGAACAGATCTGAGCCGAAGTTGCTGGTGCTGGTCACGTGCGCCGACTGGGCACCGATGACGGGAGCGCCGCCAGCCAGGACCAGCAGGCGCGGTGCCCGCGCTTGGTCACTGATCGGCAATGCCGCCTCCGGCGCTCGGATCCAGCGGCGGGATTTTCAAGGTCAGAACTCCCGACAGCATCGGATCGGTCAAGCCATTCAGCTGCGCGATGCGCAGCCACTGCGTGGCATCTTCGAGCTGCTGGGCGGCGATCTGGAACAGGTTGCCGCCGGCGATCTTGATCTCGTTCACGTATCAGCTCCCAGCCGCAGCCAGATTGACCTGCGTGCGCTGCACATAGCCCTGTGCCGCCGCAAGCTGCGCACATTGTCGGGCTGCGCTCGCAGCACTCGGGAAATCCGTGGCCGCAGTGAGGTTAGCGCCGGCTGCTGCCAGGCTGGCGGAAATGCTGCCTGCGGTGCTCTGCAGGCTGGTTCCGGCCGCCGCATAGCCTGCGGAGCCCACGACCAGGGCGCTGGGTGCGGCCACGGAACTCGACGCGCCGGAAAGATCGAGGCCGGCAATGGTGCCAGCGGTGGACAGGTCGGCGAGCATGCCCTGAACCACCGAGAAGGCGGCCTGAACGAGGACGGCAGTCTCGTCCGTCACGACGGTGCAGACAATGCGATAGGGAACCCAGTTCTGCCGCTCATACGCGGCGACGAACTCGGATAGGATGACGACGTACGCGAACGTATCCCAGCTCAGCGTCAACGCGGTTCCTTGGGCACGCAGCAGGTCGAGCGCTTGTGCCCGGGCGGCGGCTTCGGGGCCGCCGAAAATTCCCCGCCACGCGATCGGAGAGTCGTCACGTCCCATCGCGTCGATGACGCGCAGGCCGCCCGGCAGCTGGTGCACGGCCTGGCGCTGCCGTCCGCCGAACACGACACGCCCGGGTACCTCGAAGTCGGCAAACACAACTGGGCCGAGTATCAGCTGGTTCATAGTTACCGGCCCTGAAGTGCGCCGGGCCAGCGAGGACCAAGGCGCGGATCATACCCGGTGGTGCCGCGCGCAGGCCCACCGGCTGCGCGTGCCAGCATGTCGGAAATCCAGCGGCCGACGCGCACACCGTCCAGAAGCATGTCGCCCTGAGTTGCGCTCGCACCGTGCTCGGTTCGGTGGCCGGAGGCGCCTGGACCGGCGGCTTGGCTCGGCGCGGGCGGCTTGTCGGTTTGAGCGGACCGGCTCGGTGCGGGGTTACTGACGGGGGCCATGGAAGTGTCGACTTGGTAATCGGCAGAAGGGATCACGGTGTCGGGTCGAGAAGATTGTTTCGGCGGCACCACGGGCGCGAGCGGCGTCGACGGCATCGGCGAAGGCACGAGGCCAGCCAAAATCCTCGCGGCGGATGCAACGGCATCGGTGAAGTCGCCCCGCTGAGCTGGTGCAGACTGTACTTGGCGCTAGGGAAACCGGTTCTTGGCGTGCGACCGTGGAGCCAGGCCACGTCCCGGCACCCCGTCGCTCGCACTCGCCGTCGGCGCCGGACGATACCGTGGACGCGCTTGGGGGGGACGGTGCGACTGAGCGGGCGGTCGCAACGGCCGACAATTCGATCGGGGGCGGCGATTCGCTCAGCGTGGGCGCAAAGGACAGCAATGAAACTGGTGGCGGCTCGATCCCTGCGGGCGCGATGGACAGCGCGGCACCGGACGGCGGCGAGTCAGCTTGAGTGGACGCAACGGGCAGCGAGACAACCGAGGGCGACCCCTGGCGAGGGGGGGAAGTGACGAGCGGCGCGAAAGGCTGGATCGACGCCGGCGCCATCCGGTCCGGCATATCAGGCAGTTCAGCGACACGATCCACCGCTGCGTTGGTCGGAGCGGCCGTTTCCTGCGCGGTTCCAGGCCGGATCGCCGAGGCTGGCGTGGACGAGGGGGCCGCCTGCCCGCCGGAAAAGCCCTGCTGCAGGCTACGGCCCAGTGCGGCGATCTCGCTGGCAGCGGCCGCGATCGCCTCCTCCACCCCGACAGTCAGCAGGGCGAAACCGATCGCGGCAGGATCGTCCATAGGACCGGGTAATTGGGAAACGGGTGACGCGGTGTCGCTCACTTCCGTTCCTCCCACCCCATGCTCACAAAATTGAAGATCCGGCCATCGAGTGTCCCGAGTGCAATAACCCAGGCTGCGCGCTCATCTGGCGGCAACGAGAAGGCGACATCAAACGGCACCCCGTTCCGCACCAGGAACAGGCTATCCACTAGGTCGGGGTGCCGGATCAGTTTTTTGCGTCGGCCAAGGATGCCTTGGCACCGCTGCCGAGGGCAGCGGAGATGGCGGCAAGCCCCTGGTCTCCCAACCGGCCGACCAACGCCTCGATCTGCGCCTCGGAGCTGGGTTGCGGGACCGGGACGTCGTCGATGGCAGTGACGCTGAACACCAGCGTGGCAAGACCCATCCAGCCCGGGTTGCTTGCCAATGTGGCTCCGGCCGCCTTGAACAGCCGCAGCCGATCCAGCGCGCCAAGGCGCCGCAGCGCGAGGCGCCGCCCGAGTGCGTCGGTGGCCTCGTGGGCAGCCTGCGCCCCGGCGATGATCCGTGCCGAAGGTGTGTCCATCAAACGCTCGCGCGCTGGGCAGCAAAGAACTCGAGGCGCTGCTTCACGCTGGCATCTCCGCGCCAAGCGCCGGAGCTGGCCAGCTTGAAGACGACGTTCTGAAACTGGTACGTGCTGGTGCTGCCGTCGACTTCGCTGATGTACTGATACACCGTCGAATGGGTCAACGCGGCACCGGCGTAATACTGTGCTTCTAGCTGGGCGATAAAATTCTCGACCACTGGCGATCCGCGCTCCAGCTCGAAACTGCCGTCCCACCCTTTTGGCAGTTCGGCCGCGAGCTGCACCCCGTCGATGCGGTCGACCCGCACCGGAGCGGTGAGCTGGCGCGCTTCAAAACCGGTCACGTGGGTGAGATCCACCCGCCCAAGAGGTCCGATGATCACGAGCTGGGTGTCCCGGCCGACCGAGAAGGCATTCGTCGTTCCAGACATTTCTTATCCTCCTCAAGCCGAAAGCGCGCCCGGCGTGTTGGGCAGAGTTTGCGTTTGCACCAACACGGTCTGGCCGCCTTCCATGTTGACGATAAACATTTCGTTGATGGCCTGGTATTGCACCTGCGCATCCGACTGTACGTAGCCGAGTGCAGTGCGAGTGGGCGGGTTGTTGGAGATGTCGCAGACGACGGTGAACGGCAGGCTGCCGTTGGTACTGCCGAGCAGACCTTGCCCTAGCATTGCCTGCAAAAACGATAACTGTGTGGCGCGGATGCGACGGAACAGGTCGGCGTTGATGACTTGGCCTACGTATTGGCCCATGCCGGCGGCCAGCGTGGCGGCGATGTAGTTGGTCATCCGCGTGTAGTTGTCGCCATCCACCGCGGTGTTGCTGCTGGTATTGAAGCCGCCGCGCACGCCCCAGAAGGAGCCGCCCGGCTGCGGATTCGCGATCACGTCGATCCCGGCCTGGAACAGTACGGCGAGCTCGGCGGCCGAATAGGTGGTCGCCTGGCCGGTACCCGGCTGGCCGGAGAGCTGGCTGCCAACTACGCTGTACAGCGGCTTGTTGAGGCTGCTTTGCTCGGGCGAGAGATTGCCCAGTCGCCCGGCGACAAAACCCTGCGGGCTCACCACCCGCGTGGTCCCGTTCACTTGGTCGTTCCACCAGATCCAGTCGCCGAACATCAGCTTTGCGGCATAGCGTATCCAGGCCGGCGCTCTGCTTGGTGGCGACCGCGTTCTCGATCGTGTCGCCCGCCGGCCCGGTCAGGATCATGTAAAGACCCTCGGACAAGCCGAACTGCGCCTGCGTGGACCACTGCGTCGGGTCGTCGGTATCGGCCAGCACACCGATGCTGCAGCCCTGGCTGCGCAGAGCATACATACCTCGCCGCGGCGGCACGTCCACGCCGACCAGCGTGGCCGCGGTCACACTGTGAGCACCGTCGCTGGCCGCTGTGCCGGTCGAAAAATTGGCAATCTGTGCTAGCGGTGCGGCCGTGGTGCCGCCAGGGTTGACCACGATCAGTTTGGAGGGCCCGCGCTGCGGTCCCTGGCCGAGATTCACGGCGCTGGCCAGATTGTTCCAGAATGCGAGACCGCTGCCCTGGATATTATCGTACACTTCCGGCGGCAATCCGGGCAAACCCACCGTCAGGCGCCAGCTACCGGCCATAGCGCCGCTGGACAGGGTGACCCCGATCTGGTTGCCGAGCGTCCCTGTATAGAGGGCGGTCAGCACCACGTTGGTCCCGGGTAGTTTCAGGCTCGCCGCGGTATCGGTGCCGTCGCTGACGCGCACGCAGCGGAAGTCGCTTGCACCCTGCTGGATAGCGCAGGCCACGGCCGTTCCCATGTCGAATTTTCGCGCGTTCACCGCGCCGAAATTCTGGGCGTAGTCCGCCATGGTCGCAATGATGACCGGCTGCCCGATCGGCCCCCAGCTCGCTGTGCCGACCATACCAATCACGTTGGTGGGCACGCCGTTAAGCAAAAGCGTCTGCGGCGGCACGATCTGGACGTACAGATCGGGCACCACCAGCGCCGTGGTGTTGATGCTGCCCTGTTGCACAATCGGCATCGCTCAGGCCTCCTTGGTCTTGGCAAGCACACGCACGACGCAGGTCGCGTGCTCGCTGCTCAGCACGCGATCGATTTCTGCTTCATCCTCGATCACGTCGCCCCGAGCGTGCGAACCGAAGGCGCGCACGACCACCAGCTTGATACTCATGAAGTCTCCGTTCAGCTCAGGAGGGTTTTGATGAGGACGCCGTCGCCGAAGACGCGCGTGTCCTCGAACAGCAGGCGTGGCAGGTTGGCGCTGAGGGTCGTTGCATAATCCACGGTATAGACCAGGTCGCGGCGATACACTGCCGCGTCCTGCGCACGGTCGCTCGCAGTCGAGGACAGAAAACGCACCCGGCCCGCCATGCCGTCTGGCAGGCCGAGAAAGTCGTAGGTCGCCATCGCGGTGTCGATGGCACTTGCTACCAGGTCGCGGAGTGCCGGAGTTGGGCACCAGCACACGATTCTGAAAGCCTGCAGCTGCCGCCTGCGTCTCGCGGATGCTTGGCTGGTCCGCAACGATGCGCGCGACCAACTCCGCTGCGGCCGGCACGATCACCATCGTGTCCTCTACGGCGGTCGTCGAAAGTGGTCCGGGTACACGTGCGAGCGCTCCGCCCAATGCCGCGGCCACGCTTTCGGGGGTGTCGCCAAAAACCGTCCGGTGTACCGCGGCCACCTGGCCCGCCAGCAGTCCCGCGATCTGCCCCGGGCTCGCCAGTCCCGAAAACGTCGCTGTATCGCCTATAACCGTGACGGACAGGCTGACCGGGACCGGCCGCAATGATTGCCATATGTCGGGATAGCGAGTCGTGGTCCGCTGCCCGCGAGGGTCGCCCGCGACGGTGACGTTCACCCGACCGGCCAGCAGATCCGCATCGAGACTCGCCGCATTGGGCCAGCCGCGATAGATGCGGCAGGGAACACCTACCGCGCTTTGGCCGGAGGGGCCCTCGGGGTAGAGCAGACCCGAAGCGATAGCGGCCAAAACCTGTTCGACGTCGCTCTGATCCGCCATCAGGTCGCTGCCTGGCGCACGAACAGCCGCCATCCGAGGTCGGACAGTTCTGCCCATGAAACCACGCCGGCGCGACCCAGATCGTCGGTCACGAGATCCCCCGTGCGCAGCACGATGCTGCACGGCAAAATCGGCAGCAGCACGATCCAACCGCCCAGCTTCGCGTCGCCGGGAAGATCGACGCGATCCATGCCGAAGCCGTGCGACACAAGGCTGGCCGGCCAGTTCGTCAACAGGGGTGTCGCAAGTTGCCGCTGCAGGCCGCCATAGCCACCGAGTCCGACACCGTCCATTGCGCCGGCACGGCTGACACTGACAGTTCGCGTCGCCTTCACGCAAACGACCGGCAGCAACGGGGGCTGGCTGGCGACGAACCACGTGTAGGTCGGCCCGACCAGATAGTCCCCCGGCTGGGTGTAGGCGGCGTCGACGGTGGCTTCGAATAGCGGATGGCCATAGGAGGCGGCCCGGCCCTCGCTGGGCGTGAACAGGGCCGGCATCCGCATGATGGTGGTCCCACCCTGCAGCGGTGACGCGTGACCCTTGGGACGGTGCAGGTCGTGCCATTCGCCGATGGCGATGGCGGCCAACCCGCGCCCGCGCTGGATCATGTCGTCGATGCGATCGAAATTCATCACACAACCAACGTGAGGTTGCCATCGCCCAAGGCCGGCCCCGGCGGCACTCCCATGAAACCACACAGGCGCCGGCGCCAATCGTCAAACAGCCAAGCCCGCTCGCGCAGTTCCTGCGGGTTACGGGTCCAAACCGAAGCCTTTGCAGTATCGAGGCGGTCCGCCACTCCCGTCACGTTCGCCTCGAGCGAATAGAGCTGCGTCAGGTAGGTCAGCACCACCGCTTCTTCCGCAGGGGCCAGGTTTTGCATACGGTATTCCAGCAAACCCTCGGCCTGGAAAAATCGCCAACCCTGGAACCCGGTCGCACCGACACCGTACACCGGGTAGCCACAGAAGCGCCTGATATCGACAAGCTGATTTTCCAGGAATGCCATCTCTGCGCCCCGTGTCGTGGAACCGGCTTGCGGATCAGCCGGTCGGGATCACCCCTGGTGCTCAATCATGACGGCGCGCTTGAAGGTGCTGTTGGTCGCGGTGGGCACGACCTGGGGCGTCGTAGTCACGTCGCTCGGTACGCAGAAGCCGCCGATCCAGTACCAGCTTTGCGCAATGATCTGCTGCAGGCGGTCGATCGGCTCGCGCGTCACCATGCACACATCGTCGACCACGGTGACGATGCTATCAGCCGGGCGCACATCCTCGGCGGCCATGCCGGCGAAGTCGCCCTCGATCAGCGCGCCCTTGCCGCAGACGATCGGTCGGCGAACCAACGCGTCGTTAGCGTTCAACTTCGGCTGGACGAAAGCTTCGGTGGTGGGGATGAAGCGAAGCCCCAGGAAGTCGTTGACCATGCCGCGCTTGAACACCTGGTTGGCGCTCGTCGCACCGGTGAACAGCTGGCGGAACGCCTCGTCCGAGAACAGCTGGCGCGAGCTGATGGGGTCGAGATAGCAGTTGTAGGCGCCGTTGATCTCCGGCACGGCGTTCAGCCGCAAGGTCGCCACCGCGTTCAGTAGGCTCGCCATGTCCAGAATGTCGCCGTTCTGGATCTGATCGGTATTGGTTCGGCCGTTGGGCCGCACGATGATGCTGGCGTTTACCGCGGTGACTGTGTTGCCGGCGGTGCCGTCGCCGACGCTGACACTGCCGGAAAAGGTTAGCACGCCGCTGACGCCGTTCGGTGCGGCCGAACTGTTCGTCGCGTCGGTGCTGACGCCGATGAGCGTGTAATCATTCAATCCCACCGATACCTGAAGCGAACTGGTGCCGCTCACCGGCACCTGCACGCCATTGACGAACACCGTCTGGAAGCCACGCACATCGTCCACCGCAACCGCGGGACCGGCGGCGCCGAGCGTAATGCGCACACGCGTGTTGCCGCCGAAATAGGCGTTGAACAGGGCGTTGCGGGCAAGTTCGTCCAGGCTGCGGGCGGCCTGTTCGCCGTTGATGGCGGCGTTTAGCAGGAACTGGTCGGCGATGCCGACCCGGTTGGTCACCATGTTGAGGTCGGTAGTCGCCGCATAGTGATTGATGGTGATCGTGTACTGCTCGATTGCGAAATTGGTCGGAGTCAGGCCGTTATCGAGGTTGGTATTGGTTGCGGGTGCCAGCGGGGTGGTGATGCTTGGCTTCAGGCCGGCGCGCGTCTTGGTCAGCGTCTCGCCGATGCCCATGGCGAATTTCTCGCGATCGGCCACGGCACGGTAGCCGAGGCGCGACTGGAGCGCGTGCTGGAACTCGCGCTCCAGAAAGCCCTGTTGAATGATCGCTTGCAGGCTCGGAGGAAAGTTCTGGATACCCATGCTAGTGTTCCTGTCCGTTTAGGGTCAGAGGCGGCGCAGCAGCTCGGTGCGCGCCGTCCGCCATTCCTCGTACGTCATGTCCGTGGCACGGCGCGGTTTCGGCGGCTGCGCCGGGGGAGCGCTGGCGGCACTGGAAGAGGAACCGACGAAGCGCCCGAAAGGCGGAACAGCCAGGGTTTCGCGCGCTTGAGCTGGGCCATCAGCGCGGGCGCGCCGACGACATCGCCATGCTCGTCCAGCGCGAGGTCGCCGGCATCGAGCAGTTTCAGCCCGTCCAAATCCACCATGCCGGCACGCATCGCCTCGGCACGCAGGCCGGTACGAACCAGAGCCGTTCGATGCACCGCCTGCATGTCCGCCAGCTGGCGTTCCAACGCCGCCACTCTGTCGTCGGGCGTCGTCTCGTCGCTCATGGGCTCTCCTGCGGGCTGATCCGCGCCAGCTCGTCCGGCACGTCCTGGATGTCGTAGATGTCGGCCAGCGATTTCACCGCCGTCTCGCGGCTGAGCAGACCGGCCTGTGTGAGCGTCGCCAGAGTTTGCGCGTCGTTGGCAAGATCCGGCGCAGTAGGCGTCACCAGGCGCGGCCACATAAGGCTGAGGCGGGCTGTCGGATCGAGCGGCTCAATCGTCTCGCCCAACACTTTCAGCGGAAACACGCTCGAGGCGCGCACGACCATGCCGGCCAGCTGCACGAGGGCCGCCCCGTAGCTGACGCGCAATCGGTCAGCGAGCCAGATCAAACCTTGGTTCATCAATTCCAGCGCGCGACCGCTTTGGGCAGCGGAGAGTCGTTCGGCGCTGGCGCGGTTGCCGTGTACGCCTTCCAGCGCGAACTCGCGCAGGGCGCGGACGTATTCGATGACCGCCTGCGCCGCGGTGCCACCAATTTCCAACAGCTTGGCGTCGCCGCCCTGACCCACAACCAGCGCATTGCCGCCGCCGCGAATGAAATCGCCATCCGGCGCGGCCGGCTCACGCACTAGAAGCAGCGGATCGGACGAATATTTCAGACCGCGCCCGGCCTGCGACAACTGATAGTCGATTTCGATGCTCGTCTCGACGGCGGGCGCAAAGGTGCAGCGCGCCGTCGACATCGTCGCCGATTCCGTTCGGTCCGCCCGGCAAATTGCGGATCCAGGCGATCGGCACGAAGCCGAGGCCGTGGCGCACGCTGCGCGCCTCGTCGAGTTCGGGCGGCAGCCGTGCATCTCCGGTCGGCACCGGTATGTACCAGTTTTCCGCATCGTCGTCCCACTGGCGTACGAACCAGTAAAAACCCTGCGGCTCGCAATCGTCGTAGCCGCGCGCCGCGAGCACCCGGCCAGCGACTTTGTAACGTTCTGTGATGCGCAGCAGCCGATCGGGCTGTTGCGGGTCCCATTCCGGGGTCAGGAACTTCGTATCGACGACCTTGAAGAAGACACGGCCGCGCAGCACGCGCATCCAGATCGCGACGCTGCCCACGCTGCCGGCGCGCGCCGCCTCCAGCATCACGCCGTTCAGGCCGGACTCTCGCGCCACGTCGCCCAGCACGCTGCGCGCGCGTGGGTCGGGAGAGTCCAGCGCCGGGAAAGTGACCGTCACCGAATAGCAGGCTTACGGAGTCATCCACCACGATGCGCGCCAGGGGATAGCGCACGCTGGGGCGGCGCTGACGTAGCGGAATGTACTCGCCGCCGGCGCCGCGCTCCTCGTGGAACTCGTACGGCAGCACGTCGTAGAGCCGTCCTTCGAGCACGCGCTGCAAGATGTCCAGGCGGCGCACGCGGTCATCGTAATCGGCGTCGCTGCCGATTTGTGCGCAGATCGTCTCGAACATTCGGCGTCCTTTAGGATTATCGGCGGTTCCCGTCGGAGCCTCATCCCAGCCCTCTCCCTCCAAGCGGGGACAGGGGGTGCTACCTTGGGAGGACGGTCGGTGACGGTCCTTCCGCTAACGGCCCAACAAGTCGACCCGCAGCCGCCGCGCTTCGCTGCCGGGCTCTTCCACGAGCGCAAAAGCGCGGGCGAGTGCGTCGACTTGGTCGTCCTTGCGGCCGTGCGGAAAATCGCGCAGCTCGTTGAGCAGATCCGCCGTCCACTCCGCCCGCACGGCGCTCATGACACCCGCCTCCACCTGCGCGCTGACCGGTCCGGCACGCAGAATTTTGCTGCCGCTCTCCGGACTGGCGCTGACGTGATATCCGGCGAGCCGGCGGCGCAGATGGGCCACCTGCTGCTTGCCGGCCTGCCCGGGATCCTGAGGCAAGCCGATCCGCACCTGACGACCATCCGCCGCGGCGGTGGCCAAAATCGCCTGCTCCACGGCTAGCGGCCCGCCGCGAAAGCGAACCACGTCAAGCACGCAGAGGCCGCCCGCAACGCGCCCGAGTTTCAGGCCCACGGTCCAATCCGGGTCGCCACCCTCGCCTGCTTCAGTGGCGGCGAGATCCCAGGCGCGCACGGAGGGGCACGGCGGCGGCGGCTCGTCCGAAAGGGTGATCCGTTCGGGGCGAAACAGCGTCCCGGCATCCGGGCGGGGCTGCTGCTGGAACAGCGCGTGCCACCTCCGCTCGCCCATGTCCCGGCGCTTGCGTGCGAGCAATGCCGCGTCTTCCAATTCCGGCCACAACGGCGCGCCCGGCACCCGGCCGAGCGGGTCGTCGTCCTCGGCCAGCGCCGGAAGGCGCAGGACGGTCCAGTTCTCGCCGCCGGCCAGCAGCCGACCGCCCAGATCGTCTTCATGCCAGCGCGTCATGACCAGCACGATCCGCCCGCCCGGCTTCAGCCGAGGGACGAGGTCGGACTGATACCACTGCCACAAGCTCTCGCGGGCGCCGGCGCTGTCGGCCTCAAGGTGGCCCTTCACAGGGTCGTCGATCAGCACGAGGTCGGCGCGGCGCCCGACAATGGGGCCACGAACGCCCGCGCCAAAATAACTCCCGCCGTCCTGCAGGCTCCAGTTTCCCGCGGCCCGCTCGTCGCGGGCCAGTGCCACGCCGAGAGTCTCGGCGTGCTCTTGCACCAACATACGGGCGCGTCGCCCAAAAGACCGGACCAGGGACTCCGTGTGGCACGCCGCGATAATGCTGTGGCCGCGATGGCGGTGCAGCCACCACCCCGGTAGCAGGACGCTACAATAGGTGGATTTCGCACTGCCGGGCGGCATGACGACCAGCAGGCGGTCGCTCTCCTGATCCGCGAGGCGCCGCAGCTCGTTCAGTAGCAGTCGATGATGCACCGCCGGCTGCATCGGCGCCAATGCCAAGCCGGCCCATTCCTCGAGACGCAAGCCAGATGTCGCCGTATCGGCACCGTCGGGCTGCCAGCGCTTGGGTGACGGCACCGCCAAGCAGGCTCCCGATTTTGACGAAAACGGCGGCTGCGAGCTGTCTGCCCGCACGCCGCCGATCATGGGTGAAGACTTACCTTAAACTGGGCAGCCCGGTCAAGGAAAATCGTCCTGCCCGCTGAATTTTATTTTCGTCAAGCCGGAGCGGGGGATGAATTGGTGGGAAATGAGGGAAACCAATAGTTTTACCCCCATTGTGTGAAGCTTGAAGTCAAATGCCGACACACTGTCGCCGCAATGCTGCGTATGCTTTGAGAACATCGTTCGATCGTTGCTGATGAATGTTCCCGCTCTGCATTGGGAAACTGTTCTGTTCGATTGCGCGACGGCAGGGAACGCCTCTCCTAGTCTAGTAAACGGTTCGGCGATTCTGGGTTGATCTTGGGGACCGACTTGGGCCTTATGCAGGACCCCCGGTTTTTTCATTCGCGGGGGGTAGATCTTTTGCCCCGGCGTCCCGTCCACGGACGCAATCGGGGCGCCCAACCTGGAGAGGAAAAAGCGATGATCGCTCGTGCGACGCTGGCTTTGATCCTGGCCTGCCCCGCCGCAACCTCCGTGCTCGTCGCCCCGCATCGCGCAGAAGCGACCATCCGGGATGGCTCGCAGGGTACGCCGACGGTCCGCGCCAAGCGGAGCAAGATCGGAGGCATATCGGCCACCCGCAGGGTCAGGGGACAAATGCAGCATGCTGCATTCCGAATGGGCCGCCGCGAGGGCACCAGCCTGCCTGTGCCTTTCGACGACGGGCTCGCCTATGACACGCCGCGGGGACCAGACGGGCGGCCGATCGCGGCCACATCGGCCATGCCGATACCGCTGGCCTATTCGCCGAACGGCCGCCCGGCACAGGTCGGCCTTGCCAGTTGGTATGGCGGGCCGCGCTGGCAGGGCCACATGACGAGCGACGGTGGGCGCTACGACGAAACCAAGCTCACCGCGGCGCATGCGAGCCTGCCGTTCGGGAGCCAGGTACGCGTGTGCCTAATCGGCAGCGACCGGGAGGTGATCGTTACCATTACGGACCGCCCGGGCACTCGGCGACGCATCATCGACCTGAGCCGAGGTGCGGCGCAGGCGCTCGGCATCCTTTCCCGGGGCATTGCAACGGTGTCGCTCGAGCCGCTCTAATCCGCGGGCGATGAAGGTTCAAATCGACCTATTCCTTGGCGAAACCAGGAGCGGGTCGCCTTAACCGTAGGTCCAAACGGGTACGTCCGGAGCGAGTTCTCAATCTTATGGCGTGCGTTTTGGCACCGGTCAGCACGCACGCTTAGCCGTTAGCCGGAACGGCAATGCTCCGCACGAGGTCGGCACGATGCAGACTCGCCCAGTAGAGCAGAATGATAGTTTTGGCGTCCATGATCTCGCCCTGGTCAATCATAGCCAGCGCCTCGTCGAGCGTCGGCTCTAGGATAAAAATGTCTTCGCCTTCCTGGGCCAGCCCGCCGCCAACTCCGGTGCGATCGGACGCATTGTAGATAGCGACGAAAAACGCCACCCGCTCGGTGACGCTGCCTGGGCTCATGAAAGCGTCCAGGATTTTCCGTGGGCTGGCCACAGTGACCCCCGCCTCCTGCTCCGCCTCGGCACGGATCGCCTCCTCCGCCGTCAGCCCTTCCAACTCGTGGTCGTTCAGCAGCCCGGCCGGGACCTCGACCAGCTGGCCGCGCTCGCTCCTGTACGTGTTCGGTGCATTGACGTAAACGGGATAGCGAAACTGGCGTACTAGCAGCACGCAGTCCCGCGCGGGATCATATAGCAGGATTGCGGCGCCGTTCCCGCGGTCGTAGGTCTCCCGGTATAGGTTCTGCCATTCGCCGTTCCGCCTTCGATACTCGATGGCGGCGCGTCGCAGCACCGAGAGACTGGTGCGGGCCAGCTCCTCCACCCGCACCGTCCTTATCCCCTCCGCGTCGTCTCCTGGCTCCATCCTCCGACGCTTCCCCAAAATTGTCGCCCGGTTAGGCTCGCGCATCTTGCGCCAGCTTCTGCCGCCCTGCCAGTGCGGCTCGGGACAGGCCAACCAGGATCCAGCCGATCCCCTCGCCGTGCCAGCGCTGTACGGCCCGGTGGTCGGCGGAGAGGAGGCCGCCGAGGCGGCGCCAGCTGAATAGGTGCCGATCCGTCCTCGGGTCGATCAGGGCCCGGGCACCTACGATGCGGCGCAGGACGTAGCGGTCGTTCGGGATTAACCCGAGCCATCCCCAGGCTTCGTCCATCGCCCCGATCCGCGTCGCGGAGGGGACCGGCAATCGCAGCCGCTTGCCCGGAGCTGCGTCCTCCAGTTCGCAGGCGGCTCGCAGCACTTCGAGAGAGGAGGAGCGAAGCCGTGTCGAAGGTCCTGTATTCGGCAGGCACATCAGTGTGCGGCCGGCCTCTTCCAGGCGGGCGACGACCCAGTCGGCATCAGCGTCGGGCACCGAGGCGGCACGAACCGCTGCGCAGATCGGTTTGTTCATTCGCCCCCCTCCTCGGCGGGCGAGTCCCATCCGCTCGCACCCCAGCCTGGCCACGGCAGGCCCTCCAACACAGTTCCCGCCACCAGTAGCGACCATGAAGCAGGATCTCCGGGCGGCAGCGGCCCCCGTCCTGGATTGCCGTTCCGTTGCTCGGAATTCTCGCCCGCCCATGCGTCCATGGTGCACTCCCTTTACAGTGTGACCCGAGCTAGTTAGTATTGCTAACTGCAGCTTGTCAAGAGAATTTCACCTTGAAGGGTTAGCCAATCTGACTTAAATGGAGGAGATGGATGATGAAGGCGCGGGTTCGCGTATCCGGACGGCACGGCTGGAGCGGGGCATGACTCAGGCCGACTTGGCCCGGTCAGTCGGGGTAACCCGGAGCGCCGTGGCGCAATGGGAGACGGACCGTGCCGGCCAGATCCGAGGCAACCTGGCCCGGATCGCCTCAGCCTTGGGCGTGTCGATCGGCCATATCGTTAATGGCGAACCGCAGGCAGACGCGCAGGCGGAACACGGCTCTGAGTTGGCGCTGCTACGGCTCTATCGGGAGTGCGACGAGGCCGACCGGCAGTGGCTGTTGCAGACGGCCCTGCGGCTGAGCCGAAGCCGCGGGGCTAGGGGGTCTAAGGGCGGTGGTCAATCGGCATAATTTTCACCGCTTCTGTCGAGCAGCCGACGCACCTCCGCGAAATGCAGTGCGGCGGCATCGCCGTAAGCCTCCCAGCCCCGGGCGGTCGCCTCCGCCACTTCGTCCGGCAGCACTGCCAGCTTTTGGCCGGAACCGTATGCCAGCATGAGCGTCCGGCAGGCGCGTTCGAGGTAGTAGAAATCGTCGAACGCCTCGGCCACGGTCGGGGCCACGACCAGAATGCCATGATTACCCATGATCAGCCGCTGCTTGTCGCCCAACGCGCGGGCTAGCCGCTCGCCCTCGGCCTGATGATCGGCGATGCCACCGTACTCGCGGTCGATCGCCACGCGACGGAAATAGCGGGCGGTGTTCTGGTCGATCGGCAGAATCTCCGGGTTCGCCAGGGTGGCGAGCGCGGTCCCGTATGGCGGATGCAGGTGCAATATGCAGCGTGCTTGCGGCAGCAGCGCGTGAATGCGGCTGTGGATAAACCAAGCCGACGGGTCCGGCGCCTCGGGGCGCTCCAACATCGTTTTGTCGTGCGAATCGAGGTGCAGCAGGTCCGAAGCCCGGATACGAGAAAAATGCATCCAGCGCGGGTTGATCAGGAACCGGCTGCCCTCCTCGTCGGTGGCGACGCTGAAATGGTTGGCGACGGCTTCGTGCCAGCCATTGAGTACCGAGAGGCGGAATGCTGCCGCGAGCTCGGTGCGCAGTTGCCACTCCCGCGAGTCGCGCACTGGACGGAACGTGGTGACGGACACGGGGACCTCCGGATGAGATGGAGCGGCTGCGTTGCAGTCTGGCATGGGCTGCTGCATGATCAAGATGGCTATCGGGATATCAGGCATGACTGCGGAGTCTTGGCGGTTACCAAAGCCGACTGCGCTGGGATCGCTGCTCGCTGCAAGGCGGCCGGGTTACGGCCTCGAGCGCGCATTCTACCATGATCCGCTGATTTACGCGCAGGATCTCGCCTGCATTTTCCAGCGGCACTGGGTATGCGCGGGACACGTCAGCCAAGCGACGGAGCCCGGCAATTTTTTTGTAATCGACGTCGACCGCGACCGAGTAATCGTGGTGCGGGACCAAGCTGGCCGCCTGCACGCGTTGCTGAATGTATGCCGTCACCGAGGGGCGGAAGTGTGCACCCATCGCCAGGGAACGGCGAACTCGTTCGTTTGTCCGTACCACGCATGGACCTATGCGCTGGACGGCACGCTGTCGGCCGCGCGGCACATGCCGTCCGATTTCAACCGGTCGGCGCACGGCCTCCGCCAACTCGCGCTGCGCGAGGCGGCCGGACTGGTGTTCGTCAGTTTTGCCCCCCTGCGCGGCGCGGAACCTCCCGGGTTCGATCGGGCGGCGCGCGCCCTGGCCGCCAGCGTCGGCCGCTACGGCTGGGAAAACGCCCGCGTTGCGCATCGCGAAACCTACGAGGTGGCCGGAAACTGGAAGCTCGCGGTCGAGAACTACGTCGAATGCTACCACTGCAGCCCGAGCCATCCGGAATACAGCCGGCTGCACGCGCTGGAACAGCCCGGGCCGCGGATTGCCCGGCTCAATGCCGCCATGGAGCAACGCACCGCAGCACTGGGTATCGAGGTGGTCTCTCTCGCAAGTTGGCCCAGCGATGACGGTAGCGAGGCCATCGACTGCTTTCGCTACGCGCTCTATGACGGCGTGCAAACCGGCAGCGAGGACGGCCGGGCGGTCGCGCCGTTGATGGGCGCGTTCACTGATTACGACGGCGGCGTAACCTCCATACACGTGGGCGGTGCGAGCTTCCTCCTGGCGTATCCCGATCACGGCGTGATCTATCGGTTCTGGCCCCTCGGCATTGACCGGTGCGGAATGGAGTTGATCTGGCTCGTGAGCGGCAACGCCGAGCCGGGGCGCGACTACGACGTGGAGCGCCTGACCTGGCTGTGGCGGGTCACGACCGAGGCGGACAAGCGCATCATCGAGCATGCAGCCCGCGGCGTGGCGAGCGCATTTTTCGAGCCGGGACCGCTGGCCCCGATGGAGGCCAACGAAGCTCGCTACCTCGACTGGTACTTGGCGGAACTGGCGCGACCTGATTAGCGGGCAGCGGCCGGGAAAGCGTGGGTGTAGCGTAGGTACGGTTAACCTGTGCTCTTATCCGAGCAGTCGCTCATTGAGACGCCAGTTATTAATTGAGACTTTTCGCGCCCAGTGCGGCAGTTTTGCGTTGCAGACTTTTGTGTTCTGTTGATACGGTGTCGGCCGCCCGGGGCTAGAAGCTCGGGACTGGAAACTGGCATGGCAACGATCAGCTGGCGCGGCACCTCTGGCAGCTGGACCAGTGCGCTCTCGTGGCAGACTTCTGCGGAGCCCGGGGCTACCGACGTGGCGCTGTTCAGCGCTACGGACACCAGTGTCGCAACCCTCGCGGCGCCCGCCTCGATCGGCGGCGTCGACCTTGTGACCGGAACACTGGCCACGGTGCTGCTGCAGGACACGCTTGGCCTCGGCGGCACGTTCCTGGTCGCTGGCGGAACGCTCGACCTGGCCGCGGGTGGTGTGATCGAAGGCGGAACGGTCGACATGACGGGCGGCGCGCTGGCGGCCACCGGAGGCATTGCCGACAACGTGGTCTGGCTAGGCCCGCTCGGGGACGGCCTCGCCATCACGGCGGCCACCGCCATCGCCACCCAGGCTGCCACGGGCAGTCTGGACGTTTCGGGCGCGCTCACATTGGAGGGGGGCACGTACGACTCCTCCACGTTTACTTCCAGCACTTTTGCCACGCCATCGACCGAAATCGACGCGGCTGCCGGCGCCACAGTGATATTCGGCATCGGCACGATCGTCGACGCCACAGCCGACGATCCGTCGCATGCAGCGGAGGTTCAACCGGCCGCGACCGGCCTGTCGCTTGCAGGACCCGGCAGTCTCGCCAACAACGGGCTGCTTGTATCCGATCTGGCGCTCCAGCCGCTCACCCTGGCCAGTGCAAGCTTTCTGAACGCTGGCACCATTGCGCTTAACACCAGCATCGTGCCCAGCGTGCAGCAGACTTTTTATGTTCAGACGGGAGGTGACGCGGTTCCTGTCACGCTGACCTTCGACCAGACGCTGGCACCTGCGCTGCTGATCTCCTCGGCTATGTTCTCCAATTCCGGGACGATTATCGGACAGGCTGCGACCATGGCGGTAACCGGCGCCACCTTCTCGAATACTGGCGATATCGACCTGGGTACGGCAGTCGCGGAAATGCCGATCCATAGTACAACGACTGCCTATGTCGGGGCGGTCACGCTGGATTCCTCGCTGAGCATTGCGGCTTCGGTCCAAAACTTCCTCAATCTCGGCACGATCAAAGCAAGCAACATTCTGTTTGCGGACAATCTGACGCTGCAGCAGCTCGGCACCGTGCATGGCAACGTAACGCTCACCGGCACATTCGATTTGGGTGGTGACACGCTGGACATCGGCCGCCTGGACCCGGGCGGCAGTTTCACCTTCACTGGCACCGTCGAGAACGGGACCTTGCTCATCGACGGCGGCAGCCTCGATACCGCGGGCGCCACGCTCCTCGAGGTTACAGTGGTGGACCAGGCTCCCGGAGTGGTGCTGGACGTTGCGTCCGGCACGGTAATGCTGGACTCGGTGACCACCGAACTGGCCTACACCACGGCGGCCTCAGTGGATCAGCTCACGGTTGTAGCCGGGGCGGTCGGCACGATCGACGACATCGGCGCGCAGGCAGACGGCATGCTGCAGTTCGGCGCGGACACGCTCATCACCGACACCGTTTTCGGCAGCACGCTTGAGATTGGCGGTGCGGGAAGTTTCAGCGATGACGGCCAGATCACGCTGGCCGGAGCCGAACTCGATGTGACGACCCTTGAAGGCAGTGGGACCATCTCGCTGTCCGACAGCGCGGCGCTGAGCATCGGCGCGCTCGACGCCGCCAGCGCGCTCACCATCGCGTTCGGTTCCGGCAGCAACCTGCTCACTCTTCCGGTCGGTTCCTCTGGCGTGAACGCGCTGGGTCTGACCCTCACGGGTTTGCAGCTGGGCAACTTGATCGATTTTGCCGGTGTGTCCTCGAATGCACCCATTGGCGACCCTTTCGGTTACCGGGAGCGCCGGCGTGCAGAATGGCATCCTGGATGTGCATGGTGCGTCGGGTGAACAAGCCAAGGTGACCCTGGGGGGAACCGGCGCGGGCCTGACCTTTGCAGTGAGCAGTGACGCCACGGGTGGCACGCTGGTCACCGTGTCCTGCTTCCGCCGCGGTACGCACATCGCGACCCCCGGTGGCGAGGTGCCCGTGCAGCGCCTGCGAATCGGCGATCTCATTACCACGGCGCACGGCAAAACCCTGCCCATCAAGTGGCTGGGCCGGCGCTGCTACAACCACAAGATTGTGGCGGCCCAGCCCCAGCTCCGTCCCGTGCGCATCGGCCGCGGGGCGTTGGGACATGGATTGCCGCGCCGAGTCTTGTACCTTTCCCCGTTGCATGGGCTGCTTTTGCATGCACCCGACGGTTCCGAGGTTGTAGTGCCGGCCGCTTGCCTGGTGAACGGATGCTCGATCACCCGCGCGCCGATTGCCGCCGTTTCCTACATTCACATCGAACTGGACGCACCCGATGCGGTGTTCGCCGAGGGTGCGGCTGCCGAGACCTTCGTTGACTGCGACAGCCGCGAACTGTTCGACAACGCCGCCGAATATGCGGCGCTCTATCCCGACGATGACGGTTCGGCGAAATGGTCGTTTTGTGCTCCTCGAGTCGAAGATGGCTGGGTACTGGAGGCGATCCGCGCCTCGCTGCCGGAAGCACGGGCGCCGCAGACTGAATGCGGGCGACTGCACGGCCATGTCGACCGGTGCGCCGACGGTGTGATCGAGGGGTGGGTGATGGACCAGGAAGCGCCCGAAATCTCGGTCGAGCTGGAGGTGATGGCCGGGAGCGCCCAGGTGGCCTGCATCGTGGCCAATCGCTACCGCATGGACCTTGACCGGGCCGGACTCGGGCAGGGCGGCTGTGCCTTTTTGGCAGAAATTCCGCACCTCGATGAAGCTGCCTTGGCTTCGGTCCGGTTGCGCAGCCTGCGCACCGGGGCCTGGCTGTGCGCCTGAGCGATACCGCCTAGGCGGAGCGCCGATCCTGCGCTAAGCGGGGACGTGAACTTTGAGGTTTTTATCACCTGCGCGGTCACCGGCGCAGGCGACAGTTCCGCGCGATCGGACAAGCTTCCGATCACGCCGGAACAGATTGCGGATGCTGCTATCGAGGCTGCTCAGGCCGGTGCGGCCATCGCGCATATCCATGTGCGCGACCCGGCAACCGGCAAAGGCAGCCGCGATCCGGCGCTCTATGCCGAGGTGGTCCAGCGCATCCGCAGTAGCGCTACCGATGTGATTATCAACCTGACCGCCGGTATGGGCGGCGACCTGGTATTGGGCGACGCGGAACGCCCGCTGCCGGTGCATGCGTCCAACACCGACATGGCGGGTGCAACCGAACGGCTCGCGCATGTCGCAAATCTGCTGCCGGAGATCTGCACGCTTGACTGCGGCAGCATGAATTTCGCCGCTGGCGGCGACTACGTCATGGTCAACACGCCCGCCACGCTGCGCCGCATGGCAGCCGAAGTACAGCCGCCTCGGGTCCGGCCGAACTGGAAGTGTTCGACAGCGGCCACCTCGTCATGGTCAAGGATCTTCTCCGAGAGGGCCTGCTGGAAAATCCGCTGCTGGTCCAACTCTGTACGGGCATCCCGTACGGCATGCCGGACGATCCACTCACGCTGCTCGCACTGACGAAAGCGCTGCCGGCCGAGACGATTTTCAGCGCCTTCTCGATCGGCCGCATGCAGCTTCCGTATGTCGCCATGGCCGCCCTGGCCGGCGGCAATGTGCGAGTCGGTTTGGAGGACAACCTGTACCTTTCGCGCGGCGTGCTGGCCACGAACGGCGCCCTGGTCGAACGTGCCGCTACCATCCTCAGCGGCATGGGAGCCCGCGTGCTGGGATCGGCAGAGGTGCGCGAGAAATTGCGCCTCACGAAACGGGGATGAGTGCGCCAGTTCCGTCGATCCGCCGCCTCGGCCTTCTGGGGGGCGGTGTTATCGGTGCCGGCTGGGCCGCCCGCGCCGTGCTGCACGGCATCGATGTGGCGATTTTGGACACCGACCCGGAGGCCGAGCGCAAGACGCAAGCAGTGATGCACAATGCGCGTCGCGCCTGGAGCCGGCTGACATTGGCCGCGTTGCCGCAGCCGGGTAGCTGGCGCGTCGTGCGCAGCGTGCAGGAGGCGGTGGACGGTGCGGAGTTCGTGCAAGAAAGCCTGCCGGAACGAGAAGATCTGAAAAGGTCGCTGCTGGCACAGGCAGAGCCGTTCATGGGCGCGGACGTGGTGATTGGCAGTTCCACGAGCGGTCTCCTTCCAAGCCGTCTTCAGACCGATATGGCGCATCCAGAACGTTTTGTTGTCGGCCATCCGTTCAATCCTGTCTATCTGATGCCCTTGGTGGAGATCGTCGGCGGCGGGCAGACGGCGGAGGCGACGAAGCAGCGCGCGGCGGCCTTCTATCGGCAATTGGGCATGCGCCCGCTGCTGCTGCGGCGCGAGATCGACGGTTTCGTTGCCGACCGCCTGATGGAGGCGCTGTGGCGCGAGGCATTGTGGCTCCTGCATGACGACGTGGCTACCGCGGAAGAGATCGATGATGCGGTGCGTTTTGGCCCCGGCCTGCGGTGGGCGTTCATGGGTAAGTTTTTGCTCTACCGCATCGCCGGCGGTGAGCCGGGGATGCGGCATTTTTTGCAGCAGTTCGGCCCCAGCCTTGCCTGGCCGTGGACCAAGCTGATGGACGTGCCGGCCCTCGACGACACGCTTCTGGAAAAGATCGTGGCGCAGTCCGACGCGCAGGCCGGCCATAGAAGCATCCGCGACTGGGAGATTGTGCGCGACGACTGCCTGGTGGGCATTTTGCAATCGCTCAAGGCCGAAGGCGTTGCCGCCGGTGAGGTGCTGACCGAGCACGAACAGGCTTTGGGCGCTGTTGGCGAGGCCGATGCAAGCGAGTGGCGCGGCCGGGTCGAGCCGGGCTGGATCGACTACAACAACCACATGACCGAGAGCCGGTATTTGCAAGTCTTCAGTCACGCCACCGATCTGCTGCTCGCTCGCATCGGGGCCGGCACCGACTACGTGCAGGCCGGAAACAGCTATTACACCGCGGAAACGCACATCGTGCATCTGCGGGAATTGTCCCTGGGCCAGCCGCTTCGCGCGCGCACGCAGGTGTTGGCGGCGGACGACAAGCGCATCCACCTGTTTCACACGATTCTGAACGACGAGGACGAAACGTCGGCCGCCACCGGTGAGCAGATGCTTTTGCATGTCAATCTCGCCGCCAAGCGCGTGGTCCCCGCCACGCCCGCCGTGCAGGCGCGGCTGCGCGCAGTTGCCGAAGCAAACTCGCATCGCCCGAAGCCCGATGCGGTGGGCCGGGCGATAAGGATGCCTCTGCAGCAAAAATGAATTTCGGGCTGACCCACGAGCAGGAACTGATCGTCTCCACCGTCCGCGACTTTGTGGAGCGCGAGTTGTATCCGCTGGAGGAGGAGGTCGAGCGCACCGGGGCTTTGGCGACCGAAATCGCCCATGAAATCCAGCGCAAGGTCTTGGATCTCGGCTTTTACGCGCCGAACATACCGGCCGAGTTCGGCGGCGGCGGTTTGTCGCATTTGGACTTTGCCTTGCTGGAACGCGAGCTGGGCCGCACCAGCATGGCGCTGAACCACTGGTGGGGCCGGCCGTCCAACATTTTGTGCGCGTGCAATGCGGAACAGCGGGAGCGATATCTGCTCCCTTGCGTGCGCGGCGAGCGGATGGACGCGCTGGCAATGACCGAACCCGATGCCGGCTCCGATATCCGCGGCATGAAGTGCCGCGCGGTGCAGGCTGGCGGCGACTGGGTCGTCAACGGCACGAAACACTTCATCAGCCACGCCGACCTCGCCGATTTCGTCATCACCTTCATCGCCACCGGCGAGGACACGTCGGGACGCAAGCGGATAACCTGCTTTCTGGTCGATCGCGGCACGGCCGGCTTTTCCATTCGCCCCGGCTACTGCAGCATCAGCCATCGCGGCTACGCCAACTGCATCCTGACGTTCGAGGACTGCCGGCTGCCATCGGCGCAAATACTGGGGGAGGAGGGGGCCGGGTTCGAGGTGGCCAATACCTGGCTGTTCGCGACGCGCATCACGGTTGCCGCAATGTGCGTCGGTCGTGCCCGGCGCGCGTTCGATCTTGCCGTGTCGCACGCGGCACAACGGCGCCAATTCGGCCAGCCGATCGGAAAATTTCAGGGCGTCGGCTTCCAACTCGCGGACAGTATAACGGAAATTGACGCCGCCGATTTCTTGACTTTGGCGGCAGCCTGGCGTCTCGACCAGAGATTGCCGGCGAACCGGGAGATTGCGCAGGCCAAGCTGTATGCCTCGGAAATGCTGGCGCGCATCACCGATCGGGCCATCCAGATTTTTGGCGGCATGGGGTTGATGGACGACCTGCCGCTCGAGCGGTTTTGGCGCGATGCCCGCGTGGAACGCATCTGGGACGGGACCAGCGAAATCCAGCGCCACATCATCGCCCGCGAGCTGTTGCGGCCGCTCGGCGGGTGACCCTCGCGCGCCTGCTGCGCCCGCAAACCATTGCGGTGATCGGCGGCGGACCGGCACGCGAAGTGGTCCGGCAGAACGATCGGCTGGGCTTTGCGGGCCAGGTGTTCCCGATCCATCCCTTCGCTGCCGAAGTCGCGGGGCACCGCGTGTTCCGCACTCTGGACGAATTGCCCTGTGCGCCGGACGCGGTGTTTCTGGCCGTCAACCGCCACCTCACCGTCGAGTACGTGCGCGATCTCGCGGCAATGGGTGCGGGCGGAGTGGTGTCCTATGCGTCCGGCTTCGCCGAAGTCGGCGGCGAGGGCGTGACGTTGCAAAGTGCCCTGCGCGAGGCGGCCGGCAGCATGCCCGTGCTCGGCCCGAACTGCTACGGCGCGATAAATTTTTTGGACGGTGCCGCGCTCTGGCCGGACCAGCACGGTGGCGTGCGCGTATCGCGCGGCGTTGCCTTGGTGACGCAGTCCGGCAACATCGGGCTGAATCTCACGATGCAGCGCCGCGCACTGCCGATCGGCTTGCTCGTGACCTTGGGCAATCAGGCGGTGGTGGGCGCGTCCGCGTTGGTCGCGGCGCTGGCGCGGGACCACCGGATTTCGGCCATCGGCTTGCATCTGGAAACCATCGACGATGCCGATGCTTTTGCCGTCGCGGTAGCCGAGGCGCGTGCCAAAAAGGTTTTCGTGGTGACGGTGGTCGCGGGCGCCTCGCCCGAAGGTGCGGCGCTGGCGCTCAGCCACACGGCGCAGCATGGCAGCTGCGGACGACGTGACGGATGCGTTTCTGCGAAAAATCGGCGTGGCCCGCGTGCAAACCTTGCCGGCGCTGATCGAGACGCTGAAGCTGCTGCACGTTCATGGCAAGCTTCGGGGACGCGATGTCGTTTCGATGAGCTGTTCAGGCGGCGAGGCAGCTCTGTTCGCCGACCGCGCAATCGGCCATCGTGTCCAGTTCCGACCATTTACAACCGGGGAGGGGAGCGCGGTCGAAGCCACGGTGCCACACTTGGTCACGGTCTCCAATCCGTTTGATTATCACACGTTTCACTGGGCTGACCGCGCGGCGCTGGCGGCGACGTTCTCCGCGGTCCTGGCCTGCAATTTCGCTCTTGCGATGCTGGTGTTGGATTTCCCGCGGGCGGATCGCGCCTCGGATGCCGACTGGTGCATCGCCGCAGAAGCTCTGGTGGACGGCCGCACGAGCGACGCAGCGGCCGGCCGCTCTCGTCGCAACCCTGCCCGAATGCCTGCCCGAGGAACACGCGGTTTGGCTGATGGAGCACGGTATTGCACCGCTGTGCGGGCTGGACGAAACTTTGGATGCCTGTGACGCCGCGGCTTTTCTTGCTGGTCCTGCATCGTCCCCGGTCGGCGCAAAACAGCTGCCCGGCCAGGTCCGGCTTTTGGACGAGTGGGAGAGCAAACAGGTTTTGGCGAGGTACGGTGTGCCGATCCCGTCCGGCGTCCGTGCCTGCTCGAGTGCGGACGCACGAGCCCAAAAGTATCCTGCGGTCGCAAAGGCGCTGGGCATCGCGCATAAGACGGAGCAGCATGCCGTGCGGCTCGATTTGCCGGACGCGGAATCGGTGCGGCGCGCCGCGGCGGAGCTGGAGCATTTGGGCAGCGGTCTGCTGATCGAGGAAATGGTACAGGATTCCGTGGCCGAGTTGATCGTGGGCGTGGCCCGCGATCCCGCGCTCGGACCCTATCTGCTGATGGGCAGCGGCGGCGTGCTCGCCGAACTTTTGGCGGACCGCGTGGTCCTGATGCTGCGCGCGTCTCAGGCCGAAATCGCGGACGCTGTGGCGTCCCTCAAAGTAGCATCCCTGATCGCCGGGTACCGCGGGCGGCCCGCGGGGGACATGCACGCCGTCATCGCGGCGATCGAGGCGATTCAGAGGGCGGCTATCGACAATCTAGACCGGCTCGTCGAACTGGACGTCAATCCGCTCATCATTACCGCATCCGGCGCCGTTGCGGCGGACGCCCTGATCCGTTTCGTGGAGCCCCTGCAATGAGTGGAGAGCCGTTCACGACCACACGGGAAAACGGCGTGTTCACGATGGTGCTGCATCGGGGCAAGGCCAATGCGATAGACGCCGCCACCTCGTTTCGCATGGGCGAGGCGTTCGCGAAGTTCCGTGACGATCCCGCGATGCGGGTGGCGCTGGTGACCAGCGGCAATGCAAAATTCTTCTCGGCGGGGTGGGATCTCGCCGCCGCCGCGGCCGGCGAACCGCCGGACGCGGATTACGGCGTCGGCGGTTTCGGCGGCTTGCAGGCGCTGCCCGGGCTGAACAAGCCGGTCATCGCGGCGGTGGGCGGGCTGTGCGTCGGCGGGGGTTTCGAGCTGGCGTTAGCTGCCGACCTGATCGTCGCCAGCACCGCCGCGCGGTTCAGCCTGCCCGAGATCAAGGCCGGCACGCTGGCCGATGCTGCCACAATAAAACTGCCCCGTCGCATTCCCTATCACGTCGCCATGGACCTGCTGTTCACCGGCCGCTGGATGGAAGCCGAGGAGGCGCGGCGTTGGGGTTTGATAACCGAACTGGTCGCCCCCGAGGCGCTGCTGCCGCGTGCCCGCGAACTTGCGGCGCTGCTGGCGGCCGGACCGCCGCTGGTGTTCGCCGCGATCAAGGAAGTTTTGCGCGAGAGCGAGGGCATACCGTTCCATCAGGTACTGGCCCGCGTCACCGCGCAGGGCCTTCCCACCGTGGCCACCCTCTATAACAGCCAGGACCAGAAAGAGGGTCCACGCGCTTTCGCCGAGGGCCGTGCACCGGTGTGGCACGGGCGCTAGCAATTGGGGTTGCCAAAAGCACCATGTGACAATAAATGAGAAAGCGATAGGAGATCGGATGCATTCTGCCCCAGCGGTGTCGCGGGACCTCGGGCCTCGCGTCGGCGGCCCGGATTCGCCTCCGCAAAGTTTTGGGGCCGAAGCCGATCGCGCGCGGCTGACGCCAGCAGCCCTGGTGGCATTGCGGTCGCTGGCGAAAGCCTGGAGGCTGACCGGCCAGGAAGCAGCCGACCTGTTGGGCGTGTCCGCGAGTACCTGGGATCGCATCCGGGCGGCGGGATGGCGGCAGTCGCTCTCTCAGGACCAGCTCATGCGCGCCTCGGCCATGATCGGCCTCTATAAAGGCCTGCACCTGCTGTTTGCCGACGATATGGCCGATCGCTGGGTACGACTGCGCAATAGCGGACCGCTGTTTGCCAATCTCACGCCGATCGAGGCGATGCGCGAGCGCGGCATCCCCGGCATGATCGAAATCCGCCAATACGTCGACGCACTGCGCGGCGGCCTGTAGCCGGCCCGGCCCTCATGGACTTTCCGGTCCGCACGCTCGCCATCGCGCGGGCCGTGCGCCTGGTGGCCACCGCGCGTTTGCGCGACCCGGTTCTGATGCGGCTGGTTGACGCATCGCTACTGAACGATCTGGCCGAAATCGAAGGTGCCACCAGCGCCCGGCTGCATGAGGAGAGCACGGCGTCCGACCTGTTTCCGCGCGGGCGCCCACACGCGAATTTCGTCAACGCATCCTTCGCCTATTTCAGGCCGCGCGAACTGAACCGGTTCAACGGCCCTGGCAGCGGGGCCTGGTATGCGGCCTTCGCCGTCGGGACCTCGACGGCCGAAGTGGCCTATCATCTGCGCCGGGAACTGGAGCGCGTGGGCGACTACCACGCCACGGTGGAATACGCCGAACTGTGGGCGAGTTTTGCGGGGGCGTTCGTCGATCTTCGCGACCTGAATTCGGAGCCCGAGTGCCTGAACCCCGATCCCGTGGTCGGCTATCCGGCCGGCAACGCGCTGGCCGCAGAGGCACGGGCGGAGACGCTGAACGGGGTAGTGTACCCTTCGGTGCGCCACTCGGGCGGCACCTGCCTGGTCGCCCTGTGGCCGCATGTGGTTCAATCGGTCGCACAGGGCCGGGTGCTGCGCCTCGTTTGGGCCGGATCACCCGACCCTGTGGTACGGATGCTTGGCTGACCGGCTCAGCGGGCGGGAGCGATAACCAGCGCCTGCGCGCATGCATCCAAAATGGCGTCCGTGTCCAGGCCGTACTCGGCGTACAGGTCAGGCAGATTGCCACTCTGCCCGAAATGGTCGGGGCCTAGGGCGACCTGGCGTTGTCCCCGCACCGAGCCGAGCCAGGACAGCGCCGCGGGATGCCCGTCCAGCACCGTCACGATCGCTGCGTCGGGCGCCAGCGGTGCCAGCACGCGTTCTATGTGCGACTGTGCTGCCGGATGGCCGTTCCTGCGGGCTTTTGCGGCCTCGATCCAGCCGGCATGCAGCCGGTCGACACTGGTGACTGCGAGCAGCCCGGCTCCCGGCACTTCCTCGCGCAGCTCGGTGAATACGGTGTTCGCCTCCGGCGCCACAGGTCCCATGTAGGCCAGCGCCAGGCGGGCGCCCGGCTCCGGCGGTTCCACCCAGTGCGCACCGGCAATGACGGCGTCCGGGTCAAGCGCGCGCTGCGGCTGCTCCAATTGCCGCGTGGACAGGCGTAGCCACACCGCCGAGCCTTGCGGTTGCTGCATGAACCACAGTGCATGGCGCATCAGAATCGCCAACTCGTCCACATGGGCCGGTCGTACGACGCGAGTCGATCCTGCGCGATGCCAATCAGCGGCGTGTTGAGCGACTGGTGCTGACCGCCTTCCGGCGCCAGCGTGAGGCCACTGGGCGTCGAGACTAGCAAGAATCGCGCATCCTGGTAACAGCCGTAGATCAGCGCATCGAGCCCGCGGTTGACGAACGGATCGTATACCGTGCCGATCGGCAGCAGCCGCGCGCCATGCAGCGGCCCGGACAGGCCGGCTGCGGCCAGCAGCAGAAACAGATTCTGTTCGGCGATGCCCAGCTCGATGTGCTGTCCTGCCGGTGCCATGCCCCAGCGTTGAGCGCTGGCCAATTTGGCGTCGCGGAAGACGTCGTTGCGCGTGTGACGATCGAACACGCCACGACGGTTAACCCAGGGCCCGAGATTGGTGGACACGGTCACGTCCGGGCTGGTGGTGACGATGCGGCGCGCCAGTTCGGCCAGCTCGCCCTGGCCCCGGCCGATCTCGGCCAGAATGTCGCCGAACCCGGCCTGCGTGCTCATTTTCCGGCCCGCCGTTTTTGGCATCGGCAGACTTGGCGGCACGGGCACGAGCGGGGTAGTCAACGCACGTCCTTCCGCAGTGAGCGGCTGTGCGAACGGAACCGCGTCCAACAACGTCCGAAGTTCCGCCGCCGATGCGTCGAGTTCCTCGAAGGCATCCCATTCGTGTCCATCCCGAATGCGCATGGCCGCGCGGAACGTGGCCATTTGCTCCTTCGTCATCATGCCGGCGTGGTTGTCCTTGTGTCCGGCGAACGGCAGGCCCATGCCCTTGATCGTGTAGGCGATGAAGCAGGTCGGCTGGTCGCCTTCCGCGTCCGCCGCCCGCAACGCCTCGATGATTGTTTCTATATCGTGGCCGCCGAGGTTGGTCATCAGCGTGGCGAGTTCATCATCGGACAGCGGATCGATGATCGCGCGCACCGCCCGGTCGCGACCGAGATCGGACAGCAACGCGGCACGCCAGGCGCTGCCACCCTGAAACGTCAGGGCCGAATACAGGCTGTTCGGACAATCGTCGATCCAGCGCTCCAGTGCGCTGCCGCCCTCGCGGGCAAAAGCGGCCTGCAGCAGGCGGCCGTATTTCAGGGTGACGACGTTCCACCCCATGTCTCGGAACAGACCCTCGATGCGGCCGAACAGCCGATCCGGCACGACGCTGTCGAGGCTTTGTCGATTGTAGTCGATGATCCACCAGACATTGCGGACGTCGTGCTTCCAGCCCTCCAGCAGCGCTTCGTAGATGTTGCCCTCGTCCAGTTCGGCGTCACCCGCGATGGCGATATGCCGCCCCGGCAAAATGTCGGCGCGGCCGAGGCCGTGCAGCCGGACGTAGTCGGCCATGAGGGCAGAAAAGGTCGTGAGAGCCACGCCCAGTCCGACCGAGCCGGTGGAAAAATCCACTTCCGGGCCGTCCTTGACGCGGCTGGGGTACGACTGCACGCCGCCGAGCTGACGCAGCCCCCGCATTTTTTCGACCGTCTGGCGTCCGAAAAAGATAGTTGATGGCGTGGAACACCGGTCCGGCATGCGGTTTGACCGCCACGCGGTCCTGCGGCCGCAGGATCTCGAAGTAGAGAGCGGCCATGATTGAGATGCAGGAGGCGCAGCTCGCCTGGTGTCCGCCGACTTTCAGGCCGTCGCGGTTGGGGCGGATGTGGTTGGCATTGTGGATCATCCAGGCGGAGAGCCACAGCAGCTTGCGTTCCAACTCGTGCAGCAGTTCCAGGCGGCGCGGCTCGGTTAGTGGCCTGGGGGGTGGCAAAATTGGAGCGTTCATTAAAGCGGGGCTCCTAGTGGCATCGGCAGCCTACTCCGGCGCTCCCGTCCGGCATAGCAGTCTGGTGCCGCAATTCCTGCGCCCCTTTTTCCATTTCTACGGACCGCGTCGCCGCGGTTCAGCACGCGCGACCGTCCCGTTTAGGGTCGAAGCCCGCTGCTGCGTTGAGCGCCTCCGGACGCATGCCCTGATACCGCAATGCCCTTTCAAAGTGCATTACACAGCGGTTCTGGGCCGTTTCGCATCGGATGCATTTGCTGCTAAGCGAATTCCACAGTGCCTGCTCGCATGAGTGCTCGTTCGCTCACAGCTGGGCCGGCGCTGGACCCGGCGTGATGGCCTGAAGACTGCGTCCGGCGTGGTCAAGGGCTTGGGCGGCCTGCGCTCGAAGTCGCTTGAGTCCTGGCACGACTGCCGCCTGGAACGCTTCCGCTGTGGCTGGGGACCAGTCCGGCGGCGCGTCGGGCCAGCCGTGCGGGCTGAACCAGGCCCGGATCCCGAGCGTGTCCATCAGGTCGCCGATTTTCGGCTGTAGCAGGCCATGCACTATGCATCCGGCGGCCAGCCCCGCTATGGCGCCGTGCAGCCGCATGGACGCAACAAGGCGGGTTTGCCGACACAGCCGCATCAGGGCCGGCCAGTCGTTGACAAATACCACCTCTTCACCCGCCAGCGCCGGTCCGTCCAGCACCGGCTCCATCGCGGCCACCACCACGCGGTGGCCCAACCGAACCATTGCATCGCCCCATGCCAGCGCGGCCCGGTTCGCTGCCTCGTCGAGCGGCCCATTGGGATGCCGCGGAATGATTACCGTGTCGATGGACCGGCTCGGACCTGACTTAGTGAGGGTTGAAAAATCGTCCTGTAGCAGCGCCCGCGCCAGCACCGGATCGGGGAACCAGGTAGCGCTCTCATTCACGGCTTGCGCGAATGCGAGTGTTTCCGCATCGCGCAGGCCCACTAACGCGGCGCCCTCGATCAGCCGCCGGTAGGCGGCCCGCCATGCCGGTACGGCGAGCGCCTCCGCCGAACCGCCCAATCCCAGCAGCACCCATTTCACACCCTGGGCGGCGAACCACTCCGCCCAAGCTTCCGCGTGCAGCGGGAAATGCGGTGCTCCAAGCAATCCGCCGCCGCCGATTACCACCAGTCCCGCATCGGGGCCGTGCGGCAACAGGTCGGCGCGCAGCAACGCGTTCGCAGGCAGCACCGCGCCATCCGCGAACGCGTAAGGCGCCCGCCGCTCCCAGCTACAGGCAGCAAACCTGACGTCGCCCGGCAGCACCCTCCGCAGCAGCCACGCCAGCGCTTCGGCCTGGGCCGCGTCGCCCAGGTTGCCGTTGCCGTAGGCGCCGAACAGCAGCACACGGCAGCCGCTGCCTGGCTCAGTCCAGCGCGCCGTTGGCGTAAAATCCCGCAGGCCCGCCAGCGCGAGGCGGCGCCGGTAGCGCTCGGCCACTTCCTCCGAGTCCAGCAGGACCTGCACGAACTCGGGCGCCGACAGGCCCATCGCCACATAGTGCCCGATCACCGCCTCGCTCTCCGGCGGCCGCCCAAGGATCAGGCGGAAGTAATGCGCAACCTCGGCGCTGGTGAGGCTGGCATAACCGTCCATACGGCGATCAGATCGCAAAACTCTGCACGGCGTCGGCGAGGGCTTGGTGCGCCTGCTGGGCGGCGCGAGCGGCTGCGTCGACTGCGTCGCGCAGCCGGCTTAGCTGTTCCTCGTCGGCGTCGAGCGCGCGCAACAGCCGCCCGTGCAACTCGTCGGTGGGCGGCACGGCGGCCAGATTGTCGCGCAGTCGCTGCTCGTCACTCTCCACGGCCGTCCGTTGCGTCTGTAGCCGGTCGCGCTCGGCGTCCCGATCGGACGCCGCACTGCGCAAATCGGCCAGATGCTGCAAGGCAGCACGGGCCGTGGGCGACAGGTTTTGGTCGGCCCGCAGCGCGAATACATTGTCCAGATCATCGGCAGCCAGCCTGATCTCTTCGGTAATCTGCCGGTCGGCATGGGCCAGCAACCGCAACTGCTCGCCCGCGTGCAGCGCCACGGACAAGCGCCATACGCTCGCGGTCTGCTCCGCGGGCAGGCTCGGTTCGGTCGTGAGCGTGGCATCGCTCTCGCGGGGGATTTCGACCAGCAGATCGCGCCCCTGGCTTGGCGGCGCCCGCAGGTCCACGGTGGTCGTGGTGCGCAAACGGCGCGTCAGTCGCATGACGCCCCGGGACGCCGTCAGCGAGACGACGTTTTTGGCCGAGCCGGTTTGCCACTGTGCCGTCGTCGCCGGGTCCTCGGCAAACCCGAGCAGGCGGCTCTCGCCAGCCGGCAGCGGTCCGAGCCTGGCGTCACCGGTGAATCCGGTCGCGTCGTAGGTCGTCACCATGCCGGGCGGTAGTCCGCTTCCGGTGTCATTCTGCAGCCGGACGGCCGCCAGCGGATGGGGTTTTTCGAATTCCAGCAGGAACACGCGGCGAGCCGATACCGAGCGGTCCAGGATCGGCAACGCCGCGGTGTGCCCGGCGGCAAGGCTGACCGGGTTTGCCACCGTGAACACGGTATCGACCAGCCCCTGCACGGCTTGTGCCGTTTCGGCGGGGGGTGCCATCAGCGCGGGCGCCGCCATGGCCATCGCAGCGGCTGGCGGCGTCCTCTGCCGAACAGCACGGTTCATCGAGCGCTGGGCCGAAAGAAGCGGCACCGGGATGGCGCCGGTATCGGTCTCCGGCAGAGGGTGGATCAACACGTCCACGGGAATCTGGGGGCGTTCCACGAGGTAGGTCTTGTAGACGTCCTGCCGGAACGCCACCGGGTTGCCTGACTGCAGTTGCAAAATCGTGCCCTTCCAGTCGCTGAGCCCGGTGTTCTCCAGCACCGCCCAGCCTTGTAGCCGGGCCGGCGCATCGGCGGTTTCGGGCACGTCCAGGCGGTAGGTCATCTTCCACAGCGGCGCGCCCACCACCATGCCGATCCGCACGTCGCGCGGCCCGGTTCCCTCGAGCGTGATCGACAGGTGCCGCCGCTCCGCCGCGGCCGTACCGCGTAGCGAGTCCAGCGCTGCCTGCAAGCGCCCGCGCAGCACCGGATCGGCGACCTGCACGGAGGTGACGTCCTCCAGCACGAACTGTTGCAGGCCGGCGTCGGTCAGCAGGGTCACCCGGGTTTTCCCCAGCCGCGGGTCCGCCGCCACAGGCGGGCCGCCGCCCGCCAGTTCGGGGGGCGGTTCGGCGTGCAGGATGCGACCGGTCATAGGATGCGAGCCGGCCACTTCCACCACGACCCCCTGCAGAGCATTAAGCAGGTCGAGCGGCCGATCGAGCGCCGCGCGGGGAATCGGCAACGCCGCCAAGGCCGCGTCGCTGCCCTCCTCGCTCGGCAGTTCCAGTCTCGCGACACTGCCCGCTGCGTCCAGTACCACAATCGAGGCCAGCACGTCGCTGACCTGATCGCGCCGGACATCGAGGCCCAAGGTCATCGTCCCAGTCACCGCGGCTTGATATTCGAAATAGCCGATGCCGCCTTCCGAGAGCATGACCCGGCGCAGCATCAGCTCTTGGGCCGCCGCTTCGGGAGCGCGCGCGGCCACCGCCAGCCCCAAGCCGCAAGCCAGCGTCACGAGCACCGCACTCCGCATTACAGACCTCCCCGGAGAGCCGACAGCATAGGCGCAAAGGGCTAACGTGATAACCTCATGACATGCACGACCCGGCACATGGCCACGACCACCCGCACGCGGGTGCCGGTCGGTTCGGTCCGGCCTTTGCGATCGGTGCCGGGCTCAACACCGGGCTGGTTGCGGCTCAGATTGCGTTCGGCCTGCGGGCGCACTCCTCGGCGCTGCTGGCGGATGCGGTGCATAATCTCGGCGACGTGCTGGCGCTGGTGCTGGCCTGGGCCGCCGTCTTGGCGGGAAAGCGGCTGCCCTCGGCGCGGCGCACCTATGGCTGGGGGCGTGCCTCGATCCTCGCGGCCCTGGCCAATGCAGTCGTCCTGCTGATCGGCGTGGGCGCCATCGGGATCGATGCGCTGGGGCGGCTGTTTCATCCGGAGCCGGTCGGCGGGATGACGGTCATGGCCGTGGCCGGGGCGGCTATTCTGGTCAATGCCTGCACCGCCTGGCTGTTCGCCCGCGGTCACGGCGATCTGAACATACGCGCGACTTTTCAGCACATGGCCGCCGATGCCCTGGTCTCGTTCGGCGTGGTCGTCGCCGCTGGGCTGATCCTACTCACTGGCTGGACCAGGATCGACCCTCTCGCGAGCCTGATCATCGTTGCCGTGATCGTGGCCGGTACCTGGACCACGCTGACGCAGGCGTTCGACCTTGCGCTGGATGCGGTGCCGGAAGCCGTTTCATATGCTGATGTGGCCCGCTATTTGCGGTCCCTGCCCAGCGTGCGCGAGGTGCACGACCTGCACATCTGGGGGCTCAGCACGACCCAGATCGCGTTGACCGCGCACCTGGTCGGCGACGCCGATCATCTGGCGGTGGCGCGGATCTGCCAGGAGCTGCACACCCGGTTCGGCATCGACCACCCGACATTGCAAATCGAAACCGAGGCCACCGCCTCGCTCTGCCAACTCCGCCCTTCGGGAGTGGTCTAGAGGCTCGCGTCAGGGCTGGGCGATGCCGCCGCCAAATCCCAGGAAGCCGGCCTGCGGTATCGCGGTTCCGGGATCGCTCCCGGCGTAACGCACGCTCGCCGGCGCCATCGGGGCCGGGGGCGCGGGCAACGCCCTCGCGCGCATGCTGGCGGCAAGCGCCGTCGTGCCCGGTGCCGCGGCGTGCGATCTTGCGAAACAATCTTGCCTGGTTTGGCGCTCGCCGTCTTGGTGCCCGTCGTCTTGGTGCCCGCCGGTGCCGGAGGCGGCCGGCTCGAAGTCGGGGCCGCGCCGCGACAGGAGCAAGAAGGTGATATCGTTGCGGGCCAGATCCACCGACAGTTCCAGCGGCGTCATCCCGAGCACGTTAGTGCCGGACAGATCGGCGCCGCGCGACAGCGCATCGCGGGCCGATGCGATGTCGCCGCGGTTGATTGAATCGAACAGCGCGTCGGTCGGGGGCAGGTCGCTGGGCAGCTTCTCCGCCGGCGCAGCCTCCCCGGTGCTGGCCGTGCCTGGCAGCGCCGGGGGTGGGGGCAGTTTCGGCGCGGCCGGCGCATCGTTCGACTTGACCGGGGGTGAGAACCCGCCGCCTGCAAGTGGACCCGATATGCCTTGAGCGTGCGCCAGCGTGGCGCTCGCCAGCAAGGCGGCGAGAGCGGCCCCGGCGACACAAGTAGAGACGAGGTGGGTATAGGTCATGCGCGATCCATCCGAATCTTCGCGTGGACTCAGGCCGGTGCGTTCAACCAGCAGAATCCCGCATTCAGGTAGGTGGCGTAGCATGCCCAGGCCATGTAAGGAATCACTAACCAAGCCGCCAGGGGCCGAACCCGGTGGAATGCGAGCATGGTCGTGACAATCAGCCACAGCAGCACGATCAGGATTGCCAAGCCCAGAACCGGGCTGCGCAAGCCGAAGAAGGCGGGCGCCCAGGCCGCGTTGCACAGCAATTGCCATCCCCACAGCCGCAAGGGCCGCAGGTGGCGGTCGCCGGCCGGTGGTGTCGGCATTTTTTGGCAGTCGCGCCACACGAGCCAGGCGGCCACGCCGATCAGCACGTAGAGCGTCGTCCAGACCACGCCAAAAGTCGAATTGGGGGGCGTACCCGGCGGTGCGGCGAGCGAGGCGTACCAGCCGCGCAGGCTGGTCCGGGTTACCGCCGCATCGGCCACGCCGACCAGTATCGGCAGGCCCACGAATCCGGCCAGGGCGAACAGCGCCGCCGGCAGGGCGGGGCCGCTTCCGTCCTGGTGGCCGCGCGGACCATGCGGATAATCGGTATTGATGAAGGCACGTTCCTCCCGTCCGCCTATCGCTTACCGCTCAGTTGGTGGTCACGCGCCTTCGCGCCACCATGCCAGCACCACCAGACCGCCCAGCAAGACCAAGGCCGCCCAGTCCGGCAGCAGAGGCACCGCCGCCAGCGCGGTCACCACATGCGCGCCACGCATCGGCAGCCCGATCCAGTCACCCCCAGAACCGGCGCGCCCGGGCTCGGTCCGGCGTAGCCCCGGCACACCGCCCGAATCCGCCTGCCTATCCCCCGCCCGCACGCCTCCGGGGGTGGCAAGCCAGTGTACGCTGCCGCCGCTGCTGCGGGCGAGCTTGCCGAGAACGTCGGCGGTCGCCCGCAGGTCGGCAAACTCCGGCCGGTCGGAGGTGTCGGCGGCGGCAAAAGCGGTGCGCACGCCGTCGCTGGCCTGCCAGACCCCGGGCGCAGTCGCCGGGGCGCTGGCGCTGGCCTGACCCGGACCGGTCGGCTTCAGGGTCAGGCTCTGCGACGACCCATCCGGTCCGGTCACCGTGATCGGCGGCGGGGGCGCATCCTCGGTGCTGGTACGGCTGACGGTCAGGCGCGTGTCCGCGCCGTCTGCCGGGCACTATGCGGGCGGTCAGCGCGTCCTCTTCCAGAGCCGGCTGGCGCATCAGCCAGTGGGCGACCCGGCGCAACAGCTCGGCTTGCGGGCCGCCGCCCTGGTGGCCGCGCGACCAGAGCCAGATCTGGTCCGACAGCAGCAAGGCCACGCGCCCTTGCTCCACGCGCTCGAGCAGCAGCAGCGGCGCGGCATCGGTGCCCACGCCGGTCGTACCCGCCTCCGCCGACAGCAGGACGCTTCCGTGAAGGTCGCTCGCGCCGATCCTGCGGTACCATGATCCCCAGCTCGGCGATGCGTCCGCGTGCCACCCCGGCAAACCCTCCGTGACCGGATGACGGGTGCCCAGCGCCGTCACCGCGGGCCGGAACGCGCCGTCGACCACGCCGTCATTGCCCAGTTCGCCGTCCGGTCCGCGCAGCGGATGCGCCGGCAGGATGTCGCGCAGCGGCGTGTCGTCCAGACTGGACGGGCTGGCAAACTCGGGGCCGACATCCATCAGCAGCGCGCCGCCGTGGCGCACGTAATCGGCGATGTTGCGCAGATAGGGAGGCGGCAGAATGCCGCGGTTCTGAAAACGGTCCAGAATGATCAGGTCGAATTCGCCGATTTTCTGCTGGAACAGTTCGCGGGTCGGAAACGCGATCAGCGCCAGCTCATTGAGCGGCGTCAGATCGTCTTTTTCCGGCGGTCGCAGGATGGTGAAGTGGACCAGATCCACCGCCGGGTCGGCCTTCAGCAGCCGCCGCCAAGTGCGCTCGCCCGCATGCGGCTCGCCCGACACCAGCAGCACCCGCAAGCGGTCCCGCACGCCGTTGATCGTGATCGCCACTCGGTTGTTGAGCGTGGACACCTCGCCGGGCAGTTGTTCCACCGACAAGATCGACGACGGTGGGACCTTCGCGCGTGATCGGTATGTCTACGTCGTGCGGCTGGCCGACTGGCACGCTCTCCTGCTGCGGCGGATCCCCGTCGCGACGGATCGTCAGCATGGCCGCGGCGGCCGGACGGGCCACGCCAAGGTCGTCCACCGCCAGGCGCAGGGTGACCGATTTTCCGACCAAGCCGAATTCCGGTGCTTCGATCAGCCGCAGCCTGCGGTCCGTCTCGTCGCCGCGGCCGGTCAGCAGCACGTGCAGCGGCACGCCATAACGCCACGATTTGGGGGCGTCATGTACCTGCCCATCCGTCGCCACGACGATCCCCGCCCGCTGCGCTTCGGGGATGCCGGGCAACGCCCGTTCGATCGCCGCGAACAGCTGAGTGCCGTCCTGGCCGGCCTCGGGCACGGTGACGGTACGCAGCTCCAGCCCCGGCAGGTGCTGGGCGTCGGCTTCCAGCGCGGCACGGGCACGGTTCGCCAAACGCGCGCGGTCGCCCACCGACATCGACGCCGATTGGTCAATCACCAATAACCCGATGTCCGGCAGCGGCCGCTGGGTTTCCTGCACGATGCGCGGCCCGCACAACCAGCCGAGCAGCACCGCGAAAGCCAGCGCCCGCCATAGGCCGTGCCCGGCGCGCGGCGAAAAAACGCCACGCCGAGGGCCACCACGCACAGCGCCGCGAGTGCCCCGATCAGCCACCACGGCGCCAGCGGCGCCAGCCTCAAGGCCGCGATCACCTGCTGGCTCATGGCGCGTATCGACTCATTGGCCGAGCCGCTCCAGCAGGGCGGGCACGTGGACCTGATCGCCTTTGTAGTTACCGGTGAGCGCGTACATGACGACGTTCACGCCAAACCGGTAGGCCAGCGTGCGCTGGCGCTCGCCGCCCGGCAGCGTGGCATAGGGATGCCGGCCTTCGGCATCGACCGCCCATGCCGCCGCCCAGTCGTGGCTGCCCACGATGACCGGGCTTACGCTGTCGTTGCTGCGGTCCTGGTCGCGGCCTACCCAAACCGTGTCGCCGGCGTAGCGGCCCGGGAAATCGCTCAGCAGGTAGAATGCCCGTGCCAGCACGTGCTGATTGGTCAGCGGCGCCAGAGGCGGCACGGCCAACCCGCCGGCACCGTCCTGGACCAGGTGGCGCAGCAGCTCGCGGGCACCGGGAGCGGTATCCGCAGCGCTGCCGCCGTCGCGGGTGTCGATCAGGATGATGCCGCCATGCGCGGTAAAATCGTTCAGCGCCGCTGACTGCCGCGGGACCTGGCGGCGCCACGTCGCTGCTGATCGGCCAGTACAGCAGGGGATAGAAACTCAGGTCGTCCTGTCCCGGCGTGACCGCCGGCGGGCTCGGCAAGAACGGCCGCTGTTCGGCTGTTCACGAACGCGGACAGGCCCTCCAGGCCGGTGCGCGAAGTGTCGTCCAGCGCGGCATCGCCGGTGACTGCACATACGCCAGGCGGGTCGACAGTGCGGGGTTGTCGGCGCGCCGGATCGGCGGCCTGCGCCGGCTGCGGCCAGCAGTGCCAAGCGCCAGGCTGGCGGCCGCCGGCCGCAGCAGGCCCGCGCAGGCGGAGCGAGGCGAGCAGGTCAATCGCCAGCAACGCGATGGCCAGCGCCAGCAGCCAGGGTCCAAAGGCGAGATCATGCGCGTTCGTGACGATCGCCTGCACCGTGGCCCCGCGCATCGCCGGCGCTGCCTCGGGCAGATCCAGGTTGGCGGCGAGGTTGAGCGCCCGGCGCGCGCTTTCAGGGCCGTAAAGACCCGGAGGGTGGGCCGGCGATGCTTGTGTGGCGGCGAACTTTTCCGGCTGCAATGGCGCTGGCCGCCGCCGGGGGGGCTCCGAGCAGCCCCTCGCCATCCAGCGTGGCCGCCGGGACCAGCGGGGCCGTGCCGGGATTGGACAGGTCGGCCGCAACACCGCCGGACAGCGCCAGCAGGCGCCTAAGCATATCCACGAAAGCTCCTGAGAGCGGCAGGTTGGACCAGTCGGCGTTGGCGGTCACGTGCACGAGCACGATCCGTCCCGCACCCAAAGCCCGCTGGGTCAGCAACGGGGTGCCGTCCGCCAGACGCGCCCAGGTGGCTTGGGTAAGATCCCCGGCAGGGTCGGCCAGCACCTGACGACTCACCCGCACTTCGTCCGGAATCTTCAGGCCTAGAAACGGGGACGGTGCCGAAAAGGGAGCCAGCGCCACTGGTGCGGCCCAAGACATGGCTCCGCCGAGTTCGCGCTCGAAACCGAGCAGCGGTACCGGCAGCAGCGGGTCGGCCTGGCCGTCGGCCGAAGCCTGGGCGGTCGCCGGGCCGGCGAAGCGGAGCAGCAAACCGCCCTGTTCCACGAAACGGCGCACCGCGTCGGCCTCCGGCCCGGCAACCAGCGGATGGTCGCTGAGCACCAGCATCGAGAGCGGGCGGGACAGCAGCGAATCGAGGCTGCCCTCGCGAACCTCCGCATAAGGAGCCATCGCGCGCTTCAGGTAGTAGTTCGACCCGCTCAGCGGCGCGTCCGCGGCCAGGTCGCCCGTTGCCAGTCCGAGTGGACGCCGCCGCGCGCTCTCGTCCAGCAGCACGACGCCGCCGGCGCCGGGCACGCCGCCCGGCACCGGGTCGATCTGCAGGCGGTCGATCTGATTGCGCAGCTCGGCCGGAAGCCGCAGCGTCGCCTCCGCGCGCGCAACGCCTGCCGCGAATTGCAGCGGCAGCCGAGCCAGCGTGCGCCCGTCGCCGGTCTGCGCCAGAACCTCGACCAGAGCGGGAAGGTCGGAGGTTGGGCGTGCGGCACGCACCACCAGACCGTCGGCCGCCGGCGTGGCCGGCAGCAGCAACCGCGCCGGGGGGGTCGTGTCGGCCATCACGAGCACCGGCCCGGCCGCCTCCAGCGCACTCGCGAACGCCGGCCAGCCCGGACCATCGGTGATTCCGTCGGCCAGATAGGCGATGTTGCCGCGCCAGTGTTGCAGCGCCGAAGCTGCCGCGGCCCGGTCAACGGGCCATGGTTTCGGCCGCAGTACCGCCACTCTGGGCGCCAGCTCGGCGGCGGGCATGACCGGGGTGGCGGCCGGGACCGAGCCGTCATTGCCGTCGGCGGCAGCGAGCAGCGCCACCGGCCGCCCGGCTTCTCCCGCCTGCGCCAAGAATCTCTGCGCCGCGCGCATGCGGGCCGGCCAATCCGTGGCCGAGGCCCAGCCGTCGTCAATCACCAGCAGCAAAGGTCCGCGCCCCGGCAGGTCCGCGCCGCTGCGCAGCATCGGCCGAGCCAGCCCGATGATGACCAGCGCAGCCGCCGCGAGCCGCAGGATCAGCAGCCATAAGGGGGTCCGAGCCGCGGTCTGGTTGGTGGCGGGCAGCCCCAGCAGCAGCCGCACGGCCGGGAAAACCACTTGGCGGGGCGCGGGGGGCATGACCCGCAGCAGCCACCAGAGCAGCGGCAACGCTGCGAGCGCCAGCAGCAGCCAGGGCGAGACAAAACTCACCGGGGGCCGTGCGGCGGGGACAGCGCCGCGTAGAGCGAGAGCAGCGCGGAGGACGGCGAGTGGTCGGTCCGATGCGTCGAAAAACTGAGGCCGGCGGCGTGGCACAGCCCGACCAAGCCGGCCTGATGTTCGGCCAAGCGGTCCGCGTAGGCGCCGCGAACGTCTTCCGTCCGGCCGACCAGGGCTTTTGGACCATCCGCCACGGGCGCCCGAAAACGCACCCGGCCGGCGTAAGGCAGTTGGACTTCGGCCGGATCGAGCACCTGCAGCACATGGCCGCTCACGCCGCGTGCGGCCAGTGCCGCAAGCCGCGGACGGATGTCGTCAAGCTGCTCCAGCCAGTCGCCGATCAGCACCACACAGGCGTAGCGCGGCACGGCCGATACCGGAGGCAGTTGCCCATCGTTTTCCTCCGCCATCAGCACCGAATGCAGCCGTGTGAGCCCGGCCTGCCCAGCCACGTCGACCGGCGGCGATCGTAGCAGCCGCACTCGCTCGCCGCCACGCAGCAGCAGTGCCGCCAGACCCAGCAGCAGCAAGTTGCCGCGCTCGCGTTTTTCCGGCAGCTCGTCGCCGCTGCGCCAGCGCATCCCGGCGCCGTCGGCGCAGAACAGGCCGATCGTCTGCGCCGCCTCCCACTCGGTCTGACGCACGAAATGGCCGTAATCAGCCCGCGCCGAGCGGCGCCAGTCGATGCGACTGGCCGCCTCGCCCGGCAGCAACGACCGGAACTGCCAAAAACTGTCGCCCTGGCCCACCCGGCGCCGACCATGCACCCCTTGTGCCACGGTGGCCGCGATGCGCTCGGCTGCCACCAGCAGCGGCGGCAGGCCAGCTCCCAGCGCTTGGGCCTGGGAGAGCGACAGCCTCACCCCAGGCGCTCCACCAAGGTCCCGACCACACGCTGGATGTCCACGCCCTCGGCCCGCGCCGAGAAACCCAGCGCCATGCGGTGGCGCAGCACCGCCGGTGCCAAGGCCGCCACGTCGTCCAGGCTCGGCGATAGCCTCCCATCCAGCAGCGCCCGGGCGCGGGTCGCGAGCATCAGCGCCTGCGCCGCCCGCGGACCGGGGCCCCAGGCGACGTGTTGGCGCACGACATCCGCACTGGCGCTCTCCGGGCGCGCGCCGCGAACCAGGGCCAGGATCGCGTCAACGATGGTACTGCCGATCGGAATGCGCCGGACCAGGCGCTGGGCTGCGAGAAGGCCCTCGGGGGTCAGCACAGGGTCGGATTGGGCCTCCGTGGCGCCAGTGGTCGCCAGCAGCATGGCCCGCTCGTCATCCAAGGTCGGGTAGCTGATATCGATCTGCAGCAGGAAGCGGTCGAGTTGAGCTTCCGGCAGCGGATACGTGCCCTCCTGCTCGATCGGGTTCTGGGTCGCCAGCACGTGGAACGGCCGTGGCAGCGGATGCTCGACACCACTCACCGCGACCCGATTTTCCTGCATCGCCTGCAGCAGGGCCGATTGTGTGCGCGGCGATGCCCGGTTGATCTCGTCGGCCATCATCAGCTGACAGAACACAGGACCGGGTACGAAACGGAACGAACGGCGCCGATCAGGGCCGCTTTCGTCCATCACCTCGCTGCCGATGATGTCGGCCGGCATCAGGTCGGGCGTGAACTGGACCCGCTTGGTGGCCAGGCCGAGCACGACCGACAGCGTCTCCACGAGCCGCGACTTGCCCAGCCCCGGAACGCCAACCAGCAGCGCGTGCCCTCCCGCCAGCAGCGCCACGAGCGCCTGCTCGACGACTTCTCGCTGGCCGATGATGCTGCGCCCGACCTGTGCCCGCACCGCCTCCATGTTGGCGCCAAGCGCCTCGATGGATGCGGCCGTATCGATGCTGTGGTCGAGCAGGCTGTTCGGGATCGCGCTCATGGTCATGTTTCCCACATACGTCGCGGTGGCGAAAGTCAACGATACTTCATCCGGCTTGACGTGCTCCCTATATCGCCCTCAGGAGGAACCGCTCGTTCGCGGCGCTCCGGCGTCACGGCTGAGTGATGGAGGCGATGCGTGAACCAACTCGTGCACGAGGCGGCCCCGCTGCCGGTTGCATCCGAGACTGCGCGCCTGCGCCATCAGGCTCCCAAGCGATCGAGGCCGCCGGCTATCGAATGCGGCGATCTTCCCTTCGTCATTCGCCGTGATGGCACCTGGCTGTATCGCGGCAGCCCGATCGGCCGCAAAGAAATGATGTGCCTGTTCGCCTCGGTGTTGCGGCGCGCCGAGGACGGCTCGTTCTGGCTTGAAACGCCGGTGGAGCGCGGCAGGATCGAGGTGGAGGACGCGCCCTTTGTCGCCGTCGAACTGGACTGGGTCGGTTGCGGCCGCCACCAGCGGCTGACGTTTCGCACCAACGTCGATCAGCTCGTCACCGCCGATCGCGAGCACCCGATCCGGGTCGCGCGTGACCTCATCACCTGTGATCCGACCCCGTATCTGCGCGTGCGGCCCGGCGCCGGCCATCTGCCCCTGGAGGCTCGCATCAGCCGCGCGGTCTACTACGAGCTGGCGGCCCTGGCGGAGCCGGGCTTGTCGTACGGCTCGCCGGCGCTCGGCGTCTGGAGCTGTGGGTGTTTTTTCCCGCTCGGCGACCTGGCCGCGGACGACGGGACCGGCACCGGGGACGCCAATTGAGTTTTGCCGGTTGAGTTTAGCCGCTTGAGTTTGGCCGGGGCCGCTTCGCTCGACCCGGTCAGCGTTCGCCGGACGCTTCTGGCGGCTGCCAGGGCGGATGGTGGCCACGAGCCCTGGCAACCTGACGGGGTGCCGATCAGCCGGGAATCCCTGGTTTCCTCTGCGGTCCTGGTGCCATTCGTGCTGGGGCCGGCGCCGGGAGTGCTGCTGACCCGCCGCGTCGCGCATCTTTCCACCCATGCCGGCCAGGTGAGCTTTCCGGGCGGGCGGATCGAAGCCCAGGACGAGGGACCGGAGGCGGCGGCGCTGCGCGAGGCGCAGGAGGAGATCGGGCTCGATCCCACCATCGTCGAGGTGCTGGGCCGGCTCGACGACCACCTTACGATCAGTGGCTATCGTGTCACGCCGGTTCTGGCGGCATTGCCTGCCGGCCTGGAGCTGGCCGGCCTGGCCCTGCGTCCGTCCCCGCACGAGGTGGAGACGGTATTCGAGCTGCCGCTCTCCGTCCTGCTGGACCCGGACGCGCCGCAGAAGCGCGAAATCAGCTTCGGCGGATCGGTGCGCCGGTTCTGGGTCTGGCCGCATCCGCAACAATATATTTGGGGCACCACCGCGGCCATTCTGGTCAACCTGGCCGAGCGTCTGCGGGCCGCCGAAAGATGCTTGATCTAAGCAAACAATGCTGCGCCAGAGAAAATGCTCCGGCTGAGTGAAATCCTGCTGTTCTTGGCACCGTTCGGGCTGGTGACTCTGTGGTGGGTTCTGGGTACTCGCTCGCCGTGGCTCGTCTGGGCGGCTCTTGCCATGGTGCTGGCGTTGGCGGCGGGTACCGCTTGGCTCGGCATTGAAGGCGGCCTGCCGCGAGGCGCTCGCTACGTGCCCGCGCGTTTGCAGAACGGCCGTATCGTCGCCGGCCACGGCGCTTGATTGCCACTCCGGCGTTCCTGGCCGACCCCGCCCTCGCAAAAGTCTGGGAGGCTTTGCCGGAATCTCGCGTGGTGGGCGGTGCGGTGCGTGACGCTCTGGCGGGTCTGCCGGTGCAGGACATCGACCTGGCGACCCCGCGCCGACCCGACGAGATCGTGTCCGCCCTGGAGCGCGCCGGACTGCGCGCCATTCCGACCGGGATTGCGCACGGAACCATAACGGCACGCGCAAAGAATCGCAGTTTTGAGGTCACCACGCTGCGCCGCGATGTCGCTACGGACGGCCGTCATGCAACGGTTGCGTTCACGGACGACTGGCTGGCCGACGCGGCGCGGCGCGATTTCACGTTCAACGCGATGTCCATGGACCGCGCCGGACACCTGTTCGACCCGTTCGGAGGAGCGGCCGACCTGGCGGGCGGAAAAGTCCGGTTCGTGGGCGATCCGCGGCTGCGAATCGCCGAAGACTATTTGCGCGCGCTGCGGTATTTCCGGTTTCTCGCCCGCTACGGCCACACCGAGCCGGACGCCGCGACCCTTGCGGCCCTGGCGGAGGCGGTGCCGGGTCTGGCCCGCCTGTCGGCCGAACGGGTCTGGAGCGAACTGAAGCGCATTCTTGCCGCGCCCAGGCCCATCAAGGCGGTGCGCCTCATGCACCGCCTGGGAATTTTGTCCGCCGTGCTGCCCGAAGCCACGGAGATCGCCAGGCTCGAGCGTCTGCTGAACTCCTGCGACGCCGGCGTCGACCCATTGCTGCGTCTCGCTGCCCTGCTGCCGGCGTTTCCTCCCGCGCTTCCCGAACGGTTGCGCCTATCCGGCGCCGAGGCGGCGCGGCTGGAGGCTTTGCTCGGCCCCGAACCGGCTCTGCAAGAGCCGGCCAGCGACGACGACATCCGTCGCGCACTCGCGGACACGGAAACCGATGTTTTGGCCGATCGGGTCCGCTTGTCGGGGGGTTCGCAAGACCTGCTGCGCCGCATTCAGGCCACGCCGCGCCCGAAATTTCCGCTGCAAGGCCGCGACCTCGTCGCCCTCGGCATACAGCCGGGCCCGGCTGTCGGGCGGCTGCTCGCTGAGCTGCGCGCGTGGTGGCTGGAAGGGGGCTGCATGGCCACCGAGGGCCAGATTCATCACGAACTGGCGAGGCGGTGTCCCGCCTGATACAGGGGCGACCGTCATGGACGCCGCCACGCCCAGATCGTTGCGTCCGACCGCTCGGCGGCGTGGCGACACTGCCTCGCTGGTCCGCCGGCTGTGGCACGATCACATCCGCCAGTATCGCGGGCGGCTGACCGCCCTGCTCGGGCTGACCTTGCTGATGGCCGGCTCGCAGGCCTTGTATCCGGTGCTGATCGACCGCGCCATCGAGCTTTTTGAGCGCCGGGACCCGCGCATCCTCTACCAGGTTCCGGCCCTGGTGGTCAGCGTCACCGCGATCAAGGCGATCGCGCAGTATTTTCAGACCGTGCTGGTGCAGCAGGTCGTGCTGCTCGTCATTCGCGACCTGCAGGGCCGCATGTTCGACCACCTGACCAATGCCGACCTTGCGCGCCTGGAGCGCGAGCCGCCGGCCACCCTGGCTGCCCGGTTCACCACCGACGCGGCGATTATCCGCGAGGCCCTGACCCGTGCCGTGAACGGCCTCGCCGACGCGGTCACCTTGGTCGAACTCGTGGCCTCGATGCTGTGGCTGGATTGGGAGCTGAGCCTGATCGCCGCCATCCTGTATCCGCTGGCAGCCCTTCCGATCCAGCGTATCGGCCGGCGCATACGCCATGCTTCGGGCGGCATGCAGGAGCGCATGGGCGAAGTCGCGGCGCTGTTGTACGAAAGTTTTGCACAGGCACGAACCGTGCGGGCTTGGCGCCTGGAGGCCCAGGAATCCGCCCGCGCCAGGGCGGCGTTCGCCAAACTGTACCGCGCGCTGATGGCGATGAACCGCTCGCGCGCCCGCATCGACCCGTTGCTGGAGCTGCTGGGCGGGGCTGCCGTGGCCGCCGTGCTGGGTTTCGCCGGCTGGCGCGCGGCGATGGGCGGCAGCACGCTCGGCAGTTTTACCGGGTTCGTCACCGCCCTGCTGATCGCAGCACGCCCGTTGCGCGCGCTGGGAAGCCTGAACGCCGCCTTGCAGGAAGGGCTGGCGGGGCTTTCGCGCGTGTTCTCGGTCATCGACGAGCCACCGGCGATCATGGAGTCTCCTAACGCCCGCCCACTGCCGGCGGGGGACGGCGAGGTCGTCTTCGACTCCGTCTTCTTCCGGTACCGGATGGGCGGGCAGCACTGCGGGGCCTGAGCTTTGTGGCGAAGCCGGGGCTGACCGTGGCGCTGGTCGGGCCGTCCGGCGCCGGCAAATCCACCGCGCTGTCGCTGATCCCCCGCCTGCACGATGCCGCCTCGGGGACGGTTCGGATCGACGGTGCGGACGTGCGCGACTTGCGTCTGGCCACCTTGCGGGGTGCCATCGCCTATGTCGGCCAGGACGCGCCGCTGTTCGATTGCAGCGTGCTCGACAACATCCGCATGGGGCGGCCGGAGGCGGACGAAGCGGACGTTCGCGAAGCCTTGCACGCCGCCGCGGCCGACGTGTTCGTCAACGCCTTGCCGCAAGCTGCTGACACGGTGGTCGGTCCCGGCGGCCAACGGCTCTCCGGCGGCCAGCGGCAGCGCGTGGCTTTGGCCCGTGCCCTGCTGGCGCGTGCCCGCGTGCTGCTGCTGGACGAGGCCACCAGCGCCCTCGACGCCGAAAGCGAGGCAGCCGTCCAGCAGGCGCTCGCTCTTCTCCGCCGCGGCCGCACAACTATCGTGGTGGCGCACCAACTCTCCACGGTGCGCGACGCGGATCTGGTCGTGGTGCTGGACGAGGGCCGTGCGGTGGAACAGGGCACCCACGCCAACCTGCTGGCCACGAACGGCGTGTACGCCCGGCTGGTGCGAACCCAGACCTTTGCCGCCTGAACGCCTACAGGTCACCTTCCGGTGAGCCGGTCCCCTCTTCCCATACGCGCTTGATACCCATATGGCCGGGGCGAACGGTCCTTGCGTTTCGCCGGGCGCGACGCACCGTGGACCGGCGCCTAGTCAAACGTTTCGCGGCACTGCCCGCGCCAAAAAGGTTTCTGCATGCCGTATGACGACCCTGCGGGCGCCCATGACGCAGCACCGGCTGCTCAGTTGCAGGACGACGAGGAGGCCGACCAGCACGGTCATCCCCGGGATGAGCAGGCCAACCGCTCCGAAGCTCGCAAGCAAACCGACAATAATGACGACGGCTCGCAAAAACGCCGCTCCCCGCTCGTCTGGATCATCCTGGCGATCGTCCTGCTCGCGGCGGCGATCGGAGCGATCCTGTGGTGGATCAGCGTGCGCAATCTCGAGAGCACCGACGACGCCTACACCGACGGTCGCGCCGTCACCATCGAACCGAACATCTCCGGCTACGTGGTCGATCTTGCGGTGAACGACAATCAGCTCGTGCACGCGGGTGATCTGCTGATCCAGATCGATCCGCGCGACCTCGTCACCGCCCGCGATCAGGCGCGCGCCAATCTGGAAGTCGCACAGGCGCAGCAGCGATCGGCAAAATTGGGCGCGGAGATCGCCCAGAAAAATTTCCCGGCGCGCTTGGCCCTGGCGCAGGCGCAGCTCGCGCAAGCGAAGGCGCAGCTGTTCCAGGCTCAGACCGAGTACAACCGGCAGCATAGCGTCTCCCGCGGCGCCACCACGCAGCAGGCGATCGACCAGTCAACCGCGGCGCTGCAGAGCGCGCAGGCGCAGGTGCTCCAGGCCGAGGCTTCGGTGCAGCAGGCCGAGCCGGTGCAGCCGAGCATCGGCCAGACCGAGCAACAGGTGAATCAGCTCCAGGGTCAGATCAATCAGGCGAAGGCGCAGCTCCAGCAGGCCGAACTGAACCTCGCAAAGACCCGGGTGGTGGCGCCGCAGGAGGGCTGGGTCACCAAGCGCAACATCGAACTCGGCAACTACGCCACAGCCGGCACGGCAATCATGTCGCTGGTCAGTCCGCAGGTCTGGGTCACCGCCAATTTCAAGGAGACGCAGCTCAATCGCATGCGCGCGGGCCAGCATGTCGACATCTCCGTCGACGCCTATCCGGGGCTGAAGCTGAAAGGCCACGTCGACAGCGTGCAGCTGGGCTCGGGCAGCCGCTTCTCCGCTTTTCCCGCCGAGAATGCCACCGGGAACTTCGTCAAGATCGTGCAACGGATCCCGGTAAAGATCGACATCGACAGCGGTCTCGATCCGAACTTGCCGCTACCGCTCGGCGCCTCGGTGAGCCCCACGGTCCATCTGAAGTGAGCGGTTCCGGCGGCCGGGGGGGCCAGGGAAGGGACGCGGAGTGGCGTCCGAAAGCCAACCCGTGGTTGATCGCGCTCGCGGTCACGCTGGCCGCCTTCATGGAGATTCTCGACACCACCATCGTCAACGTGGCGCTGCCGCACATCGCCGGCTCGCTCGCCGCGTCGAATGACGAGGCCACCTGGACGCTGACCTCGTACCTGGTGGCGAACGGCATCGTGCTGCCGCTATCGGGCTGGTTCGGACGCCTGCTGGGCCGCAAACGATATTTCATGATTTGCCTGGGCATGTTCACGGTCTGCAGCTTTTTGTGCGGCATCGCGACCTCCCTGCCGCAGCTCATCATCTTCCGCCTGCTGCAGGGATTTTTCGGCGGCGGGCTGCAGCCCAACCAGCAGTCGATCATCCTGGACACATTCCCGCCGGCCAAGCGCGGCGCCGCCTTCGCGGTCACCGCCGTTGCCACGGTGGTGGCGCCGGTGCTGGGCCCGACCTTGGGCGGCCTGATCACCGATCATGCCAGCTGGCGCTGGATCTTTTTCATCAACATCCCGGTCGGCACGCTGGCCGTGTTCGCGGTGGGCATTTTGGTCGAGGACCCGCCATGGGCTACCCGCGGCGACAAGAACATCGATTTCATCGGCATCGGCCTGATCGCGCTGGGACTTGGCTGCCTGCAGGTGGTGATGGACCGCGGCGAGGACGACGACTGGTTCGGTTCCAATTTCATCGTCACGATGGCAGTGCTTTCGGCGCTTGGCATCGTAATCGCCGTGATCTGGCTGCTGTGGACTCGCAAGCCGATCGTCGATCTGCGCGTGTTGAAGGATCGAAACTTTGCGATTGGCTGCGTCATGACTTCGGCCACCTTTGCCATTCTGTATGCTTCGGCGGTGGTGATCCCGCAGCTGGCGCAAACCGTGCTTGGCTACACTGCGACGCTGGCCGGATACATCCTGTCACCGGGCGCGGTACTGGTCAGCGTCATGATTCCGTTTGTCCTGCGCGTTTCAAAGGTGGTGCAGACCCGCTTCATCGTGCTGACCGGCTTTCTTATTCTCGGGTGCTCGCTCGTCTACTCGCACGGCATCACTCCGGATGTCGATTTTACCACGCTGGTGCTGATGCGCATGGCTCAGACGGCCGGCCTCGCCTTCCTGTTCGTGCCGATCCAGACCATCGCGTTTGCGACGCTGCCAAGGGAGCAGAACGCCGACGCCGCAGCGCTGAACACGATGTTCCGCAACATTTCCGGCTCCATCGGCATTTCGCTCGCCACCAGCCAGGTCACTGAGCGCTCGCAGGTGCGCCAAGCCTATCTGACCGATCACTTGACGCCATTCGATCAGAACTATCAGCTGCTCTTGCAGCACAACGCGCAGGCGATCGCGAACGCCGGCCATCCCCCGGGCGTCACTCCCAGCGGGTTGGTGTTCCAGACGCTGCACACGCAGGCGCAGGTCTTGGCCTACTCCGACCTGTTCGCGATTTGTGCGGTGCTGGCGTTCGTCATCGCGCCGTTCGCGCTGCTGTTCAGCGCAAAAAAGGCAGCTGGCGGAGCCCCGGCACACTGAAAGGCGGCGGCGCGCCGCTTCAAGTCACGACCCAGTATGTTGCGACCCGGCCGCTCCGGCTGCCGATCCGCTGTTCTCACTTTCTCTTGAACGCAACTGCGTTGCTGCGGCGCGGTTGGTTGGCGACCCACCGCGCCCCCCGGAGAGGTCCCGATGTTCATCCATAAGCCGCTGCTCGCCTTTGAGGTCAATGTCACCGACCCGGATCCTGCATTTGCGGAAATGATGCTGGAGCAGTTCGGCGGTGCGACCGGCGAGCTGACTGCATCGCTCACCTACCTTACGCAGTCTTTTCATACCGAGGATGCCGGCATTCGCGACATGCTGCAGGACATCGGCACCGAGGAACTGGGGCATCTCGAGGTGGTGGCCATGTTGATCGAGCAGCACACCAAACGTGCTGCCTCGAACGTACAGGACAAGGCGTATAAGAGCACGTTGTTCTCGATCCGCGGCCCCGGCCCGCATCTGGTGGATTCCAAGGGCGTGTTTTGGGACTCGCGCTACGTCAATGAGGGCGGCGATCCGGCGCGCGACTTGCGCGCTGACGTCGCGGCCGAGGCCGGTGCGCTGCAAACATATGAAAACCTGCTGAAATACGCCAACGACGAGGGCACGAAAAAGGCGCTCACCTTCCTGGCCACGCGCGAGGTGTCCCACACCAAAATGTTCATGGAGGCGTTGCGCTCCATCAACAAGCTGTCGGAGCCGCTGTTCGGCGACTTGAAGCCGGACGACACGGTCAACATGTACTTCAACCTGTCCAACGGTCCGGGCTCCGACCTGCGCGGTCCCTGGAACAGCGAGCCGGCGTTTCAATACGTGGCGGACCCGCTGCAGGGTCTTGAGAAGAAGCAGGCCGGCAAGCCCGACACCAATCTCATGGAGATCTTTGGGCGAGAACAGCGCCCAGCCGGTCCGTAAATAACCCGATCGGGGCGAGGCCGTCACGAAGGAGAGCATCATGCCGCAAGCAGCATTGCCCCGCAGGGGAGTTTTGCTCGGCGGTGCCGTGCTGGCGCTGCCGCTCTCGCTGGGGCGGTTGCTGTCCTCCTCGGAGGGAGCGGAGCTACCCGTGGCACCGGCCGATCAGCCAGTGGCAGGACATCTCGTCGGCTGGGTCACCGTGGATACGAATCGAGCCACGCTTTGTCTGGTGGAGATCGTCGGCGCCGCGTCCGCATCCCGCCGGATTGCGGCCGAGTCCTGGACCTTCGATCCGATGCGAGCCTCACTGCACAGTATCTGCCGGCAGGCTCACGACGCGATCATCGATGCGGCAGCGCGATCCTGGGCAGTGCCATCGGCGGAGTGTGCGGCTGCTTGCGGGCTGATTTCCCATGCGGGGCAGGGGCGTTCCGCGCCCTACACGGTCTGGGCGGATCTGGTTTAACCGCCTCACCACGTCGCCACCGGCGGCAGGCTCATCAGGACCGCCTCGACATTGCCCCCGGTCTTCAGCCCGAATAGCGTGCCGCGATCGTACAGCAGGTTGAACTCCACGTACCGTCCCCGGCGCGCCAACTGGTGGGCGCGCTCCGCTTCGGTCCAAACCTCTCGCATTCGCCGCCGGACGATCGCCGGATAGGCGGCCAGAAACGCCTCCCCCACGTCGCGCACGAAGGCGAAATCCGCGCACGCGTCGCCGGAGAATAAATGGTCGAAGAAAATCCCCCCCAGGCCGCGCGGCTCGCCGCGGTGCGGCAGATAGAAATACCGGTCGCACCACGCCTTGAAGCGCGGAAAATACTCCGGATCATGGCGGTCGCACCCGGCGCGGAACGCTGCATGGAACGCAGCCGCATCCTCGGCCGCCGCCGGAGAGTCCGGCACCATGGGCGTGATGTCGCCACCGCCGCCGAACCAGCCCTGCGTGGTGACCAGCATGCGCGTATTGAAATGCGCCGCCGGCACATGCGGACTCGCCATATGCGCCACCACGCTGATGCCGCTGGCCCAGAACCGGGGGTCCTCCGCGGCACCGGGAATCTGGGCCCGGAATTCGGGGGAAAAACTGCCCCAGACCGTCGAGACATTTACTCCCGCCTTTTCAAAAACCGTTCCGCGCAGCACGCTCATCACGCCGCCACCGCCGCCGGACGCCGTCTTCGGTCGGGCGGTCCCAGCCGGAACGCGCGAACCTCGCAGGACTGCCCATCTCCGTCTCGATCGCCTCAAAGGCCTCGCACAGCCGATCGCGCAGGCCCTCGAACCAGTTCCGCGCCGCCGGCTCCAGTGCTGTGTGGGGCGGCAAGACGGTTTGCGGCATGGCGCAGCGGTCTAGCTACGCGTCACGAGGCCGGCAAGGCGGTCGGTTGCGGGGGCGCGGGGCTGCCCCTATCCTGCCCGCGTGACGAACGAAAGGATGCCGGTCGGATGTCTGCGACGGCTGATGCGCCCCTCCACCCTCCCGTCGGGGACGGCAGCAAGCGGGATTTCTTGAAACTGGTCGGAACCTCGGCCGCCGTGATCGGCGTGGGCGCCGTCGCCTGGCCGTTCATCGACAGCATGAACCCGTCCTCGGACGTGCTGGCGCTGTCCTCCGTCGAGGTCGACATCGCTCCGGTCACGCCCGGAATGGGGGTCACGGTCCAGTGGCGCGGCAAGCCCGTTTTCGTGCGCCGGCGCACTCCGGAAGAGATCAAGACGGCCCAGGCCGTGCCCATGCACGACCTGATCGATCCGGCCACCGACGCGGAGCGGGTGAAGCCGGGGCATGAGCAATGGGTGATCATGATCGGCATCTGCACCCATCTCGGCTGCATCCCGCTCGGCAACAAGCCCACCGATCCGCGCGGCGACTACGGCGGCTATCTGTGTCCCTGCCACGGCAGCCAGTACCGATGTCGACGGACGGGTGCGCCACGGCCCTGCTCCCAAAATCTGTACCTGCCTGATTACGCCTTCCTCACCGACACCAAAATCAAGATCGGCTAGCCCGCGAGGCCCCGAAGGAATTTTGCCATGGCCGGACTGCACAAGAGCGACGTGAAAAACCCGGTGCTGAACTGGATCGACCAGCGGCTGCCGGTCATTACCATGATGCAGCAGGAGTACGGCGTTTTTCCGACGCCGAGGAATTTCAACTATTTCTGGAATTTCGGCGCCCTTGCAATGGTCGTGCTGGTCATCATGATCGCCACCGGGGTGTTCTTGGCGATGCACTACGTCCCCGATCAGTCGATGGCGTTCGCCAGCGTGCAGCACATCATGCGCGACGTGAATTACGGGTGGCTGCTGCGCTATATCCACGCCAACGGCGCCTCGATGTTCTTCATCATCGTGTACATCCACATATTCCGAGGTCTGTATTATGGCTCCTACAAATCCCCCCGCGAGCTGTTGTGGATGATCGGCGTGGTACTGCTGCTCCTGATGATGGCCACTGCCTTCATGGGCTACGTGCTGCCCTGGGGGCAGATGTCGTTCTGGGGCGCCACCGTCATCACCAACCTGTTCTCCGCCTTCCCGGTGGTCGGCAATGCCATCGTCACCTGGCTGTGGGGCGGGTTCGCGGTCGGCGATGCCACGCTGAACCGCTTCTTCGCCCTGCACTACCTGCTGCCGTTCGTGATCGTGGGCGTGGTGTTCTTGCACGTCGTGGCGCTGCACATCACCGGCTCCAACAACCCGTTGGGCATCGAGGTGAAAGGTCCGGCCGACACGCTGCCGTTCCATCCCTACTACACGATCAAGGACTCGGTCGGGATGTGCGTGTTCTTCGTGCTGTTCGCGCTGCTGGTGTTCTTTGTGCCGAACCTGCTCAACGACCCCAACAACTTCATCCAGGCCAACCCGCTGCAGACCCCGGCCGACATCGTGCCGGAATGGTATTTCCTGCCCTTCTACGCCATGCTGCGCTCGGTGCCGAACAAGCTCGCCGGCGTGGTGCTCATGTTCAGCTCGCTCCTGATCCTGTTCGTGCTGCCCTGGCTCGACACCAGCCCGGTCCGCAGCGCGCGGTTCCGGCCGATCTACCGCAATTTGATGTTCATCCTGGTGGCCGACCTGATCCTGCTGGGTGCGGTGGGTGCGCACCGGCCCGAGGGCATCTGGATCGTGCTGGGACGGGTCAGCACGACCTGGTACTTCTTGCATTTCCTGGTGTTCCTGCCGCTGCTCGGCAAGCTGGAACGGCCGCTGCCGCTGCCGGAAAGCATCAGCCGTCCCGTGCTGCGCGGCGGGGGGCCGTTGCCGTCCGGTGCCGCCGCAACCCCGATGGAGAAGCCGTGATGCGTGCCGTTCGGATCGCGCTGGCGGCGCTTGCCATTGCCGCCGCTATCGTGGGCGTCGCGCGCGCACAGGAAGAGGCCCCGACCCCGCCGCACCAGGTCCTGGAGTTTTCAGGGACCGTTCGGCACCTACGACCGGGCCGCGGCGCAACGGGGCTTTCAGGTCTACAAGGAGGTCTGCTCCAACTGCCACTCGTTGGAATTTGCCTATTACCGCAATCTGGAAGGCATCGGCCTGTCGCCGGAAGAGGTGAAGGCGATCGCGGCCTCGGTCACCTTTTCCGAAATCGGCGACGACGGACAGCCAAAGGACCGGCCCGGGCTTCCGTCCGACCATTTCAAGTCGCCCTTCGCGAACGAGCAGGCCGCGCGAGCCGCCAACAACGGCGCGCTGCCGCCGACCAGTCGGTGCTGATCAACGCGCGCGAGCACGGGCCGGACTACATCTATGCGCTGATCGCGAAAGGCTACACCGACGCGCCGCCTACCATGAAGATGGCGAGCGGAATGAACTACAACATCTATTTCCCCGGCCACCAGATCGCCATGCCGCCGCCGCTGTCGGCCGATCAGGTGACCTACGCCGACGGCACCAAGGCCACCCTGGACCAGGAAGCGCACGACGTGGTGACGTTCCTGGCCTACATCGCCAACCCGGAAATGGAGCAGCGCAAGCGGATCGGCGTGAAGGCGGTCATTTTCCTGGTGCTGCTGACCGGCGTCACCTACATGGTCAAGCGTCAAGGTGTGGTCGAACGTGCATTGAATGAGCGGCCGGTCATCGGCGTCATCGGCGGCTCCGGTCTGTACGACATTCCCGGCCTGCAACGCACCGCCTGGCGGCGCGTCTCCACGCCCTGGGGAGAACCGTCCGACGAATTGCTGGAAGGGTTTTTGGGCGACATCCGCTGCGTGTTCCTGCCCCGGCACGGTCGCGGCCATCCGCTCGGTCCGTCCGATCTCAATTACCGGGCGAACATCGACGCTCTGAAACGTGCCGGCTGCACCGACGTGCTCTCGCTCTCCGCGGTCGGCTCGCTGCGCGAGGAGCTGCCGCCAGGTCATTTCGTAATCGTGGACCAGTTCATCGACCGCAGTTTTGCGCGCCAAAAGAGCTTTTTCGGGGCCGGCTGCGTGGCTCACGTCTCGGTCGCCGATCCGGTGTGCTCACGCCTCGGCGACGCCTTGCACGCGACCGCGGAAAACCTCGGCCTGCCGGTCACGCGCGGCGGCACCTATCTGGTCATGGAAGGCCCGCAATTCTCGTCGCGCGCGGAAAGCCACCTGTATCGCGCCTGGGGGTGCAGCGTGATCGGCATGACCAACATGCCGGAAGCGAAACTGGCCCGCGAGGCGGAACTCTGTTACGCCACCGTGGCCATGGTGACCGACTACGACTGCTGGCACGACAGCCACGGCAACGTCACCGTCGATCAGGTGATCAAAGTCTTGTTTGCCAACGCCGACAAGGCTCGCGAGCTGGTCTCGGCCGTGGTGCCGGTGCTGGGGAGGCAACGCGGCCTGTGTCCCGCGGGATGCGACCGGGCGCTGGATCACGCCCTGATCACGTCGGCCGGGGCGCGGGATCCGGCGCTGGTGGCAAAACTTGGTGCAGTGGCCGGCCGGGTGCTCGCGGCCGCCTGACCCGAGGCGAGGCGGCCGCCCAGTAGCCTGCCGTTTATATTCGGCCGAGAACGAGCAGTACGATCACGATCAGCAGGATCAGTCCCAATCCGCCCGAGGGATAGTACCCCCAGCCCGAGCTGTACGGCCAGGTGGGTAGCGCTCCGAGCAAAAGGATGATGAGGATGATCAGCAGTATCGTGCCCAAGGCCGGTCTCCCTTCGCGTTCTGAACGGTGGCGGATCAACGCACCCGGGCCGGGCCAGTTCACAAAGGATGAGCGCCATGACGATTTATGCCGGACCGGTCTTTGAAATGGCGCGAAACCAGTTCTCCGTGATCGCCGACCACCTCGGCATTCCCGAAGATGAACGCGATCGCCTGCTGTTGCCCAAGCGCGCCATCGCCGTCTCCTGCCCGGTGCACCGCGACGACGGTAGAACCCAGGTCTTCGAGGGTTTTAGGGTGCAGCATCACCTGACCCTGGGTCCCACCAAGGGGGGCACGCGCTATGCGCCCAGCGTCGACGTGGGCGAGGTGGCCGCGCTTGCGGTCTGGATGAGCTGGAAATGCGCCCTGGCCGGACTGCCCTATGGCGGCGCCAAGGGCGGCATCACCGTCGATCCGCGCCTGCTGTCGAAACGCGAACTGGAGGGTCTGTCGCGCCGCTACATGCAGGAGATGATCCCGTTCGTCGGGCCGCATATCGACGTGATGGCCCCGGACATGGGCACCGACGAGCAGGTGATGGCGTGGTTCATGGACACGTATTCCATGTACCAGGGCAAGACCGTGACCGAGATCGTCACCGGCAAACCGGTCTCCTGCGGCGGCACCGAGGGGCGGCGCGAGGCGACCGGGCGGGGCGTCGCCTATCTGGTCGAGCGGGCGCTGGACCGCATCGGCCGGGCCACTCGAGGGCGCTACCGCGGTGGTGCAGGGCTTTGGCAATGTCGGCTCGGTCACGGCGCTTACTCTGGCGCGGCGGGGCGTTCGCATCCTCGGCCTCTCCGACCACTCGGCCTGCTTCTTCGAACCGAACGGGCTCGACGTGGCGGCGATGGACCGGCATGCGCGGGTGCATGGTGCGCTGGCCGGCTACAACGGTGCCGCTGCGGCGGACCCGGCGACCCTGCTTGAGCAGGAATGCGACATCCTGGTGCCCGCCGCCGTCGAGCGGGTCATCACCGCCGAGAACGCGGCAAAACTCCGCTGCCGTGTGCTGGCCGAGGCGGCCAACGGCCCCACCACGCCGGACGCCGATCTGATCCTGGAGCAGCGGCGCGACGAGATTTTCGTGCTGCCCGATATTCTGTGCAACGCCGGCGGGGTGGTCGTCTCCGTATTTCGAGTGGGTGCAGGATTTGCAGCAGTTCTTCTGGGACGAGGCGGAGGTGCTGGACCGTTTGAACCGCGTGCTGGAGCGCAGTTTTACCCAGGTCATGCGCCGTGCCGGGCGCGACGGCGTGGCGCACCGCACCGCCGCCATGGCGATCGGCGTGGAGCGGGTGCGGGCGGCGAAATCGACGCGGGGGCTGTTCCCTTGATTGCCTGGGCACGGCAGCCGCTTGATCGAGTGCCCAGTGCGCCGCGGCGTTCGACACGGCAGTACTAGCCGAGGCGACGTGTGTCCCAGCTGTGCGCCCGAAGCCTCGCGAACTGCCAGATGATGAGGATTACCAAAACGAGGAAGGCCACCAGCAGGATCACCTGGAAGATGTCCCATGCCCGTTCACGGAGCGTGCGCCAATCCATTGCACCAATGCACCACAACTCGTGCCCGAAGTCCATCACGCAGCGCCGCCGTGATCAACACCAACACGGCATCCGCCGCCGCTGTGGTGTTGTTACGGTGCCAATTTGGTCGTATTCAAGATCGTATCTGGCAGGAGATTTGCGCTGCGGCCGCCGACGGGCCCTGAGGTAGACTGAAACGGGCAGGTGAGGCAGAACGCAGCGAACCGGGGGAGAGGCGGCCGATGTCATCCACCCATCACGCGCGGGCATTTCCCCCGTGCTCGTGCCTCGCCTGTGTACAAACGCCCCGCGGCATCGCCACCCGCCGGGATCTCCTGGTCGGATCGGCCGCGGCGCTGGCCACGGGAATCGGCGGTCTCGTGAGTGCGCGGGCGCAGAGCGCGCTGGCACCGGACACCGCGCTCGACCAGCTCATGGCGGGCAACGCCCGCTTCACCGCCGGCCATCTGACATCGTTCGACGACGACCTGGCCATCCTGCGGCAGCATACCGAGGCCAAGCAGGAGCCGTTCGCGGCAGTGTTGTCGTGCGCGGATTCCCGTGTGCCGGTCGAACTGATTTTTGACCAGAGCATCGGCCATGTGTTCGTCGGCCGCGTCGCCGGGAACGTCTGCTCGCCGGAGATGTTCGGATCGCTGGAATACGGAGCCGCGGCATTGGGAATTCCGCTCATCGTGGTGCTCGGTCATGCGGGCTGCGGCGCGGTTAAGGCGGCCATCGCCGGTCAGGCAGTCCCGGGCCAGATCAGCACGCTGTTTGCCCCGATCCGGCCGGCGGTGGAGCGAGCCGGGCCGAACCTGGACGCGACCATCAAGGCCAACGCGCAGATCCAGGCCGACCTGCTCCGTACAGCCTCGCCGGTAATCGCCGGCCTGGTCGGACAGGGCAAGGTGAAGGTAATTGCGGCTTATTATGAGCTGGCGAGCGGCCGGGTGTCCTTGCTGGACTAGGTGTTTGACCCAGGTCGCGGCTGTTGCAGCAGCACGAACCGGGGGCTGAGCCGGTGGCACTAAAATCGGATCAGCCGGGCGGTGCTGCGGCCAGCAGCGCGTTGAGGTCGAGCCGCGCGGTGTGCATTTTCAGCGCGCCCGTGGCGTCGCGGGGCCATTCGGCTGGCGGCCGGTCCCAATACAGTTCTACTCCGTTATCGTCGGGATCGCGCAGGTAGAGCGCCTCGCTGACCCCGTGATCGGAGGCACCGTCCAGCTGGATGCCTGCCGCCTGCAGCCGGCGTAGCGCATCGGCGAGATCGGCGCGCTCGGGGTACAGGATCGCCAGGTGATACAGGCCGGTGCTGCCCGGCGGCGGTGCGGTCCCGCCGCGGCTTTCCCAGGTATTCAGGCCGATGTGGTGGTGGTAGCCCCCGGCGGAGATGAACGCAGCCTGCCCGCCATAGCGCTGCGTCAGCTCGAAACCGAGCACGCCGACGTAGAAGGCCAAGGCGCGGTCGAGGTCGGCCACTTTCAGGTGGACGTGGCCGATCCGTGCCCCGGCCGCGATCGGGCGAGCCGGCCGGGTAGACTCAGTGGCAAGCAATGTGTCGCGCATGGCGCGGCTCTCCTCGGGACTGGGGGTAAAGGTCAAGGGCCACTTTCTTACTTGCCGCACTTCTTCGGGATAGGGTTGGGCGTAGACCGCTTGCTACCTTCGTACCGTCGCGGTCTTCGGCCAGGCTTTCCCGTTCGCTCAGGTAGTGTCACAGTTTGAATAAGGGGCTGCATCGCCTTGCATCCTTCCAGGGATACAGTGCCGTCATAAGGGCATTGCGGCCACAAAAAGAGACGCCCCTGCTATTGCGATGTGGCGCCACTTACGATGCCAAACAGTCAAAGGCCGGCGAAGGCGCGGACCATGGTTTGCGTTTGATGCAGAACAAAACACGCCGATCTCGGTTTAATGGCGTTTCAGATAGCGACAGGGCTGGCGCTCCTAATCGGGACTGCCGCCGCCTGTCGAATAGGCCTGATACTGCCGACCTGATCTCGTGAACGTAAGGCGCTACACTGCTGCCGTATTGCTACCATGCTGCTTGGCGATTACGTTTCTCGTTGTGCGCAGGCAAGCGAAATTCGAGACGAACAGGTGTGTATATGGTTAGTGCACGACGAGGTTGCGGATAGTAATTTTAAGTCAATGGAACTCTGTCCGCCGCACGGGCTAATTGCCTGCATCGGCTGAATACTTCCTCTGCCACCATCCAGCGGGCTCTACATAAGAGTTGACGTATAGATCGCGACCGTTGTATAAGGAGCTGATGAGCCCGAATGCTAAAAGTCGGCTCATAAATTAGGACGTTAGCAACCGCGCACCATTCTACATCACTTTCGGGATTGAAGCCCATTCCAAGATCTATACCCCATTCAACTGCACTTACGGATCATCCAATTATTACTCGCCTATACAACAGTATCATAACAACTCGGGCGCGTTCCGATAACGGCTTTCTAAATTCTCGATATCAGCACCTCGAATTACGGAAGGATCGGCCATGTAGCTTCGCATATGGACAGTCGAACTCTGGTGGATTTAAGCTGGCTCAATCCAATCCCAGGAACAAGCGTCGGGAACGAGCAAGACGGATAACTTCATTAGAGTTGTACTTCATTGCGATAAAGTATCTATGCGGGTCACGGACCACGTTTCCCGACTGGAGTGCATGGGAGGGCGCTCAAACAGTTGTGGCACCAGTGTATGTCAGGTTTGTTTTCAGGACACCGGAGGCAAACTAGAATAATATCGAGCGTCGTAAACGCGCACAGGTCAGAATAGCGCTGAAAAGCTAAGCATCAAATGGTGCCGCGACGCTGAGGGAGCGCTGATAAACGCATTCCATTGGATGAGAGACGTGCGGTCTTTGCCAGGCGCGATGCGAGTAAGCCGGCTTTTAATTGACCTGTTTCGGTTAGGCGTTCTTCACTCCTCGATCATCGCAACCAAGGCAGACATTTCCCAAAGCTTCGTGCGACACTCCTGCCGCTCATAGCTGGTGTGCTTAGCGGTAGCGGCTTGTGTATGCGGCTATGGGGTTGTAATGCATGAAGTGCAATGAAACTGCGCATTCATGGTTCCTCGCTTTTTTGGAGATCTGCGTCTAGGTCAGTCCTTCGCTGAACCGGCGCATTGACATCCAGACATCAACTGGTTCGGATCGCGCGGACGCTTGAAATACTGGGCATCCCGCAATCTTACCGCGACTGCGGCGAACCGGGGCACCACAATGGAAACGCCCCTGGTCTTATTTTGAAACTGAGACACTACCGTTCGCTCAGGACGACAAATAGTCTTCATCGCTTGCTCCTTTCAGGGGTCGCTTGGCCCCGGCGTAAGGGCGTTGCGAGCTCGGAAAGGGGCGACGATCGCCAATGCGACTCTGCATCATTTGATGCCAAGGAGTCCCTGGGCACGGGTCCGCGATAGCAATTTCACTAACCTAGACGTAAAGTATTCTTGACACACCCGGCGCTTCGTGCGACAGTGCGGGCCGCGATGTCCGAATCCTCCCGCCCCAAACACATACCCAGCACCGCCTGGCGGTTCGCCGCCATCATCCGCGACCTGTCCGGGGCGGCCGGGATGCGGATGCGCGCCGATCCGGCGGCGGTGCCGAAGCTGAGCCTGCTGCAGGCCTGGCTGCACAACACCATCAGGAGGTTCGTGGCTTTGGCGCAGCGGGCCAAGGCGGGTCCGCTGCCGCCGCCCCGACCCCGCGCCCCCAGACCAGCGCCCGAGCCAACTCCCGCACCCGCCCCGGCCGCGCCAGCCCGAGATGCCGCGGCAGTTCCTCTGGGTGGTGCGATTGCTGGGAGTGGAGGCGACGGGCTGTGCCAACCAGCTCGACTATCTGCTGAAAGACCCCGAGATGCAGGCCCTGCTCCGGGACGCGCCGCAGGTCGGGCGGATCCTGCGGCCGCTGTATCGGAGGCTGGGACGAAAGCCCGACCCCGCCCTGTTGCCGCCGCCGCCGCCCCGGCCGCCCCGGGTCAGGCCGCCCCCTCCCGAACCGGACCCCGCTGCACCGGTCCCAACCGAACCGGCCGAAAAGCCGTTCCGAAAGCGTCCGCTCCGCACCGAGGCGCGCACGCGAAAACCGAAGTGGACCTACCCCGGCACGGAGTGGAGGAAGTGGGGCGGTTTCTGGTTTCCCGGGCCGATCCGAAAACCTACCTGACTGGGCCGCCTGCCCACGCACGCCCATATCGTTTCGATATAGGAACTACTACGCGGTCGGCACTGAACGGTTTCAGGTGCCGAGATGGTTTTTCAGAAACGCCACGGTCCGCTCCTGCGCCAGCGCGGCGTCGGCTGCGGAGTAGCTGGAACGGTCGTTGCAGCCAAACCCATGGCCGGCGCCGGGATAGGTGTAGATTTCCACGTCCGGCTGCGCCGCGCGGATGGCGTCGATGTCCTTCATGGGGATCGAGCCGTCCTCCTCGCCGAAATGCAGCTGCACCGGGCAATGCGGTTGCTCCATCCGTGCCGCCGCAATGCCGCCGCCGTACCAGCCGACCGCCGCCTGAAACAGGTTCGTGCGGGTGGCGCCCCACCACGCCACCGTGCCGCCCCAGCAATAACCGACGATCCCGATTTTCGCTCCGCCCAGCGCCTTGGCGGCGGCGGAAATGTCAGCCAGCGTTTTGTCCGCCGGTACTTTCGCGCGCAAATCGATCCCGCGCTGCACGTCCTCCTGCCCGTAGCCCAGCTCGACATCGCGCTCGGCCCGGTCGAACAGGGCCGGCGTCACCACTGCAAAGCCCAGCGCCGCGAACGCTTCGCTCACGTCGCGCATATGCCGGTTGACCCCGAAAATCTCCTGCACCACCACCAGGCCGCGCGAGGCACTCTCCGGGCCGGTGCGCCAGGCGCCCAGCTGGTGGCCATCGGCGGCAGTCAGAGTGATGTGTTGGCCCATGATGTCGCCTTGCGTGCGGGGAATTGGCGCGCGAAAAAACCCGGCATGGGCGAGATCGTCAACCTCCGTCGCGCGCGTCGGCGCCGCGCCAAGGACGAGCAGGCCAAAACCGCCGCCGAGGCACGCGCTGTCCACGGCCGCAGCCGAGGCGGAGCGTACGCTCCAGACCCAGGCGGCCGAGCGGGCGAGCAAGATGCTCGACGGAGCCCGGCTGGGGCAGGGTTCCGGCCCTGATCCCGACGATTGACGGCGGCCGCACCCAGAATCATCGCTGTCGGCCGGCTTGGGAGCGGCCCCGAGGCCGAACTGTTTGCCCGCTACGCCTCCCGGCTGCGGCCTCGGCCGGTGCTGGTCGAACTGGCCGAGGCGCGCGGCACGGCGGCGGAAATCAAGCGGCGCGAGGCGGTTGGCCTGTTGGCTGCAATGCCGGCTGGGTCGCTGGCGGTTGCTCTCGACCAGGGCGGCGCAACGCTGGACACGCCCGCATTCTGTCGCCTGCTCGCCGCCTCCGCCCAGACGCTGTGCTTCTTGATCGGGGGCGCCGAGGGGCTGGACGCGACCGTGCTGGCCCGGGCGGACAGAACGCTTTCGCTGGGTCCGATGACCTGGCCGCACCTGTTGGCCAGGGTTTTGCTGTCCGAGCAGTTGTATCGGGCGCAGTGCATCGCCACCGGCCACCCCTATCACCGCGCCGGCCGGCCATGACAAGAACACCGACTGCCACTGCCCGTCTCCGGAGCTTTGGATGACCGAAATACCACGCCCAGTCATGCTGGTTGTGCTCGACGGCTGGGGCTGGCGCGACGAGGCGGCCGACAACGCGGTGCGCCAGGCGCACACCCCGACCTTCGACCATCTCTGGGCCACCTGCCCGCACGCCCTGTTGCGCACGTCGGGGCGGGACGTGGGTCTGCCGGACGGGCAGATGGGCAATTCCGAGGTCGGCCACATGAATATCGGCGCCGGCCGCGTGGTGATGCAGGAGCTGCCGCGCATTTTCGAGGCCATCGAGCACGGCAGGCTGGCCTCGCTGCCGCCGCTCCAGAAATTTGTCGGCGCGCTGAAAACCTCCGGCGGCGCCTGCCACCTGATGGGCCTGCTGTCGCCCGGCGGGGTGCATTCGCACCAGAACCACGCCGTGGCACTGGCCCGGGTGCTGACGGGAGCCGGAATTCCGGTCCGGTTGCACGCCTTCACCGATGGCCGCGACACGCCGCCGCGCTCCGGCGGCGACATCCTCAAGACCGTGCAAGCCGAACTGCCGGGTGCCGCCCGGATCGCCACCGTGTCGGGGCGCTACTACGCCATGGACCGCGACAATCGCTGGGACCGCGTCGCCCGCGCCTACGTCGCCATGGCCGAGGGCCAAGGCCCGAACTTTGCCGACGCCGCCAGCGTGATCGACGATGCGTATGCGCGGGACATAACCGACGAGTTCATCGTGCCGGCCACGGTCGGCGGCTATCGCGGCATGCGTGACGGCGACGGCCTGCTTTGCTTCAATTTCCGCGCCGACCGGGTGCGCGAGATTCTGGCCGCTCTGATCGACCCCGAGTTCGTCGGCTTCGCCCGCGCTCGAGAAATCCGGTTCGGATCAGTGATGGGCATGACGCAGTATAGCGAGGAGCTGGCGGCTCGCATGGGCGTGCTGTTCCCGCCGCAGCCCATGACCCATCTGTTGGGCGAGGTCGTGGCCGAGGCCGGCCGGCGGCAGATGCGCATGGCCGAAACGGAAAAATATCCGCACGTCACGTATTTCCTGAACGGCGGCCGCGAAGAGCCGTTCGCCGGCGAGGAGCGGATACTGGTCCCGTCGCCGAAAGTGGCGACCTATGATCTGCAGCCCGAAATGTCGGCGCCGGAACTGTGCGACAGGGCGGTGGAGGCGATCGGGAGCGGACAATACGACCTGATCGTACTCAATTTCGCCAACCCCGACATGGTGGGCCACACCGGCAGCCTGTCGGCGGCGATCCGCGCCGTGGAGACGGTGGATGCCGCGCTGGGGCGGATCGTGCAGGCGATCGGGCAGGCAGGGGGGGCGCTGCTGATGATCGCCGACCACGGCAACTGCGAGCTGATGCGCGATCCGCTGACCGGCGGCCCGCACACCGCCCACACCACCAACCCGGTACCCGCCATCCTGCTCGGCGGCGGGCGCACGACGCTGAAACCCGGCAGGCTTGCCGATGTCGCGCCCACGTTGCTGGCACTGATGGGTGTGCGGCAGCCGCCCGAGATGACGGGCCATGATTTGGCGGCCTAGCACGCCAGACCGCGCGCCTTGGCTGCTGCTGCTGTTCCTCTGCGCCGCTTCGCCGCCCGCCACCCCGGAAACACCGGCCGGGTCCAACATCTCCGCCCAGGCGCCAGCGGCCCAGACGGACGCCGCCGCCGAGGAGCAGACTCTTGCCCAGGCGCGGATTGCCGCCGCGTCCCGCCTGCAGCAAACCGAGCAGCGCCTGGCAGAGCTGGCGGAGCGCGTGGCGGACCTCGCCAGGCGCCGTGACGCGGCCGATCGGAAGGTGCAGGAAAATCTGCGCGCTCTGACCCCGTTGCTGCCGCTCATGCTGCGTATGTCGGCCTACCCGGCCGAAACGCTGCTCGCCGCACCCTCGGGCTCGCCGGAGGATGCTTTGCGCGGCCTGCTGGTCTTGAGCGGGGCGGCGCGGCAGGTGCGGGATGCAGCGCAGGCGGTGGCGCAGGAGCGCGCCCAACTCGCGGTGGTGCAGGCCCAACTGGACGCGGCACTGCCGCCGCTGCGGGAAGAGGAGGCCACCCAGCGCGTGCAGGCAGCGGCGCTGGACGAGCGCCTGGCGAGTGCCCGGCAAGCTCGCGAGGCAACCGAGTCCGTTGCGGATGCCGCTTCGCTGCGCGCGGTCGCGCAGGCCGCCCAGGCGGCCGACCTACGGGGGGCCGTGACCGCCGTGGCCGCGGTGCCCCGGCCGGGAGCTCCCACCGAGACAGGCGGGCTGATGGTGCCGGTGGCGGGCAAGGTCGTGCGCAATTTCGGCGAGGCCGGCGATGCCGGGCCGGTGAACGGACTGACTTATCGGGCACCCTCGGGCGCGCGCGTGGTCTCTCCGTGCAGCGGCCGGGTCGGGTTCGCCGCGCCCTTCCGCAGCTACGGCCTGCTCCTCATTGTCGATTGCGGAGACGACATTCATGTGGTGCTGGCCGGACTCGCGCGCCTGGACGCGCAAGCCGGACAGACGGTGCGGGCCGGCGAGCCGGTCGGGACGATGCCCACATGGGATCCGGCGGACTCGCCGGACGTCCATCCGGAGTTGTACGTGGAGGTGCGCCACGGGACCGAGGCGGTGGACCCGGCCCCGTCTCTGCATCGCCCGCCCTAGCTACAATACTGGTTCCAATGCGCCGCGCGACCATCTATCAAGCACCATCTACCAAGCTATGTGTCTTCGAGGGGATCGGAAAGTATGAAGCTACGCACTGGGCTGCTCGTCGGGGCGGCCTTCACGGCCGGAATCGCCGCGGTCCCTCTGGCTGAATTGGCGGTCCCGCGCGTGGGTCTGGTGCTGGCGAGCCCGGCGGCGGCGCAGGATAGCGGACACAGCGAGACCTATCGGCTGCTGGGCCTGTTCAGCGACGTATTCGAACGGGTGCGTGCGGAGTATGTCGAGCCGGTTAACGACCGCGATCTGGTCGAGAACGCCATCAACGGCATGCTGACCGGGCTCGACCCGCACAGCAATTACATGAACGCCAAAAGCTTTCGGGACATGCAGGTGCAGACGCACGGCGAGTTCGGCGGCTTGGGCATCGAGGTCACCGAAGAGAATGGCTTCGTCAAGGTCATCAGCCCGATCGACGACACGCCGGCCAGTCGCGCGGGCGTAAAGGCCGGCGACCTTATCCTGGCCTTGGACGGACAGAGCGTGCAGGGGCTGACGCTGAACGACGCGGTCGACAAGATGCGCGGGCCACCAAACAGCCGCATCACGCTGCAGATCAAGCGCGAGGGCGTGGACCAGCCGATCGACCTGTCGATGACGCGCGAGGTGATCAAGATCCAGGTCGTCAAGGACCATCTCGAGGGCAACGACATTGCGTATATTCGGCTGACCGGCTTCAACGAGCAGACCGATAGCGGGCTGCGCAAAGCCTATCAGCAGCTGAAACAGCAGTCCGGAGATCATCTGCGCGGCGTCGTGCTCGACCTGCGCAATAATCCTGGTGGCCTGCTCGATCAGGCGGTTGCGGTGTCGGACGATTTCATCGACCACGGCGAGGTCGTCAGCACCCGCGCACGCAACCCGGACGACAGCCAGCGCTGGGATGCCAAAGGCGGCGACATAACGGACGGCTTGCCGATGGTGGTGCTGATCAACAATGGGTCGGCCTCGGCCAGCGAAATCGTGGCCGGCGCACTGCAGGACCATCACCGCGCGATTCTGGTCGGCACCAGGAGTTTCGGCAAAGGCAGCGTGCAGACCGTGATCCCGCTGCCCGGCAACGGGGCGATGCGGTTGACCACGGCCCGCTACTACACTCCCTCGGGTCGGTCGATCCAGGGGCTCGGTATCGCACCCGACGTGGAGGTAAAGGAGAGCGCGACCGAGCAGCCGCATTTCGGTCCGGAACGTGAGGCGGACCTGAACCACACCCTGCGCAACACCGGCGGGACGCCGCAATCCACCGCCGCGCCGCCGCGTAGCGACCTGCCTGTCATGGCTCACGATCTGCCGCACGCGCCGCCCACGGGCTGGCCCACGTTCGACCCGGCCAAGCCGGACACGGACTTCCAGCTGCAACAGGCGCTCGCGCTGGTGAGGGCTATCCCCGCGGATAAGCACGCCGCCCGCTGAAGCGGGCCGCCGACACGTCGCGTCGGTGAGCGAGGCCGAGGCGCCTTCGCATCGGCGCTGGCCGCTGGCGTTGCGTGTGCTGGCCTGGTTCTGGGCCGCTCTCCTGCTGTTTGCAGCTGCCGCGGCGGGCACGCTGGCGTGGCTAGGGCCCCCGCCGGCAAAGGTCCCGGCAAGCGCGCCGGCCAAGCCGGCAGCCTCACCTCTGCCGCCGCTGGTGCAGCCGCTGGCTGGATCGCCACAGCAGCCCCCGATCAAGTCCGGGGGCCGGCCTTGCCGTCGCCCAGGCCAGCCGAATTGCCGAGGGAAGCGTCGCCTGCGCAAGCCACGCGGTCCGTTGCGCAGCCGGAGAGCCCGAAACCGATTGCGGCGCCCGACCCGGCGCTGGAGGAAAAATCCACCGATTTCCCCGGCAGCTTCATGCCGCGCGTTGGGCCGGATCGACGCTCGCCGATGCAGGTCTACGCCGCTGCCGCCACACCGGCCGAAGCGCGGCCGCAAATCGCAATTCTGCTGGGGGGCCTCGGCCTGAATCAGAGCGAGAGCGAGACGGCAATTCACGATTTGCCGGCGGCGATTTCGCTTGCGTTCTCACCCTATGCCGCGCGCGTGGCCCCGTTACTGGAATCCGCCAGAGCCGCAGGGCACGAGTATCTGGTCAGCATCCCGATGGAGCCGCAAAATTATCGGCTCGACGATGCCGGGGATCATGCGCTCAACACCGGGAACAGCGAAGCGGTGAACCGTCAACGGCTCCATTGGGCGCTCACCCGTTTCGCGGGATATGTGGGCGCGACCGGTGCGCTGGGAAACACGCATGGCGAGCGGTTCGCCGACAGCTCCAGCCAGATGCGACCGGTGCTCGCCGAACTGGCGGAGCGCGGCCTGTTGTACATTGATCCGCGCCCCGGCGCGCCACGCCCGCCCTTGGTTGTCGGCCGCAGCGTCGATCTGGTGCTCGACGAGCCGGCGGGGAATTCAGAGATCGAGGCCCACTTGGCACGGCTTGAGCAGATCGCGCGCGATCGCGGCTCCGCGATCGGCTTGGCCGACCTGCCGCGTCCGGTCACGGTCGAGCGGCTTGCGGCGTGGACCAATACGCTGGGCTCGCGCGGCATCGCCCTGGTGCCGGTGAGCGCCGTGGCGCCGATCGTGCCGCCACCGATGCCCTCCGTGGCGGGAGCGCAGCAGTAGCTGAACCAGCGGGCAGATTGTGACTCCTCGAAATCCCGTCAACGAGACCGTCGCAACATGGATACTGTCACGACATGCCGGCGGTGATTCTTGACGGCGCGTGAGCGATCAAGCTTGCCGATATGGGAGGACCGTGCAGTGACCGGAAGTGCGTCGGGTGCCAAAGACACGGCAGACGTGCCGCTGGAGGAGATCGCCCGCTACCGCCGCGATGGATACGTAGTCATCCGCGGCCTGCTGAGTCGGGAGCTGGTTGCCGACTGCCTCGATGCCCTGTCGGCGCTGGCGGCCGGGCGACTGGAACCGGCCGGAGCGAGTATCGCCCTGGAGCCGGCGGTTGCGTCGAGCGCGACGCCGGTGCCCAATCCCGAAGACAGCATCCGGAAATTTGCGGATTTCACCGCCGCCGCACCGGCGCTTTTGCAGGCGGCGATGGCGGCCGAGCTGCATCGTGTGCTCGACCGGATCCTCGGCTGCGGTCGCCTGCTGTTTCAGGAAATGGCGCTGGTAAAACCGCCGCGGCTCGGTTCGGAAAAACCGTGGCACCAGGACGCGGCTTATTTCCGTGCCAGCGACCCCAATCTGATCGTCGGCGCCTGGATCGCACTCGACCCGGCGACGCGCGAGAACGGCTGCATGGAGCTGATCCCCGGCTCGCATCTGCGCGGACCGGCGCCGCACATTCCGGCAGCCGACATCAATCTCTGCACCATTCGGCCGGATTTTGTGCGGCTGGACGAGCGTCGGCCCGAGCCGATGGACCCTGGCGACGTGCTCATCTTCCACAGCCTGGTGCATCACTACACCGCCGCGAACCGATCGAACCTGCGCCGGCGCGCACTGCAGTTCCACTATCATCAGGTCGGCCTCGAATGGACCTCGCTGGAGGCGCATGCGCGGCTGTTCCACGACGAGACGGGCGCCTATGCCGGCTGCACCGTGCAGAAACAGTCGGCACAGGCGGGCAAGCAGTACCAGTACCGGCCGCCGCAAGGCCGTCCGGTGGTCCCCATGGGCGTCCGGGTGGGCGCCCCGATTGCTGCTGTGGCCCATCGTTGACCCTGGCCGCAGCGACGCTTTAACTCCCGCTCGCCGAGAAGCCGGGTCGCAGATCGGGCGAGGGCCACAAAATAGCGGAGGAACGACAATGAATCGCGATCAGATCACGCGACGGGACTGGCTTAAGCTGACCGGCGGCGCAGCGATGGGGACGATGACTGCAGCCAGCGCGGTGCGCCGTGCATACGCGGCCGAGGCGTTGCCGCCGTTGGTGGCGGGCTCGGATTGGCTGCATCAGTGGAAGGGCGTGCGGATCGTCCTCTCGTCGCACACCGGCCCCACCACCGATGCCGCGAAACAGGTTTCGCAGGAGTTCGCGAAGCAGACCGGGGCGGAGGTGGTGGTCATCGCCGAGTCGTGGACCGATCTGCTCTCCAAGCACCTCGCCGATTTCGCGGCCGGCAGCGGTTCCTACGACGTGTTGACCTGGCCGTATATCTGGACCGGCAACTACGTCGAGGGCGGAATGGTCGAGGACCTGGACCCCTGGTTTGCCAACAAGGAGGTCGCCGACCCGGGTTTTGACATGGCGGACATTCCGCCTGCCGTGCTGGAGGTCTACGGCCGCTATCGTGGCGCCGCCTCGCCCAAGCCTGATGCGCTGTGGTCGGTGCCCTACAAGTTCGACGTGTATCTCGCGCAATACCGGACCGACCTGTTCAAGCAGGCCGGGTTGGTCGATGCGAAGGGCAATGCCAAGCCGCCGGCGACCTGGGAGGATTTGCTCGCAAACGCCAAGGTGCTGAAAGCGAAATTTCCCGACATCTCGCCGGTGGTGCTCCCGCTCGCCGTTGACGATCCGATGGTGGCGACATTTCTGCCGATCTTCGCAGACTATGGCGGCAAGACGCCGATCCCGTGGTACGACGCCAACCTGTTTCCGCAGATCCAGACCAAGCCGGCGCAGGACGCGGTCAATCTGCTCAAGCAGCTGATGCCGTACATGCCGGCTGACGTGCTCGATATGGACTACGACCGGGTCAATGCGCTGATGGCGCAGGGCAAGGCGGCCTATGCGCTGAACTGGAACGCCTACCTGCCGGTGCTGCTCGATCCGAGTGCCTCTCAGATCAGTGGCGCGGTTGCCTTCGACAGCACGCCCGGCGGCCCGGCCGGGCGTGTCAGCGGCCTCGGCGGCTGGCAGATGGGCATTTCCACGCAATCGAAACACAAGGCGGCGGCGTTTCAATTGCTGGAATGGATCGGCGGGCGCGGGCGCGGGGTCGAGTTCGCGCTCGACGGCGGCTCGGCCGCGCGCTACTCGGTCGCCAACGATCCGGCGGTGGTCAAGAAGTATCCGTACTACCCTCTGCTGATGGACATCCTGAAGGGCTACGCGGCGCGGGGCATGGACCGTTCCTGGACCGAACTGCAGCGCACCATCGGCGTCGGCCTGAACGAGATCCTGCTGGGCAAGGAGCCGACCGACCAGGGGCTGACCAAAATCGCCGACCAGATGTACACGCAAGCCCAGCGGGCGGGCTACAAGCCGCAGAAGACCGCTCCGAAACCGACATGAGCGGTACCGCCGCGGGTGCCTTCGTCGGCACCCGGGCGGGCTTCGTCCGCCGTTCGCGGGGGGTGGCGCGCTCCCGCGCGGTGCTGGTGCTGCCGGCGGTCGCCGCGATGCTGCTGCTGACCGTCTACCCGACCCTCTACATGCTGTGGATCAGCCTGCACGACTGGCCGGTGATCCCGACCTTGCCGCGTCCGTTCGTGGGTCTCGACCAGTACGGCTACATCCTCGCCGACCCGGAATTCTGGAACTCGCTCCAGGTCACCTTCACCTATATGGGCTGCGGCATCGCCATCCAGCTCGGTACTTGGGCTCGGGCTGGCGCTGCTGCTCGCCACACCTCACCGGATCTTCCGTGCGTTTGTGCTGCCGTTCATGTTGCCGGTGTTCGTCTCGCCGATCGTGGTCGGGCTGATCTGGCGCATGATGATGGGGTACGACCTCGGCGTGCTGAACTACCTGCTGCGCTCGCTGGGGTTCAGCGGCGTCAACTGGCTTGGCACCAGCGCCAGCGCGCTCGCCTCCCTGGTGCTGGTCGATACATGGCAGTGGACGCCGTTCACCATCCTGATCCTGCGGGCCGGTCTCGACAGCCTGGCGCACGAGCCTTTTGAAGCCGCAGCAATCGACGGCGCCAGCCGATGGCAGAGTTTCTGGCATGTCACGCTGCCGATGCTCCGGCCGGTGCTGATCGTGGTGCTGCTGTTCCGCACGCTCGATGCGTTCAAGCTGTTCGACATCGTTTTTGTCGTCACCCGCGGCGGTCCGGGAGATGCAACAAACGTGCTCGCCTACAACGTCTGGCGCAAAGGTTTTTTCGAGAACCAGCTCGGGTATGCCGCGGCACTGTCGGTGATCATGGTGGTGATCGCAACCGTGTTGGCCACCAGCCTGATCCGCCTGTTTGCCCGCGCGGAGCAGGCCGCATGATCGGCCGGATCGGCCGGGTGGAGCTCGCGGCCCGGCTCGGCGTGGTCAGCGTGTTCGCGGCATTCTTCCTGTTCCCCATTTACTGGATGGTGGCGACATCGCTGAAGCGGGAGGTGGATGCGTTCGCCATCCCGCCGAAATGGCTGTTTGCGCCGCGGCTCGACAACTACCTGGAAGTGTTCCGCCGCACCGCGTTCGCCCATCACGCCGTCAACTCGCTGATTGCCGGCGGATTGAACGTCGGGCTCACGCTCATGCTCGCCATGCCGGCGGCTTACGCCATGTCCCGTTACCGGGTCGGCGGCAAGGATTTGATGTTCTGGTTCCTCAGCATCCGCATGATGCCGCCGATCGTCGGCGCCGTGCCGCTGTTCGTCATCGCGGCACAGATGCGGCTGGTGGACAGCTATGTGATCCTGCCGATCCTCTATTTGATGCTGAACGTGCCGTTCGCCATTTGGATGCTGAAATCCTTCATCGACGAGATCCCGCGCGAGATCGACGAGAGTGCGATGATCGACGGTTGCACCATGCTGGCCGCGATCCGGCATATCGTTCTGCCGCTGCTGAAGCCAGGGCTGTTTGCGACCTCGGTGTTCTGCTTCATCATCGCCTGGAACGAGTTTCTGCTCGCCAACATTTTTACCCGCGAGATCGCGGTCACGCTGCCGGTGGGGATCGCCAACTTCATCACCGAAAAGCAGATCTTGTGGGGCTACATCACCGCCGCCTCGACACTGGCGACACTGCCTCCGATGGCGCTGCTGCTGGTTTTTCAGCGCAACCTGGTCCGCAGCCTCACGCTGGGCGCGATCCGCTGAGCCGGGCCTCTTACGCGCCTATCTCCAGCAACTCCGCAGCCTCCAGCCAGTCCGCCTCGGCCTGGGCCGCCTCGCGCCCGATCGCCGCCAGGCGGGTCTGCGCCGCCGTCACTTCCGCGGCGCGCGAGCCGGCATAGAGCGCCGGATCAGCGAGTTTGGCTTCGATCCGCATCCGCTCCGAAGCCAGCTCGCGCGAGCAGCGCCTCCGCATCGCGCGCCCGTTTGCGCAGCGGAGCGGTCGCGGCACGCGCCTCGGCGCGCTCGCGGCGCTCGTCGCGGCGGCTCGGGGCTGCGTCCGCCTTCGCGGGCGCGCGGCTGCGCTCGACCACCAGCGCGCGATAGTCGTCGACGTCGCCATCGAACGGGCGCACGGTGCCGTCGGCGACCAGCCACAGCCGGTCGGCCACCAGCTCCACCAGATGCGGATCGTGGCTGATCAGCAGCACGGCCCCGGCAAAATCCGCCAGTGCCCGCACCAGCGCCTCGCGCGCGTCGATGTCCAGATGGTTGGTCGGCTCGTCGAGGATCAGCAGGTGCGGCGCCTCGCGGGTGGCCAGGGCCAGCAACAGCCGCGCCCGCTCCCCGCCGGACAATTTCTCCACCGGCGTTTCCGCCCGGTCCGCGTCGAGCCCGAACCGCGCCAGCTGGGCGCGCACCTGCGGCGGCAGCGCGCGGGGCAGGGCGCGCGACATGTGCGCCACCGGCGTTTCCGCAGCGACCAACTCGTCCTCCTGGTGCTGGGCGAAATAGCCGACCCGCAGTTTCGGGCCGCGAAATATCTTTCCCGCCTGCGGCTCCAGGCGGCCGGCGAAAAGTTTGGCGAGCGTGCTCTTGCCGTTGCCGTTCGGACCCAACAGGGCGATGCGGTCGTCCAGATCGAGCCGCAGCGACAGGCCGCGCAGCACCGGCGGGCCCCCATAGCCCACCGACAACGCGGTCCAGCGTCAGAATCGGCGGCGCGATCGGCACCGGTTCGGGAAAGGCGAAATGCTGCGGCGCGTCCTCCACCACGCTTTCGATCTGCGGCAGCCGCTCGATCGCTTTCAGCCGCGCCTGCGCCTGCCGCGCCTTGCTGGCCTTGTAGCGGAACCGGTCGACGAACGCCTGCATATGCGCGCGCTGGGCGGCGACGCGCTCCGCCGCTCGGGCCTGCTGCAACGCCTGCTCGGTGCGGATGCGCACGAATTCCGCGTAGCCGCCCGGCGTCAGCGTGATCTTTTGCCGGTCCAGATGGGCGATGGCATCCGACACAGCGGTCCAGCAGCTCGCGGTCGTGCGACACCACCAAGGCCGCGCCGGGAAACTTGGCCAGCCAGGATTCCAGCCAGAGCGTGGCTTCCAAATCCAGATGGTTGGTGGGCTCGTCGAGCAGCAGCAGGTCCGGGTTGGCGAACAGGGCCGCCGCGAGCGCCACCCGCATGCGCCAGCCACCGGAAAAGTCGTTCACGGGCCGCAGCTGCGCCGCCGCATCGAAGCCGAGGCCCGCCAGAATCGCCGCTGCCCGCGCTGGGGCCGAATTCGGCGTCAATGGCGACCAGCCGGTCGTGAATTTCCGCCAGGCGCAGCGGTTCGGCCGATTCGCTCTCGCGCAGCAGGGACAGCCGCTCCTGGTCGGCTTCCAACACCGTGTCGAGCAGATTTTGCTGCCCCGACGGCGCCTGCTGGCGCACCTGACCCAGGCGCGCGCGGCCGGCGAGGCGGATGTCGCCGCCGTCCGGCGAAATATCGCCCGCGATCGCGCGCAAAAGGGTGGTCTTGCCGGCGCCGTTGCGGCCGACCAGTCCGATACGGCGGCCGGGCTCGACGGTCAGACTGGCACCGCTCAGCAGGGTGCGTCCGGCCATGCGCAGGGTCAGGTCGCGGATCGCCAGCAGGCTCATGGTCGGTCAGCTTTTGTCCGTCTCGGATCCCGGCGCGGTACGGCCGCGACGCATTGCGCACCAGGGAGTGAATGTAGTCCAGCTTGTCCATCACCACCGGCGTGAGCACGAAGGGGTACAGGTCGGGTTGCCCCATGCTGCGATTGAGGCTGTTCACCGCATAAGTCAGCGGCAGCCACGCCTCAACCAGGTGGTGCGCGCTGGACACTGTGTAGGGGTCGCATTCGAGCCGTGCCTCCATGTCGGGCGTGTGGTCCACGCGCGGGCGCACCCGCACACCGAAGGCGACCGCGGTTTCGAGCGTGTCGACGATGTGGAGGTAGTGGGCCCAGGTCTCGGCGAAATCCTCCCAGGGGTGCGTGCTGGCATAAGCGCTGATGTAGCGTGCCCGCCAGTCCGGGGGCGCCCCGTCGCGATAATGGCGTTCCAGGGCTGCCTGATAGTCCTCGGAATCGTCGCCGAAAACGGCCCGACAGGCGCCGAGCTGGCCGCCGTCGCGTACCAGGCGATCCCAGAAATAGTGGCCGGACTCGTGACGAAAATGGCCCAGCAGCGTGCGATACGGCTCGCCCATGGCCTCGCGCAGCGTGGTGCGCTCGGCGTCGTCGGCTTCCCGCAGCGACACGCGTGATCAGCCCGTTATCATGGCCGGTCATCACTTTCGGCGCGCCCGGCGTCTGCGGATCGGCCAGAAACTCGAAACCCAGCCCCTCGTTCCGGTCCTCCGCGCGGGTCGGCGCGTGCAGGCCGAGTTTCAGCAGCGTGTAGATCAGCCGGTGTTTCGCCAATTCGATCTGCCGCCAGCGTCGCCGGTTGTCGGCCAGGGAGAGGTCGGGGATGACGACGTTGTAGCGGCAGGCGCGGCAGAGCCTGTGCTCGCCGTCATCGGCCACCAGCCAGTTGCAGGCGTCCTCGTCCGCGTTGTCGCAGAACCGCAGGCTCGACGCCGCCGTCGGCTCGTTTTTCGACACAGGCCGCTCGTTTTTCGACAAAGGCCCCGGCGGCAGAGCCGCCATGGCACCCTGGTCCGGGTCGTAGCCCAGTCGCCAGCCGCAGGCCTCGCAGACAGTGTTCTCGAAATAGACCAGGTTGCCGCAATGCTGGCAGCTGAACAGTTGCACCGGGAAAACTCCGTCCGTGTGGCGCGCTGGCAAGGGCCCGGGCCGGCCGAAGTTCCCGTTCTCCGGGCAACTGGCCACCGGTCGCGCCGCTTCCTATAAGCCGTGGCCCCGAAGCCAGCGAAGGAGCCCCCATGCCGGCCGAGCGCACCCTCTCGATCCTGAAACCCGACGCCACGCGCCGCAACCTCACCGGTGCCATCAACGCCAAGCTGGAGGAGTCCGGTTTGCGCATCGTGGCACAGAAACGACTGCTGTTGACCACGGCGCAGGCCGAATCATTCTATGGCGTGCATCGTGAACGTGGGTTTTTTCGCGATCTGGTCAGTTTCATGACTTCGGGGCCGGTGGTGGTGCAGGTGCTGGAAGGCGACGGCGCGGTCGCCCGCAATCGCGAGGTGATGGGCGCCACCGACCCGGCGAAGGCGCAATCGGGCACGATCCGGGCCCTATTTGCCGAGAGCATTGAAGCCAATTCGGTTCATGGCTCCGACAGCCCGGAGAACGCGCTCGCCGAAATGGCGTTCTTTTTTGCCCAGACCGAGATCGTCGGCTGATCCAATTACGTATGAAGGCCCGGATCATCTAACAAGATTACAATTCAGTATTGACGCTTGGGCATCCTTTGTGGAATAAAGGCACCCGGTGAGAAGGGTAGAACGATGGCTGGTTTCGTAGTCTTCTGTCAGACTATCGCCTCGGCCCCGCTGCGCCATTTCCCGACTGTGCATCGCGTGGCAGTGCGGGTGATACGGCCGGTCATTCGCCACGTAGTGCCGGTCATTCGCCACGTAGCACCGACGAGTGTCGCCTCCGTCATTCCTACTTTTACGAGACTGGCCTGCCGTCGAGTCGCTCTGGCATCGCTTGGTTTCGCGGGCGGCCTTGCAGCACCCGCTCCCCCGATACTGCCCGCCCGCCCTTTCCTGGCCGCCCCCGTGCCCATCGGGCCGCTGGCCGCCCTAGCTCCGGGCGTGGTGCCAACCATTCCGGGCGGCGTGGTCCCGAGCGTGGTTCCCCCTGGGCCGCCGCAGCCTCCGACACCCCCCAGTCCCCCGGTCACCCCCGTCATCCCGCCCCCGTCCCCGCCCCCGCCCCCGCGGCCGGTGCCGGAACCTGCCTCGGCTGGATTGCTTCTGATCGGCGCCGCGGCTCTCATGCTCGCGCGGTGGCGCAGTGGCTCACGCCCCCTCCTGCATCGGGCTTAGATAACGGTCCGGCCAACGGGTTCTGCCGGCGTTGACGCCAGGGTGTATCGCATAGGAGCATGATCGGCCGCGCTGGTCATGTGCTGCGCGCTCAGTCGGTCAGGCGGGTGTAAGCGGTCGCCAGCAGAAGTATGATCGCGCCATACAGAATTTGCTTCACCGGCTCCGGCGAGTCGACGAGCGTCAGCAATCCGTTCAGCACTGTCAGCACGAATGCGCCGATGATACTGCCCTCGTAACCGCCGCGGCCGCCAAAGATTGACGTTCCACCGATGATGACCGCGGCGATCGAGGGCAGCAAATAGGTATCCGCAAGGCCCAGGTCGGCGGAGTTTGTGTAGCCAACCAAGACGATGCCGGCGATCGCCGCCAGCACGCTGCAAATCATATAGTCGACCAGCAGCACCTGCCAGACTCGGACTCCGGCCAGTCGGCAGGCCTCCCGGTTGTCTCCGATCGCGTACAGGAGCCTTCCGAACCCGGAACGTCTGAGCGCGAAGATAGCCGCAGCGGCGATTGGAGCCCATAGGCACAAATCGACCGGAATTATGCCGCCCAGTTTGCCGGAACCAAGAAAATGGATGAAGTCAGGGACCACGGACCTGGTGGCGAGTATTTTCTGGCTGTAGACGATCACGACGCCCTGCGTCATCAGACCGGTGCCAAGCGTCATCACCAGCGGTTGAACCCGCAACATCGCGATGCCGATGCCGTTGACTAACCCAACGGCCAGGCCCAGCGCCAGTCCGACGGCTACCGACCCTAAGCTGCCGAATTTAAGAGTCGTCGTCGTCATCAGGAAGGCGGAGCCGGTGGCGACGCTTACCACCGACAGATCGATGCCGCCGGTCAACATCACCAGCGTCTGCCCCGCCGCCAAGATGCCAAGAGGTGCTGCAAACAGCAGGGTGTTCGAGAGCCAGTCCGAATTGACCGTGCCCGGGCGCACCAACTCGACGGCGCCGACAAAGACCAGGAGTAACAGGATCAGCACGACAATCGTATTGCGCTGCAGCCAAGGCAAGACGCTGTCAAATGCCACGCGCCGCCAAGATGACGCGATATCGCGCCGTGCGTTCATTTGCGACTCCTCATCATCGTGAGGAACCCGCCGACCATCACCACCAGAACGATCAGCGTCCCCTGGATCACCTGGCCGAAATTCGGGTCGATATTCAGGAAGATCAGGTCGGCGGGAATTAGCGTCAGGACAAACGCGGCGATCATCGGCCCGACGATGCCGCCGCGCCCGCCGACCAGGCTCACCCCGCCGATGACCACCGCGGCCAACCCGCTCAGCGTGTAAAGAACGCCGGAACGCGGCGAGCCGATGCCGGTCGTCATCGTCAGGCCCAATCCGCCCACCGAACTGAACAGGCCGCCGAGGACATAGGCGACAAAACGGGTGCGCCCGATGTTGACGCCACTGCGAAAGGCGGCGACGCGGTCGCTGCCGACGGCATAGAGTCGCAGCCCTGTCTTGCTCCGGCGCACCGGGATCCAGATGACGGATGCCGAGACAATAAGCAGGATCAGCGAATTGGACAGCCACGGGGTGGCCAGCGTGCCGGTGCCGAGAGCCAAAAATTCGTCCGGCGCGCCGCCTCCCGGCCTCTCGAGGATAAGCAGCGCGACACCGCCCCAGATGAAGCCGGTCGTCAGTGTCACGATCACATCCGGAACCCGCGACAGCACGACGAGAAGGCCGTTGACCGCGCCGATCACCGCGCCGGCGCAGAGGATCAGCGCGGCCAGGACAAGCGACTTCCCAAATCCAGCATTCTCCATCGTGGCGGCCGCGAGGACGTTGCAACCGCCATCACCGACCCGACGGAGAGGTCGATGCCGCCGGAAATCACGACCAAAGCCTGTGCCGCAGCGGCGAACGCCAGTGGCATGGCCGCCATCGCCAGCGACTGCGCGTCAAACGAGTTGAATGTGGGGTGGATCGCCACGGTGGCGGCCAGGAAAGCGACCAGCAGGATGGGCATGCCGAGCAGCCCCGGCAGGCGGGCGGCAGCCAACCTCGTCCGCTCCGCGAACCGCCCGCGACGGCTGGTCATGCGCTGCGAGGAAACCTCGCGCTGCTCGCCAGCCGTGGTGTCACGCGATGTTCGGTGTTCGCCGCCAGCCCGTGCGCCGCGCGCAAAAGCGTCTCTTCGTCCGCCTCGCTCGCGGGCAGCTCATCGACGATGCGCCCGCCGAACAGCACGATGGCACGATCGCACACCAAGGAATTTCGGGCAGTTCCGAAGTAAACAACAGCACGGCCGACCCGTGCGCGGCCAGCTCCCGAATCAGTCCGTAGATCTGATACTTGGTGCCGATATCGATCCCGCGGGTCGGATCAAAACAAAGCAGCGACTCGAAACCGGCCGCCAGCCAACGTGCGATCACCACCTTCTGCTGGTTTCCGCCGCTGAGCCGCCGCAGTTCGGATTCGGCGCGGGTGTCGATCTGAAGCCGTTTGACGGCAGCGGCGACGCGCTCGCCCTCGCGCCGGATATGAATACCGCCCCACCGACCGATCTTGCGGAACGCGGGAAGCGCGACATTTTCGCGGATCGACCGTTGCTGAAGCAGAGCCTCCAATCGGTTGGCTGGAACCAGCACCAATCCGGCCGCGATGGCGTCGCGCGGGATGACGGAACGTTTGCGTCTTTCGGCTGCGTGAGAATCTCTCCGCCGTCGTGTCGACGCACACCGGCGATGCAATCGAACAGTTCCTGCTGCCCCTGACCTTCCAGCGCCGCCACACCCAGGACCTCCCCCGGCCGCAGACTGAACGAAATGTCGTGCAGCATGTGACCGCAGCTCAGACCGCGAAGCTCGAGCACGGGCCGGGTTCCCGACGACCCGGTCACCGGCCCTGATGCCGCTTCGACCGCGCCGGTGTTGCTGCCATCCCGGCCCGAGCATCAAAGCGAACGATCCGTTCCTCGCCTCCCTGTGCCGGCTCGACCACGCCAACGGTCACGCCGTCGCGCAAAACCGTCGCCCGGTCGCAAAGCGCGGCGACTTCCGCCATCCGATGAGAAATGAAAATCACCGATTGCCGCGTTCCCGCCAGAGCCGGACGACCGCAAAAACCCGTTCGGACAGGTCGGCGGGCAGTGCCGCGGTGATCTCGTCAAGCAGCAGGACGTCGGGGTCGGAGGCGAGCGCCCGGGCCAGATCGAGCAGGCGCAGGACCGGATAAGGAAGATCACGCACGAACGCGCCGAATTGCAGGCTACCGATACCAAGCTTCTCGAGCCAGTTCCTCACTGCATCCGGCGCCACTCCGCCAGGCGCATGTTGTCGGCGACGGTCAGGTCCGGGACCAGGGCTGGATCCTGATAGACCGAGACGATGCCGGCGCGACGCGCCTCGGCAGGGGAGCGAAACGTCCGCACGGCCGCCGCCGATCCATCATGGTTCCAGCGTCCGCCGGATAGACGCCCGTGAGAATTTTCACCAGCGTGCTCTTGCCGGCGCCGTTCGCGCCCATCAACGCATGGATCTCACCGGGGCGCACACTGAGCGTCGCCGACCTGAGCGCCACGACCGAGCCGAATCTCTTGGCGACGTCACGGACATCCAGCAAGGGGTCGGCATTGTTCAACGGGATGTCGCGCCTACGCGGCCTCTCGCGAGCAATCTCAAGCGGCCGCGACATGCGATCATCGTCGAGGACTCAACACGGTCAATCGTGAAGTGCGCGCCGCAGACGGCGGCGCCACGCCCGGCTTACGCCAACAGCCTCATTCGCCCGGACCCTTGCAGGCCTTCTCCTGCGCCGCGGTGAAATGGCCGTAATCCTGTTCGGGCCATAGACCGGATCGGTCGGCGCGACATTCGGGTCGTAGAGCGCTTCAGCGTCTCCACGTCTGCGTCGGTGGTATTGTCGTACCGGCGGTCGGAACCGTCGTCACCCTGTGCGGACGCTGCTTTTTCTGCAAGACATCAAGGGCGACAACCAGGCCGGCCGCGCCGATAGCGGGGGAGTTGCTGACGGCGACGCCGGCCAGCCCGTCCTTCTTGTAGTCGATCAATTGCTTGATGAAGCCGTTGTTGTCGGCGCCGACGAACGGCACGAACGGTTTGTTCGCGGCCTTTATCGCCTCGATCACGGTGTAGTCGATGCCGGATGTCCATACGCCGTCGAAATGCTTGCCCGAGGCCAGCATCGCCGACATCTGCTGCGCGGCTTTTTCGTTGGACCAGTCCATGAAAGTCGTCGCGACGACCTTGATGCCCGGATAATCCTTCCAGGCTTCGTCGAAACCCTTCTGCGACGGCGTCGCCGGGCGCTCCGTCGATACCGCGCATCTCGATGATGTCGCCCTTGCCCTTCAGCTGATCGAACAGCCACTCGGCGCCGACCTTGGCCATAGCCGACCGATCGCCGGTCACGATATAGGCTTCCGGAGCGCTGAAACGGCCTGGTCGGCCGCAACGACGACGATTCCCTTGTCCGCCGCCTGCTTGATGACGCCGTCGAGCGCCTTGCGTCCGACGGGTTGATGATGATCGCGTTGACGCCGGCCGAGATCAGCGTGCGCAGATCCGCGATCTGCTCGGAAGGCCCGGCTTCGCGGTTGGCCAGGACGATCTTGGACACCAAGCCCGAAGCCAAGGCTTCGGCTTTGATCGAGCAGACGAACTCCTCGCGCCAACTATTGCCGATATGCGTATTGGACACGCCGATGACGAATTGCTGGGCAGCGTTTGCGCCGCCGATCGGGGCCGTGGCCCCAAGTCCCGCGCCGAGCGTGACCGCGGCGAACCCGCGCAGAATTTTCATGGAACCCTCCCTTGTGCCGCCGGTCGTACCCAGCGACTGGGTCGCCGCGAGCCCGTTTCATGTCAGCACGATCGACTGCCTTTGGCAATTTGGCCGACCGCCTCCCGGCGGGCCCGAGGCCGGAGCCGCGTCATGGCAGCTTGGGCGCACGAGCGACTGTGCTAGGCGGCTTTGCCACCTTTCGACAGGGCCAGGACCCCGATGATGATCAGGCCGGTAATCACGTAGCGCAGGCCGGCGCCCACGCCCAACACGTTCAGCATCGTCACGATCAGATATAGGAACAACGAAGCGGTCCACACCCCCGCCACGGTCGCCTGTCCGCCCGCGATGTTCGTGCCGCCCAGAACCACGACCGCGATGGACATCAACAAGAAGTCCTCGGCCATGTTCAGCGAAGCGCCGCCGGAGTAGGCGGCCAGCAGCAGCCCGGCCACTGCCGCCAACAGGGAGGAGATGATGTAGACCGCCGCCATCGTGGCGGGGATGGTGACGCCCGCGAGATAGGCGGCGCGCGCGTTCTGGCCGATTGCAAGCACCGCCCGGCCAAAAGTCGACCGAGCCAGCGCCAGCGCCACCAGAACGGCGGCCAGCAGAAACAGCAGCGCGATCACCGGAACGCCGAGCACGCGCGCCAAGCTGAAATTGAGCAGCAGCGGCGGCGGTTTCGCGGTCGATCCCCGGGAATAGGCGATGGTCATGGATTGCATGACGAAACCGGCCGCGAGTGTCGCGATCATCGGCGGAATTTTCAGGCCGCGGATCAACGCGACATTGGTGATCCCGGCGCACAACCCGATGCCCAGCGCGGTACCGATGCCCACCACCAGACCGACGTCAAAACTGTGCATCACGCCCATCGAGAGATAGCCGGCCAGCATCATCACCGATGGAATCGACAGGTCGATGTTGCCGCCGCCAGTGGAGATGACCAGCATCTGGCCGATGCCGACGATGACATAGAAAGTTGCAAAACCGAGCGCCGTGCTCAGCGTCGCCGCCGCGCCCCGCCCTTCGACGCTCGCCACCGTCAACGCCCAGACCACGATCGCGCCGATCAGCGACCAGACCCAGGGATTGGCGTCCAGCCAGCGCCGCCTTTGACGCGCGCCGCTGATCGATGTTGGGCTCGCCACCTTCGCCACGCGTCAGACGCGCCGGCGCTGCAATGCGCGGGTGCCGAGCACCAGGATCAGGATGGCGCCCTGCACGCTGAGCTGCCAGTCGGTCGACACATTCATGAACGAAAGCAGCGAGCCGGTCAGCAGCATGATGAAAGCGCCGATCACGGCACCTACCGGAGCCACGATGCCGCCGACGAACTCGCCGCCGCCCACGATAACCGCGGCGATCGACAGCAGGGTGTAGGGTGCCCCGAAATTGGCGTCCCCGGTCGTATTCAGCCCGGTCAGCGCCAGCCCGGCGCCGACGCCGAACAGCCCCGCCATGCCGTACAAAACCGCGCGGGCCGTCAGCAGGGACCAACCGGCCCGCTGCACCGCAAGCGGCGTGCTGCCCACTCCGCGCAGCACGACGCCGTAGGAGGAACGCATGAACAGCCAATGCCCGAGCAGCGCCAGCAGCACCGCGGCGACCAGCGGCAGCGGCAGGATCGGCGGCGCGGTGCGCACCAGCCTAGAGAGCCACGCCGGCGAGGCGCCGCCCGGCGTCGGCAAGACCAGCAGCGCCAGGCCGAGCCACACGAATGACGCGCCCAGCGTGACCACAATCGAGGGCAGACGGCGTATTTCGATGAAGGCGCCCATTCCGGCATAGGCCAGAACGCACCCGGCCAGGACCAGCACCCCAAGCGCCGGCGTGCCAGCCAGCACCGTCGCGCCAAGGCAGTTCACCAGCCCGATGAACGCGCCCAGGCCGAGATCGATGTCGCTCGCCGCGATCACGCAGACCTGGGCCATGGAAGCGAGCATCATCGGCAACGAAAAGCCGAGCAGCAGGCGCATGCCGTTATAGCTCATGGCACGCGGCTGCATGATGCAGATGGCGACGAGCATCGCCGCCAGGGCCAGAGCCGGCAGCACCGCGCGCGGCAGCTGCCGACGATCCTTGAGACCGGCGTGAGTCATTCGTGTCGCGGCAAGGGCCGATGCGGCGGCCATGTCAGGCGACCTCGGCGTCCGCTGAAACGCGCGAGTCGTCAAAGGAAGCGTGCAGCACCCGCTCCTCGGTCAGTGACGCATGATCGATCTCGTCGGTGATGGCACCGCGATAGAACACGTAGACGCGATCGCAGTGCTGCAGTTCTTCGGTTTCAGTGGTGTAGAGCAGCACGCACTTGCCCTGTTCGGCCGCGCCGCGGATCGCTTCGAACAGCTCCCGCTTGGTGCCGACATCGACGCCGCGCATCGGGTCATCGAGCAGAAAGATATCGGCATCGGCAGCAAAGGCTCGGGCGATCAGCACTTTCTGCTGGTTGCCGCCGCTGAGGCTGAGGATCGGATGTGTCATGTCCGGCGTGCGGATGCCGATACGCTGCCTCCATCCGTCCGCGACCTCGGTTTCCTGGTGCGGGCTCACGAAACCGGCCCGTGCCAAGCGACGAAGCAGGCTGATCGTCAGGTTGCGGCCGATCGACCATAGCGGGAACACGCCCTCGCGCGGTCGATCGCCGCTGACATAGGCGACGCTGCCATGGACCTGCACATCCTCACGGCGCGCCCGAGCCGCAGCAAAGACGCGCAGCAAGGCGGTGCGCTGGCCATGTCCGTCCAGCCCGGCGAGACCCACGACTTCACCTTCATGGGCCAGGAGGGGCACCGAGCGCGGTACCGCCGGCCGGATCGCGACCCGCAACGTGCTGGCGCGGTCATTGGCGATGCGGGACCCGGTTGCCTCCTCCTCCGGCGTCTCGTCCATGAGCCCCATTTTTTCGACCAGCTGCGCATGCGATAGCGCGCCGGGAAGCTCGCGCGCCACCACGTCACCGTCGCGCATCACAACGATCCGGTCGGTATGCGCCAGCACCTCGGCGAGACGATGGGAGATGAAAATGCAGGACAGCCCCGCGTAGTAGCGCGATGAGTAAACTGCATCAGCTGTTCGGCCGCCTGCGCCCCCAAGGACGAGGTCGGCTCGTCCAAGATGATCAGGCGTAGCGGCTGATCCGTTTCGGTAAACGCGCGGGCGATCTCAACCATCTGGCGCTGGCCTATCGGCAGCGTCTCGACCAGCGCGTTGACATCAATGCCGTGCTCCGGAAAAATGTCGTCCAGCGTCGCACCGATCAGCCGCCGCGCCCGGGCCGGCCAGCCGAAGCCGCGCAGGCCGTGATCCAGGATTCTGGTGTTTTCGAACACGCGCAGGTTCGGACAGAGCGACAATTCCTGGAACACGCAACGTATGCCCAGCTCGTGCGCGCGCCGCACGCCGTAGCCGGCGGTTTCGTCACGCGCGGCGACAGCGATTTGGCCGGCATCGGGCGCCAGCGTGCCGGCCAGCACCTGCATCAGGGTGCTCTTGCCGGCGCCGTTGTGGCCGACGATGCCGAGCACCTCGCCGGGGAGGATGTCCAGATCCACCCCGGCGAGCGCCCTCACCGCTCCGAACCGTTTGGCGATGCCGCTCAGCACCACGGAGCTGGCAGATCGCATCATCACTACGGCCCGTGGTCGTCCTTACATATCGCCGGCTTTGGCGACAGGCGAGGCCGGGAGCGGCGCGCCCGCGGCGTTGGCGTCGATGAGTTCCGCTGTCCATGCCTGGGTGTACACGGGAGTCGCCACCGCGCCCTCCGGCATCACTTTCAGCCACGCATCAAGGTCTTTCTTCTCGATCACAGGCAGCGGCAGCAAAATGGTGTTCGGCACTTTCTTGCCGGCAAGAATCTGCTGCGCCACCCAGAACGCCACCGACGCGCAGCCCGGCGCGGAGGACAGCGAGAAGGTGTCGTAGTTCGGGTTCTCCTTCAGCAGGTCGTGCCACAGCGCCAGTTCGTCCTGCCGGTTACCCATGATGATCAGCGGGGTCGGCCGGCCGGCCGCCTTGAAAGCCTGGTAGGTGCCCCAGCCGTCGCCGCCCTGGGTAACGACGGCGTTCACCGGCGGCAGGCTCGGCAAAATGCTGGCGACTTCCTTTTGCGCGATGGTCTGGGTCCAGTTGCCGTAGACCGAGCCCACCACCTTGATGCCCGGATCCTTGGCGAACTCGTCCGTGATGCCCTTGTGAATGTCGCCGTCCACGGAAATGCCGGCGATGCCGCGCACTTCCAGCACGTTGCCTTTGCCGTCCAATTGCTTGGCGACGAAATCCGCCTCCTGCTTGCCCATGCTGGTGTAGTCGTAAGCGACTTTGTAGGCGCAGGGTGCCGTGGCCAGGCCGTCGAACACGACCACGACGATGTGCGCGTCGCACGCCTCCTGGATAACGCCGTTGAGCGCCGTCGGCGAGGCGGCGTTGATGACGATGGCGTCCCAGCCTTCGAGAATGAGGCTCTCGAGCTGATTGGCCTGCTCCGGCGCCGAGTTGTTGGCATTGACGACTTTGGCGGCCTTGATGATGTGGTCCTTGACCGCTTCGGCCGTGGCGCGGTCCCAAGTCTTCAGCATCTGCTGCCGCCAGGAGTTGCCGGCGTAGGAATTGCTGAGCGCAATCCGCTTGCCCGAGGTATCGCCGGTCGCCACGCCGGTATCGGCGGCGAAGCCAGGAGAGGCGGCAGCGGCAGCCACCAGCCCCAACGCCAAACACGCCGAAACTCTTGTTTTCATAGGTTCCCTCCTTGTGTACCGCGGTTGCTTGCTGCGGGCCATCGGCAGCGGACTACATTGCCGGGCCGCCCAGCCGGACACAACACGGCCTCCGAGCCGCAGGGCGATGCCGACGGCATCAGCCGGCAAGCTGGACCGGCTCTGCAGGCCTTACAGCCATCCCCGCACCCGGAACCACACCAGCGGCAGCACCGCTGTGACTAGCATCAGGCCCAGGGCATACCAGTAGCCGAAGCTCCAGTTCAGTTCCGGAATGTCTTTGAAATTCATCCCGTACAGGCTGGCGACAAAGGTTGGCGGGATGCCGACTATGGAGACAACCGTCAGGACCTTGATGATGTTGTTCTGCTCGATGTTGATGAAGCCCAGCGTCGCGTCCAGCAGGAACTGCACCTTGTCCGACAAGTTGACGTAGTAATCTGACAATGATGTGATGTCGGCACGCACGGTCTCGAAGCGCGGGCGCTGCGCGGCGGAAACCCAATCGGCCGCGCTCACCGCCACGAACTGAGACATCCGACCGACGCCCAGCAGAGTTTCGCGCACTTTTGAGGCGTGGTCGCCCGAGGCGCCGATCTGGCGCAGCAAGCCGCGCATTTCGCGGTCCACCCGCGCCGGCCTGTGCTGACCATCCTGAGACGTATGGAATATGCGCCGGGACGCCGTCTCCAGGGCCGCAGCCTCGTGCTCCAGCGCGTCGGCCAGCCGGTCGACCGTACCCTCGATCAAACCCAAGAATACTTCGACGCTGCTGCCGGCAGCTTCGGGATTGGCCAGACAGGCTTGCGCATAGGACTCGAACATCGCCAGATGGGCAAAGCGTACCGTCAGCAACCGGTCGCGCGACAGGACGAAGCCGACCGGGCTTGCCCGCTGGCCGGGCACGGCTGTGGGCACGCTCAGGTATAACGCCTCGGGTCGGTGCTGGAGGCGGCTGGAGTTTTCGATCTCGGACAGTTCGGCAAGCGTGGGCACGTGCAGCCCGGTTTCTCGCGAAACCAGCCGTACGTCCTCTTCGGAGGGATTGAACAGATCGATCCAGACAGCGCCGGGATGAAGTTTCGCATCGGCGGTCTGCGGAGGCGGGTAGGCGGTGAACATGCGCGGAGCCTAGTGCGGCCGCGCTACATGACCGCCCCGATCTGCCACGGAGCGAACTCGGCGGCACCGAAGTCGAACTGCTCGCTTTTCGTGCGCTCGCCTGAGGCCACGCGCAGCATCAAATCAAAAATGCGCTGCCCGCATTGCTGCACCGTTTCGTCGCCGTCAAGGATGGTACCGCAATTGACGTCCATGTCCTCTTCCATGCGGCGATACATCGGCGTGTTGGTGGCCAGCTTTATTGAAGGCGATGGCTTGCAACCGAACACGCTCCCGCGGCCGGTGGTAAAACACACAAGATTTGCACCGCCCGCAACTTGGCCGGTGGCTGCCACCGGATCGTGGCCGGGCGTGTCCATGAACACGAACCCTTTTGCCGTGACCGGCTCGGCATACCGTACGACATCGACCAGATTGGTGCTGCCGCACTTGGCCATGGCACCCAATGATTTTTCCAGAATCGTCGTGAGCCCGCCGGCCTTGTTGCCGGGCGAGGGATTGGCATTCATCTCGGCGCCCTCGCGCTTAGTGTATTCTTCCCACCAGCGCATCAGCGCTACCAGTTTTTCTCCCACCTCGCGCGACACGGCGCGCCGCGTCAGCAAATGCTCCGCGCCATACGTCTCCGGCGTCTCGGAGAGAATCACGGTGCCACCGTTGCGCACCACCAGGTCGCTGGCCGCCCCCAGCGCGGGATTGGCGGACACGCCGGAGTAGCCATCCGAGCCACCGCATTGCAGCGCCACCATCAGCTCGCCCGCCGGCACTTCTTCCCGCACGACGTTGTTGGCTTCAGCCAAATGCTCGCGCACAAACTCGACGCCTGCGGCCACGGTTTTTCGGCTGCCGCCCATTTCCTGGATGGTCATGCCTCGCAGCCGACCGGCGAGTCGCTGTTCTTCGATCAGGCCCCCGAGTTGATTCACTTCGCAGCCGAGACCGAGCACGATCACCGAGGCGAAATTGGCGTGCCGCGCGTAGCCGCCCAGGGTGCGGCGCAGCAACTCCAGCGGCTCGCCCACCGTCATGCCGCAGCCGGTCTTGTGGGTCAGCGCCACCACGCCATCGACATTCGGGAAATCCGCCAGCGGGTCGTCGCCGGTGACCATGTTGCGCTTGAACGCGTCGGCCACCACGCCCGCCACATGGGCGCTGCAGTTCACGCTGGTCAGAATGCCGATGTAGTTGCGCGTGGCGACGCGTCCGTCGGAACGCCTTATGCCCTGAAACGTCGCGGGCGCGTTCGCGTATTGGGTGGGTTTTGCGTCAACACCCCAGGCATAATCTTTCGCGAAATCGCCCATGCCGCAGTTTTGCACATGCACGTGCTCACCGGCGGCGATCGGGGCGGTGGCAAACCCGATGATCTGGCCGTAGCGGCGGATTTCTGCGCCCACTGCATGCGGGCGGACGGCGACCTTATGGCCGGCGGGAACGCGTCCCAGAGCGGTCACGCCTTCGGCTACCGGGGTGCCGGGCAGCAGGGTGGCGCGGGCGATCACCACGCCATCGTCGGGATGCAGGCGAATTACCGGGGGAGCGGTCATCGGGATCGAAACTCCAAGGCGTCAGGCGACGCCGTTGCTCTCGCGCCGCACTTGGGCGACCGCGGCGCGAGCTGCCAGGGCTAGCAGGCCGCTATCGTTGAGAATGGTGACCAGCCGGAAACCCATGCCGATAGCGCGTGCGGCATAGGGGGCGCCACCGCAGTGGACCCCGGCCCGCAGGCCGCGCCGCTCGGCGGCCGCGATCACGCGGTCGAAGATCGCCAGCATTTCCGGTTCGTCGCGGTCCAGTTTCGGCACGAGGCCGTGAGAAAATCCGAGGTCGGACGGCCCGATATACACGCCCGCGAGGCCCGGCACGTCCAGAATCGCGTCCAAGTTGGCCACCGCCTCCCGGGTCTCGATCATTGGCAGTGCCAGGCATTCGGCGTTGGCGGTCTGCTGGTAGGCGCCGGGCTCGGTATACAGCGCCATGCGGATCGGGCCGTTGCTGCGCACGCCGTCGGGCGGGTACTTGCAGGCGGCGACAAAGGCGCGGGCTTCGTCGGCGGTGTTGATCATCGGGCAGATCACCCCGTAGGCCCCGCCATCCAGCACTTTGCCGATGATGCCCGGCTCGTTCCACGGCACCCGCACCATCGGCGTGACCGGCTCCCCCTTCATGGCCTGGAAGCAGGCGATCATGGACAGGTAGTCCTGCACACCGTGCTGCAGGTCGACGGTGACGGTGTCAAAACCGGAGCGCGCCATGACCTCGGCGGAAAATCCGGACGGGATCGCGAGCCATCCGTTGATAGCGGCGCGCCCTTCGGCCCAGATCTGCTTCAATTTGTTGGCCATGTGCCCTCCCGAACGAGGGCTAGGCTAGGCGTGGGAAGGAGGAGGGTCAAATACGAGGGGGGTGGTCGGCTGACCTGGGAGCCGGGTCAGCTGCGGCAGGTTCTAGCCGGATTTCTTAGTCCATTCGCCCGATTGGCACCGAGTCACCGACGGCCGCTAAAAATGCTCGCTGCGCCCAATGGCGTGTTCACTGGCAACTCCCACTTCTTTGGATTTACCGGGCTGAGCAAGTCTGATAGCTGTGCGACCAGGGTCCTATCGCAAAGCGGGCGGAGTTCGAGACAGCGAGGAGCGGCCGGTCATGACACCTTGGGAAATTCAGGGGCGCGAGTTCGTCAACTGCAACTGCGCCTATGGCTGCCCCTGTCAATTCAACGCACGGCCAACCCACGGCCACTGCGAGGCCGCGGGAGCCATCGCGATCGACAAGGGTCATTTTGGCGATCTATCTCTCGACGGCACGAAGATCGCCTTTATCTTCTGGTGGCCGGGCGCTGTCCACGAAGGAAAGGGTAAGTGCGTGCCGATCGTGGACGAGTTCCGCAAGTGAGGAACAGCGGAACGCGTTGCTAACGTTGATGTCGGGGAAGGAGTCCGATCCGTTCGCAACCGTGTTTAACGTCTATGCTTCGACTTTGGAGAGCGCCTACGATCCCGTATTTGCCAAGATCGATCTTGAGGTCGACGTCGACGAGCGCAAGGGGCGGATCAAGGTGGAGGGCTACATCGATACGACAGGTGAGCCGATCCGCAATCCGGTGACCGGGAAGACCCATCGTGCGCAGATCGTTCTTCCGCATGGCTTCGAATATTCCGTGGCAGAGATGGGCAGCGCATCGTCTACGGTCCAGGGTCCGATCAAGTTGGACTTGAAGAACAGCTACGGCCAATTTGCCCGTCTGCATCTGAACAATCACGGCCCGGTCCGAAACTAACTCGTGAAGGCGATGGAATCGACAGCCACCGAAGCTCTACTTCGGCGGGACCGGGCCATCATTGTTGCCGGTCTAGCGACCATCACTATCCTTGCTTGGTGCTATGTTGTCAGCGGCGCGGGAACGGGCATGAACGCCATGGCCATGACTCGCCTCGCCGTATCGCCGGGCGCGTTTGCTGCAACGAGCATGGCAATGCCAGTCGAATGGACCACTACTTACTGGCTCGTCATGATCCTCATGTGGTGGATCATGATGGTCGCCATGATGGTGCCAAGCGCTGCACCAATGATATTATTGTATGGGCGGGTGACCCGAGATGCGCATCAGGGAACTTTCCCGCTACCCGGCATTGCCCCGACGTCGTCCTTCGCGGGCGGTTATCTCCTCGCTTGGCTCGGCTTTTCGGTGCTGGCTGCCACGTTTCAATTTGGACTTGAGCAGGCAAGCCTAATCTCGCCGATGCTGATGTGGTCGCTCAGTCCGTGGCTCTCTGCAACCGTGTTATTAGCGGCCGGTATTTATCAACTTACGTCGCTGAAATATGTCTGTCTTGATCGCTGTCGGATACCCGCGCGATTTCTCTCCCGCCATTGGCGGCCGGGACACATGGGCGCGATTAGGATGGGTTTTCTTCACGGCGCATTGTGCGTCGCTTGCTGCTGGGCTCTGATGGTGCTGCTGTTCGTTGGCGGCATCATGAATCTGCTCTGGATCGCGGGGCTGGCGATCTTCGTTCTTATAGAAAAGCTCGTGCAGCGGGGCCGGTGGCTGTCCCGCGCCGGCGGTATAGCCGCGATTGCCGCCTCCATATGGATCGGTGTTCGAGCGATTGGCCTCACATGACACGGTGCGTCGCCCGCGGCTTGAACATCCGAGAAGATAACCATGCTCGAGGGCGCACGAAAGGTCGCGCATTCCTTCCACCGGGCATGGGGAAGCGCGTGCCACACATTCTTTAGCGGTCATGGAAACGTCGATGTCGCCGGAATAGCGCGGCGTGTTCCCGATCGGGCGCACGCCGCCGCTGCGCGCAGGCCGACCAAAATCTTGCATTACCTAGGCGCGCTGCTCGAACGTTTCCCGATCCGCCCCAAATGCGTGTCGCCGAATGCGCTCCCGTATTTGAGGCCATATCCCAAGGCGCGATCAAATCCGACATGCGCCGCCCAAATCAATGCGAGGGAGTAGCAGATCGACCACCCGCATGCGAAGCCTGCGATAGCGATTGTCGCAGGCGCGAGGTAGGTGTGCCCCGCATTGTAGACGAGGGCACCGACCTTGCGATTCATGACGTAGCCGAGCATGGTTAAGTCGGGCGCCAAAAACAGAGCCGCAAATAGCCACCAATTCCATTGCCCAGCCCGATAGAGCAGTAGGGAGCCTGTCAGCACGACCAGCCCCTCGAGCCGGAGAACAGTGGCGACGCCGCCGTGAGCGGCACCCGCTGCCGGTTGCGACCACGCGGCGTTGCCTAGGATGCGCAGGGCTGTCGCGCGAGGCATAAGGCGAACGCAAGACGAGAAGGAAATGCTTTCAACTCGTTCGGTTCAGTTCAGCACGCTCTCCACGCTCGACGCTTCGAGCCCGAGATCGCGCGCCACCGCCGCATACGTCACCTTGCCGGAATGTATGTTGAGCCCCTGCCGCAAATGCAGGTCCTCCCGCAACGCCGCCTGCCAGCCTTTGTCGGCCAAAGCGAGTGCGAACGGCAGCGTGGCGTTGCCCAGCGCCAGGGTAGAGGTGCGCGCCACCGCACCCGGCATGTTGGTGACGCAGTAGTGCACCACTCCTTCCTCGACGTAACCCT
>CAWGIX010000002.1:0-229362 GCA_963822705.1 uncultured Pseudomonadota bacterium
GCGCAGAGTGTTCATCATGCGCGCGGCCAACTGGATATTGCGCGCCGGCGCGGCGAGCGACAGCACAAAAGTGCCCCGCAGCTCCGCCGGGACGCGGGCGCGCAACAAAATACGCAACAAGGTGAACAGGGCGGCCAACCCCACCACCAGGGTGAGATAGATGAACAGACCCACCGAACCGAATCGCCCCATCGCGGCGCCGGCGAGACTTGGGCCCACGGATGATCCGATCGACCAGGTGAACAGCAGCGCACCGCTGGCGGCCACGTAGTCGCCGCGCTGCATGCGGTCGTTGGTCTGGCCGGCCCCGAGCCCGTACAGCGGCGCGGTCGCGCCGGCGTAGACAAAGCCGATCGCGGCAAATAGGCCGAACGCCAGATGGCCCGCCATGGCCATGACAACCGCGGCCAGGAGCGAGACAAGCAATACCGCCACGGTCAGGCGGCGCCGTCCGAACCGATCCGACAACCAGCCGACCGGCACCTGCACCGCAAGCCCGGCGACCATGCCGATGGAAATGAAGGCCGCGACCTGCTGGGTACCGTAGCCGAGCGAGCGCAGGTAGACCGGTGTCATTGCATAATACGCACTGTTCGTCAGCCCAGATGCCAACGCACAGACCACGCCCACCGGCGAAATGCGGAACAGCCGGACCACGCCCATATGCGCCTGCTGCGGTATCGGCGGGTTGGCTTGCACCGTCAGCGCCATCGGCAGCACCGCGGTGGCGAACGCCAGCCCCACCCACACGAACAGCATCGGCGTGGCCTTGACCACGTTCAGCGCCAGCGGCCCGAGCGCACTCGCACCCCAGGACCCAACCAGGTAAGCCCCGAAAACGCGGCCCCGGGTCGCAGTGTCGGCGCGATCGTTCAGCCAACTCTCGGCCACCAGGAACAGGCCGGAACAGGCATAACCGATCAGCAACCGCAGCACCGCCACTTCCCAGGCCGCGTTACAGAACACCAGCAGCAAGCCGGCATCCGCGGCGGCCGCGGCGAACACTGCAAACGCCCTTATATGGCCCACGCGAGTGACGACCCGGTCCGCGGTCAGCGCGCCGCCCAGAAAGCCCACGAAATAGGCGGAGGCGACGACGCCGATGGCGGGTGCCGAGGCGCCCGCGCGCAGCAGGAGCAGCGGGATCAGCGGGGTCATCAGCCCGAGTGCGGCCTGGGCGCACACGACGCCCAGCAGCACCGGCGCCAATGGGGCGAGACGGAGCGGCATGGCGCCGAGGTGATACGCCGGGGGTCGGTCAGTGCCGAATGGCTTTTTGCGATGCAGCCATCCGCGCGACCAGTGCTGTCGGTTATGGCGGGGGTGAGCTATGCTGCGGGCGAAGCAATGCTGGAGCGCACGCGAATCGCATGCCCACGATCGACCGCCGGTGGCTGCCGCTGAATGCGTTGCGCGCGTTCGAGATGGTCGGACGCCACCAAAGCTTTACCGCGGCGGCGCAGGCCTTGTCCGTATCGCAAAGCGCGGTCAGCCGGCACGTCATTGCCCTGGAGGGACTCTTGGGCGTGGCGCTGTTCGAGCGGCGCCCGCACGCGTTCGCGCTGACCGAGCCCGGGGCGGCGCTGCTGCCAGTGGTGCGGAAAAGTTTCGATCGCATTGAGCAGGCACTGAACGACGTGATGCACGCCGATCGTGCCCGTGTGCGCACCTTGCGGCTGCAGCTGCCGCCCACGTTCGCGCACGTGCTGGCCGTGCCGATCCTGCGCGAGTTTCGCGCCGCGTGCCCGGACATCATCCTGGACATCGACAGTTTGAGCGCCACCGGGCAAGCGACCCGCGATACCGATGCGGCGGTGATTTACGCCCGGCCGCATGTGGGCGAGCACGTGGCCAGCCTACTATGGATGGAGTGCCTGGCGCCGTTCTGCCATCCCGCGGTAGCGGCGCGCACGGACGCGAACGATCCGGCCGGGGCATTGGCGAAATGCGAGCTGCTGCACGTGCATCTGGAGGGCGAGGGGCGTCACAGGCTGTGGCAGATGTTTTGCCGCGAGATCGGGGCGGATGTGGACGTGGAGCGCGGATTGGTGTTCGACACGTCGATCCTGGCGGCGCAATACGCTCTGTCCGGCGAGGGGATCGCGCTGCTGGATCGGGAAATGTTCGCCGCCGATATCGAGTTGGGGCGGCTGGTGGCACCGTTCGCGGCGGAGCTGGAGAGCGGCGCGGGATATTATCTGACCGTGCATCCGGAGGATCTGGCCGACCCCGCGATTGCGCAGTTCCGCACCTGGATGATCCAGCGATTCGGGCGCGGCGTGCAGGCGAAGCCTGCGTTGCGGGTGGTGGGGAAGGGTGGGTAGTCGTATATGGGTGAACAGAAAAGCGCCTGCCCCGGATGACCGAGGCGCTTGCCGACAGAGCCGGGTCTGCGCAAATTCGGGCATTCCAGCCCGGTGATTACGATGGCTGGTTGCCTCTCTGGCGCGGCTACCAGGCGTTCTACCGAGTCGACATCCCGGACGACGTATCGCGCGTCACGTGGGCGCGGCTGCTTGATCCTGCGGAGCCGATGTGGGGCGCGCTGGCGGTACACGGCGCGAACGCGATCGGACTGGTGCATTGGATACGTCACCGGTCCTGCTGGACCGTCGGGGATTACTGCTACCTGCAGGATCTGTATGTCGTGGAAGTCGCGCGCGGCGGAGGCGCGGGCGGCCGGCTGATTGAGCATGTTTACGCCGCCGCCCGCGAACTTGGCTGCGCACGCGTGTACTGGCTGACGCATGAGAGCAACGAGAATGCAATGAAGCTTTACGATCGGGTTGCGGACCGCTCCGGGTTCATCCAATATCGGAAGCTCTTGTAGCGTGCCCGATCGTGCCGGCATGCCGACGCAGCCGAACTGATTTCGGCGCGGCCTAGAGCGGGGCGGAGCGGCCACCTGCTGCGTTCGCCGGGCGCGGCAGCAACGAGACGCAGTTTGGCGGCAGGCGCCAATCGACGCTTATCGCATCAGGCGGCCTGCCGGCATGGCCAGGATTCAGCATGGCTTGGGCGGCCCGCAGAGACAGCGGCCACCGCGCTTTGATTGCCTCGTGTCCAGCAAAACTGCGTTACACGCCCAAAGGGGAGTTGACGTTGCCGCTTACATAAGTGCGTCAAGTCGCACAATGGGAACCGCGCTGCCAGCCGGAAGCGCCGGGGCGTATGGCGGGCGCAGGATCAGCGCGTCCGCCTCGGCCATCAGCCGCATCAAGGCCGAATCCTGGCGGGGAAACGCGGTGGCCAGAAGTATTCCGTCGGCTCGGGTCTCCAGCTTGGCGCGCAGATGGTCGGCGCGTCGGTCGTTTTCCGGCACGCCAGCTCCTAAAACCGCGGTGACGACCGCCGGAGGATCGCCCGGCAAGCCGGACAGGCACTCGATCGCCGGGCGCACCAGCATCAAACCCGATACCATCACCGACACCGGATTGCCCGGCAGGCCGATAACCGGAACGCCGCGTAAATCGCCGTGCATCAGGGGTTTGCCGGGCCGCATCGCGACCGTCCAAAAATCCAGCCTCATGCCCTGGGCCTGCAGAGCCTCGCGGACCAAGTCGTGCTCGCCCACGCTGGCGCCGCCGCTGGTGACCAGTAAATCCGTCTTTTCGATCCATGCGCCGACATCGGCCAGTGCGTCGAAGCTGTCCTGGGCAATGGGCAGCGCCACCGGCTCAGCTCCCGCGCCGCGTATCAGGGCGGCTAGAACATGGGTGTTGGAACTGACGATGCCGCCGGCCGGAATCGGCTCGCCGGGCAGGGCAATTTCGTCGCCGGTGGACAGGATGCCCACGCGCGGACGTCGGTGTACCGTCGAGCCAGGGATGATTGCCCGACGCGGCCAGCCCCACGTCGCGCGCCGTAACCCGCCGGCCGGCCGGCACCAAAATGTCACCGGCCGCAAAATCCTGGCCGGACCGGCGGATATAGCGACCGACGGCAGGCGCCTCGACCACCATCACCGTTTCGCCGTCGTAGCGGCCGTCCTCCTGGATCAGCACCGCGTCCGCACCCTCCGGCACGAACGCACCGGTAAAGATGCGCACGGTTTCGCCGGCGCCGATGCGCCCTTCCCACGGATGGCCGGCCGGCGCGCTGCCCACCACACGCAGCGACGCGCCCGCCATCGCGTCGGCGCTACGCACGGCAAATCCATCCATGGCCGATACGTCCTGGGGTGGCTGGCTCAGGCGGGCCAGCACCGGCGCAGCCGACACCCGGCCCCAGGCCTCGGCAAGCGACACGATTTCCGGGCCGGTGGGGCGCAGCCCAGCAAGAATGCGGGCCCGCGCTTCCTCGACGCTGATCAAGGCTGCGAAAAGTCTCCGGAGGCGCCGCCGGATTTTTCCGTCACGCGAATGGCCTCGATGCGCATGCCCCGGTCCACGGCTTTGCACATGTCATACACCGTCAGGGCGGCCACCGAAACCGCGGTGAGCGCTTCCATCTCCACCCCGGTCCGTCCGCTGGTGCGCACGGTGGCGGCGATCGCTACGGCCTCGTCCCCCTCGGGCGCCAGATCCACCGTGACGGTGGAGAGCGGCAAGGAATGACAGAGCGGGATCAATTCCGCGGTGCGCTTGGCTGCCATGATGCCGGCCAGCCGGGCCACGCAAAAAACGTCGCCCTTTTTCGCCTGCCCGCCCGAAATTAAGCGCAGCGTGGCCGGCTGCATCACCACCCGTCCCCGGGCCGTGGCGGTACGGTCCGTGACCGGCTTTTCCGCCACGTCGACCATGGCGGCATGGCCCGACGCGTCGAAATGGGTGAGTCCGGTCAACCCGGCGCCGTGCCGAGCAGTTTGCGTGCGGCCAGTTCCACGTCCGGCTGGCGCATGATGCCTTCGCCGACCAAAAAACAGCGCACCGAGACGTCGGCCAACGCCAGCACGTCCCCATGCGTGCGGATGCCGCTCTCCGCGATCAAGAACTTTTCCGGCGGCACGTGCTGGCTCAGGTCGAGTGTTGTGTTCAGGTCGGTCTGCATGGTCCTCAAATTGCGGTTGTTGACCCCGATGAACTGAGTGAGCAGGCCGAGCGCGCGATCGAGTTCACGGCGATCGTGGACCTCGGCCAGAACGTCCATATCGAGCATGCGGGCGATCTGTTCCAACTCCACCGCCTCGGGATCCGATAGCGCGGCCATGATCAGCAGAATGCAATCCGCCCCGATCACCCGGCTCTCATAGACCTGCCACGGGTCGAGGATGAAATCTTTCCGCAGCACCGGCAGCGAAACCGCCGCGCGGGCTGACTGGAAATCGGCCTCACTGCCCTGGAAATGTGGGCCGTTGGTGAGTACCGGATAAGGCCGCGGCTCCCCCTCGTTCATAGGCGCGGGCCAGGGAAGGGGGGTCGTAGTCGGGCCGGATCAGGCCGCCGGCGGAGGGCGAGGCGCGTTTCAGTTCGCCGATCAGCGCAAACCCATCGGCCGCCTTCTGCATCAGCGCGTGGCCAAAACCGCGCGGCGGGTCCGCCGCGAGGGCTTTGGCGCGGATCTCGCTCCAGGCTGATCCGCCGCTTTCGCTGCTCGGTTTCCTGCCGCATATCCGAGCAAATGCGCGCCAGGACATCGCGCTCCAGAAGTTCGGCAGGCGTGGTCATGCAGCTTCCCTCCGCAGCGTTTCCAGCGCCGCCAGCGCGGCTCCGGCATCCAGCGCCCGCGCCGCCTGCGCCACCCCGTCCCGCACCGATCCTGCACGGCCGGCGACCACCAGGGCGGCGGCGGCGTTCAGCAGCACGGTGTCGCGATAGGGTCCGCGCGCACCCCGCAACAACGCCTCAAGCGCCGCCGCGTTCGTGCCGGCGTCGCCGCCGACGATGGCTGCGATCGGCGCCCGGGCGAGGCCGGCATCCTCGGGCGAGACGGTAAATTCTTCGATGGTGCCGGCGGACAGGGCCACGACGTGGTTGTCGCCGGCCACCGTGAGCTCGTCGAGCCCCGCCCCGTGCACCACCCAGCAATCGGTGCAACCCAGGCGCTGCAGGCTCTCGGGCTATCGGCACCGACCATCTTGGGTCGAACACGCCGGTGAGCTGGCGGGTGACCCGGGCCGGATTGGCCATCGGCCCCAGCAGGTTGAAGATGGTGCGGGTGCCCAGTTCCACCCGCGGGCCGGCGGCATGGCGCAAGGCGGCGTGGTGGCGGGGCGCGAACAGGAATGCGCAGTTTGCCGCCCGCAGAATGGCGGGGAGCCGCTCCAGGGGAACGTCGATGTTGACCCCAAGGGCGGAGAGCACGTCGGCGCCGCCGGTCCGCGAGGACAGGGCGCGGTTGCCGTGCTTGGCCACCGCGACGCCGCATCCCGCCACCACGAAGGTCACGGCGGTGGACACGTTCAGCGTGCCGGCGTTGTCGCCGCCGGTGCCGCAGACATCGATCGCGCCGGGAGGAGCGTCGACCGCCAGCATGCGCGCGCGCATCGCACGCACCGCGCCGGTGAGCTCGGCCACCGTCTCGCCGCGCACGCGCATGGCCATGAGCAGGCCGGCGATCTGGGCCGGCGTGGCCTCGCCCGCCATGATGATGGCAAAAGCTTGTTCGGCCGAATCCTCGTCCAGCGTCTCGCCCGCGGCGAGACGTGCCAGAACCGGTTTCAGGTTGGTGGACACTTTTGGGTGGGAGCGGGTTCAGGCCGCCTTGGAGGGAGCGTTGCGGCCTCGGGCGATGGCCAGAAAATTGGCCAGCAGCGCGTGGCCGTGTTCGCTGGCGATGCTTTCCGGGTGGAATTGGACGCCGAACATGGGGAACCCCCGGTGCCGCAGGCCCATGACGACTGTTCCGTCCTCGGTATGCGCAGTGGCGACCAGCGTTTTGGGCAGCGTGTCGGCCCGGACGACCAGGCTGTGATACCGGGTGGCGGTGAACGGAGAAGGAATGTCTTCAAAGACATCGGTACCGTCATGCACGATGCGGCTGGTCTTTCCGTGCATCGGCATCGGACCTCGGATGACCTCGCCGCCAAAGGCCTGGCCGATCGCCTGGTGGCCGAGGCACACGCCCAGCACCGGGATTTTGCCGGCAGCGGCGCGGATCAGGTCGAGGCAGATGCCAGCCTGGTTGGGAGTGCAGGGCCCGGGCGAGAGCACGATCGCCTCCGGCCGCAGCGCCAGGGCTTCGGGGGTGGTCAGGGTGTCATTGCGGCGCACCTCGCATTCGGCGCCGATCTCGCCAAAAAAATGGACGAGGTTGAAGGTAAAACTGTCGTAGTTGTCGATCAGCAGGATCATGAGGACAGAGTGCGGCGAGCCGGCCGCGCCGTCAATTTGCCGCTGGCGCGCCCTCGGGTCCCCTTCCACGGCGGCGACCGCTGTACAAAGCTAGTGTTCTGGCTCCAGTGGAATACGACCCGACCGCATGCGCATCCTGATGATCAATCACGAGTTTACCGTCTCGGGGGCGAGCACGGTATTCCTTCGCCTGGCATCCGTCCTCAAGGCGGAGGGGCACGATATCACGGTGTTTCCTGTCGTGCCGACGCACGGCCCGGTGAAAGACGCTTTCCTGTCGCGCGGCATACCGATCAGAGAGGAGGTCAGCAACGAGGCGTTCCACCTCGCGATTGCAAATACAATCTGCGCCGCGCCCATCGTTCTTCAAATCGGCGCATCGATAAAGACGATCTGGTGGATTCAGGAGGCAGAAGTCGGCTTTTCGTTGATCCTAAAACACCCTCACTGGATCAACGCCTTCCCTCTCGCCGCAGCCATTGTGTTCCAGACGCCGTTCCAACGCGACGACATTTTTCGCCCTTTCATTTACTCCTCCAATCCGCTCAAGATATTCGTCATTCAGAACGGGGTGGTGGAGGCACCGGACGATCCGGAGGCGGAGACCGCAGTCGTTCCAGTCAAGGAGGGAGCAATTCGGGTGGTCTCCGTAGGCACAATACACCCACGAAAACGGCACGACGATCTCATCGAAGCGGTCAGACAGCTGCCTGCGCTGGCTATCGAATGCGTGATCTGCGGGGCCTATGTCGAACTCGATCCCGGGGCGCGGGCGACGGTCGATGCCGCGCCGAGCCGGTACCGGCTGCTTACCGAGCTGGAGGGTTCGGCTCTGCGCGCGTGGGTGAAGTCCGCAGACGTGTTCTGTCATCCGTCGGCGAGCGAGACACAAGGCAACGCCGTTTACGAGGCAGGGTCGCTCGGCAAACCGCTCGTCCTGTCCGACCTGCCCTGCTACCGCGGCATTTTTGCACACGGGCGCAACGCGCTGCTATTTCCAGTTTCCGACGTGGATCTACTGGCCATGACTCTGGAGGGGCTCGCGACCCGTCCCGGCCTGCGGGCGCGCCTCGGGTTTGCGGCACGAGAGACCGCTCGCGCGTGGACCGAACAGCGGTTCCTTGCGCAGTTTGCGAATGTGCTCAATTTCGTAATCTGAGGTGACAGGTACCGACCACCGGCGCCGTGTACCCCCTGTGAGAAATGCTCCAGCCGTGCCGGTCCAAGCGGATACGTTCTCATGCGATAACGATAGGAATTTCAGATGTGTTCGACGAGAAGCGTCCTATGCGCGTCACCTTTCACGCCGCTTCGGGAACTTGCCTCCGCGAGCGCATCGACGACGGAGAGCCTCGGCACTGGTTCGGGGAACCGCAGAGCATGGTCTGTCTCTGCAAGGCTGCGACACTTGGCTATGCTATCCAGGCAACTGTCGATTGTTTGATAGAGACCCCATGTTTCATGACTGGGCATTTTCCCGAGCGACAACCTTTCTTGCACATCGTCGTAGCGCGCCTGTATGTAGTTGACCCAGTTCCGACTGCCGGGCTTCCGGTGGTGCAGATCGTGGCAAGCTGAATCGCCCACTAAGATGACGATCCGAAAGAGGAGATGATGGGTCAACATGCTAAGCCACCAAAGGGCCCACCGGATTGCCCCGCGCATTGATGCGAGTGAGCATTCGGGGGGAGCAAGGCCGGCGAATACTGCCCGAGTTGCGTGGCTATGAAAGTCCTGACTGCGATGCTTGAACGCGTCAGGATTTGGTACAACATGCTCGCAGAGCGTCCGTACTACCACGGAGATCTGAAACAGAAGCGACCACGGGAGTACGACCGAGATTAGGAACGGAAGCCATTGTCCGCTCAGTGCTACCCAGAATGTAACTGAGGCCCAGAGGGCAAGTATGACGGTTCTGATAGAGAAGATTGGCGTCCGATGTGTCGCCATCGCAAATCGCTTAAGTATGAAACGAGCATGAAAGGTAGGCGAAACGAGTAACCTGACCACTCGGAACCAGAGTATGGATTTTGGAGTGCCCGGTGCCAGATTGCACGTCTTCATTATAAGCTCGACAAACTCGTCCTCATCGGTAAGCAAGACTCTGCTGCTATGATGCCTCATGTGCCTCCGCCGGTACAGGTCGAAGTCCTCAAGGAAGCAGACTGCTGCAACGAGGCGACCGGCGATGTCGTTCCAGGACCGTCTCTTGAACACCGTGTAATGCGAGCAATAATGGAAAACTCCGACTTGCAGTAACGCAAGCCCCGCGGTCGTCGCGGTCAAACCTAGAATGATAAGAGGAAGTGTAAAGAGCCCGGAGTACGCCGCACCAGTCCAGCTTATGGCGATACCAACTCCGACCTGACCTAGCGCCAGCCACACGTAGAAGTCGCTAGTGCGGTTCTGACGCTCATTGGACATAGTGGGGCAGGCTGTTAACCAGCTAAGGAAAGCCTGAAGCGAAGGATGTGTCCTGCTGGCGATTTGCACCCGGATACTCGGGTACTGGTGTTCTCTGATGGAGGAGGTGCCTGTATGGTGAGCCGACATGCGTTCTTGCATGAGTCGTCCTTCGCAATCGGTTTGCGTTGAGTGCAGAGTAGGCTTGTGCGGTTTTTGGGATTGGCCACGCGCGTCCGCGCTCAGACCTTGAGGTCGTAAGAGCTCGCGAAAATCTATTCCGTTCTCTAGGTAGGCGGTCGCGAGTTCCAGCTTCCGGGTGATTCAGAAATTCGAGATCTACCGGTTCTGAAGTCGGATCAGGCTCCCCAAAATCGACGATCCGGCAACAAACTAAACGTCTCGTGGGCTCGTATGATGAGGCAGGAGGCCTCGTCAGATGAATGCGGAGCCGAAGGTCGCCGAGCAATGCCCTTCGGTGCTGAAACTCGCGGCGGCTCGGCAATAGGGCGGGGGCGTGTTACCGGCGCGGCACGGAGGACGTCGGCAATCAAAAGCTGCCCACGTGCTGCCGATGGTGGGGAAAACCTTACAACAACTTGGGCACATTGGTCAAGGACTAAATTCTCATCAGGTTCCACTTTACGAAGAGGCGCCGCAAGCTGCCCCGGCGCGACCGCGTCGCGGCCCAGGTTCCCCAGCAGCCGATGCAGCGCTGGTCGCTCGACTTCATGAGCGACCAGCTCGCCGACCACCGCCGGTTCCGGATCCTCAACATCGTGGACGACCACAGCCGGTTCTGTCCCGGGCAGATCGTCGACCTCTCGATCTCCGGCGCGCGCGTCTGCCGCTATCTGGACGAGCTGGCTGGGCGCTTCGGCCTGCCTGAGGAAATCGTTCTCGACAACGGCCCGGAGGGACGGCCCGGAGCGCAGCCGCGCCATGTTCGATTGGTCAGAGCGCACCAAGGTCCGGCTGCGGTTCATCGAACCAGGCAAGCCGGTGCAGAACGCCTTCGTCGAGAGCTTCAACGGCAAGATGCGCGACGAGTGCCTGAACCTGCACTGGTTCCAATCTCTCGGCCACGCTCGTGACGAGATCGCCGAATGGCGTTGCCACTACAACGCCAAGCGCCCGCATTCGGCGCTTGGATGGCTGTCACCGATGGAGTTCCTGACCACTACCGCCGCGCCGGCGCTTGAGCCTCTTGCGGGCTCCGCGCCGACGCTCACCGCAACCAAGCAACAGGAGATTTCCAGCTTCGCGCGGCCCTAATCCAGGGGGAGGGTCAGCACCACCTCCTCACCTGCCTCAATAATACGCCTACTCCGCGGGCCTTGGGGGTAGGATTGGGGGTGATACTACTTGGTAACTTGACAATACCTTTTAGGATAGCTTCTTATGGCAAGAATCTGGCGGATGGGGTGGGATTCGAACCCACGAACCCTTTCGGGTTGGCGGTTTTCAAGACCGCTGCCTTAAACCGCTCGGCCACCCATCCAACGCGCGACAAGCCTACAGTCTTGCCGCCGCAGTAGCCAGGGTCGGAGCTCAACTCGGACTGAGCCGGTCAGCGTTCCCACGCCTATCGCACGCGGAGTTTTCGCCGCATTCTGCCGGAGGGCTACGAGCCGCGGCTCGGGCTTAAGCGAGTGAAGCCGGAGAATATTGTGAGTAGCTATGCGAACAACATCGATGGATTGCGCCTGTTCACGACCGTGATGCGGCACCCTGCCGCGGCGGCGCTTGTCGCCATGCTGGGGGCGACCCCGGCGGTCGCCCAGTCGCCTCCCACTGCTCCGGCGCCGGACCCGGTCTTGGCGCAGCGTGGGTCGGTCATGCTGACCGCCAGCGAGGTCCGCGACATGGTGCGCTTCGCCGATCCCGAGACGCGCCAGCAGCTGGAGATGAACCCGGCGGCGCTGGACCGCGCCGTGCGCGACCGGCTGCTGGTGCTGTCGATCCTCGCCGAGGCGCACGCGCATCAGTGGGATACCCGTCCGGAGATCGCCTGGCGCGCCGATCGCGCGCGTGACGCAATAGTCAGCGAGAGTTATCTGGCCTCGCTGACGCAGCCGGACGCGGCCTATCCGTCGGAGGAGGAGGTTCAGGCGGCGTACGAGGCCAACAAGGCAAAGCTGATGTTGCCGCGCCAATATCATCTGGCGCAGATCTATCTCGCCGTCCCGCCGGATGCTTCTGCGGCCACGGATGCAGAGGCGCAGAAGCGAATTAGCGAGCTGCACAACCAGATTGTGGCAAAGCACGCCGATTTCGCCGCGCTCGCGCGAAAACAGTCCGGCGATCGCAGTTCTGCCGCCAACGGCGGTGATCTGGGCTGGGTGCGCGAGGACCAGGTGCTGCCGGCGGTGCGCACGGCGGTGGCGGGCATGGCCGACGGCGCGGTCTCGGACCCGATCCACGCGGCGGACGGATGGCATCTGGTACGGCTGCTGGGCACCCGCGCCGCCGGCCCGGCGCCGCTGGCCGATATCCGCGACAATCTGGTGCGGGCCCTGCGCCAGCAGCGCCAACAGGAGAACGCGCGCGCCTATGTCGCGGAAATGCTGAAGCAGGAGCCGATCCAGCTCAACGAAATTCAACTTTCCGGCCTCGTGGCCAAGTAGCGTCCGGCAGAGTCCGGCGCGGGGGTTCCGAAGCTCGGCCGCAGCCTCTATGGCTGGCGGGTGACCGATCGAATCGGGGAGCGCATGATCGTCCGGACCAAAGCCGTGCTGGCGGGCGCGGCCGGGCTCGCCACGGCGGTCGCCTCGGGACCGCTCGCCGACGCACGGCTGCCGCCCCCCGGTGCGGCGCCCGATCCGGCGGCGATCTGGACACTGCAGGACGAAAACGCCTCGATCAGCAGCGCCAAGCTCACCGACCGGTACTACGTCAACGGCTTGCGCCTAGGCTACACCTCCCCGACCGGAGCCGTGCCGACGAGCCTGGAAAACCTGAGCCGGTTGATTTTTGGCGATGGCCAAATCCGGTTTGAGATCGATTTGACCCAACAGATGTTCACTCCCGCCAATACCGCCGCGGCCGTGCCGCCGCCCGGCGACCGACCCTATGCCGGGCTGCTGCTCGCCAACCTGTTGCTGCTGACCGACACCGCGACAACCCGCAGCACGCTGGGCCTCAGCGTCGGGTTGGTCGGCCCCGAGTCGGGCGCAGAGCAGCTGCAGAACGGGTTTCACGACCTGATCGGCCAGGGCCATGACAATGGCTGGCAGACGCAGCTGCATGACGAGCCGGTGTTCAACTTTTTGTCCGCGCGCACCTGGCGCGAGCCCATCGGCACACTGTTCGGGCTGGAGACGGATGCGTTGCTGGATGCCTCCGCGGGCCTGGGCACCGTGCGCATCTACGCCGAGGGCGGTGTGCAGCTGCGGATCGGCGAGGGACTCGACTCGGATTTCGGCACCGCGCGGCTGCGCCCGGGAATTTCGGGGGGCGACGCGTTCCGTCCCACGCGCCCGTTCGCCTGGTACGTGTTCGTGGGCGCGGACGGGCAGGGGGTCGCGCGCGACATAACTTTGGACGGCAACACCTTTCGCAGCAGCCCGTCGGTCACGCTCGATCCGTTTGTGGGCGAACTGCAGGGCGGCGTTGCCGTCATGGCGTTCGGCACGCGGCTGACCTACACGCAGGTGTTTCAGACGCAGGAGTTCAAGCATCAGAAAGGCGGGTTGCACCAGTTCGGTTCGCTCGCTCTGTCAGTCCGGTTCTGATCCATGACACTATTCCGCCGCTCCCTGCTGGCTTTTCCCGCCGTGCTGGCCGTTTCGCGTGCTGCCTCGGCGCAGGAAAGTTTCGACAGCTTCCTTGCGAGCGTGCGCGCGCAGGCTCGCCGGGAGGGCATTGCGGATCGACGCTCGACCGTGCTTTCGCCGGACTGCAGCCCGACCCGAAAGTGATCGAGCTCGATCGCCACCAGCCCGAGTTCACTTTTACCTGGCAACAATACCGCGACCGTCTGGTGTCAAAGGATCGGGTGACTCGCGGGCGGGCGCTGTACTCCCAGCACCATGGCCTGCTGCAGCAGGTGTCGGCGCGTTACGGCGTGCCGCCCAGCATCATCATGGGCATCTGGGGGCTGGAGTCGGACTACGGCCGCGCCACCGGCGGCTTCAACGTGATCGACGCGCTCGCCACGCTTTCGTGGGAGGGACGGCGCGCCGCCTTCTTCCGGTCCGAGCTGATGGACGCGCTGCGCATCCTCGATCACGGCGACATCTCGCTGCCGCAGATGACCGGCTCCTATGCCGGGGCAATGGGACAGACCCAGTTCATGCCCGACAGTTTCCTGAAATACGCCGTGGACTGGTCCGGCACCGGACGGCGCGATATCTGGAACGATCTGGGCTGCGTGTTCGCCTCCACCGCCAACTATCTGGCGCGCGAGGGCTGGCAGGCGGACTTGCCATGGGGGGAGCGCATCCAGCCGCCGCCGGGACTCAGCCCCTATCAAATCGGTCGCGAGCATCGCATGCCGGTCGCCGAATGGAAGCGGATCGGCGTGCGTCGGGGGGATGGCGGCGAGCTTCGTCACCCCGGTGCCTCGGCGGCCCTGCTGCTGCCGGGCGGCGAGGGCAGCGATGCGTTCCTGGTCTTTTTCCCGAATTTCCAGGCCCTGCGTCGGTACAACCCGTCAGACTTTTACTGCATCTGCGTGGGGTTGATCGGCGATCTGGTGACGGCTTGAGAAGAAGGCTGCTCCTGGCGGCACCGCTGCTTCTGGGCGGCTGCAGTTTTCTGCGCAACCTGTTCGGCCGCCGCAAACCGGCCCCCGCTCCGGCGCCGGAAGTGCATTACGTCCTCGGGCGGCCTTACGAAACCGGGGCCGTGTGGCGCTATCCGCGCGAGCGGTTCGACTATGACGAGACGGGGCTCGCCATCGCCATTGGCGCGCACGGTCCGTTCGCGACCGACGGAGCCCTATACGACCCGACGGCGCTGATCGCGGCTCATCCGACCCTGCAGCTGCCGTGCGTCGCGCGGGTGACCAACCTCGAAACCGGGTTGCAAGTGGCGGTGCGCATCGACGACCGCGGCCCGGAGCAGCCGTCCCGGCTGATCGCACTATCGCCCCGCGCCATGACCCTGCTGGGAGCCGGCAGCACTGCGGGCGTGTTGCGGGTGCGGGTCCAGGTGCTGGAAGCGGAGAGCCGGGCTTTGGCCGAGTCGCTGCCGGGCAGCCAGCCGCCGCCGCTGGCGGTATCGGCCGCACCGTCCGGCACGGTCGAGGCCGAACCGCTAGCGCCCCCGCCGGGCGCGACCGGACGCGCCGGAGTTCCGCTGGCGGCAGCAGGTCCGCCGGCTGCACGGAACGCTGCAATCGTGCCGGCGCGACTGCCCGAAGTGGTGACGCAGGTGCCGCCGCGTCCCGGACAGCTGTTCGTCGATGCCGGGGCGTTCAGCCGCCCGGAATATGCACGGCTGCTGGTCCGCCGCATGGCGGGACTCGGCGCGCAGGTGGATACGTCTTACGCAGCGCCGCGCGATCGGGCTTATCGCGTGCGCATTGGCCCGCTGGAAACCGTGGGCGAGGCCGATGCGACGCTGGACCGGGCGCTGCGCGCGGGAGTAGTCGATGCCCGCATCGTCATCGACACGGGGTGATTCTTCCTTGGCCAGCTTGCATCGCCGATTCCTACTGCTCGCTGCCGCCGCTGTTCCGACCGCTGCCCTGGCGGCAAAGGCGGTCCGCCCGGCCGCAAAAAAGCCGGAACAGCCGGCGGCTGCCCGCCGATCCCGGCCAGACGCCCGTGGGCCCGGTGGATACCGCGGCCCGGTATGCCATCATCGTCGACTACAACACCGGGGCCACGCTGTTCGACAAGCAGGCCGACGAGCCGATGGCGCCGTCGTCGATGACCAAGCTGATGACCGCCTACATCGTCTACGGCAAGCTGAAATCCGGCCAGCTGAAATTCGACCAGGAATTGCCGGTCAGCGAACGCGCCTGGCGCATGGGCGGGTCAAAGATGTTCGTCCAGGTCGGCACTTCGGTGCGGGTGGACGACTTGGTGCGCGGCATGATCGTGCAGTCCGGCAACGATGCCTGCATCGTGCTGGCCGAGGCGATCGCCGGCTCGGAAGAGCAGTTCGTCGAGTTGATGAACGCAAAAGCCAAGGAAATGGGTTTGACCAAAACCAATTTCCGCAACTGCACCGGCTGGCCGGACCCGGACCACGTCATGAGCGCCCGCGACATCGCCACCTTGGCGCACCGGCTGATTCAAGATTTCCCTGAATATTATCATTTCGATTCAGAGCGGTCGTTCAAATACAACAACATCGAGCAGCAGAATCGCAATCCGCTGGTGCAAAAAGGCTTGGCGGACGGGTTGAAGACCGGTCACACGGAAGAGGCGGGTTATGGCCTGGTCGCCAGCGCCCAGCGCGGCGGGCGGCGGGTGATTTTGGTGCTGAACGGCCTGACCAGCATGCACCAGCGCGGCGAGGAGAGCGAGCGGCTGCTGGACTGGGCGTTCCGTGAATTCGAGGACGTCACCCTGTTCACCGCCGGCGACGTGGTGGATCAGGCGCCGGTGTGGCTGGGTGCTTCGCCGACCGTGCCGTTGGTCGGCGGGCGCGATCTGGTGGTGACCATGCCGCGCAACTGGAAGGCGAAAGCGCGGGTCAGCATCAGCTACGACAGCCCGATCCGCGCCCCGGTATCGCGCGGCACCGCTGTGGGACGACTGGCGGTGACGGGCGACGGCGTGCCGGACGTGCAGATGCCGCTGCTGGCCGGCGCGGACGTGCCCCGCCTCGGGCTGCCGGGACGGGCAATGGCGGTGCTGTCGCACATGGTGACGGGGACATAGTGCTTGCGGTCTGGAGCTTCGGCCGCTTCGGGGCAAGTGCGGTGAACACATGGCGAGGCTGCGCAGCTCACGATAAAACTAAGGATCCCGCAGAAGGACTCGGGCCATGATCCCGAACGCTTCGCCATCGCTCTACAACGAGGATCTCGCACCGGCGACGGTGCGCAATTGGGGTCCGTTCAGCATCTTCAACGTCTGGACCTCTGACGTCCACAGCCTGTGGGGCTACTATCTGGCCGCCAGCCTGTTTCTGCTGTGCGGCAATTTCGTCAATTTCGTCCTGGCGATCGGTATCGGCTCGCTGGTGATCTTCGTGCTGATGAGCTTGGTCGGCAATGCCGGTGTCAAGACCGGCGTGCCCTATCCGGTGCTGGCGCGGGCCTCGTTCGGCGTGTGGGGCGCCAACCTTCCCGCCCTGGTGCGCGCCATCGTCGCTTGTTTCTGGTACGGCGCACAGACCGCCGCGGCGTCAGGCGCAATCGTGGCGCTGCTGATCCGTTCCGACAGCTTTCGGGAGTTCCATCAATCGACCCACTGGCTTGGCCATTCCGGGCTGGAGGTCATCTGCTTCCTGGTCATCTGGGTGCTTCAGCTGTTGATCATCCAGCGCGGCATGGAGACGGTCCGGAAATTCCAGGACTGGGCCGGGCCGGCGGTGTGGGTGATGATGTTCATCCTGGCCGTCGGGTTGTGCATCAAGGCGGGTGGTGTGACCTTTTCGACGGCGATCCCGGCCGATGTACTGCTGGAAAAGACCAAGGACGCCGGGGTCCCGGGCGTGCCCGGATCGTTTGCATCGTTGGCGGCGGTGGCGGCGACCTGGATCACCTATTTCGCGGCGCTCTACCTGAATTTCTGCGACTTCGCGCGGTATGCGCCGAATACGGCCGCAGTGCGGAAGGGCAACATCTGGGGCCTGCCGGTCAACCTGATCCTGTTTTCGCTGGTCGCGGGCGTGACCACCATCGCCGCCTATCAGGTCTACGGCGAGGTGCTGCTGCATCCGGACCAGATTTCGGCCAAGTTCGGGTCCTGGTTCCTGGCCCTGGTCGCCGCGCTGACGTTCGCGGTTGCGACACTCGGCATCAACGTGGTCGCCAACTTCGTCTCGCCGGCGTTCGACTTCGCCAACGTCGCGCCAAAATACATCGACTTCAAGAAGGGCGGCTATATCGCGGCCCTGATCGCGCTGGTGCTTTATCCGTTCGCGCCGTGGGAGGGGAGCGCCGCGGCATTCGTCGGCGCCATCGGCGCCACCATGGGACCGATTTTCGGGGTGATGATGGTGGACTACTATCTGATTGCCAGAGGCGTGGTGAACGTGGATGCGCTGTATCAGGAGCACGGTGCCTACCGCTACAGCGGCGGCTGGAACCCGGCAGCGCTGATCGCCGCGGGTATCGGCGCGCTGTTTTCCAGCATCCTGCCCAATTTCACCGCGCTCTTGCCCGCGTGGTGGGGAGTCTACGGCTGGTTTTTCGGCGTCGCGATCGGCGGGGCGGTGTACTACGTGCTGCGATCGATGACGGCGGGTCAAAGGACGGTTGTCGTGCCGGTGAAGTAGAGTCCCAGTCTGGCGGGGCAAGGCAGCCCAACGGCGGGCTGTCGGCCCCCGCCGCCTCAAAGCACCTGCACGCCAGCCGCAGCCCACGCATCACCGCCTCGGCGCGGCTGCTGACCTCCAGCTTCTGAAAGGGTCGCTTCCAGCCAGTACTTGCCGGTAGCGCCGAATGCCAAGCCGGTGGCGGCGACGTGGATCGCCTATTTCGCAGGCTGCTTCTGAATTCTACGCCCCTCGCACTGCTACTCCCAAGTGCAGGATCACCGCGATCCTGTTTCCACCGCTGCCGTCTGATCGGCGAACAGGCGAGCGGTTCCGGCCCGCGCCAGAACCATCAGCTCGCCGAACTGCGAGTCCGTGAACGGCGCGCGCTCTGCGGTTCCCTGAATTTCTACAATACCGCCCGCATCGGTCAGCACGAAATTGGCGTCCGCCTCGGCCGCGCTGTCCTCGCCATAGTCCAGGTCGAGCACCGCCGCGCCCGTCACGAGACCGCAACTGACGGCCGCAACCTGGCCGGTCAGCGGTATCGATTTAAGCACGTTCATTCGCACCAGGTGGCGCAAGGCCAGCGACAAGGCGACCCAGGCGCCGGTGATGGCGGCGCACCGTGTACCGCCATCCGCGTTCAGCACGTCGCAATCGAGCGTGATGCTCATTTCGCCCAGCGCGGCGCGATTGGTCACGGCCCGCAGCGAGCGGCCGATCAGCCGCTGGATTTCTTGCGTGCGGCCGGACTGTTTTCCGCGCGCCGCCTCGCGCTCGCCGCGGGTATGCGTGGCGCGCGGCAACATGCCGTATTCCGCGGTCACCCAGCCCTGGCCGGAGTTGCGCAGGAATGGCGGCACTCGGGATTCCACGCTCGCAGCGCACAACACTTCGGTCCCGCCCATCCGGATCAGGCACGAGCCTTCCGCATGGCGGGCGAATCCCGGCTCGATGGACACGGGGCGCAGCGCGTCGGCGGCGCGGCCGGAGGGGCGCATGACTGTGCGGTCCTTGACGTGGGGCAGGTGTGCTACATCATGTAGGACAACAGAGGCAACCATGGCCGAGACGATCACCGCACGCGAGGCGAACCATGGATTTTCCCGCATCCTTGCCGAGGTGGAGGCGGGCGCTGAGTATATCGTTACCCGTAACGGGACGCCGGTGGCCCGAATTGTGCCGGAGCGTGCCGCGGACGGGAGGAGGCAACTCACCCCCGAGCAGGAACGTATCCTGGAGGAGACCGATCGCTGGCTGGCGCGCGGCTGGCCGCTCGGGGACGAACCGTTCGATCGTGAGGCGCTCTATGATCGTGAGGAGCCGTCACCGGCGCCGACGTGAGTGAGCGGTTCAGCATCGATAGCAATATCTTGGTCTACGCGGCCAATAGCACCGACCCCGCGCGGCATGGAGCGGCGCGAATGATCGTGCAGCGGGCGGCGCGGCTGAACTGCGTCTTGACGCTGCAATCGCTGGCCGAGTTTTTTCGCGCGACCACGCGCAAGCAGATCGTGCCTTACGCCGAGGCGGCGGCGCAGGTGGAGCGTTGGCTAAAACTGTTTCCCGACCTGGCCTTGGCCTCCGCGAGCGCGCTGGCGAGCGCCATGGCTGCGGCGGCGTCCGGTCGGTTTGCCTTTTTCGACGCGCTGCTACTGGCAACAGCCGGCGAGGCCGGTTGTGTGGCAGTCTTGTCCGAAGACATGGCAGATGGCGCGACGCTGGGTCGCGTACGCGTGCTAAAATCGTTCGATACGGCTGGCCGGATATCGCCGCTGGCGCGCGCGCTGATTGGACTGGCCTGATGCCGCCCTCTCCGCCCGCGCTCGACCCCCGCTCCGCCGCCATCCTGCGGGAAATCGTGGAGCAGTACGTGGAAACCGGCGAGCCGGTGGGCAGCCGCACCCTGTCGCGCCTGCTGCCCATGTCGCTGTCGCCCGCCACTATCCGCAACGTCATGGCCGACCTCACCGATGCGGGGCTGCTGTTCGCGCCGCACACTTCGGCCGGCCGCCTGCCCACTGAGCTGGGTCTGCGCCTTTTCGTGGACGGGCTGCTGCAGTCGGGCGAAATTGCCGAGGAGGACCGCGAGGCGATCGGCGCCACGCTGGCCGCCGCCGGGCGCAGCCTGGAGGACACGCTGGCGGAAGCGTCCTCCATGCTGTCCGGCCTTTCGGCTGCCGCCGGCCTGGTGTTGGCGCCGAAATCAGAGGGCGTGTTGCGGCATATCGAGTTCGTGCCGCTGGGTTCGGGGCGGGCGCTGGTGGTGCTGGTAGGGGCGGATGGGCAAGTCGAGAACCGGGTGATCGAGATTCCCCCGGCCTGCCGCCCTCGGCATTGCAGCAAGCAGGCAACTATTTGAATGCCCGCCTGTCCGGTCGGCCGCTGGCGGAGCTGCGCCGGATCGTGGGCGAGGAAATGGCCGCCAACCACACCCAGCTCGACGAGCTTTCGGCCAAGGTGGTCGAGGCGGGGCTGGCGACCTGGACCGGCGAGGGCCGCGGCGGCAGCCTGATCGTGCGCGGCCAGGCCCGGCTGCTGAACGACGTCACGCAGGTCGAGCGGCTGAGCGAGATCCAGCGCCTGTTCGAGCGCCTCGAGGCGCAGGAGACGATGCTGCGGTTGTTGGAGTTGGCCGAGAAATCGGACGGCGTGCGTATCTTTATCGGTGCCGAGAGCGGTCTGTTCGGCACCTCCGGCCTGTCCATGGCCATGGCCCCGGCGCGCAACGCCGGGGGACGCATCGTGGGGGCCATCGGCGTGATCGGCCCCACTCGCATCAACTATGGCCGTATCATCCCGGTCGTGGACTATACCGCCCGGGTAGTGGGACGCCTGCTGGGCTAGCCGTGCGCCGCGGCCACCGCCGCCTGCAACGGCTCGATCGGCACCGCGCCGGATATCTCGAAACCGCTGGGCACTTGCGGTAGACGTCGTTGCGACCATGTGGGTCCGCTCGTGAACAAACGGCCGGGGAAGGAACGGTTAACTATGGCGCAGCCGAGCGCGTCGAAAGCATTGCCCGGAGCGCCGCAGCGGAAACCGGCGCGATGGGGAAGCAGGTCAACGCCATGGTGCGCCAGATCCAGCGCCTGCAAACCGACGTGCGGCAGCTCAAGGGAGAACCGTAGGACGCGCGGTGCCTGACGCCAAAGACCCGAAATTCGCGCTGTTCGAACTCTACGTCGCCACTGCGGAAAAAGTCAGTGACCGGCGCGCCCAGGCCAATGCATGGATGCTGAGCGTCAACAGCGCCGTCGTCGCCCTCTACGGCTACTTGCTCGCCGACAAACCCGTGGTCGACGCCGCGCAAAAATCGGTCTGGCTCTGGACCATTCCAGCCGCAGGCATCATCGTCTGCGCCGCCTGGGTCACGCTGCTCACCTCATATCGCAAGCTGAACAGCGCGAAATTCACCGTCATCATGGAGCTCGAAAACGACCTGCCGCTTGCACCGTTCACCCGCGAGCGGGAAATCTACAAACGGGCGCGGCGCCGCTCCCTGTCCTACATCGAAACGGCCATCCCGCTCTGCTTTATCCTGCTCTATGCCGCCATCCTGGCCGCGGCGATCGTGTTGCGGGCGACGCCGTCCTCACCCCCGCATGCGTGAAATCTCCAGCAGCACGTTGGCCTCCGTCTCCTTCTCGTCCAGCCGGTATTTGACCAAATCCCCGATGCTCACCATGCCCGACAGCTCGCCGTCATCGACCACCGGCAGGTGGCGGATGCGGCGCATCGTCATCAGGCCCAGCGCCGAGTCGATCCGGTCCGAGGAGCGGCAGGTCAGCACGTGCGTGGTGGCCAGCTCGTGCACCTGGCAGTCCAGCGCCGACGCCCCCCGACGAGCAATTGCATTCAGCAGGTCGCGCTCCGAAAAAATGCCGACCAGCTTCATCCACTGGTCCTCCACCACCACCGCCCCGATCCGCCGCTCCGACAGGATCTTCACCGCATCGGTCACGCGGGCGTTGGACTGCACGCGCACCACATCGCGGCCCTTCGTGTGCAGCACATCAGAGATCAGCATTTTTCGGTTCTCCCATCGTTGGTCGGACTACTCCCCATATGGGCAACCGCGCCGCCGACTTCGACCGGGCTCACGCGGCCCCGCAAAGCTCCAACACGGCGCGGGCGAACGCCTCTGGAGCCTCCTGCGGCATGTTGTGGCCCACGCGCGGTAGCACCTCGTGGCGGTAGCGGCCGGTGAAGAACGGGGCATGGCCCTGTGAGGGCGACGACACGCCGTCCGCCTCGCCGTCCAGCACGATCGTGGGCACCGTAATCCGAGGCTGCGCCGCCAGGCGTTGTTCGATCGGCTCCAGCGCGGGATCGCCCGGCACCAGCCCGTAGCGGTGGCGGTAGGAGTGGATCACCACCTCCACAAAATCCGGGTTGTCGAACGCAGCCACCGTGCGAGCCAAGGTGGCTGCGTCAAACTCCCAATGCGGCGACCACAGCCGCCACAGCAGGTGGCATAGCTCGCCCCGATGTGCCGCCAGGCCGGCGCGCCCACGCTCGGTGTGGAAATAGAACTGGTACCACAATCGATACTCCTTTTCGGGCGGCTCCGGGGTTTTTGCCGCGGCAATATCCTGGATGTCTGTACCCCGCCCCGGACACCAGCCCCAGGACGCGCTCCGGCCACAGGGCGGCCACAATGCACGCCGCGCGTCCGCCCCAGTCGAACCCGGCCAGCACCGCGCGCGAAATCTTCAACGCGTCCAGCAGCCCCAAAAGGTCGGCCCCCAGCGCCGCCTGCTGGCCGGAGCGCAGCGTGGCCGGCGAGAGGAACCGGGTGGCGCCATAGCCGCGCAAGTACGGCACGACCACACGATGTCCGGCCGCCGCCAGCACCGGCAAGACGCCGTCGAACGCACGCGGGCAGTACGGAAAGCCGTGCAGCAGCACCACCGGCGGCCCGCCCTCCAGGCCGGCCTGCTCATACGCCACCTCCAGCACGTCGGTCCGGATGCTGCGCGGCATGCACCGATTCTCGCCAACCGGACCGCAAATGGCAACTCGCCTCACCCCCGAACGCTGTCACCCGGAACGATGTGCGGGGAGGGCGGCATGAGTCGCGTGGTGACGTTGGTCGGGCTCGGCATGGCGGTGGCCGGGGCCGACAAGCTGGCCGGGGACCGGGCCTACGAGCGGTTGTACCGGCACTGGGGCTGGACCCGCGGCCAGATGCAGCTTGCCGGATTGACCGAACTTGTGGGCGGCACGCTCATGGCTTGCGGCCGCACGCGGCGGCTTGGCGGACTCCTGATGACCGGCGCCTCGCTCACGCAGCTCACCGCGGAACTGGCCCATGGCGACGGCGAACTGGCACTGGCCCGCACCGGGGTGCTGGCCTGCGCGGTTACAGCGCTCCTGGGCTGAGCCGGGCCCGGTCGTGCGGAGCCGCAAAATCGAGCCGCGGGCCGAGCGGCACTACTTGGCTCGGGTTGATGGTGCGCTGGCTCATGTAATAGTGCCGCTTGATGTGGTCCAGGTTCACGGTCTCCGCTACGCCCGGCACCTGGAACAGGTCGCGCAGATAGCCGGATAGGTTCGGGTAGTCCCACAGATGCTTCAGGTTGCATTTGAAATGGCCGTAATAGACGGCATCGAACCGCACCAGCGTGGTGAACAGCCGCCAATCCGCCTCGGTGATCCGATCGCCGCACAGGAACCGCTGCAGCGATAGCCGCGCCTCGAGCCGGTCCAGGGTCACGAACAGGGTGTTGCAGGCTTCTTCGTAAGGCTCCTGCTTAGTAGCGAATCCAGCCTTGTAAACGCCGTTGTTCACGCGACCATAGACCTCGGCGTTAATCCCGTCGATCTCCGCCGCGAGTTCGGGCGGATAGAAGTCGAGCGAGGCATCCGCCCCCACGCCGTCGAAAGCGCGGTTGAACATGCGGATGATTTCCGACAACTCGTTGTTGACGATCGTTGCGCGCGTGCGATCCCACAACGCTGGCACGGTCACTCGCCCGGAGTAGCCTTTCCGCGCCGCCCTATAGAGCTCCGACAGCGCCTGCGCGCCCAGCACCGGGTCCGGATCGTCCGCGGCAAAAACCCAGCCGCGCTCCAGCATCAGCGGGTCCACCACGGTCATGCCGATGATCGGCTCCAAGCCTTTGAGCTTACGGAAAATGACGGTACGGCTGGCCCAGGGGCAGGCGAGCGAAACGTACAGATGATAGCGGCCGGGCTCGGCGGGAAAACCGGAGCTGCCGTCGGCAGAAATCCGGTCGCGGAACTGGGCGTCGGTGCGGACGAAGGCGCCGCCGGTCTTGCCGGTGTCGTACCATTCGTCGCGCCAGATGCCGTCGATCAGCAAACCCATGCCGACCAGCCCCCCTCAATGCGCGGCGGCATCATACACGCGCCGCCCGGCCTTCCAGGTGCCGAGCACGCGGCCCTCCAGCGCGCGGCCGTCGAACGGCGTGTTCTGCGCGCGGCCGGGCAGGCGGCCCGCTTCAACCCGCCAGGCGTGCTCGGGGTGGAACAGGCACAGATCGGCCGCCGCACCGCGCGCCAGCGTGCCGGCCTCACTGCCCAACAGACGCGCCGGCCGCGCGGTCAGCAACTCGATGGCGCGAGACAGGGAAAGGGAGCCGCCATGCACCTGGGCCAAGGTGACCGCGAGCAGGGTGGACAGACCCGCGCCACCGCTGGCGGCTTGCGCGAACGGAACCCGCTTGTCGTCGGCATCGCGCGGCTGGTGGTCGCTTGCGATGGCGTCGATGGTGCCGTCCGCCAGCCCCGCCGCCACCGCCAGCCGATCGGATTCTTGACGCAGCGGCGGCGAGAGTTTGGCAAAAGTGCGCCAGTCGCCGATGGCGGTCTCGTTCAGGTCGAAATAGGGCGGGGCAGTGTCACAGGTGACGCGCAGCCCTTCGTCCTTGGCGCGGCGTATGTGCGCGAGCGCGCCGGCGGTGGAAACATGGGCGAAATGTACGTGCCCGCCCGCAAGTTTTGCCAGCGCAATGTCGCGGGCGACCAGGATTCCCTCGGCGACAACGGGAATGCCCGCCAGCCCCATGCGGGTGGCGCGCTCGCCTTCGGTCGCCACCCCGCCCGCGGCCAGCGTCGGCTCCTCCGGGTGCTGCACGACGAAGGCCCCGAAATTGCGGGCATAGAGCAAAGCCGCGCGCATCATGCGGGCCGAGGCGATGGCGCTTTTCCCGTCCGTGAAAGCGACCGCGCCGGCTTCGCGCAACAGCCCGTATTCCGCCAGCGCGTCGCCCTGCGCGTTCCGGGTGGCGGTGGCGTAGGGCAGCACCGTGATCCCGAATTCTTGTCCGCGCGCGGCAAGAAAGCGGACCAGGGCGGGTTCAGGCGCGGGGGGCAGGGCCGCCAGCGTGGTGATGCCGCCGGCATGGGCGGCGGTTGCGGCCGACACATCGTCCCACTCGGCGCGCATGTCGACCAGCCCGGGGCAGAGCACGGCGCCGTTCCCGTCGATTGCCGCCACGTCCTCGGGTCGGCCGAGCGAGGGCCCGAGATCGGCGATGCGTCCGTCGCGCACCAGCAGCGCGCCGTGCTGGTCGAGCGTGCTGCCGGGGCAAAGCAGGCGGACATTGGCGAACAGCGTGTCCATGCCGCTTGCTGGTCGCAGGGGGACGGGTGCCGGTCAACGGTCAGGCTTCTTCTCCCCTCTCCTCTGGGCTCCACTCGCGAAACGAACAAAGGCCGGGGTGACGGTCCGGCGTAATCTACAAGTGGCAGACCCAACTGGTCGCGGGTGTCGCTGCATTGCGCCGGCTAAAGGCGATCGGCGCGACTTTGCGAAGCCTTCAGCGCACCCCCGTCTCTACGCCAAGGGCGAACGACCCGACACGCGGGAGGTGGCCGTTGCGGGCCATCTGGTACTCTACGAAGTCACAAATCGGTCCGTGGCTTCGTTCTTCACAACGCAACCTCCATGTTGGTTCCACAGTCATGCCCTTCGGGACTCCGCACGAGGGCAGGCGTGCTGCGATCGGAGGCGAACAGCAGCAACGACGGTTTTCCGCGAGGCGGCGATGCGGAGCGGAGGCCGATACACGCAGGCTGAACCGAATGACGTAATCTCGCTTCGGCAGGTGATGACAGTGCGCGATCGGGCCGCCTGAGGACGATCGCCCATGCGCACGATCCGGCCATGGCCCGTAACGAAGTAGCCACATGCCGAGCATCGCCGAGACGCCAAACAGCGCTACGGCCAAGCCAATCTGTGCCGCCCGTCCCACATGCGCGCCGGAGCCGGCTAACGCAAACACCACCGTCTGCGGAACGTACCCCAGCAGCGAAGCCCCCAAAAACGGCACAACTCTGACGCTGGACACCCCGGCGGCCAGGTTCAGCAGCAAATTGTTGCCGACCGGCAGCAGCCGAAGCGTGAGCGTCGCGGCAAACGGACGCGCCGCCAAAGCCTGGTCGAACTCGGGCGAGCCGGCCATGCAGGCGCGCCGCCACCCAGCCGCGCGCCACCATCCGCGCCCAGGCAAAATTCGCCGCACATCCCAGCAGTTCGGCCGCCAGCACCGCCGCAGCGCCCGCCCACGCGCCGAACGCCAAACCCCCGGCATAGCAAACCAGCTGGCGCGGCACTCCCACGGCGCACAGCGCGCCGCCAACCAAAATAAGTTCGACCGCTCGCCATCCGCCCGGCGCCGAGCCGAGCCGCCCCAAAAGTCCGGCCGCACCCCCTGCCGGCAGCAGGCGCAACAGCAAGCCCGCCGCCAGCAACCCCGCCAATAGCAACAGCGGCCGGGCGAACAGGCGCAAAATCCTCATTCGCCATGCTCGATTACGGGAATGCGTCCACGCCGCTGAAGCCACCACACGCCCAAAAGGTCGATCACGCCGACCGTCAGCCGATCCAGCGTGCCATAGTTCGAGCGGCCCCGCAGTCGCGGGCGGTGCTCCACCGGCACCGAAACAGTGCTGCCTCCCGCGCGCAGCACGAGCGCGGGCAGAAAACGGTGCATGTGGTCGAACTGTGGCAGCGCCAAAAACAAGTCCCGCCGGAACACTTTTATACCGCACCCGGTGTCCGGGGTCGCGTCGCCCAGCAGTGCCGCGCGCACGCGATTGGCGATACGCGAGGAAAGCCGTTTTATAAAATTATCGCGGCGGCGGGTGCGATGGCCGGTGACCAGCACCGTCCGCCCCTGCCCAAACGCCTGCGCCCGGGCGAGCAGCGCCAAAATGTCGGCCGGGTCGTTTTGCCCGTCGCCGTCGAGGGTGGCGATCCAGGCCCCCCGTGCCACGCGCACGCCGGTGCCGATCGCCGCACTCTGGCCGCAGTTTTGCGCAAGGCGATACACGCGCACGCCCCAGCCTGCGGCGGCTTCCGCCAGGCGTTGCGGAGTGGCATCGACGCTGCCGTCGTCCACGTAGACGATTTCGTGCGGCACATCGGCCAGCGCCGCGACGATTTCGGCGACCAGCGGCAGAATGTTTTCGGCCTCGTTGCGCACCGGCACCACCACCGAGAGCAGGCCCTCGCGGTCGGGTTCATTTGCCACGGTTACGGGGGCGGCCCAGGCGTCCATAAGGCCGGCTTTTAGGCTGACCACCAAATCGCCGCTAGGCGTGCGGAGCCCAGGCCCCGCGCCGCCGCGTCATTCGGCTAATTCACGCGGCGGCGCCGGGGGGGCCGTGCTCGCGGGTCTCGACCACCACACCCACATCGGCAGACCGGAACGCAGCCTCTAACTGCAGCAGGATGGCGCCGCCTCCAAAAGCGCGATCTCCCCCGTCTTCCCGCGCGCAAAAGGATTTCAGCCATCTGGCGCAACGCGCGTCCGCACGTCACCGGCGGACAGGTTCTGCATCGCTGGTGCGCTCGCGGCTCAGCAGAGTGAGAAAATCCTGGCCCAGCGCTATGCCGTCGCGCCGCGCTAAGCGTGGCATGTGCGCCAAGTGCTCGACCCCGAATGCCTGTGCTGCTGGCCAGCCATCGGCGCCCATGACGGCGGGGGCGTGGAACCACGCAAGGCCATCCACCAAATCGGCCCGCAGCAGCGAGGCGGCGAGCTGGGCGCCCCCCTCCACCAGCAACCGGGTGATGCCGCGTTCCGCGAGTGCTGCGAGCGCCGCGTTCATGTCCACGCCGATCGTGGCGCCCTGTGCGGAAAGGACTTCGACGCCGGCACTTTCCAGCGCCGCGCGGCGCTGTGGATCCGCATCCGGGCGGGCCAGTACCCAGGTCGGCGCGGCCGATGCGGTGGCTACCAGTTTGGAAACCAGGCGCAGCCGCAAATGGCTGTCCGTCACGACACGAACGACCGGGCGCGTGCGGAACCCCTCGATGCGGCAGCGCAGGTCCGGGTCGTCGGTCAGCGCGGTGCCCACGCCTACCATCACCGCGTCGTGGCGCCCGCGCAGCGCGTGCGCGGCGCGGCGGGCCGGTTCGCCGGAAATCCACTGGCTTTCCCCGGCCCGCGTGGCGATCCGCCCGTCCAGGGTGGACGCCAGTTTTAGCGTCACCATCGGCCGGTCCCGGCGGAGCACGGACAAGAAACCGGCGGCCACGTCCTGCGCCTCATCCGCCAAGACGTTTTCATCGACCACAATCCCGACCGCCCGCAATCGGGCAATGCCGCCGCGCGCCACCGGATTCTCGTCGCGCAGGGCGACCACCACGCGGGAAACGCCGGCGGCGATCAGCGCCTCGGTGCAGGGGGGGGTGCGGCCCGCATGGTTGCACGGTTCCAGCGTCACGTAGACGGTGGCTCCCCGTGCCGCCTCGCCGGCCATGGCCAGTGCCAACACTTCGGCATGGGGCCGGCCGCCTTCGGCCGTGACCCCGCGCCCGACCACGCGCCCTTCGCGTACGATGACGCAGCCGACCGACGGGTTGGGCCAGGTCGTGCCCAACCCCCGCCGCGCCAGGCCCAAGGCCGCCCGCATATGCGCAAAGTCGTCCATCACCGGCATCTTTGTGCCTGGGAACTAGCTAGGAGCCGCTGAACGACAACGGAAGCTGCCTAGCGGCGGGCCTGTGCTGGATAACCTTCTCCACTACGTAATCTGTCTTGAGGCCATCCGCGGTACGTATCTGACGAACGTGAACATCACAGATCAGAATGTCCCCCTTAGAGAATGATATTTGATTAGAGTTGACGCGCGCTAGGAAGTCTGGATCTTCTATGCCGGCGCTAATCTGCGTGTTTCCGTCATACAATCGCCATTTATTGTCTTCTTTGAAAGCGAGAGAGATGATAGAGAATGCCGCTCTCCTAGTCTCGTCGATAAGCACCTCGTCGGATAGGACGGGGCGAGCGAAATAGGCCGCCTCATACTTCGTAACGCTGAGCCTAACTTCGCCAGCCTTCCTGACCTCGAATGTGTCTATTCCGTCCTTCTTGAGCGGCTCCTCCACCACTTTCTGCGCGGCGTTTCTGACACTGATGTCCTGATAAAGTCTCATTACCTCAAGGGGGACAATTATGGTCTCGCTTTCTATAACGATTCGGATCGTATTGTTAGGCAGCTTTTCTGCGGAATCCGGGGTCTTGCCATGAAGTTTCTTCACTAACCAGAACAGTCCGGTGCCGGTCGTGCTCAAACCCAGAACCCATGTCAATAAATTAGTCGCCCCGGAGACCTCTGGCGTCGCAAAAAAGCTCAGCACCTGGTTCCAGTGCTGGACCAAGTCAAGTGCTATCTGGAATGAGCCCTTTTCGGCAGCTCTCACCTCCAACTTTATATGTGCTGCGTCACCGTTGATGTTTGCGTTGGCGGCATCCAGAAGTTGGCCGAGCGCAAGAAGTGCTGGGGCGAGATCACGTACGTCCATCGCGCCCTCGCGAAGCGCTGGCCCATCGTATGCAATCGTGAATGTCTCTCGGCTCATCGAGTGTTGAATCATAGCAGAACTGGCCCCGCGGCGCTACGCCGCCTTCGTCTTCGGCTGGGCTCGAAACTTCGATTGGGCGGGCAACCTCCGCCGGTGCCGCGCGCGGTGGACTGGCAACTCTCGTCAGGTATACCCGCAGACCAAAGGGCTTGCGGTTCTGCAAGAAGCCATCTGTGCGGCCCTATGGGGGCTCCCCCAGTTCGCCCAGAGAAGCCTCAAAATCCTTGGCTTCGCGGAAATTGCGGTAGACCGAGGCGAAGCGGACATAGGCCACCGCGTCCACCTCCTTCAGCGTCTCCATCACCAGTTCGCCGATCTGCTTGGAGGCGACTTCCGGCTCGCCCGAGGCTTCGAGCTGGCGGACGATGCCGTTGACGATGCGCTCCAGCCGTTCCTCGGTGACCGGCCGCTTGCGCAGTGCCACCCGCACCGAGCGCAGCAGCTTGTCGCGGTCGAACGCCACCCGCCGGCCATCGGATTTGATCACCGTCAGCTCGCGCAGCTGCACCCGCTCGACGGTGGTAAAACGCTGGCCGCAACTGGTGCAGAACCGGCGCCGGCGGATGGCCGCACCGTCATCGGCGGGGCGGCTGTCCTTTACCTGGGTGTCGTCATGGCCGCAGAACGGGCAGCGCATCTCAGGGACCGGAACCCACACAGCGGGCGATACCGTCCAACCGGCTTCCGTTTTGACGGACCACTTCGACCAGCTCGCAATGTCTCCTGGCGAAATGAAGTATCACGACACGCCGCGGGCCGGCAGGGACCGCCGCGACGCCGGGACTCCGTCGTGAGGGCGGCCCGAGGCGTTGTGGGCTTTGCCGCTTCGTAGACGAGCAACCTTCTCGCTGGCGACATCGGCAACTCCGGCAGGGGGCTTGACACGCGACGGTCCGTCGTCAGCCCTCTCGGGGATCGGTCTCAACTCCTTTCACTCACCGCTTTCCCGGTGCTCCGAGGCATACCACAAATTCCCGTCCGGCCGCCGTGCGATCTCCCGGAGCGGCAGAGACAGTATGCATGATTGCGAGTGCGTGGGACAGGCGCGGGCGCGATCGTCCGCGGTGGCAACCCAGCCCGCAAGCTCGGAGGCAGGCACCCCGTTCGGGTCCGCGCTTGAGGCCGGAGCGGTGCAGCAGCGATACCCGATTGTTTCGCGCGTTGAAGCTCGATGGCAACGCAAGCGGCCGCTGCATGCGACCTCGCCAGCCACTCAGAGCGATCTCGGAATCCGGGCCGAATACGCTCAGAAGTCGTGCGGCAACTTGACGCCGTTGCAGCGTCAGGTTAGTGGTTAGTAGTGGACTGGGGAGAGTGCAAATGCCAAGGCTCCTGGTTGGAACTGCATTGGTTACCCTAGCCGTCGTAGCAGCAAGCCCCGCTGTGGGCAGCAATCTCGACTTCCTTATGATAAACAATACCGACCAGGCTATTGTGAGGGTATGGATAAGCACGACCATTTCCTCGACTTGGACCAAGTCCACGAATGTCTACGTTGCCGCTGGTGGCGGAAGTCAGGAACAGACATTTGAGAATTCTGAGCATGGTTCCGACTGCTATAATGATATCAGAGTTAAGTTCAAAGATAGCAGTAGCACATGGACTTTTGGTCACATCGATCTTTGTAGCATAAGCACCGTTATTGTCGATGTCGACGATAACGGAAAGGTGGTCTACAAGGCGAAGTGAAGCGACCGAGTTCATGATATGTTTTTCTTCGGCGATAGGTTTCCTGGTGCCGATGGGGGCGGTTGTTGCGCTCGGGGACGAAAATCTTCACCATTACGTTACTTCGGAGAATCTCCACAGTAGAGACAGCGCCCGACAATCTCGGGGAAGTCATAGTTGGCCTATTTGTCGTTGCGATCGCCCTCGGCATCTACTTCCTCCCGACTTCGATCGCGTCCAAACGCAGGATCGCGATGGGCGCGGGAACGATGTTCTGGCTCAATCTCCTTATCGCTTGGACCGGCATTGGGTGGCTGTTCCTGATTCTCCTGGCCGCCTGTGCCAAGACCAAGGCCGAGGACAGCTACTATCAACGCGCGAACCTTTAGCTAACTGTAAGCGCTTTCGTTTCGGCAGAGCCGGACTTTCGCCTCCCCACACCAGTTCGACGCTCTCAAGACACATCCAGGCGGCTCTGCCATCGCAATACCGGCATTTCCGATCGGCCATGCCGATGCTATGCGCGAACAAGATAAATCGGAAACTGTGCGCACAACGCCAGCACGCGCGCGCCCACCTCGCGCTCGGCCGCTGCGTTGCTGCCGTCGTTGGAGCCGGAAAGTCCGTCCAGCAGCGTGCCGATCATCTTCCCGACCTCCCGGAATTCCGGCTCGCCAAAGCCGCGCGTGGTGGCGGCCGGGGAGCCCAGTCGCAGGCCGGAGGTGATCGCCGGTTTTTCGGGGTCGAACGGAATGGCGTTCTTGTTGGCGGTGATGTGCGCCCGCTCAAGGCTTGCTTCCGCGGCTTTTCCGGTGGCGCGCTTGGGGCGCAGATCGACCAGCATCAGGTGGCAGTCGGTGCCGCCGCTCACGATGTCCGCGCCCTCTTCCGCCAGCGTCGCCGCGAGCGCGCGGGCATTGTCGACCACGGCGCGCTGGTAGATGCGAAACTCCGGTTTCAGCGCCTCGCCGAAAGACGCTGCTTTTGCGGCGATGACGTGCATCAGCGGGCCGCCCTGCAGGCCGGGGAACACGGCGCTGTTGATCTTCTTGGCCAAGTCCGGGTCGTTGGTAAGAACCATGCCGCCGCGCGGGCCGCGCAGCGTCTTGTGCGTGGTGGTGGTCACCACGTGGGCGTGCGGCATCGGGCTCGGGAACACGTCGGCCGCGACCAGCCCGGCGAAATGCGCCATGTCCACCATGAACCAGGCGCCCACCTGCTCGGCGACGCGGCGGATGCGGGCGAAATCGATGGTTCGCGGATAGGCGGAGCCGCCGGCAATGATCATTTTCGGCTTTTCCGCCCGCGCCAGCCGTTCCAGCTCGTCATAGTCCAGAATCCCGTCTTCCCGCCGCACCCGGTACTGGATGGCGCGGAACCATTTGCCGGACAGGTTTGGGGCGGCGCCGTGGGTCAGATGCCCGCCGGCGGCCAGGCTCATGCCCAGAATGGTGTCGCCGGGTTTGAGCAGGGCCAAAAACACGGCTTGGTTGGCCTGCGCTCCCGAATGGGGCTGCACGTTGGCGAACCCCGCCCCGAACAGTTTTTTCGCCCGCGCGATGGCCAAATCCTCGGCCACGTCCACCTCGGCACAGCCGCCGTAATAGCGGCGGCCGGAATAGCCTTCCGCGTATTTGTTGGTCAGCACGCTGCCCTGCGCCTCCAGAACCGCAGCGGAGACGATGTTTTCCGAAGCGATCAGCTCGATGCCGTCCTGCTGGCGGGACAGTTCGCGGCCGATGGCCGCGGCAAGCTCCGGGTCGGTTTCGGTCAGGGTGGCCGAGAAGAAACGGTCTAGGCTGGCGGATGGGGTCTGCTCGTCCATGGGGGGCGCCCTCCGGAGCGCGGCTGCGACGTCTGGGAATATAGGGTGCTTGTCCAGGGCCGTACGCTCGCGAGTTTATGCCTGCGGTTCCCGGTCACGCGAGGGCAGTGCCGGCAACGCGCCGTTGTCGGCCCGCATCGTGTGGCCGCGCCAGACGACTCGGTCGCTCAGAAAACTCGCCCCGATCTCGGCAACCGAAAGCAGGTCCCGCCACGGTAGCAGCCATACTCGAGCCACGGAGGTGGGACACCAATCCCGTCTGCGCAGGCAGCGATCGATGGCAAGGGCTGAGGCCGCCCTTGCGATCCAGGCGCCGGCGGCCAGCATGAGGGACCAGACGGCACCACCAGACAGGATCACCGCCATGGCCGCCCAGAATATCGGGAACTGGATGGAGGATGCGGCGAACGCCACGGGGACCAGTGCCCGGTTCGTCCTCGCCCAGCGGATTTCATGTTCCCAGAGCGCCCGCGCGGAGGCCTCCGGGACAGTCACCGCGGCAATCGTGTCTGCGAGGCGGATAGTGAGCCCGCGAGCCTGGACCAGCCGTCCCAGCAAATTGTCGTCGGCAAGATGTCGGACCAGCGCCTGGAATCCGCCAACCCGCTCCAGCGTCTCCCGCCGCAGCGCCATGGTCACGCCCAGGCAGTCCTGCCGTCCCATGGCGCGAGAGATCAGCACGCCGGGCAGGAACGAATGGGTGATCTGGGTCGCCGCCAGCAGGGTGAAGAACGATGGCGGCGCCGGCACGCCGGTATAGAGGGTGGTGACCAGGCCGGTACCGTCCTCGTCCAGCTTCGCCACCAGACGGTCGAGATAGTCGGGTCGCACATGGAGGTCGCTGTCGGCGACCACCAGCACGTCATGCCGCGCCGCCGGCAGCATGTTGATCAGGTTGCCGATTTTGCGATTGGGGCCGTGAAAGGTTGGATCGATGACGACCTCAACGTCACGCACGGGAAATCGCGCGATCAGCCGCTCGAGCATTTTCAGCGCCGGATCGGTCGGCTCCTGCACCCCAAAGACGATCTGGAATACCGGGTAGCGCTGCAGGAAGAATGAGGCCAGGCCCTCCTCCAGCAGCGGCTCGTCACCGTGCAGCGGCTTGAGGATGGTGATCGGGGGCTGACCACTTACTTGACCGGCCGGCCGCGCCGCGAAAGCCGCGACGGCTATCCAGGCCGCCAGGCAGTGAACCAGCCCGAGGATCGCCATAAGTCCGAACAGGTACGAGATCGTCTGCACCTCACCCGCCGTCTCGAGAGCGTGGCCGGGATTGGCGGACCATCGGTCAGACCGTCCGGTCGCCGCCACTGCCCAGTGTTGCCTGCGCCGCCGCGAGGCGGGCCACCGGCACGCGGTAGGGGCTGCAACTCACGTAATCCAGACCGGCCTGCTCGCAAAACATGATGCTGGCCGGGTCCCCGCCATGTTCGCCGCAAATGCCGAGTTTCAGGTCCGGTCGCGCCGCGCGGCCTTTTTCCGCGGCCATCTGCACCATCGCACCTACGCCGTCGATGTCCAGCGAAATGAACGGGTCCCGCGGCAGAATGCCGAGCTCCACATAACGCGGCAGGAATTTGCCGGCGTCGTCGCGCGACAGGCCGAATACCGTCTGGGTCAGATCGTTGGTGCCGAAACTAAAAAAGTCGGCAACTTCGGCAATTCGGTCCGCGGTGATCGCCGCCCGCGGCAGTTCGATCATCGTGCCGACGCTGTATTCCAGGCGCCGCCCTTTGGCTGCAAACACCTCGTCGGCCACACGGTCCACCTCGGCACGCGTGATTTGCAGCTCCCGCACCATGCCGACCAGCGGGATCATGATTTCGGGTACCGGCGCCGATCCGGTTTCCTGTTCCGCCTCCAATGCGCCCTCGAAAATGGCGCGCGCCTGCATGGCATAGATTTCGGGATAGGTGATGCCGAGCCGGCAGCCGCGATGGCCCAACATCGGGTTCGCCTCGGCCAGCTCGGCCAGGCGCCGCCGCAAGGTCACGACATCGGTGTCCAGCGAGTTCGCCACCTCGGCAAATTCCGTCTCGCCGTGCGGCAGAAATTCGTGCAGCGGCGGGTCGAGCAGGCGAACCGTCACGGGCAATCCGGCCATGATGCGGAACAGGTCGCGGAAATCCTGGCGCTGGAACGGCAGCAGTTTCTCCAGTGCCGCGCGCCGGCCGCCCTCGGTTTCGGCCAGGATCATCTGCCGCACCGCGCCGATGCGTTCGGGATCGAAGAACATGTGCTCGGTGCGGCACAGTCCGATTCCCTCGGCGCCGAATTTACGGGCGGTCTCCGCATCGAGCGGGGTCTCCGCGTTGGCGCGCACGCGCATCCGCCGCGCGTCGTCCGCCCAGGATATGAGCGTGGCAAAATCGCCGCCGAGTTTCGGCTCGATCATTGGCACCACCCCGGCAAACACGTTGCCGGTGCTGCCGTCGATGGTGATGGCCTCGCCCGCGCGCACGGTCTTGCCGCCCGCCGCCAGCGTCTGCGCGCCGTAGTCCACGGCAATGCTGCCGGCGCCGGCCACGCAGGGCCGACCCATGCCGCGCGCCACCACCGCGGCGTGGCTGGTCATGCCGCCGCGCGTGGTCAGGATGCCGCGCGCAGCGTGCATGCCGTGGATGTCCTCCGGGCTGGTTTCGATGCGCACCAAAATCACTGCTTCGCCCTTGGCGGCGCGTGCCTCGGCCTCGTCGGCGGAAAACACCACGGCTCCGGCGGCGGCGCCGGGGCTGGCGGGCAAGCCGCGGTCCAGGGGCGTGCGCTGGAATTTCGGGTCCAGCGTCGGGTGCAGCAGCTGGTCCAGCGCCGCCGGATTGACCCGGCGAATTGCCTCGGCACGGTCGATCAGGCCCTCGTTGGCCATGTCAACGGCGATGCGCAGGCCGGCTGCGGTGGTGCGCTTGCCGTTACGTGTCTGCAGCATGTACAGCTTGTTCCGCTGCACGGTGAATTCGATGTCCTGCATGTCGCGATAGTGGCGCTCGAGCGTTTGCCGCACGCCCAGAAGCTCGGCATAGGCGGCGGGCAGAGCCTGTTCCATCGAGACTTCGCCGTTCTTGGCGCGTTCCTTGGAGAGCGGTTGCGGCGTGCGGATGCCGGCCACTACATCCTCACCCTGGGCGTTGACCAAAAACTCACCAAAAAAAACGTTTTCGCCGGTGGACGGATCGCGGGTGAAACAGACGCCGGTGGCGCAGTCGGCGCCCATGTTGCCGAACACCATGGCCTGCACGTTGACCGCCGTGCCCCAGTCGGCGGAAATCTCGTGCAAGCGCCGGTAAGTTTGTGCCCGGGGATTCATCCAGCTGCCGAACACGGCACCGATGGCGCCCCAAAGCTGGTCGTGCGGGCCTTGCGGAAACAGTTTGCCGGTCTCGTCCTCGACCAGTTCCTTGAACGCTTCCACCACACGATGCCATTGCTGGGCGGACAGTTCAGTGTCGAGCGTGGCGCCGGCGTTGACCTTGACGTGCTCGATGACTTCCTCGAACCGGCGGTGGTCCGCACCGAGCACAACGGAGGCGTACATTTGAATAAAGCGGCGATATGAGTCCCATGCAAAGCGCGCATCGCCGGAAACGCGTGCGAGGCCCTCAACACTGGCGTCGTTCAGGCCGAGATTAAGCACGGTGTCCATCATGCCGGGCATGGAGACGCGCGCGCCGGAGCGCACCGAGACCAGTAGCGGATCGTGCTGGTCGCCGAATTTCTTTCCCGCTATCTGCTCCAGTGCGGTCAGCGCCTGTTCGACCTGTTCGGTCAGTCCCGCCGGGTACTGTTTGTCGTTGGCGTAGAACGCGGTGCAGACCTCGGTGGTAATGGTGAAGCCGGGCGGCACCGGCAGGCCGATGCCGGCCATTTCCGCCAACCCCACGCCCTTGCCGCCGAGCAGGTTGCGCATAGAGGTGTCGCCCTCGTTGCGCCCGGCGCCAAAACTGTAGACCCATTTGGTCATGCCGGTTTCTTTCTCAGCCTTCGATTTTGGAGAAGTCTGCGACATCGCTCATGAGGGTCCACGATCGCCGCGAGCATGCCGTAGCCGATTGCGGCGGATGTGCGCTCGGTATCGTTAACCGTTACCCGATCAAAGAAAGCGTCGATTGGCCCGCTCAATCCAGCGAAGCTCTGCATGGCGGGCCGATATTGATCGTGCCGCATGGACACAAGGACGTCATCGCGTTTCGCTTGCAGGGCATCATGCGGTTAAAATCTCCTCGTGGCATCTTCAGGAGGCGGATCTCATAGCGGCCGTCGAATGGGCCCGTCTTTGGCTTCTTCGATGCGCAGAATGTTGGCGAACCGCTGTGCGCGGTAAGCAGGTTGTTCCGTCCTCGGTGTCCGAGCAACCCTGCTACTGCTTCCATCCGGCGCGCACGAGCACAACATCGTCGTCCTCGGGGCGCAGCACGGCGGCCAACACGTCTGGCGCGCGCCTTCGGCGCGAAACTGGACGCGCAAGCGTTCGAAAATGAATGCAAGCAGCTCTTCGACATCCGGCGGATCGGTAAGCTGGGCAGCCGCCTGCGCCAGCACGGGACGTAGCGCAAGCCTGCTTCATTCTCACGCAATATCCGGATCACGCCCAGCGCGGCGCGCCGCAGTGCGAAGGGGTCGCCCGAGCCCGTCGGCTTTTCACCAATGCTGAAGAACGCGGCGAGCTGATCGATCTTGTCGGCCAAGGCGACCACGATGCAATCGGTTCTTTCGGGACCGGATCGCCGCTGCCGCGCGGCGCGTAGTGGTCGCGAACGGCATCGGCAACGATCGCAGCCGTTCCGGGGAGCCTAACGTCGTACGCAGTGAGTTATCGTCGATAGCGTAGTAGCGGCCCATCACGCCTTGCAGCTCAGGGAACTCGCCGACCATGCCCGTCGTCAGGTCGGCCTTGGCGAGTTTCGCTGCTCGGTCCACCAGCGTCGGGTCGCAGCCCCCGACACCGTGCCCTATCGAGATGCCGAGAGCCCGTAATACGTTTCACCCGGTCACCTTGGCTGCCGAGCCGTGCATGGAACGTGATCGCATCCAGTGCCGGGACTCGGCTTTCCAACGTCTGCTGCCGGTCCAGGTCCCAGAAATGCCGTGCATCGGAAAAGCGGGCACGCAGCACACGTTCGTTGCCCGCGACAATGGCGGCCCCGCCGTCGCGCGCCTCGATGCCGGCCGCGAAGGCAAAAACGGAGCGGCGCTGCCCTGCGCCTCGCGCAGCGCAAAATAGCGCTGGTTGACGCGCATCGATACCTGCATGACTTCCGGCGGCAGGTCCATGAATGCCGGATCGATCCGTCCCACCAGCGGCACCGGCCACTCCACCAGCCCTGCCACCTCGTCCAGCAGCCCTGTGTCCGGAACAACCGACAATCCACGCTCCGCGGCTTTTTCCGCAATGCCGTTCGCCACCAGCCCGCGACGCTCGGTCGCCTCCACGACAACGTATCGCCCCCGCAACTCCCGTTGCCACTGCTCTGCCGATGTCACGACAAAAGCTCCCGGCGCCATGAACCGGTGCCCCTCGGTCAGATTGCCGGAGGCCAACCCGTGCCCATCGTCGCCGCCTTGCCGCAGGTCGAACGGCACCACCGCGCCATCCAGAATGCACAGGATGCGCCGCAGCGGGCGCGCCCAGGTGAAAGCACTGGTGCCACCCCAGCGCATCGATTTCGGCCAGGCAAACCGCCAAAGCAGTTTGGGAATTTCGCGCGCGATCAGCGTGGTCGCGTCGAAGCCGGGCAGCACGCGGTCCAGCACCCAAAAACCCTTGTCTTCGCGCAGTTCGTCCCGCGTGGCGCCGTGCTTGCGCAAGAAGCCGGAAAGCGCCCCCTCGGGTGCGCCCACGCGGGGGCCGCGCTCGCTCTGCCGAGTTTCGGGGACACCGGCGTCAACCGCAGTCACGACTGCGATGCGTCGGAGACCGGAAAATTCCTGCACACGCGACGGCTGCAACGGTGCCAAAGCCTCGGCCAGCAGCCGCGCCAAATCCTCAGCGCCGCGGACCTGCATGCGCGCGGGGATTTCCTCGGAAAAAAGCTCGAGCAGCAGCTCCGGCATCAGTCTTTCAGTGCCGGCTCGATGTCGGTCTGAGAGAAATCGTTACCCTTGAACAGTAGCGGCTGGTTCTGCTGCTTTGCCAGCGCATAGGCCATGCAATCGCCAAAATTGAGCTGTGCCTTATGGCCCGAGCCCTTTCCGAACCGCCGCCACGCATCTCTTGCCAGGATCGCCTGGAATGGCGAGAAAGCGATTAATTCGAGGCTCATCAGCAATTCCAGATCTTCAAGTCTCTTTTGGGCAATCTCGTCGCCTCGGCGATCGATAACCATCGCGGCCTCGAAAAAACTGACCGCGGACATCTGCGGAGAGGTGGCGGCCGTGATCGCCTCCAAAAAACGATCAGAGCCGAGTTCCTCAAGGATCACCGAAAGGAATGCAGAGGTATCCACTATCAAGCGGGAAACCCGTTCTCATCGTACAACCAACTATGATCGGATGTGGTTGGCTCGAGCATGTGCTGATTGATTTCGTGCGAAAGCTCCCGTATTTTTCTCATGCGTTCCTGCCGATCGCGTTCCTTTTCTATCTCGCTTTTCAAAAGGCCGGCCACCAGATCCGGCACGCTCATCTTGCGCAGTGCCGCCAGCTCCTCCGCCAGCTTCACCACTTCCTCGCCCTCGATCCGCAGTTCAGCGCCCATCGGAAATCTCTCCAGTCAGCCATGCCTCGCAGCAGCCTTTGGCCAGCACCCGCACGCGGCCGATATAGGCGGCCCGCTCCGCCACGCTGATCACCCCGCGCGCGTCTAGCAGGTTGAACAGATGGCTCGCCTTGATGCACTGGTCGTAGGCCGGCAGCGCCAGTGCCCGCTCCAGCAAGGCGCCGCACTCCTGCTCCGCATCGCGAAAATGCCGTTCCAGCATCGCCGTGTCCGCGCGCTCAAAATTGTACTCGCTGTATTCCCGCTCCGCGCGGAGAAACACGTCGCCATAGGTCACGCCGGCGCCGTTGAAATCCAGGTCGAAAACCCGTTCCACATTCTGGACGTACATCGCCAGCCGCTCCAGCCCGTACGTCATCTCGAAACTGGGCAGCATCACCGCGATGCCGCCGACCTGTTGGAAATAAGTGAACTGTCCGACCTCCATGCCGTCGCACCAGACTTCCCAGCCCAGTCCCCAGGCGCCCAGAGTCGGGCTCTCCCAGTCGTCCTCCACGAAACGGAAATCGTGCAGCAGCGGATCGAGGCCGAGCGCGCGGTAGCTGTCCAGCAGCAGCGCCTGCGCGTCCTCGGGCGATGGTTTTATGATGACCTGATACTGGTAGTAATGCTGCAGCCGGTTCGGGTTGTCGCCGTAGCGGCCGTCTTTCGGACGCCGGCTCGGCTGCACATAGGCCGCACGCCACGGTTTTGGCCCCAACGCGCGCAGCGTGGTGGCCGGGTGGAAGGTGCCGGCCCCCATTTCCACATCGTAAGGCTGCAGGATCACGCAATCCTGGGCGGCCCAGAACGCGTGCAGGCGCAGGATCAGGGCCTGAAAACTCGGTTTGGCGGCGATCGCGGTGGTTGCGGCGGCATCCATGACGCGGCGCACCATAGAAGGCGCCACCCACCCTCACAAGGCGGCTCGCCAGGTGGCGCGCCTTGAAGCAGCATTGGATGCGGGCCAACTAGGCGGCGTCCAGCATCCACAGAGGATTGCCATGACCAACGAGGAACGCGACCTGATCACCCACTTCATCGAGCGGGTGAGCGGATCGGCCACGTCGAGCGGCTTTGCGGGATCGGTGCCGAGTTCGCAGGCCAGCCTGCCGCCGGTCGATCACGACGCCGACGCGTTGATCGCGGACCTGTTCCAGCGGCATCCGGAGGCGCGCTACCGCATCACGCAACTGGCGTTCGTGCAGGAGCAGGCACTCAATGCCGCCCAGCAGCGCATCCAGGCGATGCAGGCGCAGCTTCAGCAGGTCCAGCAGGCCGGCGGCCAGCAGCAGGGTGGCGCCTCGCCGTGGGGCGCTGGCCAGTCGCAGCCGCAGCATCGCGGCTTTTTCGGCAGCCTGTTCGGGGGGGGATCGCAGCAATCCAGTGCGCCGCCGCCTCGCTATTCAGCCCCGCCACAGTATGCACCCCAGTACGCCGCCCCGCCCGGCATGTTTCAGTCGCAGGGCAGCGGGTTTTTGGGTGGCGCTTTGCAGACCGCCGCCGGCGTGGCCGGGGGGCTGGTCGCGGGTGAGGCACTGATGAACCTTTTCGAGGGCCACCACGGCGGTGGTTTTTTCGGCAATAACGCGGCCATGCAGGGTGGCGGCTTTGCCGCCGCGCCCATGGCCGAAAGCCCGTGGGGCGGCGCCAATCCGGTCGCGGACCCCTATGACCAGGGCGGCGCCTTGAAAACCGACCCGGCCAATGACCCCTACGCCGCCGGTCAGGGGGTCTCCGACAATTCCGGCTGGGCGCCGGCGCCGGACCAGGCGGCCGATCAGGGCGGGTGGCAGCCGGCTTCGGACGACAGCAGCTGGCAGCAGGCGCCCGACCAGGGCGGCGACGCAGGCGGCTGGGATTCCGGCAGCAACGCCGACGACGGCGGCTGGACGGATTCCAGCAGCGATGCCTAGCGCCGCAGCAGGGCGGCGGGCTGCTCGGTGAACAGCCTGGGATGCTCGACCGGCGCCGGCAGCATCTCGGGCCACTCCCAGCGCTCGGCCGAGAACAGGCGGCGCATGGCGGCGAGGTCGCAGTGAAACGGCGGCCCGCCCTCGCGCCCGGTCTGCATGAACAGGATCGCCAGTACGCCGCCGGGCCGGATCCAGGCTTCCAGCCGCTGCACATAGGCGCGCCAGTGTTCGGGCGGCAGGGCGCATAGGCAGGTCTGGTCGTAGACCGCGTCGAACGCGCCCGGCGGCTCCCAGGAGAACAGGTCCGCCTCTTGCACCTCGGCCCCGGTGCCTGCCAGGCGCTCGCGCTGGAACGCCACCGCGCTGGCCGCCGCGTCCACCACGGTCACTGCAAAACCATCGCGGGCCAGGGACGCCGGCTCCGGGCTCCGCCCGGCGCCTGGCACCAGAATTTTTCCTGGGGTCAGCACCGCACTGGCCCGCCAGGCGAGGAAAGCGGGGTTTTCGGCCTGCCGCTCCCACGGCGTGTGGTCGGCGCGAAAGCGGGCTTCCCAATCGATCGCGCGGGTGTTGCCGCTCATACGGCAGGCTGGGGCAGGCGCATCCAGTCGGGGACAAGCGGCGCCAGATGCGCCTCGCCGCAAGCGAGCGGGTGGGCCAGCGAGTTCGATGCGCAGCTGGGCCATGCCGAGTCCATCGCGGCTGGAGCGCATGGTGCCGACCTCGGTGCCATGCGCCACCACCGGCGTCCCGGGCGGAGGTGCCGCGCCGGCGACGGCCACCGGCACCAGCCGGCGCTTGACCAGCCCGCGATATTTCGTGCGGGCGGTCAATTCCTGGCCCATGTAGCAGCCTTTCGACCATGACACGCCGCCCAGTTCGTCGAACCCGGCCTCCAGCAAAACCGTCTTCTCCGCCTCCATGTCGCGCGATCCATCCGGCAGGCCGAGCGCCAGCCGGTGCGAGTCCCATTCGTCGGCGGTGGCATCTGCGTCCAGCGGCAGTGGCGAAAGCACCCGCCATCCCGCGTCTGGCAGGCGCGGGTCGGGGGCGGCGATGGCGCCGCCCGGAATAGCGGGGTTTCCAGCCCAGGCAGCGTGTACCAGCAACGCGTCGGACTGGTCGGAAAGCTCTGCAGCGGCACGCAGGCGATAGCGGCGGAGTCGTTGCAGCAGCATATCCGCCTGCGCTCTTTCGCAGTCGAGCAGCAGTCGGTCGGCGTCGGCCAGGATGAAGAAGTCGGCGAGCCACTTGCCCTGCGGCGTCAGCAACGCGGCCCAGACCGCCCGGCCCGGCGTCGCCGCCGTCACGTCGTTGGACACAAGACCTTGCAAGAAACTGGTCCGGTCGGCGCCGGCAATGGCCAGCACGCCACGGTCGGGAAGTCGTGCAACGCGCGTCATGGTGCCGACATGGCCCCCGCGCCGGGGCGGTGCAAGACAGGTTTCGGGGTGGGTGCTATCCCTCAGCGCCATGCAGCAATCCGCCGCCATCGGCGCGCGCCGCCCCTGATGTGCGGCATCGCCGGCATTCTTGCCGCCTCCGATGGGCCGCCGCCTGACGCTGCGGCGCTCGCCGCCATGCAGCACGCGCTGGTGCATCGCGGCCCCGACGGCAGCGGACGCAGCGTGGTGGGACGCGTGGCGATGGCGCATACGCGCCTGGCCATCATCGACCTGAAAACCGGAGACCAGCCGCTTCATGGCGGCTCGGCGGCGCTGATCGGCAACGGCGAGATCTACAACTATCGCGAGCTGCGTGCGGCCATGCCAGGGACGCATTTCGTCACCGAGAGCGACAACGAAGTCCCGCTGCAACTCTGGCGGCGCGACGGCGCGGGTTTTGCCCGCGAATTGCGCGGCATGTACGCGCTGGCAATCCATGACCGGGCGCAACGCACCGTTACGTTGTCGCGTGATCCGTTCGGCATCAAGCCGCTGTACGTGGCCGAAACATCATCCTGCCTGGCTTTCGCTTCCGAGCCGCAGGCGCTGCTGGAGGCCGAAATCGTGCCGCGCGGGGTGCGCAGCGCGGCGCGGGACGAGTTGCTGCAGTTGCAGTTCACCACCGGCGCAGAGACGATTTTCCCAGGCATCCGCCGCGTGCTGCCCGGCGAGACGCTGACCTGCGCCGACGGCCGCGTGCTGTCGCACGATCGCTTGCCGGCCTTGCCCGAAGGTGGTCCGGAAGACATCGACGAAGATGCGGCCCTGGAACGGCTGGATCGGGCGCTGGCGGAAAGCGTGGACCTGCACCAGCGCAGCGACGTGCCCTACGGCATGTTCTTGTCCGGCGGCATCGACAGCACCGCGGTGCTGACCATGATGGCGCGACTGAACGAGCGGCCGGTGCTGGTGTACACGGCGGGGTTCGATGCGCGCGAGGCCGCCGACGAGCGCGACCACGCCGCCGCCGTGGCAAGTGGTTTGGGCGCGCGGCACGAGATGCTGCTGGTGACGGAGGCGATGGTGTGGGCGCACCTGCCGCGCATCGTCGCCTGCATGGACGACCCGGCGGCAGACTTTGCCATCATTCCCACCTGGTTTTTGGCCCGCCGCGCGCGCCAGGATGTAAAAGTTGTGCTTTCGGGCGAGGGCGGCGACGAGATTTTTGCCGGCTACGGCCGGTATCGCAGTGCGATGCGTCCGCTGTGGATGGGTGGCCGCATCATGCGCGCGCGCGGCGCGTTCGACCGCGTGGACGTGCTGCGGACTCGTCCCGCCGCATGGCGCGACGGTTTTGCGGCAGCGGAGGCGGAGTCGGCGCGGCCGGGACGCAGCCGTTTGGCGGCGGCGCAGGCCACCGACGTGGCCGACTGGCTGCCCAACGACCTGCTGTTGAAACTGGATCGGTGCCTGATGGCGCACGCGGTGGAGGGACGCACGCCGCTGCTGGATTCCGGGGTCGCCGCCGCCGCGTTCCGCTTGCCGGATGCGTTGAAAGTTCGGTCGGGCAGGGGAAAATTCTTGTTGCGGCGCTGGGTCGCAAAACACTGCCCGGCGGCTCGGCCGTTTGCCAAAAAGCAGGGGTTTACGGTGCCGGTCGCTGCCTGGATCGCCGAACAGGGGGAACGTCTTGGGCCGCTGGACGGCGGCGCAGCCGGGCATCGCGGAGATCGCCGATCCGAAGCGCGTGATCGCCCTGTTCCGTGCCGCATCCGGACGGCACCAGGGGCACGCTGCGTGGACCCTGCTATTCTACGCGCTTTGGCATCGTGCGCATGTGCTGGGCATGGCGCCGGGCGAGGGCGACGTGTTCGAGGTTTTGGCAGCGCGCTGACCGAGCCTACCGTCGCGCGAGTCCACCGGAAAAATTCCTCGAAATACGGATGGAATATGTCGGATATTCTTACAATGTTTGTAGGATAAATGTGTCAACCGCTTGATAATACGTTCTGGCACGCGGTTTGCTAGTCTCCGTTTGTGTACTATCGCATTACGTCACAAGGAGACGTCCTTTGTCCTCGAAGGTTATGTAGGCTTGTTTTTTAGCGGCGGTTGGCGCCGCCGCGCTGTTCGCGGGCGGCATTGCGAACGCCAACGTCGCAAGCGGCATCGTCTATGAAGTGTCTCAGGACGTCGCCGTAAACGCGACGATCGCGAACGTGCCGAGCGTCTCGCCATCCGTCACCTTCCTCGCTCTTTCTACGCGTCGTTATTTTAAGCTATCAGTTTCATCGTGCATCCTTATATACGGATCGGTTTCGAGGACCTCGCCAATAACGGCGGTGGCAGACTTCATTCTGACCGTCTACGTGCAACCTCGAGACGATTACGTGATGGTCACGCTTTTCGTACTTTTCCAGGGCTTCGTGACGTTACGCGGTTACCAGACCTTCACCGCCGGCCGAGACGTGCATGACGCTCGTCATCGGTGTCTATCACTGTCTATTACGTTGATTTGTTATTTAGTGTCTATACATCATTTCGTAGACTACGTCTCGGACGTATTCCGTGTCGAGCGATCATCTCTCGTTCGATGATCGGTCACGTCGATGACTTAGCAGTCGCGATTTGTTTGATCTGTCTATCACCTGCATTCACTTCGTCACTCCGACCCTCGAGCCGTTGACTCTCGTCGTTCTCGGTATGATTCTCGCGTTTCTCGTTCTGTCGCGCCGCAAGCGCTCGTAATCTCGCGCCTCTCAGACGTTCATTTTTTCCCCTCACGGTTGTCCGTTCCTTATTAAAATTTTTTTTTTTAAAAAAAAAAAAAAAAAAATTCTTTTTATTTTGTCATGTAAAGTTCGTTGTTTGAATGCGCTCGGATAGGTGACTGACCCGATGAACAGCATCATGGCGGCCGCCGTTTCGAAATGCTGGTGCGCTGGGGGCACCTGCGTGCTGCCATGGGGGCCGGGCGGCGGATGTCGGCATCCGCTACGGCCGGATCGCGGCGATCGGCGTGCTGGGCGACGCCTCGGCCGACGAAGTAATCAGCGCGGCGCACCTGCATGTGCTGCCTGGGCTGATCGATCCGCATGTGCATTTTCGCGATCCGGGCGATGCCGCGGTCGAAACCATGGCGAGCGGCACCCGCGGCGCCGTGCTGGGCGGCATTACGTCCGTGTTCGACATGCCGAACACCACGCCGCCTTTGATCGACGTAAAGACGCTGGCTGCCAAGCAGGCGCATGTCGAACGCGTCGCCTGGTGCGACGTGGGCCTGTATGTGGGCGCTACGCACGGCAACGTGGCCGAGCTGGGAGCGCTGGAGACCGGGCGCGGCGTGTGCGGCATCAAAGTGTTTGCCGGCAGTTCCACGGGCGACTTGTTGGTGGCCGACGACGACGGTCTGGAGCGCGTGATGCGCGCGGGTCGGCGCCGGATTGCTTATCACAGCGAGGACGAGAGCCGCTTGCAGGCCCGTCGGGCAGGTTTTGCCCGCGGGGAGCCGTATGCGCGGCACATGGAATGGCGGGACGAGGAGTGCGCGTTTCTCGGCACGCGCAGAATTCTGGCGCTGGCCACGCGCACGGGGCGGCCGGCGCACATCCTGCACGTCTCCACTGCGGAAGAATTGGGCTACTTGGCCGATTTCCACGACATTGCGACGGTGGAAGTGCTGGTGAACCACCTGACCCAGGTGGCGCCCGATGCCTACGACCGGCTCGGCGGTTATGCGGTGATGAACCCGCCGATCCGTGGCGAGCGGCACCGTGCGGCGGCCTGGGAGGCGGTGCGCGACGGCCGGGTGGACACGGTCGGCTCCGACCATGCGCCGCATTCCCGCGCCGCCAAGGAACGGCCGTGGCCCGACTGCGCAGCCGGGTTGACGGGGGTGCAAACTCTGGTGCCGGTCATGCTGGATCACGTCGCGGCCGGGCGGCTGTCGCTGGCGCGCATGGTCGATTTGATGAGCGCGGGGCCGGCGCGGGTATATGGTGCGGTGGGGAAAGGGCGGCTGGCAGTTGGTTATGACGCGGATCTGACGTTGGTGGATTTGGCCGCGAAACGGGCCATCGATGAAGTCTTCGATCGTCTCGCCGTGCGGCTGGACGCCTTTTGCCGGCACGGCGGTGACCGGCTGGCCGGTGGCGACCGTGGTCCGGGGCAGGGTGGTCATGCGCGAGGGCGTGGTGCTGGGCGAGCCCTCGGGGCGGCTGGTCCGGTTCCGGTGACGGACACGGCGCCGTGACCTTTCCGGTGACGCTGATCGACCTGGCCGGCTCCGTGGCGCTGCTGCTGTGGGGCGTGCACATGGTGCAGACCGGGGTGCAGCGCGCGTTCGGCGCCGCGGCTGCGCGCCGGCGCTCGGCCCGGCGCTGCGCAACCGCGCCAAGGCCTTCCTGGCCGGGCTGGCGCGTCACCGCCATCCTGCAGAGCAGCACCGCGACCGGCCTGATGGTGACCGGCTTCGCGGCCGGCGGGCTGGTCGACCTGGTGCCGGCGCTGGCGGTCATGCTCGGCGCCAATGTCGGCACGACGCTGATCGTGCAGCTGCTGTCGTTCGACGTGTCCGCCATCGCGCCGGTCGCTGGTGCTGATCGGCGTGCTGATGTTCCGCCGCGGCGCCGCCGCGCCCGCGCGATCTCGGCCGCGTGCTTCATCGGCCTCGGCCTGATGCTGATGGCGCTGCACCAGCTGCTCGACCTGATGACGCCGTACGAGGACGCGCCCAGCCTGCGCCTGCTGCTCGGCGCGGTCTCGACCCAGCCGGTGCTGGACGTGATGCTGGCGGCCGGACTGACCTGGGCGGCGCATTCCTAGCGTCGCGGTGGTGCTGCTGGTCATGTCGCTGGCCGCGAAAGGCGTGGTGCCGCCCGACGCCGCCTTCGCGCTGGTGCTCGGGCGCCAATCTCGGCACGGCGATCAATCCCGTGCTGGAGGGCGGCGCGGGCGAGGATCCGGCCGCGCGGCGGCTGCCGCTCGGCAACCTGCTCAACCGCGCCGTCGGCGTCGCGGTGGCGCTCGCGCTGCTGCCCTGCGCTGGGCCGTGGATGGTGCAGCTCGAGCCGGACGCCGCGCGCGCGGTCGCCGACTTCCACACCGCTCTTCAACCTGGTCCTGGCGGCGGTGTTCTTCCCGCTGCTGCCGCCCTACGCCGCGCTGCTTCGGCGCTGGCTGCCGGCGCGGCGTCGACCCGGCCGACCCGTCGCGGCCGCTGTATCTGGACCAGGCCGCGCGCGAGACGCCGATGGTGGCGATCGGCGCCGCCGCCCGCGAGGCGCTGCGGCTGGCCGACGTGCTGGAGGCGATGCTGCAGGGCTGCGCGACGCGCTGGAGAACGGCGCGAGCGTCGGCGGATCGCCGAGACCCGGCGGCTGGACGACGTGCTCGACACGCTGAACGCCGCGATCAGAGCGTATCTGACCGCGCTCGATCCCGAGGCCATGACCGATGCCGACCATCGGCGGCGTCGCGGAAATCCTGGCCTTCGCCACCAACATGGAGCAGGCCGGCGACGTGGTGGACCAGAACCTGCTCGGGCATGGCCGCAAAGCGCTCAAGCGCGGGGTGGCGTTTTCGCGCGCGAGGCGCAGGCCGAGCTGACTGGCGACGATCGACCGGCTGCTGGTCAATCTGCGCGCCGCGGCGGCGCTGCTGGTGACCGAGGATGTCCGCGCCGCGCGCCTGCTGGCGAGCGGAGAAAGACGTGTTCCGCGACATCGAGGCGGCGCGCCACCGCGCCGCATTTCGAGCGGCTGCGCGCCGGGCGTGTGAGACGCGCGGAAACCAGCGCGCTGCACCTGGACGCGCTGCGCGACATGAAACGGGTGAACGCCCATCTGGTGGCGGCGGCGGCCTATCCGGTGCTGGAGGCGCAAGGCGAATTGCTGCCGAGCCGGCTGCGGCACGATGAAACGTGAGGGCTGTTGCGGGCGGCGGCGCCTGCGTCTCCGCTTGCATGCACCCCAGACCCGGAGCATCCTTGGCGGACGGCGGAGCGATCGTTCTGCCGGTTATGGTGGTCAGCTCGTGGTTCGGGAGAACGCACAATGGTTCGTGTCCTCGCGGCGGCTGCTCTTCTGGCGATGGCCGCATCGCCCTGCTTCGCATGTCCCTGGACGGTCAACAGTTCGGTCGAAACCCCATCGACCACGGCTGCCGCCCAGCCGGCCACGCCTGCCACCTGTCCGACCTGCGTCGTGCCCGACCAGGGCACCCAGACGCCAAAGGCACCTCCGGCGCAGCACCAGGCGTCTTAGCGGTTTGAGAGGCGCCGGCTCGCTCGCGGCGAGCCGGCGCGCGGTGACGAGTTGGCTTCCGGCGCGATACCTGCGCCAGGGGTGAGCGACGTCTCGTAGCTCTTGCGCCGCGATAATGTGTCGATATCGTAACAATATGGGCGTGCGTGGGCAGGCGGCCCAGTCAGGCCGGTTTTCGGATCGGCTCCAGCATCCAGATGCCGCGCCACTTGCGCCACTCCGTGCCGGGCTCGGTCCACTTCGGCTTGCGCTTATACGGCTCGGTGCGCACCGGACGCTTGCGCATCGGCTTTGCGGCGGTGCAGCGGGACCGGTGCGGCGGGGTCCGGCTCGGGGGGGGACAGGTGCGGTTCGGCGAACCCGCTTCGGCAGAGGCGGCAGGAGCGCCGGGTCGGGCTTTAGCGCCAGCATCCAGAACAGCGGCCGGAGCAGTCGCCCCGCCTGCGGCGCCTTGCGGAGCAACTCCTGCATCTCGGGATGGGCCAGCAGCCGCTCCAAATCCCGCTGACAGGGCGCCACCCGCCACGTCCCCAGTTTCAGCAGCCAGCCGAACGGCTCGGGAAACGGGCGTTGTCGCTTTCGGGCTTGTCCTTTCCGGTCCCGGGGCGGCCGGGGCGGCGGCAGCGGACCCGCCAGGGCCCGGGCGATCAGGGCAAGAAACCTTTTGCGGAGCTTCTGCAGCCTGATCCCGACCAGCTCCAGCAACTGCACGCTGATGAACGCCACCCCGGACATCCGGTCCGCATGCCAGCGTGCCCCCAGCCCCAGGACCACCTCGTCGGCGAACCGGGCAAACCGCTCGGCGAGGCTGGCATCCGGTGGGAGCGGCGGGCGGGGGAGAAACCACATGTCAGAAGCACTAACACAGGCCGCGGACCGGGTCAAGGAGAATCTTGTATGAGGTCGCGGCTCCGGTGGGCGGCACGGGCGCCGAAACGGCTATATTGAGACGCAACCATTTGCCGCGGGAACGTGTGCGCTTGGCAGCATTTCGATGGTGATCCGCGCTCGTTTCCGGTAGAGCTTGCAGGTCGCCGTGATGCAAGGGCGGCAGTCCGGGGGGCCGATGGGCGAATTTCCAAGACCGGCGCCGGGGACGGACGGCTCGACCGCCGCCAACGGCTATCTTCCCGACAACGGGGCACTGCCGGCACGTCGGGGCAACAGCGACGGCGGACAACCTGTTCAAGATGCGGCCGCGCCACGAATAGTCCCGAGGCAGTGGGGCGCACTGGGGCGCCGGTGGCAATAGCGGTTAGGCACCGACGGCCGTGGTGCGGATGACCGGCTCGTCACCGATACGACCCTGGCCTCCACCCATACGACCTTAGCGTCGGCGTCCAGTCTATGGCAGGCGGCCGGCACGCGGTGGCCAAGTCGGTCAACAGTCCTCCTCCGCAAGTCTCGCGGTCCTGAGCTGGGGGGCCCCCCAGTCCCAGCAGGTTAGATCGAAATCCTCCCCGTGCTCGGGAATCCCCCCTCCGATTTCCAGCGAAAACTCATCCCCTTTAGCTGCAAGCAGCAGATTGATCTCCCGTTCGACAGACATGGAATACTTTGGCCGCGGCGTCAAAGCGACATTTCAGCTCATTGCGATTGCGATCGCATATGTCGCGAAAGAGGGCGGCCGGGCAATCCCCTTTGAAGTTGCCACATACTGCGACGTTGCCGACATCTCCCTCGAACTGAACCGAAACCACAGACGTGTCGTTTGTGCCGCTCGCGATCAAGCTTAGCGGGAGAGGTGCCGGCGCATTGTAGGCATAGTCGTAATCGGCACGTCCGATCGGGAACCTTAGCTCTTGAACATACCCGTTGAAGATGGCCCACTTTTGCGCAGCGGGCACGACAAAGAATATCCAGAGGATAGCGCCAAGCAAGAAACAGGAAACCGATAGGACAAACACGATTGGCGTTCGAAACCCGATCCATCCGCCATCTACTCTCGCTTGACCTCGAGTTCTGGCGTACCTAATTGCTAACAACAGGAACACCAAACCGGCAATGATTAAGCCGACGTGAACGCCCCACGGTACATTCCACTCTATCGGACAGACTTCATTAGCCATTGAATTGTTACTCTTCACGTCATAAAAGACGATGGAAATCGAGAGTTCACGACCATACAAAAGTCGAATGGCTCCCCTCTGGATTTCAAGCATGCTCTCATCATCTAATTTGATTCGGGCCGGTTCCGCCTTGCCAGCAAATATCTCGGCAATTTTGTCAATGTATTTATCCCGGATGGTCTGGATGATGAGTTCCAGACGTTCCCGGGCGCTCTCCGATACACGGAATTGGCCGTACGTATGTCGCTCGTATGTAGATAGGAACGGCGTCGTAGAGGAAGGGTCGGCGATCGCGCTCAGAATCCTTCGCGCAAGGCAGTGACGTACAGAATTGTAAGGCGTGTCGCCTTCGCGTTGTAATCGCCGAGCGACTGGGTCGCAGGTTCGTGGGGTAAAACGGTCTTTGCCATTAGCGCCGGATCAGCACCTATTCCGCCAAAAGCGATCTCGCAAGAATGCGTGCCGGCAAAACTCGTTACAAGAGCGCCGCAGGCGGCGTGCGTTCCCACCGCCTTGTACGCTGAGGTATCTTCAAATGCGCATGTGCACATAATCTGTTGAGCTATTGCTGGCACAGAGCCAACAGGGATCAGAAAGGCGGTAAAAGTTAGCCAACGCGGAGCCATGCCTTCCCTCCATCAAAACCAACTGGATGCTTAGCCGTGGTATTGCGGGGCTCGTTTGTACCTGTCAAATAGGTCACGGACAAGGCGCCTGCATTCCGTCTGCTTGCATTGGCCGGTTCTCTGATCCTGCGGAGGTGCCGAACGACCGACGCCGCGAAGAAAAGCCGGAGCTCGCCGGTCACGCCTTAAACAGGCCCGGGCCGCCCATTTTTTCCGCCGAAATGATCACCATCGCATGTGCGTACGGATACTCGTCGGTGAGCGTCACGTCGATGCGCGCCGCCATCCCGGCCGGCACCAGTTCCGCAAGGCGTATCGCCGCGCCGCCGGTCAGCAGCAGCGTGGGCTGGCCGCCGGGACGGTTGACCACGCCGATGCAGGAATGGAACACGCCGCGGGCAAAGCCGGTGCCGAGCGCCTTGGCCCCCGCCTCCTTGGCGGCAAACCGTTTCGCATAGGTTCCGGTGCGTGCCCGCCCGGACCGCCGCTCTGCCCGTGCGCGCTCCGTCGCGGTGAACACGCGCTGCAGGAACCGGTCACCGAAACGTTCAAGCACCGCCTCCACTCGGCGGATGTCGCACAAATCCGAGCCCAGGCCCAGAATCAACCGAACATCACCCCCGCGCCCGCTCTACCTCGCGCACCCCGCCGGCGGCACGCAGGCCGGCGATCACGGTGGACAGGTGACGCACGTCGCGCACCTCCACGTCCACCAGCACTTCGAAAAAATCCGCCTGCCGATTGATGGTGCGCAGACTGGACAGGGTGCCGTCGTGCTTGCTGACCGCGTTGGCGATCGTTGCCATGGCGTTCGGGTGGTTGTCGGCCACCACGCTGATGCGCCCTACGTGGCCGTCGGTGCCCCGCTCGCGCGGCAGCTTGCCGCTGGCGACGAAGGCGGCAGGCTCCCAATCCAGCTCCATGAACCGCGCCGGCTCGGCGGCAAAGCTTTCCAAGGTGGGACAGTCGCGGGTGTGGATCGTAACGCCCTTGGTGTTGTTGATGATGCCGACGATCGGGTCGCCCGCCAGCGCGTGGCAGCAGCCGGCGAACTGGTACGGCACGCCGGGCAGCAGGCCGGTGATGGGAACGTCGGCGCCGCGTGCCGGCGCGGTGCGGGTTTCCGAGCGTGGCAGATTGGGCAGCATGCGCGGTGCGCGCGGCGGCTCGCGCAGCTCGGGGTAGGCCGCGGTCACCACCTCGCGGGCGGTGAGATTGCCGTTGCCGACCGCGGTATAGAGGTCGGGAAGGCTGGTGTGCTTCAGTGCCTTGAGCGCCGGCTCCAGCACCCGCTCGGACCCGTCCAGTCCCGCCTGCCGGAACGCCTTCACCAGCGCCGCGCGGCCGGTATCCAGATATTGCTGGCGCTGCTGCGCCTGCACCCAGCGGCGGATCCTGGCGCGCGCCTTGCCGGTGACGACGAACCGCTCCCATTGCGGGCTTGGCGTGCCGCCGCGGCTGGTCATGATCTCGACCTGATCGCCGTTCTGCAGCACGTAGCGCAGCGGCATCAGCCGTCCGTTGACTTTCGCGCCGACGCAGGTGTCGCCGACCTGGCTGTGCACGGCGTAGGCGAAGTCCACCGTGGTGGCGCCGCGCGGCAGCTGGATCAGCTGGCCTTTCGGCGTAAAGCAGAAGACCGTATCCTGATACAGTTCCAGCTTCGTATTGGTCAGGAATTCGTCGGGCGTGGAATTGTCGAGAATTTCCAGCAGGTCGCGCACCCACGGAAAGCGCCGCGCATCGCCGCCGGCCGGACCCAGATCGCCGTGCTTGTACGACCAGTGCGCGGCCAGGCCGTTCTCGGCCACGTCCTGCATGTCCGGCGTGCGGATCTGGATCTCGATGCGCTGGTTGCTCGGTTCGCGCAGCGTGACGCCGGTGTGCAGGCTCTGGTAGCCGTTCGATTTTGGCGTGGAAATGTAGTCCTTGAACCGGCCCGCCACCACCGGATAGCCGGCATGGACCGCGCCCAATGCGGCGTAGCAGGCCTCGCGCGTGGGCACCACGACGCGGAACGCCATGATGTCGGACAGCTGCTCGAACTGCACGTTGCGGCGCTTCATCTTTTCCCAGATCGAGTAGGGCGATTTTTCGCGCCCGCTGACCTCGACCACCTGCACGTCGGACGCCTCGCAGGTGCGCGCGAGGTCGCGCTTCACCTCCTCGATCAGGTCGGCTCCCTGCCCGCGCAGAAAATTGAGCCGGTTCATGATCGTGTCGAACGCCTCGGGCTCGAGCTGCGCGAAGGCGAGGGTTTGCAGTTCGCTCTTCATCGCGTCCATGCCGATCCGCTCGGCCAGTGGCGCGTAGATCTCCATCGTCTCGCGGGCGATGCGCAGACGACGGTCCTGCTGCTGCACGAAGCGCAGGGTGCGCATGTTGTGCAGCCGGTCGGCGAGCTTCACCAGCAGCACGCGGATGTCGCGGCTCATCGCCAGCACGAGCTTGCGGAAATTCTCCGCCTGCTTGGTGCGGTCGGATTGCAGTTCCAGCTGCGTCAGCTTGGTTACGCCGTCTACGAGGCCGGCCACTTCGGTCCCGAATTCGGCGCTGCAGCTCCGGCAGTTTCAGGCCGGTGTCCTCCACCGTGTCGTGCAGCAGGGCGGTGGCGATACTCGCGGTGTCGAGCCGGTAGCCGGCCAGAATGCCGGCGACCGCGAGCGGGTGGGTGATATACGGCTCGCCGTTGTCGCGTTTCTGGTCGTGGTGGGCGTCGCTGGCCACGGCGAACGCGCGCTCGATGAGCGACATGTCGGCCTTGGTGTCGAACATGCGCACCGCGCTCAGCAGCGGCGCCAGCCTCTCGTCGACCGGCTTTTCGCCGACCGGTGCGGCCAAACCGACCGCAGCCTGACCTATAGCGCCCTGACCTATAGCGCCCTGACCTATAGCGCCCTGACCTATAACGCCCTGACCGGCCGCGCCGTCAGGCAGCCTTGCCGGTGTCGGGCCCGAAAACTCGACACCGCTGTTCATACGAAACTACCGGCGGCCGAGGCCGCCAAGCTCGGCCTCAATCGCGGCCTCAAGGTCTTCCGGCGAGATGTCCTCGCCTTCCACGGGCAGAGAGGCGGCTTCCTCCTCGGCGGAGACGTCTTGCAGCCCGAAAATGTTCTGGTCGGTGGGGATGAGGTCCATGACCTCCTCGTCCGCCGGCTCCGGTTCCGGAGCGCGAGACAGCGATTTCATCAGATCGCCGCGCAGTTTTTCGACCGTCAGCGTCTGGTCGGCGATCTCGCGCAGCGCCACGACCGGGTTCTTGTCATCGTCGCGGTCGACGGTGATTTCTTCGCCGCGGCTCAGGTTGCGGGCGCGCTGGGCGGCCAGCAGTACCAATTCGAACCGGTTGGGGATCCTGCCTACGCAATCCTCGACGGTGACTCGCGCCATGCGGTCTTCTCCATCCAGCCTTTTGGTGAACCCCCAAGATAGGCGCTCGGCGGAGGCGCGGCAAGCGTCAATGCTGCATCACAGCAAAGCCAGGCCTTGCGCCGGCAGACCGGCGACCAGGTCGTCCACGGTGCGCCCGAGTTGCGGATGCACCCAGCCGGGCGCCACCTCGGCGAGCGGCACCAGCACGAAACGCCGTTCGTGGGCGCGCGGGTGCGGCAGCACCGGGTCGGGCGCGGCGCGCACCTGGCCGTCGATGTCGACGATGTCCAGGTCGAGCGTGCGGGCGGCATTCCGTTCCCCGCGTATCCGGCCGGCCCCGGCCTCGATCGCGTGCAGCCGTGCCAGCAGCCAGGCCGGGTCCGCGGTCCCCTCCAGCCGGACCACCCCGTTGACATAGGGCGGCTGGCCCGACGGCGGGACCGGCTCGCTGGTGTACCAGCGCGACACCGCGCCGAGCCGCAACCCCGGCAGCGCCGCCAAAACCTCGATCGCCGACCGGCATGCCTGCACCGGCGGCTCGCCATGCGAGCCCGGCAGATTGGCGCCGACCGCGATCAGAATCATGCCGCCAACATGGGTACCGAGTCGGCGCATTCATCTTCCGCTAATCGGGTTTGCCCACTATATGCCCTTGGCACCGGGGGCTGGCCGTTTTCCCCGGATTCGCTCGCATCAAAGGATTCGTGCATGCCGCTGTTCCTGGAAGACGAACGCACCGCCCTGTTCATCGACGGTGCCAACCTTTACTCCGCCTCGCGCAATCTCGGTTTCGACGTCGACTACCGCAACCTGCTGGAGTTCTTTCGCAAGCAGACCCGTGTGATCCGCGCCTATTACTACGCCGCGGTGCTGGAGACCGAGGAATACTCGCCGCTGAAGCCGTTAACCGATTGGTTGGCTTACAACGGCTACACGCTGGTCACCAAGCCGGCCCGGGAGTTCACCGACTCCACCGGACGCCGTCGGGTGAAGGGCAACATGGATATCGAACTGGCCATCGACATGCTGGAACTGGCCGACCGGCTGGATCATGTCGTGCTGTTCAGCGGCGATTCCGATTTCCGCCGGCTTGTGGAAGCGGTGCAGCGGCGCGGCGTGCGCGTCTCCGTGGTGTCGTCGGTGCGTACCTCGCCGCCGATGATCGCCGATGAGCTGCGACGGCAGGCCGACCAGTTTTTGGAGCTGTCCGACATCGGACCTGAATTCACCCGCCGGCAGACGGAGCCGCGGCCGCCCCGAACCTCCGTGCGCGGCCCGGTGGCGACTCCCGCCGAGCCCTATGCCGACCCCGCCACACCGGCCTAGGGAAATGTCGAGCACAGCCGAAGCCACGCTGGCGGGGCGCCCGGCCGAATACCTGGCCGGGCCGCCGCGCGACTGCCCGCTCTGTCCCCGTCTGGCGGCCTATCGCGACGCCAACCGGGCCGCCAATCCTGACTGGTTCAATGCACCCGTGCCGAGCTGGGGGCCGCACGACGCGCGGCTGCTGGTGGTGGGCATGGCTCCCGGGCTGAAAGGCGCCAATCGCACCGGGCGGCCGTTTACCGGCGACCATGCGGGTATTCTGCTCTATCGGACCCTGACGAAATTCGGCTTTGCGACCGGCACCTATGGCGCTGAGTCCGACGACGGGCTGGAACTGCGCGACTGCCGGATCGTCAACGCGGTGCGCTGCGCGCCGCCCGCCAACCTGCCCGAGCCTCGCGAGGTCGGCACCTGCAACCAGTTTCTGGCCGCCGAACTGCAGACGCTATCCGCAATACGCATCGTGCTGGCGTTGGGCGTGCTGGCCCACGCCGCGGTGCTGAAAGCATGCGGCATGAGCCCCACCCAGGTGCGCTTCGCCCACGGTGCGGTGCATACGCTGCCGGACCGGCTGCTGCTGGCAGACAGCTATCACGTCTCGCGCTACAACACGTCGACGGGGCGGCTCACCCCTGACATGTTCGAAGCGGTGATGTTCGAGGTGACAAGCCGGCTCGGCGATCCCGACTGACTGCGTGCGAGGGCGCGCCCGCCGCGGCCAAGTCTGACGGCAATTTCCTGGATTTAATGGTGGCGCGGGTTTTTTCCGAGAGCCGGCTCGTGCTCTGGTGGCGCAGCGGCTATGGGCACTCTGATATTGGCGCGCTGGCCCCACCCTGACCGGAGTTTTCGTTCATGCGCGGATTAGGCCCGTTCCTGCGCGATACCTGGCGGCTGGCAAAACCATATTTCAACTCCGAGGAGCGCTGGTTCGCGCGCGGGATGCTGGCGGTCGTGCTGGCGCTCAACCTGTTCACGGTCGGGCTGAACGTGGTGTTCAATTTCTGGAACAACGCGTTCTATAACAGCTTGCAGGACAAGGACTGGCACAGCTTTCTGGCGCTGCTGCTGACCTACCAGCCGCGGAAGAACCTGATCGGGTTTTTGCCCGGATTCGTCTGGCTGGCGGCGGTGTTCATCCTGGTTGCGGTGTATCGGACCTATCTGAACCAGTGGCTGCGCATTCGCTGGCGGCGGTGGCTGACCGCGCGTTTCATGGACGAATGGCTGGCCGATCGCGCCTACTACCGGATCAGCCTGCAGACCGAGTCCGCCACCTCGGCAAAACTCGGGACCGACAACCCCGACCAGCGCATCTCGGAAGATGTGCGTGATTTTGTTACGACTACATTAGTGCTCGGGCTGGATCTGCTCTCCAACATCGTCACGCTATTCAGCTTTTTCGGCATCTTGTGGACGCTGTCGGGACCGCTGCACGTATTCGGTGTCACGATCCCGGGCTATATGGTCTGGGTGGCGCTGATCTATTCGGTCTTCGGATCGGTCATCACCCACTATGTCGGACGGCCGCTGGCGATGCTGAACTTCAACCAGCAGCGGGTGGAGGCGGATTTCCGCTTCGGCCTCGTGCGATTGCGCGAGAACGTCGAGGGAATTGCGCTGTACGGCGGGGAGGAGGAAGAAAAACTCGCGCTTTCGGAGCGGTTCCGCCATATCATGGCCAACTGGTGGCGCATCATGCAGCGCACCAAGTTGCTGAACTCGATCGTCGCCGGCTACAGTCAGGTCGCCAACATTTTTCCGATCGTCGTGGCGTCCCCGCGCTATTTTGCCGGCACGCTACAGCTCGGCGGGCTGATGCAGATTTCCGACGCCTTTGGACAGGTGCAGGGCGCCATGTCCTGGCTGGTAAACAACTACAGTGAGCTGGCGGGCTGGCGCGCGATCGTCGAACGCCTGGCGACCTTTGATCGCGCGATTGCCGCCGCGCGGGCCGCGGCGGGCACGGGCGTTACCGCCGAGACGGAGCTGGGCGACGGGTACGCGCTGCACGATGCAACGATCGCGCTGCCGAACGGCGAAGCACTTTTGACGCACGAAAACCTGGTATTGCCGCCCAACCGTTCCGTGGTGATCAGCGGCCGCTCCGGCACCGGGAAATCGACGTTGTTTCGGGCGCTGGCCGGCATCTGGCCATTCGGCAAGGGCCATGTTCAACGCCCGCGCGGGCGCGTCCTGTTCCTGCCGCAGCGGCCCTACATCCCGCTCGGCACGTTGCGCCGGGCACTCACCTATCCGCACGCGGCGGACGCCTACGACGACGCCGCGGTTCGGGCCGCGCTGGAGGATGCCGGGCTGGCGAAACTGGAGGATCGGCTCGATGCGGAAGAAAACTGGGCGCAGCGCCTGTCGGGCGGCGAACAGCAGCGCCTGGCCATCGGCCGCGCATTACTGCAACAGCCCGACTGGCTGTTTCTCGACGAGGCGACCGCCAGTCTGGATCCGGAAGCCGAGACGGAACTGTACACGGCGCTGAGGGGGCGCCTGCCGCGCACCACGATCATCTCGATCGCGCACCGCCCGGCGCTGGCAGGCCATCACGACGCCCAGCTCCGGTTCGAGCGACCGCCCGGCCGGCTGGTCGAGATCGGCACGCCGGCTCGAACCGAGGTTCTTGAGCGCGACGCCCTACCGGCGGAACACGAAAGCGGTGCCGTCCCATAGCGAGAACGGTTTTGCACCGTCGATCGTGAGCGCAAGACCGTGCGCGCTTGCCCAGGCGGACGCGGTGGCCCGGTCTTCTTCAAGGCCGCGGTAAGAGAGGTTCAGCACGACCAAGAAGCCGCCTGCGCGCAGCAGGTGCGCCGCGTCGCGGACATGCTGCTCCGCCACCCCGGCTTGCACCAGGTACGGCATCACGTCGACGGCCAGCACGAGGTCGAAACGCTGCAGTCCAGTCAGACCCTCACCCCCGGTGACCGCGAAACGCAAATTGGCCGGCGCGGGTTGGGAGCGCGCGGCGGCGATCATGGCGGGAGAAACGTCGATCCCCAGCACCGTGCGGCACCGCGGCCCCAGCGCGCGCGCCACGCGGCCGATGCCGCAACCCAGGTCCAGCACGTCGCACTCGGGACCGATCAGCCGCTCGGCTTCGAGCCATTCCACCAGTTCGCCGGTCGCGCGCTCCAGCGTGGCCTTGTCGCCCAGCGAGTACAGCGCGACGCTGGCCTCCGCCGATTGCGTCACCGCAGCGTCGAACATTGTTGCGATCCGCCGCACATCGGCCGGAGCGGCGTGATCGACGCGCGCCAGCATTTTTCGCATTTGCCCGACTGCGACGGCATGGCGTTCGAGCAAGTGCCGCAGCGGCTCCACTTCGGCCACGCGCACGGCGGGATCGCCGCCCTCCAGCAGCACGCGCGCCAGCGCCACCTCCGCCGAGATGGAGCCGTGGCAAAAATCCGCAACCGGATCGTCCGTCACGGCGGCACCAGGACGCGAAGTTCATTCAACCGATCGACGGCGCCCCACGCATACTTGTAACGCTCCGTCCCACGCAAAAAATGGAATTCCTCGACGCCGGGTTCGTCCAGCATGGCGCCGAGCAGGATCGTTCCCGGGCTTTCGAAAGCATGGTCTGCATCGAAACCGGACAGATAAAGATAGACTCGTCCGAACGCCCGCAGCGCGTAAATGACCGCGACGACACGGGCACCGAACCGAAGCGCTTGCATGCACAGCAAGCCGGCGCTGGCCAAGGCTGGGATCGCGGCGCGATGAAAGGCCAGAACGTTTGGGTCGCTCAGCACGCCCCGCTCGCGCCACCGCGCGGCATGAAATCCGAGCAAGCTCTCGAACATCGACGAGGCGGTAGCGGAGGTCGCGACCTCGAGGGCAAAACCCCCAATGCGATCGGCCCGGTGGCGCGACATCCGCAGCTTGCGCCGCTGCAGCGCCGGCACGTCTTCCGGTCGCAGAACCGGGCATGGCTCGACGACATGCCGGAGCGCCTGCCATCCCGCCGGTGCCGCGGCGGCACGCAAGGCGGCATCGGGCGGCAGGTCGGGCAGGTGACACGGCAGATCGCAGTCTTGCAGTGCCGTACGCAACAGCGCCGAAGCGGCGTCGGGCGGAGCCGAAACGTCCAGCAGCGCATCGTGGTAGTCCGACAAGCCTGCGCCCAGCGGCAAAATCTTGCGTTCTCCGGGAAGCTCGTACAGGGGCAGCAATCCCAAAAGTCTTCCGCCGGGTCCATGCAGCACCGCGACACGGAGTGCTGCGGTGCCAAAAATCTGCCACCACGGCAGCAGCCAGGCCGGGTGCTGGAACGGTGTTGCGGTCTTCGCACGCACCCATAACGCCGCCCACTCGTTCCGTAGCGCCGCTAAAGATGCGGTATCACGGACCAGCTCGGCGGCAAGCGTGCTCATGCGAGAAGGCGACGGTACGCGGCGATATAGGCGTCGGTCATCCGAGCCTGATCGAAATTTTCTGCCGCCACAGCGCGGCAGCGCGCAGAATCGATTTCCGACGTGCGGCCGATCGCCTCGGCCATGCGCTCCACATCATCGACCAAAAACCCGGTATCGCCGTGCCGCACGATTTCCGGGAGCGCACCGACACGGAACGCGATGGCCGGCGTGCCGCAGGCGGCGGCCTCCATCGCCACCAGCGAACTGGTTTCCGGCGCCAGGCTCGGCACCAGCAGACAGCGTGCCGCGGAGAGCAGGCGACGCTTTTCCGCGAATCCCACGGCTCCGACCCTGCGCCGGCGCGAGTCGAGCAAGACTTCAACCTGCTCGCTCAGATACGCCTGGTGCGTGTCGTAAGCGAAAGCATGACCGGCCAGCAGCAGCGGCACGTTCGCCATGTGCGCAGCTTGCAGTGCCAGGTGCTGGCCCTTCTCCGGGCAGATGCGTCCGAGCATGATGGCAAAATCGCCCCGGGCAGATTGCGCCCGGCCCAGTTCCTGTACCGGCACGCCGTTGGGAATCGGCGGCAGCAGGGCGGACGAAGCCGGGCAGCTCGCGTGCTGCGTGTTTGAAACGCAGTTCAGCCAGGTATCGGGTCGCCCCGGCGCAAAACTGCCGGGCTCGTACCAGGACGGCGGCAGGTGCAGGGTTGCCAGAGAAGGCGGGCCGGGCGGCGGCAGGTAGGCGGGAAAATCGATACCGTGGAGATGCACAAGGTCGGCGTTGGGCAGTTCCGTTTCGATCGCCGCGCGCGCTGCCGCATGAACACGGTCGCGCACGTCGCGATCGATCGTGCCGGCGGCTGCCGGAATAGGGACCAGCCGCCCACAAACGCGCGACCCTTCGCAGGCGATCACCATGGAATCGTGCCCGCGTTCCGTCAGCGCCTTGTCGATCGCAAACAAGATCTGTTCCGCGCCGCCGACCGCGTCCGGCCCCACCGGGGCAAACGGGTAAGCCACCGACAGCACGCGCAGCCGCTTCAGGCGCGCAGCGCGGCGGGTTCGCGCACATGGGCGCCGGGCGCATACCGGCGCACCATCGTTGCACAGAAATCCGCAAAGGCTTCCGGCCGCACCGGGGGAGCAGTGTAGTGCGGCCAGGTACCCTCCTGTTCCGGCGTGAAGCAGAAGGTCACCGTGACGTCGAACTCTTCCAGCGCGCGCATCTGGCGGTCGAACCAGGCGGCCGCATTGGGGCGCAACCAGTCGGCCCAGGAAAGTCCGGTGCGCAGATACCTGACCCCCAACTCGCGCATCCAGCGCACCGCATCGTCGAGTCGGTGGTCCTCAAAATGAAACCACTGGCACAGGCCAATGTCGGGCGTTACCTCGGAAAAGTGCCGGGCCGCGAGTTTTGCCGTGCCGTATTCGTCGAGCAGGCCCATGTGAAAGTGGCGATAGTAGCTCGACCCCTCAGCCTCTTTGTGGCGCGTGGTGGCGGGCCAGGACGCGGGCAGGTCGTACAGCGAATACCAGTGGATGCGCGGCGACCGGTTGCGCAACAACTCCGCGGTGCGGCGCAAGCCCCAGTCCTGCACTTCCTCGGCGCCGAAGGTCGAGACGCCGACCTCGCTCACCCAGACCGGAAGATGCGTCACCGCCTGGATCTGCGCGATCTTCTGCGGCCACTCGTGGATCTGCCAGAGGTTCCAGTCGAGCGGAAAACCGTGTACCGCAACCGCATCGATGTCGTGCATGACACCCTGGCCTGACAGCAGGCGCAAGAAGTCTGGATCGATCGGCGATATGCCGCCCAGCACGCGCGGCAGTCCGGGCGCCTCCGCCGCAATCGCCTGACCCGCCAGCCGGGCCATGCGGGCAAAAATCTCCCAGCCCGGATCGGCCTCCAGATCCCAATGGGACTTGTTGTTCGGCTCGTTCCAGATCATCGCGGCTTCGATCATGTTGCTGCTTCTGGCTGGGCCGGATACACCGCGCCGAAACCGTGCGCGGGCCGCTCGCCGCGCCGGCAAATGAAGACCTCGTCTTCCGGATGCGCTTCTATGCGAAACCCCGCGCTGCGCAGCATCGCGGCGGCGGCAGCCTGGTTAGGGGCCCACCAGTTCGTCGGGTCATGTGCATATTCGTGCTCGATGAAATGCAGCTTTGGGTACCCGGCGAGTCGAAATGCGCGGTTTCCCAGAAATCGTAGTCCGGACCGACTTTATCGACCGCTTGGCTGCCGCGCTGCATCGATTGGAACACGAGGATGTCGCGCGCGGCGTGTTCAAAAATCAGGTCGAGCGCCAGCAGCGGGTGGCGCAAATGGTACAGCACCCCGACGAAAAAGACGATATCAAAACGCTCTCCAAGTGCGGCCACGTCGTACACCGACAGGCGGCGAAACTCCACGTCCAGCCCCTCGACCTCGGCGGCGAAACGCGCCTGGGCCAGGTAGTCGTCGTCAAAATCGATGCCGACCACGCGCGCGGCGCCGCGCCGTTTCATTTGCATGCTGTAGAATCCGGCGTTGCAGCCGATGTCGAGCACTGTCTTGCCCGACAGATCCCGCGGCAGGCAATCCGCGAACGTAGCCCACTTGATTTGCGGATAGTCCCCCAGAAAATGGTCCGGCGCGGTGCGGACACCGCGCAGATCGAGGTTGTGGAACCAAGGCCCCAGCTCTTGCGCGCGTGCCCGAATGCGCTCCTTGGTCCAGCGCACGCTCATGACGCCCGCGTGCGCAGTTTGACCACGTCCGGCGCCGGCATGGCCGCGCGGCCGCCCAGCAGCGTCATGGCTTCGCGATAGCCATGCAGCGTGCCGACATCGACGTAATTCTGGCCGGCGCGTACCGCGTGCGCATCACCCCCCGCCGCGATCCAGGCGTTGACCAGGGTGCCGAAATACTCGTCCGAGCGCCCGCGCGCGCACCACAGCGCGTGCAGCCGGTGCAGGCAGCCCGGCGGCAGCCGGAACGCGCCCCACACGAAACGACTGCTCGGCGCCGGCTGTTTCACCTCGATGGCGCGCACGCGGCCGCTATCGTCGGCGTCGACCGCATCGAACAGTTCCGGGTGCTCGACCGGGAAGCACAAGAACGACAACCGATCGGCGGGCAGCAAGCGCAGTCCGTTGGCCGGGAACCAGATCGTATCGGGCAAGCCCACCAGAACCGATGCATCTTCGGGAATCACCGGCAAGGCGGAAAAGATCGCGTCGCAGAGCCCGCGCGGCGCATCCTGCACGCAGTAGACGATGTCGGCGTGGCCGTAGCGGCCGCCGTAATACTGCACGATGTCGCTCTTCCAGGGCGAGATCACGAACGCCAGCCGCGTGGCATCCCCCAAAACCATGCGCTCGACCAGATGCTCGCTCACCGCGCGGGGCCGTTCCACGCCATGTTCGTCGATGCGGCTGCCGACCGGCAACAGTTCCTTGCTGAACGCCAAGGGCTGAATGCGCGTGCCGCTGCCGGCCGCCGGAATGATGCCCCATATCGTCATGCCGCCTCCGCCGGATGGGTGGCTTCGATCGCGGCGAGCATTTCGGCGGCACGGTGCGCGGCCGTGTGCTGCGCCATGGTGCGTTCGCGCGCGCGCGCGGCGATGGAAGCCAATTCGGTTGCAGAAGTATCCAGCGCTTGCAGCGCCTGCTCGGTGGTTGAGGCAACCAGGATTTCTTCGCCCGGCGCGAAAAACGCGTCGAGTCCCGGCCAGGCGTCCGACAAGATCGGCGCACCGCAAGCCGCCGCCTCGAACAGGCGCCCCGACGGGCACCAGCCCATGCTCGCCATCGCCGCGCGAGTCACATTCAAGGTCAGCCGTCCAGAGGCGTAAAAGCCCGGGTGCGCCGACGGAGGCACATGCCGCACGAACCAGATGTTCTTTGCCCACGGAAAGTTCTGCGGATACTGCGCCCCTCCTATGATGAAGTTTTGCGCCGGCCGCCGGCGTGCCGGTTCCATGAACAGCTGCTCCAGCACCGGCTGGCGGTCGGCGGCATAGGTGCCCAGGAACGTGAGCAGTCCCGAAACGTCCGTGCGCGGCGGCGCCGGCTGATACAGCGACGGATCGACCCACCCATACAAAGGCACCACGCGGCGCGCCCCGAGCCGTATGCGCAGCGCCTCCAACGCGGGGCCGCCGGTATAGCTCAGCACCAGATCGAAGGGTGCGAGGCCCTGCGGCCCGAGATAGTCCACCGAGCCGTCCGCATCGAGCGCCGACAGCGTCACCGGGGTGTCGAGATCATAGAAACAGCGCACGATCCCCGGAACCAATTCCAGAAGCCGAGTTGCGGCCAGCGCGTCCGGGCAATACGACGTGACCAAGCCCGCGTCGCTGTTCTCCAGCGCCCGGCGGGCTTTCGCTGAGACGTCGTCCCAGCGCTCGAACAGGACCAGCTCTCCCCCCTCGGGAAAAGCGGAAAAGTCCCGGTTCTGTGCGTAGAATGGGCGGTCGCGTTCGAAGAACGTTATTCGATGGCCGCCCTGGAGCAGTGCGCGCAAGAGCCCGCGCCAGAGCGTGGCATGCCCATTGCCCCATGAGGAGCTCACCGTGAGCCCAAAGACCACCAGTCTCACTGCCGCATGCGTCCGCCGTTCGAGATTTTGTGAACGACGCAGCATCGGACGGGTTGCAGGCGACACCCCACGCCCGGCCGGCCGCATGCGGCGCCCACCCCGCCTCAGTCCTGGAGAATGCGGTCGTAACGCTTGTGCAGCGAGATTCCCGGCGGCAGGCGTCCGTGCAGCGCCGAGCCGCGACCGGATAGCGACGGATTGGTCATGAAGTATTCGTGCGCAGAAGTTCGCCGCCGTCCCTCGGCCGCCTCCACGCGGACCCAGGAGCGCATCGGGCTGCAGCTCCCACGACTGCAGCGTATCGCGCAGATTGACCACCATGATCTGGTCGAGCACTTGCGCATGCACCGTCGGGTTGCGGATCGGGACAAGCGTCTCCACGCGCCAGTCCAGATTGCGGATCATCCAGTCCGCCGAGCTGATGAACACCTTTGCCTCGCGCGACGGCAGCGCGTGGCCGTTGCCGAAGGCGCAGATACGGCTGTGCTCGAGGAACCGGCCGACGATCGACTTGACGCAAATCGTCTCGGACAGACCGGGCACGCCGGGGCGCAGGCAGCAGATGCCGCGCACCACGGCCATGACCCGCACGCCGGCCTGCGACGCCCGGTACAGATGATCGATCATGGCGTCATCGACCAGCGCGTTCAGCTTTAGCCAGATGGCGGCCGGTTTTCCCGCGCGTGCAAAAGCTATTTCGGCATCGATTAATTCGCCCAGCTTCTGGCGCATCGTGAGCGGACTGAACGCCAGCGCATCCATCTGCTCCGGCCGCGCATAGCCGGTCATGTAATTGAACAGCCGCGCGGAGTCGCACGTCAAATCCGGATCGCAGGTGAAGAAACTGAGGTCGGTATAGATGCGCGCCGTGATCGGATGGTAGTTGCCGGTGCCGAAATGCGCATACGAACGAAGCGAGCCACCCTCGCGGCGCACGACCAGGGAAAGTTTTGCGTGCGTTTTCAGTTCGCTGAACCCGAACACGACTTGCGCCCCCGCCGCCTCCATGGCGCGGGCCATGCGGATATTGGCTTCTTCGTCGAAGCGGGCGCGCAGCTCCACCATGGCGGTGACCGATTTGCCGGCTTCGGCCGCCTCGATCAGCGCGCTCACGATCGGACTGTCCCGGCTGGTGCGGTACAGCGTCTGTTTTACCGCCACCACATTCGGATCGGCCGCCGCCTGGCGCAGAAACTGCACCACGACGTCGAAACTCTCGAAGGGGTGGTGGACGATGATGTCCTTGGCACGGATCGCGGCAAAACAATCGCCGCCGAAATCGCGGATGCGTTCGGGGAAGCGGGGCGTGTACGGCTTGAACAGCAGGTCGGGCCGATCGATGATCAGCTGCTTCAGGTCGGCCAGCCCAAGCAGTCCGTCCTGCACGGTGATCTCGTGACTGGTCGCATCCAGCTCGTCCGCCACCAGATCGCGCAGCTCCGCGGGCATGCCTGCATTCACCGACAGGTGGATCGCGACACCGCGGCGGCGGCGTTTCAGCGCGGACTCGTACAGACCGGACCAGGTCCTCCGCCTCCTCCTCGAATTCCACGTCGGTATCGCGGATGAGCCGGAATATGCCGCGCCCCAGCACGCCGAAGCCGGGAAACACCCGTTCGAGGGACAGCCTCACCACATGTTCAAGCAGCACGAAGCGTGCGGTCTGCGGGCTGGTTTCGGTCTCCGCCGGCAGACGCACGAAACGCTCGATCTGGGCCGGCAGCGGGATCAGCCCGGCCATGCCGTGCGCATCGGCCTCGCGCGTCAGGCGCAGGGCGATGACCAAACCCTTGTTCGGAATGAACGGGAACGGGTGCGCCGGATCGATCGCCAGCGGTGTCAGCACCGGAAATACCCGTTCCATGAACCAGGCTTCCAGCCAGACGCGGTCGCGGTCCGACAGGCCGTCGGGCTCGGCCACAACAATTCCCGCCTGCGCCAGCTGCTCGCGCAAGTCCTCCCAGACCGCCAGTTGCGCTGCCATCAGCGCCCGCGCCCGGCTCTCGACTTCCGCCAGCTGCTGGGCCGGCGTGCGTCCGTCAGGCGACACCGTGGTCACACCCGCCTTGGCCTGGCCGATCAGCCCCGCAACGCGAACCGAGTAAAACTCGTCCAGGTTGTCGGCGCTGATCGAGACGAACCGGAGCCGTTCCAGCAGCGGGTGGCGCGGGTTTGCCGCCTCCTCCAGCACGCGGGAATTGAAATCGAGCCACGACAGTTCGCGGTTGATGAAACGCGACTGGTTGTCCGGGCCGATAGCGGATGGCGGCTCTGGATGGGAGTTGCCGGACGGCACAGGGTCTGAAGAGGCGGCCGCTCCGGGTACGTGCATGGGAGGGGGCGAGTTTTCGGTCGCGCTGACAAAATCCAGATTTACGCCATCGACCATTCCGCTCTCGAGCCCGTTCTCGGTAAAATCGGCTTCGCCTTGGCTCACCGGAACCGGAAGGCGCTGGCCGGTGAGCTTAGTCCTTTGGGCGGCTTTCATGGGGTGGTTGCCTGCCACAACTGGCCGACCTGATCTACCACGCGGGAAGCGAGTTCCCGGCTTACCCTCCCGCCGGGGCTGCTCGCACCCTCCAGCCGCGCAATCGCCTCGCGCAAGGCCGCCGGGTTGCGGGGCAGGTTGAGCAGAAACCACTCGCGAAGGGGGAGGGGCATGGCGAGTTGCCGTTCAGACAGATGTTTGTCCAGCATCATCCGCAGCAGCGTCTCCTCCGCCGGCTCGATCTGGGCCACCTGGATACCGCGCAGCCGGCTGGCAAGATCCGGCAGGCAAATCCGCCAACGCGCCGGCGGCTCCCGCGCGGTCAGCAGCACGAACCTTTTTTGCTCGTGCACGGCATTGAGTACATGCAGCAGAGTTTTCTCGGAACAGGAATCTGCATTGTCGATCGCCAACCCGCCATCGGCGGATTGGACGGGAAACCGCAGCGCCCCGCCCCGCACCATCGCGGCACCGTTGGCGGCCGCCCAGTCATGCAACAAATGGGTCTTGCCGCTTCCCGGCTCTCCCGCCAGCAGCAGTCGCCGCTCCGGCCAAACCTCCTTGCGCTCCAGCCACGCCAGGGCTGCCAGGTTGGATGGAGCCGCGATAAAGGGCGGGGTCGCAACGCCCGCCTCCCCGGCCAGCGGCAGCAACAATTGTCGGTCGTCCCGCTTCATGGCTGGCCGGGCGGCGGCTCCAGATAGAGCGGGCTCGACAGATACCGACGCAGCCAGAACCGGCACAGCACACCCAGCACGGCGGCTACCGGCACCGCCAGCAGCACGCCCAAAAACCCGAACGCGGCGCCCCCGGCGAACAATGCGAAGATCACCCAGACCGCATGCAGTTCAACGCGGTCGCCCAAAAAGCGGGGATAGATCACATAGCCTTCCAGCAACTGGCCGAGCACGAAGACGGCGGCGGTCATCGCCACGCCCCACCAGGTCGGGAACTGCGCGAAGGCAAGTCCGATCGAGGTTACGGCACCGGTGATGGTCCCTACATAAGGGATGAACGACAGCAGCCCGGCGGCCAGTCCCACGATCAGTCCCAAATCCAGGCCTACCATCGACAGGGTGGTGGCGTAGAAGAGCGCCAGGATCACGCAGCACAACGCTTGGCCGCGCAGCCACGCCGACAGGATGCGGTCGACCTCGCGCGCCTGCAGCCGCAGCGTGTCGGCGTAGCGGCGCGGCAGCCAGCCATCGATCCGCTGCACCACGCGGGGCCAGTCGCGCAGCAGGTAGAACGCCACCACCGGCGTGACCACGAGCAAGGTCAGCACATTGAAGATGGCAAAGCTGCCGCCGATCACGCGGGTGAGTGCGGTGGCCAGGAACGACAGCATGGCGCCGGCCTGGCTGCCCACCAGATCGCGCAAGTTCTGGTCCACGAAATCCGGCCCCAGCCGCTCTTGCAGATGCTCGACCGTCTGGTTGGCGAAGGCGCGTATGGCCTGGACGTAGGCCGGCAAGCGGGTGAGCAGGATATTGATCTGCGCCAGTATCAAAGGATACAGCAGCAGGGCGAACAGCAGTCCGGCCGCCAGCATGGCGATGATCAGCAGCAGTGCCGCGACTGAGCGCCGGACGCCGAGGCGAACCAGCCGTGTGGCGAGCGGGTCGAGAAAATAGCCGATGCCTGCCGCCGCCACGAACGGCAGCAGGATCGAGGCGAACAGCTGCAGCGCCAGCCAACCCACGACCAGCAGCGCGGCCAGCAGCACAAACCGCTGCAGTCGCGTGGCCTCACGGGGCCGTGCCGGCGGGGAGGGCGGCAGGAGCGTGGCGCCGTCCGCGGTCATTGCGGTCGCGCGCCGTGCAACATATAGGCCGCCCCGGACGCCAGCGTGGTCGCCCCCACCACCCACACCAGCACTCGCCCAAAAACCCACAGGCCGGTGCCGACGAGAGTATGCGGGTAGGCAGTCTGCAGCAGTACCACCATCACGAGCAGGATTTGCAAAGCGGTGTTGAGTTTCGAAATTTTCAGCGGCCGGATGGTGATCTTTTGGCCAAGGAAGGACAGCACCAGCACGCCGCCTACGATGACCAGATCGCGAAACAGCACCAGAATGGCGAGCCAATCCGGCAGCACTTTGACCGCCGCGAGCGTCACGTACAGGCCGACCAGCAGCACCTTGTCGCTGACCGGGTCGAGCAGGGCGCCGGCGGCCGATACGCCGCGCCGGCGCGCCAGCCACCCGTCCACCGCGTCGGAGGCTCCAGCCGCCGCAAAAAACCAGAACGCGGCGGCGAATTCTCCGCGCAGCACCAGCCAGATGATCGCCGGCACCGCGCACAGGCGGGCGAGCGTGATCGCGTTGGGCAGCGTCAGCAGGTCGGAAGACGGCGCGGCGCCCCTCAGCTGGGCGCTGCGCAAATCGTCGGGCATGTTCTACAGCCGCCCGAGCAAGGTTGTGACCCGCCACGCAGCATGGTGATCTGCCGATAGCATCGCCAAGCGCATCCGCTCCCGTTGCGGCCGGCTTGCGGGGGCTTGCCACGGCCAAGGCGCTGCATCCTACCAGAGGACGCCATGACGGGCATGACTTATCGCGCCGCCGGGGTAAACATCGCGGCCGGCGACGCGCTGGTGCAGCGCATCGGGCCGGCGGTTGCGGCGACGCGCCGGCCCGGGGTGCTCGGCTCCCTCGGCGGTTTTGGCGCGCTGTTCGATCTGCACGCCGCCGGCTACGCCGACCCGATCCTGGTGGCCACGACGGACGGGGTCGGCACGAAAGTGCGCCTCGCGGTGACGGCGGGGCGGCCCGAGGCGGTCGGGATCGACCTCGTCGCCATGTGCGTCAACGATCTGGTGGTCCAGGGCGCCGAGCCACTGTTCTTTCTGGACTATTTTGCCACCGGGCATCTGGATGTGGCAGCCGCGGCTGCGGTGGTCAAAAACATCGCCGAGGGTTGCCGGATGGCCGGCTGCGCGCTCGTGGGCGGCGAGACCGCCGAAATGCCGGGCCTGTATACGGGCGGCGACTACGATCTCGCGGGTTTTGCGGTCGGCGCGGCCGAGCGGGGCACGCTGCTGCCCTCCGGCGTGGCGGCGGGTTGCGTGGTGCTCGGGCTGCGCAGCGCCGGCGTCCACTCCAACGGGTTTTCGCTGGTACGGCGGGTGTTGGAGCGGAGCGGGGCCGCTCTGGACGCCACGGCGCCGTTCGACCCCAGCAAGAGTCTGGCCGAGGCGCTGCTGACGCCCACCCGCATCTATGTGCGCCCGGTGCTGGCGTTGCATCGCGCCGGGTTTTTGTGCGCGGCGGCACACATCACCGGCGGTGGCATCGTGGGCAACCTTCCCCGCGTGCTGCCGGACGATGTGGTGGCGGAACTGGACGGAGCGGCCTGGCAGCCCGATCCGGTGTTTCGCTGGATCGCGGCGGCGGGTGGGGTGGCGCCTGAAGAAATGCTGCGCGTGTTCAATTGCGGCATCGGCATGGCCTTGGTGGTGCGCAAAGCCGACGTGGACGCCGCGTGCGCGCTGCTGCGCGAGGCGGGCGAAACGGTTGCGGTTATCGGCCGGATCGCGCTTGCGTCGGGGCCGGCGCGTGTTGCGCTCCAGCTTCCGGAACGCTGGTTTCTTGCGGACGCGGCATGAAGCGCCGCGTGGCGGTGCTGATCAGCGGCCGCGGCTCGAACATGGCGGCGCTCATCCAGGCGGGCTGCGGTCCCGAGTACCCGGCCGAGATCGTGCTGGTTGTGTCGAGCCGGCCGGATGCGCCGGGTCTTGCTTTGGCGCGGGACCTCGGGGTGCCCGCCACTTGCATCGACGCGAAAAAATTTGGCGCGGATCGCCTGGGTCACGAGCAGGCGATCTCGGAAGCCTTGCAAGAGGTGAGGGCGGAGTTCGTGTGCCTCGCGGGGTGGATGCGGCTTTTCACCCCGTGGTTCGTCGGTCTGTATGCTGGCCGCACGCTGAACATCCACCCGAGCCTGCTGCCGGCCTTTCCGGGCGTGCACACCCACGAGCGGGCGCTCGCGGCCGGCGTGAAGCTGCACGGATGCACGGTGCATCTGGTGACCGAGGCGATGGATGCGGGCCCGATCCTCGCACAGGCCGCGGTGCCGGTGCTGCCGCGCGACACCGCCGGAATTTTGGCGGCACGGGTGCTGGTGCAGGAGCACGCGATCTATCCGGCGGCGTTGGCCGCCGTCGCCAGCGGTGTCGAGCAACACCCGGCGGAGACGGGGTCGACCTTGCACAATCCGCAAAGCACCCGCACCTAGGCGGTGCGGCTCGCATGGCCAGCCCAAGCTGGCGGCAACCAAGTCGGGAATTAAATCCTAGATGGACTACGAAACGTTCTTCCGCAGGCAGATCGATGGTTTGCGCCGCGAGGGCCGCTACCGGGTGTTTGCCGACCTGGAACGGCATGCCGGAGCGTTTCCCCGTGCCACCAGGCGGGCGGGACGCAGCGGCTCGGAGGTCACCGTCTGGTGCTCCAACGACTATCTCGGCATGGGCCAGCATCCGGCCGTGCTGGCCGCGATGCATGCAGCGCTCGACCGCTACGGGGCCGGCGCCGGCGGCACCCGCAACATCGCCGGCAACACCCATGCTCACGTTCTGCTGGAGCAGGAACTGGCCGACCTGCACGGCAAGGAAGCGGCCCTGGTGTTCACCTCCGGCTACGTGTCCAACTGGGCGGCGCTGGGCACGCTCGCTGCCGGGCTACCGGGCTGCGTCGTATTCTCCGACGCCCACAACCACGCCTCGATGATCGAGGGAATTCGGCACAGCCGCGCCGAAAAGCGGCTATTCGCGCACAATGATCCGGTGGACCTCGACCGCCATCTCAGTGCGTGCGATCCCGCATCGCCGAAACTGGTGGCGTTCGAATCCGTCTACTCGATGGACGGCGACATCGCCCCGATCGCCGAACTGTGCGACGTGGCCGAGGCGCACGGCGCCATGACCTATCTCGACGAGGTGCACGCCGTCGGCATGTACGGCCCCCGCGGCGGCGGTATCGCCGAGCGCGAGGGTGTCGCGCACCGGCTGACCGTAATCGAGGGCACGCTGGGCAAGGCTTTCGGCGTGATCGGCGGGTATATCGCGGCGTCGGCGGCGCTGTGCGATTTTGTGCGCAGCTTCGCCTCCGGCTTCATTTTTACCACCGCCCTGCCACCCGCCGTGGCGGCCGGCGCGCTGGCCGGCGTCCGCCATCTGAAGTCGAGCGGTGCGGAACGCGCGCGCCACCAGGACCGCGTGGCGCTGCTGCGGTGGCGGCTGGATGAGGCGGGCGTAAAGCACCTGAACAACCCGAGCCATATCGTGCCGGTGACGGTGGGCGACCCGGTGCTGTGCAAGCGGATCAGCGACATGCTGCTGGACCGCTTTGGCATCTTTGTGCAGCCGATCAATTATCCCACCGTGCCGCGCGGCACCGAGCGGCTGCGCATTACGCCCACGCCGCTGCACACCGACGCCGACATCGAGCATTTGGTCGCCTCGCTCGCGGCGATCTGGCTGGAGCTGCGGCTGCCGCAGGCCGCGTAGGCGGCCGTCACGAGCCGACTTCTCCCATGTCGGTGGCGGCTTCGGGTGAAAGACGGACGTTGCGCGGCACACGAACAACGTCGCTGTTGCAAGTTACTATCTTTGAAGCTTGGCGCCACAGTCCGACGCAAACGTTCGCCGGCCTCGGTCGGCGCAATGCTGCGGGTGTGCGGGTCAGCAGCCGAAGGCCGGCGACCACGCACTGCCGGCGCGCAATTCACGCGAGCAGAAGGAGAACGACGGATGGAAATCAAGCGCAGTGGCTCACAGCCTTCCGGCAAGGGGCCGGCCGACTATTTCACCGGAACGGTGCGAATCGATCCGCTGTTCGCTCCTCCCGATCCGGCGCGCGTCTCGATGGCCCTCGTCACCTTCGAGCCTGGCGCACGCACCGCATGGCATACCCATCCGCTCGGCCAGACACTGATCGTCACCGCCGGTTGCGGCCGGGTTCAGCACGAGGGGGGTCAGATCGAGGAAATCCGGCCGGGTGACGTGGTCTGGTTCTCGCCCGGCGAAAAGCACTGGCACGGCGCCGCCGCCACCACGGCCATGAGCCATATCGCCATCCAGGAAAAGCTCAACGGCTCGCCCGTCCATTGGATGGAACAAGTCACCGACGAGCAATACCACTGCTGATGTCGTCACACACGGTATTCAGGACGAAGTGCTAACGAAAATTCTGTTTCGGCCGACAAGCCAGGAATATTGCCGGGAGAAGCTGCAATGCATATCAGCGAGCCGGCGGGGCACAGATGAACGCAAACGCTTGCCCGACTTATCCTCCCTGCTCAGGTCTTTGGCACTTTGTCCAAGCCGACGTGCCTAGGACAGGCCGGCGCGCTCAAGATGGGGGCGGAGGCGTCCGGCAGCGAACAGAAACAGCATCCGGTAGTCTGACGCCAGCGACAAGAAGGGGTGGCCGAACGTTGTTGGGCGGTTTCCCTCGACGCCAAAATGAGCCACCCATGCCATCGCGTAGCCAACAAGCGGCGCGGCGATCAACCACCTCCAGTCCAGCCGAGCCGCCGCTAGGACTACGCAGATCAAGGCCAATGTGCTGCCGACGTAGTGAAGGGCACGGGTCTGGGGACGCCGATGCGCCCGCAAGTAATTCAGCCAAAACTGATCACCGGTCATGACTCGGCCCAGGTCGCCGGGCTGGAGCGTCGCGCCTGTACGGTTCCGAAGCAAGCGGAGAAGGTTCGGATCCCCCTGGATTCCAGGTGTCCGGGGTGATATCCCCGGCGGCCGCATCGTGGATGCCGGAACGTCTGCCGGGTCGAATTCGGGTGCCGACTTGCTTGCCCCGGGGACGAGTGCGATCGAGGGCCGACGTTAACATGCATTTCTTAATGCAGTAACTCACTTTTTATTCGTCAGAGCGGCTCTGCAATCCATATGCCCTCGCCTACGTATACGCTTTACATCCATACCCTTACCGGTCGGTGATCCAGATGGCGCTGCAAGACGCTTTTCTTCTCTCGACTGTAGTATGGATTGACGTTGAGAGCCGCCTGCCGCCTTCGGGGCTGGACATTTTGCTGGCGTGCGCCGACGGCGTGCAGCAAGGTCTGAGGCGGGGCAGAGCATTCTACAGCCGTCTCAGAGGCAGCCAGCAGGTCTTTGACGTGACGCATTGGGCACTCCTGCCAAGCCATCCGTTGGCAGACTGAACTCACCCGATCCGACTTGCGCCTCGGGGCTCCAAACCCGACCACCCTTCCGGATCGCAAGCTGGTTAGGCGAAGCTGGCGGATGCCTTCTTTACGGTTGTCGCAGTGCGGCACGCCCGGCAGCCAGCAGGGCGGCATCCTCTTGCGGGGTGTGGACCCGGCCGCAGAGCACATCGCGCAGATGCCGTTCCAGCGGATTGGCTCGCGACAGGCCCGCATTGCCGGTCAGGGCTACGGCTCGTTGCACCGCCTCAATGGCGTTCGCGGTGGCCAACTGTTTCAGCAGCCCGGCTGCGGCGGCGGTGGGCGCGTCAGGCGAACCGTTATCGACGGCTTCCGCGGCAGAGCGCAGCAGGCCCTGAGCGCTGCCCAGCAAGCTGTCGATGGCACCGACCTCCGACTGCATCCGCGGCAAGGTAGCGAGCGAGGCGCCGAGATTGGAGGGTTTTCGCGCGTGCAGCCAGCCCACCAGCCAATCGCGCGCTGCCGCGGCGATGCCTTGGTACAGAGAGCCGATGATGACCGCGTTCCAGCCCGCCTGCACTGCGTCCGGGCCGGGCCATTCGGGGCGCAGATCGACGGCGTAATCGTGCGGGATCGATACGTCCTCGAACACCACGTCGTGGCTGGCCGTGGCGCGCATGCCCAGATGGTCCCAGGTTTCCACGATCGAAACGCCCGGTGCTCGGACGGGCACCAGGAAATTGCCGGTCAGCGGCGGCTCGTCCTCGGTGCGTGCCCAGACCAGCAACCAGGTCAGCACCGGCACGCCGGTCGCGAAGATCTTGTGACCGGTCAGGCTCCAACCCAGCGCGAGTGCGGCGGGCGAGCGTGGCCGGCAACCCGCCGCGCGCCGGCGTGCCCAGCTCCGGCTCCACCCGCAACGCGTTGATGAGGGCGCCATCCTGCACAGCGGTGCGAACCACCAGTTCGTAGGTCGCTTGCGGCCAGGTTCGCGTGCGGGCCAGGAGGGCGTGCTGCATGAGCTGCATCGACAGCACCAGTGCGGTGGCCGGCTCGCCGCGGGCGATGGCGGCGACCACGCCGGCGCTGGAAGCCAAGCCAGCACCGCCGCCGCCGGAGGCGCGCGGGATCGTCAGCGTCAGCAGGCCGGCTTCGCGCAGGGCTGCCAAGTTGGCGGCCGGAAAAATGCCGCTGCGGTCGTGCTCCGGCGCCCCGTGCGCGAACGCCGTGCCCAACGCCGCTGCGGCTTCTACTGCCGGCGAGCGCCCGTCGCCCAAACCTTTCCACGGCAGCAGCAGCGCGTTGTCCATGATCCCTCTTCTACGTTATGTGAATTTTAGGATTGCACAGCCTCGGCAGGCAATACACATTTAGCCGACGCAAGACACCTTTCGGAGATGATGGCGATGGTCGGCACATTGTCCGGTTTCACCCGGCCGCTCGGGTTCGGGCGGCGTTCGGTTTTGGCGGGCGCGGCTGCCGCTGCCTTGCTGGCGGGACGCGGCGCGCGCGCGGACGACGACGGTTCGCGTCGGCGTAAGCGGTCCGCTTACCGGATCGGCGGCGCAGTACGGGGCGCAGTGGCAGCGCGGGTTTGCGCTGGCACTGGACGCCATCAACGGAGCGGGAGGCGGCATTCACGGCCGCAAGCTCGTCATCGATTTCGAGGACAGCCAGAACGACCCGCGCCAGGCCGTGGCCATCGCCCAGAAATTCGTGGCCGACCCGAGCATCGTGGCTGAACTGGGCGACTTTTCCAGCACGACTTCCATGGCGGCCTCGCCAGTCTATCAGCGCGGCAAGCTGGTGCAGATGGGTTTTACCAACTCGCATCCGAAATTTACGCTGGGCGGCGACTACATGTGGAGCCCGGGCCTCAGCCAGTCCGAGGAACAGCCGCAACTGGCCGATTTCGCAATTACCAAGCTCGGTTTTCGGCGCCCGGCCGTGCTGCACCTCAACACCGACTGGGGCCATGCGTCCAAGGACCTGTTCGTGCAGGCGGCGAAAGCGCGCGGGGCGGAAGTTGTCGCGGCCGAAGGCTATCTGCCGGACGAGCGCGATTTTCGCTCGACGTTGACGCGGGTGATGCAGTCCAAGCCGGACAGTCTCGTGCTGGAATCCTACTACAGCGACGGCGCGCTGATCGTGCGCCAGGCGCGCGAGTCCGGAATTACCTTGCCGATCGCGGCCGTAGGCTCGGTCTATTCGCCGAAATTCCTGGAACTCGGCGGCCCGGCGGTCGAGGGCGTCTATACCGAATCCGAATTTTTCCCCGACGATCCGCGGCCGGAGGTCCAGGCTTTCGTCAAAGCCTACCGGGATCGTTTCCACGAGGAGCCGGATGCGTTCGCGGCTTTTGCCTATGATGCGCTGATCCTGACCGCGGCGGTGCTGAACCAGTTCGGCACCACGCGCGAGGCGTTCCACGACGGACTTTCTCGCATCCGTGACGTGCCGAGCGTGATTTTCGGAAAGATCACGTTCGATCCGCAGACCCGCCGTGTGGCCGGGGCGAAAGTGACCGACATCGTCGTGCGGGGCGGAAAATTCACGCTGTGGGACGGCAAGCCGGCCTGACTCGCCACGCAAGGTCATTGCGAGCGGAGCGAAGCAATCCAGGCGGTCCGCAGAATCGGCGAGCGGGTCTGGCTTGCTTCGTCGCTACGCTCCTGGCAATGACCAAGACGAATGTGCAGCGCCGGTGAGCGGGCTGCTTGCGGGTGTCGGTCCGTGGATCGACTACACGGTGAACGGCATCGTCGTCGGCAACATCTATGCGCTGCTGGCGGTGGGGCTCGCCCTGATCTTTGGCGTGGCCAACCTGATCAATTTCGCGCACGGCTCGGTTTTCTCCGTCGGCGGCTATGTCGGCTTCGTCTGCACGGTGCGGCTGCACCTGCCGCTCCCGGTGACGGCGGCGGTGGTGATCGTGGTCTGCGGCCTGCTGGGCATGGCGATCGAGCGGTTCGGCACGCGGCCGCTGCACGGCACCTCGCGCATCGCGCCGCTGCTGGCCACGATCGGCATCGGGCTGGTGCTCGACCAGATATTGCAACTGGTGTTTTCGCCCGACCCGCGCGCGCTGCCGAGCGGGCTGCCCACCTGGCGCATCCAGTTGGGCGGCGGCAGCATCGGGACCCTTGATCTGCTGATCGCCGGCGTGGGGTTTTTCAGTGCCGGCGCGCTGTACGCGTTCCTCCGCTTCACCAAACTTGGCTGGGCGGTGCGCGCGACGGCGCAGGATACGGACGCCGCGCGGCAGATGGGCGTCTACACCGACCGGGTGAACATGCTGGTGTTCGCCATTGCCTCCGCGCTGGGCGGCGTGGGCGGCCTGCTGATCGGCATGTATTACAACAACATCGATCCCAGCCTGAGTTTTCAGGCCACGCTCAAAGGTGTGGTCGCCGCCATGGTGGGTGGCCTGGGTAGCCTGCCGGGCGCCATTCTGGGCGGGCTGCTGCTGGGGCTGGTGGAAAGCTTTGGCATCGCGCTGTTCGGCGCCAGCTACCGCAACCTGTTCGCGTTCGCGATTTTGATTCTGGTGCTCGTGCTGCGGCCGGGCGGGCTTTTTGGCGACCGCGAGCGAGCGCCCGAGCCACTCACCGGCACGTTTGTCGCGCGGGCAAAAATGGTTCGGGTGCCGCGCTGGGTGATCGCCGTGGCGGCGGCCGGGGCGGTGCTGCTTCCGCTGTCGCATCAGCCGTATATATTGCAGGTCGGCACCAACGCGCTGCTGTACGGGCTGGTGGCGCTGAGCCTGACCTTGGTGGCCGGGACCGCTGGGCAGGTGTCGCTCGGGCACGCGGCGTTGCTCGCCATCGGCGCGTATGTGTCGGCGTTGCTGGCCGTCGACCTGGGCTGGCCGGTCGGGGCGACCGTGCTGCTGGGCGGCGTCGGGGCGGCGGTGCTTGGCACACTGCTGGTGTATCCGGCGTTTCGGATGCAGGGCCATTATGTTTCCATCACCACGCTGGCGATCGGCGAAATCGTCAGCCTGGTGATCCTGAACTGGACCGGGCTCACCGGCGGCAGCATGGGGCTCGCGGCCATCCCGCCGCTGTCGCTGTTCGGTTTCGCGTTCGATTCCGCCGAGTCGGTGTACTGGCTGTCGCTTGGCGTCGTGGCGGTACTGGCGCTGCTGCAGATGCGGCTGTTGGACTCGCATCTCGGGCGCTCCTGGCGGGCGGTGCGCGACGACGAAATCGCGGCGCGGTCGTACGGGCTGGTGCCGCAGCGATACAAGGCCATGGCGTTCGCGTTCGGCGGTTTTGGCGCCGGCATTTCCGGGGCGATCAGCGCACACCAGTTTTCGTACATCAACTACGAGACGTTCGGTTCGGCGGTGTCGATCCTGGCGCTGACCATCGTGATCTTGGGCGGCCTGGGCAACGTCGCCGGCGCCCTGCTGGGCTCGGTGCTGCTGGTGGCACTGCCCGAAGCGTTCCGGGTGCTGGCGGATTACCGTGTGCTGATCTACGGCCTGGCCCTGCTGCTGCTGATCCGCTTTCGGCCGCAGGGCCTGCTCGGGACGGCATGAGCGAGCTGCTGCGGGCCACCGGTCTGGTGCGCCGGTTCGGCGGCGTCCATGCCGTGGACGGGGTTGATATCGCCGTGGAAGAAGGCGAGGTGGTGGGATTGATCGGGCCGAACGGCGCCGGAAAAACCACGCTGTTCAATCTGCTGAGCGGCCTCGACATGCCCGACGCCGGCCGGGTTATGTACGCGGGCCGCGACGTGACCGGATGGAAGCCGGAGTTCTTGGCCGCAAGCGGAGTGGCGCGAACGTTCCAGCACGGACGCGTGTTCGGCAATCTGAGCGTGCTCGACAACGTCCTGATCGGCGCGCATGTCCGCCTGCGCCACGCCCGGCCTTTTTCCCGCGTGCCGCTGGTGGGTGCGACGCTCGAACTGCTTTTGGCGTTGCTGCAGCCGGGTGCGGTGCGCGCTGAGGAGCGCGAGCTACGGGCGCAGGCGGAGGCTTCGCTGGCGCTGTTCGGCGAGCGGTTGCTGCCGCGCCTGGGCCACCCGGCGCTACAGCCTGTCCTACGCCAACCGCCGCCGCCTGGAGATCGCCCGTGCGCTGGCATTGCAGCCGCGGCTGCTGCTGCTCGACGAACCCACCGCGGGCATGAACGAGACCGAAACGGCCGAGCTGCAAGCGGTGATTGCCGGCCTCAAAGTGGCGGGCATGAGCATTTTGCTGATCGAGCACAAGCTCGACATGGTCATGCGGCTTTGCGATCAGGTGGTGGTGATGGACGACGGCGCCGTGATCGCGCGCGGCCTGCCCGAACAAGTGCGCCACGATCCCGCGGTGATCCGCGCGTATCTCGGCGATACCCATACCGGCGCGATGGCTGTTGAGATAGCGGCGTGACCGATACGCTGCTGGCATTGCAAGGCGTCGACTCGTTCTACGGCCCGGTGCAGGTGCATTTCGGCCTGAGTTTGGAGCTGCGGCGGGGGCAAATCGTCTGTCTGCTGGGCGGCAACGCCAGCGGCAAGTCGACCACGATGAAGACCATTTTGGGGCTGATGCGTCCGCGCGCCGGCTGCGTGATGTTCAATGGGCAGGACATTACCGGGCTTGCGACGCCGGCCATCGTGCGGCTCGGCATCGCGTCGGTGCCGGAAGCGCGGCGGCTGTTTCCGGCGATGCGGGTGCGGGAAAATCTGCTGATGGGCGCATTCGCCCGCAACGACGCCGCCGAAGTTTCTCGAGATTTTGACCGTGTGCTAGAATTGTTTCCCCGTGTCCGCGAGCGGCTGGAGCAGCGCGCCGGCACGCTGTCCGGGGGCGAGCAGCAGATGGTCGCCATTGCCCGCGCGTTGATGGGCCGGCCGCTGCTGATCTGCATGGACGAGCCGACCATGGGGCTGTCGCCCCTGTATGTGGAGCGTGTGCTGGAGCTGATCCGCACCATCAACCAGCAAGGCGTCAGCGTATTCATGGTGGAGCAGAACGCATCGCTCGCACTGCGCATCGCCCATTACGGATATGTGTTGCAGAACGGGCGCCTGGTTCTCTCCGGCCCGGCTGGCACGCTGCTGCGCGATCCGCGCATCCGCGATGCGTATCTCGGCGGCGCACGGGAGGACTCGGCTGCGTGACGCAAGGCTTGCGTGACGCGGTTGCCGTCCTGACGACCGGCCCGGTGCCTGCCTATCCCGCCGTGCTGCGCGCCATGAGCCGGCCGATCCCGTTCGACCACGAGCCTCCGTTTCAGGGTGTTTACGAAGCGACCGCCCAGAAAGCCGCGACGGCGCTGCGCTGTGCCGAACCCCCCGTGATCCTGCAGTTCGAGGCGGCGCCGGGGCTGGAGGCATGCGTGGCCTCGCTGGTCGGGCCGTCCGACATCGTGCTCAACCTGGTTTCGGGATCGTATGGTGCCGCTATCGCCGATTTGTGCCGCCGGCACGCAAGAGAGGTGGTCGAGCTTGTCGTGCCGTCCAATGATGCGATCGCGCCGGAGCAGGTTGCCGACGCGCTGCGTCAGCGGCCCGAGACAAGCGTTGTCGCCGTAGTGCATCATGAGACGCCGAGCGGCACTGTGAACCCGGTTAATGCGATCGGCCGGGTGGTGCGCAACCACGGCGCGCTGCTGCTGGTCGACGCGGTGTCCTCGTTCGGCGGCATGGACGTCGACCCGGATGCCTGTTGCGCCGACGTTTTTGTCACTAGCCCGGCAAAATGCCTGGGCGGCACGCCTGGTCTGACTTTGGTCGCGGTCTCGGAACGCGGTTGGGCGCATATCGAAGCGAATCCCGGCGCCCCGAAAAAATCGGTGCTGAGCGTGCTGGACTGGCGCCACGCCTGGAAGCGCAACGAGCCGTTTCCGTTCACGCCGTCGATTGCCGAGATTCACGGTCTTGACGCGGCACTAGACCTGTATCTCGCCGAGGGCCGGCAAGAGGTCTGGGACCGGCATGCTCTGACCGCCCGAGCGTGCCGCGCCGGATTGCGCGGGCTGGGGCTTCGCCTGTGGCCGGCACGGGACGCGATCGCTTCGCCCACTTCGACCGTCGTGTGCGTGCCGGACGGCGTTGCCGCCAGCGATGTGCTGTGCAACGCACGGCGTCTGCTCGGGGTGGTTTTGTCGCCGGGACGGGGAGCGATGCAGAATGCGGTGGTTCGCATCGCCCATATGGGTCCGACCGCCGAGCCGGCCTACGCTGTTCTTGCAGTGACGGCCATCGCCGCGGCGCTGCGCCGGATCGGAGCAGACTGCGAAACCGGGCGAGGGATGGAGGCCGACTTTGGCCTGCCTGCAGACCAACTCGCCGGATTTCTGTTGATGCCTAGGACCTGTCGTTATCCAGGGGATTCCGGCGCGGCGGCCAAAGCCGCAGAGCCCGCTATTTGAGCTGATCGCGGATCTTGTCGAGTCCGGCATTGGCGCAGGCGTCATCCAAATTCCCGCCTGGTGCGCCACTGGCGCCGATTGCCCCGACCGTTTGTAAGCCCCCTCGAAACGGGGTGGCTTCCATTGCGGTTGAAGCACGTCCAAGTGATCGCCGCCAGGAAACGAAACCCTATTCCATGACCGCATGCCCCGCCGAGCTGATCCGGCAACCCACCCCAGATTTGCAGGTCGGGCAGATTGCCCGAGTCAAGTCCGGCATGACTGGACGGTACGGGTACGGTCTGCCTGAAACGTTCAGGGCGTCCAGACAAATCCGTGATTGAGGTCCTCTGAGTTGACCCACCGGCCCGCAACCACGCCTGCTGCATTGATCTCGTCGCCGCGTGTGCCCTCGAAGGATTTTTTGCCCGCGGCAGGAACCTCGAAGATTACGATGCCACCGCCGGAGCCGAAGCGTACGAAACCGCGCGTGACGCCTTTGGTGTCGGTGACATTGCCGGTGGTCTCACCGGAATCATTGATCTGGATGGCGGCCGTACCCCCGTGGAGTTGCGAGCCGGCGCCGGGAGCCTGGAACGTCTTGAAGGTGCCATCCGGATGACGGACAAAGCTCGAGTAGACATCTGGAGATTTATTGGTAATCCGGTAATCGAACCATTGCCGGCGATGGCTTTGGCGACCGTGCCGGTATTGGAACTCGCTCCGGCGCCCGGGGCGTCGAATATCTTGATGGCGCCGTCCGGCGCTCGCAAAAACCGTGCGACACGTTGTTCGCGTCCAGGTAGTAACCTGTGACGACGCCACTGTCATTAAGAGCTTCTCCGTTGAAAACACCAGTGAAAATGGAGCCTGGCGGGTCGAAGGACGCGAACCCGTCGTGACTGCGGACGAAACCATGATAAACATTATTTCCGTCGATATAGACGCCTGCCGTCATCCCCGTGTCGTTGATAGCTGCCGCAAGAGTTCCTTGATAGGGACCGGTACCGGCGCCGGGAGCATCGAATACGGTAAAGGACCCGTCCACGTGGCGCACGAAGGAGCGAAAAGCATAGCTCGAGTCCTGGAGCTCTCCCGCAATTTCGCCGCGGTTGTTGATGCCATTCGGGGTGGTGCCCTGGTAGAGGCCAGCGCCCAGCCCCGCTCCCGGCGCGTCAAAGACGGTGAAGCGACCGTCTGCACTGCGCAGGAAACCGTGCGGGACGACCTGTGGATCGGTGTAGAAGCCCACGACCGTGCCACTGTCGTTTATTGACTGGAGCGGAACCGTGCCGCAGAACCGTCCGCATGCAGACGAAACGGACGTGGCGGCGCCCGGGGCATCGAACGTGACGATATGGGGTGCCTGCGCGGCGGCTGCCTGAAGCGGCGTGCCCGCCGTGCTGCTTCTCGGGCTCTGGGCCGAAGCCGTGCCCGAGACGATTAGTGAAGCGATTGCAATATATGCCCGAACGTGGTCCATCTCCCCTTCTCCCCTTTTTCTGGGTGTTGACCGACTTCAAGTCGTTAGGATTGTTTACCGACACGCGCGGCTGGGTGGCTGTCTGCCCTTCCGAAATCGGTTATGGGCCGGGGTCAGCACGATTTGCAAGGAGTATCATGGGGTGCCGACCGGCAGCGATCTCGGGGCCCGGCGCCGAGTCCTCCCACTGATATAATTCGGCCCCGGACGCTGAAGCGGATCATTGCCCGGCTCACCCCAGCGCCCCGGATCGATGTCCGAGCGGGCGACCCCGCCGGCAGCGTAGAAGAATTTATTCCATAACCGCGTGCCCACCGTTGCCGGCCGGAGCGGGGGGCTTGCGCAGCAAAAACACCAGCGGCATCGCGAGCAACGTAAGCACCAGCATCAGCTTGAAATCGTCGATATAGGCGATCGTGGTGGCTTGGCGCGTGACCTCGCCGTTCAGCGCCGTCGCACCCTGGGCGACCAGCGGATTCCAGAACCGCGCCGCCGCGCCGTGAAACAATGCGCGGTTGAACGGCGTCACCAGGGCGGCGATCGAGGCGTGGTTCGCCTGGGTGTTGGAAATCAGCAGCGCCCCGGTCACGGAAATGCCGATGCTGCTGCCCAGATTGCGCAGCAGGCTGAATATGCTCGTCCCCTCGGTGCGCAGCTCCGGCGGCAGCGTGCCAAAAGTGACGGTGGACAGCGACACGAACACAAACCCCACGCTAAAACCTTGCAAAAAGCCGCTGGTGACGATCATCGTTTCCGACACGTCGGGGGTGAATCCCATCATCTGGTACAGTGAAACGGCGGTGACGCTGAACCCGAATGTCACCAACATGCGGACGCTGACATGCGGCAACAGCCGGCCACACACGAACATGGCAATCATCGTGCCTATTCCCCGCGGCGCCAGCGCGATGCCCGCGGTCAGCACCGGATAGCCCATCAGGGTCTGCAGGTACGGCGTGAGCAGGGCCAGCGTCGCATACAGGATCAGCCCGACGACGAAGATGAAGCTCGTGCCGACCACGAAATTTACATCGCGAAACAGGCGCGGCGAGATGAACGGCTTTTCGGCGAGCAGCAGGTGCACGATGAAACAATACGCGCCAAGACCCGCCAGCGCCGCCTCGATCACGATTTCCCGCGAGCCGAACCAGTCCAGCTGCTCGCCGCGATCCAGCATGGTCTGGAACGCGCCGATGCCTAGGCTCAGCATGGCAAACCCGGTCCAGTCGAACCGTACCGGCTGTCGCTTGGTTTCCGGCAGGAACGTCAGCAGCCCCAGCGCGGTGGCGATGCCGAACGGCACGTTGACGTAAAAGACCCAGCGCCAGGAATAGTGCTCGGTCAGCCAGCCGCCCAGGGTCGGACCCAGGATCGGGCCGACCATCACTCCGATGCCCCATAACGCCATGGCGGAACCGCGGCGCTCCGGGGGGTAGATGTCGAACATGACGGCTTGCGACAGCGGCACCAGCGAGGCGCCGCACATGCCTTGCAGCAGGCGGAACAGCACGATCTGCGACAGCGATTGCGCCATGCCGCAGGCGATCGAGGCGATGGTGAAGCCGACCACGGCGGCCACGAACAGGCGCGTGCGGCCGAACCGGTTCGCCAAAAACCCGGTGGGCGCCGTCATGATGGCGGCGGCCACGATGTAGCTGGTCAGCACCCAGTTGATCTGGTCCTGGCTGGCCGACACCGAGCCTTGCATGTAGGGCAGGGCGACGTTGGCGATCGTCGTGTCCAGCGCCTGCATCAGCGTGGCCAGCATGACGCAGACGGTGATGATGCCCCGGTTCGTCGCCCGGCCCCGATCGGCGGCCGAACCGCTCACAGCAAGTCGCGGAGCGTGCGAGCGTGGCCGGTATCGATGTCGATCTCGACGCTCATCCCGGCGCGCAAGGCCGGCTGGTCCGGCGCCAAATCGAGCTGCACCCGCAGCGGAATGCGCTGCACCACTTTTACCCAGTTCCCGGACGTGTTTTGCGCCGGCAGCAGGGAAAACTCGGAACCGCTTGCGGGGGAGACGCTCTGCACGCGCCCAGTCCAGACGCGGCCCGGATAGGTATCCACGGAAACTTTGACGGGGTCGCCCGGCTTGACCCAGGTCAGCTCCGTCTCTTTTGGAAAGCCCTGCGCCCAGACGTCGCTGGCGGAGACGAGCGCAAAGCCGGGATTGGCGGCCGCGAGATACTGGCCGGGCTGCAGGCTGTCCACCTGCGTCACGATGCCGTCGAAGGGGGCGCGCACCACTGTGTGATCCAGCTCCCGCTGCGCCTCCGCCACCTTCGCTTCGGCTTGCTGGTATGCCGGGGTTTTGGTCACGTCCACGTCGGCCGTGCCGCCGAGCTTGGCCAGTTGCACCTGCGCCTGCACCCGCAGCGCCTCGGCGGCCTGCTGATCGGCGGCGACCTTGTAGCGCGTGTCCTCCGCTTGCGCCCTGGTGACGGCGCCGCCCTTCACCAACGGCGCATAGCGCTCGTAATCCGCCTGATCGGACTGCACCTGCGCCACTTGGGCATCGGCCTGATGCACCAGCCGCTGATAGTCGCGTTTCATCGCGTCCATGGTCAGCGCGGTCTGCGCCAGTTCGGCTTTCGCACCATCCAGCGCGATGCGGAACGGCCGGTCATCGAGCCGAAACAGCACGTCGCCTTTCCTCACGTGCTGACCCTCATGCACCGGGATGTCGGCCACGATGCCGGACACGTCGGTGGAGACGGCAAGCTTGGCGGCCTGGATGTAGGCGTCGTCGATCGACACCCACCCGCCGCCCGAGAGATACCAGGCGACCCCGCCGATCACCAGCGCGAGAGCGCCACCCAGCATCAGGAGAGGGCGGAGCAGGCGGGACTTTTGCCGCGTCCGTGCCGGCGCGGCTACGCCGGTGCGGAGATCGACGGTCTGGGACATCAAGCCACCACCTTCAGCGGGGCGGCCGGTTCCCGCCGACAAGCAGCCATGTTCGCCCGGATTTGCCGCAGAGCTGCAACCAACCCGGCCAGATCGGGGTCGGCGACGCCTTGCAAGGCGAGGCTCGTCAGTTCAGCGCGCTGCACGTTCAGGCTCGCCAGCACCGGGGCCGCCGCATCGCGCAGGTGCAGCCGCCACATGCGGCGATCGACCGGGTCGGGCCGACGCTCCACCAGTTCACGCGCCTCCAGGCGGTCGACGAGCCGGCCGACGGTAATGGGCTCGACCTCAAGCAGCTCCGCAAGCTCCCGCTGGGATAGGCCGGGGGTGCGTTGGACGCGGGCCAGGATGACCCATTGAGCCCGCGTCAGTTCGTGACGGCGCGCGCGGCGATCCGCCTCGGTGCGGATCAAGCGGGCGACATCGCTGATGAGGACAACAGGATCGCGTTCCAGATCTATCATAGACATATCTATAATAACGCGCGTTATCGTTGTCAAGCAGTTGCGGCCCCGTCAGCAACGAAGCCCAATCCGGTCGCAGGCTGCCCCAAGTCTCATATTTGCTTGATTAACATGCAGGAAGCCCGAATTGCGCATCCTTCGCCAGATGATCGGAGTATTAGGGGTCGGTTGACGGTCGATTGACGTAGGGCTCCCGATGTTCAGCTCGGCCAAAAGGTCCGAGGCAATCGAGTTCCTGGTGAGGTGCCTGCGGAGCCGCGAAAAGCTGGTCGCCGTGACCGGGCCCGCTGGCGCAGGCAAGTCTGCGGTTGTTCGGGCGGCGCTGGAGCAATACGAAGGCCCGCAAACGCTGGTGATCCGGCTGGATGAGTTGGCCGCATCGGCTGCGCAAACGCAGCGTCAGATCGCATGCGCTCTGGACCTGCCGAACTCGGCTGCGGCGTCCGCCGTGGCGATCGCCGAGGCGTTCAGCCAACGCTTCCAGAGTCCGTCCGAAGTCGGACCGGTGACGGTGGTGGTGGACCCGGCCGACAACTGGCCGCCGGCAACTCTGCATTATCTGGGCCTGTTGCAGGAATTGGCCTGCCGGGTGCGCACCACCCTGCAGATCGTGTTGGTCGGGAGCACGGAATTCTGGGCGCTGATCAACGAGCGCGAGTTCGAGCGCCTGCGCGACGCGGTGACCGAGCACCTCGTGCTGTATCCGACGCCGCCCGGTGCTGCCCTGCAAAGCGAGGGATTTGCCGCCGGTTCTGAAACCGCCAAGACCTCGTGGCCTGGGCCTCGCATTCCGGCGCCCCGCAGCCGATTGCCGCTCGCGCCGCCGACGGCGGGGGCCGTTCGGCTTGGGGTGGGCTTGGCTGGCCTGGTCGTCGCCGTGGGGATCTGGCAGTTCGCCGTGGGGCGAGCGCATCCGGACCAGGGTCTGCGGACGCTCGCGGTTCAATCTCCGCCGCTGGAGGCTCCGGTGGTATCCGCATCGCAGCCGATCCCGCCGGAGCAGGCTGCCGCGGCACCGGCCCCGCTACCGACTGCCGCTCCGCCGATCGCCTCTCTCGCTGTTGCTGCCCAAGCTGCGGAAATACCCGCATCGCAGCCGATCCCGCCGGAGCAGGCTGCCGCGGCACCGGCCCCGCCGCCGACGGCCGCTCCGCCGATCGCCTCTCTCGCTGTTGCTGCCCAAGCCGCGGAGATTCCCGCATCGCAGCCGATCCCGCCGGAGCAGGCTTCCGCGGCACCGGCCCCGCCGCCGACGGCCGCTCCGCCGATCGCCTCTCTCGCTGTTGCGGCCCAAGCTGCGGAGATCCCCGCATCGCAGCCGATCCCGCCGGAGCAGGCTGCCGCGGCACCGGCCCCGCCGCCGACGGCCGCTCCGCCGATCGCCTCTCTCGCTGTTGCGGCCCAAGCCGCGGAAATTCCCGCATCGCAGCCGATCCCGCCAGAGCAGGCTGCCGCGGCACCGGCCCCGCCGCCGACGGCCGCTCCGCCGATCGCCTCTCCCGCTGTTGCGGCCCAAGCCGCGGAGATCCCCGCATCGCAGCCGATCCCGCCGGAGCAGGCTGCCGCGGCACCGGCCCCGCCGCCGACGGCCGCTCCGCCGATCGCCTCTCCCGCTGTTGCTGCCCAAGCCGCGGAGATACCCGCATCGCAGCCGATCCCGCCGGAGCAGGCTGCGGCCGCACCGTCCCTGCCACCGACCCCTGCCCTCTCCATCGGCGCGATAACGACTGCACCTGCCGCAACTCCAGCTACGGAGACCGCGCCGGCACCGACTCCGGCCGCGTCTGCGCAGACCTCCATCAACGCCGAGGTCCAGCCGGAACCGGCCCCACTCCCGATCATGAAGGTGCCACCGGCGAAGGCGCTGCGCGTCGAGCCGGTCTTCTCGCTAACCGCTACGGAGGCCGGCGCGCGTCGTGCGGTCGTCGCGGCGTGGGACACGGCCCAAGAGATAGCGCGCTCAGTAGCCGGGCAAACCGAGGCGGCGGAACGGCTGGTGGCGGGCTGGTTCCCGCGGCCCAGCTTCAGTGCGGCCGTGGTCAGCCTGCCGCGCCCGGTTGCTGCGACACCCAAGGTGACCCCGGCCATCCTGGTGATGCCGGACACGCCATTGCCCCGGTTGATCGTGCGCATGTCTCGCGCCGACCCGCAGGCCGACAGGATCGTGCAGGCGTTCCGCCGGGCCGGGTTGCCGGTGACCGAAACGAAACCGTCCGGCCGCGCCGGCCAGCGGCCCGGCGTCGGCTACTTCTTCGTCCAGGACCACGACCGCGCTCGCGCGGTGGGCCGGGTGTTGGCCGCTCTGGCGATCGAGGCTCCGGTTCAGGCGTTGCCTATGCCCGCACAACTGCCGCCCCCCGGGACGGTCGAAGTCGTCGTGCCGAACCGCTGACCGGAACCCGCCGCAGCACCCATAAGGAGAAGCAATCGCATGCGATCGACGTCCGTCTTGGGGCTTGCCCTGGCAATCTGGTTGGGATGGTCCGCCACGCCCTCGGCCCAGACCACGCCGGCCACCGCAGCCGCCCCCGCGGCGGCTCCCGTAGCCGCTCCCCCGGCGGCGCCAGATTCGCTGGTCGTGTATTTCGACACCGGGAGCACGGCGATCCGAGCCGACGAGATTACCGTCCTGGACCAAGCGTCCCGGACCTTTCGCGAGGGTCAGCCGATCGTGATGGTCCTGGCCGGCAGTACGGACACGGTGGGCACGCCGCTGGCAAATCTGGAATTGTCCAGGCGGCGCGCGGAAGCCGTGCTGCGGGGCTTGGTGGCGCGCGGCATTCCGGCCGACCACTTCCAACTTCTGGCGAAAGGGCAGACTGAACTTCCGGTCCCGACTGAGGCCGGCAAGCCGGAGCAGGGCGACCGGCGGGTGGTAATCACCTGGCGCTGAAGCGACGCGGCGCGTTGGGGCTGGTGACGGCGCTGGCCCTGGCAGTCCCGCTCCGCGTGGCTTCGGCTGCGCCGACCGTCGAGGATGGCCAACGGGATTTCGATGCCGGCCGTTTCGAGGCGGCGCGGACGACCTGGGCCGCGCTGGCCGAGGCCGGTGATGCCGAAGCGGCGTTCCGTCTCGGCATACTCTACGACCTCGGCCGCGGGGTCCCTTCGGATCCCGCCGAGGCGCTGCGATGGTATAAGCGCGCTGGCGAGGGTGGCCTGCCGGCAGCCGAGCTGAATGCAGCGTTCATGTACGACAGGGGCCGCGGTACGCGGCGGGACGCATCCGAGGCAGCGCTGTGGTATGCGCGTGCGGCCGCGCATGGCAACCATCGCGCCGAGTACGACCTGGGGCAGCTCTATGAAGCTGGCGACGGTGTGCCGCGAAACCTCGACCTCGCCGCAGCTTGGCTCCGACAAGCGGCCGCCGGCGGCCTGGAAGCAGCCTCACAGCTGCTCACCATATTGCCCCACCTCCCGAAGGAGGCCGCCGAAGCGCAGAATGGAGGCGGCAACGGCGGCGTGATCCTGCTTTCCCCCGCCGATGCTGCCACGCTGCGCAGGAGCAGCGCCGCACCAGCGGCCGAGCTGGTTTGGACGCTTCCGGCCCAAACGGCGCCGGTGCGGTTTTTCGTGGAGGTTGTGGCGCTCGACCCGGCCGGAACGCGACCTGTGTTCGCTGATTACATGGCGGTATCGGCAGTGGTGGTGAAACTGCCCGGGGGAGGTTCTTACGGTTGGCGAGTTTACACCGTGCAGCCCACCCAGCGCAGCTACAGTCCGAGCGCATGGCGGCGATTCTCGGTGGCGTCGGGCGATATTGCGTCCTCGCGATAACTCCGCACGTCACTCGGCTCGGCCAAACGCGACAACCCTGCCCTCGACGCGGATGCCGACCTCGTCCCCCGGCTGGGGGCTCATGTGCCCGGCCACCCGCGCCATGAGTTCCTGAGTTCCGGACGCCGCGGACAGCAGCAGGGACACGCTGGCGTCGTGGCCGTAGAACGTAACGGTGCCAACCCTTGCATGCGCCTCCGGTGCTTCGGCGAGCGGAACGAGCCGGAGCTGCTCGGGGCGCACCAATATATCGACCGGACCCTCGGGCATGCCGGGCGCCAGCCGCAGCGTGCCGAGACCGCAGGTCACCCGGCCGCCCGCGGCCACCCCCGTGAGCAACACCGCCTCGCCTACGAAACGGGCCAGATCGGCGTCCGCCGGCCGGCGATACAGGGTTTCGGGGCTCGCCAGCTGCACGATCTTTCCCTCCCGCAGCACCGCGACCTCGTGGCCCATCGACAGCGCCTCCGCCTGATCGTGCGTGACGAGCAGGGCGGTCGCACCGGACGCGGCGAGCGCCGCCGCCACTGCGTGGCGGGTCTCGCTGCGCAAGGCCGCATCCAGCGACGAAAACGGCTCGTCCAGCAGCACCAGTTTTGGGCCGGGTGCGAGGGAGCGGGCGAGGGCCACGCGCTGCTGCTCGCCGCCCGACAGTTCGTGCGGCCAACGTCCGGCATAGGAGGCGGGCAGGCCCACCAAATCGAGCAGCGCTTCGGTTTTGTGACCGACGCGGCGAAGCCGGCGCGGGAGCCCAAAGACAACATTTTGGGCAACCGTGAGATGCGGGAACAGCGCCCCTTCCTGAGCCACGTAGCCGATCCGCCGCTGTTCGGGCGGCACTTGGACGTCGCGGCTGGACACGCGCTGTCCGCCTATGTCGATCGCGCCCGCATCGGCGTGCTCGAAACCACAGATCAAGCGCAGCAGCGTCGTCTTGCCGCTGCCGGACGAACCGAGAATCGCCACCAGCTTGCCGGACGCGACGGTGAGATCGACGCCCCGCAGCACCTTTTGGCCACCGAACGATTTTTCCAGTTTTTCGACGCGCAGTTCGGCCATTGCGTTCTTGGCGCTAGACGGCGAGGAACGCGGTGCGACCGAAACGGCGCGCCAGCAGCCAGGTGGACACGAGCGAGAGCACGACCATCAACGCGGCGTAGGGCGCGGCGGCTGCGAACGCCAGATCGTGGCTGTCGGCCCAGACCTGCGTCGCCAGCGTTTCGGTGCCGATCGGCGCGAGCAGCAGCGTCGCAGTGAGTTCGGTCACGATCGAGACGAACACCAAGGCGGCGGCGGCCCCGAGCCCCGGCAGGGCGATCGGCAGCAGCACGCGCCGCGCCACCTCCATGCCCCCGAGTCCGAGCGAGCGGGCGGAATCCTCCAGCGCGCGCTGAGCCTGCATCAAAGCGGCGCGCACGCTGACCAGGGCGAGCGGCAGGAACAGGATGGCGTACGCTCCAAGCAGCAGCACCGCGCTCTGATACAGCGGCTGCAACCCGTGGATGGTCAAGGCGATCAGCGCCAGCGCCACGACGATACCGGGCACGCCCTGCGCGACATAGGCGGTGCGTTCCAGCAGGGTCACCACCCACCCCTCGTAGCGCGAAGCCAGAATGCCCAACGGCAGCGCCAGCACAACCGTAAGCGCGGCACCGGCCAGGCCCAGCCACACGGAGGACAGCGTGGCGGCGAGCAGCCGCGACACCGAGACATCGGCTGGCGAGATCGCCGCCGACCCGTGCTGCGTCAGCCAATAGAGAATCATCCCGAGCGGCACGCCGAGTGTTGCCGTGACCAAAATGGCAAAACCCGCGAGCACCGGCCCCTGGGTCCAGCCGAGATTGTGCGGCGTGGCGGGCCGTCGCGCGCCACGCCCGATGCGGGCGTAACTGGCGGTGCCGCGCACCTTCAGTTCGGCCACCACGCACAACAGGCACAACAGCAGCAGCGTGACCGCGATCAGCGAGGCCGCCGGGCCATTGAAACCGGTACGGTATTCGACGAACAGCGCGGTGGTGAACGTGCGGAAGCGCAACAAGGCAAAGGCGCCGAATTCGGTCAGCATGTGCAATGCAACCAGCAACATGCCGCCGAGCAGCGCCGGCCGCAGTTGCGGCAGCACCACGGAAAAGAAACTGCCCCAGGCGCCCCTGCCGAGCGATCGCGCGGTCTCCTCCAGCGCCGGGTCCATGCCGCGCAGGCTGGCCGCGACCGGCAGGTAGACCAGAGGGTAATAGGAACAGCTCACCACCAGCAGGGCGCCGGTAAAATCCTGTAGCGCCGGGCTGAGCGAGACCCACGCATAGCTGCTGATGAAGGGCGGCACGGCCAACGGCACCGCGGCCAGCACCGCCCATACCCGCCGCCCCGGCAGGCGCGTCCGCTCCACGAACCAGGCGCAGCCGGTGCCGAGGACGGCCGAGATGGCAGTCGCCGCAACGGCGAGGCTGACCGTGTTGACCAGCAGCTCGCCCACCAGAGGCCGCAGCAGCAAGCTCTGCGCCTCCGCGAGCGGAACCCGCGCCGCCCGCAAGACCGTTTCGGCCAGCGGCAGCACCACCAGCGCGGCTGCCAGCGCCGATACGGCCACGAGCGAGTGTGGGGGAGGCTCCCGAACCGCTCGCCAGGCTTTTGTGGCGAGCGCGTGGGCCATCAGATCAGCCCGGCCTCGCGCAGCAATTTTGCCGCCAGCTGGTCATCGCCGAGCTGCCCCATGCTGAGCGGCGGGGGCTGCAGCTGATCGAACGGTTTGAGCAGCTTGTTTGCCGCGACACCTTCGACCAGCGGATACTCGTAGGCGATGGCGCTGCGGGCGAGCGCCTCCTGCGCCGGTTGGCTCACCAAAAAGGCCAGGAAACGTTGCGCCGCTTCGGGATGCTTTGAAGATTTCAGCACCGCCGCGCCGGACACGTTCACCAACCCGCCGATATCGCCGCCCCCGAAATGATATATCCGGCTGTGCATCTTGCCGGCTCCCTTCTCGGTCAGCAGCCGCGCCCAATAGTAGTTGTTGATAACCCCGGTGGCGACCGCGCCGCGATCGACCGCGGCCACCACGCCCTCGTCGTCATCGAAAACCTGCGCGTTGCGTTTCAGCCCTTTCAGCCAGTCGAGCGCCGCCGGCTCGCCTTTCAACGCCGCCACGGCATCGACCAGCGGCAGAAAATCCGCATCGCTCGGCGCGATGGCGACCTTGCCCTTCCATTCCGGCTTGGCGAGATCCAGCAATGATGCCGGCAACTGGCTCTCCTGGATTTTTGCCGGGTTGAACGCGAGCACGTTTTCGCGTGCGAGCACGCCGACCCAGTTCCCGTCTGCCGCGCTATATTTGGCCGGCACGCGCGCCAGCGTGGCCGGATCAACTTTTGCGAGCAGCCCCTTTTCGTCCAGTAGCGTCAGCTCCGGGGAATTCTCGGTAAAGAACACGTCGGCCGGCGAGCGATCGCCTTCCTCCGCAATCTGGTTGGCGATTTCGGGCGGCTCGCCGGAGTGCACGCGTACGCGGATACCGGTCTCCTTGTTGAACATCTTGTTCAGCATCTCAACCACCTGCGGGTGCTGGGCGCTGTATAGCGTGATCGTCTCCGCGGCACGCGCGTGCGTCATTGCTCCGGCTGCCAGCATGAGTGCCAGTAGGACCGCACCTGGCAAACGAGACGGGCCGGCGAAGGGGGGACGTTGCGACACCGAGGGTTTCTCCACGTTCAGGGCAGGGGTTAGATTTTGAAATGCGAACGCCTCGCATTTGCGGTGAGGCGTATACAGCTTCAAAAAGCCCGGTCAAGCACCCGTGGCTTGACGGCTCGGTCCGCAGCGCCGAACATTTTGCCCGACCGGGGTGCCCGCAATCCGTGGGCTGAGATCACACCCGTTGAACCTGGCTGGCCTGTGCCAGCGGAGGGAGTTGTCCCGATGACGAGCGAATCCGCCAATCTGGGTGCCATCGAGCGGCACTCGATCGATTACGTGCCGGCGCGCGAGCGGCACGGGAGCGTGCGCCAGCAGGCGCCGTTCTGGTTCTTGGGCAACACCCAGTTCCTGCTGGTGGCGGTGGGTTTTATCGGACCGGGCATGGGGCTGTCGCTGGGCTGGACCCTGCTGGCCACGGTTCTGGGCATTCTGATCGGCACCGTGTTCATGGCGTTCCACGCCAGCCAGGGGCCGGATCTGGGCCTGCCGCAGATGGTGCAGAGCCGCGCCCAGTTCGGCTACCGCGGCGTGGTGGTGCCGCTGTTCGGCACTCTGGTGATGTTTCTGGGCTACAACATCGTCGATACCTTGCTGCTGCGCGAGGGCCTGCATGGCATTTTCGGCTGGAACGCGCTGGCAGTGTCGCTGGGCACCGCGGCGATCGCGCTGGTGCTGGCGATCTGGGGCTATGACTGGCTGCACCTGATTTTCCGGGTGCTGTTCTGGATCAGCTTGCCGCTGCTGCTGGTCGTCACCGCCGCCATCCTGGTTGGCCACGTGGCCTGGCCCCCGCCGGCGCCGCCAGCGGCCGGTGCGGCGCCAGTGGCATTTGGCTGGAATTGGGCGGCCTTCGGCACGCAGTTCGCGGCTGCGGCGGCGACCAACATCACCTGGGCGCCCTGCGTCTCGGACTACACCCGCTACCTGCCGCGTCGGACCTCGACTGGCGCCATCATCTTCAACGTGTTTCTGGGCGCGGCCGGGGCCGGCATCTGGCTGATCGCGCTCGGTGCCTGGCTGGCGGTGACGCTGAACGCGTCCGACGCGCTGGTGGGGCTGCGCGCGGCGGGCGACGCCATCGTGCCGTATCTGGGCGTCGCGGTGGCGCTGGCCACGGTCGGCGCGCTGGTCGCCACCATGGCGGTCAACATCTATTCGGGGATGCTCACGATGGTGACGGCAGTGGACAGTTTTGCGCCGACGCCGCGCACCCGCGCCGTGCGCATCGGATTTATTGCGCTGTTCAGCGTGATCTGGCTGGCCGTGGCGCTGGCGCTAAAAGCCGATGCCATCGACGCGCTCAGCAACGCGCTGCCGATCATGCTGTACCTGCTGGTGCCGTGGACGGCGGTGAATTTGGTGGACTTCTTCATCATCCGCCGCGGCCACTATGCGGTGCTCGACTTGTTTGCGCCGGACGGCGTGTACGGCGCGTGGGGAGCCAAAGGTCTGGTCGCGTATTTCGTGGGGTTCGCCTGCTCGGTGCCGTTCTTCGTGCTCACCGGTCTGTTCGTCGGGCCGCTGGCGCAGCGCCTGGACGGGGTGGATATCGCTTGGCTGGTGGGTCTGGCGGTTTCGGGCGGGCTGTATTGGGTGCTGTCGCTGTCGTTCGACATTTCCCGCGAGCGCTCGGCCATCACTGGCAGCGAGGCGCGACTGGCGGTGTTGGATGGTGCGGTGCCGGCGGAGTAGGCGGCGAGTTTATACCGCAACATGGCACGCAAGCTGCGCGTCGGCTTCGTCGGGCTTGGCCGCGTATTCGATCTCAACGTGCGTGGCTACCTCGGCCATCCGGAGGCGGAGATCGCCGCGCTGTGCGAGACCGATCCCGCCCTGCTCGCCCGCCGCGCAGCCGAGCATCCCGAGGCGCGTGCGACCGGCGACTTCCAGGATCTGCTGCGCGGCGATCTCGACCTGATCGAGATTCTGACGCCGCACCCGCTGCACGAAGCGATGACGGTGGCGGCGTTAAACGCCGGCGCGCATGTCAGCGTGCAGAAGCCGATGGCGATGACGCTGGCAGAATGCGACCGCATGATCGCTGCCGCCGACGCCAGCGGCAAGCGCGCTGAAAGTGTTCGAGAATTTCGTGTTCTATCCGCCGCTGGTCCGTGCCCGCGAATTGCTGCGCGACGGCGCCATCGGCAAGCCGCTGCATTTCCGCATGAAGGTGGTGATGGCCGACCGCGCGCAGGCGTGGCACGTGCCCGAAGCGGCAAGCCACTGGCGCCATGCACTCGCGGCGGAGGGACGCGGCGGGCCGATGGTGTTCGACCATGGCCACCATATGATGGCGGTGGCGCTGTGGCTGTTCGGGGACGTGCGCGACGGGTTTGCATGCATCGAGCGCACCGAAACCCCGGCCGGCGTCTACGATGCGCCGGCGACCCTGACGTGGCGCCATGCCGACCCGCCGGTGCACGGCATGTGGGATGTTTCCCTGGCGCTGAAGATGACGCTGCGCACGGACTACTATGCCGATGCCGAGCGGTTCGAAATCCAGGGCGAGGAAGGGATCATCCAGGTCACGCGCTGCTCCGACCGGATGCTGGACGAGCCGGTGCTGACGCTCTACCGCGACGGCGAGGTGCGTGAGTTCCACAACCTCGACGCCGACTGGGGCGGCAGTTTTGCGCGATCGACGCGCCACTTCCTCGACGTGCTCGCCGGAAGGGAGTTGCAGGAGGCGCTGACGGCGCGCGAAGGCCGGCGGGTGATCGCGCTGTACAATCTGTTCCAGCATAGCAACGCCGAGCGCCGCGCGGTGACGGCATAGGGGTGGTGGATCGCTAAGCCCTGCGCTTCACCACGATCTGCGCCGTCATGGTCTGCACCGGCTCGTCGTTCTGGTTCAGCGTGGTGCTGCGGACGGTCACGGTGCCGCGATCCGGCCGGGAGCGCGACGGCACGATCTCGAGCACCTCGCTGTCCACCCGCAGCGTATCGCCGGGCCGCACCGGCTTTGGCCAAGCCAGCTCCGCGCCCCGGCCGATGATACCTCCGGCCAACGGCAGTCCTCCACTGGCCAGCAGGCGCATCGTGAGTGCCGCCGTGTGCCAGCCGCTCGCGATCAGGCCGCCGAACATGGTGTCGGCCGCCGAGCCCTCGCGCAGGTGGAAGGGCTGCGGATCGAAATTTCGGGCAAATTCCTTGATCTGGCTGGCGTCCAGGGCGACGGTGCCGGAGCGGAATTTTTGGCCCACCGCCAGGTCGTCGAGGGTACAACGTTCCGCTTGAGCCGGGTTCTTCCAATTTCGGGGGCCACGCCGGGCTGTTTGTCTGGTCGGATCTGCGCACGACCAGATGATCGATCTCCAGCGTGCCGATGCGGGCACGGCCGAGCGCCAGCGCCCCGACCGCGAGCCGGCCGATTGCCAGCGCGCCGATTGCGGCGGCACCGGCCGCGAATGCTCCGAGTGCAGCCGCGCCCATGGCGGCGGCCGAGCCCGATCTGGATCGCAGACCCTTCATGTTGCCCCCAAGGTTCATGAGACGCATCCGCCGTTGCCGGGGAAGGGAGGTCGTGAGACCCTTCCCGGCCGGGAGGACTAGCACACATGGATGAGTCCACGGACGTCACGCAGGTGCCGCGCCGCGGCGGCAGGTCGGCTCGGGGGCGCACCCGATCCGGCCCGATTGCGCAAAAACCGTTCCGTCAGCCGCGCCGGCAGTTCGCGCCGACGGAAATTCTGTCCGCCGACCAGATCGAGGCGATCCACGACGCCTCGCTGACCATCCTCGAAGAAATCGGCATGGATTTCCTGAACGCCGAAGCGCGCGATATTTTTCAACATGCGGGGGCGCGGGTAGAAGGCCAGCGCGTGCGCGTCGATCGTGGCCTGATCCTGCAGGCCATGTCCACCGCACCCGCAACTTTTGTCCTGCACGCGCGCAACCCGGCGCGCCATGTGCAGTTCGGCGACAACTGGATCGCCTTCGGCCAGGTAGCCAGCGCGCCGAACTGCACCGACGCCGACCGCGGCCGCCGCCCGGGCACGCAGCAGGATTTCCGTGACCTCCTGAAGCTGGGCCAGAGTTTCAACATCGTGCACCTGACCGGCGGCTATCCCGTGGAGCCGGTGGACATCCATGCCTCGGTGCGCCACCTGGATTGCCTGGCTGATTTCGTGCGCCTGACCGACAAGGCGTTTCACGCCTATTCACTCGGCCGCGTCCGCATCCTGGACGGCATCGAAATCGCGCGCATCGGACGCGGGATTTCGGCCGAGCAACTGGAGCGCGAGCCGTCGTTGCTGACCATCATCAACTCCTCCAGCCCGCTGCGCCTGGACGATCCGATGCTGCAAGGCATCATGGAAATGGCGCGCCGCAACCAGGTGGTGGTGATGACGCCGTTCACGCTGGCCGGTGCCATGGCCCCGGTCACGGTGGCAGGAGCGCTGGCCCAGCAGAACGCCGAGGCGCTGGCCGGCATGGCTTTTGCGCAACTGGTGCGCCCGGGTACGCCGGTGGCCTATGGGGGTTTTACGTCCAACGTCGACATGAAGAGCGGCGCGCCGGCATTCGGCACTCCGGAATACATGAAGGCCGCCATTGCCGGCGGCCAGCTTGGCGCGGCGCTACAAGGTGCCGTACCGCACCAGCAACGTTTGTGCGGCCAACACGGTGGACGCACAGGCTGCGTACGAAAGCGTGTTCTCGTTATGGGGCGCCATCATGGGCGGCGGGAATTTCATAAAGCATTCGGCCGGGTGGCTGGAGGGCGGTCTGGCCGCCAGCTTCGAGAAAACCATCTTGGATGTCGACCTGCTGCAGATGGTGGCCGAGTTTCTGGAACCGATCGCGACCGATCCCGAACTCGCTGGCCCTGGACGCAGTGCGCGAGGTCGGACCCGGCGGCCACTATTTCGGCGCCGCGCACACGCAGGCGCGGTATCGCGACGCTTTTTATGCGCCGATCATCTCGGACTGGCGGAATTTCGAGAACTGGCAGGACGCCGGTAGCCCGACCGCAATGGAGAAGGCGAACCGGCTGTGGAAGGAAGTGCTGGCCGCCTACGAACCCCCGCCGCTCGATCCGGCGGTGGAGGAGGAGCTGGAGGCGTTCGTGGCTCGCCGCAAAAGCGAAGGCGGGTTCAAGACGGATTTTTGAGGCAGGCTTCGGTGATAGGGCGCCGAAGCTCGCTGCCGTGGGCTTTCAGCCTTGCCCCGTGGTCTGGATAAAGAATCGAGTACGTAACGAAATGGGCGTGCCTGGGCACGTGGCCCAGTCAGGTAGGTTTTCGGATCGGCCCGGGAAACCAGAAACCGCCCCACTTCCTCCACTCCGTGCCGGGGTAGGTCCACTTCGGTTTTCGCGTGCGCGCCTCGGTGCGGAGCGGACGCTTTCGGAACGGCTTTTCGGCCGGTTCGGTTGGGACCGGTGCGGCGGGGTCCGGTTCGGGAGGGGGCGGCTTGGCGCGGGGCGGCCGGGGCGGCGGCGGCGGCAACAGGGCGGGGTCGGGCTTTCGTCCCAGCCTCCGATACAGAGGCCGCAGGATCCGCCCCACCTGCGGCGCGTCCCGGAGCAGGGCCTGCATCTCGGGGTCTTTCAGCAGATAGTCGAGCTGGTTGGCACAGCCCGTCGCCTCCACCCCCAGCAATCGCACCACCCAGAGGAACTGCCGCGGCATCTCGGGCTGGCGCGGCCGGGGCGGGTGGGGAGTTGGCTCGGGCGCCGGCCCCGGGGCTGGTCTGGGAGCGCGGGGGCGAGGCGGCGGCAGCGGACCCGCCTTGGCCCGCTGCGCCAAAGCCACGAACCTCCTGATGGTGTTGTGCAGCCAGGCCCGCAGCAGGGTCAGCTTCGGCACCGCCGCCGGGTCGGCGCGCATCCGCACCGCCGCCGCCCAGGACAGGTCGCGGATGATGGCGGCGAACCGCCAGGCGGTGCTGGGTATGTGCTTGGGGCGGGAGGATTTCGGACATGCGTTGGGCAGAACATACAGGGAACGCTGACCCTCGTCAAGGAAAATAACATGCACGGTTATGGCAGTTGCGAGCGGTGACCTCGCACTGTTCCCTGGGCAAGCCGCACCTTCTCGTTGCGATTTCCCCCGAACCGAATGGTGCACTCTCGCACTATGCTTCCGGTTCGATCGTTAAACTTACGAATCCGGAATCGAAGGTACGTGTAAGGGAAAACCCGACGCCGTATTGCGATCAATCTAATCACAAAAGAGTTTTAGTCCAGAATGCACTTCCTTGTTGCGCAATGTCAGGCAAGCGCTTTAGGTCGCGCAACAGTGGGTGGGCCACTTATCCGGGGAGTGCCGGGTACTGATGTTTCAAGAAAGGAACTGTCTCATGATGAACGATCGTGCATGCAAAATCGCCGGCTTTGCCTTCGCTGGCGTGGTGGCGCTGTCCGCTACCTCGGCGCTGGCCGGAGGGTCGGACCCGTTCGACCGTCCCGCACTCGGGACCGGATGGGTCGCAACGGCCGGCAGCCTGTTCCTCTCGAATCATCAGTTGCACGGCGCAACTTCATCGCTTGGCTACTTCGGCCCGTCGAGCAAAGATCTGGCTGCGTCTGCCGTTGTGTTTCTCGGTGGTACTGACTTGGAATATGGTGCCGTTGCGCTTGGCAACATACCCGGGGGCAGCAATGCCTTCGTGAAGATCCAAGCGCAAAACGGCGCTGGCACGTTCGACCACGCCGCCTTCTATACCGGCAATAACGGTACCGGGAATTTCTTTACGCTTTCGAGCCCCGTTCCCAGCCCAGCCATCCTGGACGTATCGTTCTGCGGTACCGTCGCGACCATGAGGATCACGAGCGCGGCCGGCGTCCAGATCTACACCAACGACTACGGTACTACGTTCGGCGCTGGCGGTGGTCTCGGAACCTACGGTTCGATCGCGCTTGACAACTACATCGGCTTCAAGGGCGGCTGTACTGCTGCGAAGGGAGCGGTGCGCGCCCTGGCCATGCCGCGTGATCGGGACGCGTCGAAGTAAGGAAGACATTCCGGCGCCGCCGTCCAGGGCGGCGCCGGGCAACCACCCGCATCGGTCCGGCAACGCCGGTGCGGGTGACGTTGCTCGGCGGGCAGGTAGGGCGCGTAACGGCCGCACATCACTCGCGGCCGGGTACCGACGGCGCATAATGGCGATCCGGGCCCTCTGGCTTCATAGCCTTCTTCATCACCACGAAGCCCGACCGCTCCAGGTGCTCGATCAGGCGGTCCGCAGTGATCCGGGCCATCATCTCGTCTGCCGTGTGGACGCGCCGCCGCTTGTCGTAGCGGAGCGCGAAAGTCAGCGCCTCTGCCAGGTCCGTCGGATCAGCGCCGCTGAGTGGCCGCGCGCCGAGGCTGGCAGGGACGATCGGGCCATCGGGTGTCGGGGCTTCGCTGGACATCCGCGAACGGTAGCGGAAGCCTGGGAACAAAGCAAGAACAAAAATGCGCCGCCCGGTCTCGAGTCGCCCGGTCTCGAGTTCGCCCGGTCTCGACGAGACGCAGCCCTTCGAAGAGCTGCCAGCGGGTCGAGCATCGGGAGCCCGACGGCGTGAAGTTGCTACGCTCATCCCGATCCGCGCGGGCCGGGAAGACCGCGAGGCCAGCCGCCGGCGGGAGGCGGGAGCAGTATCAGGCATCAATGCGGGCTAGCGCACAAGGGCTCGTCAGAGATTGCCTCGGTCGTTCGGGTGTCGGCGGAGCGGCCAATTCAATTCGCTAAAGGTACGCTAAGGAAACGCTCGACCCGCTCCTCGATGACTACGGTCGGCTTCTCTTGATCGACGGCCGCGGCGATCATGGCGCCAGTCGGCATCCGCCAAACATACGCTACCCGGCCGAAGCTATCGGACAGGAACGGGGACAGCGCCACGCTGAACGAGTCCTGGAACATCAGCAATCGCTCCGTCGCCATTGGGCAGGTGGTGCTGACTATCGAGTTGGGGGGCAAGCCGGGGCCGTAGATGGCTGCAGACGTCGACATCGGATCGGGGCGCCCGCAGGCAGGCGCCCGGAATGCGCCTCGCTCAGTGACGGATACGCCGGCCATCCGCGCCAAGTCGCGGATGTCGTTTGACTCGAAAGTGGGCTCTTCCGCCCCAACCCGAGCATCTGGAAGCATGCCCAAGCGCTGCATTATCGCCTGGAAACCGATCTGCGCGCCGAGGCTGGACCAGTGCGTGTCGGTCTTCCAATAAAGCTGACCCTTCGGCTTCGCCGCCAACAGAGAGGGGGCGAGGTCGAGGAATTGTGGATCGCCGGTGAGCGCCAGGTCGAGCTGCTCGCGTCGCGTGAGACCCGGTTGCGGGCGAACCCAGGCCGGCAGAAGCTCCGGATAAATAGTCTGCTTGTTGGGCGCGAGAACGAAAAGGTAGTGGATGCCACGCGACGCAAACCACGTCTCGCGGGCCCGCAGGATCGCCACCCATGCCGCGACCTCGGCAGGTGAGAACATCTCGCGGTGCAGAAAATCGTCCATCGAGCGATCGCCGGTGTAGAACATGAACCCACGTCGACCAGCAACCACCTGCGGCGAGGGCGAACGATTGAACAATCCGATTTCGATGCGACCCCGCAGGTCGATCAGAACGCGCCGCAAGCCAAAACGGTCGTCGAAGAACGCTCCGACCTGTTCCAGATAGCCGCTTACGGCGTTCCAGCGGGCCGGCGGCGACGGCCACGATACCGGAGACCGGTTCTCGTAGGCGACCACCCACGGGGCGCCGCCGGTCCAGGTGGTGGTTGCGAGGATGCTGGCGATTGCGCCGACAAACAGCCCGCACAGCCCGAGATCGAACAGCCTGCGCACACGCATCGCTTCAGAACCGAAAGTAAATGAATGGATTGTAGGCACTCGCCGCGATCTGCGCGAAGGACAGGAGGGCCAGTGCGGTCAGCAGGATGGAGCGCACCGTCAGCAGGGGCACTGGATCGTGGGCCTCGTGCTCCAGATGCAGCACCACCCCGCGCCGTTGCCTCGCTCGCTCCCGCCAATCGCGGGTGAGCCAGGAGAAAGCGGGCGTGGCGCCTACGAGCCCCGTCGCGAGAGCCGCCAGCGTCTGCCGGTCGATCAGCGCGGAGAACTGCGACGCGCCGGCATGGGCGCCTCCGAAACCCAGCATCGCCGCATAGATGGCGCCGGCGCGGCCGAGGCTATCGGATCGGAACAGCACCCAGGCCGCCAGCACGACCAGCAGCGTGTAGACGTGGCCCCAGACCCGAGGCAGCCTGTCCAGCACGCGCCCAAGACCGGCCCGCTCAAGCGCCAGGAAGGAGCCATGCACAGCACCCCACAAGACGAAGGTCCAGGCGGCGCCGTGCCACAGGCCGCACAAGAGGAACACTATCAGCAGGTTCATGTAAGTGCGTGCAGGGCCGAGCCGGCTGCCTCCGAGAGGAATTGTACAGGTAATCGCGGAACCAGTTCGACAATGAAATGTGCCAGCGTCGCCAGAATTCCTGCACCGAGCCGGCTATGTAGGGGTAATTGAAGTTTTCGAGGAAATCGAAGCCGAACATGCGGGCGAGCCCGATTGCCATATCGGAATAGCCTGAGAAATCGAAGTAGATTTGCAGCGCGTAGAACACGACGCCCGTCCACGTAACGGCTGCGGTGAGCTGATCAGGTGGCGTTGCGAACAGCTGATCAGCCACAGGACCGGTGGTATTCGCGATCAGCATCTTCTTGCTGAGCCCGACCACGAACCGCTCGATGCCTGCGGCGAAGCGGGCCACGGTGATGCGGCGGCGGTCGAGCATGGCGGCGATATCGTGGTAGCGCACGATCGGCCCGGCGATCAGCTGGGGGAAGAAGGCGATGTAGAGCGCGAAATCGATCGGATTGCGCCGGGGGGAAGCCGCTCGTCGATACACGTCGACCACGTACGAAATGCTGTGGAAGACATAGAACGAGATGCCGAGCGGCAGCACGAACGACGCGGCCGCGAAGCTGCGGGCCGAAGGAATGGCCCGCTCAAGCCAGGGCAGGTTGGCGGCCGCAAAGTGAGCATACTTGAACCACGCCAGCGCCGCGAGATCAGCGCTGATCGCGCCCGCCAGCACGGCTCCCCTGTGCCGGCCAAGGAAGCCGGAACTCGTGATCCCCAGACCAGCGAGCCACCCGATGCCGATCAGCAGCAACAGCAGCCACAAATGCCGAGCCTCACCCCAGGCATAGAAGACCAGGCTCAGCAGCAACAGAACGAAGTTGCGCATCCGCGACGGCGTGAGGCCGTGAAGCAGAAAGGCAATCGGCAGGAAAAGGAACGTGAACGCGGGCGAACTAAAAATCAATCCGCAAAGCCCTGATCGTCGGTGTCAAAATAGAACGCGGGGTGCCCATCGCTGACAAGTCTCGATCGAGCATCCAAGCTCCGCAGTATCGTTGGATAATCGGGCCGGGTTGCGCCTGACGCCCGATATCGTTTCGATCAAAACTTATCTGCCACACATCCGCGCCACCGCCAGCAGCCGCGTCAGGGTGCCCGCATCGGCCTGCCCGGTGACCGCCTCCGGCCGCCAGTGCCGCTGAAAGGCTCGCAGCACGCTCGACAGCGCCGGGTCCAATCCGCCTTCCGGGGCCACGCGATAGCCGATCACCCCGAGCCCGGCCCGCACCTCGCGCAGGCTCGCGGCGTCGCGGACCGTCTCGCCGGTGCCGCGATCGGGCACCCCCGCCGGCCACAGGCCGACGCCGTTGCGGGCCAGTCCCTCGAAATCGAATTTCTCCCCCGGGTCCTGCTTGCGGTCCGGAGCGATGTCGCTGTGCGCCACGACGTTGCGCGGCGGGATCGGGTGGCGCGACAGGATCGACAGGCACAAATCGCACACCACCGCCAGCTGCAGCACCGGAAAATCGCGATAGCCGAACTCGTGGCCGGGATTGACGATTTCGATGCCGATCGAGCGGTCGTTCAGCCCGGTATGCCCGCGCCAGAACGAAGCGCCGGCGTGGAACGCGCGCCGCCGCTCGTCCACCATCGCCCAGATTTTGCCGTCTTCCTCCACCACGTAATGCGAGGAGACGTGCGCGACCGGATCGCGCAGCCGGTCGAGCGCCGCTTGCGCCGAAACCATGCCGGTATAGTGCAGCACCAGAATGTCGATCGGGGTGCCGGCCGGGCGCGCGTCGTGGTTCGGGCTGGGCAAGGCGCGGATGTCCAGCGTCGAACCAAAGCTCACAATCCCCGCTCGCGCTTGATCACGTCCCAGGCGGCATTGATGCGCGCCACGGTGTCGCCGGCACGGGCTATGAAATCGGCGGGAACGCCGCGGCTGGCCAGACTGTCCGGGTGGTTCTCGCGCATCAGCCGCTTCCATTGCGCGTGCAGTTCTTCGTCGGAGGCAGTGCGCGGCAGCCCCAGGACGGCGTACGCGTCCTCGGCTGCGCGGGGCGGAGCCTGCGCCCGGGGCGCGGCACCACTGGCCCGTTCCCAAGCCGCCTGGCCCAGCCCGAAGCGGTGGCAGACGGTTTGCAGGAACCGCGCTTCGGCCACCGTCACCGGCTTGTCGGCACGGGCGATGGCGAACAATGCTGCCAGCACATCCTCCAGCACCGCGGGAGAATGGGCAAAATTCTCACCCAGCTGAGAGGCGTATTCTTCGTAGCCGGAGGCAGTGTCCCGGGCGCTGTCGAACAGTTTCGCGATATCGCGCGACGCCTCGGGCGGAATGCGGAAATGCTGCTTGAAGGCGGCGATTTCGGCGCGGTTCACCGGGCCGTCGCTTTTTGCCAGCTTGGCCGCCAGCACCACCACGCAGAGCGCAAACAGCTCCTCGTGGTGGCCGAACAGCGCCGCCGGGCGGACCGGCGAAAACCCGTCACCGGAGAGGCCCTCGGGCCAGCCGAAGCCGCCTGCGGCGCTGGTTTCGGCCTGATGGCCGAGCGCCACGCCGATCAAGGCGCCGAGCGGACCGCCGAGCGCCAGCCCCGCGACGCCGCCGATGATCTTGCCCCAAACGCTCACGACCGGCCGTTCATACAAGCAGGGCTCCAGCCCTAGCATGCGAGCTCGAGCATCGGCAAAATGCCTCGCAATTGCCGGCCCGGGCGACGGTAGATGCTGCCCGGACTGCGGCCCTCTATCCGGCCCGCCGGATATTCTGCCGCTTTTCCGACAGGCGCCGCGGCTGGCGCGTCGAGGTATTGCTCGGTGCTGACGACGGTGCCTGCGCGCGATTGGCCGGACGGCGGATCGGCTCGTCGAACACGACATGGGCCAGGTGCAACAAATGCTCGGCGGTGATGATAAATCCGGCGCGATCGGCATCCTGGGCCAAGGTCAGCAGACGATCGCACAACACCAGCGGGCTCGGGATCAAGGGCCGCGGCGAGCCGGAAGCGGCAGTCGGCATCGGGTGCGGCAAGGGTTTTCTCCCGGGCTGCGGCACATGGAAGTCAAGCGCGGCGAGCAGTATTTCCGCTCCGGGAGCGATGGTGGCTGGGCTTTACTTGCGGCCACGTTAAAAATTTCGCGGCTGCCGCAAGGCACGCAGGCGAAGCGCCGAGGCGAGTTTCTGGCCGGCACTGCGCTCGGCATCCACGCCGGCCACCAACCGCGCGAGGGATTCACCCCGCTCTGCCGCGATCTGGCCAAGCACGGCCCAGAATTCCGGCTCCAGGGCCACGCTGGTACGGTGCCCGGCCAGCGAGAAGCTGCGTTTCTGCAGCATCAGGCGAGCTGCGCCACCGCCCACGCGGCCGCCTCGGCCACCACTGCGTTCGCGTCACTTAATCGTGCCTGCGCCGCCGGCAACAGGGATGGCTCGCCGGCATTGCCGATGGCGATCAGCACGTTGCGCACGAACCGGTCGCGGCCGATCCGTTTTATTGGCGAGCCCGCGAACAGCGCCCGGAACCCGGCATCGTCGAGGCCCGCGAGCCCGGCTAGCTCCGGTGCGGCGAGATCGGGCCGGGCGCGGAGTTTGGCGTGCGGCGTGGCGCGGGCAAAGCGGTTCCACGGGCAGACGGCGAGGCAGTCATCGCAGCCGTAGATGCGGTTGCCGATGGCGGGTCGCAGCGCGTGCGGAATGGGTCCGGCGTGCTCGATGGTGAGATAGGAGATGCAGCGCGTCGCATCGAGCCGGTACGGCGCGGGAAAAGCCTCGGTCGGGCAGGCGGCGAGGCAGCGCGTGCAAGTGCCGCAGCGATCCTGGTGCGGCGGATCGGCCGGCAGATCGAGAGACGTATAAATCTCCCCCAGAAACAACCACGAGCCGTGCGTTCGCGACACCAGGTTCGTGTGCTTGCCCTGCCAGCCGATCCCGGCATTCTGGGCCAGCGGCTTTTCCATGACCGGTGCGGTGTCGGCAAACACTTTCACTTCGGCGCGGTGGCGAGCGGCGATGTGCTGGGCCAGGTGTTTCAGCATTCCTTTGACGATATCGTGATAGTCCCGGTTGCGCGCGTAGACCGAAATGCTGCCGCGGTCAGGCTGCGCGAGCGTGGCCAGGGGATCGTCTTCGGGGGCGTAGGATAACCCCAGGCAGATCACGCTGCGCGCCGCCGGCCAGAGGGCCTGCGGGTGCGCGCGCTGCTCCGACCGATCCGCGAGCCAGCCCATGTCGCCGTGCTGGCCGGCTCGCAAAAATGAGTGCAGCCGCTCGCGCGCCTCGGGGCCGAGCGACGCCGGGGCGAAGCCTACCGCATCGAAGCCCAGCGCCAGGGCGCGCAGGCGAATATCGGCGCGCGGGTCAGCCGCGGCCACGATACGGGGCGACCCCCTGGTCGGGAATCCAGACGCCTTCGGGCGGCGTGCCGGTCTGCCAGAAAATGTCGATGGGCATGCCGCCGCGCGGATACCAGTAGGCGCCCAGGCGCAGCCAGACCGGTTCGAGGGTCCGCACGAGGCGCTGGGCCACCATCATGCTGCACGCCTCGTGAAACGCGCCATGGTTGCGGAAACTGGCCAAAAACAGTTTGAGCGACTTGCTTTCGACGATCCAGTCGCGCGGGATGTAGTCGATTACCAGATGCGCAAAATCCGGCTGGCCGGTCATCGGGCAGACCGAAGTGAACTCCGGCGCCGCGAACCGCACCAGATAAAGGGCGCCGGCCTGCGGATTGGGCACCCGCTCCAGCACCGCCTCCTCCGGATTCTTGGGCAAATCTGTCCGGTGGCCGAGCTGGGTGAGGTCGTCGTACGTGGTTGTGCTCACGTCCATGCGGCCCGCACCTCTGCGGCGTAGGTGTCGAGGCGGCCGGCGGCAATGGCCGCGCGGATGCCGGCCATGAAATCCTGGAAATAGTGCAGGTTGTGCCAGGTCAGCAGCATGGGGCCGAGCATTTCCTCGCAGCGAAACAGGTGGTGCAGATAGGCGCGCGGATGCCGGGTGCATAGCGGGCACGAGCAGTCCGGGTCGAGCGGGCCGGCATCATCGGCGAATTTCGCGTTGCGCAGGTTCAGCACGCCACGCCGCGTGTAGGCGCGGGCGGTGCGACCGGCACGGGTGGGGATGACGCAGTCGAACAGGTCGATGCCGCGCCCCACCGAGCCCAGAATGTCGTCCGCCGTGCCGACACCCATCAGGTAGCGCGGCCGATCGGCCGGCAGACGCCGGCACCGTCGCCTCCAGCACCGAAAACATCGCGGCCTGGCCCTCGCCGACCGCCAGCCCGCCCACGGCGTAGCCGTCGAAGCCGATTGCAGTCAGCATGTCGGCCGATGTTTGCCGCAAGTCCGGGTAGGTGCTGCCTTGGACGATCCCGAACACCCCGTAACCCGCCCGGTCGGCAAAAGCGGCGCGGCTGCGCGCCGCCCAGCGCATCGACAGCTGCATGGAGGACTCCGCCGCCGCGTGGGGCGCCGGAAACGGCGTGCACTCGTCGAGCGCCATGGTGATGGTGGCGTCGAGGCTATGCTGGATCTCGATCGAGCGCTCCGGCGTGAGCCGGTGTTTTGATCCGTCGATGTGGCTGCGGAAAGTCACGCCGTCCGCGTCCAAGGTCCGCAGTTTTGCCAGCGACATGATCTGGAATCCGCCGCTATCGGTCAGGATCGGCCCCGGCCAGTCCATCAGCCGATGCAGCCCGCCGAGGGTTTTTATCCGGTCCGCGCCGGGGCGGAGCATCAGGTGATAGGTATTGCCCAAAACTATCTTTGTGCCGGTCGCTCGCACCGCGTCGGCCGTCATGGCTTTCACGGTCCCGGCGGTGCCCACCGCCATGAAGGCCGGGGTTTCGACCTCGCCGTGCGCGGTGTGCAACGTGCCGAGCCGGGCGGCGCCGTCCGTGGCGCGGCACGTCCAGCAAAGGGTCAGTGCCCGACGCTCCGGGAAAACACGTTGATGACGATCACGCCGGCCAGGATCAGGGCCAGTCCCAGAAGTGCTGGCCAGTCCAGGTCCTGACGGAACCACACCGCGCCGACGAGGGCGATCAGCACGATGCCGAGACCGCTCCAGAGCGCATACACGATGCCGACCGGGATGGTACGGAGCGTGAGCGACAGGAGGTAGAAGGCGATCCCATAGCCGGCCACGGTCACCAGCGATGGCAGCAGCACGGTAAAGCCGTTGGATGCCTTTGAGCGCCGACGTGGCAACGACCTCGCTGACGATGGCGAGCAACAGATAAAAGTAGATCACGTCCGATCGCTCCGTTGTCGCTCCAGCAGGCAGGCGTCCCCGTAGGAGTAGAACCGGTAGCCGGAAGCGATGGCATGGGCATAGGCGGCCTGCATCCGCTCGGTGTCGGCAAAGCCGCAGACCAGCATGAACAATGTCGAGCGCGGCAGGTGAAAGTTGGTCAGCAGCACCCGTGCGGTGCGAAAAACATAGCCCGGCCGGATGAAAATGTCGGTCTCGCCGTCGAATGGTTTTATCGTCCCGTCCTCTTGCGCGGCACTTTCCAGCAGCCGCAGCGTCGTCGTGCCCACGGCGACGATGCGGGCGGCCTCGTTCAGGGCGCGCGCAGCGTCAACCCCGATCGTGCCGCGCTCCGGGTGCAGGCGATGGGCAAAAACGTCCTCGCCCCGGAGCGGCAAAAATGTGCCGGCCCCGACATGCAGGGTTATCGGCACACGCCGAATGTCTTTGGCTTCCAGCGCCGCCAGCAGCGCCGGGGAAAAATGCAGGCCGGCGGTGGGAGCTGCCACCGCGCCTTCGTTTGCGGCAAACACGGTCTGGTAGTCCGCTGCATCGTCGGCCGATGGCCCGTGCGGGCGCGAAATATACGGCGGCAGGGCGAGGGCCCCGAGCGCCGCAGCGCCTCGGCAAAAGCAGCGCCGTTCAGGCTGAACGCCAATGCCGCGCCGCCGTCCGGGTCGCGCCGGCGCACTTCGGCTGAGAAGCCGCAAAATTCGAGTTGATCGCCGACCCGCAGCCGCCGCGCATTGCGCGCCAGCACGTGCCAGGTGCCGTCCGCGAGCGGCCGGTCGAGCGTGATGCCCACGCGCGCCGCACCCCGCCGGCCTTCGAGTTGTGCCGGGATCACCCGGGTGTCGTTCACCGCCAGCACGTCGCCCGGCCGCAGCAGTTTTGGCAGGTCGCGCACGGTGCGGTCGGCGAAACCGCTCCGCGCCACATGCAGCAGCCGGGCGGCATCGCGCGGACGGGCGGGGTGCTGGGCGATCCGGTCGGGCGGGAGAAAGAAGTCGAAATCGGCGGCGCGCACGCGGTCAGCTGGCCACGGTCAATCGGGCAGGTATGTCGCGATCTCGACCAGATTGCCGTCCGGATCGCGGCAGTAGACCGAGGTCATCGGCCCCAGCGCCCCCAGCCGGGCGACCGGCCCCAGCTCCACGGTCACCCCGCAGTTGTGCAGGTGGCCCACCACGTCTTTCGATCCGACGGCGGTGATGAAACACAGATCGGCGGTCCCGGGGGCGATTTTTTGGCCGGTGATCCAGGCCCGGTCATCCGCCGACGCGGGCCGGATGTTGATTTTTTGGCCGCCGAACACCAGCGCGCTGCGGCGATGCTGGCCGTATTCCTCATGCGCCATGCCCAGCACGCGTTGGTACCAGCCCACGCTGGTGTTCACGTCGCGCACGGTCAGCACCAGATGGTCCAGCCGGTCCACGGCAAAGCGCATCAGCCCATCCGGCCGAGCCGCAGGGGAGCGTTCACGGCCTCATCCCTTGCCGGGCGTCGGGCGGCGGCGGAACGCATCGAGGCTGACCACCTGCGGCGTCGCGTCACCCCCCGGTTCGGCGGGCTGCTCCGCCGAAATCTGGGCAGGGGTTTCGGGAATGTCGGGCCGGAAGCGCAGGCCGAAATTCACGTGCGGGTCCGCGAACCCCGTGATCGCGCCGGCCGGGATGCGCAGCGTCGCCGGCACCCCTCCGAACGAGAGGCCCACGGTGACGACGCCGGTGCTCTCCTCCACCGCCAGGTCCCAGAACTGGTGCTGCAGGACGATGGTGATTTCCTGCGGATATTTTTCGCGGAGCCGGGCAGGGACTTCAGCAAAAGGATGGTCGGTGCGGAACGTGAGATAGAAGTGGTGGGCACCCGGCAGCCCCTCGGCCGCGGCGTGCGCCAGAGCTTTCAGGGCGACGTGCCGCAACGCCTGCTCGGTCCAGTCGTCGTACGGCAGCAGGCTTTCCGGGCGCTCGTGCTCGGGTCGGCCGGCGTTGTCGGGTTCGTCTTCCATCGCGGCACCCCTTAGCGCTGCCGGGATCGGGCGGAAAGTGGGGGGCTTCTGTTGCCCGGTGCCCCCCGAACCGCGCCTCACTGCTTACGCAGCGAGAGCGAGCGCCTCATGATTGTCATTGGCACTTGTAGTGTCGGCCCGATAACGGCGGAACCATGCCGGGCAAAAGATGAGCCTTTACCACGCGTGTCGAGCCTGTTTCGCCCCCTTGAGCCGCGAAGCGGATCAAGCCCCCGGAGGGACGTTGATGCCTCGCGGTGCTGGTGGAGGCGCCGGGTACTGCCCCCGGGTCCACAACGTTTATTCCACGCACCGTTTATCGCCATAGCTGGCAAGCCAGCGCCGACAATGTAGGCTCTCCCGCCGCGGATTGGAAGGGACTGCATGACGCTCACCGACGCCCAGCGCGCCGAGATCGCCGCGACGCGCCATGCCACCGCCCCGACCCGGCGCGCCACGGTGCCCGCGCTGGAGGCGCTGCTGTTCGAGGCGATACCGGTGCTGGACCACGGTTTTGTCCGCGTGATCGACTACATGGGCGACGACGCCGCGGTGGTGCAGGCGGCCCGCGTGTCGTACGGGCGGGGGACCAAGAAGACCAGCGAGGATGCGGCGCTGATCCGATACCTGATGCGCCATCGGCACACCACGCCGTTCGAGATGGCAGAAATAAAATATCACATAAAGCTGCCGATCTTCGTGGCGCGGCAGTGGATCCGGCATCGCACCGCCAGCGTGAACGAGTATTCGGCGCGCTACTCCATTCTGGACCGCGAGTTCTACATCCCCGAGCCCGAACACTTGGCGGCGCAGAGTGCGGTGAACCGGCAGGGGCGGGGCGAGGTGCTGCAGGGGGAAGCGGCGGCCAGGGCCTTGCGCATCCTGCGCGAGGATTCGGAGCGCACGCACGATCATTATGCGGAGTTGCTGGCGGAGGACGACGAGGACCGGCCCGGACTGGCGCGCGAACTGGCGCGCATGAATTTGACGCTGAACACGTATACGCAATGGTATTGGAAGTCAGACCTGCACAACCTGCTCGGATTCTTGGCGCTGCGCGCGGATGCGCACGCGCAATGGGAAATCCGCGCCTACGCCGAGGCGATGCTGCGCACCGTGGAAGCGTGGGTGCCGCTGACCTTTGCCGCGTTCCGCGATTATCGGCTGGGGGCGGTCATGCTGTCGGCTGCGGCGCTGGCGGTGGTCCGGCGTCGGTTGGCCGGCGAGGCGGTGGAGCAGGCGGACAGCGGATTGTCGAAGCGGGAATGGGCCGAGCTGTCGGCTGCGCTGGGTGACGGGGGCAATCACGCATGATCGTCTGTTTCGGTTCCATCAATCTCGACCTGATCTTTCCCGTCTCCCACCTGCCTGCGGCGGGCGAGACGGTGCTGGGCCGCGCCATGCGCGTGGAACCGGGCGGGAAGGGGGCCAACCAGGCCGTGGCCGCCGCCCGCGACGGGGCGCGCGTGCTGTTCGCCGGCGCGGTCGGGCGGGATGCGTTCGCGCCGCAAGCCACGGCGCTGATGCGCGAGGCCGGCGTGGACCTCGTGCGGGTGCCGGCTTTGGACACCAGCACCGGGGCGGCGGCGATCTGCGTCGATCCGCAGGGCCGCAACCAGATTGCGGTCGCCTCGGGCGCCAACCTGCTGGCCCGGGCGTCGCAGGTGGAACACGCGTTGCTCGACCCGCGCACTACGCTGCTGGTGCAGGCCGAGACGGATCTGGCCGAGACCGCGATCTTGATTCTGCGTGCGCGCGCCCGCGGCTCGCGCGTGGTGCTGAACCTGGCACCCGCGGCGCCCCTGGCGGCAGAGGCTCTGCGGGCGGTAAGCGTGCTGGTGGTCAACGAGACCGAGGCGGCATGGCTGGGCCAGCAACTCGGCACCGGCACCGGCCCGGCCAGCCTGCGTCAGGCGCTGGGAGACACCGACGTGGTCGTGACGATGGGCGGCAGCGGCCTGGAGGCGGCCACGCGCGAGGGTGGTTTGCGGCTGGACGTGCATCCCGTCGCGGTGGTCGACACCACCGCGGCCGGCGACTGTTTTTGCGGCGTGCTGGCCTCGGCACTGGACCGGGGAGCTTCGGTCCACGACGCGATCCGCCGTGCCAACGTGGCGGCGGCCCTGGCGTGCTCGCGGCCCGGCAGCCAGGCCAGCCTGCCCATGGGGCACGAGACGCAGGCGGCGCATGGCCGCGGCGGCACCGGGAGATGCGGTGGAGAGGGAGGAATGATCGGCGTCAGTTGCTCCGGGTCTTGTCCACCAGCTTGTTCTTGGCGATCCACGGCATCATGGCGCGCAGTTTCTCGCCGACCTGCTCGATCGGGTGCTCGACGCTGCGGCGGCGCATGGCCTTGAAACTGGTCTGGTTGACGCGGTTCTCCAGCATCCAGTCGCGGGCGAACTTTCCCGACTGGATGTCGGCCAGCACGCGCTTCATCTCTGCCCGCGCGGCGTCGTTGATGATGCGGGGGCCGGACATGTACTCGCCGTATTCGGCGGTGTTGCTGATGGAATAGTTCATGTTGGCGATGCCGCCTTCGTAGATCAGATCCACGATCAGCTTCACTTCATGCAGGCACTCGAAATACGCCATTTCCGGGGCGTATCCGGCCTCGACCAGCGTTTCGTAGCCGGACTTGATCAGTTCCACGAGGCCGCCGCAGAGCACGACCTGCTCGCCGAACAGGTCGGTCTCGCATTCTTCGCGGAACGTGGTCTCGATGATGCCGGCGCGGCCGCCGCCGATGGCCGACGCATAGGACAGCGCGATTTCCTGCGCATTGCCCGAGGGATTCTGGGCCACCGCGACCAGGCATGGCACGCCGCCGCCGCGCTGGTATTCGGAACGGACGGTGTGGCCGGGCCCCTTTGGCGCGATCATGAACACGTCGAGGTCGGGGCGCGGGTCGAGCAGGGCGAAATGCACGTTGAGGCCGTGCGCAAACGCCAGCGCCGCCCCCCGCTTCATGTTCGGCCCGAGTTTTTCGCGATACAGGTCGCCCTGAAATTTCGTCCGGCGTCAGCACCATGACCACGTCCGCCCATTTGGCGGCGTCGGCCGGGTCCATGACCTTGAACCCCGCGGCTTCGGCTTTGCCCACGCCGGCGCTGTTTTGGCGCAGGCCGACGGCGAGGTCGGTCTGGCCGGAGTTTTTCAGGTTGGCGGCGTGGGCGTGGCCCTGGCTGCCATAGCCGATGATCGCGACTTTCTTGCCGCGGATCAGATTCACGTCCGCATCGCGGTCATAGTAAACGCGCATTTTTGCTCCCGCTCTGGCCGGCGACTGGCGAGGTGTCGGCTTTTCCCGAGTGCCGATAGGCGCAGCCGGCCCGTTGCGCAAGCCGAGCGGCGACGGCTCAGGCCGTTGCAGCCATATCGCGCAGTGGATTTCAGGCTGTCGGCCGCATATTGCTACCGACCGAACCCGAAAATCCCATAAAGGTATCTTTGTACATGTTCAGCCAAGGCCACAACCGGCCTGGACTTCGCGTGTTCGCCGCCAACTCAGCTCCTTCGGTTGAACTCTTTCTTGAGGAAGCCCGCGAGGTCCACCATACCAGTGCGCCTAATAACAAGATCGGAGGGGCAGCTACAATCGATACTTCGGCGGCGAGGTCAGGGGCTGACGCCCCGAGAGCAGCCTGTAGCTTCAAAAGATTGCATAGTTCGGTACAGATCACAAACTAAGCTGCCGACGCCAGATGCAGGGAAAATCTACGTCTGACGAGCGATTTCAGGACTTCCGTCCTGTCATAAGCGGAAGTAACATGGCGCGAGGCTAATGGAGATAGATCAGTCCGAGCCGTCAGAGCCTTATGTAGTTGCTGAAACTCTTCCTGCTGGCGGAAAACCTCCCGCTCCGCGCGACTGACATCCACATCAACTCCTTCTGCCGTCGCTCATTCTCCAGCCGGCGGGCTTCTCTAGCGTTTAGTCGTATCGAGAACAAGAGGGCCAATATCGCTGCAACTGAGCCAATTGCTTGCATCCAGGCTGCGGTCCCTGGATTTCTTTCGATCCAGCCATGGATAACTCGAAGCGGCCATAACACAGTCAGCACCGGCCAAAGCAAAGATGATTAACACTTGCGGTTACTCGATGAAATTGGGCAGTTCCTGCTTCGTCGGGGAGCTACGCGGGGGCCGGCCGCCCTTGCCGCCATTAGCTCGCGCTGCCGCCGACTTCGCGCGGGCTGGTTGCCTGGCCGGCACGACGGGCCATGTAGGCTTTGGTCCCGAATAAGCCGGCCACGACACCAGGAACCGACAATGTCCACGTCGCGCGACGGCCAGTGCAGGCCGTAGCCGTCCAGCAGCTCCAGGTCCGAAAGCTCGGCATCGGTCGCATCCTCCAGAGTCCCTGCACCATCCGCGCCGGAAACGCAAAGGTGCAGCCGTTGGTCAGTTCGACGACGACGCGGCCTGGCCGGCATCGAAGCGCGCGGAGTCAGCGCGGGGCTCGGTCAGGCGGCAATACGACCGCGTTCCGCTGCCGCGTCGAGTCTCGGCGTCAGTCAACTCGGCCATGAAGTTCCTCCCATGCGTCTTGCAGCCGCCGCCACTCCGCCTGACCAGCCGCATTGCGCGGCGGGTCTCGCCCCGGTTCATGGCTTTCGTCCAGACCAGTTCGGGACCCCCGAAGGCGCCCACCAAATTGATCTTCGCGCGGCCGTCGCCAAAAACATGCACGTGCGCCGGCTCATGGTCGTCGACGAAGATGACCACCCGAAGACCGCCGACCCGAAGGACCGTGACCATGGCCAAAATAACCTATCATGATGGGTTATTCAAGCCCAAAACTCAAATCACTCGCGTCCCGCGCGCGATCGCCGCGACACCGGTGCGCGAAACTTCTGCCAGCCCCAATGGTCGCAGCAAGTCCATGAACGCGTCGAGCTTGTCCGTGGCCCCGGTCAGCTCCAGCACAAAACTTTCGATGGTCGCATCGACTACGCGGGCGCGAAAAGCTTCGGCCAGGCGCAGCGTCTCGGCGCGTTTTTCGCCCTCGGAGCGAAACCACCTTCATCAGCGCCATCTCGCGGGAAATGTGCGGGCCTTCGGTGAGGTCGGAGAGGCGATACACGGGAACCAGACGGTCGAGCTGCGCCTTGATCTGGTCGATCACCATCTGCGTGCCGGAGGTCACGATGTTGATGCGGCTCTGCCGGCGCGCGTCGTCCACCGGGGCGACCGTCAGACTATCGATGTTGTAGCCGCGGCCGGAGAACAGGCCGATCACGCGCGCCAGCACGCCGGCCTCGTTTTCCACGAGCACGGAAATGGTGGCGGAACGCAGGGCGGCTTCGGACATGACTGGTCAGGGGCGCCGATGCTTGCGCGGGTTTGGCCCCTCACCCCGGCCCTCTCCCCGAAGCGGGGGCGAGGGAGCTGCACCTCTCCCTCTCCGGCTTGGGGGGAGGGCCGGGGTGAGGGGCCTCGCGGCGTTCACACCAGCACCAAACCTTCGTCCGCCACGCCGCGGCCATGCGCCTCGTGCTCGGGCCCCAACAGCATGTCGTTGTGGGGTGCGCCGCTGGGGATCATCGGGAAACAGTTTTCTTTCGGATCGACCGCAATGTCCGCGACGACTGCTTCGGGACACGCGATCATGTCGCGGATCACGTCGTCGAGCTGCTCCACACGTTTCGCGCGCAATCCAACCGCGTGGAAACTTTCCGCCAGTTTCACGAAATCCGGCAGCGCGTCGGAATAGCTTTCGGAATAGCGGCCGCCGTGCAGCAGCTCCTGCCACTGGCGCACCATGCCCATATACCGGTTGTTCAGGATGAACACTTTTGCCGGCAGCCGGTACTGCGCCAGGGTGCCCAGTTCCTGGATGTTCATCAGAATGCTGGCCTCGCCGGCAATGTCGATCACCAGTGCATCGGGATGCGCGATCTGCACCCCCATCGCCGCGGGCAGGCCATAGCCCATCGTGCCGAGCCCGCCGCTGGTCATCCAGTGGTTCGGCTCGAAAAACCCAAAATGCTGGGCCGCCCACATCTGGTGCTGACCCACTTCGGTGGTGATGAATACTTCCCGATCCAGCTCGCGGGTAATTTCGTAAAGCCGTTTTACCGCGTGTTGCGGTTTTATGATCGAGCCCGGCGCCATCGGCTGGGTGAACCGCAAGCAATCCTTTGCCCGCCACGCCTCGATCTGCTGCCACCACGACGCCAACGCCGCGGTCTGCGGGCGAGACGAATCGGCATCCCAGGCCACCAGCAGCGCGTCGAGCGCGGCACCCGCGTCGGCCACGATGGGCAGGTCCACAGCCACGTTCTTGTTGATGCTCGACGGGTCGATATCGATGTGGATTTTTTGCGAGCCCGGGACTGAACGCGGCCAGCTTTCCCGTCACCCGGTCGTCGAAGCTGGCCCCCACGTTCAGCATGACGTCGCAGCCATGCATGACGAAATTCGCCTCGTAGGTGCCGTGCATGCCGAGCATGCCGAGGAACAGCTTATCGTCTGGCGGGATAGGCGCCGAGACCCATCAGCGTGCTGGTGCAAGGGAACCCGGTTTTGCGAACAAATTTTCTCAGCGCCTCGGCGGCGCGCGGGCCGGCGTTGATGACGCCGCCGCCGGTATAGACGACGGGCCGCTTCGCCGCTTTCAGCATTTCGACCGCGCGCGCGATGGCGGAGGCGTCGGGCTGGGTTTGCGGGCGATAGCTGCGGTGCGGGCCGGCCTGCGGCTCACGATAGGGCGCCTTGGCCGATCAAGATGTCTTTCGGGAGGTCGATCACCACAGGGCCGGGCCGGCCGCTGCGCGCGACGTAGAACGCCTCGTGGACCACGCGGGCCAGATCCTCGCCGCGCTTGACGAGATAATTGTGCTTCGTCGCCGGCCGCGTGATGCCGGTGGTGTCGGCTTCCTGGAACGCGTCGTTGCCGATGAGGTGCGTGGGCACCTGGCCGGTCAGGCACACCACCGGAATGCTGTCCATCAGCGCATCGACCAGCCCGGTCACCGCGTTGGTGGCGCCGGGTCCGCTGGTGACCAGCACCACGCCGACCCGCCCGGTGCTGCGCGCGTACCCTTCGGCCGCATGAACTGCGGCCTGCTCGTGGCGCACCAGGATGTGGCGGATGGCGTTCTGCTGGAACAGCGCGTCATAGATCGGCAGCACCGCGCCGCCGGGATAGCCGAAAATCACGTCGACGCCTTGGTCCTTCAGGGCGCGGAGCAAAATTTCGGCGCCGGAGGCGGTGTCGGTGGGCAGGTCGATCGCGGGGGCGTGAGTGTCCATGGCCGGGTCCATAGCGGCCATGCTGCGGCGCGTCAACCGCCCTCGCTCACAAAATCGTGTTAGATCCGCCCATTCTCTTTGCGAAAATTGCTCTATGGACCTGCAAATCGCGCACGGATATTCCGCGTCCGCGTCGGGTCTGCCATGCGCCGGTGGCGGAACCAGGTGGCCTGCCGTTTCGTGTACTGCCGCGTCGCCAGTTCGACCTGAGCCGTCGCCTGCGCCAGCGAAAATTTCTCCGCGGAGAAAGGCTGAGAGCTCGGGGACGCCGTGCGCCCGCATTGCCGGCAGCGCCGGATCGAGGTTTTGCGCCAGCAACGTCTGCATCTCCTCAAGCGCGCCCGCGCTCAGCATCGTTGGCGAATCGCGAGGCGATGGCCGCGTCCAGAGCGGCGCGCGGCGGGTCGAGCAGGATCGCCGAAAAGGTCCGGGGCGCCGGTCGCCGCCTGCGATTTTGCCAAGCTGCAAGCCGCGGTCCGGTGCATCGCAAAACCTCCCAGGCGCGAGCGACGCGCTGGCTATCGCCGGGGCGCTGATCGTGCTGCCGTATCCGGGTCGTGCTCCGCCAAGCGGGCGTGCAGGGCCGGTGCGCCAATCGCTTGCAGCAGGGTGCGCGCGATTTTCCCGCGCGGTCGTCGCCGACATCGGGGATGTCGGCCAAGTCCGTGGGTCAGTGCCCAAAAATACAGGCCGGTGCCGCCGCACAGGATCGGCAACAGTCCCCGCTCGCGCACATCCGCCATCGCGCGAAAGTGCTTCGCCGCGCCACCAGGCGACGTCTGCCCGGCTGGCGCGCCGGGCGGATGCCGTAGAGCAGGTGCGGCGCCAAACCTCGTCCTGTGGGCTGGGCCGCGCGGTCAGGATGCGCAGCTCGCGATAGACCTGCATCGCGTCGGCGTTGATGACCGCACCACCGACCGCCTGTGCCAGTGCCAGCGCCAGCGCCGACTTGCCGCTGGCGGTCGGTCCGGCGACGATCAGCGCATGCACGTGCTCACCCTGGTGGCCGATTTTCCCGCGATCGTCACGTCGTCGCCGCCAATCGTCGACCGTGTGCGCGCGGTGGTCGAGGGCCAAAAAGCCGGTGTGGCTGTCCGACGGCGAGGCCGCCGATATTTGTTGCGCCGTTCTGCCCGACATGGAGCGCGTTGCGGACACGCTGGCCGGCGCGCCGGTCGATGCGATTTTCTCTCCCGAGAAAGGTCGGCGCAAGCGGCTGCTGGTATGCGACATGGACAGCACCATCGTCACCTCGGAAACGCTCGATGAGCTGGCCGCCTTTGCCGGACTGAAAGATCGCGTGGCCGAAATCACTCGGCGCAGCATGAACGGCGAAGTCGATTTTGCCGCCGCGTTGCGCGAGCGCGTGGCGATGCTGCGGGGCCTGCCGCTGGACGCGCTGCAAAAGACTTTTGCGCGCACCGAGCTGATGCCGGGAGCGCGCGAGCTGGTGGCCACCATGCGCGCGCACGGCGCCCGCACCGTGCTGGTGTCCGGCGGGTTCACGTTTTTCACCTCGCGCGTGGCAAAACTGTGCGGGTTCGACCTCGATCGCGCCAACGTGCTGATGGATGACGGCGCGCGACTAACCGGCCAGGTCGCGGAACCGATTCTGGACCGCGACGCAAAACTGGCCACTTTGCGCGAACAGGCGGCGATGCTCGGCATCGGCGTTTCCGATGCTTTGGCCGTGGGCGACGGCGCCAACGATCTGGCAATGATACAGGCGGCAGGACTAGGCGTGGCGTTCCGCGCAAAACCGATCGTGGCCGCGGCCGCGCGCGCCAGAATCGATCACGCCGGCTTGCGCGCCCTGCTGTTCGCCCAGGGTTTTGTCGCGCGCAAGGATATCGTTCAGCCGGGCTGACGCTTGGTGTCCGGTTTCAGCGACAGCGGCACCCAGCGCAGCCCGTCCTGGCTCTGCACCAGCATCAGCACGTTGGCCTTGCCGTCCTTGCGGGCCTGGTCCACGCGGCTTTTCACGTCCGCGGGCGAAGAGACTTCCTCCTGGGCCACCTCGACGATCACGTCGCCGGCTTTCAGCCCCTTGTCGGAGGCGGCGCTGCCGCCGGAGACGTCGGTGACCACCACGCCCTTCTGATCCTGGGTAAGCGAGTATTTGTCGCGCAGATCAGGCGTAATGGTCGAAAGTTCCAGGCCGAGACCTGATAGATGCAAAGGCTTGCCGACTGCGGGCTTGTCGGTCGTGCCCGCATCGGCGGTCTGGTCGTCGGGCAGTTCGCCCACTTTCACGGTGATGCGCTGCGCCTTGCCGTCACGCCAGAGGTCGACCGGCACCTCTCGGTTGATGTCGGTCTCCGCCACGATGCGCGGCAGGACCTTCATCTCCTTGATCTCCTGATCGTTGAATTTCAGGATCACGTCGCCGTTCTGGATTTTGGCCTTGGCTGCCGGCCCGTTGTCCTCGACGTTGGCGACCAGCGCGCCGTCGGGCTCCTTCAGGCCCAGGCTCTCGGCGATGTCGGGCGTCACCTGCTGGATTTTTACCCCAGCCAGCCGCGCCGCGCGTGCCCGAAACTGCGCAACTGATCCACCACCGTCTTGACGGCATTGGAGGGGATCGAAAAGCCGATGCCGATCGAGCCGCCCGACGGCGAGTAGATCGCGGTATTCATGCCGATCACCTCGCCGTCCATGTTGAACAGCGGGCCGCCGGAATTGCCGCGATTGATCGGTGCGTCGGTCTGGATGAAATCGTCGTACGGTCCCTGCTGAATGTCGCGTCCGCGCGCGGAGACAATGCCGGCCGTGACCGTGCCGCCCAGCCCGAACGGGTTGCCGATCGCCAGCACCCAGTCGCCCACGCGCTCCTTGTCGCTGTCGCCGAACGGCAGAGAAGGCAGCGGATGATCCGCGTGCACCTGGAGAACCGCGATGTCGGTGCGTTCGTCCTTGCCGATCAGTGTCGCCTTCAGCTCGGTGTCGTCCTGCAAACGCACGGTGATCTCGTCGGCGCCCTCGATGACGTGGTTGTTGGTCACCACGATGCCGGACGGATCGATGATGTAGCCGGAGCCGAGGCTTTGCATTTTTCGCGCGGGTTCCTGGTCTTCGGGATGGTGCGCCGGGAGTTCTGGCCGCCCCGGTGGTTGTGCTCCATGAAGTCGCGGAACAGCTGCTCGAACGGCGAGCCCGGCGGGAATGTCGGCATTTCCGGCCCGGCGCCCGGGACTGTTGTTCTGCGCGGTGACGGTCTGGCTCGACGAGATATTCACGACCGCGGGCAGCAATTTTGCCGCCAGATCGGCAAAACTGTCCGGCGCCGGGCGGGCTTTTGCCGCAGGACACTGGCAGCAGGGTGACGGGGGTCACCAGCGCCGTCGCAAGTGCCAGTGCCGCGGCGCGGGCCAGAAAGGGGCGGGCGAAAGCGCATGGGGCGAGTCCTCTGATCGGAGCGTGTGGTCACGGTGCCGCCGCGAGCGGCGCGGGCCCGGCGGTGGCTCGGCCGGAACGGGCGCGGAGCGGAGCAGTTTCAGGAAATCGGTTTGCGGCGTCACCACCAGCCGCGTCGTGCCGGCGGCAAACGCATCGCGGTAGGCCTGCAGCGTGCGCCAGACCTGAAAGAAGTGATCGTCGCGCTGGTAGGCATCGGCATAGATGGCGATGGCTTGGGCCTCGCCTCGTCCGCGCATCTGGTCGGCGGTTGCGTGCGCGTTGGCCAGGATCACGGTGCGCTGCAGTTCGGCGTCGGCCTTGATCTTGGTCGACGCCTCCGCACCTTCCGCGCGGGCCTGGGCGGCCACGCGCTGACGCTCGCTCTTCATGCGGTTCAGGATCGCCTGCGTGTTCTCCGGCGGAAAGTCGGCGCGGCGGATGCGCACGTCATCGATGCTGATGCCAAAACCCTGCATCTCGTGGCCCACCAGCTTGCGTATCGCCTCCATGATGCTCGCGCGCTTCGAGGACAGCACGTCGAGCAACTGCTCGCCTCCCAGCACCCGGCGCAGGGCGGATTCCGCCACCGAGGTCAGCCGCGCCCGGATGCCTTCCTCCGAGGGGCCGACCGCCTGGTAGTATTCCAGCGGGTTGGTGATGCGAAAGCGGGCAAAACTGTCGACGATCAGCCGGCGCTGGTCGCGCAGGATCACCTCTTCGGCCGGGAAATCCATGTCGAGCAAGCGGCGATCAAAATCGATGGCGGTCTGCACGAACGGCACTTTGGCCTGCAAGCCCGGCTTGCTGATGACGCGCACCGGCCGGCCGAACTGGGTGATCAGCACCTGCTCGGTCTGATTCGACGGTGAACAGCGACCCGGCCAGCACGATCAGCAGCACGAAGATTGCGGCGGCGGCGGCGATGACCGGGGTTCTCACTTCGCCGCTCCCGCGGTCGGGGCGCGGCGGTCCAGATCGCCCAGCGGCAGATAGGGCACAATGCCTTTCAGCTGGTCGTCGACCACCATCGACGGGCTGTGGGTCAGCACATCCTGCATCGTCTCGATGTACAGGCGCTGCAACGTCACTGTCCTTGGCGGCGTCATAGGCTTTGAGCACCGACAGGAAACGCTGGGATTCGCCGGTCGCCTGCGCTACCGCCGCCTGGCGCTGCGCGTCGGCGGCGAACGTGATGGCGGCGGCGTCGCCGCGGGCGCGCGGGACGATGTCGTTGCGTAGGACTGGGCATCGTTGCGGGCGCGGTCGGCATCGGTATTGGCCCGCTGCACGTCGCGAAAGCTCTCGATCACTCGGCCGGCGGGTCGACTTTCTGCAACTGCACCTGGGTGATCTCGATGCCGGTGCCGTAGGCATCCAGCACTGCTTGCTCGCCGCTCATCACGTCCGCCTCGATACCGCCCGTTTGTTGTCAGCGCGTCCTGGATCGGGGTGCGGCCGATCACTTCGCGCATCACGCTTTCGGCTATTTGCTTCACCGTATGGTCCGGGTTGCGGGTGTTGAACAGGTACTTGAAGGCGTCGCGGATGCGCCAGAACACCGCGAAATCGATGTCGACGATGTTCTCGTCGCCGGTCAGCATCAGGCTTTCCTGCAGCACGTCGCGGCCGGAGGTGTCGGTGCCCTCCTCGACGCGCTCGCCGCCGTTGCTGCGGTAGCCGACCTCGACACGGTTGATCCGCGTCACGGCGGGCGTCTGCACGGTCTCGATTGGCCAGGGCAGATGATAGTTCAGTCCCGGCAGGGTGGTGCGGGTATAGGCGCCGAACCGCAGCACCACGCCCTGCTCGTCCGGCTCCACGCGGTAGAACCCGCTGGCGAGCCAGAGCGCCGCGACGATCGCCAGCAGGAGCAGGGCGCCGCGACCGCCCGAAAAACGGTGGCCCCACGCCGCCCGCCGCCGCCCAGGCCCGGCGGCAGAAAGCTGCGGACGAAAGCCTGGGCGCGCGAAATGGCCTCGTCGATATTGGGCGCGGCCCGCCGCGCCGCCGCCCCAGGGGCCGCGCGGTCCTCCGGGCCTGCCCGGGCCGCGATCGCCGGGCGGCTCGCGACCGCCTCCGGTGGGCGGCACGCCCCAGGGGTTCGGCGTCCCGTTCGGACGGTCGGAATTCCATGGCATCGAGAGTAAGCACTCCTATGCGGGCGCGATTGCGCCGAGGTCACGACCTGTGTAGCCGGCTGCGTCCGGCCGCCATCGGCAGCCTCGTTGGCAGATGGGGCGGACCCCATTATCACGTGCCGATATTACCCGGAACGGAAGGTTTACAACCGAATGGCCGAGGCCGAGGTCGGAAGCGCTCCGTGCGGCGCTTCGCGACGTCGCCGATCCGGCCAGCGGGCGGGACGTGGTGGCGGCGGGCCTGGTGGAGGCGATGCGGGTTCGCGGCGGGCTGGTGCAGGTATCGCTGCTGACCGACCGCGCCCATGCCGCCGCGATGGAAACCGTGGCCCGCGCGGTGGAGGCGCGACTGGCGCGCGAGCCCGGAGTGCAGAACGTTTCCGCCGTGCTGACCGCGCACCACGAGGCTCCCGCCGCGCCCAAGAAGCCGGCGTCCCCGTCGGAGCAGCCGAAATTTTTGCAGGAGATGGAGCGCGGTCATTGCGGTGGCCTCCGGCAAGGGCGGCGTGGGCAAGAGCACGGTGGCGGTGAATTTGGCCGTGGCGCTGGCGCAGGGCGGGCGGAGCGTGGGCCTGCTGGATGCGGACATCTATGGCCCGAGCCTGCCGCGGATGCTCGGCGTCAATGCGGAAACCCGAAATCGACGGCGAGCGCATGATCCCGCTCCGCGCCTGGGGGCTCGAAGTGATGTCGATCGGGTTTCTGGTCGACGAGGACACCGCCATGATCTGGCGCGGGCCGATGGTGATGAGCGCCTTCCAGCAGATGATGGGCCAGGTGGCCTGGGGCGCGCTGGACGTGATGGTGCTGGACATGCCGCCGGGAACCGGCGACGTGGCGCTGACCTTGGCGCAGCGGGTGCGGGTGACCGGGGCGGTGATCGTCTCCACGCCGCAGGACATAGCCCTGCTGGACGCGCGCCGCGGCCGTGCGGATGTTCGAGAAAACCGGCGTGCCGGTGCTGGGCGTGGTGGAGAACATGAGTTTTTTCGCCTGCCCGCATTGCGGCAAGCGTTCCGACGTTTTTGGCCACGGGGGCGCGCGGGACGAGGCCAAAAAACTCGGCGTGCCGTTTTTGGGCGAGGTGCCGCTGTTGCTGGATATTCGCTGCGCCGGGGATGCCGGCACGCCGGTTACGGCGGCGGAACCGGACAGCGAGGCGGGTCGCGCGTTTGCCGCTATCGGCCGAGCGGTGGAGCAAAAGCTGGTCTGATCGCGCGAAGCTTCGAGATTGTGCGCGGGTACCTGGCGACGTGTTCCGCGATTTCGATGTTCCGAACGCTGAGCTTGAGCAGTTGCGGGCGATTCTCGCTGCGAGGATCAAGTGCTTGACGAGCATGTGCTGACCGTCCCCGCAAGGCCCAGGAGATCACTGGAATTGCGGCAGCGGATTTTTCCCGCACCCGCAATTGCTGATGCTCGAAGCAGCGGAATGGGGCTCGGAAACGGACGCCTGCAAGCCTGCAAAAAGCGCAATTCCTGCCGACGAACAAGCTGCAACTGCTGACGGAAGCTGTAGCTTGAATCCCCGCGAGGAGTCCCGGGCACGCCGGTGGCCGGCTCAGCTCTCGCCGAGCAACTGGCCAAGCGTGGCCGGGCAGTGCTGGGGTAGTTGCAGCGGCGGTTCGCCGTCCATCTCGTCAGGCAGGGCGCGCAGCGCGCGGCGGTAGATGTCCGCCGGGTCGATTTTTTGCCGCATCGAAGGGGTGAAGGCGGCGCGGGCATCGTCTCGCTGCCGGCGGGCCTCGGCGCGCAAGTGCGATACGTCCCGAGATAGCGGCCAGGCTTCGGCCTTCAGCTCGTGCAGCAACGCCTGGACCAGGTGCGATTCGCAGGCCTGGTCTCGCTCCTGCCCACGCTCTCGATCTCCTCGATGATGTTCGGCCAGTCGAGGTCGTTCACCCGCTCGCCGGCCGCCGCCCGGCGCAGCAGCGCCGCCTGGTGCTCCGACCACTGCAGCACATCGGCGTCGTAATCGCTCATGGCGGGAGATTCCGGCTCGGACGGCCTATCACGCAAGAGCGCCGGGCTCGAACGTCACCCGATCGCTGGCGCCGGTCAAGGCCCGCGAGAGAACAGCATTTACCGAGCCGTTCTGTTATCCTATGAGCGGCAGCATCAGCGACGGTGGCAAATTCGTATGGACGAGGAACACAGGCGCGCTCCGATGGGTCTTTTTCACTTCGTCATGATCAAGCCGACGCATTACGATGACGACGGCTATCCGATCCAATGGGTCCGCTCGGCCATTCCGTCCAACACGCTCGCCTGCCTCAACGGCCTCGCCGAGGATGCCGCGCAAGCGGCAGGTGCTCGGCCCGACGGTCGAGATCCGCCTGCACACCTTCGACGAGACCAACCGGCGGGTGCGGCCGGACCGGATCATCCGCATGATCCGCAGAGCAGGCGGTCGGGCACTGATCGGCCTCGTCGGCGTGCAGTCCAACCAGTTTCCGCGCGCCGTCGACCTCGCGCGGCCGTTCCTGGCCGCCGGCCTGCCGGTCTGCATCGGCGGCTTCCACGTCTCCGGCTGCATCGCCATGCTGCCGGAAATGCCGCCCGAGATGCGCGAGGCGCAGGCGCTCGGCATTTCGCTCTTCGCCGGCGAGGCCGAGGACGGCCGGCTCGACGAGGTGCTGCGCGACGCCTGGGCGGGCACGCTGGAGCCGCTCTACAACCACATGGACGATCTGCCGGCGCTCGAGGGGGAGCCGCCGCCGATCCTGCCGCGCAAGCATGTCGAGCGCACCTCGGGCTCGCTGTCCAGCATCGATCTCGGGCCGCGGCTGCCCCTATCAGTGCTCGTTCTGCACCATCATCAACGTGCAGGGCCGCAAGAGCCGCTTCCGCACGGCCGACGATCTCGAACGCATCGTCCGCGAGAACTACGCCCAGGGCATCAAGCGCTTCTTCATCACCGACGACAATTTCGCCCGCAACACGAATTGGGAAGCGCTGTTCGACCGCATCATCGAGCTGCGCGAGAAGAGGGGCTGAAGCTCGGCTTCACCATCCAGGTCGACACGCTCTGCCACAAGATCCCGAACTTCATCGAGAAGGCCGGCGCGCGCCGGCGTGCGGCGGGTGTTCATCGGTCTCGAGAACATCAATCCCGACAATCTGCATCGCGGCCAAGAAGCGGCAGAACAAGATCACCGAATATCGCGCGATGCTGCAGAAATGGCGCGACCACGGCGCCATCACCTATGCCGGCTACATCCTCGGCTTTCCGGCCGACACCAAGGAGATCGATCCTGCGCGACATCGAGATCATCAAGCGCGAGCTGCCGCTCGACCTCCTGGAATTTTTCTTCCTGACGCCGCTGCCCGGCTCGGAGGACCACAAGACGTTGTGGACCAAGGGCGTCTGGATGGATCCCGACCTCAACAAATACGATCTCAACCATCGCGTGACCCATCATCCGAAGATGTCGGATGAGGAGTGGGAGGAGGCGTACCGCGCCGCCTGGGACGCGTACTACACGCCGGACCATATCCGGACGATCTTGCGCCGCGCCGCCGCGCATCCGCTCGGCCGCCCGAAAACCACGCTGTCGACGATCATGTGGTTCTGGCTGACCTGGCTTTTGAAGGCGTGCATCCGCTCGAAGGCGGCGCGTTCCGCCTGAAATTCCGCCGCGACCGGCGCCAGGCATGCCCATCGCGCCGCGCTTACGGTTCTATCCGGCCTATGGCTGGGAGATTTTGCGCAAGGCCTGGGGCTATCTCGCCTTCTACCGCCAGTGCATGGCGATCCAAAAAGAGGTGCTGCGCGCCCCTGATCGCTGGTCCTACACCGATCTGGCCATTACCCCGCCGGCTGCGGACGAGTTCGATACCCTCGATCTGTATCACGTCACCAGCGGCGGCGAAGAAGCGGTGGCGCGTAGCCGGCGGACGAGCTCGCCTCCCCCAAGGTCAGATTTGGCTGCGACTGCGGGCGTCACGGCCTCAGCGGAGGCTGTCTCCACTCTGGCGTAGATCGCGCCGCCGGCCTGCTGACCATTGGCAGGAACGGAGTTGCCCCGCGCGCGCCATCTCGGCTACAACGGGCCATGGTCACGGTGCGCGGGCTTCTGCGACTTACCGGCCCCTGGGCGTAACGCCGCGGGATACCGGGCGGCTGCGTTCAGGGGAGCGTCCCCGCCCGCAAAACCTGAACCCAGCACCGCAAGGCTCGCCATGACCGTCCACCATCCGAATTTCGGCGATATCGACCCTGATCGCGTCCTCATTTTTGACACCACGCTGCGCGACGGTGAGCAGTCGCCCGGCTTTTCCATGAACCTCCATGAAAAGCTGCGCATGGCGCACGCTTTGGCCGAACTCGGGGTGGACGTGCTGGAGGCGGGATTTCCCATCGCCTCCCCTGGAGACTTCGAGAGCGTCCAGTCGATCGCCCGCGCCGTCCCGGGTCCGGTCATCGCTGGCCTGGCACGCGCCGCCCGAGGCGATATTTTGCGCGCGGCGGAGGCGGTGGCGCCGGCCGACCGCCGGCGCATCCACACCTTCATCGGCACCAGTCCGTTGCATATGCAGTATCAGCTGCGCATGGACCAAGACCAGGTGCTGGCCGCCATCACCAAGTCAGTGTCGCTGGCGCGCAACTACGTGGATGACGTGGAATGGTCCGCCATGGACGCCACCCGCACCGATCCGGATTTTCTGTGCCGTTGCGTGGAAGCAGCGATCCGCGCCGGGGCCACCACGGTTAATCTCCCGGATACGGTGGGCTACGCCTTGCCCGAGGACATGTCGCGCATGTTCCGCGATGTATCTGGCCCGCGTGCCCGGAGCCGACAGCGTGATCCTATCGACGCACAACCATGACGATCTTGGCCTTGGCGTCGCCAACACGCTGGCGGCGATCAGCGCCGGCGTGCGGCAGGTGGAGTGTACCATCAACGGCATCGGCGAGCGGGCGGGCAATGCCGCGCTGGAGGAAATCGCCATGGCCGCGCGGGCGCGTGCCGACGGCCTAGGCGTGCATACCGGGATCGCGACCCAAAATATCCTGAAAACGTCGCGGCTGCTGGCGACCATCACCGGGTTCGACGTGCAGCCCAACAAGGCGATCGTCGGCCGCAACGCTTTCGCCCACGAAAGCGGCATCCACCAGGACGGCGTGCTGAAACATGCCGCGACCTACGAAATCATGACTCCCGAGAGCGTGGGCTGGCAGCGCTCGTCGCTGGTGTTGGGCAAGCATTCCGGACGCGCCGCGTTCCGTGACAAGTTGCGCGCCCTTGGCTACGGCGAAATCGGCGACAACCAGCTGAACGATGCGTTCCGCCGTTTCAAGGACGTGGCCGACCGCAAAAAGGTCGTCTACGACGAAGACATCATGGCGTTGGTCGACGACGAAGTCATGCGCGACCACGACCGCATCCGCTTCGTCTCGCTGGATCTGCATGCCGGCTCCAAGGCGCCGCCGCGCGCCGTGCTGGAATTGTCGGTGGACGGCAAGATCATTGCGGCCGAGGCAACCGGCAGCGGACCGGTGGATGCGACGTTCCACGCCATACGCGCGGTATTCGCGCACAACGCCACGCTAAAACTGTTTTCCGTGGGCGCGGTGACCGACGGCACCGATGCGCAGGCGCGAGTTACCGTCCGCCTGGAGGAGGATGGCAAGATGGTTGACGGGCAGGGGTCGGATACCGACACCATCGTCGCCTCAGCCCGCGCGTATGTACACGCACTCAACAAGCTGCTGGTGAAGCGCGTGCGGACCGCGCCGGAGGCGCTGTCCGCATAACCGCTCGCCTAGCGCCAGATCGGCCTGCCCAAGTTGAGCTGGTTGCCGCTGGTCAGGGCGCCTGTGAGTGCCCCGGCGCCGGCACCTGCCAGGGCGCCCAGTCCGGCGTTGCCGCCAATGGCGCCGAGTACCGCGCCACCCCCGGCACCGATCAGGGCGCCGGACGCGGCACGATCACCTCGGTTGTAACCGCATCCCGCAAGGCCGATCGCCAGCGAAGCAGCCAGGAGCGATGCGGAAATTGCGCGAGACATCGTCATGGTCCTTTCAGGCTCTCTGTCATGTCGGCCGGGCCAGCCAGCCCACGCTCGCCCGGCCCGGTTCTGGGTTACGGACTGCCGCCGCCGGTGCCGCCTCCGCCGATCCCGGTGTTGCCGGACTTGGTCGTGGAGTTTTGGGCGCCTACGCCGCCGCTGGCGGCGGTGCCCGCGGCTTCCGGCGCGCTACTCGAGGCTCCGGTCGCGGGCGGTCCCGTCACGGTCGAGTTGCACGCGGCCAAGCCCAGCGAGGCAAGCAGAAGAGCCGCGGAAAAGACTTTCAGCATCGTGGATCCCTCGGTTGTTGTGTTTCGAATAGCTCAGGGTGAGGTGACCGCGCCGCCCACAGCCCCGACCCCGCCGCCGATCAGCGCGCCGGCGCCAACATTGCCATGGGTGACAGCGGCGACACCCGCGCCTGCGCCTGCTCCCAGCAGGCCACCGGTAACGGCCCGGGTGCCCGGATCGTTCCCGCACGCGGCAACACCGAGCCCCAAGCCAAGCAGGGCGAGAGCGGTGACGATGGTCTTACGCATATTGTTGCTCCAGAGTGGTCGAACACCTCTCCAGAAACGCACCATCTCCTGAAAAAGTCGTGGCCGGAATGAGGCAATTGCGACCGTGCCCGCTACAACGCTTCACACCTTCGTGAGCCCGCTCGCGCGGCGGCTCTTGCCGGCGCTGTGGCGGGGGACTAAGCCCAGCCGCTTTCCCCGGCCCTGACGCGCCGGCTCTGACGCGAAGGTTTGCCGTATGTTCTCACGGGTGCTGGGCTTCATGTCCGCCGACATGGCCATCGATCTCGGCACTGCCAACACGCTGGTTTACGTCAAGGGACGCGGCGTGGTGCTGGACGAGCCGTCGGTGGTGGCGATCGCCGACGTGCGCGGCAAGAAGCAGGTGCTGGCGGTGGGCGAGGAGGCCAAGCTCATGCTGGGCCGCACGCCGGGGAATATTTCCGCCATCCGCCCCCTTCGCGACGGCGTGATCGCCGATTTCGAAGTCGCCGAGGAAATGATCAAGCACTTCATCCGCAAGGTGCATAACCGGCGCGGTTTTGCCTCGCCGATGATCATCGTATGCGTGCCGTCCGGCTCCACCGCAGTGGAGCGGCGCGCCATTCAGGAAAGTGCCGAAAGTGCCGGGGCGCGTCGTGTGTTGCTGATCGAGGAGCCCATGGCCGCGGCCATCGGCGCCGGCCTGCCGGTCACGGAGCCGTCGGGAAGCATGGTCGTGGACATGGGCGGCGGCACCACCGAGGTGGCGGTGATCTCGCTGGGCGGCATCGTCTATGCGCGCAGCGTGCGCGTGGGCGGCGACAAGATGGACGAGGCGATCATCAGCTACGTCCGCCGCAACTACAATTTGCTGATCGGCGAGGCCTCGGCCGAGCGCATCAAGATGGATATCGGCGCCGCTGCCGCACCCTGGGAGGATAGCGAGGGTCCGCAACGAGTGGTGAAGGGTCGCGACCTGATGAACGGCGTGCCCCGCGAGGTGCAGGTGGGCCAGCGGCAGATCGCCGAAAGCCTGGCCGAGCCCGTCACGGCCATCGTAGAGGCGGTCAAAGTGGCTCTGGAGAATACTCCGCCGGAGCTGGCCGCTGACATCGTCGACAAGGGCATCGTGCTGACCGGCGGCGGGGCGCTGCTGAACCGCCTGGATCAGGTGCTCCGCGAAGCCACCGGCCTGCCCGTCGTGGTGGCGGAGGATGCCCTGCAGTGCGTGGCGCTCGGCACCGGCCGGGCGCTGGAGGAGATGAAGCGCCTGCGCAACGTGCTGACGTCCATGTATTAGAGAGCAACAATCCGTATATAAATAAGCGGATGCACGGCAGGTCCGCACGCTCATGATCCGGCTGTCCATCCCGCTGCGCCAGGCGCTGGCGCGCCTGACCCTGCCGGTTCTGGTCACCGCATCGTTCGGCCTGATGCTGCTGGGCAAGGCCGACGCCCTGCTGGCCGAGCGCCTGCGCATGGCGCTGGCGGACACGATGGCGCCGATCTACGGGTTGCTGGCCGAACCGCTCGACGGCCTGCGCAGTGGCGTGGACGACGCACGGCGTCTGTTCGTGCTGGTCTCGGAAAATGCGCGGCTGCGCCAGGAGAACGAATTGCTGCGTCGCTGGCAATCCGTGGCGCTGGCGCTGGACGCCGAGAACGCCACCTTGAAAGCCCAGCTGCACTGGATTCCGGTCGCGGCTCCCGGCTATGTCACCGCGCGCGTGGTGGCGGATGCCGGCGGGGTTTACGCCCGCGCGGTGCTGCTCTCGGCGGGTCCGAACCACGGTATCGTCAAAGGCCAGATCGCGCTCGACGATCGCGGTTTGGTGGGGCGGGTGACGGAGGTGGGGGAGCGCAGCGTGCGCATCCTGCTTATTACCGACCTCAACAGCCGCATACCCGTGAGCCTCGAGAACAGCCACGCGCGGGCCATCCTAACCGGCACCAACGGACCGCGCCCCCGGCTCATGTATTGGCCGGAGGGCGTGCAGCCGGCCGAGGGCGAACGGGTGGTGACCAGCGCGGAAGCGGCCGCGTTTCCGGCCGGCCTGCCGGTGGGCACGGTCCACTACAGCAGCAGCAACGTGCCGGAAGTGGAGCCCTTGGCAAGGCTGGACCGGTTGGAGGTGGTGCGGCTTTTCGATTACGGCGTGCGTGGCGTGCTGCCGCCCGAGGCGTCCATGGCCAAAGCACCGGAGCCGCTGCTCGGATCGCCACCCGCTCCCGCACCCGCACTGATGGCCGCCGCCCCGGCGCCGCCGAAGCACGAAGCCCAAGTTGTTCCCATCGGCCCCATGTCGCCCACCATCGGCGTGGTCGGCACTTTTCGCGGCGATCGCTGACGGTGTCCGTCTGATGGACCGCCTCCCCGGCATTCGCCCGCGGCCCAGCCTGGCGCGTCAACTCGACATGGCGGCGCGATCCGCCTTTCCGGCCGCGACCACGGCGCTGCTGATCCTGGTCTCCGGCGCGCCGCTGGCGATTCCCGGCCGCGCCGTGCTGCCGTCCTGCATGGCACTCGCGTGCGTGTTCTTCTGGTCGCTGTTCCGCCCGGCCTCCATGCCTCCGGCCGTGGTCTTTCTGCTGGGGCTGCTGCTCGATCTGCTGAGCTTCAACCCGTTGGGGGTCGGCGTGCTGGTCCTGCTGGCGGTGCACGGCGCCGCGGTAAGTTGGCGGCGAAAACTGGCGCGCCAGGGTTTCGTGCTGGTCTGGCTGGCTTTTGTCGCGATCGCCACCGCGGCGTCGGGACTGGCGTGGGCGCTCACCTCGCTGTTGTTTCTCCGGCTCTACCCCGTAGGTCCCGGCGTGCTGCAGGCCGGGTTTGCGGCCGGCCTGTATCCGGCGCTTGCCACCCTGCTCGGGCGGGCGCACCAGACGCTGGCCGAACCGGAGCGCGCGTGATGGGAACCGTGATGCGCACCCGCGGCGAGGGCAAGCGAGCCGGCATATTCACCCGCCGTGCGCTGCTGGTGGCCGGCGCGCAGGTGGGCGCGTTCGGACTGCTGGGGGCAAAGCTGTACCAGGTCCAGGTGGTCGAAGGGCAGCGCTACGCCATGCTGGCCAACACCAACCGCGTCAGCACCCGGCTGACCGCCCCGCCCCGCGCGCGGCTGTTCGACCGCACCGGCGCGGTGGTCGCCAACAACAAGCTGAACTGGCGCGCGCTGCTGATGGCCGAGCAGACCCAGGACGTGAGCGCCACGCTCGACAATTTTTCCCGCATCGTTCCGCTCGCCGACCATGAGCGCGCGCGCATCGAGCGCGAGCTGCGCCGCCATCGCCGCTACATCCCGCTGATGGTGCGCGAGTTTTTGACCTGGGACGACATGGCCGGACTGGAGGTGAACGCCCCCGACCTGCCGGGCATTTTGATCGATGTCGGGTACGACAAGATTGTATCCGCTCGGGCCGTTGCTGGCGCATGTCGTCGGCTACGTGGCGCCGCCCAACGACGCGGATGTCGCGTCCGACCCGATGCTGGCATTGCCCGGCATCCGCGTCGGCCGCGCCGGGGTGGAAAAATACCAGGACCCCGAGCTGCGCGGCAGCGCCGGTGCGGTGCAGCTGGAGGTAAACGCGGTCGGGCGGGTGATCCGCGAACTGGACCGGCAGGAAGGCCAGCAGGGACAGGACATCACGCTGTCCGTCGACAGCGAGTTGCAGCAGCAGGTGCTCGACCGGCTGGGTGACCAGAGCGCCAGTTCGGTGGTGATGGACTGCCGCAACGGCGAGGTGCTGGCGATGGTCAGCAACCCGTCTTTCGATCCGTCGCTGTTCGATGCCGGCGTGTCGCAGGCGCAGTGGGTGGAGTGGACCAAGGACCGCAAGGCGCCGCTGATCAACAAGGCGGCGGCCGGGTTGTACGCACCCGGCTCCACGTTCAAGATGGTGGTCGCACTGGCCGGCATCGAGGCGCGCGCCATCTCGCCCTATGACGGCATCAACTGTCCGGGCTACCTCGATCTCGGCAACGCCCGGTTCCACTGCTGGAAGAAGTATGGCCATGGCGAACTCGACCTGCACGGCGGCGCTGAAAAACAGCTGCGACGTGTTCTTCTACAATGTGGCGTTGCGTACCGGCATCGACCGCATCGCCGCCATGGCCAACAGGTTCGGGCTGGGGGTGCCGCTCGACATCGAGCTGCCCGGCGCCCGCAAGGGGCTGGTGCCGACGCGGGCCTGGCGGCTGAAGCAGGGAAAAGCCTGGAACCTCGGCGATACCGTCGTGCATGGCATCGGCCAGGGTTTCTTGCAGCTCACGCCGCTGTCGCTGTGCACCATGGCGGCGCGCATCGCCACCGGGCGCGCGATGCAGCCGCATTTCACCCGCATGCATCGGCCCGGCCCTGCAAACCGGGAACCGGGCCGAGGACTGGCCCAGCATGGGCTTCCCCGAGCGGGAGCTGCACGCCGTGCGCGAGGGCATGTGGGCGGTGGTCAACGAGCCGGGCGGCACCGCGCCGCAAGCCCGCCTGAACATTCCGGGGGTGCAACTGGCGGGCAAGACCGGCTCGACGCAGGTGCATCGGGTGTCGCGCGCACTGCGCGAGAGCGGCGATTTCAAGAGCGAAAACCTGCCATGGGAGCTGCGGCCGCACGCGCTGTTCGTCGCGTTCGCACCGTTCGACGCGCCGCGCTACGCGCTGTCCGTGGTGGTGGAGCACGGCAATGCCGGTGCCCAGGCGGCGGCGCCGATCGCGCGCGACATCATGCTGGCAACTCTTGCGCGCGAGGGTTCCGACAAGGCGCCGCCGCAACGGGTGGCGACCGGCTGACAATGGCCGCCTCCGCGCGGGCGTTGCGATGAGCGGCGTGCTCGAACGCCGCCTGATTCGCGCATCGACCCGCGGACTTGTGGGCAAGCTGTTTCGGATCAGCTGGCTTTACGTGCTGCTGCTGTGCGCGCTGGCCGGGGTTGGTTACGCGGCGCTGTATTCGGCGGCCGGAGGCGCGTCGGAACCGTACGCGACCCGCCATGCCCTGCGCTTCGCGGTGGGGCTGGTCATGATGCTGGCGATCGCCCTGGTCGACATTCGCGTGCTGGCCCGGCTGTCCTGGCCGGCTTATGCGGCGAGCCTCGCCTTGCTGGTGCTGGTCGCCCGCATGGGACATGTCGGCAAGGGCGCGCAGCGCTGGATCGAACTGGCCGGCATGCAGTGGCAGCCCAGCGAGTTCATGAAGCTGGCGCTGATCATGGCGCTCGCCGCCTGGTTCCACCGTGCCTCGTGGGAGCAGATGGGCAAGCCGCTGTTCCTGGTCCCGCCTGCCTTGGCCGTGCTGCTGCCGGTCGGCTTGATCCTGAAGGAGCCGAATCTCGGCACGGCGGTGATTACCGCGGCACTCGGGTTCGCGATGTTTTTGGCGGCGGGCTTGCGATGGTGGAAGGTGCTGCTGGTGGTGGGGCTGGTCGCACTGGCGGCACCGCTCGCCTACGATCACCTGCACGACTACCAGCGCGCCCGCATCACCACGTTTCTCAATCCCGAGAGCGACCCGCTGGGCGCCGGCTACAACATCATCCAGAGCCGCATCGCGCTCGGGTTTGGCGGCCTGTACGGCAAGGGCATTCCCGACGGCACGCTCAGCAACCTGAGTTTTTTGCCCGAGAAGCAGACCGACTTCATCTTTACCGTGCTGGCGGAAGTGTTCGGTTTTGTGGGCGGGCTGGCGATACTCGGGCTGATGATGCTGATCGTGCTGGGGGCGGTGGTGATGGGGCTACGCTGCCGCCACCAGTACGGCCGGCTGGTGGCGGTGGGGATTGCAACCAATTTCTTCATGTATGTGTTCGTCAACGTGGCGATGGTGATGGGCACCATTCCGGTGGGCGGCGTGCCGCTGCCGCTGATCAGCCACGGCGGTTCGGCGATGCTGACGGTGATGGCCGGGTTCGGGCTGCTGATGAGCGCCTACGTGCATCGAAACGTGGAATTCGAGGACGAGGCGTAGCGGATCCGGAAATCGTCAACGCGCGCGGGACTGCTTGGCCTGCCAAGCGTCCCAGTCAACCGGCTGCGTGTCTGCCGCCGTAAGCGCGGCCGCGCTATCCAGACGTTCCGTGAACAGCACCAGATTGAGTTCAGGGGCCCGCGCCGATGGAACGATCAGTCCATCGAACTCCAAAAAGTTTGCAGCTGCGGCGATCGCCTGGGTGGCACCGTAATCGAATGCCGCGTATCGCCGTGCATCCACACCGAGCGGCTTGAGAGCGCTCACGTCGGCAAAACGCAGGATCTTCTGGGTTGTCGCGACGATGCGGTGGAGATCGTGCCGCGCCCGGCTGGGCCAGGCCGGCTCCAGTGATAGCCGATAGCCGATCTCCGCCAGAGCGCCGGCCGCTGTCAGGCTCGTGTAGAGCACCTCGAACTCCGCCGGTGGAGACCATCGGCCCCCCGCGGTCGAGCCCCGGAGCGGATCGCGGCCCTGCGAGGTCACCCGCCAGGTCGGGCCTGCGAAGGCCTCGGCGCCCGTGGCCTCGAGTGCGTCGAGCAGCGCTCGATCGTGACGACGCCCCGCGCCGGCCACGCCTAGGTATACGTTCCGTCAGCCAAACTTTCGATCACGGCCAGAACACGATCCGCTCCGCCGGCATGAATGAGATCGATCGCCCGCGCGCCGTCCATCAAGGGGTGCTTCGCGTAGAGCCAGATTCCGGGTCTCCTCCGGCGTGTAGAACTCCGCCAGCCGGTCCACGATGTAGCGCAAGTCCGAGATGACCAGCTGCGTCTTTGGATGTGGCGACGCCTTGCCGGCGGCCCACCGGGAGACGGTTGCGGGAGAGACGTCGGTGATGTTGGCGAGGTCGGAGCCTTTCAAACCTCCGCGGGTCCGGAGGTCGTCTACGATCCGCGCGACCACGCCGCTCATGCAACGGCGCCCCCAAAGGCTGTGCGCCTCATCCCTAGAAAGGCGGCCGGAGGTGCCGCAGGACGATGGAGCACATGAACGTTGGAAGCGTTCACGACCGACCTCACGTTTTTCTTTCACCGATATATGGTTATGAAAGGAAAAGCGCAAGACCCCTGCATTGCGGTTCCCTTTTGAGGGCCGGTTCGTCGAAGGCTGGTACAGGATAACAGGACGACATCCGGGCCGCCGACGTGCCCGGGATAAACGACCCCTTTTCTTCGGAACTTGCCAGGAAGCGAACGTCCGCGTTCGGCCAGTCTTCGCAAATTGGCCGCGGCCACTAATGACCGCTTCGGATCGATGCGGCTGATGGTTGAGCCTGGAGCCTAGACTAGCGTCTGCCAAAATTTGGCGGCGGCATCGGAGCGTCATACTCTCGGGCCGCAAAATTGCCGGGAGGTTTCGAACTTGGCGCATTCCGGTCCGGGCCCCGCGGGAGGGGCAACACGCAGCATCCGTTGCGCCCTGCTGACATCGCTGGTGCTCCTGGCCGCCGGGTGCTCGCGGCCCGCTCCGCCGAACGCGGGTCTGCCGCCTGCGGCGCAGGCGCCCGCCACGCCGGCCCCGCCGCAAGCGGCCGACCTGCGGTCGATCGGCATTGCGGTCGGTTCGTCGGGCGATCCGTTTTCCGACGCGGTCGCCCGCGGCGCCGAGGCGGAGGCGCGGGCGCTCAATCCCGCGGTGGCGGTCAGGGCGGCACCGGGCGACGGCGTGGCAGCGCGGCAGGCATTGCAGATCGAGAGTTTGATCGATCAGCACGTGGACCTGATCGTGCTCACCCCCGCCGAGCCGGCGCATTTGAGTGCGGCGCTGCGCAAAGCCCAGAAGGCCGGCATCGTCGTGGTGGCCGTCGGACACCCGGCCGTCGACGCCAATGGGCCGATGTCGACCGGGGAGTCGGGCGAGAGCGCGTGCCGCGCGGCGGTGGCCAAGCTCGACGGTCGCGGCGACGTGGTGATCGTGGAGGGGCCGATCGTCCCTATCGTGCTGAGGAGCATGCAGAGGTGCGTCGACTTTCTGTCTCGCTCGCCGGAGGGTTTTGCCGACGAGACCGCCTCGGAGACGCCGAGCGGCACGGTGACCATGGGGGTGTTGCCGAAAATCGACACCGTCCTTTCCATCAGCCAAAAAGCTGGATCGCTCGATGACCCGGATGAGCGCACGTTTGTCGTTGCGACTGCGGAGGATGCCGCCGGCGTGCAGGCAACGCTGCACCAGCCCGGCTACAGAAGCATCGAAGCGGACGCGAGCCGTGATCCGTCGGGCTTGGGGCGGCTCGCCGTGCGGCTGGGCTTGGCCGTCAAACGCGACGCGTCGGGGGGCGGGACGTAGGCGGGGAGGGCTCAGCCGGGCGTCCCGAACACCCGCGCCAGAAAAGCGCCCAAAATCCCGGTTCGACTTTGCTCGCACGGCGTCGTCGCGGCCGATCGGGTAGGGGTCGCTGCTGGTGCACAATCCCAAGATGATTTTGCGCAGGAAGGGCCCGTTCATCGGCAGCAGGGTGCGCCGGTCCGTCACGCTGCCGTCGCGGTTCACCATGAAACTGCACCCGGCCAGATGCCGGCCGATCAGGCGTGGCGCCATCGACCCGTCCCATTGGTGCACCGCGTCCGGGTAGACGATGATGGTCACCTCGCTGCCGCCGGCGCGCAGATCGGCCGCCACCTGGGCGCAGCGGGCGGGATCGATCAGCTCGTCTTTGCCGCCGTACAGCATCAGTAGCGGGGCGCCGCTGGTGCGGCTGTCGCGAAAGCGGGCGATGCAGGGCGCGTAATAGGCGACGTGGCCGGCGAAGCGCAGCCCGTCCGGCGCCAACGCCTCGGCCATCTGCCGGTACAGCGCGTAGGTCGCGGCCATGCCGCCATAGGAAAACCCCGCCACCACGACGTGGTGCGCGTCGATTTCCGGCCGGCTGGCCAGGTAGCGGAGCCCGGCATAGGCGTCGGCCACGAACATCGTTTCGGTGATGTTGAGCACGCGACCGATGAAGTCGGTGGCCAGATCGCGCCGGCTGTCATAGGTGGCGACCACCAGCACGGCCACGCCCTGGGCCGCCAGCTCGTATCCGTAGCGGTCGCCGCGCTCGGCGATCAGCCCGGCCGAGCCGTGCAGCAGCACCACCGCCGGCGTGCCGTGGTCGGGTTTTGCCCCGCGCGGCAAGAACAGTCTTCGCCGACACGGTGCGCCGGCGGGCTCGCGAGATGTCGGCGGGGGTAAAGGGGTCGCTGCTGGACAGAGTCGATGTCCTGCACCTCGGTCTGCGGCGCGGCCTGCTCGGCGTCCGGCCAGGGGTCAACAATGTGCGCGGCGGCCCGAGCCGGCAGCGGCAGCAGGACCAGCAACAGGAAAGCGAGCAGCTTCATGGCGGTCTCCCAATGCCGGGTCAGAACGCGGCGGCTCTTTCGCGGATTGCCGTCGCAGCACCAGCAGCCGGGCCGCGCCGTGCGTGCGGTCCAGCAGCATGTCGCAGTCCGGCACCAAGACGGACCCGCCGCGTTCGGTCTCGATGACCAGCAACGCCGCCGGGCGCTAGCCAATTTCTTGCCGCGAGGGCGGCCAGCGCTTGCCCGACCAGGTCCGACGCATAGGGCGGGTCCAGAAACACGAGGTCGCAGGGTTTTGGGGCCGGCGGCAGGTGAGGTCGCGTCGGCGGCGAGCACGGTGCAGACTGACCTCGGCCCGGCAGCGCGGAGATATTGGCGCGGATTGCGGCGAGCGCCGCGCGATCGCGGTCGATGAACGTGGCGTGCCCGGCGCCTCGCGACACCGCCTCGAGCCCTAGCGCCCCCGTGCCGGCGAACGCGTCCAGCACCGTTTTGCCCTCGATCACCTCACGGCCCCCCCAGGGCGCGTGCAGCAGGGCGTCGAACAGGGCCTGGCGCACCCGGTCCGCGGTGGGACGGGTCGCCTGGCCGGGCGGCGTTACCAGTCTGCGGCCGCGCCAGGCGCCGGCGATGATCCTCAAGCTTTTTGCGACGGCAACTGCTCGCGCAGCACTTTTCCGGGCACTTCTTCCACCGCGCCCCCGGGGAGGTGGCCGAGCTGAAATGGGCCGTAGGCGACGCGGATCAGCCGGCTGACCGACAGGCCGAGATGCGCCATGACGCGGCGCACCTCGCGATTGCGGCCCTCGCGCAGGCTGACCGATAGCCAGGTGTTGTCGCCTTTTCGGGCATCCACCGAGGCATCGATCGGGCCGTAGCGCACGCCCGTCGACCGTCACGCCGCGCGCCAGCGACGCGAGCAGCCCGTCGCGTCGGACTGCCGAAAACGCGCACGCGGTAGCGCCGCAGCCAGCCGTTGGACGGCAGTTCCAGTTGGCGCGCCAGCGCGCCGTCATTGGTCAGCAACAGCAAGCCCTCGCTGTTCAGGTCGAGCCGGCCGACGCTGACCACGCGCGGCAAGTTTTGCGGCAGGTGCGCAAAGACGGTCGGCCGGCCCTTCGGGTCGCGGTGGGTGGTGACCAGACCTTCGGGTTTATGATAGCGCCACAGACGGGTCCGCTGCGGCGCCTCGACCGGCGCGCCGGAGACGGTCACCAGATCGCCCGCGGCCACGAACGTGGCGGGATGGGTGACGGCCGCGTTGTTCACCCGCACCTTGCCCTCGGCCACCAGCTTTTCCGCATCGCGACGGCTGGCCACGCCCGCGCGGGCCAAAAATTTGGCGATGCGCTCGCCGCGCGGGCCGCGGTCGGCTACCGCATCGCTCAACGGCAGGCCGCCACGAATGCGTCAAAAATGGCGCGGTCGGTCTGGTGTGATGTGGAATTCCGGGTGCCATTGCACGCCCAGCACAAATTTTGCATCAGGAAGCTCGATTCCTTCGATCACGCCATCCGGGCGCCGTCGCGTTGATTGTGGCGCGTCCGGCATCGCGCACCGCCTGGTGGTGCGCGGAATTGACCGCCAAAGTTTCGGTGCCGGCAATCCGATGCAGGAGCGTATCGGGCGCGATGGCGACCTCGTGGCTGGCCTCGTGGCGCGGATTTTTCTGTTCGTGCTCCAGCGGGTTCGGCCAGCGCGTCCGGGATGTGCTGCACCAGCGTGCCGCCCAGCGCCACGGCCAGCAATTGCTGGCCGCCGCAGATTCCCAGCACCGGCATGTTTCTCCGCAGCGCGCCGCGCAGCAGCGCCAGCTCGGCCTCGGTGCGCGCCTGTTTCAGCGTGACCGAGCCATGCCGCTCGGCGGCACCGTACAGCGCCGGGTCCACGTCAAAAGCGCCGCCGGTCACCACCAGGCCGGCAATGCGATCCAGCATTGTCTCGGCCATTGTCGGCAGATGCGGCAGCGCCATCGGCAGCGCGCCGGCCGCAGCCAGCGCCTCGGCGTAGTTGGCGCGCAGCGCGTACCAGGGATAGCGCGACCAACCGCCGGCCGGCTCGCTGTCCAAGGTGACGCCGATCAGAGGAGGGGACATGCCGCCCTCCTAGCAACCCCGAGCGCTCGAGGCTACGCGTGCCGCCGTCAGGCGAAGAGTTGGCGCAGATGGTCGTTGAGAAAACGTCCCTCCGGATCGAGGCGGCGGCGCAGGTCGCGGAACGCCTCGAACTTTGGGAACAGCGAAGGCAAGTCGTCGGCGTGGGAAAAATGCAGTTTGCCCCAGTGCGGCCGCGCCGCGTAGCGTCGCAGGATCGCGTCCACATCCTGCAGGTACGGCCAATAGTCCATGCCCGGGCCGCCGGAGACCGAGATCGTGACGCTATCGCGTTCATGGAACGGGCTGATCCAGGCCGGGTCGCCCGCGACAAAACGGTATTCCACGGGATAGATGCAGCCGGTATGTTTTTGCAGCATCAGCGCGCGCACCTCGCGCAGCGCCGCGGGGCCGTCCCCGACGGGGATGGCGTATTCCAGCTCGTGGAAATTCGGCACGTAGTCGATCGGATAAACCTCGGAGGAATACGCTATTTTTTCGAAGCCGTGGTCGGCGACGAAGGGCGGCGCGTCGGTGATGTTCATGATCTTCATTTCGCACACATCGGCAACCCGCTGCGTTCGCGTCCGCGGTGCCGCCGCCGTGTCGGGCAGGCAGTACAGGTGCGCGCGATGCCTCGGCCGGGCACCAGAAGAACGCAAAATGCCGGTTCCGCGCGGCCAGTTCGTCGTGCGCCTCCAGGCACTCTTCGAAGTCGGCGCGCCATATGGTTTCGTGTAGATTGTAGGCGTCGGTCACCTGCAGCGTGACGGCCGAGACCGCTCCCAGCATGCCGAGCGAGACCCGGGCCGCATGCAGCAGGTCAAGATCGGCCTCGCTGACCTCCAGGATCGACCCGTCGGGCTGCACCAGCCGCATCCCAAGTGCCTGCGACGACATGTTGCCGAGCGTGATGCCGGTACCGTGCGTGCCGGTAGACAGCGCTCCGGCGATCGCCTGGGAGTCGATGTCGCCCTGGTTGATCAGCGACAGGCCGAGCGCCTTCAGCGCGCGCCCGATATCGCCGATCCGCGTACCGGCCGCCACCGTGACCCGCTTCCGGTCGTGGTCCACCGCGAGGATGCCGGTCAGGTGTTCCAGGCTCAACAGCAGGCCGCCCGTAGCCACGATCGGGGTAAAGGAATGGCCGGAGCCCGCAACTCGCGTATTCAGGCCGCGCCGCGAGGCCAGCGCCAACAGGCTCGCGAGCTCGTCTTCCGAGTGCGGTGCATTGCGATGGCGTGCCAGGCACGACTGGTTGCCCACCCAGTTGCGCCAGTGTCCACCCGGACCGAGCGGGGCGCCGTCCGCCTTTTGCTCACTGTCCATGCCACCCCCTTCGGCGGCAGGATCGGGCAGGCTTCGGTGCCCTGCAAGCAGGGCCGGCTTCGTTCCGGTCCGGCAAGGCGAGGAGGACGCATGGACGCGATGGCGCTGGCCCTGGACCAGGCCCGTGCGGCCGCGGCTCGCGGCGAGGTGCCGGTGGGTGCCGTGGTGCTGGGGCCCGACGGCAGCGTGCTCGCGGCCTGCGGTAACCGAACCGAGGCGGACTGCGATGCCGCGGCTCATGCCGAACTGCTGGCCATGCGCGCCGCCGCTCATGCACTGCGGTCGCCGCGCCTTACCGGGTGCGACCTGGTGGTCACCTTGGAACCGTGCGCGATGTGCGCCGCGGCATGCAGCCTGTTCCGGATGCGCCGGCTGGTGTTCGGCGCCTATGATCCAAAAGGCGGCGGAGTCGATCACGGCGCGCGCGTGTTCGACGCGGCGACATGTCTGCACCGGCCCGAGGTGGTGGGCGGCGTGCGCGAGGCGGAGTGCGCCGCGCTGCTGCGCGGGTTTTTCGGCGTATTGCGGGCCGGCGATTGAGCTGCCGCCGACCTACAAAACTCCAATCTCCCGGAGCGTCGGCCCAAGCTGTTCGATAGAGATAAAATGGAAATGGCTTTCCTGGTAGGGATTGCTCGCCGTCTGTATCTGCCGTGTCATCACCGCCTCAAAACTGTCCAGCATGCCGCGCAGGCGGCGAAGCCGCAGTGCGTCATTGCGCGGCAGCAGCTTGCGCAGCCGCGGCGCGTGCGGCAGCGCATAGAGGGTGGTCGGAATTTCGATGAGCACCGCGGGCTGCACGAAGTCCGCCGCCCCCTTGTCCTGCGAACGCACCAAAAAATCGCCCGCATAGTCCCGCAGATCAGGCGGCTCGTCGCGTAGCCTGCGAATGGTGGCCCGACGGCGGTAAAGCCCGAGCCGCTCCAGGCTGTCGGCGAGCAGACTGTCGTCTTCCCGGTGGCTTCGCATCATCAGACTTGGCGGCCGTACGGCAACGACATCGCTGATGCGCATATCCTTGCTGCGAGGTGCGGGCTTGGTATCCGGCGGCGAGCCGGCCGGCGGCGGATCGCTCCAAATCACCTCGCACGCATTGTCGAAAAAGCCATGATTACGCACGAAGCGCGCCAGGGCATTGACGTAATAGCCGGTCGCCAGCCCTGACGGCCCGGAAATGTCGATGATCGGCAGCCGGAAATAGCTGGTGACCGGATTTTCGGCGAGGTTGACGGCCGGAACGTTGGTCAGGAACGCCTGCAGCTTCTGGTAGAGGAGGTAATGGGCCGTCAACTTCAGATCGAGGCGACGGTTCGCTTCCAGCCCCGGGATGTACCTGAAAATTCCTGAAATAGAACGAGACCGTCTGATCATTCGTGACCACGATGTAGGGCAGGCCCAGCGCGTTCACGATGCCGAGTTCGTAATGCACATTTGGGCTATTGCCGGTCAGCTCTATGACGGCGAGGTCCGCGTTCTCGACTTTATCCAGGACACTTGCGATAATGTTATTGCTCAGCGCGAGATCCGGCGAGTCGACGACGATCCGCGCATCGGCAATCGTCGGATGCTGTTTTTGCAGTGCCGCCACGATTTCCTGCACGAGCTTCGTCAGCGCCACCGTGCCTTCGTCCGGCTTGACAGCCTCGCCTGCGAAGGTCGGCATGGGACCGAGCACGAGGATCGAAACAGCTTCGCTTGCCAATGTCGCCTCCGCTGGTCCGTTTGCCGTCGCCGCTCCGGACGGTCGATGCATACCATGAGGATCACTGCGCCCTCCAGCATCGGTGCCGCCACCCGACCGCCTTGGTCGGACCATGCCTATCCGTTCACCGCTCGTTCACGGTTTGGGCTCACGTTGCGGGTGCAATCGTGTGCGCGGCCGGTGCCGCGCCGAAGCGGGGGATGAATGACCGACCTGAAAGACCTCACCGTGATCGACGATCCAATCCACGTCGATTTCACCGCCGCGGAGCTGTTCAATTGTCGTCTGGTGCTGGCGGCGGACCAGTGCAACCCGTTACGTCTCGACGAGATCGATGATGACTTGGCGTGGAGCGGCTATGAGCCGGACCCCGAGGATGCGGGCTTATATCGGTCGACGTTCACCGTACCCTCGCTGCGGGCGCGCGCCGCACCGCTGAACGGTCCGACCGAGATACTGCACGCCTCCGGCCGGGTGCAGCGCGTCGAAGCGGGATGGATTGTCCAGCGTATCGCCGATCCGACAGAGATTTTTCTGGTTCCCCAGCACGAGTTTGTCTCGCACTACGCGCGCCACAGGCCGTGAAGCGCTGCCGGCGGCCGGGAGCGCCGCCGGCCTCGCACGCTCCGGGTCAAGCGCTTGGGCAAGCGGCCTCCCGCCTTGAGCGGGCGACCGGTACGCCCGCTATGCTGCACCGTGATGACCCGCCGTCTCGCAGCGCCAGCGGCGGATCGAATAAGCCGGATGACCAGCCGCCCATTCCGCAAGACCGATTTGGCCCTGCTGCACGCACATGTGCATGGAGATCGATTCGTCGAGCGGCACCGGGAAGTCGCGACACGCCCCGCCGGAGAGGCAGGCTGTGACAATCATGACGATCAGGTTCATTTTGCGTCCTGGCTGATGGCGACGGAAAACTCGCTGCAACCCTCTACCCCGTCCGTAATCGGTCCGACCGGGCGGGGCGGGAGCTGCACTCGGCGTGGCCAGGCGATTTTGCCTCTAAGGTCTTAAGGATGTTTTGTCGGGACGGAGGGCCACGGAGCACAATGTTTTGGCAACTGATGCTCACGGACGCGATGTCGTGGCTCAGTCGTCGGCAGGATCACCAGCGCCGCTTCGCCAATAGTCCTGAGTGGTTGGCGGAATGACCCGCCCGTGCGGGGTGCGGGAAAGCTCGAGCAGCGCGGTCAGGAACGCATTGGCATGCTCGTGCAAGCCCAGGAGGTGCAGGCTGCGCAAAATGCGCGTGATCCGGAGGAAATTATGGTTGCCAGGGGTCAGCCATTGGCGGCGCCGGTCAGCGCCGTCCGGCGCGAGCCGTATCGTGGGAGGGGGTTCGTCAAACTCGAACCCGTAGAACCGCAGCATGCGCCCGAACAAATCCTGCAAGGCTTTGCGCAGCTTCGGGTCGGTCCGGAACGTGGCGATGTCCTCTGCCGTCAGCAGCGGCGCTGACGCATTGAACGCGCTGCGCTCGGGCAGCGGGAACAGCCATTGCACGAAGTCATGCACTGCCTCCAGTCGCGCGTCGTCCCACGCCTGGATTTCCGCCAGGGTGCGGCCGCGGTTGTCGGCGGCCTCGCCTTTGTAAAACCGCAGCAGCGCGCTCATGTGGCAGCCGCCGCGCCGATATCGCGCCGGCAGAACCCGCCGGGGAAATCGATCGCGTCGACCGCCCGGTAGGCCGCTTCGCGTGCCTCGCGCAGCGTGGGCGCCGTGGCGCCGACGCTCAGCACGCGACCGCCCGCGGACACCAGCGCATCGCCGCGTCGCTCCGTCGCGGCCTGGAACACGGTGGCGCCGGGCACGCTCGCGGCACGTTCCAACCCCGTAATCGCACCGCCGGGAACCACGTCGCCCGGATACCCTCGCGACGCCAGCACCACCGTTACCGACGCTGCCGGCCGCCAGCGCAGCGCGAACGCATCCAGCGCTCCATTGCAGGCAGCTTCCAGTGCGGGCAGCAAATCGGATTGCAGCAGCGGGAGCAGGCACTGCGCTTCCGGGTCGCCGAGCCGCACGTTGAACTCGATCAGTTTCGCGCCTTCGCCGGTCAGCATCAGCCCTGCGAACAGCATGCCGCGGAACGGGGTGCCGCGGCGCGCCAGTTCGGCCAGTGCGGGCCGCACGATCTGGTCCATGGCCGCCTGGTGCAGCTCCGGCGTCAGGATCGGCGGCGGCGCATAGGCGCCCATGCCTCCGGTGTTGGGGCCGGTATCACCCTCGCCCACGCGCTTGTGGTCGACCGCGGCGCCGAACGGAATTGCGTTCGTGCCGTCGCACAGGGCAAAAAGGCTGACTTCCTGGCCCGCCAGAACCTCCTCGATCACCACGCTCGAGCCGGCATCTCCGAGGCGGCGGTGATCCAGGAAATCCGCGATCGCCCGCTCGGCTTCCGCCATGGTGCCGGCCACCACCACGCCTTTTCCGGCTGCCAGCCCGTCCGCCTTGACGACGATGGGTGCGCCGCGGCGGCGCACGAAATCCCGTGCCGCGCGGGCGTCGTCAAAGCGTTCCCACAATGCGGTCGGGATGCCGGCGGCGTCGCATATTTCCTTGCCGAAACTTTTGCTGCCCTCCAGCCGCGCCGCCGCCGCCGACGGCCCGCAGCACGCAATGCCCGCGTATCCCAACGCATCGGCCAGTCCGGCCACCAGCGACGCCTCCGGCCCGGGCACCACCAGATCGACGGCATTGTCCTCGGCAAATCGCACCAGCGCCGCACTGTCGCCGGCCGAGATCGCGACGTTCTGGGCCAGCTCGGCGGTGCCGGGATTGCCCGGCGCGCACCACAATTTCTCGAGCAGCGGGCTCGCGGAAATCGCCCAGCACAGCGCATGCTCTCGGCCGCCGCCGCCCACCACCAGAACCCGCATTTTTCTCCAACCCTGTCGGAAGCGGGGCGGATAGCATAGGCTGCGCGCATGGACGACCCGGGCGTTTCGCGCGCAAGCAACATCCCCGAATATACCGTGGCCGAAATCTCCGGCGCGGTGAAGAAGACGCTGGAGGGCGCCTTTTGGCGCGTGCGCGTGCGCGGCGAAGTCACCGAGCTGCGGCCCTATCCGTCCGGCCACATCTACTTTTCGCTGAAAGAGGAGAAGTGCAAGCTGGCCTGCGTGGCCTGGGCCTCGGTCGTGCCGCGCATCGGCCTGCGGCCGGAGAACGGCGTGGAGGTGGTGGCGACCGGCCGGATCACCGGCTACGGCGACCGCTCCAGCTACCAGATGAGCGTGGACCGGCTGGAATACGCCGGCATCGGCGCGCTGCTGGCGCGCATCGAGGCGCTGCGCAAGCGGCTTGCCGCCGAGGGCGTCTTTGATGCTGCGAGGAAACGCATCCTGCCGGTGCTGCCGCGCGTCGTGGGCGTGGTGACCAGCGAGAGCGGCGCCGTGCTGCACGACATCCGCACCACCATCGCGCGCCGCTTTCCGCGCCGCGTGCTGCTGTGGCCGGTGCCGGTGCAGGGGGAGGGGGCGGCCCAAAAAATTGCTGCGGCGATCAGCGGTTTTGCGGCGCTGCCGGTGAACGGTGCGGTGCCGCGGCCGGACGTGCTGATCGTGGCGCGCGGCGGCGGCAGTCTGGAAGACTTGATCGCGTTCAACGACGAGGTGGTGGTTCGGGCCGCGGCACTCTGTCCGATCCCGCTGATTTCGGCGGTGGGCCACGAGACCGACACGACCCTGATCGACCACGTAGCCGACCGCCGCGCGCCAACGCCTACCGCGGCGGCGGAAATGGCTGTTCCCGCACGGGTCGAGCTGGCCGCTGGTATTGTCCGGCTCGGCGCATCGCTGACCAGTTGCGCCCAGGCCGTGCTGCGGCACCGCCGCGTCGATCTGGAGCGCGCGGCGCGTGGTCTGCCCGATTTGCCCGGCCTGCTAGGATTGGCGCGCCAGCGCACCGACGACCGCGGCGAGCGCCTTAGGCTGGCGCTGCCCAACTTGCTGGCGCAGCGCCGCACGGCGCTGGAACGTGCCGAGCGCATGCTGCCTGATCCGAGGACTTTGGTGCGGCAGGGACGACATGACGTGAACCTCGCCGCTGCCCATCTGAATGCCGCGCTGCCGGGTCTGCTGGGATTGGCGCGCCAGCGCACCGACGACCGCGGCGAGCGCCTCAAGCTGGCGCTGCCCAACCTGATGGCGCAGCGCCGCACGGCGCTGGAACGGGCCGAGCGCCTGCTGCCCGATCCGAGGACTTTGCTACAGGCGGCCCGGCATGCCGTCGAACTCGTCGCCGGCCGGCTGAATGCGGCGCTGCGTCATGCGACGGCGCAACGGGCATCGGAAGCTTCGGCGGTGCTGGCAAAATTTTCCGACGCCCCGCTGCGCGCCCGGTTGCGCGAGGCTCGGGCTCGGCTGGACGGTCAGGCGGGGCGGCTGGAGTTGCTGTCCCATTATGCCGTGCTGGCCCGCGGTTATGCGGCGGTTTTTGACGCCGCGGGCGGGCCGCTGACCACCGCCGGTTCGGTACGGGCGGGTGCTGATTTACGGATCGCTTTTGCCGATGGCGAGGTGGCCGCGCGGGCGGCGGGCAAGCGTGCGGACACGCGCCAGGGCTCGCTGTGGTGACTACGGGCGCGCCCGTTGCCTCCCGTCGCGGATGCGCTAGGCTTGTGTGCGGAAACGACCGGAATTGGGGAAGCGGCCATGGCGGACGGGTTTGTCGTGATCGCCGAGTTTGATCTGCAATCCGGCACGGCCGGCCGTTTTCTGGATCTTGTTGCCGTCAACGCCGCGTCCTCGGTGCGCGACGAGCCGGGATGCCGGCGGTTCGACGTGCTGGTGCCCGAAGGCGTGGCGGACCGCGTGGCGCTGTATGAAATCTACGACGACCGCGGCGCCTTCGATGCGCATTTGCGCACGCCCCATTTTGCGACTTTCAAGGCTGGGACCGATCCGATCGTGCAGAACGTATTGGTGCGCCGGTTCGACCTCCACGAGCACGCCAAACACCGCTGATGATCGCTGACTCGGGGCCAATCCCCGAAACCGCAACACGGCCGCGAAAGAAGGCCGAACCAGGGAGACGCTGCCATGAATTATGACGACCCCGTTCTCAGCCGCGAACTGGACGCGTGGTTGCGCGGCGATCGTTCCCGACGCGCGGTGCTTCGGCAGATGCTGGCCGCCGCCGGCTACGCCACGCTGGGCAGCATGGCCGCCTCAGGGGTGGCTCGCGCGGCGGTCGACTTGGCCTCCTCCGACACGCCGCTGGGGCAGGTGCAGGCGGCGGCGGTGAAAGCCTCGACCGAGGGCCCGCAGGACGGCTCCGCGTTCCGCGCAGTGCAGGCCGCCAAGAAGATAAAAGGCGTCACGTTGGGCATGACCTATGAGGCCGGGCTGCAGGCGCTGGAGCCGCGCAATTTCTCGGGGCCGCTTTGGCAGCAGCTCACGGGCATGGATTTCAACGTCATCGAGCTCTCGCATCCGGATCAGTACGCGAAGCCCATCGCCGAGCACATCGCCCAATCCGGGGCCTACGACATTCTCGAAATCGAGCCCGCCTGGATCCCGTCGCTGGCCGATGGCGGCGTGATCGCGCCGATCGATAATTACGTCGACAAATACATGAACAAGGCTGATCTGGAGGACTACCATCCGCTGTACAAGTCGCTGCCGACCTACAAGGGCAAGCGCTGGGGCATGTTCGACGACGGCGACCAATTGTGCCTGTATTACCGCCGCGACGTGTTCGAAGATTCCAAACTGCGGGCGGCCTATCAGCAAAAATTCAACCGCGATCTGCGGGTGCCCCAGACTTGGGACGAGTATGCGGAGACGGCGCAGTTCATCAGCGCGCAGATGGCGCCCAATGTGTATGGCGCCGCTCACTTCCGCAAAGCCGGCAGTCCGGGCAATCAGTTCGGCTTCTTGCAGGAGTTCCGCGCCAACGGCGGCGTGTTCTTCGATGATAAGATGCGGGCACAGCTTGCCACTGAGGCTGGCATCAAGACCCTGCAGCAGATGCTGGCGGCCAACAAAGGCTCCGTGCCCGGCAACGACGATCTGGATGCGGTGGCGGCATGGGCGACGTGGCTGCAGGGCAAAGCTGCCATGCTCTACTCGTGGCCGCCCACCGGACGCATGAGCGAGAACTACTCGCAACGCGACAAGGCCATCAACTTCGTGCCGCATTCGTCGATTGCCGGCAACGTCGGCTACGCCGTGATGCCGGGCGGCAACGGCGAGATGGCGTCGGGCTACGTCAAGGCGCTGGCATCGGATTCGCAGAACGCCGAGGCCGCCTACCTGTTCATGCAGTGGGTCACCTCGCCACCCGTGTCTACGGTCAGGGTGATGCTGCCGTATACGCTGCGGGACCCGTATCGGATCTCGCACTACACCTCGCCGCAGTATCGCGCGCTGTGGCCGGCGGCGAAAGATTATCTGATCACGCTGTCCAATTCGGCAAACACCGGCGTGGTCGACATGATCATGCCCGGCTGGCAGGATTATGCGCTCAGCCTCGACCAGATGTGCACTTCCGTCTGGGCCGGCACAGACCCGAAGACCGCGTTGCAGAAAGCAGCGGCGGAGTGGGATACCATTACTGACAAGATCGGCGTTGACGCTCAGCGTGCCTCCTACGAGCAGTTCAAGAAGCTGCCGGGCAGCTATGCCGACCACACGATCGCGTCGCTCGGCATGGCCGTGCATCTGACCTGACCGAGCGGCGATGACCCAGGGCGTGCGGGCGTTAGGCGCGCCTCCGGTGATCCCGGGGCGTGCCTTCGGTCGTGCGCGCGGCGAATGGATCGAGCGTCGGATCGGGTGGCTGCTGGTGATGCCGGCAGCGCTCCTGATCCTGGCGCTGTCGATCTATCCGCTGATCTACTCGCTCTGGGTCTCGTTCGTGAATTACGATTTCCTGGTGCCGGGCCACGCTTTCGTTGGTTTCCGCAATTTCTCCCAAATCGTCGCCGACCCTACTGCGCGAGCCTCCCTGGTCACCACCGCGGTGCTGGCCACCCTCGATGTCGGCATCGAATTCGCGCTCGGCCTCATCCTGGCGTTGGCGATGGAGCGGCCGTTTCGGGGGCGCGGCATCGTAACCTCGATCCTGATCATTCCGCTGTTCATCAGCCCCGTGATCGTCGGCCAGTTCTGGGCGCTGCTGCTGCAACGCCCGTTCGGCCCGACCGACTATCTGCTGAGCCAACTACTGGGCCACGACGTGACCATCAACTGGCTGAGCGGGTTCCCCTGGAATTTCGTGGCCCTGGTGCTGGCCGACACCTGGCAGTGGACTCCGTTCATGTTCGTGATCCTGCTCGCAGGGCTGAGCGCGATTTCGCCCGAGCCGTACGAGGCGGCGCAGATCGATGGGGCCAGCGCGTGGCAGGGTTTTGTCTACGTGACGCTGCCGCAACTGGCGCCGATGATTTTGCTGGCCATCACCTTTCGGCTGCTGGATGCGACCAAGCTGTTCGACGTGATCTTCATGATGACCGGAGGCGGGCCGGGGACCAGTACCTACACCGCCTCATTCTTCCTGTACGAGACCGGGTTCCAGCATTTCCATCTGTCCGAGGCAACTGCTGGTAGCTGGATCTTTTTGATCCTCACGGCGTCGGTGATCGGCATTCTGGTGAGCCGCATGCTGAAAACCGAGAGCACTGCATGAGCGCGCCACGGCGCCGCCGGGCGGATGTACTCCGGTTTGCCGTGATCGGCGCCTTCCTGGTGTTCGTGCTGGTGCCGCTATACTGGGTGGCGATCACGTCCATAAAGCCGTCCGACGATTATCTGGCGGTCCCACCGGTGTGGTTCCCGAAACACCCCACGCTGGTGCACTACGTCGCCGCACTCTACGCGTACCGCGGGCTGACGGGGCTGGCAAACAGTCTGACCGTGGCGCTTGGGGCGATGCTGCTGTCCGTCGTGCTTGGCGTTCCAATGGGCTATAGCCTGGCACGGTTCAGGACCGGCGGGCGGCATCTGGCCATGTGGGTGCTCTCGCAACGCTTCCTTCCGCCGGTCGCCATCGGGCTGCCGATTTTCCTGCTGTATCGCAATTACGGCCTGTACGACACGCGGTCCGGGCTGGTGCTGGTCTACACGGTCATGACGCTGCCGCTGACCGTGTGGATGATGCTGGCGTATTTCCGGTCCATTCCGCGCGAGCTGGAGGATTCCGCGCGAGTCGATGGCTGCAGCTGGTGGCAGGCTTTCCTGCGCATCGCTTTGCCGTTGGCCGTGCCGGGCATTGCCGCGGCCGCCGTCTTCGCGTTCATCGCCGTGTGGACCGAGTTTTTTTTCGCGCTGATCCTGACCAGCCGGTACGCCTTTACATTGCCTACCGTGTTTCGATCATTTATCAGTTTTCAGGGCGCGCAGTACGGCGAAGTCGAGCGCGCTCGCGATGGTCTCCTTGGTGCCGTCGATCATCTTGGGGATGCTCGTGCAGCGTCACCTCGTGCGCGGCTTGACACTGGGCGCCGTACGCGGCTGAGCATTGCAAGGTAGCAGCGCGCGTTGAGTGCGGCTATCAAGAGGCATTCCGACGCTGTGTTACGATATGGCCCCAGCCCATCTGCTAGTGGTCAGCCGTATCCGGGCCAAACGCCCCGCCGTTCGATTTGAAGTCCTCCGGACCGAGGCCGAACCCGCCGGCTGCTGTAGTGTGGTTATTCGAATAGCTTTCGGATGAGATGCCCGGGGGCGGACCTGCGGCGCAGCCGGCCAGGAGGAGGAGCAGCCCCGCCAGCGCAGTCCCAGCGACGGCCGCCGCGCATCTACCGCAGGCGCCAGATCTGCGCCGCAGAGGCGAGAAAAGATACATCGTATGCACTCTCCAGATTGCCATTTTGTCACTCCGTGCGCGCCAAAGCATGTTGTTGGAGACGAAGTTCCATCACGCTTTGATGACCTCCGGATGGGTCGGCTGACGGAGACGAATTGACGTTGCAATGTTTGAGATTGGTCGGGAAAGTCCGGTATAGGAGATGCCAGGCCAGGGAAGCAGGGCGGCGCCGAGCAGGTTGCAGCCGGATCAACGCCCTCCGAGGGCATCGCGGGCACGCGGGCCCTGCAACTTTTGGTGCCATGGCTCTTTGTCCCCTCCTGCTGCACGAATGTTTTTTACACGGTTCAGGCCCCGCCTCCGGCAGCCCGTGGGCCGATCGGAGACGGTAATGTCCGCGCCCATCAGTCCGCCTTCCGTCAGAACGACGGGCAAAGTAGAACTACCCGCCTATGTGTCCAACGGCCTGATCGGTCTCCGGGTGCGCGATACGGCGCTGATGCCAGGCATGACCCTCGTCAGCGGTTTCTCCGGCCTCAATCCGGAGCGCCAGATCGAAGCCGCAGCTTCTGCTCCATACCCCCTGGCCGGCAATTTGGGCCTGAACGGCGTGCGCCTGTCGGACTTGCTAAGCCAAGTAGAAGATCTCGAGCAAGAATACGACTTTGGCACCGCTGAACTCACGAGCCGGTTCGTGTTCCATGCCGGCGGATGCCGCGCGCGCATCGAAGTCGTGACATTTGCCAGCCGGGTCAGTCCGAGTTTGGTTTGTCAGGAAATCGTCCTCGAACTGGACGATCCTTGCGACGTAACCCTCGAGGGCGCGCTGGACGCGAGCGCCGTCCAGGGTCGCGTGCTGCGTCACGATCGCGCCACCCCGGGCGAACCCAAACCGGCCTGTGACGGCTCATTGCTTTGGCAAAGCCCTGGCGCGCTCGGCATGATCGGCCTGGCCTATGTCACCGAACTGCTCGGGGTCGAGGGTGATGCGCCCAAACCGCAGCGACCGGCGTTGCGCGAAAACCGGCTGACCTCCTGTTACGGGTTCCGCGCGGCTGTCGGCCGACGCTATCGTCTGCGTCAGATCTCAGCCTTGTTCCGAGCGTATTGCATCGCGATCCAGATCGCCAGGCTGTCCGTTTGGCCGCCAAGGGACGTTTCGACGGATTCAACGCAATCCGAACCGAAAACCGGGCAGCCTGGAGCGAGATCTGGAAAGGGCGCATTCGACTCGCGGGTGCGGATACGCGCTGGCAAGCCCTGGCTGATGCAGCGGTGTTCTATCTGAACAGTTCAGCGCATTCTTCGTCGCCTGCCTCCACCTCGATCTTTGGGCTAGCGACTTGGCACGACTACCATTACTATTATGGTCACGTCATGTGGGACATTGAGGCTTTTGTCGTCCCGGTGCTGACCATGCTGCAGCCCACCGCCGCCGCGGGCCTGCTGGACTACCGGTTCCGAACCTTGGGAGCTGCCCGCAGCAATGCGCGCCTCATGGGCCGCCGCGGGGCACAGTTTGCATGGGAAAGTGCGCCCTCCACCGGTGATGAGGCCGCTCCGCTGCCCGGCACCGCTGCCTGGCACGAGGATCACGTCTCGCTCGACGTTGCCCGCGCGTTCTGCTTCTACGCGGATGTCAGCGGCGACCGAGAGTTTCTCAAGGAAAAAGCCTGGCCGGTCTTGGCCGCTGTCGCCGAGTGGATCACGACGCGAGCGGTCAGAACGGCGCGCGGTTTTGAGGTACGCGCCTCGATGGGCATTGCCGAGCGGGAACAGCCGGCCGACAATGCCGCATTCACCAATATGGCGTGCTCGGTAGTACTGAAGGGCGCCCTCGCCGCCGCGGAGCAGCTTGGCCGCGCTGTTGACCCGCTTTGGCGCGACATCGCCCACAACATCGTTGTTCCCCGTCTGGGAAAGGCCGTTGCGTCACACGACGGCTACTCGCGCGGAGGAGGAAAAAGGCGCCACGCCCGATCCGCTGATGGGCATTTGGCCCCTCGGCTATCGCCTCTCCCCCGATGAGGAACAGGCCACGTTGGCTTTCTATCTCGGTCAGGCCGAGAAATACATCGGAAGTCCTATGCTGTCGGCGCTGTTTGGCGCCTGGGCTGCGCGGACCGGTCAGCGTGGGCTGGCTTTGAAACTGTTGGACGAGGGGTTTGGCGAGTTCACGAGTGGGCGTTTTTCCCAGACCCTGGAATACCACCCTGAGCGCGTGCCCGATCAGCCCCGCGCGGGGCCGTTCTTCGCGAATATCGGCGGGTTTCTGATAAGCCTGCTGTTGGGTTTTCCACGCCTGCGCCCGACTGCCGGCCCGGTCGCAACATGGAGCGAGGCCGATACGGTTCTGCCGGAAGGCTGGGGCGCGATCGAGGTGGATCGGCTCTGGATTCGGGGACGCGCCATGCGGCTGGTCGCGCGGCATGGCTCGCGCGCCGCTCTCCAAGAAATCTGATCTGTCCATTGCCGGCGCGCTGTCTGATCGGCGCTTCATGCCCTACGGCCGGCGTGCCGGGCAATCACTCCCAGAAACGGGGCGCGTCGCGAAACTCGTCCCAGGCTTTCGGCAGATTGCGCACTGCCGCGTCACGGCGATGGTGCGACCATGAGACCATGATCTCGACCGTGTCGGCCGCTTCCGGCCGGAGCGTCGGCCGGAGCGCTTCCGCCAGCCTGCTCGCCGAAGCCGCGTCGTTCACCTCCCCCAAATTCTCCTGCAATGCCTTGCAGCCACGCCGGAACGATTTGACGCGCTTGGGGCCGAACAGGTGAGACAAGTCGTCCGCACCGTACCGGAGCTTTTTTAACGACTTGCGCAGCCCATGCAGTTCCTCCGTCGACCGACGCTGCAAATGTCGGCCCCGCCGGTCGACCTTGCGCGCTAGACGAGCAAGCAGGTCAGGTGCGAGATCGCGCAGAGGCCTGCTTCGGTGCCGCGCCACAGCGGGCTCGCCCGCAGCCCAGGAGGAGAGATCGTTTATCACTTGCGTATAACGGGACCCGGCCAGTTCCCGGACGAAACTTTCATGCGCGACGTGGCGCCGGTGCTCGGCCATTTCGCGAAAACGATCGATAGGCGTTTGCTGCCCGGTTTCCGCCGCGCAGGCGGGCAGCATCTCCAGGCAGAACACATCCCAGTCGCGCGCGCCGCCAAAAATCTGGCCGATGCGCCGTAACTCCTGCTCGAATCGCTGGGTAGAACTCGGCTCCAATAGCGGATCGAACAGGACCAGGCCCGCGCGCAGACGGCGGATCGCAACCCGCATCTGATGCACGCCCTCGGCGTCTCCATACGAAGCCGCCGACTGGTTGGTTCGCAGATGATCGAGCCTCGTGCCCAGGATTTCCCCAAGGGCTACGGCGGCTGTCGCATGCCTGTCCACCTCCACTTCGGGAGCCTTTACTGCCGCAAGGGGCTTGTTCATCGCTGGACTTTCAGCATCCGTGCGCCGGCATGGGATTGAATTCACGCATCTTGCCGTCCATGACGAAATCGCCGAAATCCATGGATAGATCGTCGGCAACGCCGTTTGCCCAGTAACGCATCGATACCTCGTAGTCCGGTTCCGTGGCGCTGGGGGCGCGGTCGAAGAACGTGATGTGGAATCGTCCGCTCGGCAGCTTGGCGAGAGCGGGCCATTTGTCGGGCTGGGGTCCGCTCCATTTCGAGACGATTATAAAACTGTCCTGTGCGCCCTTTTCCGTGGTACCATCGAACAGCGGCAGGGCCAGCATTTTCTTGCCCTGCTCTGCCGCTGTCAGCAAGGCGGCGGTGTGCATGGTGGGAAACAGCGTCCCGCGCGGCAGCGGCTCGGTGCTGTCATGCGGCAGGGTAAAGTGCGCTTCCCCGGTGCCGCCGCCCGCCTGCAGCGTGGCATCGCCTTGGACGTCGCTGGTCACCGCCTGATCGGTGGTCTGGCGCATGCGAAACCGCAGTTTCAGGCCGTCCTTGCTCTCGAACGTGGTGTAGTCGGACAGCATCTGGATGTCCTGGCCGTCGCTGTTGGTCACCGTCATGGCCAGCCGCTGGCGCGTGGCCCAGCCCTCGCACACGTCCAGCATTTCGTAGTCCATGCGGCCGGTTGCCGCGGTGACGCTGCCGCCTTTCGACGATGCAAGTTTCAGGTCGTACACCGCTCGATGCGCCGCGAGATCCGTGGCCCTGGCCGGCTGGCCGATCCAAACCCGGCCAAAAGCCAAGCCAAGGGCGAGCAAAAGGACGGCTTTGCGGTGTTTTGGCATTCGGCTGGGGCTCCATCGCGGGCTGCGGAAGATAGGAGTGCCGCGAACGCCGCACCAGCCACCGCGGGGTCCAAACGAAGTCTAGCGACCGAGATTCGCGTCGGGTCTTGCCTCGCGGCTGCCACGCTGCCAAGAATTGCCGGCCCATGGAACGAGATGAGAGCATGAGTGCCGCTGAAGCCCACGCCCCGCCTCCGACAGCGCAGGCACCCCTGACGGAGGACGCTTTCCTCGCCGACCGCCAAAAATTCTGGTCGTTCTTTACCGGACTGGTGTTCTGGGCCGCAGCCTTGATCGTGGTGCTGCTGATCCTGATGGCGATCTTTTTGGTCTGACGGCGCAAGCGGCGGACAAATGTCCGCCCTACCGAGGGAGCTCGCATCGTAGGGCGGATGCCAATCCGCCGCCCCTCATCCCGCCCGCCCCGGCGTGCGAATGCGGTAGCTGAGCGCCTCGGCTACATCGGTGCGGCGGACCGTATCGGCTCCGGCCAGATCGGCGATGCTGCGGGCGACGCGCAAGGTGCGCGCATAGCCGCGCGGCGACAAGCGCAGCTTCTCGGCCGCCTGCTCGGCCAGCGACTTGGCCTCGGGTGCGAGCACGAAGCCGCCGACATCAGCCTCGGCATTGGTGGACTCGCCCGGCCGGTCGGCCAGCCGCTCCCGCTGACGCGCTCGCGCCTCCGCCACCCGGGCGGCCACCACCTCCGACTTTTCCCCCGTGGGTGCGCGGGATAATTCGGCGGGGGCGACCGGCTGCACGGCAACCGCCAGGTCGATCCGATCGAGCAGCGGGCCGCTGATGCGTCCCTGATAATCCTCGCCGCAGCGCGGCGCCCGCCCGCACTCGCGCGCCGCGTCGCCCAGATGGCCGCAGCGGCAGGGGTTCATCGCCGCGATCAGTTGGAATCGCGCCGGGTAGGTGATGTGCGCCATGGCGCGTGCAACGGTGGTGCGGCCGCTCTCCATGGGCTGACGGAGCGCCTCCAGGGCGACGCGGGGAAACTCCGGCAGCTCGTCGAGAAACAGCACGCCGCGATGGGCCAGCGACACTTCGCCGGGCCTGGCGCGCTGGCCGCCGCCGGTCAGCGCCGCCTGGCTGGCGCTGTGGTGTGGCTCGCGGTACGGCGGGCGCTGCACCAGCCTGCCGCCGTCGAGCATGCCGGCCACGCTGTGGATCATGCTCACTTCCAGCGCTTCGCGCGGCAACAAATCCGGGAGAAGTGCGGGCAGACGTGCCGCCAGCATCGATTTGCCCGAACCCGGCGGTCCCACCAGCAACAGGTTGTGCCCCCCGGCGGCCGCCACCTCCAGCGCCCGTTTCGACGTTTCCATCCCGCGTACGTCGGCGATGTCGGCGGCCGAGATTCCCTCGGCGATGCCGCCGGGCTCGGGTGCATTCAGCACCTGGGTGCCGCGAAAATGGTTGACCAGCGACAACAGGTCGGGCGGCGCCAGGATCGAGATGCGCCCGGCCCAGGCCGCTTCGCCGCCCTGGCTGGCCGGGCAGATCAGGCCAAGATCGGCCCCGGACGCCGCCATCGCCGCCGGCAGCACGCCGGCCACCGGGTTGAGGCCGCCATCGAGCGACAACTCGCCGAGCGCCGCGTACTCGGAGAGGTCGTCATGGCCCAGAATGTCCATGGCGGCGAGCACGGCGAGCGCGATCGGCAGGTCGAAATGGCTCCCCTCCTTCAGCAAATCGGCGGGGGCGAGGTTGATCAGCACGCGGCGCGGCGGCAGGGACAGCCCCATCGAGGTCAGCGCCGCCCGCACTCGTTCTCGCGCTTCTCCGACGGCCTTGTCGGGGAGGCCGACCACCAGGAAGGCTGGAAGACCCGAGGAGATCTGGACCTGCACCTCGACCGGCACCGCCTCGATGCCGGCAAAAGCAAAACTCTGGATGCGGGCGATGGGCATTTTGCAGCCGTTAAACGGGTCGGCGACAGACGGTCGTTAATCTGTCGTCAGGCCGTCGTCATGCTGGGTAGCGGACGCCAAAACCGCCACGCGATGGCGGCCATCGCGACCATGACGGCGCACACTTCGGCCACGACCCCTGGCCAGCCCGCATGTTGCCAGAGCGGGATGGGCACCACGCCCCCGAGCGCGCCGCCGACATAGTAGATTGCCACATATAGCCCGACCGCAGCCGAGCGGGCCTGACGTGCCGCCGTGCCGATAAAACTCAGCGCCAGCGCCTGCGTGACGAACAGGCCGATGCAGGTGGCGCCCAGGCCCGCAATCACGGCGGTCAACGACGGGAGCAGCGTCAGAAGCTGCCCCGCAATGCCGACCGCCACCGCGTAGACGAGCGTTCGGCGCCTCCCGATCGCCGCAACAAGCCGTGCCGCGAGCGGGGCGGCTACCGCACCCAGCAGGTAGACCGCGAACACGGCACCTTGTTGCGCCGGCCCCAGATCGAACGGTGCCGCCGCAAGCCGGAAATTGACGAACGTGAAACTCGCCACCAGCGAGAACAGCATGCCGAACCCGACGGCGCAGGTCGCCAGCAGGCGGGCATTTTGCAGGTGCGCACGATACGCCCGCAGCATCACCGCCAGACCGCCGCGCATCGGCCGGAACCGGCGCTCCTTCGGAAGCAGCGCTGCCACGATCGCGGCGGCGGCGGCGGTCAGCACCGCGAGCGAGGCGAACGCGGCGCGCCAGCCAAAAAAATCCGACAGAATCCCTGCGAAAAAGCGTCCGCAAAAACCGCCGACGATGGTGCCGGATGCATACAAGCCGGTAGTCTGGATCGCCTCCGTGCCCTCGGTCTCGTCGGCGATGTAAGCGACCGTCACCGCAAAGATGAACGGCAGCAGCAGTCCCTGCAAAAACCGCCACGCCAGCAAGGTCGCAAAGGTTTGGGCTGTCGCTACCAGCAGCGTGGGCAGCGTAAGCAGGATGGTGGCGACTACCACGATCCGCTTGCGCCCGAGCCGATCGCTGACTGCACCCGCAAAGGGCGCCACCGTGGCGACGGCGAACAGCGGCACGGTGATCGACAGCGAAGTTTGCGGCAGGCCGATCCCAAAACTCGCCGCCAGCAGCGGCAGGATCGCCTGCGGCGGGTACAGGTTCACAAAGGTCGCAAACCCGGCGACTGCAACCGCAAGATTGCGCCGGCGCCTCAAGGGGGTCCGGGAATGGCGAGATAGGCGAGCCGCTTTTGTTCGCGCCGCCCGCGTGCGACGCTGTCAAGCACCAGACCGCTGGACAGGCTAAGAAACGACAGCAATACCAGACCGGTTGCTGCAACCGCCGAGGGCAGGCGTTCTACCCTGTGGGTCGCCAGAAACTCCAGCACCACGGGTGAGCCGAGCGCCAGGCCCCCGACCAGCAGGACCGTGGCGGCCAATGCAAAGAACTGCAGCGGACGCTCCTCTTTGACGAGCAGCAGGATGGTACGCGCAATGCGCATCCCATCGGAGTAAGTGCGCAATTTTGACGCGCTTCCTTCGGGCCGTTCCTTGTAGGCAGACGTCACTTCGCCAACGGGCAGGCGCAGTTCCAGCGCGTGCACCGTGAGTTCCGTCTCGGTCTCGAATCCGCCAGCCGCTGCCGGAAACGATTTGACGAAGCGCCGGCTAAACGCGCGATAACCGGACAGCATGTCCGACACACCGGCGCCGAATATGGTGCGCACCGTCCCGGACAAGGCGCGATTGCCGAAACGATGCCCGCGCCGATAGGCCGCAACCGTCTCGCCCGCCCGCACGCCCGTCACCATGTCCAGCCGCTCGCTTACAAGCATGGACACCATGGATGATGCCGCTGTCGCGTCGTAAGTGTCGTCGCCGTCGACGAGGACGTAGACATCCGCTTCGACATCGGCAAAGGCGCGACGGATGACATGCCCCTTGCCCTGGCGCCGTTCGCGTCGCACCTCGGCGCCGGCAGCGGCGGCCACTTCCGCCGTGGCGTCGCGGGAATTGTTATCGAATACGATTATGCGTGCATCGGGAAGGGACACCTGGAAATCCGCGACGACCTTGCCGATTGCCACCGCCTCGTTGAAACATGGGATCAGCACCACCACTCGCGGGGCCGGCGGGTTCACCGGAAGACCAGATGTCGAGACAGCAAGAAATTCACGGCCATGCCGGCCACGGCGCCGCCGCCGGTGGCCAGGACCGGGTTGGCTGCGCAGAGGGCGCTGAACGTGACCAGGCCCGCATAGGCCCCGCGGTTGAGCAAGAAGCCGAGGAAGTTGGCGGCTAAAAACTTGGCCCATTGCCGATGCCGCGGTCCGGTACCCAGCCCGCGAAACGTCCAGACTCGGTGCAACCCCCAGTTGGCGGTGGCGGCGATCAGGAATGACACCAGACCGGCCCAGTACAGCCCGACACTGGCCCGCAGCAGGTATACGATGGCCGTATCCACCAGGAACCCGAACACGCCCACCACTCCGAACCTGAGCATCTGGCCCGCGAGGATGTGGTGGCGGACGGGAATCGCGCGCAGAACCAGGGTGTCGAGCATGCGAGGCACGTAGACGAGCGCGCGTGCCGAGGGAAGCGCGGGTCGGGATCGGCGGGTCGTCTTCGCCTCCTTGACCGCCCTCGGCGCGGGTGACAACTTTCCGCCTCGCTCCGGCCTGCGCCGGCTTGCGTCATGAAGAATATTGGGGGAGGGCGCGGTGCCTCAGGTCACGCTGACGGTGAACGGCAAGACGGCGACGGCGGAGGTCGAGGGCCGCACGCTCCTTGTTGAGTTGCTGCGCGAAAAACTGCGGCTCACAGGCACGCATGTGGGCTGCGACACCAGCCAGTGCGGCGCCTGCGTGGTGCATATCGATGGCAAATCCGTGAAATCCTGCACCGTGCTGGCGCTGCAGGCCGAGGGCGCGCAGGTCACGACGATCGAGGGCTTGGCCGCGCCTGACGGCACGCTGCATCCGATGCAGGAAATGTTTCGCGAGCACCATGCGCTGCAATGCGGATTCTGCACGCCCGGCATGGTGATGAGCGCCATCGACATCGTGAACATGCACCCCGACGGCCTGACCGAGACGCAAGTGCGGGAGGATCTGCAAGGCAATCTGTGCCGCTGCACCGGCTACCACAACATCGTCAAGGCGGTGATGGCGGCTTGGCCGCTGATGCACGGCCGTCAGCTGGCCGCTGCTGCCGAATAGCGGCGCACAGCAACAAAAGGGGGAGGCGCGCGATGGACGCGGTGCATGACGGGATCGGCGCCTCGGTGCGGCGCAAGGAGGATTTGCGTTTTATCAGCGGCCACGGCCACTACGTCGATGACATCAACCGGCCCGGCCAGCTGCATGCCTATATCCTGCGCAGCGACCGGCCGCATGCGCGCATCCGCGGCATAAACACGAAGGCAGCCTTGGCCGCGCCCGGCGTGGTCGCGGTTTTTACCGGCGAGGACACCAAAGGGCTCGGCGGCATACCTTGCGGCTGGCTGATCCACAGCAAGGACGGCAGCCCGATGGCCGAGCCGCGCCATCCGATGCTGGCCGAGGGCGTGGTGCGCCATGTCGGCGACCCGATCGCCGTGGTGATCGCCGACACCCGCGAGCGCGCCCGCGATGCGGCCGAACGGCTCGAGCCGGAGCTCGAGGCTCTGCCCGCCGTGGCCAGCGTCACCGACGCCCTCGCCTCCGGCGCACCGCCGGTGCACGACAACGTACCCGGCAACATCTGCTACGACTGGCATCTGGGCGACCAGGCTGCGGTCGACGCCGCTTTTGCCCGCGCCTCGAAAGTGGTGAAGCTGGACGTCACCAACAACCGCCTGGTGCCCAACGCCATGGAGCCGCGCGCCGCGATCGGCGAGTTTGATTCCAGCAGCGGCGACTACACGCTCTACACCACCAGCCAGAACCCGCACGTGATCCGCCTGCTGATGGGCGCGTTCGTGCTGCAGATCCCGGAGCACAAGCTGCGCGTAGTGGCCCCCGATGTTGGCGGGGGTTTTGGCAGCAAGATCTACCATTACGCGGAGGAAGCGATCGTCACGTGGGCCGCGGGAAAACTCGGCCGGCCGGTGAAATGGACGTGCGACCGTACCGAAGCGTTCATGTCCGACGCGCATGGCCGCGACCATGTTACCCACGCCGAAATGGCGCTCGACGCCGAGGGCATTTTTCTGGCGCTGCGGGTGAAAACGCTGGCCAACATGGGCGCCTACCTGTCCACGTTCGCGACCTCCATCCCGACCTATCTCTACGGCACGCTGCTGGCCGGCGTGTACAAAACCCCGGCGATCTACGTCGAGGTCAAGGCGGTGTTCACCAACACCGTGCCGGTCGACGCGTATCGCGGGGCCGGCCGGCCGGAGGCGACGTTCCTGCTGGAGCGGCTGGTCGACGTGATCGCGCACGATACGGGGTTCGATCCGGGTGGCACTGCGGCAGCGCAATTTCATTCCGAAAGAGGCGTTCCCGTATCAGACGCCGGTGGCGCTGCAATACGACAGCGGCGACTATTTCGCCACCCTGAATGCCGCGCTGAAGCACGCCAAGTGGAGCGAATTCGAGGCGCGCCGTGCCGAATCGGCCCGCAAAGGCCGGCTGCGCGGCATCGGCATATCGACCTATGTCGAGGCTTGCGGCCTCGCTCCCTCGAAAGTGGCGGGTGCGCTTGGCGCGCGGGCCGGACTGTACGAAGTGGCCAATATCCGCGTGCATCCAACCGGGAGCGTGACCGTGTTCACCGGCTCGCACAGCCACGGCCAGGGCCACGAGACGACATTCGCGCAACTGGTCGCGGAGCAATTGGGCGTGCCGTTCGCCCAGGTGGACGTCGTGCACGGCGATACCGCGAAGATTCCGTTCGGCATGGGCACCTATGGCAGCCGCAGCCTCGCGGTGGGCGGATCGGCGATGGTCAAGGCGATGGACAAGATCATCGCCAAGGGCAAGAAGATCGCGGCGCACCTGATGGAGGCGTCGGCCGACGACATCGAGTTCAACGAAGGCAAGTTCTCCGTTGCCGGCACTGACAAGTCAAAAACGCTGGGCGAGGTGGCGCTGACCGCCTACGTGCCGCATAACTACCCGATCGAAGAGCTGGAACCGGGGCTGGAAGAAACCGCGTTCTACGATCCGAAAAATTTCACCTATCCCGGAGGCTGTCACATCTGCGAGGTGGAGATCGATCCCGAGACCGGCATGGTGAAAGTTTTGGGATTTCACAGCCGTTGACGATCTGGGCCGCGTCATCAATCCGATGATCGTCGAAGGTCAGGTGCAGGGAGGGGTCGCCCAGGGTATCGGCCAGGCGCTGCTGGAGACATGCGTCTACGACGCCCACGGCCAACTGGTCAGCGGCAGCTTCATGGACTACACGATGCCGCGCGCCGACGACCTGCCGAACATCAAGACGGCCACCGAGACCACGCTGTGCACGCATAACCCGCTCGGCTCCAAGGGCTGCGGGGAGACGGGCGCCATCGGCTCGCCGCCTTCGGTCATCAATGCCGTGGTCGACGCGCTGCGCGACTACGGCGTGCGCCATATCGACATGCCGGCCGAACCACAGAAAATCTGGTCGATCGTGCAAGCGGGCCGCCCGCGCATGGCGGCCGAATAAGGAGACCCCTCGACATGTACGAGTTCACCTACGCCCGGCCGCAAAACGTCGCCGACGCGGCGAGAATGCTGGGACAGGAGGACGCCAAGGCACTGGCCGGCGGCCACACCTTCATTCCGGTGCTAAAACAGCGGCTGAACAAGCCTTCCACGGTGGTTGATCTGTCGGGACTCGGCCTGTCCGGCATCCGGGTCGACGGCAATACGGTCGTGATCGGGGCGATGACCACGCATCGCGAGATCGCCGCCTCGCCGGACGTGAAACGTCTGATTCCGGGTCTGGCGTATCAGGCGTCGATGATCGGCGACGTGCAGGTGCGCCACCGCGGCACGATCGGCGGCAGTGTGGCCAATAACGATCCGTCGGCCTGCTACCCGTCCGCATTGCTGGCGTTGGGCGCCACGGTCAAAACGGACAAGCGTGAAATTCCCGCCGACGAGTTTTTTCAGGGTATGTTCGCCACCGCCTTGCAGCCGGGCGAGATCATTACGGAGGTGCGGTTTCCGGTGCCGGAGAAATCGAACTACGCGAAGTTCCACAACCCGGCGTCGCGCTATGCCATGGTGGGCGTGTTCGTGGCCAAGGGGCCGAAGGGCCTGCGCGTGGCGGTGACCGGGGCGGCCCAGGGCGGCGTGTTCCGGCACAAGGCCTTTGAGCAGGCGCTGGAAAAGAATTTTTCCGCCGACGCGCTGAAAGGGATCGCGACGCCGGCGGAGGGTCTGAACAGCGACATCCACGGCAGTGCGGAGTATCGCGCGCATCTCGTCGGCGTCATGGCGCGCCGGGCCGTCGCGTCGATGGCGTAGAGCCGTGTTGCGTCGAGGACCCTCACCCCGGCCCTCTCCCAAAAGGAGAGGGTGCAGACTTCTCCCTCTCCCTCTGGGAGAGGGCCGGGGTCGTTTTTTTCTCCCAGCCCTGATGCCATTCACCCGCGCCGAGCTCGAGGCGCTGCGCCAGTGGGACACGCCGACCATCTGCAACGGTCTGGAGATCGTGCTGCCGGAGCGGCGCGCGCTCGGTTTCACCACGGTGCCGATGGTGGCGGCCAACCGCGCGCTGCCGCCGATCGTCGGTCTGGCGCGCACCGGCCTGATCCGCTCGAAGGAAAAACCGCGCGGAAAAATTCCGAGCCGAGAGGCGTGGTACGAGTATGTGGCCGCGGGTGATCTGCCGACCATTGCCGTGCTGCAGGACATCGACGACCGTCCCGGGTTCGGCGCCTTCTGGGGCGAGGTCCAGTCCACCGTCCATGCCGGCCTCGGCGTGGCCGGCTGCGTCACCAGCGGCTCGTTCCGCGACGTGGACATGCTGCATGCCGGGTTCCAGATCATCGGGGCCGGCGTGGTCCCGAGCCACGCCCATGTGCATCTGCTGCAGATGGCGTGCGAGGTGAACGTTTTCGGCATGCTGGCGCAGGACGGCGACGTGATCCACGCCGACTATCACGGCGCGGTGGTGGTGCCGGCGGAGGCGGTGACAAAACTGCCGGCGGCGATCGACCTGGTGATGCGGCGGGAAAAGGTCATTTTGGACCTCGCCCGCGCCGCCGGCTTTTCCGCCGAGGTGATGCGCGACGCGTTGCGGCAGGCCGGGGAAATCCACTGACGCCCCAAAGCGGGCCAAGCCAGCCAAGCCCGATGCACATTGATGAACAAATGACGAACAAATCCTTAACGCCAGGGTTGCGCCTCTGTTCTCTGCCGTGACAAACTCGGCTCTTCCGGCGCAGCTTTGGCTCTAGCCGGATCGGGGGATGGTATGGAAAAGAACAAGGCGCTGGATGCGGCCATGTCGCAGATCGAGCGCGCTTTCGGAAAGGGCTCGATCATGCGCCTGGGCGCGCGGCCCGGCGACGAGCAGATCGAGGTCATCCCTTCCGGCTCGCTTGGGCTCGACCTGGCGCTGGGCATCGGCGGCCTGCCGCGCGGGCGCATCGTCGAAATCTACGGCCCGGAAAGTTCCGGCAAGACCACGCTGGCTTTGCACGCCATCGCCGAAGCCCAGAAACGCGGCGGCACCTGCGCCTTCATCGACGCCGAGCATGCGCTTGACCCGATCTATGCGCGCAAACTGGGCGTGGACGTGGACAACCTGCTGATCAGCCAGCCCGATGCCGGCGAGCAGGCCTTGGAAATCGCCGACACTTTGGTGCGCTCCGGAGCCGTGGACGTGCTGGTCATCGACAGCGTCGCCGCCCTGGTGCCGCGCGCGGAACTGGAAGGCGAGATGGGCGACACCCATGTCGGCCTGCATGCGCGGCTGATGAGCCAGGCGCTGCGCAAAATCACCGGCAGCGTGTCGCGCAGCAGCACCATGCTGGTCTTTCTGAACCAGATAAGGCTGAAAATCGGCGTGATGTTCGGCAATCCGGAAACCACCACCGGCGGTAATGCGCTGAAATTCTATGCCAGCGTGCGTCTGGAAATCCGTCGTACCGGCTCGATCAAGGACCACGAGTCGGTGGTCGGCAACTCGACCAAGGTGAAAGTGGTCAAGAACAAGCTGGCCCCGCCCTTCCGCGAGGTCGAGTTCGACATCATGTTCGGCGAAGGGATCAGCAAGGTCGGCGAGCTGATCGATCTGGGCGCAAAGGCGGGCGTAGTGGAAAAATCCGGGTCCTGGTTCAGCTACGACAGCCAGCGCATCGGCCAGGGCCGCGAAAACGCAAAGCAGTTTCTGCGCGACCACGCCGATGTCGCCGAGGCGATCGAAAAGCGGGTGCGCGAGCGCTCCGGCACTGTGGCCAACACCATGCTGGCAGCTCCCGAACTCGAAGAAGCCGAGGCCGCCGACTGATCTTTCCGCCCCCGCAGGACGCCTCGGCTGGCATGCTGGCCGAGGGATTGCCGCTCGACGAAGCCGATCTCGACCTGATCGAGGCCGCGCATGCCGTGCTGCGCCGCCACTACCGGCCGCTCTGGCACACTATCGGTGCGGCGATCCGTGGCCGCGACGGGCGCATTTTTACCGGCATCCACATTGGCGCCACGGTGGGCCGGCTGTCGGTGTGCGCGGAATCGGTGGCGTTCGGCCGGGCGGTGATCGATGGCGACGGCACGGTCGCGACCGTGGTGGCGGTGCGCCATCCCAAACCGGACGAGGTGGATCGCGATTTGGCCGTGGTGCCGCCATGCGGCGCCTGCCGCGAGATGTTCTGCGATTTCGATCCTGACGCGCTGGTGATCGTGCCCGGCCTCACCGGCCTGATGAAACTGCCGGTCCGCACCATGCTGCCGCTGCCGTACCGGCGTTAGGCGGAGCGAACGGCGCGCCGGTGGTGCGAGAGCAAGGAGCGGAGTGCGAGCCACGCCGGACATCGGCGAGCATGTGACCACAGGAGGTCACCATGATCGCACTTCAATGCATACCGATTCCGACGGAAACCGCTGACCGCTTCCGCCAAACCGGCGTGGACGACAGCGGCAACACGCTACGGCGCATGGAAGCGACGGATGCGAATGGTTTCCCTTGCCGCCACTGCCTTTGCTTTGCAAAGCCGGGCGAGGTCGTGCTTCTCGGTTCGTACAACCTCCCCCGTCCGCATGGGATATATTGGACCCCGAGCCCGATCTTTGTTCACGCCGAGGCCTGCCCTCGTTTCTCGGCCGAGAACACGATCGCACCGATCATCGGCCAAGGCGTCCTTCTGTCAGTCCGTGCTTACGACAATGCCGACCAGTGCGTGTACGATCTGGGCCAGGTTTGTGCGGGCGCGGATGTGGATGCTGCACTCGACCGTGCCCTGACCGACCCGCGAACAGCCTTCGTGAACGTCCACACTGCCCGCCCCGGGTGCATGCTGTCGCGCGTCGAGCGCCGAGCTGAACTGGTGGGCTGATGCCGGTTTTTGGCCTCTGCTCGCGTACTACTCGGCCGGCTTGGCTGCGCCGGGGCGGTCTGGGCCGCTTCCGCCGCGACGCCGAGGCGGGTGCGCTGCCGGGCCGCCGTGACCGCCAGACCCACTGCCAGGATCAGCATGGCGCCGTCAAAGATCGGTTCGACAAAAAACGGCGCCCCGAGCTGGTTCAATCCCGCCACCGTCACGGCGAGCACGCCGACGGCGAGCAGCGTGCCCAGCACGTTGACCCGCCCCGGTTTCACGGAAGTCGCCCCGAGCAGCGCCGCGGTGAACGCGGGCAGCAAATATTCCGGACCGACCGAACTCTGCCCCACCTCGAGTTGCGACTGCAGCACGATGCCGGCGAACGCCGCCAGCACGCCCGCCGCCAGAAACGCGCCGGTCACATAGCGTCGGGCCGAAATGCCATTCAGTTCCGCCGTGCGCGGGCTGGCGCCCAGCACGTACAGATACCGGCCTGCCGGCAAGTATTCGAAAAACACGAACAGCATGCCGCCGATGATCGCGACATACAGCGCGGGCAATGGAATGCCGGCCAGCGCGCCGGAAATCGCCAAGAAACTGTCCGGCAGCGAGGCCACCACTTGCTGGCCGCCGGTATACCATTCGTTGAGCCCATAGATCAGCGTGCCCATACCGAGCGTGGCAATGAAACTGTCAATACCGACAAAGGTCACCAACACGCCGTTGGCCAAGCCCACGACCGCACCCAGCAGCAGCACGACCCCGGCGGCCTCCGGCCATGACAGCCCATCGCCCTGCAGTCCGATCACCAGCACCTGCGATATGCCCAGCAGAATCCAACCGAGAGGTCGAAATGGTTCGCCGCCATCGGCACGAATACGGCAAGCGCAAGAATCGCCTGCACCGATTTGTTGTTGACGATGGAGCGAAAATTGAAATAGGTTGGGAACGTATCCGGTTTTAACGCAGAGAACACCACCAGCAGAGCGATCAGCAGCGCCAGCAGGCCCCAGGTGGAAACCAGGTGCGACAGGCCGCGCCGGGGCCGCCGGCCGGTCGAGCCGTCGCTCATGCTGCCAAAAACTCAGTCTCGCCGGCCGCTAGCGCGGTGAGGTGCTGCACCGTCATCTCCTGCCTCGGAATCGAGGCAACAACCTGCCCGCGGCTGAACACCAGGGCTCGGTGGGCGATTTTCTCGACTTCCTCGAAATCCGAGGAGATGAGCAGAACGCCCATCCCGGCATGCAGCGCGTCGTTCAGGTCGCGATAGACTTCCGCCTTCGAGCCGACATCCACGCCGATGGTCGGCTCTTCCAGAATCAGCAAGCGGATATGTGCCTCCATCCACCGCGCCACCACCACCTTTTGCTGGTTGCCGCCGCTCAGCGTGATGACCGGGCGCGAGGGATCCGGCGGGCGCACCGAGAAGCGGGCCAGCGCGCGCTCCGCGGCCAGCAATTCGAGTTGGGGCGAAACCGGCGTGAACGGGGCGATTCCCGCGCGCTTGGGTTCAGATACAGGTTTTCCCGCACCGACATCGCCGCGGCCAGGCTCTCCTCGCCGCGCCGGCTCGATACGAACCCGATCCCCGCGGACATCGCTGCCGCCGGCGATGCCGGCGCGATGGTTCGACCGCGAAATTCCACGCGCCCCGACCGCATCGGCAGCGCCGCGAACAGCGCCCGGCCCACGGCATGATGACCGGCCCCGCGCAGGCCCACCAGCGCCAGAATTTCCCCCGATTGGAGCGAGAACGAAACCGGCCCGATCAGCCCGGCCTCCTCATGCGGCACCACCACATCGTGCAGTGCCAGCAACGGCTGTGCATCCGCAGGCACCGCCGCGATCTCTGTCCCCGCCACGCTGCGTCCGACAATTTTGACCACAAGTTCCTGCGCCGAGGTTTGGCTCACCGGCACCGTGTCGATGCGCCGTCCGTCGCGCAGCACCGTCACGCGGTCGGCAATGCGAAACACCTCGTCCAGTCTATGCGTCACGTAGATCATGCCGATGCCGCTCGCGCGTAGCCGGCGCAATGTCGCCAGCAGACGCTCGACATCCGCGGCCGGCAATGCGGCGGTCGGCTCGTCCAGCACCAGCAGTTCGCATCGCACCGCCAGCGCTCGTGCGATGGCGACGATGGAGCGGTCCGCGGCGGACAGGGCGACGACGCGGCTGTCGGGATCGACCCGGCTGCCCATCGCCGCCAGTGCCCGGCTTGCCGCGTGGCGGGCGCCGCGCCAGTCGATCAGGCCGAACCGGCGCGGATAGCCCGCCTGCACGGCGACGTTCTCGGCTACGGTCATCGCGTCCACCAAGCCGAGATCCTGGTGGATGAAAGAGATCGGCAGGGCGTGCGTCGCGGGGTTGGCCGGCTGCCCGCGCCACTTGATTGTGCCGGCGCTCGGCGGGTACACGCCGGCCAGGATTTTTATCAGCGTCGACTTGCCGGCGCCGTTCTGTCCCAGCAACGCATGAATCTCGCCCGCGCGAACGTCGAAATCGACCGCGTCGAGTGCCAGCGTCGCGGTGAACCGCTTGCTGACGCCATGGACAGCAAGCAGGTTCTCCGCTTCCACGCGTCCTACTTCAGGCCCCAAATGCTCAGGTAGTGCTCCTTGTAGTTGTTGTCCGGCACGAAAATGTCTTTTGGACCGCCTTCCTCGTTGATGTTTTGCGCCGTAACGAGATAGGGGGGCTGTACGAAACCGCTCGGCGGTGACTTGTCGAATGCGCGGTTGAACTCGTCGACCGCCTGATAGGCCTGCAACTCGATCGGCTCGGAGACCGTCACTGTCTGGTATTCGTTTCCCTTGCGAATGCGCTCATAGGCGGAGCGGTTGCCGTCGGCGCCGATCAGTTTTGCCTGGTCCGTCTTCACGCCCGACGCCCGCAACGAGGGCACCGCGAAATCCAGATCGTTGTCGCCCACCGAGGTGACATAGATCGGCAGCCCAAAACGCTGCACCCAGCTGGTAGTCAGCTGCGGCATGCGCTGCGCCGCTTCCGACGCCGGGAAATTGACATAGTCGAGCATCTTGCAGCCCTTGCACGCCTCGATCATGTCGCGCGTGGCGCCGGATTTGGTGGCGGCGATCTGGTATTCGTTGTGGGTCACTACGACGACTCGTGCCGTGCCCTTGCTGTCGGCGATCGCCCAGTCGGCTTCCGCCTTGCCGATCTCGCGCGGGTCCTCCTGTATGTTGACGAACAGGTGCAGGTCGGGCTGCGGTCCGGGCAGCGAGGCGGCGTGCAGCCCGATCACGGTAATGCCCTTATCGGTCGCGGTCCGGATCGGACCCTGCAGGCTTTTCGCGTCCGCAAAGATGGCGATGCCGTCAGGCGCTAGCGCAATCGCCTGGTTGAAGCCGGCGACCCAGGTGGCGGGGCTGCCCTTGCCGTCGATCACGGTCAGCTTCCAGCCGAGATGTTCTGCCGCCTGCTTCATGTACAATCCGTATTCGCGGGAAATGTCGTTCTGCTCGTCGCCCGACAGATAGACGATGGATTTTCCTTTTTGCGGCGCGGGCGCCGAGGTCGGGCCTTCCCAAGTTGTCTGGGGACCGGCGTAGCGCGCCGCCGCGGCAGCGGCCGCGGCAACAGCGTCGTCCTCGGCACGGGCGGCGGCGGCCAGCACCACCGAGGCAAGCGCAGTCGTGACGGCGAGGGCCGCGAACAAGCCGGGACGGTAATGCATGTGGTTTCTCTCTCCCCTGGGATGCGCTTTGGCGCGCTCCTCCGTCCCGGCACGATCGGGCGAGTGCCGGTCCACTTCAAGGGATTTATTGCATCGCTAAAAAGCCGGCACGAAATCGCACTCAAGATCATCGGAAAGTAGGATTTGTTTACGCCGCCAGCCGCGCCTTGCTGTCGCCGCAGCGAGCCTGGCGGGAGCCGGCCCGCACGCATTTGTGCACTCCTGCATCCGCAGCGTACGCCAACTCGATCCGGGCCTGCTCGCGTTCTGAGCGAGCCCAGCCAGTCGTCCAGATCGGGAGGTCAAGATGCCGTTCGATGGGCTGAATTTCCCGCAATCGCGGCCGGCACCGGGCCGAGCGTTCGCGCGGGCTGGGGAAGCCGCCCGAGATTTGATGCAACGCGGTTTTCGAGGCGTCGCGGCCTTGGCAAAACCGGCCTCGGTTAAGTTTCAAGAAATCTCGCCCGCCCACCTGCTAGGGACCGCCCGCTCGCTGATCAGGGACGAAGGCAAGTGGATCCGCGGGCAATTCCACCGACCGAACCGACGCTACTGTGCGGTCGGCGCCCTCCGGGCGGCTGCGCGTCAACTCCACGCGGGCGAGTCGCTGCCCGTTGCGCTCGGCCTGCTGCGCCAGATTGCCAAGATGCGGGGGTTCGATACGATCGAGCGGATGAACGACTCATCGAGTCATGCCGAGGTGCTGACGAGCTTCGATCTGGCGATCAACGTGGCCGAGGCAATGCAAGCAGCCTGACCGGTCGCACTCAGACGATCGTCTTCAGGAAATCCCCCAGTTTGGTCGCGGCGGTTGCCTTGTCCGTCTTGTCCAGCGCGCCTAGCTCGGCAGCGAGCCGGTCCATCGCCGCCTCATAGATCTGGCGCTCGGAAAAGCTCTGATCGGGCTGGCCGGCATTGCGGTGCAGGTCGCGGACCACTTCGGCAATTGCCAGCGGGTCTCCGGAATTGATTTTCGCCTCGTACTCCTGCGCCCGGCGCGACCACATCGTGCGCTTGATGCGCGCCCGCCCCTTCAGGACGTTTAGCGCGTCATCGAACAGTTTCCGCGTCGCCAGCTTGCGCAGGCCGGCGCTACGCGCCTTGTCCACCGGAACGCGCAGTGTCATCCGGTTCTCTTCGAACGTGATGTGGATCAGCTGCAGCCGGTGGCCAGCGATCTCCTCCGTGGCGATTTTCTCGACCCGGCCCACGCCATGGGTTGGGTAGACGACGTGATCACCTTCGGCGAACACCTCGTCTTTTCCGCTGTTGCGAGAAATTGCGACTGGCCGTCCATTAGCCGGACCGGAAGGACCGCCATGCCTGTGGGGCACTGTGCCGGCGGTGGTCGCCGCAGGCGCTGCAACCGCCACCGGGCCGGGCACCGGAGCGGGCAGGGGGTCGGCAGGGCTTGCCGCCTCGGCGACTTGGCTCGTGGTCGGAGCTGGGGACGGTGCGGCCGACTCGGTCGGTTGCGCTTCTGCTACCCGCCGGGGGAGCGGGGCTGCCGCCACGGCGGGCTCGGAAGCAGCGACCGGGGAGGGCGGTGGAGGACTTGCTTTGGGCATGGAATTCGACGAACCGCTCGGTACGCGCGGCAACGGGGGGCAGGCTGGGCAACGGTCGACGGCTTGGCGGGCGCGGGCGTCGCATCCCGCGCGGGACGGCTCGCAACCGGCTGACCGACCGGTACGTTAGCCGGCGCGGCGGCAGCGCCGGGAGACTTTGAGGGGGGCACTGGTTCCTTTCGTGCCGGTGCAGGCCGAACACGGGGTAGCTTCGGCGCGACCGGGAGTGCCGGCTTTCGGGCCGGTGCCGCAGCTTGAGTTTTCGAGGTAATCCGTGCCGCCGGCTTGGCGGGCGGCCTTGCAGCACGCTTCGGCACGGGCTTGGCCGCCGCCTTGGATGATCGCTTGGGCGCGGGTTTGGCCACCTGTTTGACCGTCGGGCGGCGTGACGAGGGTTGGTCAAAGCGAGCGGACACTCCCGAAGCCTTCATTCCTCAACCTCACTCATCCATGCGGCCCATCTGCGCCGCTGCTCCACGCGTCCATCGCTGCTCGGCAGTCACGATGCCGCGGCCGAACCACAACCTCCGGGGACAAACCAGAAGGGGCGACCGCAGTAGCTGCCGTCCATAACCGGACGCTGGCAGGTGCCTACGGATTCCCTTGTTTCCACAGTATGTAACACGGATTCGAGCATCCGTCACGGGGGAAAGCCCGTTAAATGACGGACATCAGGCCCTAATCCGCGGCGCCGGCCTCCCGGGTCAGGGCTTCCCGGGCTCGGGCGAGAACAGTTTTGCCTTGTCCGGCTTGTCCTTCCATTCGTCCGCGTCGGGCGGCGGCTCGCCTTTGCGGGTGATGTTCGGCCACTGACCCGCAAAGACGCGGTTCTGCTCGGCCCACGCGGCAGTGCGGTCGTCGCTGTCGGGCAAAATGGCCTCGACCGGGCATTCCGGCTCGCAAACGCCGCAATCGATGCATTCGTCCGGGTGGATCACCAGCATATTCTCGCCGACGTAGAAACAATCGACCGGACAGACTTCTACGCAATCCATGTACTTGCAGCGAATGCAGCTCTCGATGACGACGTAGGTCATTACCCACTCCTGGCCGCATGGCCGGACTTGGCCTGGCCCGGCTCGGGCGGGGGATATGAACTCTCCGCCTTGCCCTCGCAACCCCTGTCGGCCGTCCCGCCGGGCGCATCGGTGATCTCGCGATACAGCATATGCGCAACCGGGGCCGGGCCGCGGCGCGACGTAAGCGCCACTACTTCGACTACCCTCACATTGGCCGGAAACGGCAGAGTGAGCACGTCGCCGACCCGCAACCGCATATGCGGTTTGCCTACCGGCACGCGGTTGAGACGCAGCAGGCCGGCTTCTACCCAGCGGCTGCAATCGGCGCGATGGCGCATGAAACGGGCGCACCAGAGCCAGTGGTCCAGGCGCTGCCAAGGCCGCTCGTCGATGGGCGCGGTTCCCGGCACGCTCCTACAGCCCACCCATGATATGGCAGGCGACGCCGCCAGGTGGCTCCATCGCGAATGGGCTGGGAATCCAGGAGATCGGTCGTTCGATCACGGCCGGTGTTCCTCCGGCTGGGTTTCCGGGAGGAACCACCAGACGGCGCCCAGTCCGATCAATGCCACGCATGCCAAACTGATGAATCCCCGCCGTGTAGCCGAAGAACTGGCCGACGTAGCTGATCGCGCTGGTGCTTGCGGCTGCGCCGAGGCCGGTCGCAGTTCCGACCGCGCCCTGGGCGAGATTGTAGCGGCCGGTTCCGCGCGTCACGTCGGCGACGATCAGCGGCATCAGCACGCCGATCACGGCCGCCGTCAGTCCGCCGAGCGCCTGGACAGGGACCAGGAACCACGGGTTCGCGACCAGCGCGAACAGGGTCGCCCGAACCGGCAGCACTGCAAACCCTGCAAGCAGCAGCGGCTTGCGCCCCCAGGCGTCGGCGCGGCCGGCAACCCAGGTCGCGATCAGCGCCGTGACCAACTGCGGCACTATTACGAGGGCCGAGGTGACCAGCTCGGACTCGTGCTGGTGCTGCTGTCCGAGACGTTCGCCGGCGAGCGGCATCACCGAGGCATTCGCGAATTGGAAAAGCACCAGGCAGCCGGCGAAGATAAGGAGGTTGCGGTTCTTGCAAAGGTCCAACAGGTGCACCGCTTCGGCGGGGTTTGTCGCGCTCCGATGCCGACCGCGCACGCGCATAGTCGATTTCCCGACCGTCGATGCGGCTCAGCGAGAACAAGGCGGGCAGACAGAGTGCAGCAGCAAACAAGAACGTCCATTGCTTCGAGATGAAGTGGCCCAGCAAGCCCATACCGCCGGCGGTCAGCGCGTTGCCGAATGAATCGTAGCGGTGATTGCGGCCCAGCCTTCGGCTGAAGGCGCGATGGCCGACGAGACCCAGGCCGACCGCCACCAGCGATGGCTTGATCAGGCCGGCGGTGCTGCCGTGCAGGATTTCAGCGCCCATAATCGGGATGAAGCTCGGCCAGAACGCGAAGACGAGCGCCCCTGCCGCGATCATCCCGAGTGCGACCGCGATGACCAGCCGCTTCGAGCCGGCGGCGTCGACGATGGCCCCGCCCGGAAGCTGGCTCACCACGCCCACGACGGCGCCGACCGAGAGCACGAGGCCAACCTCGCCCTGCGGCCAATGCCGAGCCGCGAGATAGACGGCCACGAACGGGCCGAAGCCGGTCTGCACGTCGGCGATGAAAAAGGTCAGCCAGTCGAGGCCGCGCTGGCTGTGGGCCGAGGGGTGCGCGTCGTCGGAGCTATCGTGCATCGCCCGTCCTCGGTCCCTGGCGTTCGAGCATGGTGCGGAGCTAACAACGCGCCAAACCTCCGATCAGCCAAACCGCGGTCCCTGGAAGGCCCTCCTTGGCATAGCGCATTGTGGTCAGGCGGCTAGAGACGCAGGCTCGCCAAAGCGGAAAACGCTCCTTCGGGGCGGTGCTCGACCGGGGTTGGGGCCGGAGTCCGGCGCGGGCGCAGTGCCGCCATCGTGGCCGGGGTGGGAGGACCGAATTCTCCCGGTCCCAAAACCTGCGCCGGGAACAGTTTTATGCCCAGGCCATGCAGCACCGCCGGCAGCAGATTCGATTTCGTCCCCAACCGGGATGCCAGGCCGCCCGGGACCGGCACGCGCCGGCCACGACTGAGCCAGGCCAGTTCGGCGGCGAGACGGTCGGCAACATCCAGGCGCAGCAGCACCGGCCCGGCCGCCACCCAGCCCTGCGCCTCGGCAAAGTTTTCGGGCCAGTCGGTCGGCGGCGGCAGCGAGACCGTGCCGGGACCCGGGAGCGAGGGTACTCGCTGGCCATGCCACAGCCCCCAGAGCTGAGCCCGCATCAACGCCGGCCGCGGTTTCAGCAGGGTGGGCATGAACAGGCCAAAACGGCCGGCGCTCACGCCCAGCGCTTTGAGCCGCCCCCGCTTGGCGGCCGGAATGGACGCGGCAACCGTCGCCGGCGCCACCCCCATGCACTCGAACAGCACGTGCATCGGTCCGCGCAACACCGGGTCCGGAGCCGACGCCCGTCGGAGGCCGCATGCAAGCGGCCCCAAAAGTTCGGCCAGGAGGCCGTCGAGAAATCGCTGCAGTCGCACGCGCACCCGCTCGCGCTGGGAGCCATCCAAGAACTCGCTTGCCTCCACTTCGATGCGCGGTTGCAGCGCCGACGGGCCCCGCCGCAGCCGCGCCACCGGGACGCCGTCCCAACTCAGGCGCAGGTCTGCATCCAAGGCGAACGCGGTATCCGGAGCGTCTTCCAACTGCTGCAGCCGGCGCGGCATTTCGGTGCGCAGCGCCCGCCGGGCGGCCCGGAGCACCAGCTTGCGTTCATCTCCGCCCGCCTCGGCGTCGGGCACGAACCCGAGCCCCTCCACATGGCCGACAGAGTGGCCCTCGACCAGAACCTCGCCGCGTCTGGTGACGACGGACGCCAGCTCTTCGGTCTCGCTCGCCTCCAGCCGGCGCATCAAATGCGCGGCGCGGCGGTCGACAAAACGGGTGGTGAGCCGCTCGTGCAGCGCGTCGGACAGCAAGTCCTCCACCTCGCGGGCCCGGCCCTGCCAGTGCGCCGCGTCGCGCAGCCAGTCGGCCCGGGCCGCCACGTATGACCACACGCGGACCCCGGCCAGGCGCTGCATCAGCGTGTCGAGATCACCGTCCGCGCGGGAAAGGGCGGCGATCTGCGCAGAAATCCAGTCGGTCGGCACGCCGCCGTCGCGGGCGACGTGGCCAAAAATTCGGGCGCAGAGGCGCATGTGGCTGTCGTCGGCCAGTTTGCGGAAGTCCGGTACCTGGCACGCGTCCCACAGCAGCCGCACCCGGTTTCTTCCGCGCGCAAGATCGCGGATTTCGGGCTCCCGCGCCAAAGCGGTCAGCGTTTGCAGGTCGGTCGCCTCGTTGCCGCGCACCAGCCCGGGACCGGGCGGGGGCGCCTGCAACGCGGCGAGCAGCGCGTCCAGCGAGGCGAAATCCAGATCGCTGTTGCGCCACGCCAACTGCGCCAGCGGTTCAAAACTGTGCGCCTCGACGTCCGCCACCAGATCGTCGTCCAGCGGCGGGCACTCGGCCGTGGTGCCAAACGTGCCGTCGCGCATGCCCCGGCCGGCCCGGCCGGCGATCTGCGCCACTTCGGCGGCGGTCAGCGGGCGCGGCCGGTTGCCGTCGAATTTCTGCAGGCGGGCAAAGGCCACATGGTCCACGTCCATGTTCAGCCCCATGCCGACCGCGTCGGTCGCCACCAGGAAATCCACCTCCTTGTTCTGGTACAGCGCCACCTGGGCGTTGCGCGTCCGCGGCGACAGGCGGCCCATGACCACCGCGCAGCCGCCGCGCCGGCGACGGATCAACTCGGCAATGGCGTAGACGTCCGCGGCACTGAATGCCACCACGGCCGAGCGCGGCGGCAGCCGGGTCAGTTTTTGCGGCCCCACGTAACTGAGCTGGCTGAATCGCGGCCGGGTTTCGATTTCCGCCTGCGGGACCAGCCGGTGCAGCAGCGGCCGGATCGTCTCGGCCCCCAAAAACATCGTTTCCACCAACCCGCGGGCGTGCAGCAGGCGATCGGTGAAAACGTGGCCGCGGTCGGGATCGGCGCAGAGCTGGATCTCGTCCACGGCCAGGAACTCGGCATGCCGATCGAGCGGCATGGCTTCGACGGTGCAGGAAAACCAGCGCGCCTCAGGCGGCACGATCTTTTCCTCGCCGGTGATCAGGGCGACGTGTTTCGCCCCCTTTCGCGCCGCCATCCGGTCAAAATTCTCGCGGGCGAGCAGGCGCAGGGGGAAGCCAATGATGCCCGAGGCGTGGCCCAGAAGCCGCTCGATGGCCAAATGGGTTTTGCCTGTGTTCGTAGGCCCGAGCACGGCGCGCACCCGGGGAGCGAGTCCCGACATGGTCCGATGGTTGGGACTCGTAGCGGCAAAAGCAAGCCGGGGCTCTGGCACGCCGCACGCCCCGCGAACCTGCAATTTGTCATCTGCATTGCAGCTATGCATGTGTATCAGTCAGATTCCCGCTTGTGCTGCGTGGTTATGCCTCTCACTGTTCCGGAATGTTCGACGGTGCGACGGATGATAGCCACGCTCTCGACGCGTTGGACGGCATGGGGCTGCTGCATGCAGCCATGGTGGAGGTGTTCCCCGGACGGATAGCGGTAGTTTCATCATTCGGCACGGAATCCGCCGTGCTTCTGTCCATGGCCGCCGAAATCGACCCTTCTGTGCCGGTATTGTTCCTCGACACTGGCCGGCATTTTAGCGAAACGCTTGCCTATCGGGAGGTCCTGACCCGCCGCCTGGGTCTTCGCAATGTCCGCAGCCTGCACCCCGACGCCGACCTCCTCGAGGCCAACGACTCGAACCTTGCGCTGGCGGACGAAAACCCGGACGCGTGCTGCGCGATCCGCAAGGTGGCGCCGCTTGAACAGGCGCTTGACGGCTTCGCTGCCTGGGTGAGCGGCCGCAAGCGCTACCAAAGCGTTGCGCGCGCCGGCTTGTCCGCACTCGAGCGGATCGATGGCAGGGTCAAACTCAACCCACTGGCGGACTGGAGCCCCGCCGAGATCGCCGCCGAACATATCCGGCGCGGGTTGCCCTCGCACCCGCTCGCGTCAAAGGGATTTCGCTCCATCGGCTGTGCGCCCTGCACCAGGCCGGTGGCGCACCACGAGGAGGGCCGAGCCGGGCGCTGGGCCGGTCTGGCCAAGACCGAGTGCGGCATTCATCGCACCGCCGACGGCATGCTGGCGCGCGCCGCGCATTGAAGCTTCCGCCTGCCGCTGCGCATATGCGCCGCGCGGCAGCGGAGGCACGGCGGTGAGCGAAACGACGGCTACGGAAAAGCATGATTTTGGCGCCGAGGTCGGGAGGCTGCTCGACCTGGTCGTGCATTCCCTCTACTCCGAACGTGAAATTTTTCTCCGCGAACTGGTCGCCAACGCGGCCGACGCCATCGACCGCCGCCGCTTCGAGAGCCTGACCGAACCCGCACTGTCGCCCCCCACCGAGGCGCGGGTGCGCATCGTGCCCGACAAGCCGGCCCGGACGCTGGCCATCGCCGACGACGGCATCGGCATGTCGCACGACGAACTGGTGGAAAACCTCGGCACCATCGCCCGCTCCGGCACCCGCGCGTTCGGCGAGGCGCTCGCGGGCGGCAAGGCGAAGCAGGGAGAGATTCCCAGCCTGATCGGTCAGTTCGGCGTCGGGTTCTACGCCGCCTTCATGGTCGCCGAGCGCGTCGAAGTCACTTCGCGCCGGGCCGGATCGGAGGCGGCCTGGACCTGGGCCAGCGACGGCGGCGGGAGTTTTACCATCGAGCCCGCGAGCCGCGAACAGCCGGGCACCACCGTGCTCCTGCGCATGAAGCCGGATGCCGACGAATTTTTGGAGCCGGCGCGGCTGGAGGCGATCGTGCGCAAATGGGCCGAGCACATCACCGTGCCCATCACCATCGTCCGCGACGGCAAGGACGAGGCGGCCAACGAAGGCACCGCGCTGTGGCGCAAGCCGAAATCCGAAGTGACCGAGGCGGACGCGGAAGCGTTCTACCGACACCTGGGCAATTTCTTTGGAAAACCCTGGGCCACTTTGCAGTGGCGCGCCGAGGGGGCGCTGGAATTCTACGCCCTGCTGTTCATTCCTGATGCCAAACCGTTCATGGCGGTGGAGGAGGAGCGGGAGTCGCGGGTGCGCCTGCATGTGCGGCGCATGTTCATCACCGACCATGCCAACCTGCTGCCCGCCTGGCTGCGCTTTGTGCAGGGCGTGGTGGACACCGAGGACCTGCCCCTGAACGTGTCGCGCGAAATGCTCCAGGCGACGCCGGTGCTGGCGCGCATCCGCAAGGCGGTGACCAACCGCGTGCTGACCGAGCTGAAGACGGCCGCAAAAGACGCCGAGCGGTACACGCCGTTCTGGGAAAATTTTGGTTCCGTCCTGAAAGAGGGGGTCTGGGAGGATGTGGAGCACCGCGAACAGATCGCCGGTCTGTTGCGCTTCCGCTCGTCCTCGATTGAGGGTTTGACCACGCTCGCCGACTACGTGGCCCGGATGAAGCCCGACCAGAAGGCGATCTACTATTTGGTAGGCGACCGTATCGAGTCGCTGTCCCGGTCCGCGCAGGTCGAGGGTTTTCGCGCGCGGGGGCTGGAGGTGCTGTTGTTGGCTGATCCGATCGACGCGTTCTGGCCCGAACGTCTCGGCACGTTCGAGGGCAAGCCGGTCCGCAGCGTGGCACAGGGTGCGGCGGACCTCGCCGGGGTTTCGCCGGAGTCGGCAGCGACCGACGAGGCGGCGGATGTGACCGCGCTGATTGCAAGCTTAAAGACGGCGCTGGGCGACGCAGTTTCCGATGTGCGTGCGACCGACCGGCTGGTCGACAGCGCCGTCGTGCTGGCGGCCGCGTCCGGCGGCCCGGACCTGCAGATGCAGCGGTTGCTGCGCCGCGCCGGCCGCGGCGGGTTCGAGGCAGCGCCCACGCTCGAAATCAATCCGCGGCACAAGCTGATTGCCGCGCTGGCGTCGCACTCGGACGACAAGGATTTTTTGACCGAAATGGCAGGCCTGCTGCTGGACGTGGCGCGCGTGCAGGATGGCGAGGCGCCGCGCGACCCGGCGGCGTTTGTGCGGCAGGTGGAGAAGCTGGCATTGATGGGGCAAGTAGCGGAGCCGCGTGATACGGAACGGGCGTGAGCTCGTTACCGGCATCCAACCGGGTCGCCGGTTGCCGGGCCATGGCTGGCGGGGCGATGAGCCAGGAGGGTCCGTTGTGAAACACGTCATTGTTTTAACGATGGTGGCGGCCGCATCAGCTTTGCTGTGCGCTCTACCGGCGAGAGCGGAGATGTTCGGGCCAGATTACAAGCCCTGCGGGGATCAGCCCAACACCTTGGCCACCGTCGGTTGCGTGCAAGCCAAAACCGAATTTTGGGATCAGCGGCTGAATGCGGCTTACAAGAATCTGATGCAGCGCATCGATGCCGGCCAGCAAGATCCGCTGAAGGCGGCGCAACGGCTCTGGATTCAGTACCGGGATGCCAACTGCCGGTTTTATGGATCGCAGGAAGGCTCGATCCGGCAAATCCAGGGAGCTGAATGTCTTCGCTCCATGACGCAGGACCGGGCGCTCGAATTGGAAAAGGCGATGAAGTTCGATTGAAAGGAGCCCCTGAACACTGGCGGAAGCCTCCTGTTCGGTGACTGACATACAGGACTGACATGCACGACTCTGGCGGGCTTGACGACCCGCTCGGCCGGCGAGTGCTATCCAGATCATGATGTCGGACGCGACGCTCCCGGTTACGCCGCCCGGGGACACGAAGAACCTCGTGCGCTCGGTGCGCCCCAAGCAACTCGCCGGCCTTCTCGGCGGCTTGCCGGCAGGCCATGCCGCCTACCTCCGGGCGAGCGGCTTCGATGCCTCGAAAAACCAGCTCGTCCTGCTGCCTGACGAAGGCGGGATCGGTGACGCCGTGCTTGGCCTCGGCGACGATGGTTCGCCTTACGCTTTTGGCAATTTGGCCCTGCGGCTTCCGTCCGGCACGGTTTGGCGGCTCGAGCCGGGCGATTACGACCGCGAGGGTGCGGTGCTAGGGTTCTGCCTCGGTGCCTATGCGTTCCAAAAATTCAAAGCCCCGAAGCGCGGTCCTGCGTTGCTTGAAACGAACGAGGCTGACCGCCACGCGCTGTCGCTCGCAGCCTCGGTGTGGATGGCGCGCGACCTCGTCAATACCCCCGCCAATCTTTTGGGGCCCGCCGAACTTGCGGATGCGGCGGCGGCACTCGCCCGGCAGTACGGGGCGACCTCGTTCCGCCACGAGGGCGAGGGGCTGGACCAAAAATATCCGGCGGTGGCCGCGGTGGGGCGTGGTTCCGCGCGCCCTCCCGTGGTCGCCGGCTTCCGCTGGCAGGGCAGCGCCGCCGGACCCGACAGCCCGTTGGTCAGCCTGTGCGGCAAGGGCGTGGTGTTCGACACCGGCGGCTACGACATCAAGCCTTCGGCAGGCATGCTGCGCATGAAGAAAGACATGGGGGGCGCGGCCATGGTGCTCGGGGTCGCCCGCGTGCTCATGGAGGAAGACCTGCCGATCCGGCTCGCCGTGCGTATAGGCTGCGTGGAAAACAGCATTTCCGGCGCCTCGATGCGGCCCTCGGACGTGATCGCGACCCGGCGTGGCCTGTCGGTGGAGGTCGGCAACACCGATGCCGAGGGAAGGCTGGTTCTGGCCGACCTGCTGGCCGAGGCGTCCGACGAGCATCCCGCCCTGCTGATCGATTGCGCCACATTGACCGGCGCCGCCCGAGTGGCCCTCGGCCCGGACCTGCCCGGCGTTATTTTGTAATGATGAAGATTTCGCAACCCGGCTGGTTGAGGCGAGCCGGCGGATGCACGACCCGGTCTGGAGGCTCCCGCTGTGGGACGGCTATGCCAGTTGGCTCGACAGCCCGTGGCCGACCTCAACAACGTGTCCTCCAAACCGACGGCCGGCGCCGTAACTGCGGCACTTTTCCTGAGCCGCTTCGTGGCCGCCAGCGTGCGCTGGGCGCATCTGGATCTGTATGCATGGAACGATTCGACTCGCCCCGGACGGCCCGAAGGCGGCGAGGCACAAACCCTGCGCGCCCTTGCCGCCGCCATCGCCGATGACATCGCGGTAATGCCGGCGGCTCAAATCAGGCCGGTAACGTAATCGGGATTACCCTGCAACCTTCGGCACCGGCTAGCCTAGTAATGAATGGTGCTGCACCGGGAACGGGCAGCGATCGCTCCAGCGCCGAGCGCGGCGCGTGCGGGACCCCGCAAGCCGAGGAAGGACAGTTACGATGGCAACATCCCCCAGTTCCGACAATCTGGTCAGCATTCTTCGCGACACCACCGTGGCGCTGGTGCGCCGCGACGGCCCCGACCTCTCGGCGCGCCAGTTGGGCGTGTTCCTGACCTGCTACCTGCAGGAGGGCGCGCATACCGTGCGCGGGCTGGCAGCCGAGTTGAACGTCTCAAAACCGGCGATTACCCGGGCGCTGGACCGCCTGGGCGAGCTCGATTTGGCCCGTCGCAAGGTGGACCCGATGGACCGCCGCAGCGTGCTGGTGCAGCGCACGCTGAAGGGTACGGCGTTCTTGCGCGACCTCCGCTCCATCATGAGCGACGCGTCGGCCACGCCGCGCCGCAGCAGCGGATCGCAGGAGAGCGCCCAGCGCCGCGCCGCGCACGGCTGAGTGCCTCGCCTCGGGATATCAGGGGACCGGCAGGTCGGTGATGCGGCACAGATCCGTGCGGTGCTTTTCGCGCGCGGTGTGGTCGGCAAAGACTACCCGGAGGTCGAACAGACAGGTTCCCTGCTTGTCGATATGCACCAGTTTGTCGGCTTGCGGCGGCAGCGGCCCGGCATCGAGGCGGTTCTGACCCCAGGTGCCGGTCCCGGCCGGCGTGGCAAACAGCTCGGCGATGGGCTGAGCGCTGCGGTTTATAAGCCGGAATGACGGATCGTCGGCCGGCTTGGTTGCGGCGGATCGCGGCCCGGCCAGCGGCTGACCGAACGCGACGTCGTCCACGTTGCAGGTGTTGAAATCGCGGCGATCCTCGATGCGCCCATCGGCGAACACCACGCGAATATCAAAAATGCAGTTGCCATCGAGGCGCCGGCGCGCGGCATAGCTGGCACCGGGCGGGATTGCGCGTCCGTTCAGCCGGTTGCGACCCCAGTTCGCATCGCCTGCCGGCGTGAAATACAGTTGCGTAATCGCCGAGGGACCGCGGTTCAGCAGGTTGAACGACGGATTTTGCGGCTGGCCGTGGGCGGCGTTCCAGAAAGCCGGCAAACCTGCCAGAGCCAGGGCACACAGAAAGCGGGTTGGCCGCATAAAACACTCCTTCGGAACACGCGTGCGAAACGCCGCTGGTGAGGATAGCTTTGCCGCCAACGCGCGCCAACGCAGGGGGGCCATGCAACCTGAACCCGGTTCTTTGGCGGTGGCATCCTGGGTGCTGTACGACTGGAGCTACGGCGCTTTTTCCACAGTGGTGTCCACCTTTGTGGTCGCCACCTACGTGACCCAGGCCGTCGCCCAAAACCCCGCGAGCGGGGCCAGTGCGTGGGCCGGGGCGCAAGCTGTCGCCGGTTTGGTAATCGCCATCCTGGCGGTGCCGCTCGGCGCTGTCGCCGACCGGGGCGGACGCCGCCGGCTCATGCTGGCAATCTGCACGTCGATCATGGTCGCGGCCACGCTCGCGCTGTGGACGGTGCGGCCTCATGCAGGCGACCTCGTGCGGGCCCTCTCGCTGGTGGTCGTGGGGACGGTGGCGTTCGAGATCGCGACCGTATTCTACAACGCCATGCTGCCCGGTCTGGCCCGTCCCGGACGCCTTGGGCGCCTGTCCATGCTGGCCTGGGGTGCCGGCTATGCCGGCGGCCTGTGCTGCCTGTCCCTCTGCCTGCTGCTGCTGAGCCACGCCGGCGCGCTGGGACTCGACCGCGTGCGCTTTCACCATGTCCGTGCCTGCGCAGTTGTGGCCGGGCTGTGGATTGCGGCGTTCGGCTGGCCGGTGGTGGTTTTCGTGCCGGAAGCGACCTCCCGCCGGCCCTGGGGTGCCGCGATCCGCGGCGGCATCGCCGACCTGTGCCGCACCTGGGCCTATGCCATAACCCAGCCCGGGCTGCGCACGTTCCTGCTGGCCCGCACCTTCTACACCGACGGCCTGATCGCATTGTTCGCGTTTGGCGGGATTTATGCCGCGGGGCGGTTTGGGCTCGATGCAGCGGGCGTGATGATGTTCGGCATCCGCCTCACGATCGCCGCCGGTCTGGGAACCTTGGTCTTCGCCTTCCTGGAGGACCGGATCGGGGCAAAGACGACGGCGCTCGCCAGCGTGCTGGCGCTCGCCGCCTTTGGCACCGCCGTGCTTGTGGTGGAGCAGCGTGCGACTTTCCTGTGGCTGGCGACGGCGCTGGGCCTGTTCGTGGGTCCGGCACAGGCGGCCAGCCGCAGCCTCATGGCCCAGATCGCTCCGCCCGAGGCGCGCTGCGCCTATTTCGGCCTGTTCGCCCTGTCGGGGCGCGTCACCGGTTTTCTGGGACCGCTGGCGCTCAGCCTGGTCACCGGGCTGACCGGAAGCCTGACTGCCGGCATGGCAGTGATTGTCGTGTTCCTGCTGGTTGGCGCCGCCCTGCTTGCCCGGGTGCCCTACCAGACCCGTATGCCGGCGCTGCGGGCCCGCACCGCGACATAGGCCAGCCAGACCAGTTGCGGCGGCAGCACCAGGAACGGGAGCCCAACCTTCCAGATTCCGGGAGCTGCCACGAAGCCCACGCAGACAATGCCGCCCAGCACAGCAAAACCCCAGTGCAGGACGGTGATCGCGCGCGAATCCATGCCGGCGCGGTGGGCCACCTGGAACAGGAAGCCGCGGTGTGCGCGCGTGATGCTCTGGCCCGCGAGCACGCGGCGCACCAGGGTGAACGCCACGTCGAACAGCACGCCGGACAGCAGCATCGGCACCAGCAGGAACGACAGCGGCACCGCATCGAACCGGGCCGCCGCCACGCCCAGCACGGCCAGCATGAAGCCGCAGAACTGGCTGCCGACATCGCCCAGAAAGATGCGGGCGTGCGGAAAGTTGAACGGCAGGAAACCGACCAGGCCCGAGGCCAGCAGCAGCGAGGCGAAATACACGAACCAGCCGCCCTGCACCCCGGCAATCCCGGCCAGGAAGGCGCAGGCAATCAGCGCCACGCCCGCCGCCAGCCCGTTCAGTCCGTCGACGAAATTCATGGCGTTGGTGGCGAACAGGATCCACCCGAGCGTCGCCAGCGCGCCGAGCCAGCCAAAATTCACGTCGCCGACATAGGGCACATGGAACACGCGGATGAACAGCCCGCTGCCGATGGCGGCCATTGCAGCGACGATCTGTGCGCCCAGTTTGACCATGAACGGCCAGTCGCGCAGGTCGTCCAGGTACGACACCAACGCGATCAGGAACGCGGCCAGAATCACGCCGCGAAAGTATTCGTCGGCCAGCCGCGCGAAATCCGCGTAGCCGTACAGCACCACGATCCCCAGCAGGAACGCCGCCACCACGCCCACTCCGCCGCCCTTCGGCGTCGGTCTGCTGTGCGCCTTGCGCGCATCGGGACGGTCCACCACGCCGGTCTGCAGCATGGCCAGCACCATCAGCGCCGAAACCAGGGCCAGCCCGGCGCAGAACGCCAGGTGGCGCAAAACCGCTGCCAGCGTCATGTCCGCTGATTAGCGGCGGCGCGGGAGTCCGGGCTATAGGCGCGCCATGGCAACCCGCCCGGCTTTTTTCCGGATCGCCGTCAACGTCTGCCTGGACGCCGTGCTGGCGGCGTTCTCCGTGCCATTGGCCGACTGGCTGGCCGCCCCCGAGCGCGCGCCGCTCGGCCTCGTGGCCTTTTCGGCCTGGGGCGCGGTCGCGCTGCTGGTGGCCGGCCTGCCGTTCCGGCTCTCGCTGCAATATTGGCGCTACACCGGGCTGGGCGAGCTGGTGGGGGTGGCCGCCAGCAGCATTTTGGGGGCCGCGCTGTTTTCGCTCGGCCTGCATCTTGCCGGCATTCCTCTCCCAAGCCCCTCGTTTCCGGTGGGCCACGCGCTGTGCCTGCTGGTGCTGCTGGGCATGCCGCGCATCGCCTACCGGCTGCTGCGCGAATCGCCGTCGCATCCATTGGCGCCGGAAAAGCGGCCGGTGCTGCTGCTGGGGGCGGGGGACGGCGCCGACCTGTTCCTGACGGCCTTGGCGGCGGATTCCGCGTCGCAGTATCGCGCCGTCGGGCTGCTCTCGGCCGGCGAGGCGCAGACCGGACGCCGCATCCAGAACTGCCCGGTGCTTGGCCGGCTGCAGGACGCGCCGGACGTGCTGGCACGGCTGCGCGGTGCCGGGGATGCGCCGGAATCGCTGGTGATCACCGACCCGTCGCTGGAGGGCCCCGGCCTGGACACGGTGCTGGCCCTGGCCCGCCGCGAGGGCCTTGCCGTGGCTTCAGTCCCGCTCCCCACCGTGCTGGGGCAACCGACGCCCGCGCGCGCATAGACGTTTTGGTGCAGCCGCCGATGCGCTTCCTCGACCTTCCCGCGCAGCAGGCGCGGATCGCCGCCGAGCTGCGCCGGCGCATCGATGCGGTGCTGGCGCACTGCCAGTTCATTCTGGGACCGGAGGTGGCGGAGCTGGAGGCGGCGCTGGCCTCGTTCTGCGGCGCGGCCCACTGCGTCGCGGTCAGCTCCGGCACCGATGCGCTGCAGATCGCGCTGATGGCGGAGGGCGTGGGTCCGGGCGACGCGGTGTTTCTGCCGGCGTTCACCTACACCGCCACCGCCGAGGTGCCGCTGCTGCTGGGTGCCACGCCGGTGTTTTGCGATGTCGACCCGCACACGTTCCAGATCGACGCTGCGCATTTGCAGGCGCGCATCGACGCGGTGCGGGCGCGCGGCATTTTGCGGCCGCGCGCGCTGATCGGGGTGGACCTGTTCGGCCAGCCGGCCGACTGGCCCGCACTGGAAGCCGTCGCCGCCCGGGAAAATCTTTTTGTGCTCGACGATTGCGCGCAAAGTTTTGGCGCGTCGCTGGGCGGGCGGCGGCTCGGCACCAGGGGCGACGCCACGGCGGTCAGTTTCTTCCCGTCCAAACCGCTGGGTGCCTATGGCGACGGCGGCGCGCTGCTGACCGAGAGCGCGGAGCGCGCCGCGCTGTACCGCAGCCTGCGCACGCCACGGCGAGGGCAGCACGCGCTACGAGGTGCTGCGCACCGGCATGAACGGCCGGCTCGACACATTGCAGGCAGCCGTGCTGCTGGCGAAACTGTCGGTGTTCGAGGACGAGTTACGCGCACGGGAGCGTGTTGCCGGGATGTATGACACGGGGCTGGGCAACGCGGTACAGGTGCCGGCGCGGGTGCCGGACAGCGTCTCGGCCTGGGCGATCTACTCCGTCCTGCTGCCCGGCGCCGCGTGCCGCGACCGTGTTCGCGAAAAGCTCGGCGCAGCCGGGGTGCCGACCGCCATCTATTACCCGAAACCGCTGCATCTGCAGCCGGCGTACGCGCACGCCCATGACGGCTCGCCTTTGCCGGTCAGCGAGGACTTGGCTACCCGCATCCTGGCCCTGCCGATGCATCCATATTTGACCGAGGCGGACGTGGCGCGGGTATGCGCGGCGGTGCGCGAAAGTTCATAGTGCCGGTCGTCTTCCGCCACCGGGGCATCCGTTTCTACTTTTTCTCAAATGAGGGAAATCCTCGCGAACCGTCGCACGTCCATGCTACCTCCGAGCAAGGGATGCAAAGATCTGGCTGGAGCCGGAAATCCGGATCGCCCGAAGCATCGGCTTCGACCGCCGTACCCAGGCCGAGCTTTTGGACGTGGTAAGGCGACTGAAGAGCTGATCGAGAGGACGTGGCATGAACACTTCGGCTGAAGCGTTGCGCTTCGATGCAGACACGATGTGGGTCGACCTGTCGGATGGCCGCACCGTTGGGTGTTCCGCTCGCGTGGTTTCCCAAATTGCTTCAGGCGACCCCCACTCAGCGCCAAGCCTGCCGAATCAGCGTGTCCGGCAACGGACTGCATTGGGAGGAACTCGACGAGGACATTTCGGTCGAAGGTCTGCTGGCCGGCCTGGGAGACCTTACGCGCCGGCCCGCGCCGGTCACGGCGGGCTGACCGGGGGTCCTCGCCCACGGCTCGAAAGAGCCGAGCCGGCCACGAGCGAACTCCGACTAGCAGCGACAAGCTTTTCATTCTTTCAGATAACAGTCAAGCATGTGTAGCAAGCGGCCGCTGCTGGGACGTCCGCGATGCATAACTCAAAATTACGCACCCTCCGCTACGGGGGTGGAGCGGCGGTGACCGACCGCCAAGCCGATGATCGGGCAGCAGTTGGCGCAAGATCGCAAAGCCGCCTATGAGGGCTGGGCTAGGAAAACCCCGCCGTTCACGGGCGAGACACGCCCTGCGGTTGCATTTTTTGCGCGACAAGCGGGCCGAAATCGGATTCTAACCGGTAACGGGGAGAACCGAATCGGGGAGGGATCAGCAACATGGTGCAACCTGCGGCACGCCGGGACGGTGCGCGGGAAACGGCCGCTCCCACGACGGCGCTGGCAATCGATCACGGCGTCGCCCGCCTCCTTGCCACGACGGTAAGCGACGACGACCGGCTTGCCTTCGCCCGATCCTTCACCTTCGCCGTCGCGCGCTCGTATGCCGCTGCACTCGACCGAAACCTCCCCGGGCTTGAAGCCCCGCAGGATGTGCAGCTCATCCCCCTCGGTGCAGCTGCGGCGGATGTCGCCGTGCAATTCGGAGCCGCCCTAGTGAGCGAAACGCCGGTGGCGGCGGTCTATTTAGTCGGGTGCATTTACACGAGCGCCCTGCCATCCGATTTCCGCGCCGATCATGGTGTATTCTACACCCCGCCCGACATCGTGCGGCACACGCTCGATATGGCGGAGCGCGCCGGTATCGATTGGCGGCTCGCGCGCTGTCTCGATCCGTCCGCCGGGGGCGGCGCGTTTCTGGTCGAGATGATCCGGCGCATACGCGCCGCGCTCGCCGGCACCGACCCCCCGCTCATTCTCAGCCAGATCGCCACGCGCCTGCGCGGCTACGACCTCGATCCGTTCGGCGCTTGGCTTGCACAGACCGCGACGCATTTCGCCGTGCATGACCTAGAGGCCGCCGCCGGCAGGCGCCTGCCGGCTATCGTGCATGTGCGCGACAGTCTCGATGTGCGGGAGAAAGACCGTGCCGCCTTCGATCTGGTATCGAGCAACGTGCCGTTCGGCCGGATCACGTTGTCGCCGGAACGGCGCGCCTTCTACGCGCGCAGCACCTATGGACACGCCAATCTTTACGGCGTCTTCACCGATGCCGCCCTGCATTATGCCAAGAAGCGGGGCGTCGTGGCGTATGTGATGCCGACTTCGATGCTCTCGGGACTCTACTACCGATCGCTGCGCGCGCTTTTGGTCAAGGAAGCGCCGCCGCATGAGATAACTTTCGTCACCGAGCGGTCGGGCATCTTCGAAGACGCGCTGCAGGAGACGATGCTGGCGACATACCGCAAGGGCCGACGCTCGCGCAGCGGAACCGTCCGCTTCGTCGCCATCGACGCACGCGGCCCGCTCACCGGCGGCAACGGCCGCAATGAAGGGACGATCACCGTCGCCGGCAGATTTTCGCTACCCAGAGACCGCAACGCACCTTGGCTGCTGGCGCGCACCGCCGATCAAGCGGATCTGGCCGCGCGCCTACGCGGGATGAAATTTCGGCTGGCAAGCTATGGGTACGGCGTTTCGACCGGCCCTCTGGTCTGGAACCGGCACAAGCCGCAGTTCCGTGCGGAACATGCGTTCGGGACGCTGCCGGTCATCTGGGCCGAGGCCGTCACCAGCGATGGACGTTTCATCTGGCGCGCCGACCGTCGCAATCATAAAGCGTGGTTTGCGCCGAACGCGCCTGAGGACGATTGGCTTATAATCGAGCACGCCTGCGTTCTGCTCCAGCGCACGACTGCCAAGGAGCAGGACAGGCGCCTCATCGCCGCCGAACTGCCCGAAAGCTTCATCAAGAAACACAGCGGCGGCGTCATAATCGAAAACCACCTCAATATGATCCGTTCGCCTGCAGCCAATCCGGCCGTGCCGCCGGCCGTGATCGCTGCAGTTCTCAACAGTTCCGCCGCTGACGCAGCGTTCCGCTGCATCAGCGGTTCGGTCGCGGTGTCGGCATTCGAGCTTGAGGCGATGCCCCTGCCCACCCCCGTCACCATGCGGAAGATCGCCCGGCTCCTCAAGGAGCGCGCACCGGCCACCGACATCGAGAACGCAATCGCGGCCGCCTACGGAATTACCGATGCTGCCGCCGCTGCTTGATGTCGAAAGCATCCGTGCGCGGCTGCAGATCATTTTTCCCGACGGAACGCCGGAGCGCAGCAAATGCACCGGCCTCGCCGCCGCACGCACGATCTATGTCATGCTGTATGTCGGCGCGACTGAGGGCGGTGAATGGCTGGCGCCGAAATTCGTTTACCGCATGGGCAACAGCCAGGCGGCCTTGATCGGCGATGCCCAGCGTGCAGCCTATCTTTCGGCGGTAAAGAAACCCGGCACGCCCGAGCCGCCCGACCGCTGGTATCGCGAGAACACACGTGAATCGATCCGCGACGAAGCCCTTAAGAACGGCTTAGTGCCGATTGGGGCCGTGCTGGTGAATCCGCTGGTGTCTACCACGTCCAGCAAGGGGCGTTATGTGCTGCGCGGCGATTTGGCGGCGCTGTTCGATCCGTCGCTCACGCTGCAAGCGTTCAAGGCCGCGGCGGCCGCTTGGCGCGCAAAATATCTCACGCCCAACGCGCTCGCAACGGTCAAGGTTCTGCAGGTTGCTGCTGCCGGCGCCAAGGCGAAAGTGCCCGTGATGCTGCCGAGCGGCGAAGGTCGCGTGATGGTGCCGGGCCTGTCGTCGGTCATAACCAAGGCCGTGGTGGAAATCTTTGCACCGCGCTTTCTGACGAATCCCGCCGTCGTGTGGATCTCCGAGAGCGGCCGCAAGGTAGTCGAAAAGTACGATAAACTGCTGCAGTTGCTCGGCATCCAGATAAGCCCCGAGAAACTGCTGCCCGATATCATCCTAGCCGACACCGCCGGCAGCGAGTTGCTGTTCGTGTTCGTGGAAGTGGTGGCGACCGATGGGCCAATTCATGAGAGGCGGCGTGCGGCGCTGCTCAAGCTCATCACTGACGCCGGCTTCAAGCCCAAGCAGGCGGCGTTTCTTACCGCATTCCAGAGCCGCGATAACGCGGCCTTCAAGAAGACGGTCGCAAGCCTTGCTTGGGGATCGTTTGCTTGGTGCTTTTCCGAACCCGAACACCTCATTGCGTTCGACGGTGCGGCGCCCGGCACCATCAAATCGCTGCGGGAATTCCTGCCGGGCAAATAACGCGCTCGTGTGGGGATGGCCGGTCTCGAAGCGGGCAGCGCCGACTTTCCATAAACCGGATTATGCGGCTTCCCGGGCTAGTGGAGTAGCAGCGCCGTAATTCCAGCTGTGGCTCACGCCACCGCCGGGTTGGTCGCGGCGCCGGGCGGAAGCGCCCGCTTGACACCGTCGGGTTCGACCAGAGGCCCTCAGATACGCTGCACAACCTACTGCTAACCCGTGGTGACGGCACACCAACACACCGACTTTCGTGCTTCCGCCCGGATGCTGCGCGTCGCTTCCTCAGCCGCCGTGGCGACGACCTCTGGCGCCGCGACCTCCATAGGAGATTCTCCTTGACTTGGCCCGCTACCGTGCGTTAGTACTTCTGACATGTGGTTTTACGGCCTGCCACCATCCCTCCCACCAGACGCCAGCCTCTCCGACCGCTTCATCCGGTTCACCCACGGACTGGCCCGGGGGCTGGTGGAGCGCTACGAGGCCGACCGGAGGTCCGGGGTGTATATCCTGGCCGTGCAGCTGGTGAACCTGATCGGCACCCGGCTGCAAAACCTCCGGCTCAGGTTCATAGCACTTGCCGCCCGCGCCCAGGCGGGTCCGCTGCCACCGCCGCGGCCGCCCCGGGGCCGGAAACGGGAAGCCCGAAAGCGACAGCACCCGTTTCCCGAGCCGTTCGCCTGGCTGCTAAAACTGGGGCAGTGGCGGGTGGCGCCCTACAAGGGGGACCTGGAGCAGCTGCTGGCGGATCCCGGAATGCAGGAGCTGATCCGCACCGCCCCTCAGGTGGGGCGCATCCTCCGCCCCTTCTGCCGGATGCTGGGAGTAGTCCCCGACCCGGCGATCCTGCCCCCGCCGCCGAAACGGCCCGCCCGGGCCAGGCCGCCCGAACCTGAACCGGACCCCGCTGCGCCGGTTCCCGACAAACCGCTCCGAAAGCGTCCGGTCCGCACCGAGCCGTATAAGCGCAAGCCGAAGTGGACCGAGCCCGGCACGGAGTGGCGCAAGTGGCGCGGCATCTGGATGCTGGAGCCGATCCGAAAACCCACCCCTTCCTGAGCCTGCCCACGCACGTCTATATAGTTCCGTAATCGAAACTAACTGGCCGCGCTGGCGTGCAAGCGGCCTATGGCGCGCGGTCGCGATCCTGACGTCCGCGCCCGGAGGCCGCCAGCAGCAGCCAGCCCGCGATCAGAATCAGTCCGCCGATGGGCGCCGCGGCGGCGATCCGAACCCCGCCGAGCGCCAGCGCATAGATCGCGCCGCAGAACAGAACGCTGCCGACTGCAAACGCCGCCCCCGCCGCATGGGCGAGCCGTCCGCCGCGCGGTGCCCAGAGCCCGGCGGCCAGCAGCGCCAGCGCGTGCCAGCCCTGCATCTGCACCGCACTGCGCACCTGCTGCAGCGCAGCAGGGTCCAGCTGCGTGAATCCGTGCGCCGCGACCGCTGCCATCGCCACGGCGCCGGCCCCCAGAATCCCGCCCAGCACGATCCACACCCGTTCCATCCCGACAGGCTACACGCGCAAAGATTTTCGCGTAATTTTGCCGATGCCCCGCGGCGACCTGTTTCCCGAGATCGGACCGTACGAGACCGGCTATCTGCCGCTGTCCTCCGGCCACGTCATGTACTGGGAGCAGGTCGGCAACCCGCGCGGCAGCCCGGTGCTGTTCCTGCACGGCGGCCCGGGGGCCGGCGCCGGCGCCGTCCATCGCCGCTTCTTCGACCCGGCGTTCTGGCGCCTGGTGATTTTTGACCAGCGCGGCGCCGGCCGCTCGCGCCCGCTCGGCAGCCTGATCCAGAACACCACCGCCGACCTGGTGCACGACATCGAAATTTTGCGCCGCCACCTCGACGTGCCGCGCTGGCTGCTGTTCGGCGGCTCCTGGGGGTCCACCCTCGCTCTGGCCTACGCCCAGGCGGTGCCCGAGCGGGTGTCGGCATGCGTGCTGCGCGGCGTGTTTCTGGGCCGCCCGGCGGAGGTCGACTGGTTCCTGCATGGCCTGTCCGCCGTGTTCCCCGACGCCCACGCCGCGTTTGCCGGCTACCTTCCCGAGCACGAACGCGGCGACCTTCTGGGCGGCTATCTCCGGCGCCTGACCGACCCGGACCCGGCGATCCACGTGCCGGCCGCGCGGGCCTGGTCCGTGTACGAGGGGTCCTGCAGCACCCTGCTTCCCAGCCCCGAGACGGTCAGCAGTTTTGCCCAGGACCGCACCGCGCTGGGCCTGGCCCGCATCGAGGCGCACTATTTTGCCCACGGCCTGTTCCTGCCTCCCGACGGACTCTGGCGCACATGCACCGGCTGGCAAAGATTCCGGCGGAAATCGTCCAGGGGCGCTACGACATGATCTGTCCGCCCCGCACCGCATTCGAACTCGCGGCTGCATGGCCGCAGGCGCGGCTGTCGCTGGTCCCCGATGCGGGCCACTCGGCGCTGGAGCCGGGGGTGCGGCGCGCCCTGGTGGCCGCGGTGGAGCGGTTCCGCCAAGGGCGATGAACGTTGCGCCGCGCGCCGCGTTGGCCGATTCCCGGAACCAGGAGATCGCCATGCCTCGCCTCGCCACGCTCGGCCTGCTCGCCGCCGCCGCCATTCCGCTGCTCGGCTGTGCGACCACGGAGCACGCCGCAACCGAGGTGAAAGCCGCGGCCCAGGCGCAGGCCACGCCCACCTTGTCGACCGCGGACGCGGCCTTCATGGATCAGGCGGGGCGCGCCGGCATCGAGGAAGTGACCTTTGGCCAGCTGGCCCGAACCCAGGCGAGCCGCGCCTCCACCCGCGATTTCGCCCTGCGCATGATCGACCAGCACACCAAGGTCAACCAGGAGCTGACGCAACTGGCGACGCGGAAACAGATCACGCCGACCACGAGCATGGATACCGCGCACCAGGACATGTACGACCAGTTGCAGAAACTGCACGGCCGCGCGTTCGATCGCGCCTACCTGAACGGCCAGGTGGCCGACCACCAGACCGTCATCGAGCTGTTCCAGAACGAGGCCGTCAACGGCACCGATGCGGATGTCAAGGCGTTTGCCGCGCGCACGCTCCCGCAACTCAAGATGCACCTGCAGATGGCCGAAAAGCTTGGCGGGAAGGCGCCGGCCCCGGCGGCCTCCTAGCGCGGTTTGACCGGCGGCGGCCGCGGCGACACCCTGCCGCCGCGAAGAGGTTTGGGGGGCGCCATGCAGGTGGGCGTGATCGGGCTCGGCTCGATGGGCATGGGCGCCGCCCAGAATCTGGCGGCAAAGGGGTTTTCCGTTATCGGCTGCGACCTTCGACAGGAAGCCCGCGAGGCGCTCGCGGGGATCGGCGCGGGCGCGGTCGCGTCCCCGGCGGAATTGCCCAAAAACCTGGATGCGCTGATCGTCTTCGTCGTCAACGCGAGCCAGGCCGAGGCGGTACTGTTCGGCGCTTCCGGCGCCGCCGCGCTGTTGCCGCGGGGGACGGTGGTGCTGTGTTGCACAACGGTTTCCCCAGACACCGCTCGTTCGTTTTCCGCGCGGCTGGCGGAACTCGGGTTGCTGATGCTGGACGCGCCGGTATCCGGTGGTGCCGCGGCGGCCCGGGGCGGCACCATGAACGTGATCGCCAGCGGGCCGCCGGACGCGTTCGCACGCGCTGAGCCGGTGCTCCAGGCGATCGCCGGGAAAGTGTGGCGGCTGGGCGACGCCGCGGGCGTCGGCAGCACGGTAAAGATGGTCAACCAGCTGCTGGCCGGCGTGCACATCGCGGCCGCAGCCGAGGCGCTGGCCTTGGGCATCCGTGCCGGGGCGGACCCGCAAGCGCTGTTCGACGTAATCAGTGCCTCGGCCGGCAGTTCGTGGATGTGGCAGAACCGCGTGCCCCACATTCTGGCGGGCGACGACACTCCCCTGTCGGCGGTCGACATTTTCGTCAAGGATCTGGGGATCGTGCTGGACCAGGCCCGCGCGCTGACGTTTCCGCTGCCGCTGGCCGCCACGGCGCACCAGCTGTTCCTGGCCGCCAGCGCCGGTGGCCATGGCGGGCGCGACGATGCATTCGTGATCCGGTTCTGGCAGGCGCTGACGGGGATTGGGCTACCTCGGCAATCGAGCTGAGCGGCATTCATGTTCGCGAATCGCTAAGGAGCACCATCCAGAGTTTGGCGCGGGTTCCCGCCATATGGGAGAAGTCACCGTTTCGGCCAGCATTCGGCGAGGCGTACTTCGCCGGCGGGCCGAAGCGAAGCGATCGAACTCGCATCGCCAGGACGGCCGATGATTGATGCTCGCAGGGTGGTGTTCAGAATTCAGTTTGAACTGCGGCTGTGGCGGCATGTCCTGAAATTCTGGCGTTCCTATCTGATGCCGCTCTCGCTGCTTTTCGTCGGCCTGGTCTACTGGGCTTCTCCGATCGACCTGATTACTGACCCGCGACCCTATATCGGGCATCTGGACGAGTTCGCGTTTTTCCTGATCGGGCTGATCACGTCCCGCCTGGCGGTCGGATCGGCCACCCTGGCGTCGGCGCACACGAAACTCCCGACCAGCCGGGGAGGACTCCCTCTGCCCTCCGTGCCAACGGTGTCGGCCATTGCCGCCTTGTTCAAGGAGAGATCGGCCGAGCACATCAACCTTGGCCAGTTGGTCCTCAATCCTCAGCTGGTCGGTCATTTTGGGCCGGAAAGAACCATCATCATTTCCGGGATCGCTCGCGGCGGTACCTCGATGGCGGCGCAGGTCGTGCGCGAAGCCGGCATCCAGCTGGGCGATACCGCCGACCCCGTGGTTCACGAGGATATCGAGGTCGCCGAGGCTGTGACTCACCTCCGGCGCGCGCAGCTGCGCGGACTCATCGGGCGTCGAAACCGGCAGCATGCCATCTGGGGCTTCAAGCTGCCCAATCTTCATGAGCGGCTGACGCCTTGGGACATGGCGCTGTTCCGCAATCCTCATATCATCCTTATGGTGCGCGACCCGGTCGCCGTGGCGCAGCGCAACGTGGTCTCCATGTACGGCGATCCTCGGACAAAGGTGTCGGAGGCGTTCCGCGATCTCGATCGGCTTTGGCAGTTCGCGCGTCGCCTGTCGGTTCCCGTCCTGTTGCTCAGCTACGAGAAGGCCGTCGCGAGACCGGATGTGGCGGTGGCAATGATCGCGGATTTCTGCGGGGTCGATGCATCCGACAGCTCGCTGCTAAGCCCGGATCTCATCCGGCCCGAGAACGAACCATATCGCAGGGCAACGGCATTGGCCGGGCCGCCGCCGATTCCCGTGCGGATCAGGCGCCGGGTGGCCGAGTATGTGTTCCGCTCACTTCGCTGACCGTGTCAGCTCATCTCCGGCGCGATCACGTTTTCCGGCCGCCCGGCCAGCGCCGCCGCCATGGTCTCGGCACTTTTTCTGCGAATATCCGCCCACGCCTGCGGCGAATGGAATGCGCTGTGCGGCGTAATGATCACCCGTCCCTCCAGCCATTTTTCCCGTGCGCGATACGCGGCCAGCAGGCCGGGCTCGGGGTCGGTCGGCGGCTCGACGGCCAAAGTGTCCAGGCCCGCGCCGGCTAGCTGTCCGCTGCGCAGCGCTTGGGCCAGAGCGTCCACATCCACGATCGCACCCCGCGCCGTGTTCACCAGCACCGCGCCCTCCGGGAGCAGCGCCAGTTCCCGTGCGCCGATCATGCCGCGCGTCTCGGGCGTGAGCGGGGCGTGCAGGCTCAGCACGTCGGCCGCGCGCAAGAGATCATCCAGCTTCCGCGCGCGCTCCACGCCGAGCGCCAACTCGGTTCCGTTCGGCCGGTAGGGGTCAAAGAAAACCACGCGGAACCCGAACGCTTTGGCCCGCAACGCCACCGCCGTGCCGATGCGCCCTAGTCCCAAAATCCCAAAAGTCTGCACGCCGGAACGACGGATCAGCGGATCCTCGATCACCCTCCATGCCGCTCCCTCCCGCCGCTGCAACTCGTGGTGCAGCAGCAGTCCGCGGCGCAATGCCAGGACCAAAGCCATGGCATGGTCGGCTACCTCGGTGGTGCCGTAGTCGGGCACGTTGCACACCACTACGCCTCGCAACGCCGCCGTCGCGCGGTCGAGTCGGTCATAGCCCGACTCCCATGCGCACTACTGCCCGGAGCCTGGGGAACCGGTCGAAATCGGCCGCACGCAGCCACAGCCGGAAAATCATCAGCCCGTCCACGCTGGCGCACTCTGCCGCATCAACTTCGGCCAGCGACGCCGTCTTGCGCAGCAGGATGCGGGTTTCGGGGCCGAATACCTCGCGCTCCACGAGGTCGTCGGGATACATGCCTTCGGCGTATAGGACTGTGTGCATGACGAGACCGGGTAACAAACTGGCCTGCCCCTGTCGATGAACGGCGCCGAGAGTCTGGTGCGCACGCTGCTGGACTGCGGCGTGGACACCTGTTTCGCCAACCCCGGCACCAGCGAAATGCATTTCGTGGCGGCCCTGGACCGCATCGCCGGCATGCGCTGCGTCCTCGGCCTGTTCGAGGGCGTGGTCACCGGCGCCGCGGATGGGTTTTTTCGCATGGCCGACCGGCCGGCGGCGACCCTGCTGCATTGCGGGCCGGGGCTCGCGAACGGGCTGGCCAATCTGCACAACGCGCGCCGCGCGGGCAGCGCCATCGTCAACTGCGTGGGCGACCAGGCCACCCGCCACCGCCCGCTCGACGCGCCGCTGACCGCCGATACCGAGGGTTTTGCGCGTGGCGTATCCGCCTGGGTGCGCACCTCCGCCGAAGCGGCCCAGGTCGGCGCGGACGCCGCGGCCGCAGTGCAGGCGGCGCGCACCGGCAATGGCCAGATCGCCACGCTGATCCTGCCGTCGGATACGTGTTGGGACGAAGGTGGCCGGGTGGGCACGAAACTGTCCCCGGTCCAGCCGAACCGCCCCGCGCCGCATGTGATCGAGCAGGCGGCCCGACTGCTGCGGCGCGAGCCCGGCGTGTTGCTACTGCTCGGCGGCCGGGCGCTGCGCGGCCAAGCCCTGGAATGTGCGGCGCGGATCGCCGCTGCCACGGGTGCCAGAATGTTGGCGCAGCAGTCCAATGCGCGCCTGCAGCGCGGGCGCGGACGCCCGAACGTTCGCCGCGTGCCCTACTTTACCGACGTTGCCGTCGCCGAGTTGGCTGATGTGCGCCACGCGGTCTTGGTCGGTGCCAAGCCGCCCGTGGGCTTTTTCGCCTATCCGGGAAAACCCGGTTCGCTGCTGCCGCCCGAGGCGGCGGTCCACGTCCTGGCACGCCCCGAGCAGGACGCTGCGGCTGCGCTCGACGATCTTGCGGCGGCGCTGGACGCACCGCCCGAGATCACCACCGCTTCCAAACCGCCGCCTGCGCCACCCCGCGGCGAGCCGTCGGCCGAAGCGCTGGGGCAGGGGCTGGCGGCCTTGCTGCCGGACGGCGCCATCGTCGTTGACGAGAGCGTCAGTTACGGCGGCGAGTTGTTCGCAGCTACACAAAATGCAGCTCCGCACGACTGGCTGCAGATTACCGGGGGTGCGATCGGCTGCGGCCTGCCGCTCGCCACCGGCGCCGCGCTGGCCGCTCCCGGCCGGCGCGTGGTGAGCCTGGAGGCCGACGGCTCGGCGATGTACACATTGCAGGCGCTCTGGACTCAGGCGCGGGAAAAACTGGACGTGACCACCATCGTTCTGGCCAACCGCTCGTACGCCATCCTGAAAACCGAGCTGGCCGCGGTCGGCGCCAATCCGGGGCGCACGGCGCTCGACATGATGGATCTGGGCCGGCCCGACCTGGATTTCGTGCGTCTGGCCGGCGGGCATGGGGGTGGAGGCGGCTCGGGCCGAGACCATGCAGCGTTTTGCCGACCTGTTTGCCGGCTCGCTGGCCCGGTCGGGTCCGTTCCTCATTGAGCTGGCGCTGCCATGACCGAGACCAGCGCCGAAGATCTGGAGCGTCTCGCCAGCCGGCTCGCCCTGCTGGTGGGCGATGACGGCGAGGCCGAGGCAGCCGGTCGCGCGGTCGGGCGTGCTGGCGCGCAAGCTCGGGCTTTCGGGGGGGCATCTCAAAGCCATCTTCTTGGCGGGTGCCGGACGCCTGAATGCGGCTGCCAGCCAGGCCGCCGAACATTCCGCACGCGCCAGCCGGCTCGAGGGCGAGGCGAGCAATCTGCAGCACAGCCTGGAGCAGGTGGATTTTGCCCTGATTCAGGCCCAGCGCCAGCGCGACGCCTTGCAAGTCGAGGTGGAGGAACTGCGCGCTACGCTGGACCGCACGCGCACCGGTCATCAGGTCCGGCTGACCTTGGGCGTCGTCCTGCTGCTGGCGATATTGGCGGCTGGCGGCTTCGCTCTGTTTGGGCCGCGCTGGATGCCGCACTCCGCGGCAGCGTCGGGCGAGGCCGGGCTGGCGCAGAGCGCCGTGGTGCGGAAGGCCGGCACTGCCGTCCATGTCGCTCCTGATACCGCCTCGGAGGTGGTCGCACGGTTGCCGTCAGGTACCCGTGTCGGGGTGCAACGGCTGGTCTGGAACAACTATATCCAGTGGGGCGAGCTCCGGTTGGGCGATCGCACCGGCTATGCGGAGGTGACCGATCTCGATCTACAGTGAAGAATCCCCCTGGACTTTCGCGCCGGCTTGGCCTAGCTGCGCCGCTTCACTGGAACGCGGGAGACCGTAGCGCCGCCGCTTGTGCGTGGCGCGGTCGCATGCACCGCGGTCCCTTGCGCCAAAGGAGGCAGGGATGGCCAAAAAGATCGCCGGCTACATCAAGCTGCAGATCCCTGCCGGCAAAGCGAACCCGTCGCCCCCGGTCGGCCCGGCGCTCGGTCAGCGCGGCCTCAACATCATGGCTTTCGTCAAGGATTTCAACGCTGCGACGGCGCAGATGGAGCCGGGCATGCCGGTGCCCGTGGTGATTACCGCCTATGCCGACCGCACGTTCAGTTACGTTACCAAGACCCCCCCGAATACGTATTTCCTAAAAAAGGCGGCCGGCATCGAGAAGGGCACTACCACGCCGGGCAAGGGGGCAGCCGTCGGGCGGGTGACCACCAGCCAGCTGCGCGAAATCGCGGCGAACAAGATGGTGCACATGAATGCCAATGACGTGGAAGGCGCGGTGCGCATGCTGGCGGGTTCCGCCCGTTCCATGGGCATCACCGTGGTGGAGGGCTAGTCATGGCGCACTCCAAACGCCTGGCCGCGGCGCACGAGAATTTTGACCCGTTGCGTCCCTATCCCGCTGGGCCAGGCGATCGGCCTGGTCAAGCGCAATGCCACGGCAAAATTCGACGAGACGGTCGAGATGAGCATGAACCTGGGGATCGACCCGCGCCATGCCGACCAGATGGTGCGCGGCGTGGTCAACCTGCCGAACGGGACCGGCAAGCCGGTGCGCGTGGCCGTGTTCGCCCGCGGCGCCAAAGCGGAGGAGGCGCAGACCGCCGGGGCCGACGTGGTGGGTGCCGAAGATTTGGCCGAAAAGGTGCAGGCTGGCGACATCCAGTTCGACCGCTGCATCGCCACGCCAGACATGATGGCGCTGGTGGGACGGCTCGGCAAAGTGCTGGGACCGCGCGGCCTGATGCCAAACCCGCGCCTGGGCACGGTGACGATGGACGTGAAGGGCGCGGTGCAGGCAGCCAAGGGTGGTCAGGTGGAGTTTCGCGCCGAAAAGGCCGGCATTGTTCATGCCGGCATCGGCAAGGCAAGTTTTGCCGAGGACAAGCTGCTGGAAAATGCCCGCGCCTTTGCCGACGCCATCATCAAGGCCAAGCCGGCCGGGGCCAAGGGCACATATGTGCAGAAATCAGCGCTGAGCAGTACGATGGGGCCGGGGGTACGGGTGGACATCACCACGCTGCACGCCTGAACAAGAATACGCCGTCCGCTGCGGCGGGCGGTGGGCAGGAGGCGAACGCCTCCGAACCTGTCCGAGACCGCACGTGACCCTTTCCGAGGGACTTAAGGGGCCCAACAGCCCGCGCGCGGGAGACGGGGAAGCCGGGAAGGTTTTCCGGCGGTTCCGGCTAGGAGATTTGCCGCCGCGCGCGGCCGTCTCCGCATGGACAGGCGAACCGGGTTCTTGGCTCGGGCGCCGGTGGCGCTGCGGGCGAAAGACCCAGAGGGCAACCCGGCCGGATGCGGTCCACACGCAGCCGGCCAGACAGGAGACGGGATTTTGGACCGCACGGAGAAGCACGCCTTCGTGGCGTCGCTCGCCGCATCTTTGGCGGAAACGTCCTTTGTCGTCGTCAGCCGCAATACCGGGCTGTCGGTCGCCGAGGTGACGGATTTGCGCCGCCGGATGCGCGCGAATGGCGCCACCTACAGGGTGGCGAAGAACCGGCTGGCCACCCGCGCCCTGGATGGGACCCGCTTCGACGGTCTGAAACCGCTACTGAAAGGCCCGACCGCGCTCGCGTGGTGCCGGGACCCTGTGGCGGTGGCCAAGACGGCCGTCGAGTTCGCCAGGCTCAACGATAAGTTCGTCGTGCTCGGCGGCGCGCTCGGACCCCAGCTGCTCAACGCGGACGGGGTCAAGGCGCTGTCGGAGCTGCCGTCGCTGGAGGCGCTGCGCGCCGGGTTGCTGGGGATGCTGAATACCCCGGCCACGCGGATCGCCGGCATCCTCCAGGCGCCGGGCGGACAGATCGCCCGGGTGCTGGCCGCCTTCGCCCGCAAGAATGGGGGCGAGGACGCGGGGACCACCGAGGCGCAGGCGGCCTGAGCCGCGCTGCCATGGAGTTGAACCGAGGCCGGGGCACCGGCCTTGCATGGAACCGACCGGACTACAATTTAGGGATAAATGACCATGGCTGACCTATCGAGGCTGGTGGACGAGCTGTCCAACCTGACCGTGCTGGAGGCTGCGGAGCTCTCCAAGCTGCTGGAAGACAAGTGGGGCGTGTCAGCGGCGGCACCCGTCGCGGTGGCGGCGGCCCCTGCCGCAGGTGCTGGCGGCGCCGGCGGCCGCCGCGGCTCCGGCCGAGGAGCAGACCGAGTTCACCGTCACCCTCGCCAAGGCGGGCGACAAGAAAATTAACGTGATCAAGGAAATCCGCACCATCACGGGTCTCGGCTTGAAGGAGGCCAAGGACCTCGTCGAGGGCGCGCCGAAAACCGTGAAGGAAGGCGTGAACAAGGACGAGGCGGCGAAGATCAAGAAGATGCTTGAAGACCAGGGGGCCAGCGTCGAAGTCAAATAGGTCGGCGGCAGCCTTGCGGTTGCCGCGGAATTTTTTGCGCGAGGCGGAGAGGGCGGGAATCGATCGGATTTCCGCCCCGATCCCGTTCGGAGTTTCGGGTTCTTCTCGAACCGCCTCCGGAGCGGATGTGATGATGGACAGGGCAGCAGGACAAGCATGAACGCAATCTCAAAATCGTTCACCGCGCGCAAGCGCATCCGCAGGAATTTCGGGCGCATCCCCGAGGTGGCGACGATGCCCAACCTGATCGACGTGCAGCGCGCGAGCTACGAGGCGTTTTTGCAGATGAACGTGCCGCCGGACAGCCGTATCGGCACCGGGCTGCAGGAGGTCTTCAAGGCGGTATTCCCGATCGACGACTTCGCCGGCCGCGGCCGTCTGGAGTTCGTGTACTACGAGCTGGAAGAGCCGAAATATGACGTAGAAGAGTGCATCCAGCGCGGGCTGAACTATGCCGCGCCGCTGAAGGTGATTTTGCGGCTGATCGTCTGGGACGTCGACGAGGACACCGGCGCGCGCTCGATTCGCGACATCAAGGAACAGCCCGTCTACATGGGCGACATGCCGCTGATGACGGACAACGGAACCTTCATCATCAATGGCACCGAGCGCGTGATCGTCAGCCAGATGCACCGCAGTCCGGGCGTGTTCTTCGACCACGACAAGGGCAAGACCCACAGCAGCGGCAAATACCTGTTCACCGCGCGGGTCATTCCGTATCGCGGCAGCTGGCTTGACTTCGAGTTCGACAGCAAGGATCTGGTGCACGTACGCATCGACCGCAAGCGCAAGCTGCCGGTGACGACGCTGTTCTACGCCTTGCCGAGTGCTAATACCGAAGCGCTGCGGGCGGCGCGCGATGCGGCCGGCGAGACGCTCGACCTTTCCGAAATCCGCGGCATGGACGCCGAAGAGATCCTTGCCTTCTTCTACGGCCAGGTGATGTTCCGCCGCACGGACTCCGGCGGTTGGGCGCGGCCGTTCGACCCCGAAGCATTCCGTGGCGTGAAACTGTTGGAGCCGCTGGTTGATGCGGATACCGGCGAGGTGGTCGCAGAGGCCGAGGCAAAACTGACCGGCCGCAGTGCGCGAAAAATCGCGGAAAAAACCCGCGAGGTGCTGGTGGGCCGCGGCGACCTGCTCGGTCGCTTCATGGCCGTTGATCTGGTCAACGAGCAGACCGGCGAAATCTATGCCGAGGCGGGCGAGGAACTCGCCGAGGCCAAGTTGGCGCAGCTGGAAGCCCTGGGCATCGTCACGTTGCCGACGCTGGCGGTTGACCAATCGAACGGCCCGTGGATCCGCAACACGCTCGCGGTGGACAAGAACACCGGCCGCGAGGATGCGCTGATCGACATCTATCGGGTCATGCGTCCCGGCGAGCCACCCACGGCCGAGACGGCGGAGGCGCTGTTCCGTGGGCTGTTTTTCGACCCCGACCGCTACGACTTGTCGGCGGTCGGCCGCGTGAAGATGAATATGCGCTTGGGTGTTGACGCATCGGACACCGTGCGGGTGCTGCGCAAGGAGGACATCCTACGCACCGTCAAGACAATGGTCGAGCTGAAGGACGGGCGGGGCCAGATCGACGACATCGATAATCTCGGCAACCGCCGCGTCCGCTCGGTGGGCGAGCTGATGGAGAACCAGTATCGCGTCGGCCTGCTGCGCATGGAGCGGGCGATCCGCGAGCGCATGGGCAGCGTCGATATCGATACCGTCATGCCGCACGACCTGATCAACGCCAAGCCGGCGGCAGCCGCCGTGCGCGAGTTTTTTGGCTCGTCGCAGCTGTCGCAGTTCATGGACCAGACCAACCCGCTGTCGGAGGTCACGCACAAACGCCGCCTTTCCGCGCTTGGTCCGGGCGGCCTGACGCGCGAGCGCGCCGGGTTCGAGGTGCGCGACGTGCATCCCACCCATTACGGCCGCATCTGCCCGATAGAGACGCCGGAAGGGCCGAATATCGGCCTGATCAATTCTCTGGCGACGTTTGCCAAGGTGAACAAGTACGGGTTCATCGAGACCCCGTACATGCTGGTGAAGGACGGCGTGGTACAGCGCGAGCCGCGCTACCTCTCGGCCATGGAGGAGGAGCGGCTGGTCGTGGCGCAGGCCGATGCGCCGATGGATGCCGACGGGAAATTTACCGAGGAACTGGTCTCCGTGCGCAAGCAGGGCGATTTTCGCCTGGTGAAGCCAACCGACGTGACGGCGATCGACGTGTCGCCGAAGCAGCTTGTTTCGGTTGCTGCGGCGCTGATTCCGTTCTTGGAGAACGACGACGCCAACCGCGCGCTGATGGGCAGCAACATGCAGCGGCAAGCCGTGCCGCTGATCCAGGCCGACGCGCCGCTGGTGGGCACCGGCATGGAGGCGGCCGTGGCGCGCGATAGCGGCGCTACTATCGTGGCACGGCGTCCGGGCGTGGTCGATCAGATCGACGGCGCCCGCGTGGTGGTGCGCGCTACCGACGAGGACGGCTCGACCAAGGGCGTGGACATCTACCGATTGCGCAAGTTCATGCGCAGCAACCAGAGCACCTGCATCAACCAGCGCCCGCTGGTGCGCGTCGGTGACGAGCTGACCGAGGGCGATATCATCGCCGACGGTCCGTCGACGGAACTGGGTGAGCTGGCGCTGGGGCGCAACGTGCTGTGCGCGTTCATGCCCTGGAACGGCTACAACTTCGAAGACTCCATCCTGATCAGCGAGCGCATCGCCCGCGACGACGTGTTCACCTCGATCCACATCGAGGAATTCGAGGTAATGGCGCGCGACACCAAGCTGGGCCAGGAGGAGATCACTCGCGACATTCCGAACGTGGGCGAGGAGGCGCTCAAGAATCTGGACGAGGCCGGTATCGTCTATATCGGTGCGGAGGTGAACCCGGGCGACATTCTGGTGGGCAAGGTCACGCCGAAAGGCGAAAGCCCGATGACGCCCGAGGAGAAGCTGCTGCGCGCGATTTTCGGCGAAAAGGCCAGCGACGTGCGCGACACCTCGTTGAAGCTGCCGCCGGGGGTGACGGGGACGATCGTGGACGTGCGGGTGTTCAGCCGCCGAGGCGTGGACAAGGACGAGCGCGCCATGGCGATCGAGCGCTCCGAGATCGAGCGGCTGGCGAAGGATCGCGACGACGAGCGGGCGATCCAGGAGCGCAGCTTTCTCAACCGGCTCCGGGAAAAGTTGCTGGGTCGCAAAGCCTCGGGCGGATTCAAGGGCATCAAGGCCGGCACCGTGCTGACCGAAGACGTGCTGGCCGAGCACCCGCGCAACACCTGGCGCCATATCGGGGTGCAGGACGACGCGGTGATGGCCGAAATCGAGACGCTGCGGCGCGAGTTCGATGCCGCGGTGGGCCGCTTGCAGGCGCAATTCGACGGAAAAGTCGACAAACTGCAGCGCGGCGACGAACTGCCGCCGGGCGTCATGAAGATGGTCAAAGTGTTCGTGGCGGTAAAGCGCAAGCTGCAGCCGGGCGACAAGATGGCCGGGCGTCACGGCAACAAGGGCGTGGTCTCGCGCGTGGTGCCGGTGGAGGATATGCCATTCCTGGAGGACGGCTCCTCCGTCGACCTGGTGCTCAATCCACTCGGCGTGCCTTCGCGCATGAACGTGGGCCAGATTCTCGAGACTCACCTGGGCTGGGCGTGCGCCTCGCTCGGGCGGCAGATCGGCGAGCTGGTCGACGAGTACCAGCGCACCGGCCATGCGCGCCAGGAACTGCTGGACACGCTGAAGGAGGTTTACGGAGATCGGGTTTTTGCTGACGAGATCGCGCAGCTGTCGGACGAACAGCTGGTGGAAATGTGCGGCAACCTGAAGAAGGGCGTGCCCGATCGCCACCCCGGTGTTCGACGGCGCCCGCATGTCCGATATCGAGGGCATGCTGACGCGCGCCGGGCTGGATACGTCCGGGCAGGTGGTGCTGACCGACGGGCGCACCGGCGAGCCGTTCGAGCGCAAGGTGACGGTGGGCTACATCTACATGCTGAAACTGCACCATCTGGTCGACGACAAGATCCACGCACGCTCGATCGGGCCGTACAGCCTCGTCACCCAGCAGCCGTTGGGCGGAAAGGCGCAGTTCGGTGGTCAGCGTTTCGGCGAAATGGAGGTCTGGGCATTGGAGGCCTACGGGGCCGCCTACACGCTGCAGGAGATGCTGACCGTGAAGTCCGACGACGTGTCCGGCCGTACCAAAGTCTACGAGGCAATCGTCCGCGAACAGGACACGTTCGAGGCCGGCATCCCCGAAAGCTTCAACGTGCTGGTGAAAGAGCTGAAGTCGCTGGGGCTGAATGTGGACCTCGACAATATGCGCGCCATCTGAGGCGCGCCCTGACTGGCTACTATGATCGCTGCTGCCGGCGGGAGGCGTCGTTCTCTCGCCCGGCATGCGGCCTGAAAGGGATAATCGGCACATGAACGAGCTGATGAAGATTCTTGGCCAGACCGGCCAGGCAATGACGTTCGACCAGATCCGTATCCAGATGGCTTCGCCGGAGCAGATTCGGTCCTGGTCGTACGGCGAGATCAAGAAGCCAGAGACGATCAACTACCGCACCTTCAAGCCGGAGCGGGATGGCTTGTTCTGCGCCCGCATCTTTGGCCCGATCAAGGACTACGAGTGCTTGTGCGGCAAGTACAAGCGAATGAAGTTCCGGGGCATCATCTGCGAAAAATGCGGCGTCGAGGTAACCTTGGCCAAGGTGCGCCGCGAGCGCATGGGCCATATCGAGCTGGCCTCACCGGTGGCACATATCTGGTTCCTGAAATCGCTGCCCAGCCGTATCGGCCTGATGGTCGACCTGACGCTGAAAGAACTGGAAAAGATTCTGTATTTCGAGAGCTACGTGGTTCTCGAGCCGGGTCTGACCGACCTGAAGCTGCATCAGCTGCTGACCGAGGATCAGCTGTTGGCCAAACAGGACGAGTTCGGCGACGACGGTTTCCGCGCCGGCATCGGCGCCGAGGCGATCAAGACCATTCTGCTCGGCATCGACATCGGCGCCGAGCGCACGAAGCTGCGCGTCGACCTCAAGGAGACCACGAGCGAGGCCAAGCGCAAAAAGCTGGTCAAGCGGCTCAAGCTGATGGACGCGTTTGCGGACAGCGGCGCCAAGCCGGAGTGGATGATCTTGGACGTGGTCCCGGTGATTCCGCCCGAACTGCGTCCCCTGGTGCCGCTGGACGGGGGCCGGTTCGCGACCTCCGACCTGAACGACCTTTATCGCCGCGTAATCAACCGGAACAATCGGCTGAAGCGGCTGATCGAGCTGCGCGCCCCGGACATCATCGTGCGCAACGAAAAGCGCATGCTGCAGGAGAGCGTGGATGCGCTGTTCGACAACGGCCGTCGCGGCCGTGCCATCACCGGCGCCAACAAGCGGCCGCTGAAGTCGCTGTCGGACATGCTGAAGGGCAAGCAGGGCCGGTTCCGCCAGAACCTGCTCGGCAAGCGCGTCGACTATTCCGGCCGTTCGGTGATCGTGGTTGGGCCGGAGCTGAAACTGCACCAGTGCGGGCTGCCGAAGAAGATGGCTTTGGAGCTGTTCAAGCCGTTCATCTACAGCAAGCTCGAGAAGTACGGACATGCAACCACCATAAAAGCCGCCAAGCGGATGGTGGAGAAAGAGCGCCCGGAGGTCTGGGACATTTTGGAAGAGGTGATCCGCGAACATCCGGTGATGCTGAACCGGGCGCCGACCTTGCATCGCCTCGGCATCCAGGCATTCGAGCCGGTGCTGATCGAGGGCAAGGCGATCCAGCTGCATCCGCTGGTCTGCACCGCCTTCAACGCCGATTTCGATGGCGACCAGATGGCGGTGCATGTGCCGCTGTCGCTGGAGGCGCAGCTCGAGGCCCGCGTGCTGATGATGAGCACCAATAACATCCTGAGCCCCGCCAACGGCAAGCCTATCATTGTGCCGAGCCAGGATATCGTGCTCGGCATTTACTACCTGTCGCTGGAGACGCCGGAGTTCCGCGCCACCCCGGATGAGCAGGCGCGAGCTTTCGGCACGATCGGCGAGATCGAGCACGCGCTGGCCGCCCGCGTCGTTGGGCTGCACGACAAGATCCGTGCGCGGATGCCCGGTTTTGATGCGACCGGGGCCACGGTGGTGCAGAAAGTGGTCACCACGCCGGGGCGCATGCTGATCGGCCAAGTGCTGCCGAAACACCCGAACGTGCCGTTCTCGCTGATCAACCGCCAGCTCACCAAGAAGAACGTGTCGGACGTGATCGACGCCGTGTACCGTCACTGCGGCCAGAAGGAGTGCGTGATCTTTGCCGATCGGCTGATGGGCTTGGGTTTCGGCCAGGCGTTCAAGGCCGGCATCTCGTTCGGCAAGGACGATCTGATCATTCCGGACAGCAAGGGCGAGATGATCGCTCGCACGCAGACCGAGGTGAAAGAGTTCGAGCAGCAGTACCAGGACGGGCTGATCACCGCGGGCGAGCGCTACAACAAGGTGGTCGACTCATGGTCGCGCTGCACCGACGAGGTGGCCGGTGCGATGATGAAGGAAATCTCCCGCCAGGAAGTCGGGCGCCCGACCAACGCGGTGTGGATGATGAGCCATTCCGGCGCGCGCGGCTCGCCGGCGCAGATGCGTCAGCTGGCCGGCATGCGCGGCTTGATGGCCAAACCGTCGGGCGAGATCATCGAGCAGCCCATCATCGCCAACTTCAAGGAAGGTCTTTCGGTCCTGGAGTACTTCAACTCCACCCACGGCGCCCGCAAGGGTCTGGCCGACACCGCGCTCAAGACCGCGAACTCGGGCTACCTCACGCGCCGGCTGGTCGATGTGGCGCAGGACTGCATCATCGTCGAAGAGGATTGCGGCACTGAGCGGGGCCTGATTGCGCACGCGGTTATGGATGGCGGCGAGGTCGTGTCGAGCCTTTCCGAGCGCATTCTGGGTCGCACCACGGCCGAGGACGTGATCGACCCGGCCGGCGGTGGCGTGCTGTTCGCGGGCAACGTGCTGATCGAGGAAGAGCAGGCTGAGCGGATCGAGCGGGCCGGCGTGGAGGCGGTAAAGATCCGCTCCGTGCTGACCTGCGAGGCGCCGGTTGGCGTCTGCGCGCACTGCTACGGTCGCGATCTGGCGCGCGGCACGCCGGTGAACATCGGTGAGGCGGTCGGCGTGATCGCGGCGCAGTCGATCGGCGAGCCGGGCACCCAGCTGACGATGCGCACCTTCCATATCGGCGGTGCTGCCCAGCGCGGCGCCGAGCAGAGCAGCGTGGAGGCCAGCCACGACGGCACGGTGGCGATCAAGAACCGCAACGTGGTGATGAACAGCCAGAACGTGGCGGTGGTGATGAGCCGCAACTGCGAAATGGTGCTGGCCGATGCCAACAACCGCGAGCGGGCGCGCTTCCGCGTGCCCTACGGCGCGCGCCTGCTGGTTGACGAGGGCGTCCAGGTCGCCCGCGGTCAGAAACTGGCGGAGTGGGATCCGTACACCTTGCCGATCATCACCGAGCGCGCCGGCAGCGCGGAATATCTCGACCTGCTCGAGGGCGTGACTCTGGTCGAGCGCATGGACGAGGTTACCGGGCTTACCTCAAAAGTGGTGGTTGACTACAAGCAGGGTGCCCGCAGTGCCGACCTGCGGCCGCGGCTGCAGCTGAAGGACGAGCGAGGCGAGGTAGTGAAACTGCCGAACGGGTCTGACGCACGATACTTCCTCGCGCCCGACTCGATTCTGTCGGTCGAGAACGGTGCGGAAGTGGCGGCGGGCGACGTGTTGGCGCGCATTCCGCGCGAGGGCAGCAAGACCCGCGACATCACCGGCGGTCTACCGCGCGTAGCCGAGTTGTTCGAGGCGCGGCGGCCGAAGGATCACGCCATCATCGCCGAGAACGACGGCCAGGTGCAGTTCGGCAAGGATTACAAGGCCAAGCGCCGCGTCATCGTGAACAACGAGGAGACCGGCGAGGAAAGCGAGTACCTGGTTCCCAAGGGCAAGCACGTCTCTGTGCAGGAGGGCGATTTCGTGCGCCTGGGCGACCCGCTGGTGGACGGGCCGCGCGTGCCGCACGACATCCTGAAAGTGCTGGGGGTGCCCGCGCTGTCGGACTACTTGGTCAACGAGATCCAGGACGTGTACCGGCTGCAGGGCGTCAAAATCAACGACAAGCACATCGAGGTGATCGTTCGCCAGATGCTGCAGAAAGTGGAGATTCTGGAGCCCGGCGATACGACCTACCTGGCAGGCGAGCAGGTGGATCGGCTGGAATTCGAGGCCGAGAACGCCAAGCGCGAGCGCGAGGGCGAGCGTCCGGCCGCGGCGATGCCGGTGCTGCAGGGCATCACCAAGGCCAGCTTGCAGACGCACAGCTTTATCAGTGCGGCATCGTTCCAGGAGACCACGCGCGTGCTGACCGAAGCGGCGACTGCCGGCAAGGTGGATTCGCTGATGGGTCTGAAGGAGAACGTGATCGTGGGCCGGCTGATCCCGGCGGGTACCGGCAGCGTGATGAACAAGCTGCGGTCGATCGCGGCCGGTCGCGCGGGCCCTGGCGTGCCTGCCGGCGAGACTCGGGCACTGCCGCCGGCCGGAGCGGCCGAGTAGCGTTCTCCCACACGTTTGGGGCCGGTGATCGCAAGATCACCGGCCCCTTGTGTCCTACTTGAAGTTGCCCCGGTTTGGTGGAGCCCCTCTAGCTTTCGCAGGAGGTTCAGAGATGCCCGGGACCCCGGTTAAAGAATGAACCGGCTCAGGTCGCTCTGGCTCGCCAGCGGGGCCACGCGCTCGCGCACATAGCTCGCGTCGACCGTCTTGGTCTCCCCGGCATGGTCGCTGGCGGAAAAGCTCACTTCCTCCAGCAGCCGTTCCATCACCGTCGCCAGTCGCCGGGCGCCGATGTTTTCCACCCGATCGTTGATGTCGGCGGCCAGATCGGCCAGCGCGTCCACCGCATCCTCGGTGAACGCCAGAGTCATGCCCTCGGTGCCGATCAGCGCCTGGTACTGTTTCAGCAGCGAGTGTTCCGGCTCCGTCAGGATGCGCCGCAAGTCCGCGCGTGACAGCGGGGCCAGTTCCACGCGAATCGGCAAGCGGCCCTGCAATTCCGGCAGCAGGTCGGCGGGCTTGGCCAGATGGAACGCGCCCGAAGCGATGAACAATACATGGTCGGTTTTTACCGGCCCGTATTTTGTTGAAACCGTGGTGCCCTCGATCAGCGGCAGCAGGTCGCGCTGCACGCCCTCGCGGCTGACGTCACCGCCGCGGAACCCGCCCTCCATGGTGCGCGCGCACACCTTGTCGATCTCGTCGATGAACACGATGCCGTTCTGTTCCGCATGTCTCACCGCCTCGCGGGTGATGCGGTCGTTGTCCAGCAGCTTGTCGGCCTCCTCGCGCTCCAGCGCCTCGCGCGCTGCGGCCACCGTCATCTTGCGCGTCTGCTGCGGACCGCGGCCGAACATCCCCTTCATCATCTCGCCGATATTGATCACCTGCCCGGGCGGCATGCCCGGCAGATCGATTTGCCCGATCGGCACGCCGGCCGAGGCTTCCACGGCAATCTCGATCTCGCGCTCCTCCAGCTCGCCATTGCGCAGCATTCTCCGAAACTTTCCACGTGTATCCGCCGCGGCGTGCTCGCCGGTCAGCGCCGTGATCAGCCGCTCCTCCGCCGCCGTCTCCGCCTTAGCCTGCACGTCCTTGCGGCTGGTCTCGCGCAGCTGGTTCAGGCTCACTTCCACCAGGTCGCGCGCGATGCTTTCGACATCGCGGCCGACATAACCGACCTCGGTGAATTTTGTCGCCTCGACCTTCAAAAACGGCGCCTGCGCCAGCCGCGCCAGACGGCGGGCGATCTCGGTCTTGCCGCAGCCGGTGGGGCCGATCATCAAGATGTTCTTGGGCACCACCTCTTCGCGCATGCCGTTGGCCAAATGCTGGCGGCGCCAGCGGTTGCGCATGGCGATGGCCACCGCGCGCTTGGCGTCGTTCTGGCCCACGATGAAGCGGTCGAGTTCGCTCACGATTTCCCGCGGCGAATAGGTCGGAACTTCCATCACAAATCTTCCTAGGCGATCGTTTCCACGACCACACTGTGGTTGGTGTAGACGCAAATGTCGGCGGCAATTTGCATGGCACGGCGGGCGATCTGCTCGGCCGACAAATCCGGAATGTCGATCAGCGCGCGAGCCGCCGCCAGGGCGTAGTTGCCGCCGGAGCCGATCGCCACGACCCCGTCCTCCGGCTCCAGCACGTCGCCGTTGCCGGTGATGGTAAACGTGCGGTCGCGGTCGGCCACCGCCAGCATCGCCTCCAGCCGCCGCAAATAGCGGTCGGTGCGCCAGTCCTTGGCCAGTTCCACGCTGGCGCGCTCCAGCTGCCCGGGAAACCGCTCCAGCTTGGCCTCCAGCCGCTCCAGCAGGGTGAACGCATCGGCGGTGGCGCCGGCAAATCCTGCGATCACCGATCCGCCGCTGCCGATCCGCCGCACCTTCTTGGCATTGCCCTTCATCACGGTCTGGCCCATTGTTACTTGGCCGTCGCCGGCCATGGCCACCTGCGGGCCGCGGCGGACGCACAGGATCGTGGTGCCGTGCCACCCCACGGGGTCGTGCGAAGCAAAATTGTTGTGCATGATGCACCTAGATGGTGCGCTGCACATGATGGGGCAAGCGGCCGCCCCACCCCCGTTTGCCCGGCTGGAAGCGCTCCGGTATCGAGACCATATGTCCCGCCACGTCAGCATCCAGCGCACTACCAGCGAAACCGCCATCTCCCTCTCCCTGGACCTCGACGGCTCCGGCCGCGCCGAGATCGGCACCGGCATCGGGTTCTTGGACCACATGCTGACCAGTTTCGCCCGCCACGGCCTGTTCGACCTGACCGTCGAGGCGCAGGGCGACCTGCATGTGGACCTGCACCACACCACCGAGGATGTCGGCATCGTTTTGGGCCAGGCTTTTGTCCGCGCGCTGGCCGACAAGCGCGGCGTCACGCGGTTCGGGCAGGCGCTGGTGCCGATGGACGACGCCCTGGTCGAGGCCGCGGTCGACCTGTCGGGGCGGCCCTATCTGGCCTGGTCGGTGCCGTTCGAGCGCGCGGCGATCGGCGAGATGGACACCGAGCTGTTCGAGGAGTTCTTTCGCGCGCTGGCGATGAACGGCCTGTTCAACCTGCACCTCGAACATCGCCGCGGACACAACGCACATCACGTCGCCGAAGCTTGCTTCAAGGCGAGCGCACGGGCGCTCCGCCAGGCCGTGCAGATCGACGCCCGACTGCAAGGCGCGCTGCCCAGCACGAAAGGGGCGCTATGAGAGTGTTCACCGCGCATTTGCGCGCCGCCACCGCGCCGGTGCTGGTCCCGGAACGTTTCTCCTGGGGTGCGGCCATCTTTGGCCCGTTCTGGCTATGGGCGCACCGGGCCTGGATTCCCGGCATCTTCGCCCTGTTGGCCTGGCTCGCCGCCGGCGCGGTGCCCTTGCATGCGTGGCGGCCATGGCTGGAGGCAGCGGTCATCGTGCTGCTGGGCCTGTTCGGCCAGGATTTGCGCCGCTGGTCGCTGGCGCGCCGCGGTTTCTTGCTGGCCCACGTCGTCGCGGCCGGCGACCAGGACGAGGCGTTGGCGCGCCTGCTGACCCGCCGCCCGGACTTGCAGGAGATGGCGGTACGGTGAAGGTCGCCGTCATCGACTACGGCAGCGGCAACCTGGCTTCCGCCTCGCGCGCGCTGGCAAGTGGCGGGGCAGCGCGCCGGCCTCGACGCCGACATCCTCGTCACTGCCGATCCCCATGTCGTGGAAAAAGCCGACCGCATCGTGCTGCCCGGCCAAGGCGCTTTTGCCGATTGCGCCAGCGGCTTGGACGCGGTCCCGGGACTGCGCGAGGCGGTGCTGCGCGGCGCCGAGGCAGGCAAACCGTTTCTTGGCATCTGCGTGGGGATGCAGCTCATGGCCGAGCGCGGGCTGGAGCACGCGACCACGCCCGGCTTCTGCTGGATCAAGGGCGACATTGCCGTCATGGCGCCGCCGCCGCCGCTCCGGCTGCCGCAGATGGGCTGGAACGAACTGCTGTTCTCGGCAGAAAAGCCGCATCCGCTGCTGGATGGTCTGCAGCAGCGGGACCATGTTTACTTCGTGCACAGCTACGCCCTCAGCGGCGGCAATCCGGCCGACTGCATCGCCGTCACCGACTATGGCGGGCCGGTGGTCGCCATGGTGGCGCGCGGCAACCGCGCCGGCACGCAGTTCCACGTCGAGAAAAGCCAGGAAGTCGGGTTGCGCATCCTCCACAACTTTTTGCGCTGGGCGCCATGACCGCGCCGCGGCCGTTGCCTTCCCGGCGCGTGCTGGTGGCCGATGCGCAGATTCGCCGGCTGCGACGGCGCCTGCGCCCGCCCGAGCGGCCGCGCTTCCGCGGCCTGTCGTTCAACCGCATCATCCCCAACCTGCTGACCCTGATCGGTCTCTGCGCCGGCCTGACCGCGATGCGGTTCGCGCTGGAAGCGCGGTTCGGCGCGGCGGCGGTAGCCATCACCGTGGCCGCCTGCATCGACGGGCTGGACGGACGGCTGGCCCGGCTGCTGAAAGCCACCTCGCGGTTCGGCGCCGAGTTCGACAGCCTGGCCGACTTCCTGTGTTTTGGCGTGGCGCCAGCCTTCGTGCTGTATCTCTGGGCGCTGCAGTCCGCGCGGGGCTACGGCTTCATGCCTTGCCTCCTGTTCACCGTGTGCATGGCGCTGCGGCTGGCGCGGTTCAACGCCTCGCTGGAGACGATGTCCGGACCGGCTTCCCATCCCGCTTACACCTACAATTTCTTCACTGGCGTCCCCGCGCCGGCGGGCGCCGGGCTCGCCCTGTTTCCGCTGTTCGTCGGGCTGGAGGCGCGGTCGATGGGCTGGCATCACCTCGCCGCGTTTGCCGAGCATCCGTTGCCCTGCGCGGTGGTGCTCTGCGGGGTCGCGTTCCTGCTGGTATCAACGCTGCCGGTATGGAGCTTCAAGAATTTCAAGGTGCCGGCGGATTTCGTGCTGCCGCTGCTGCTCGGCACCGGCCTGTTCGCCGCGTTGCTTGTGGCCGACCCGTGGGCGGCGATGGCTGCGGCGGGCGTGATCTACTTGGGTATGCTGCCGTTCAGTGTCCGCAGCTTCCGCAGGCTACGGGCGGCAGCCGAAACCAATCGCCCGCTGGACGCGGTACCGACGCAACTGGGCGCGGCAAAACAGGGAGAGGTTCGATGAGCTACAGCGGCGAACTGATCGACCGGTCGGGGCTGCGCATCGTGCGTAGCTCGGCGCTCGCCCGGAACTGGTGGGCGCTGGTGCTCCGGGGTGTGGCCGCGCTGATTTTCGGCGCCATCTGCTTCCTTTACCCGGTTGTCGGGCTGAGCTCGCTCGTCTTCGTGATCGCCATCTACCTGCTGGTCGATGGTGTATTCAGCATCGTCGGCTCGATCCGCGCGATGGCTCATCACGAGCGCTGGGGATTGCTGCTGCTGGAGGGGATCGCAGACATCATCATTGGAATTGTCGCACTGGTGGTCCCGGTCGTTGCGGTCGCCGTTTGGACCATCATTTTGGGCGCGTGGGCGATCGTGACGGGAGCGTTGATGCTGGGGGCAGCTTTCCGGTTGCACACCGGGCACGGCAACTGGCTGCTGGGCCTGGGCGGTGCCGTCTCCCTCATCTGGGGCGTGCTGCTGCTGTTCTGGCCCATTCCCGGAGCGCTGGTACTGACGATCTGGCTGGGTGCATACGCCGTGATATTCGGTGTCATGATGATAGCCTTCGGGCTGCGGCTGCGGGCGCGCCACGTCGAAGGTCCCCTTCCGGCGCACTGAGGCGCCCAGGTCAGCGACGCGGCCGGCCTCCGATGAAGCGCGTGATCAGGCCGAGACCGGCCCGACGGAGCACCGGCCCGACAACGGCCGTCATGATGGCCGCCTCGGCCATCTGCGACCGCGCTTCCTCGCGCACCGCGATCGCCTCGCGCTCGATACGATCCGGCCCCGAGAAGGCAGCCAAGCCGCCAAAGATGGCGACGATCAGCAAATCCACCCCGGCTACGACAAGCGCCGCCGGAATCCGGTGCAGGACGATCAAGAGCGCGAGAAACCCGATGACGTGCAGCCCCGCGAGCAGCGCCAGCGCAAAAATCGCGGCGACCGCGCCATAGACGGCCCGCAATACCGTGCGCCGGAGTAATCGGCGTAACCGAAGAGCTTCGGCCTGGGCAGCGATCTTGCCGAGGCGAATAAGACGCACGGCTATCGGGCGAGACGGCCGAGAAGGTATCCCGCCGCTGCGGCGACCAGTATCGAGGCGATCGGCATTTCGCGAACCTGGTTGGAGAGTGCCTCAGCCTGATGCTGCGCTATGTCGCTGGCTTGCCGGGCGTAATCCTGAGCCCTGCCGGCTGCGTCGGAGACCAACGGCGTGACCCGCTCGCGCATCAGCTGGTCCACTTGGCCGCGTAGCTGACGGATTTGCTCGTTCGCATCGGAAGACGCTTCACGTAGGCGGCTGCTTGTTGCCATCTCAGGCTCCCCGGGTTGCGTTCTGCTGGCCGTGCAACGCAAATGCGTGAGCAAGGTTGCCCTGTCCAGGGAGCAGTAGGGGGAAGGCCGCGATGACTGAACCGGCCGCTGCTGCGTTGCAGGAGGTCCAAGCAGTTCGCAGCAGGAGTAGTCCGGTGGGTCCCCTGTCGCTGCATGTGGCTCCCGGCGAAACCGTGCTTCTGCTCGGGCCGCCCGGTGCGGGCAAGACGCGAGTTTTGGAACTGCTCGCCGGATTCGCCACGCCGCATACCGGTCGCATCGTATTGAAGGGCCAAGATGCCTCCGACTGGCCGCCGCATCGGCGCCGAGCCGGATTTGTCGAACGGGAGCTGGGACTGTTTGCAAACATGACGGTGGCACAACATTTGCGTATCGCGGCCCCGCACGGCTCCGTGCAACCGTTGCTCGACGCGGCCGGTCTCGGCGGGGTCGCACGCAAACGTCCCGCAGCGTTGCGGCAGGGCCAGCGCGTGCGCCTCGCGGTGGCTCGCGCACTGGCGGCGCGGCCGGCCATTCTGCTGCTCGACGACCCCGGCGCCCAGCTGGGCAACGCGGATCGCCGCGTCCTCGCGGACATGCTGCGGGCCGGACAAGAAGCCAACCAGACGGCCATACTGTGGGCAAGTGCGCGCGCAGAAGATGGACCGGAGCAAGCGGACAGGATTGTCGTGCTGGTGAACGGGACCACCCGCCAGGAAGGATCGCCGCGTACAGGTCTACGAGCAGCCGGCCGACGCGACGGTTGCGGCGCTCACGGGAGAAATCAACCGTCTGCCCGGCACGGTGGTCGTGGTCGAGGGCGATCTAGCGGAGGTGCGCCTGGACGCCGGGCCCATCGTGGAAGCTCGCGCGAGCCATGTCGCCCTGGGGTCGCGATGCATTGTCTGTATCCGGCCGGAACGGGTCGCGCTCGCCGCCATTTCATCGGATTCGCTCGGTGCGGGCGCGCTGGATGCACGCGTCGAGTCCGTGGTCTTTCGCGGCGGCCATGTTCGGCTGACGCTGCGCGCGGGAGCGGGCGCCGCCTCGATACCGATCGTGGTCTCGCGCCACGCGGGACTGCCCTTGGGCAGGATTGCCCCGCTTGCCCAGGTGGCGCTGGCCTGGGAGCCGTATCACGCCATGGCATTCGAGACGGAAATCGTCTCGCCATGAGCGCCGCCGGTTGCCCCTGCCGAGGTGGCTCGTTACCCTGCCCGGTGCCACGCTCACCGACTTTTCAGCTTCGGGACCAGCTTCGGGCATGATCCTGCGTTGCGTTCTCACGGTGGGGCTGGTGGTCGCCGGCCTGCACGCAGCATCCCCGCGGGCGAAGGCCGCGGAATTAACCGTGGCGCTGCCGTCCGGGCCGCTGGTGCATGTGCTCACCGACGCTTTCATCGCGCCCTTTACCGGGACGACCGGCACCAGCGTCGAGGTGGCCACGACCGACGGTACCGTCGAGGCGGCGCGCGCCGCCCGTGCCGACGTGCTGCTCGCGTCCCCGCCGACGCTGGCGGCGGGTTGCAAGGACGGCGCCTTGGCAAAGCTCGACTGGGGGGCGCTCGGCGGGCGCGAGCGGACCTTGCCGGGAACCGCCAGCGATTGCGGCGAGGGCGCCGTGCTCACCAGCATCGTGCTGGCCTGGAACCGGGACAAGTTCGCCGGCCAGCCCAACTGGGCGGAGTTTTGGGACGTTGCCAAGGTTCCAGGCAAACGGGGCTTGCGGCGCGGGGCTCGCACCAACCTCGAGATTGCCCTTTTGGCCGACGGGGTGCCCGCCGGCGACGTGTATTCCACGCTGCGCACGGATGCCGGGGTGGAGCGGGCATTCCGCAAACTCGACCAGCTGAAACCGTACGTGGTCTGGTGGGAGAATCCGGACCAGCCGGCGAAACTGCTCGAAAGCGGGGAGGTGCTGATGACCAGCGCGCCCGCGCAAACTCTTGTGGCGGCCGAACGCGGAGAAGGCGTACCGCCGCACCCCGGCTTTGCCCTGCAATGGGCCGGCAGCCTGACCACCGTGCAAAGCTGGGCCATGCTGGCGGGCGACGCGAGCACCACCGCCGCGGTCAAGTTTCTGGCGTTTGCGGCGGACCCGAAAAATCAGCGCCGGGTGGCGGCGTTTGGCGGATATGGCGGAACCTCGACCGGCGCCAACGACGGATTGCCGCCGGAAGAACTCGCCGCCTCGCCCAGCACGCCTGCCAACCTGACCGCCGGACTGATGGTGGACGAGGCGTTCTGGCGCGACAACTCCGCCAAGCTCGACAAGGAGTTCGAGGCCTGGATGGCGAAGTAACCCGGCGCTGCGGCCGCTGGTGCTGCTGGCCCAGACCCGCCTACAGCGAATGGCGTTCCGGGCGCAGGCGCAAGCCGAAGTGGACCTACCCCGGCACGGAGTGGAGGAAGTGGGGCGGGTTCTGGCTCCCCGAGCCGATCCGAAAACCGACCACTCCCTGAGCCTGCCCACGCACGCCCCTACCATTGCTAGATCGACACATATCACCCCTTGGACGCCCCGGGGCTTGCCGCACCACGGCCGAGACCCGAAGGCCCGGCACTGCTCGCTGTCTACATGTAGCGTAAAACGGCGTATTTATCCACAACATTCTGTATTTGGCTGATCGAGTTCGCGTTGACGCCGGGCGCCGAGGCGGGGTACCTATTCCGCATGCCGATCACCGCGCAGCAGTCATCGCCGCAGTTCCGCATCAAGGGCCGCTCGTTCATGGCTTTTGTGCTGGCGCCCAAATCGCCGCTGCCAGAGTGGCTGGCGGCCCTGGACGGACACATCTCCCGCTCGCCGCGGTTCTTTCAGGGTCGCGCGGTGGTGCTGGATTGCGCCGCACTGACGCCGGGCGAGCCCGGCTGGGCCACGCTGATCGCCGACCTCCAGGCGCGCGACATCAGGCTGGTTGACGTGGACGGACATGCCGGCGGATTGCCGGGCGCGGACGTGTTTCGTCATGCTTTCGTGGGCGGCCGCGCGGTCCCGCTGGCAGCGGTGCCGAACCAGGAAGTGCCACCGGAACAGCCGCCCGAGCCGCAGCCCCCACCCGCGCCGCCGCCGGAAACTTCCATGATCGTGCGCGAGCCGGTGCGCTCCGGCCAGTCCATCATGTTTCCCGAAGGCGACGTGACCATCGTGGGCTCGGTCGCGTCCGGCGCCGAGGTGGTGGCCGGCGGCTCGATCCACGTCTACGGCACGTTGCGCGGACGCGCGATCGCCGGCGCGGTCGGCAATGCGCGGGCGGGGATCTTCTGCCGCAAGCTCGAGGCCGAACTGATCTCGATCGACGGTTTCTATCTGGTGGCCGACGCGATGCAGCCCGAATTGCGCGGCCGCGCCGTCCACGCTCGGCTGGACGGCGACTTCGATCGTCATGACAGCGCTCGACTGACGCGCCTTACATAGGGAGTAGCGGATGGCCAAGGTTCTGGTCGTGACATCCGGCAAGGGCGGGGTCGGAAAAACCACCTCCACCGCCGCTATCGGCGCGGCGCTGGCCCAGGCCGGCGACCGCGTGGTGGTGGTGGATTTCGACGTCGGGCTGCGCAACCTCGACCTGGTGATGGGGGCCGAGCGGCGCGTCGTGTTCGACCTGGTCAACGTGATCCAGGGCGACGCGAAACTGCCGCAGGCGCTGATCCGCGACAAGCGGCTGGAGAACCTGTCCCTGCTGCCGGCCTCGCAGACCCGCGACAAGGACGCGCTGACCAGCGAGGGCGTGGCCCGCATCATCGCCGAGCTGCGGGAGAAATTCGACTGGATCATCTGCGACAGCCCGGCCGGGATCGAGCGCGGCGCCACCCACGCCATGCATCACGCCGACACCGCAATCGTGGTCACCAACCCGGAAGTGTCTTCCGTGCGCGACAGTGACCGCATCATCGGCCTGCTCGACAGCAAGACCGAGCGTGCCGAGCGCGGCGAGCGCATCGACAAGCACTTGTTGCTGACCCGCTACGACCCGGCCCGCGCCGCGCGCGGAGAAATGCTGAAGACCGAGGACGTACTTGAGATTCTTTCGATCCCGCTGCTGGGCATCATCCCGGAGAGCACGGAGGTGCTGCGGGCGTCCAACCTCGGCTCGCCGATCACGTTGAACGCACCGCTCAGCGCGCCGGCTCGCGCCTATCGCGACGCGGTCAAGCGGCTGCGCGGCGAGACGGTGACGATGGCCGTGCCGGCCGAGCGCCGGGGTTTTGTCGAAAAGCTGTTTGGGCGGAGGGTTGCATGAATATCTGGCGCATCTTTGCGCGCCCGGGCACGGCGCCGGTGGCGCGGGAGCGGCTGAAGATCATGCTCGCGCACGAGCGGGCGCTCGGCGGACAGTCCTCCGACCTGGTGGCCCGTCTGCGCGAGGAAATTTTGGAGGTGATCGCCCGGCACGTGCCGATCGATCGCGACAAGGTGCAGGTCAAACTCGATCGAGGTCCGACCGTATCGGTCCTGGAGATCGGCATCGAGGTGCCGCAGCCGGCGGGCACCGCGCTCGCCGCGTAACGGACCGTCCTCGGTGCGATGAGCGCCGCGGTTCTGCGGGTCGACCTCGGCGCCGTCGAGGCGAATTATCGGCTGCTGTGTCGGCTGCATGCACCGGGTGCGGTGGCGGGCGTGCTGAAGGCCGATGCCTACGGGTTGGGCGCTGCCGCGGTCGGTGCGCGGCTGTTCGCCGCCGGGTGCCGGCACTTCTTTACCGCGACTCTGGACGAGGCTGTGGCGCTCCGCCCGCATGTGGGCGATGCCATGATCGGCGTGCTGCATGGAGCGGACCCCGGGGTGAGAGTCCTTGGGACAGTCCCAGTCCTCTCCAGTCTCGAGACTATCCGGACCTGGGCCGAAGCGGGCGGCGGGGACGCTATCCTGCACATCGACACCGGCATGTCCCGACTCGGCCTGTCTGGCGCGGACGTAGCCACCCTCGCGAGCGCCAAAAGTCTGCTGCGGCGTCTGTCCATCCGCTACCTCATGACACACTTGGTCTCGTCCGAACTGCCCGACGACCCGCTCAACCGCGTCCAGCTCGCCCGTTTCGCCGCGTGTTGCGAAAAACTCCCGCCGGCGCCGCGCAGCATCGCCAATTCTTCCGGCATTTTTCTGGGTCCCGCATTCGTCTCCGATCTCGCCCGTCCGGGTGCGGCGCTGTTCGGCATCAACCCGACCCCCGCTGGAAAAAATCCGATGCGACCGGTGGTGCGGCTGCAAGCAAAAGTTCTGCAAGTGCGGGAAATCGGCGGGGGGGAGACGGTTGGCTACAACGCGACCTGGCGCGCGGCTCGGCCCAGCCGCATCGCCACCGTGGGGCTGGGCTATGCGGATGGCTGGCGTCGCACCCTGTCCAACCGCGGCCACGCCGGTTTTGACGGCCGGCGCGTGCCGCTGGTAGGGCGTGTGTCCATGGACCTGACCACGTTCGACGTCACCGACGCGCCCGAAATCCGGGAAGGCGCGTGGCTGGACATGATCGGGCCGGATCGGCCGGTCGACGACGTCGCCGCCGAGGCGGGCACCAACGGCTACGAGATCCTGACCTCGCTCGGGCCGCGCATCCGCCGGGTCCATCACGGGTGACGTGGGCGCTGGATGCGCTGGCCGCCCTCGGGCGGGGCTTTTTTGCGGCCCTGACCCAGGCGGGGCGGCTGGCGCTGTTCGCTCTCTCCGGCCTGTCGCACTGGGTGCGTCCGCCGTTCTACGGCCGCGCCTTTCTGCGGGCGTTTGCGGAAATCGGCTATTTCAGCCTGCCGGTGGTCGCGCTCACCGCTATTTTTACCGGCATGGTGCTGGCCCTGCAGTCGGCCACCGGCCTCTCCCGCTTTTCCGCCGAGAGCGGCGTGGCGAGCCTGGTCGTGCTGTCGGTCACCCGCGAACTCGGACCGGTGCTGGCCGGGCTGATGGTGGCCGGGCGCGTGGGAGCTGCGATCGCCGCCGAGATCGGCACCATGCGGGTGACCGACCAGATCGACGCGCTCACCACGCTGTCGACCAACCCGATGAAATACCTGGTCGCACCACGGCTGCTGGCCGGGCTGATTTCCCTGCCGCTGCTGGTCTTGGTTGCGGACATTCTGGGGGTCATGGGCGGTTTCATCATCGCCACCGTCACGTTGGGCGACAGCGGTCCCATTTACCTGCAGAACACCATACAATTCATCCGCACCGGCGACGTGGTAAGTGGGCTGGCCAAAGCCGCGGTGTTCGGGTTCCTGGTCGCTCTGCTGGGCTGCTTCAACGGCTATAACAGCCGTGGCGGCGCCCAGGGTGTGGGCAACGCCACCACCTCGGCGGTGGTCGCCGCGTCGGTGCTGATCCTGGCGTTCGACTACGTGATGACCGAACTTTTCTTCGCGCGATGAGCGAGTCCGGGCCGCCTGCCTTGCGCATCCGCGGGCTGCGCAAGAGTTTCGGCGCCAAACTCGTGCTGGACGGCATCGACCTCGATGTCTGGAGGCGCACCTCGCTGGTGGTGATCGGCGCCTCCGGTTCGGGCAAATCCGTGCTGCTGAAATGCGTGCTGGGACTGATCGAGCCCGATGCGGGCAGCATCGAGATCGACGGACACGACCTTCGCCGGATGGACCGCTCGCAACGCGAGTCCGCGCGCACCTGCATCGGCATGCTGTTCCAGAACGGCGCCTTGTTCGACAGCCTGCCGGTCTGGGAGAACGTGATGTTCGGCGCCCTGGCCCGCCGCCGGGTCACTCGGCCGGAGGCGCGGCAAAAGGCGGGCGAGGTGCTGTCGCAGGTCGGTCTGGCCGCCAGCGTCGGCGATTTGCGGCCGGCCGAGCTGTCCGGCGGAATGCAGAAACGGGTGGCGCTCGCGCGGGCCATCGCGGCGCGTCCGGAAATCCTGTTCCTCGACGAGCCGACCACGGGCCTCGATCCGATCATGGGTGCCGTGATCGACGGGCTGATCGTGGATTCCGTCAAGCGCCTCGGCAGCACCGCGGTGGCCATCACCCACGACATCGCCAGCGCCATGCGCATCGGCGACATGGCTGCGATGCTTTACCAAGGCCGTCTGGTCTGGGCCGGCCCTGCTGCGGGGCTGATGCAGAGCGGCAACGATTTGGTGGATCAGTTCACCCATGGCCGGCGCGAAGGGCCGATCCAGATGGAGCTGCGGCGCTGAATTGCGTTTTGTTGCCGTCGATTGATCGAAGCGGCCGGAGGGACCATCACTAGCCGGTTTCCCCGGGTGGCGTTCGGCATCGGCGGCATGGCAGAAGGCATGACAGCGGCGGGTGAGGCGCCGGCGGCGGGGCGCGTCGGCTCCATCGGTCGGCCGCTCGGCGCGCCGAGGCGTCGCGAGCGCGTGGAGCGGTGGGTGCTGCAGGCCCCGCACAGGCTGCGGGCGCTGGTGCGCGGCGACGAGATCTGGCTGGTGGCTTTGGCCGCCTGCGTGGGTATCGGTGCCGGGCTGTGCGTGGCGACGATGAACGACGTGACCCAATGGGCGCACCGGGTTCTGTTCGCGCTCCCCTCGGGCCACCGCGTCAGCAGCGAAGTGTCGCTGCAGCCCATGCGCGCGATGCTGGTGCCGATCCTCGGTGGAGTCGCCGTGGGCGTGCTCGGCTGGGCCCTGTCGCGGTGGAACCCGCGCCGCGCCATCGATCCGATCGAGGCCAACGCCTTGTACGGCGGCCAGATGTCGCTCAACGACAGTCTGGGCGTGGTGGCGCAGACCATGGCCTCGAACGGCATCGGCGCCTCGGTGGGGCTGGAGGCGGGCTATACCCAGATCGGGTCGGCGCTGGCCTCTCGCTTCGGCCGCGCGTTTCGCGTGCGGCGCAACGATTTGCGGCTGCTGGTCGGTTGCGGCGCCGCCGGAGCCATCGGCGCCGCCTTCAACGCGCCGCTGACCGGCGCCTTCTACGCCTTTGAACTGGTGATCGGCACCTATTCCCTGGCCACGTTGGCGCCGGTGATGGCTGCGGCGCTGACCTCGGTCGCGGTGACAAGGCTGCTACAGACCGACGCGTACGGTTTCGATGTCCAGGTGCCCACCACCATTCTTGCACGGGACTATCTGCCGCTGCTGGCGATCGGCATGGCCGCCGCCCTGGTCGGCATCGCGCTGATGCGCGGTGTGACGCTGACCGAAGAGGGGTTTCGTTCTTCGTCGCCTTTGCTCGT
>CAWGIX010000003.1:0-132530 GCA_963822705.1 uncultured Pseudomonadota bacterium
CCATCCGGCGGAAGCGGCGCCAAAGGTCCGGGCGCTGCTGCGCCGCGCCCCGCAGCAGTGAGGTGCCGGGAAAGCTCTATCGCCGCAGTCCGCCCGCCAGGCGTGCCGCCGCCGCGGCCGCGTCGGGAGAGCGCAGCGTTATCTCGAGGTCCGGCGCGTGCTTGCGGATCGTCTCCAGAATCGCCGGATGCAAGCGCGCAGCCCGGCCCAGCACGGCGACGGGCAGCGCGCCCTCACGCCGCACCAGCGCCAAAGCCAGCCGCCCCAGTTCGGCCCCGGCAGCCCGGAGAATCGCCAGCGCATCGGCATCGCCCGCCTCGGCGGCGTCCGCCACGGCGCGGGCCAGCAGCGCGATCCGGGTGCGGCCGTCGGCATACACGTAGCTGCGCACCGCCTCCCACGACGGGCCGCCAACGACGCCATAGATCGCCTCCGCCATGGCGCTGGTCCATTCCGGGTCGTCGTCCAGACGGCGATAGAGCCGCTGCAGCGCCGCGCGGCCGATGCCGAACGCGGCACCCTCGTCGTCGATCAACATGCCGCGACCGCCCAGTTGGATGACCGTGCCGTCCGCCCGCACATGCATCCCGACCGCCCCCGTGCCGGCGTAGACAACATGACCTTCGCCCGGCCGGAACGCGGCGTGGTAGGCGATCCACACATCGTCAGCGACCTGTACCGATTTCTGGCGGCACGCGCAGCGCCGCGGCCAGAACCCTCGCCGCCTCCGCAGCCTCCGGCGCCGTGGCCGACAGCCCGGTGATACCGGCTACCACAAGCTGCGGCTGCCGCCCGCCTAGCGCCCCGGCCAGACCCGCCGCCACTTCCGTCAGGCGGGCCTGCTCGCCCGGCTGGGTCAGCAATCCCGACACCGCGCCAAGTTCGCCCGACGCCAGAACCGCGCCGCTCGCGTCGCACAACGCCCAGCGCGTCGCCGTTCCGCCGCCGTCAATGCCCAGGAACGTCTGCATCAAGGTCTTTCGCGTCCGTATTGACAGGCTGCCTGAAGCGGGTTTTGTGTCGCAATACCGGAGCCCTCCAGGCGGCGACGGGGGGAGAAACGCCAACTTGACACCCGATTCCCACCCCCAGCCCGTGCTGACCATGAAAGGTATATCCAAAACCTTTCCGGGCGTGCGCGCGCTGAACAATGTGCAGCTCACGATCTACCCGGGCGAGGTTCATGCCTTGATGGGCGAGAACGGTGCCGGAAAATCGACGCTGATGAAAATCTTATCCGGCGCCTACCGGGCCGATCCCGGCGGCGAGATCGCCATCAACGGCCAGCCCGTGACCATCGACGGCCCGCTCGCCGCGCGGGCGGCGGGGGTGGCGATCATCTATCAGGAACTCGCGTTGGCCCCGAACCTCACCGTGGCCGAAAACATCTATCTGGGACGCGAGCCCAGCAACGGGCCGATGGTCGATCGCGCGCAGATGGAGACCGGCTGTGCCGACGTTCTGAAACGTCTCGGCGCCGAGTTCGGCCCGAACAGTCTGGTGGGCGACCTGTCGATTGCCGAGCGGCAGATGGTGGAAGTGGCCCGTGCCATCCACGCCAACAGCCGCATCCTGGTGATGGACGAGCCGACCACGGCGCTGTCGTCGCGCGAGACGGACGCGCTGTTCATCATCATCAAGCGGCTTCGGGCCGAGGGCTTGGCCATTATCTACATCAGCCACCGCATGGCCGAGGTCTATGCGCTCGCCGATCGGGTTACCGTGCTGCGCGACGGCGGCTATGTCGGCACGTTGGAGCCGGGCAAGGTCGGACCCGAGGCGATCGTGCGCATGATGGTCGGCCGCGACCTGTCCAGCTTCTATAAAAAGGAGCACGGCGCCGAGGCGGCCGAACAGGGTGCGACAGTGCTGGAAGTGAGAAATCTCGCTGACGGCAGGCGGGTGAAAGGCTGTAGCTTCGAATTGCATGCAGGAGAGGTTCTGGGGCTGGCCGGCCTGGTCGGTGCCGGACGTACCGAACTTGCGCGCCTGATCTACGGTTCCGAGCCACGCACCAGCGGGGAAGTTCGGCTGAACGGCAAGCCAGTCACGTTCAACGGCCCCGGCGAGGCGCTCGATACGGGCATCGCCTACCTGACCGAGGACCGCAAGGCACAGGGCCTGTTCCTGGACATGACGGTCAATGAGAACGTCAATCTGGGCGTGATCGGACGCGATGCCGGGCCGGGCGGCTGGCTTGATCGCGCCCGCGCCTGGCGCCGGGCAGTCAATGCGATCAAGGCGCTGACAATCCGCGTGCCCGGCCCGGAATACGCGGTAGGGGGCCTGTCTGGAGGCAACCAGCAGAAGGTGCTGCTGTCGCGGCTGCTGGAGACCGAGCCGAAAGTGCTGATTCTGGATGAGCCGACGCGCGGCGTGGATATCGGCGCGAAATCGGAAATCTATCGGATCATCGATGACTTGGCAAAGAGCGGCGTCGCGGTTCTGGTGATCAGCTCGGAGCTTCCCGAGGTCGTCGGCATCTGCGACCGGGTGGTGGTAATGCGCGAAGGACACATAACCGGCGAAGTGGGGGGTGCCACCGGCATTCCAATCACGGAGGAAACAATCATGGCCCGCGCAACCGGCGTCGCATTGGAGGCCGCAGCATGAGCGAAGCCACCACTACAGTCGGCCCGGCAACCGCCGAGGCCCGCGCGCAGCAGCATAAGCAGACGATGCGGGCGATCTTCCGCTCGATCGGCATGCTGCCGGTGCTGATCGCGCTCGGGCTGCTGATCTGGGGCCTGGAAGTCTACCTGAGCGGCGAGAGCCGCTTCGTGACCTGGCAGAACATGTCGATCGTTCTGCAGCAGGCCTCGGTCAATGCGGTGCTGGCGGCGGGCATGACGTTCGTCATCCTGACCGGCGGCATCGACCTGTCGGTGGGCTCGATCCTGGCCGCCTCCGCCATGTTGGGGCTGATCGTCTCTACCCATGCCGGCGCGGCCTGGATTCCAGCGGCGATGATCATGGGGGTGGTGATCGGCCTGGGTAACGGGGCGTTGATCGCGTTTCTGCGTCTGCCACCGTTCATCGTCACGTTGGGCAGCCTGACCGCGGTGCGCGGCTTTGCCCGCCTGCTCGGCAACGACACCACCGTGTTCAACTCCGACCTGCCCTTGGCCGTGCTCGGCAACGGCGCGCTGCCGCTGCCGGGTGGCTACTCGCTCCCCTACCTGGTGGTGATCGCGTTCCTCGTGATTCTGGGATCGTGGCTGATCCTGCGCCGAACCGTATTGGGCGTGCACATCTATGCGGTGGGCGGGAACGAGGCGGCGGCCCGGCTGTCGGGCATAAAGGTCCCAAGGATCCTGCTGTTCGTCTACGGTGCATCCGGCCTGCTGGCCGGAGTCGGCGGCGTCATGCAAGCGGCGCGGCTGTTCGCTGCCAACGGCCTGCAACTTGGCCAAAGCTACGAACTGGACGCGATTGCGGCCGTGATCGTGGGCGGCACCAGTTTTGTGGGCGGCATCGGCAGCATCTGGGGCACGCTGATCGGCGCGCTCATCATTGCCGTGCTGAATAACGGCCTGATCCTGCTCGGCGTTCCGGATGTTTGGCAGTACATCGTCAAGGGCGGCGTGATCATCGGCGCGGTCACTCTCGACCGTATCCGTCTGCGCGGCTCGGCGCGCACCTGAACTCGGCTTTGCGTCCAATCAAGGAAGGAAACACACGACCATGCTGAAGAAGACCCTGCTCGCCGGCGCGGCCTTGTGCCTGTCGCTTGCGGCCGCCCAGGCCAAAGAACTGAAGTCGCTCGGCATCTCGCTCGGTTCGCTAGGCAATCCCTTCTTCATTGCGCTGTCCAAGGGCGCCACCGACGAGGCGAAGACCAGCGACCCGAACGTCAAGGTGACGACGTTGGGCTTCGACTACGACCTCGGCAAGCAGTTCACTCAGATCGACAATTTCATCGCCGCCGGTGTCAGCATGATCCTGCTGAACCCGGGCGATCCGCATGCCATCGGCCCGGCTATCAAGAAGGCGGAGGCGGGCGGTATTCCCGTAGTGGCGGTCGATACGGTGGCGGAGAATGCCGACGCAACCGTGGCTACCAACAACGTGCAGGCCGGCGAGATCGCCTGCCAATATTTGGTGGATCACCTGAATGCCAAGGGTAACATCCTGATTGTCAATGGGCCGCAGGTCTCGTCGGTCATCGACCGCGTCAAAGGCTGCAAGGATGTACTGGCGAAGAATTCCGGCATGAAGCTGCTCAGCTCCGACCAGGACGCCAAGGGCTCTCGCGACGGCGGCCTGGCGGTCGGCCAGACGCTGCTGACGCGGTTCGCGCATATCGACGGCGTGTTCTCGATCAACGATCCGCAGTCCATCGGTTTCGCCCTGGCCGCCAAGCAGCAGAATCGCAGCGAGTTCATCATAACCTCGGTCGACGGGTCGCCGGACATCGAGGCCGCGCTGAAGGACCCGAACATGGCGCTGATTAAGGCGTCGGCGAGCCAGGACCCGTATGCCATGGCCCGCAAGGCGGTGGCGATCGGGATCCAGATCCTGAACGGGCAAAAGCCAGCAGAGAAGGTGACGCTGCTGCCGTCGGTGCTGGTGACTCGGGAGAACGTGCAGGACTACAAGGGCTGGACATCCCCGCGGTCATAATTTGACCCAGGTCTGAGCGGGGCGCCGGCAGTCGGCCGGCGCCCTTTTCTGTGGGCGGAGGCAGGCATGGTGGCGCGCGTCATCGCGGTCGATCCGTTCGACCTGGTCATCTTCGGCGCCACCGGCGATCTGGCCACGCGCAAGCTGATCCCGGCGATGTATTTCCGCGATCTGGCTGGCCAAATCCCGAACGAGTGCCGCATTTTCGGCACCGCGCGCCGGCCGCTCTCGGAGCACGATTTCCGGGCGACTGCATTTGCGGCCATCGAGGAACACGTCAAGCCGGAGGACCGCACCGACGACCAAGTGGCGCACTTTTTGGATCGGCTGCACTACGTGCAGGTCGATGCGGCCGGTACGAAGGGCTGGACGGATTTGCGTGAGGCTCTCGCCGACGAGCCCGAACGCATCCGACTGTTCTACCTGGCTACTGCTCCCGATTTGTTCGGCCCGGTGTGCGGAAAACTCGGGGAATACGGGCTGGCGACGCCGAACAGCCGGGTGATCGTCGAAAAGCCGATCGGCAAGAGCTTGGACAGTCCGCCGGGCGGTCAACGACGCGATCGGGGAAGTGTTTCCCGGAGCAGCGGGTCTATCGCATCGATCATTATCTCGGCAAGGAGACGGTGCAGAACCTGATGGCGTTGCGCTTCGCCAACGCCCTGTTCGAGCCGGTCTGGAACGCCGCACATATCGATCATGTGCAGATCACGGTGGCCGAGACGCTCGGCGTCGAGGGGCGCGCCGGCTATTACGACACCGCCGGCGCGCTGCGCGACATGGTGCAGAACCACATGCTGCAGCTGCTTTGCCTCGATCGCCATGGAGCCGCCGACCTCGTTCGACGGCCGATGCGGTGCGCGACGAGAAACTGAAGGTGCTGCAAGTCGCTGGTGCCGATCACGCACGGACAATGCGTCGACGCGACACGGTGCGCGGCCAATACCGCGCCGGGCGCCTCCGACCGGCGGAGCCGGTGCCCGGCTATCTCGAGGAGATCGGCAGAGGCGTCGAGCCGCACCGAAACCTTCGTCGCCATCAAGGCCGACATCGCCAACTGGCGCTGGGCCGGCGTGCCGTTCTATCTGCGCACCGGCAAACGGCTGCCGCCGCGCGTCTCCGAGATCGTGGTCACTTTCCGGCCCGATGCCGCACTGCGATGTTCGGCAATGCGGCAGGCCCGATCCAGGCCAATCGGCTGGTGATCCGGCTGCAGCCGGACGAGGGCGTGCAAGCTCTGGCTGATGATCAAGGACCCGGGTCCGGGCGGCATGCGGCTGCAGCACGTGCCGCTCGACATGAGCTTCGCCGAGGCCTTTACCGTGCGCAATCCGGATGCCTATGAGCGCCTGGTCATGGACGTGATGCGCGGCAACCAGACGCTGTTCATGCGCCGCGACGAGGTGGAGGCCGCCTGGACCTGGATCGATCCGATCCTCGACGCCTGGACCGCTCGCGGCGAGGCGCCGAAGCCATATACCTCCGGCACCTGGGGACCGTCGGCCGCCATTGCGCTGATCGAGCGCAACGGGCGGACCTGGCACGAGGACGCGGATTAGCCGCCCGGCAGTGTTGCCGTTTAGCAGTTGACCGGACGAATGCCGGGCAACTGCCTCTCGCGTCAGGTCATCGCGGATGCAGCCTTCTTCTGCAGCCTCAGAATCCGCGCCATGGCGACGTGGTCCGATACGGCACTGTCGTACATGTGCGCCAGATAGGCTTTCAGCGCCGTGCGTGAGCCGCCATCCAGATAGATCATGTGGCCGGAGGGGAAATAGGCGATGGTCAGGTTCTGCCGCACCGTTCCGTCCTTCAGCGGCATGTTGTGCAGGTCCATCGTAGTCTGGAAGAACGGCGTCACCAATCATAGTAGCCGTTCGCGGACAGCACTTTGAGATCGACATTCAGGCTCATCGTCGCCGCAAGATCGCCCGCAGTATAGAGAATCACATTGCCCTTGGAGTCGATCCCCTTCTCGGCGCCGGTGGGGTCGGTGTGATGGAAATCCCAGTTTGCAAAAGCCTGGTCATTCAGATCGGTAAACGCCGAGGTGGAGGTGAACCTCAGGTCGTCGTTGAGGTAGCTGTTCCACATCGCGGTATAGACGCCGTTCACTGCCGTCATGGTGGGATCGTTACCGCCGGATTTCGGATCGATGCGTGCCGCAATGCCGGTGTCGATGCCGGTCGCGCGCCCATCATAGGCGCCCAACGCCAGCCCCTTGTCCTGCAGCAAGGTCAGCAGGAACAGCGCCGTCCCGCGGTCGTCCGCCGCGGAAACATTGAGCGACCAGCTCGTCAAGGTGGTCTCGTCGATGCCGATATCTGCGCTGAGTTGCTTCACCGTTGCCGGGTCTGCTTTGGGGAAGGCCTGCAGTGCGGCCAGGTATTCGGTCTTGGCGAACTGCGACGCCTGCAAGGCATAGGAAGCCAGGTCCTTGGGCGGCGGCTGCACCGAAATTTTTGCGTGATACCAGGCGTCCGCCGCCCAGGTCGGCAGCAATCCGATCGGGTTGCCGGCCTGCGAATAGTCCAGGATGGACGATACCAGGGTCACCCCGTTCAAATCCACGCCGTCCTCGTGCAACAGGTAGGACAGCACGGAGGTGCGCGGCGTGCCATAGGATTCGCCGAACAGGAATTTTGGCGAGTTCCAGCGGTCGTACTTGGTCAGGTAGCGCTTGATAAACTGGCGCAACGATCCCGCGTCCTGGTCGACGCCCCAGAAATCCTTGTTCACGTGTGGCGCGATCGCCGCCGAGTAGCCGGTGCCGACCGGGTTGATGAACACCAGGTCGCTGCGGTCGATCAGGCTGTCGGTATTGGTTTCGATGGTATAGGGCGCCGGCGGGGTGAAACTCGGCAGCGACGTGCGTATGCGCATGGGCGCGAACGACCCCAGCAAGACATACACGGAGGATGAGCCTGGGCCGCCGTTGTAGAAGAACGTCACCGGCCGCGAACTGAGCGTCGCTCCGTCCATGGTGAACGCCACGAAAAAGATTTTTGCGGCCGGCTTGGAGCTGCTCGGGTCTACCGTCACCAGATGCCCAACGGTAGCAGTGTAATAGATACTCTTTCCGTTCAGCACGATCTCGTGGTGGGTGACGGCAAACCCTTCAGTCGTGTCGGTAACGGAGTCTTGCGGCCCGTTGCCGTAGGCCACCGTGTCCGTGAAGGGCTGGTCCTGCTCCGCCGTCCGGACCGGCTGCACGGCCGGATCCAGCACGAGGTGCCCGCGCGCAAATGGTTCTTGTGCCACCTCTTTCTCTCTCCTCGATCCCCGGCTGCAAAAAGGGTTCGGGCCGTCATACCGCACACGAAGGCATGACTGGAAACACGTTTTCGATACATCACTCGAACTCGGTGGGAAGCTTCGGATCGCGCCGATGTGCGAACATCCGGTGCAACTGGTGCGGCAGCACCCGGCCGGTGGACAAGTCCGCCGGCAACGCATCCTCAGCAAAAAAAGCCACCTCGCTGGTCTCCAAGCTGGGCGTGGCTTCTCCGCCCATGACCTCGCAGATGTAAAATAGTTTTGCCGCGCTGAAAAACGCCGGCGTGTGGCCCTGACGCGTGCGATCCCAAACCGCCGCGCATTTCAGCACCCGGACCGCAAAGCCGCTTTCCTCGCGCACTTCCTTGACCACGCACTCGGCCGGGGAACAATTCACGTCGGCCCAGCCGCCCGGCAGCGTCCAGCGGCCGGCATCCTGCACCTCGCGCACCATCAGGATGCGCCCCGCCTGGTCGAAGCAGGCGCCGCGCACGTCGATTTTCGGGGTGGCGTATCCCGTTTCGCCGGCGAACAGCCCCAGCAGCACCGCCGAATCCACGCCGGTCCGCGCCGCCGCCATCCGCGCAGCCAGAACGCGCAGCGCCTCGTAACGCTCACGGTCGTACGGGTCGCGCGTGAAGGCGAGCCCGGTCTGTGCGATGGCCTGAACCTCGCGCACCCAGCCCAGCCAATCCGGCTCCAAAGCGCTCACTCGTCGGGGAGCGGCCGCGGCCGGCGATCCTCGCCCAGCGCCACGAACACGAATGTTGCGGCCGTAACCCGAGTGATCGTGTCGGCGTGCCGGGAGCGCTTCCAGGCTTCCACGGCGACGCGCATGGAACTGCGGCCGGTGGCGATGATCCGGGCATAGATCGTCACCTCTTCGCCGACCGCGACCGGGTGCAGGAACGTCATTCCCTCCACCGCGACCGTAGCCGCCCGGCCGCGGGCGCGGCGCAGCGCCACGGCACCGCCGGCCAGGTCCATCTGAGCCATGATCCAGCCGCCGAAAATGTCGCCATTGGCGTTGGTGTCGGCCGGCATGGGGATGGTGCGAATGGCCAGTTCGCCGGTCGGGTGCTCGGCGGCGCCGGGCTGCAGGCTCATGGCGGCGGGTTCTCCAGACCGATGGCGCGCAGCCGCGCCGCCTCCTCATCCCAGCCGGCACGCTGCTTTACGTTGAGGAACAGATGCACCTTTCGTTCCAGCAGCGAGGTGAGCTGGGCGCGGGCGCGGGCGCCGATTTCGCGGATGCGGGCGCCGCCGGCGCCGATCAGGATCGCCTTGTGGCCGGGCCGCGCCACGTAGATGGTCGCCTCGATGCGCACCGAGCCGTCCGGGCGCTCGGAAAAATTTTCGGTCTCGACAGTGGCGCCGTAAGGCACTTCCTCGCGGGTCTGCAAGAAAATCTCTTCCCGCACGATCTCCGCCGCCAACAGCCGATCCGGCAGGTCGGTGAGGTCGTCAGGCGGATACAGGTACGCCCCTTCCGGCATCGCAGTCGCCAACCGGTCGCGCAATTCCGAAACGCCGTCACCCGTGGAGGCGGAGATCATGAACGTCTCGGCAAAACACCCCAGCCCGTTCAACGCGGCCACAAGCGGTAGCAGGTTTCCCCGAGGGATGGCGTCCACCTTGTTCAGCGCCAGCCACACCGCTGCTCCATCGCCAAGCGGCGGACGCGCAGCGATGTCGCGAACCTGTGGCGTGATGCCGGAGACCGCGTCGACCAGAAACAGCACCAGATCGGCGTCGCGCACCCCGCTCCAGGCCGCCTGGACCATCGCCCGGTCCAGCCGGCGGCGGGGTGCAAAAATACCGGGTGTATCGACCAGCAGGATCTGCGTCTCCCCATGCATCACGATACCGAGCACGCGGGCACGCGTGGTCTGCGCCTTTGGACTGACGATGGAGAGTTTTGCCCCGGTCAGCCGGTTGAGCAGCGTCGACTTGCCGGCATTCGGCGCGCCGACGATCGCGACAAAACCGCAGCGCGTTGTCACGGATTTAACGTGCGCAGCAGAGCTTCGGCGGCCAGGCGCTCGGCCAACCGCTTGCTGCCCGCCGTTCCCGTCGCGGCGACCTCGCCCGCCCTGGCGCTGATCGTGAACAGCGGCTCGTGCGGCGGACCCTCCCGCCCGACCAGGGCATAGACCGGCAGCGGCCGCCCGCGCGCCAATAGCCATTCCTGCAACTCGGTCTTCGCGTCTTTCGGCGGTTCGGGATCGGCTTCCAACGCATCCGCCCAGGCCTCGCGCACGAACCGCCGCGCCGCATCAAGGCCGGCATCCATGTATAGGGCGCCGATCAGCGCCTCGGTCGCGTCGGCCAGCACCGTCGCGCGGTGGCGGACCCCCGCCCGGCTTTCGCCGGGGGCTACCGACAGCAGAGCGGGAACGCCACGCTTTTCCGCAATCGCGGCGATCACTGGCTGGGACACGAGATGGGCCAGCCTGGGTCCAAGCTTGCCCTCCTGCTCATGCGGGAATTTCTCGGCCAGCCACTCTGCAACCAGCAGGCCCAGCACGCGGTCGCCTACGAACTCCAGCCGCTCGTTGGATCCGGCACCGCTGCTTCGCCCGAGCCGGCCGCGGCCCAAACGAGGCCCGCTGACCGCCGAACGATGGGTCAGCGCTTCGCGGAGCAGGGCCGGGCGGGCGAAATGGTGGCCCAGCAGCGTTTCCGCCGGGTCGGGGCTGTCAGGCCCGCTTAGTTGATTCCGTGGAACAGACGCCACCAGCGAATTTCGAACGGCCATTCCCACACTTCCCACCAGGGTGCGTTGGCGTCGATGCTGAAGAAAATGAACTCGGCGCGGCCGACCAGAATTCTCCAGCGGGATGTACCCCACAGCGTTCTGGTAGCGGCTGTCCTGACTGTTGTCGCGGTTGTCCCCCATCGCGAAGACGTAGCCGGGCGGCACCTTGTATTCCTCGGTGTCGTTCATGCCGCCGACGTCGTCCTGCTTGATGATGTCGTGCTTTTTCCCGCCGGGCAGCGCCTCGAGATACTCCTTGTCGACCATGCGAGGCCCGTCGCCTTCCACCACGTAGTCGCCGATCGGCTGGCGCGGCACTTCCTGGCCATTGATGAACAGCTGCCCACGCTTCATCTGGATGGTATCGCCCGGCAGACCAACGATCCGTTTGATGTAGTCGGTGGAATTGTCCCGGGGCAGCTTGAACACCGCTACGTCCCCGCGATCCGGCACTCGGCCGAAAATGCGTCCAGGGAACAGGTCGGGCGAGAACGGGAGCGAAAAGTGAGAGTATCCGTAGGCATACTTTGATACGAAGAGGTAGTCGCCGACCAGCAGTGTCGGAATCATGGAGCCGGATGGGATGTTGAATGGCTCGAATGCGATGGTACGGATCACCAAGGCGATGGCTACGGCATAGAAAATGGTCCTGATTGTATCGACGAACCCGCCGGATTTGCTGCCCGACTTGCTTGTGGACCTTTCGACAGGCTTGCGTTTCGTCAAATAAGAAGGAGGCATTCGTCTTTGGCCGATCGGGTTGCGGGAGGCGCGGATGAAGCCTGCCGGGGGGTGGGGAGTCAAGGATTGCAGCCCGGAGCATACGGTGACCCGCGTTGCCGCAGCCTTACCGAAAAATGTCCTTGACCACCCCCGCTTGACCGGCACCGCGCGCGCCTGTCTTAGCTCCGCCGCATGGACACCCTGCATGCAGTCGCAATTGCCGTCCTGCAAGGGGCCACCGAACTGTTTCCGGTCAGCAGCTTGGGACACGCCGTGCTGGTTCCCGCCCTGCTCGGCTGGCAGATCGACCAGCAGGCGCCATCGTTCCTGCCGTTTCTGGTCATGCTTCACGTCGGCACTGCGATCGCGCTATTGGCGTATTTCTGGCGCGACTGGTGGGCACTGGCCGTCGGCGTGCTCGGGTTGGCCTCGGCCCATCAGGTCGGTGAGAGCCGGCGGGTGGCCTGGCTCATTATCATCGCCACGCTGCCGGCGGTGATCTTGGGGGGCGCACTGGAGCACGTATTCCGGCGACTGTTCGGTAGCCCGCTGATGGCCGCGGCGTTTTTGGTCGCCAACGGCGCCATGCTGATCCTGGGCGAGCGGCTGCGTGGCCGGGGTGCGCGGCCGCTGTCCAGCCTGCGCGCGCCGGACGCACTGGCCATCGGCATCTGGCAGTGCCTGGCCCTGCTGCCGGGCATTTCCCGCTCGGGTGCCACCATCGTAGGCGGGCTACTGCGGGGCATCGACCACGAGGGGGCCGCGCACTTCTCGTTCCTGATCGCCACGCCGATCATCTTGGGTGCGACGGTGCTGGAAGTGCCAAAGCTTCTGCGCACCGGCGTGCCGCAAGACACGTTTTCGGTGGCCGCGCTGGCCGCCGTGGTCGCCGGCGTGGTGGCGTTTGTGTCCACCTGGCTGCTGATGCGCTGGTTTCGGCGCAATGACGAACGCCATGAAAATTGGGCACTCGATCCGTTCGGCTGGTATTGCCTGGCGCTCGGCGTCGGGGCGATCGCCTACCTGACCCTGACGTGAAAACCCGCTGGCTCGGCGTATTCTTTGCGGCGGCGCTGCTGGGCGCGGCCCCGCTTGCCACGCAACCGATCGAGCGGTCCGAGCCATGGTGGCAGGCGCGCCATGCAGAAAAGCTGCGGGAGGCGCGCGGCAAGCCGATAGATCTGGTATTCTTGGGCGATTCGATCACCCAGCAATGGGAAAAACCCGAGTACCAAGCGATCTGGCAGCGCTTTTATGGCGACCGGAACGCCTTAAACCTTGGTTTTGTGGGCGATGCCACGTCACACCTGCTGTGGCGCATCCGGCACGGCGAGCTGGCGGGGCTGCATCCTCGGGCGGCGGTGATCCTGATCGGCGCCAACAATCTCGGACGCCTTCACTGGCCCGAGGCGGACGACGTGGCCGGGATCGAGGCGGTAGTGGACGAAACCAGGTTCCGGCTCCCCGCGACCAAAATTCTGCTGCTGGGCGTGCTCCCGAGCGACCGCGGACCCTGGGTGCTGCAAACCGGTGCCGCGATCAACCGTGCCCTGGCCGCTCGGTATGGGTCCGGCGCCGTGGCCGGCGTGACCTTCTTGGACCTGTCGCAGGAATTCTTGCGGCCGGACGGGAGCGTGGACGACGGAAAATTCATCGACCCGACGCTCAGTCCGCCGCGTCCGGCGCTTCACCCCTCGCCCGAAGCCGCCGCCAGCATGGCCGCCGCGATGGAACCCACCTTGGCGGCCATGCTGGGCGATCGCGCCCATACGCGTTGATCCCGAAGATCAGCTGGCCATGGCGAAAGCGGCCAATTCCGGGACCGGCCGGCGCAGGGCCGGGGCCGGCCGAGGCCGGCCGAGGCATAACCGGTAGCCGCCGCCGTCGTTGACCACGAGTCGCTCACCCTCCGCCGCGCTGTGGATTTTCCGGCGCAGGCGATAGATGTGGGTCTCCACGGTGTGCGTAGTGGCGTCCGCGTTATAGCCCCACACATCCTGCAACAGCATCTCGCGCGTCACCGGAGCGCCCTCGGCCCGATAGAGGTATTTCAGCACCCCCACCTCCTTCTCGGTGAGACGGATCGGCTTGCTCCCCAACCGGTGCAGCAGTTTGGCGCCCGGCCGGAACACGAAGGGGCCCATCCCGATTTCTGCGTGCTCGCTGGCCTCGAAAGCACGCAATTGGGCGCGCAGCCGCGCCAGCAGTTGGGGCGTGCCGACCGGGCGGATAATGTAGTCGTTGGCCCCGGAATCCAACCCGCGCACCACGTCGGTTTCGCGCTCGGCATCCGTGAGGATCAGCAGCGGCACGTTGACGCCGGTGCGACGGAGCCGCTGACAAAAGTCCCGCCCATCTCCGTCCGGCAGGTCGACATCCAGAATCATCGCGTCGAACCGGATGCTCCGTATGATGGCCGACTGCGCCTCGCCGATGCTGCTGGCCCCGACGGTCGTGCAATCCATCCCCCGGGCCAGCTGCTCGGCCAGGGCCATCCGCTGCAGGTCGTCGGCATCGATCAGCAGAAAGTGCCGTTGGGGCGGTGCCATGGTATGCCTCACTGAACCATTTTGGTCGAGGCCATATTGCGGCGTGTAACGAGGACGCGCTGTGAGTGCGCTCACAGGTTTCGTGAGAAACCTTAACGGCGATTTATCGGGCTGGGTTGGGGCTGGTGCTGTTGGAGAGGATTGAACTCTCGGCCTCTCCCTTACCAAGGGAGTGCTCTACCACTGAGCTACAACAGCGACGCCCGGTTCCTACCCGTCCGGCTTTCCCCGCGCAACCCGAGGCGGACGGGCGGTTGGCTTCTCCCGCCGGCACAAGGTATCCGGGTTTTTGCGGGTCTCGCTTCAGTGCGATGGGAGATTGCTTGAGTGTTCGAGTCCATAGCCCACGTCCACAGCCGCCTGGACTTGCTCGGTGGCCCCGTCGAGCGGATAGGCGGACGCCTCGAGCCGCCCGATGCGCCGACATGACGGGCAACTCGGGCGAATCCTCCGACCGAGGGCCGTCCCGCAAAACTGAACCCGGCATCGAAGAACGCAAAGCCCGCGAGGCCGAAGCGCTGCGGATGAATTTGCGGCGGCGGAAGGAACAGGCGCGCGCCCGCGCCGCTTCGCTATCAGCGAAAGCCGAGCCGGAGCGGCCATGACCGTCATGTCCGACCGGTGGATCCGGCGCATGGCCGCCGAGCACCGCATGATCGAGCCGTTCGAGGAAGCGCAACGCGCGCAGGGCCGCATCAGCTACGGCCTGTCCAGCTACGGCTACGACGCCCGCGTGTCGGACGAGTTCAAGCTGTTCACCAACGTCAATTCCGCCGTCGTCGACCCAAAGGCGTTCGCGCCGGAAAGCTTTGTCGACCGCAAAGCGCCGGTGTGCATCATCCCCCCCAACAGTTTCGCGCTCGCCCATACGGTCGAATATTTTCGCATTCCGCGCGACGTGCTGGTGATCTGCCTGGGCAAATCCACCTACGCCCGCTGCGGCATCATCGTGAACGTGACGCCCCTGGAACCCGAGTGGGAGGGACAGGTGACGATCGAAATCAGCAACACCACTCCCCTGCCCGCAAAAATCCACGCGTTCGAGGGCATCTGCCAGTTCCTGTTCCTGCTCGGCAACGAGCCGTGCGAGATCAGCTACGCCGACCGGGCCGGGAAATATATGCGTCAGACGGGAGTGGCTCTTCCCCGGCTCGGCTGAGGGCAGCTAGAACCTCCGGCATGGACAGCATACGCATTCGCGGCGGACGACCGCTCAGCGGTGAAATCAGCATCGGCGGCGCCAAGAATGCCGCCCTGCCGCTCATGGCGGCGGGCCTGCTTACCGACGAGCGCGTCGTGTTGAGCAACGTGCCGCTGCTCGACGACATCCGCACCATGACGCGGCTGCTGTCGCAGCACGGCATCGTCGCGGAACCGCTGACCAATGACGGCCGCGTGCTGTCGATCGGCGGGCGGATTCTCAGCAACGAGGCTCCCTACGACATCGTGCGGAAGATGCGCGCCTCGGTGCTGGTACTGGGTCCGCTGCTGGCGCGCCTGCGCGAGGCGCGGGTCTCGCTGCCGGGCGGCTGCGCCATCGGCACACGGCCGGTGGACTTGCACCTGCGCGGGCTGGAACAGATGGGGGCCACGATCCGGCTGGACGCCGGCTACATCCACGCCAGCGCCCCGCACGGGTTGCGCGGGGCCAATATTGTGTTTCCGTTCGCGTCGGTGGGAGCCACGGAAAACCTGCTCATGGCGGCCAGCCTGGCCGAAGGCGAGACTGTGCTGGCCAACGCCGCGCGCGAGCCGGAAATCTCCGACTTGGCCGCCTGCCTGATCGCCATGGGTGCCCGCATCGAGGGGATCGGCAGCGATCGCCTGAGCATCGAGGGCGTGGCGCGGCTGCACGGCGCGCGGCACAGGATCATCCCCGACCGGATCGAGACCGGTACCTATGCCTGTGCCGCGGCGGTGACCGGGGGCTCGGTGCATTTGCGCGGGGCGCGGCTGGACCATCTCGGCGCCGTGGTGCGCATCCTGGCCGAAAGCGGCGTCGAGATTGCCGAGCAGGACGAGGGGTTGACAGTGCGGCGGCTGAACGGGCTGCACGGAACCGACGTGATGACGGAGCCCTATCCCGGCTTTCCCACCGACATGCAGGCGCAGTTCATGGCGCTCATGGCGGTGGCCGAGGGGGCCTCCATGATCACCGAAACCATTTTCGAGAACCGTTTTCTGCACGCACAGGAACTCGGGCGCATGGGGGCGCGGGTGAACGTGCACGGCGCCTCGGCAATCGTGCGCGGGGTGGAGCGGCTGTCCGGGGCGCCGGTCATGGCCAGCGATTTGCGCGCTTCAGCGTCGCTGGTGGTGGCCGGGCTGGCGGCGCGTGGGGAAACCGTGGTCAGCCGGGTCTATCATCTCGATCGTGGCTACGAGGCGGTCGAACAGAAACTCGCTGCCTGCGGCGCGGATATCGAGCGTATCGAGAGTTGACCGCCTCCGCCGCGCGCCACCGGATCGTCGTGGTGGGGGGCGGTGCCGCGGGGCTGGAACTCGTCACCGCTTTGGGCGACTCGCTTGGGCGCCGTGGACGGGCCGAGGTGTCGCTGATCGAGCGGGCGCGCACGCATCTGTGGAAGCCGCTGCTGCACGCAGTGGCGGCGGGCAGCATGGACCCGGTCGCGCACGAGCTGAACTTTCTGGCCCAGGCGCACCGCCACCATTTCCAGTACCGGCTGGGGGAGATGACCGGGCTCGATCGGACCGCCAAACAGGTGCGGGTGGCGGCGTCGTTCGACGAGGAGGGGCGCGCGATCACGCATGAACGCAGTGTCGGCTACGACACGCTGGTCGTGGCGGTCGGCAGCGTGACCAACGATTTCGGCACGCCGGGGGCGGCGGAGCACGCGGTGCCGCTGGAGACGCCGGAACAGGCGGTGCGGTTCAACCGGCGGCTGATCAATGCCTGCATCCGTGCCGACAGCCAGGAAGAGCCGATCCGGCCCGGCCAGCTCCATGTCGCCATCATCGGCGCCGGCGCCACCGGCACCGAGCTGGCGGCCGAGCTGCACCGCACCGTGCGCGAAGTGGTGGCGCACGGGCTGAGCCGGGTCGACCCGGAGCGCGACATACGCATCATCCTGATCGAGGCGGCGCCGCGCATCCTGCCTGCGCTGCCGGAGCGGATTTCCGAAGCGACGCTGGGAATACTGCGAAGATTGGGTGTGGAGGTGCGCACCAACGCGCCGGTGAGCGAGGTGCGGGCCGACGGCGTGGGTTTGGCGGACGGGGAATTCGTCGCCTCGGAACTGGTGGTGTGGTCGGCCGGAGTCAAAGGCCCGGATTTTTTGCGCGAGCTGGATGGGCTGGAGGTGAACCGGAGCGGTCAGCTGGTGGTGCTGCCCACGCTGCAGACCACGCGCGATGCCGACATTTTTGCCATCGGCGACTGCGCCGCCGTTCCTCGCGAGGGTTTTGCGACACCGGTGCCGCCGCGCGCGCAAGCAGCGCACCAGGAGGCCAGCCATCTGTGCAGACAGCTGCACCGGCGGCTGCGCGGCGAGGCGCTGCAATCGTTCCGCTATCGGGATTTCGGCTCGCTGGTGTCGCTGGGGAAATACAGCACCGTCGGCAGTCTGATGGGGTTCTTGTTCGGCAAAAGCATGTTCATCGAAGGCATGTTCGCCAAGCTGATGTATCGTTCGCTCTACACCATGCACGAATTCGCGCTGTCCGGCAGTCGCTCCACGGCGCTGGGCATTTTGGCGCGCAGCCTGTCTCGACGCACCGCGCCGGAGGTAAAGTTGCATTAGCGGGAGGCCGATGCCAGGGTGTCCGTTCCGCTATCGAAACAATATGGGCGTGCGTGGGCAGGCTCAGGAAGGGGTGGGTTTTCGGATCGGCTCCAGCATCCAGATGCCGCGCCACTTGCGCCACTCCGTGCCGGGCTCGGTCCACTTCGGCTTGCGCTTATACGGCTCGGTGCGCACCGGGCGCTTTCGCATCGGCTTTTGGGGGACCGGTGCGGCGGGGTCCGGTTCAGGTTCGGGCGGCTTGACCCGGGCGGGCCGTTTCGGCGGCGGGGGCAGGAGCGCCGGGTCGGGGACTACTCCCAGCATCCGGCAGAAGGGGCGGAGGATGCGCCCCACTTGAGGGGCGGTGCGGATCAGCTCCTGCATTCCGGGATCCGCCAGCAGCTGCTCCAGGTCCCCCTTGTAGGGCGCCACCCGCCACTGCCCCAGTTTTAGCAGCCAGGCAAACGGCTCGGGAAATGGGTGCTGTCGCTTTCGGGCTTCCCGTCTCCGGTTCCCGGGCGGCCGGGGCGGTGGCAGCGGACCCGCCTGGGCGCGGGCGGCGAGTGCTATGAACCTGAGCCGGAGGTTTTGCAGCCGGGTGCCGATCAGGTTCACCAGCTGCACGGCCAGGATATACACCCCGGACCTCCGGTCGGCCTCGTAGCGCTCCACCAGCCCCCGGGCCAGTCCGTGGGTGAACCGGGTAAAGCGGTCGGAGAGGCTGGCGTCTGGTGGGAGGGGTGGGGGCAGGCCGTAAAACCACATGTCAGAATTACTAACGGATGGGGGAGACCGGGTCAAGGAATTTTGTGTTCAGTGATAACAGGCCGATTCCTGCCAGCGTGGTTGACGGCCGATTCTGCGATCGCACCGCACCTGCAAGACGGGATGGACCGCTTCCGGCCCAGAGGAGAATCCGGTTGCGAAGCGCCGCGGGTGCTCGGATTGCTCCTCCACGGCTACGCTTCCTTCATGGCCGCGCCCGACCTCGCCTGACCCGGCCCATCTGCCGCGGCCGAACAATGGTGCGGCTCCCTGGCGTTGCCGGGAAACTACGGCAGGGCGAGGCGGCATTCGGAGATCGACCACGCCGCAAGCTGGACGCATTCTTGAATCCGATCGAACGTCCGGATATGTTACTGGATATAATCCGAGATCGTGATGGGCTCCTCGCAGAAGCGCGCCATTCAGAATTACCGCAGTCGCCTCACCGAGCGCGGCCTGGCGCGCTTTGAGGTGCTGGGCCGTGAGGCCGATCGCGACCTGATCCGTTCTCTCGCACGGCGACTGGCCGAGGACGGTCCCGAGGCCTCGCGCCTACGCGCCGCCGTAAGCCAGAGCATCGCCGCAGAGCCGCCGAGGCTGGGCGGCATCCTGGCCGCGCTGCGCCGCTCCCCCTTCGTGGGCGCAGACCTCGACGTGACCCGTCCCCGAGAAGAGGGACGTAACATCGAGATCTGATGCGCTATCTGCTCGATACCAACATCATCAGCAACATCGCGAAGCCATCACCTTCCGAGTTGTTGCTGGCGTGGATGGCGGAGCAGAACGACGATGATCTCTACATCAGTTCACTGACCCTCGCAGAGATCCGTCGCGGCGTGCTGGAGAAACCCGCCGGCAAACGGCGCGATCAGCTTGAGACGTGGTTTGGCGGGCCGGAAGGACCGCAAGCTCTTTTCGCCGGCCGCGTGCTTCCCTTCGACGAGGCCGCCGCCTTGATTTGGGCGCGCCTCATGGCTGAGGGCAAGGCCAAGGGCCAGGCGCGCAGCGCGCTCGATACGATCATTGCCGCTGTCGCTGAAGCGAACGACTGCATCGTCGTTACCGACAATGAAAAGGATTTCGTCGGCATCGAGGCGATCAACCTCTTCGGGGGCGGCCTCCGCGGTCACCGGCGTCCGCTTGATCGACATGATGTTCCTCGAGGATGTCTTTTGACAAGGGCGGCTATGTCCTCGAGTTCTTCGAAACTGGACGGCACACAGTTGGGTAGCACCCGCCGGATAGGGTAGATCGATAAAGTCCAGAACTAACGCCTCGCGTAGTGGATGCGGGCACGCCGCATACGCCAGAACGCGGCGGATAGCGCGGCAGCAAGTATCAGAAGTGCAGAGTAGTCGTGGCGACTCGTGTTCGTGCCGAGCAACATACTCACGCAAGGCTGTGTTGATGCTGGTCTGGTAGCCCTCGCCATTCGGCGCGCGATCCCTGAACCAGGCGATCAGATCGGCATCGAGGCGCAGGGTCAGCTGCTTCTTGACCGGGCGGAAAAATGCGCCGCGCCGCGCGCCGGTCCAGTCCCGCTGTTCCGGAACATCCTGAGTGTTGATCCGGCTGTCCGCAAACGCCGCCAAAATTTCGAGCTCGGCCTATTGGGCCGGGGTCATCGGAGTGGAACTCGCCTTTTCCATAGCTATCCCCAAAACCGGCCCGCGGCCCCCCTCACCCCGGCCCTCTCCTCCCCCAAGCGGGGGCGAGGGAGAAAAAGCCAGAGCTGCTCTGATACCATCGCCATCACCAGTCACCGCGACGCTATTTTGGCGAGCCGCTCCCCGCCCCCTCCCCCAAAACATCAAACGTCCGCATGCCCACATCCGGCGGCGCCGGGGTTTTCCATGGCGCGGCGGCGAGCGTGGCGCGGGCATCGGAAAAACCTTGCGCCCAGCGCTCCTCCATCGTGTTGCGGTCGAACTGGAAATCCTTTTGCGACCCCTGCGGCACCTTTGGGCGGTAGATCAAATGCGCCACGTCGATCTGCGCCGCCGTCGTTTCGTCCCGCAACCGCTGCGCTACCGGGTCGGCCTGCAGGTCGGGCGGCAGGCGATCCAGGAACATGCGGGTCTCGCGGCGGAAATTCTGGCGCTCCTGCGCGGCCCGGGTGCCGGCGCGGGTGCGGCTGGAATAGCGGATGTCCTTTTCGCGCTCGCCCACCTCGTCCAGGTCGCGCGGCCGCGGACCTGCGGCGGGAAACAGATCGATTTGGAAAATCAGGCTGTCGCGGCGCGGTTTTTGGCGCGTGATGTGGAGAAGCGGAGTGTTCGACACCAAGCCGCCATCCCAATAGGGCACGCCGTCCACCTCGACCACCGCAAGCCCCGGCGGCAGCGCACCGCTGGCCATGACGTGCTCGGGACCGAGCCTGCGGTGCGCAGTGTCGAAATACTTCATGTTGCCGGTCTCGACCTGCACCGCGCCGACCGACAGGCGCACCGGGCCGTCGTTGATCAGATCGAAGTCGACCAGGGTTTCCAAGGTCGAGCGCAGTTCGCCGGTGTCGTAGAAACTCACGGGGGACGGTTCGGCAAACCATTCCATGGCCGGGCGCGGGCGGAAGAAACCCGGCTGGCCGAACAGGAGGGCGCCGAGCGCCCCGGCACCCCGCTCGGCGCGGGCCCACGGCTCGGCGGTAAGGTGCGGCCAGAGCGAGGTGGGCGCGGTGATTTCCTGCCAGAACGCGCGCAGTTTCTCGACCCGGCGGCCGGGCGGATTGCCGGCGATCAGGCTGGCGTTGATGGCGCCGACCGATACCGCGGCGATCCAGTCCGGCATCAGGCCGGCCTCGTCCAGCGCCTGGAACACGCCGGCCTGATACGAGCCCAAGGCGCCGCCGCCCTGCAGCGCCAGCACGATGCTGCGGCCGTTCACGGTTACATCGCCTTCCCGGGGTAGTCCGGGTCCTCGATATAGGGGAACGGCCCGGCGAAACGTTCGACCAGCACGGTGTGCGACGCGATCTGGCCATCCGGCAGGCGCAGATGGAGCTGATAGGCGGGCGGCTCCAGCACGAACCGGCCCTGGTCGTTTTCCAGCGCCATTTCGCACTGATGCGCCACCGAGGGGGCCACGCAAACGATGGCGTTGCCCAGACGGCCGACGATGGGGCGGTGATGGTGGCCGCACAGGATGCGCTCCACCTGCGGGTGACGCGCCAGCACGCCGGCCAGCGCGTCCGCCGAACGCAGATAGATGCGGTCCAGCAAACTCATGCCGCACAGGATCGGAGGATGGTGCAGCACCAGCATGGTCGGACGGGTCGGCGCCGCGGCCAAGGTGGCATCGAGCCACGCCAGCCGTCGCGGGCAGAGTTCGCCGTGGCCGGCGCCCGGCACCACGCTGTCCAGCATCACCAGGCGGACCGGCAGGTTTTCCACCACGTACTGGACGAACTCGGGATCGGCGGTGACGCCGGGGAAGTCGGCCAGGTGCCGGCGAAAATTTTCCCGGCGGTCATGGTTGCCGGGGATGAGATAGATCGGGAAATCGGGAAGAACGTCCCGCAGCATGGCCGCCAGCGAGGCATATTCCGATACGAGCCCGCAATCGGTGAGGTCGCCCGAGATCACCACGGCATCCGGCCGCGGGCGCAGGGCCGCCACCGAGCACAGCGCCCGTTCGGTCAGCATGGTACTTTCGACCACGCGGTAGGCCGGCACGCCCGGGGGACGGACGTGCAGGTCGGTCAGGTGCGCGAGCAGCACGCCGGCCATTCCGGAGCGGCAAGCGCGGGCGAAATCGACGGCGAAGCAGCAGTAAAAACAGGCACATCAGCCCTTTGGACCGTCACGATGCCTCCCCCATTGGTGAGCCGAGCCTTATAGCAGCGACGGAAGGCATTGCCTTTACTGCAATCTCCCTGAACACTCCCGTGCTGGGGCGGCCCGGACTGTGAGCCAGGTCACACCCGGCCTCGATTCCGCCCTGTAGGGGCATGTTGATGCAGGATCGCCTGCCCGCGGCAATGGTCCTGTGCGGTCGCCCGAGGAGGATTCCGTGACGCTGATCCGCAAGCTGGGTTTGGCACTTCTGTTGGCCGGCTCGGCTTGCTCGGTCCACGAGCCGGACCGTCTGACGCTCGACCCGGTACCGTTCAGCGCGCTTCCCGGCTGGAACTCGGAGCATCCGGCGCAGGTGATTCCGGTGCTGTTGCGAAACTGCACCAGGCTGGCGCAGCTGCCGCCGGACCGCCCGCTGGGAGGCGACGCGGAGGCGGCGCGGCTCGGCGGCACGCCGGCGCAATGGGCCCCGGCCTGTGCCGCGGCCAAGCGCGTGCCGCGGGGCAAGGACGCGGCGGCGCGGGATTTCTTCGAGCACAGTTTCCAGCCTTTTTCCGTGGCCAACAATTTCCGGCCGGCGCCGCTGTTCACCGGCTACTACGAACCGGAAATTCTGGGCGATGTGGCCGCGGGAGCGCTGTACCCGGTGCCGCTGCTGGGACGCCCCGCCGATCTGATCGACATCACCTTGGCATCGACGAGCATCGGTGCGCCGGTTCGCCGGATGGTGGGTCGCATGGTCGACCACAAGCTCCAACCCTATGACGACCGGGCCGCCATTGAAGATGGCGCACTGGATGGGCAGGGGCTGGAGTTGCTGTGGCTGTCGGACCCGGTAGATCTGTATTTCTTGCAAATTCAGGGAAGTGGGCGAGTTCTCTTGCCCAATGGCCGCATGGTGCGGGTGGGCTACGCGGGCCAGAACGGGCGGCCCTTCGTTGATATCGGCCGCATTCTGGAAAAATGCTGCGGGCTCACGGACCTGTCCATGCAAGGTGTTCGCGACTGGCTGCACCTGCATCCGGAAGCAAGCCGGGAATTCATGGACGCCAACCCGTCCTATGTGTTCTTCCGCCGGGAGGATGCGCTGAAGCCGGACGAGGGCCCGCTGGGCGCGCTCGGCATCCCGCTCACGCCGGGCCGCTCGGCGGCGGTGGATGCGCGGTTCTTGCCGCTGGGCGCGCCGCTCTGGGTGGACACGATCGACCCGACCGACGGTTCGCGGTTGCAGCGGCTGATGCTGGCGCAGGACGTAGGCGGCGCCATCCGCGGCCCGGCCCGCGCCGACCTGTTCTTCGGCTGGGGCCACGAGGCGGAGGAGCACGCGGGCGGGATGTGGGGCCGGGGCGGCGCCTATGTGCTGCTGCCGCGCGAGCCGGACGAACTTGTGGCCGACACGGAGCCGCAAGCCGCCGAAAAAACCAGAACGATCATGTTTGCCCGGAGCGATCGGTAGACGCCTCGCGTCTGGTTACGCGGCGGCATCGAGAAACAGGTCCGGCATCAGGTCGGCATCGCGGTGGACCGCGTAGCCCGCCAAATCCGTCCGGCCTGCCTCCGCCAGCACCTCGTCGTCGATCCAGCAGCGCCCGGTGTTTTTGCGTGCATTCCGCGTCAGCAGCGCGTGCGCGGCGTCGGCGATGATTTCGGGTTTGCGGCTGCGGGCCATCATCGCCTCGCCGCCCAGATAATTGGCGACCGCCGCGGTGGCGATGGTGGTGCGCGGCCACAGGCAGTTCGCGGCGATGCCGTCCGGGCGCAATTCCTCGGCCAGGCCCAACGTCACCAGTGTCATGCCGTATTTGGACAGAGTGTAGGCAATGTGCGGGGCGATCCAGTGCGGAGAAAGGTTCAGCGGCGGCGACATGGTAAGGATGTGCGGATTTTCTGCGCTGCGCAGATGCGCGATCGCGTGCTTCGAACAGAGGAACGTGGCGCGGACGTTCACCTGCTGCAATAAATCGTAGCGCTTGGCCTCGGTCGCCTCGGTGCCGGTCAGCGCGATGGCGCTGGCGTTGTTGACCAGGATGTCCAGCCCGCCGAACGCCGCTACGCAGCGGCCGATTGCCGCCACGATCTGCGCCTCGTCACGCACGTCGCAGGCCACCGCCAGCGCTTTTCCGCCTTCCGCCTCAATGGCAGCGGCGGCGGTGTGGATGGTGCCGGGCAGTTTTGGGTGCGGCGTTTCAGTTTTGCCGATGACAGCGACATTGGCACCGTCCCGCGCCGCGCGCATTCCGATGGCGAGCCCGATGCCGCGCGTCGCACCGGTGATGAACAGCGTCTTGCCGCGTAGAGTAGGACTGTCGCTCACATCCCGCCCGGATAGTTCGGCCCGCCCCCGCCTTCGGGCGGCACCCAGTCGATGTTTTGGGTAGGGTCTTTGATGTCGCACGTCTTGCAGTGGACGCAGTTCTGCGCGTTGATCTGCAACCGGTGATGGCCGTCCGGAGTTTCCAGCGCCTCGTAGACCGCGGCCGGACAGTAACGGCTCTCGGGACTGGCGTAGATGTCCCAGTTCACCTTCTCCCACCGAGCGGGATCGCGGAGGTGCAGATGCGGGGGCTGGTTTTCCTCGTGGTTGGTGTTGCTGATGAACACGCTGGACAGGCGATCGAAGGTCAGCGTGCCGTCCGGCTTTGGATACTCTATCCGCGGCATGTTGGCTGCCGGCTTCAGCGTCTCGTGGTCCATGTGGTGCGACAGGGTCCACGGCGCTCGGCCGCGCAGCACATAAGTGTCAAGCGCTGAGTACGCGATGCCGCCATACAGGCCGAATTTGCCGAGACTCGGACGGATGTTGCGGGCGCGCCGCAGTTCGTCGGCCAGCCAGCTTGCCTCGAAACGATCGGCGTAGGAGACCGGTTCGGCCGGCTGTCCGTTCGCGAGCGCATCGGCCACGGCTTCGGCCGCCAGCATGCCGCTCTTCATGGCGCAATGCGTGCCCTTGATCTTTGGGGCATTCAGGAACCCCGCGGAATCGCCGATCAGCACGCCGCCGGGAAACGTCAGTTTGGGAATGCTCTGCCAACCGCCTTCGGACAATGCACGCGCGCCATAGCCAATGCGCCGTCCGCCCTCGAAATGGCGGCGCATCGCCGGATGGGTTTTCAGACGCTGCATTTCCTCGAACGGCGACAGCCACGGATTGTCGTAATCGAGACCGACCACGAACCCGTACGACACCAGCCGTTCGGAAAAATGGTACAGCCACGAGCCGCCATAGGTGCCCTGCCGCAACGGCCAGCCGACGCTGTGCTCGACCAGCCCCGGCTGGTGCACCGCTTCGGGCACTTCCCAAAGCTCCTTGATGCCGAGCCCATAAGTCTGCGGCGCCTTGCCTTTCCGCAGCTCGAATTTCTGCATGAGCTGCTTTGCAAGATTGCCGCGGCAGCCCTCGCCGAACAGCGTGTAGGTGGCGCGCAGTTCCATGCCGGGCTGAAAGTTCGACCCAGGCTCGCCGGTTTTTGTGACGCCCATGTCGCCCGTCGCGACGCCCGCCACGCGGCTGTCCTCAATCAGCAGCTCCGTTGCGGCAAACCCGGGATAGATTTCTACTCCCGCCGCCTCGGCCTGCGTGCCGAGCCAGCGCACCACGTCGCCCAGCGAGACCACGAAATTGCCGTGATTGCGCATCTGCGGCGGGGTGGGCAGGCGGATCGCGCGGGTGCGGGTGAGGAACAGAAACCGATCCTGCGTCACTCTCGTGCGCAGCGGCGCGTCGCGTTCTGCCCAGTCGGGGAGCAACTCGTCCAGGGCGCGCGTTTCGATGACGGCACCGGACAGAATGTGCGCCCCCACCTCGCCGCCTTTCTCGACCACGCAGACGGTGGTGTCCGGTGCCAGCTGTTTTAAGCGGATGGCCGCCGAGAGGCCGGCCGGACCGGCGCCCACCACCACGACATCGAACGCCATAACCTCCCGTTCGGCCATGTCAGAAAGCAGTCTCCTCCAAGGCCATCATCGACGCTTTTCCGGATTTTATGGCGAGGTACAGCGCCCCGGTCTGCGGCAGCACGCGCTCCATGTAGAATTGCGCGGTGGTCAGCTTGTTGCGATAGAAGCCGGCATCGCCATTGGCTTGCGGCAATTTCTGCATCGCCACCTGCGCCGCGCGCGCCCACATGTAACCAAGCGCCACCAGGCCGAACAGCCGCAGATATTCGGTGGCCGCGGCCCCCGCCTCCTCCGGATCGCGCAAGCCCTTCTCGGCAATGTGGCCGGTGGCAAGTTGCAGCGCGCCGAACGCGCGCTCCAGCGGCTTTATCAATTTGCCGAGTTGCGCGTGATCGCGATTCTCCTCGATGAACGCGGCGACCGGATGAAAAAAGCTGCGCAGCAGCCGCCCGGTGTGCTGGCCCAGCTTGCGGCCCACGAGATCGAGCGCCTGGATGCCGTTAGTCCCCTCGTAGATCATGGGAATGCGGCCGTCGCGCACGTATTGCTCCATGCCGTGATCGCGGATGTAGCCGTGACCGCCGTAAACCTGGACGCCCATGTTCGCCGCGTCGTAACCCAGATCGGTGAACAGCGCTTTCACCACCGGCGTCATCAGCGCGGTAAAATCGGCCGCCTCCTGTTTCGTATGGGGATCGGGCGCGTGTTCGGCGAGATCAAGCGCCAGCGATACCCACCCACCGAGCGCGCGGCATCCCTCGGTATAGGCGCGCATCGTCATCAACATCCGGCGCACGTCGGGATGCACGATGATCGGGTCCGCCGTTTTTTCGGGGTGTTTCGGGCCGCTCAGGGACCTGCCCTGCAGCCGCTCTTTCGCATACGCAACGGCGCCCTGGTACGACGCTTCGCCGACCGCCAGGCCCGAAACGCCGACCGACAGGCGCTCGGCGTTCATCATCGTAAACATGGCCTGCATGCCTTTATGGGGCGTGCCGATCAGCCAGCCGGTGGCATCCTCAAACGTGAGCTGGCAGGTCGCAGAACCTTTTATGCCCATCTTGTGCTCAAGCGCGGTGCAGACCACGCCGTTGCGAGGGCCGAGCCGGTCGTCGCTGCCGGGCAGGAATTTCGGCACCAGGAACATCGAGATGCCCTTGATCCCGGTGGGCGCATCCGGGAGCCGGGCCAGCACGAAATGCACGATGTTCTCGGTGAGATCGTGGTCGCCGGCGCTGATGAAGATCTTGTTGCCGTTCAGGCGATACGAGCCGTCCGGCTGCGGCGCTGCGCGGGTGCGCACCAGTCCCAGATCGGTGCCGCATTGCGGCTCGGTCAGGCACATCGTGCCCGACCAGGCGCCTTCCACCAGCTTGCGCATATATATCTGTTGCAGCTCCGGGGAGCCGTGGTGGCGCAGCGCCAAGGTCGCGCCGTGGGTCAGGCCCGGATACAGGCTGAACGCCAAATTGGCCGAGCAGAGCATTTCCTCGACCAGCTTGTTGACGATTTCGGGCAACCCCTGCCCGCCCCATTCCGGATCGCTCGCCAGCGCCGGCCAGCCGCCGTGGCGAAACGTGTCATAGGCCTCGCGGAATCCGCGCGGCGTGCGCACCACGCCGTTCTCCAGCCGGCAGCCCTCCTCGTCGCCACTGGCGTTGATCGGCAACAGCACTTCTTCGGCAATCTTGGCCGCCTCCTCCAGCACGGAGTCGATGAGGTCGGCCGAGAGATCGGCGAAGCGCGGCAGTACGGTCAGCGGCTCGATGCCGTTCAGCTCGTACAGCGAAAACCGCATGTCGCGCAGCGGGGCGTGGTAGGTCTGCATAGTCAGTCCTTACTTTCGGTTCTCGTTCCCAGACCCAACAGTGTCATTGCGAGGAGCTCTTGCGACGAAGCAATCCAGGGCCGCGCGATGATGCGATCCCCTCGATTGCTTCGCCAAGCGGGCTCGCAATTACCATTATTGCAGCCCCTCTGAACACGCTCTAATTCCGTAGCGGCTTGCCGGTCTCCAGCACGTGCTCGATGCGCGCCAGCGAGGCATTGGTCTTGATCAGGCGCATGAACACGCTGCGCTCCAACTCGAGCAGCCGCGCCTCGGTGACGGTGTCGATGATGTCGGTCTCGCCGCCCGACAGCACTTCCGCCAAACCTCCCGCGACCGTCATGTCGTGCGCCGTGGCGAGACCGCGCTTGCGGAAACTTTCGGCCGCCATTTTTAGACCAACTCGGCCCGAGAGTCCGGGCAGTCTGAACTCGGGCGCTTTCTGCGGCTGGTAGTTTTGCGCCATCTGCAATGCCCGGGCCTTGGCATCGGCCAGCAGGCGGTCACGGTTCATGGTGATGCCATCGCTCGGGCGCAAAAACCCCAGCTCCTTGGCGTCGGCGGCCGATTTCGACACCGTCGCGGTGCTGACCTGCTCAAACACTTTGGCCACTGCCGGCATCGGGCCCTTGGGCAGGCGGTCGCGCCAGCGGTCGATCATCTCGCCACACCCGCCCCAGCCCGGCACCAGCCCCACGCCGCATTCGACCAGGCCCATATACGTTTCGGCATGCGCCTGCACCGCGTCGGCGTTCAGCACCACCTCGCAGCCGCCGCCCAGCGCCAGCCCGAACGGGGCGGCGACCACCGGGAACGGCGCGTATTTCATTGCTTTGAAGGTTTTTTGCCCGGCTTCGACGAGTTTCTCGATTTCGCCCCAGGCCGCGATGTTGGCGGCGAACAGCGCCAGCCCGAGATTGGCGCCGGCGGAAAAATTGCTGCCCTCGTTATAGATCACCAGCGCCTTCATGGACTTGGCGACCAGCGGAATGGCCTGGCCCAGCAGCTCAAAAATGGCGGGGTCGAACGTGCCCATCTTGCTGGTGGCCTCGAAACACGCCACCCCGTCGCCGATGTCCCACAGCGACGCCGACCCGTTCTTCAGCAACGGTTTTGCAGCCGCTTTGAAGTCTTCCAGCAGCAGCACGCCCTCCGGGCGCACGATGTCCCGGTAGGTGCCGTCCAGGCCCAGTTGCTGACGCCGACCCGCCTCGACGCGATAGAACGGTTTTGCCAGCGCCAGCAGCGGCGGCACAGAAAGCCGTCCTGCCGCAGACGCTCGGCGACCCAGCCCGCACCCAGCCGGTCGATCAGCTCGAACGGTCCCTGTTTCCAGTTGTACCCGAGACGCATTGCCGTATCGATGCTGACGATGTCGTCAGCGGCCTCCGGCACCAGCCCTGCCGCGTAGGACAGCGTGCGGCCCAGCACGCCCCAGGCATAGGCGCCGATCCTTCCCGGCGCGGAAAGCAGCGTCCGCAAGTCCCGGCCGGCTGCCGCAATCTCGGGCGGCTCGGCTTTTTGGGACGGCCGATAGTCGCCGGTGGAAAGGTCCAGCGCCTCCTTGCCCCGCCCGGCGCGGCGGTCGAGGCGGTAGAAGCCACCCTTGCCTTTCCGGCCGGTATGCCCGGTCTCGATCAGATGGCGCACCAGCGGCAGGTCGCGGTTCGCGGCATGGAACGGGTCCGACGGCGGCAGCGCGCCGGACAGACTGGCGGTGATGTGCGGCATCAGGTCGATGCCGACCAGGTCGAGCAGCCCGAACACGCCGGTTTTGGGAATGCCGAGCGGCTTGCCCATGACCGCGTCCGCCTCCTCTACGGTCAGCCCGTGGTCGAGCGCCTCGATCACACCAAGCTGCATCCAATAGGTGCCGATCCGATTGGCGATGAAGCCGGGCGAATCGTGGCAGGCGACCACGGTTTTTCCCAGCGCCACATCGGCAAAATTTTGCACCCGTGCCGCGAGCGCCGGGTCGGTGGCCGGGCTGGTGACGATTTCCAGCAGCCGCATGTAGCGCGGTGGGTTGAAAAAATGGGTGATAAGAAAATCGCGCGCAAAGGTTTGGGGCATGCCCTCGATCAGGCGCGCCAGCGGAATCGTCGACGTATTGGACGACACCGCCGTGCTGGGCCGCCGGACCGCGTCGATGCGGCGATACAGCGCCTGCTTTACGTCCAGCCGCTCGACCACCGCCTCGATGATCCAGTCGCATTCCGCAAGGCGCGAAAGATCGTCCTCGGTGTTGCCGGTCTCGACCAATCTGGCCGCGCGCGGGCTCATGAACGGTGCCGGGTCCGTTTTCAGCATCCGCGTCACCGCACCTTCGGCCAACGCATTGCGGTTGCCACCGTCTTTTGGGGGAAGGTCAAGCAGCAGCACCTTTGCGCCCGCATTGGCGATATGGGCGGCAATCGCCGCCCCCATCACGCCGGCCCCGATCACCCCCACGCGAGAAATTTTCAGGTCGGGCATCAGACCCGCTCCAGCACCGTGGCGATGCCCTGGCCGCCGCCGATGCACTGCGTGGCGAGCGCGTAACGGCCACCCTCGCGGGCCAGCAGGCTGGCCGCCTTGCCGGTAATGCGCGCCCCGGTGGCGCCCAGCGGATGGCCCAGAGCAATCGCGCCGCCATCCAGATTTACGCGCGCCTCGTCGAGGCCCAGATCGCGCATGCAGGCGATCGCCTGGCTCGCGAAAGCCTCGTTCAGCTCGACCACATCAAGGTCGCGCGGCGCAATGCCGGCGCGAGAAAGCGCTTTTCGGGAAGCCTGCACTGGCCCGATGCCCATGATCTCCGGCTGGCATCCGGAAATCCCGATGCCGCGCAGCCGCGCCAGCGGCTTCAGGCCGGCGCGCTCGGCGTAGGCGCTGCTGCACACCAGCACCGCCGAGGCGCCGTCGGTCAGCGGCGACGAGGTGCCGGCCGTGACCGAACCCTCCGCGTCGAACGCCGGTTTCAGCGCGGCCAGACCTTCCGCGGTCGTGTCGGGCCGGATGCAGCCGTCGTGCTCCACGGCATGGCCGTTGGCGCGGATGGGCACGATTTCGGCCGACAATTTTCCGGCTTTTTGCGCGGCGGCGGCCTTGTGCTGGCTGCGCACCGCAAACGCCTCCTGGTCGGTCCGGGGGATCTGCCATTTCCGGGCAACGTTCTCGGCGGTGTCGCCCATGCCCATATACGCGCCCGTCTTTACGAGTGCGGGGTTCGGCAGCGGGTTGTAGCCCATCATCGGCACGCGGCTCATGCTTTCGACCCCGGCACAGATATAGACGTCTCCCGCACCCAGCCGGATCGCGCCCGCGGCGATGTGGATCGCCTGCATGGACGAGCCGCAGAACCGGTTGACGGTCATGCCGCCCACCGACAGCGGCAGGTCGGCCAGCAAGCCGATCAGCCGCGCCACGTTCAGGCCCTGCTCGGCCTCCGGAAACGCGCAGCCCACGATCAGGTCCTCGATGTCCTCGGGCTTGACCCCGGTGCGCTCAATCAGACCGCGCACCACCTCGGCCGCCAGATCGTCCGGCCGCACCCGTGCCAGCGCGCCCTTGGTCGCGAACGTGAACGGCGAGCGGGCATAGCCCGCGATCACAACATCGGTCATCCCGAACCTCCCTACGCCGCCGCTCGCCTGCGGCTGCGAACCACGCTGTCCCTGTCGCCCAGCCGCGCGACTGCCTGTAGCTCCATCTCGCGCAACTCCGCCAGCGTCTCGTCCAGCGCCACGCGCTGTTCTTCCAGTTCCTCGCGCCGGTCGCGCACGGCGCGGAGCAGCTTGCGCATCTGCGCCAGCTGAGCAGGGTCCGCATCATACAAGTCCAGGAACTCGCGAATATCCCGCAGGCTGAACCCGAGTTGCTTGCCGCGCAGGATCAGCTTCATGCGCGCCCGGTCGCGATGCGTGTAGACCCGGGTCACGCCGGCGCGGCGCGGCGCGATCAGGCCCTTGTCCTCGTAGAATCGGATGGTCCGCGGTGTGACACCCAGCTCATCTGCCAGCCGCGTCACGGTAAACAGCAGCTCGGCGCTGCCGGTCCCGACATCCGGCTTCTTGACACTCTGCTTCAGCATACGGACGCTGCCTTACCTATACGTCAGTTCGTGCCGCTAAATTGACGCCGGAGTCACGGAAGCGCAAGAGGAGTTTAGGCATGAACGACAGCGAAGCGCCCATCGTGAGTTTAACCGAGACCGAATCCGCCGCCCACGGGCTGCTGGCATGGCTGCATGGCGAACGGGAAGCGGTCGGCCTGGTGGCGCTGCTGGGGATTTTGCCGGTGGCCGTCGAGACGCGACGGGTCGTGCTCGCGGCGATACCCGATGCGCGCCACTACAATCCCGGCTTGGTGGTGCATGGCGGTTACACGGCGACGCTGCTGGACACCGCCATGGGCTGCGCCGCACAAACCGTGCTCGGGCCGGGTCAGGGTGTTACCACGCTCGAGCTGAAGATCGCCTATCACCGCGCGATCACCGCCGCCAGCGGCCGGATCGAAGCTGTGGGCCGTGTGCTCAGCAACGGACGCCGCACCGTGTTTACCGAAGCCAGCCTGACCGATGCCTCCGGGCGGTTGCTGGCCAGCGGCTCGTCGACCCTGCTCGTGCTGCAGCGGTAAGCATGGCTCCCGCATAGGCATCCATATTGCCCAAATGGTAAGGTTGGTTTGACACGACGCGGAATCTAAGCCTTTGCTGTAACGAGGCCGCTGCGCACCCGCCCGGGAAGCGATGGAGAACGGCCGAGCGACAAGAGGACGCTGCATCGTGTTCACTCGCATAGCTCCCGCCCTGGTCGTGCCGGCCCTTTTGGCCGCCGCATGCTGTATCCCCGCCAAACCGATGCCGCCGCTTTCCAGTTGAAGGAAAACAGCGCTGCCGATGAAGGCGATGCCTTCGCGGGCGCTCCCTCAGCCGCGGACACGCCGGCGACGGTGTTCAACAACCCGGCCGGCATGACCCAGCTTCCCGGGGTCCAAGTGTCGCTCGGCGCCAGCCTGATCGACCCCACCTTCGTCTTCCACGGAGGCGCCACCAACGCGTTCGGACAGCCGATCGCCGGGAGCACCAATCCCGACGGCGGCCATGCCGCGATGGTTCCGTATGGGGAGGTCTCGTACCAGCTTTCGCCCGACATCACAGTCGGCTTGGCGCTCACCTCGCCGTACGGCCTGAGCAGCTATTTCGGCCCGGACTTCGTAGGCCGCTATCAGGCCGACAAGACTGAACTCGAGACGTTCAACTTCAACCCGGCCATTGCCTGGCAGGTCGCGCCATGGTTGTCGCTGGGCGCCGGGGTTTCGGCCGATTACGCCATCGGCGAGTTCGATGCCGCCCTCAATTCCGAAGTGGTACTGGCCTCCGCGTGCCTCCTGCCGTTCTGGGCCAGCTTGGACCGCAGCCGGATGGGTTTTTCCGGTTGCGCGGCCACGACTGGGCGTTCGGCTACAATTTTGGCGCCCTGCTCCAACCGGAGCCGGGCACCAATATCGGCATCACTTACCGCAGTCGCATCGGACACGAATTCGACACCGAAGCCTCGTTCGCCGTGCCGCCAGCGCTCGCCGGCAATCCTGCCTTCGCCAGCGGACCGTCGCGGACCAAGCTGGTCCTGCCCGATACCGCAGCTCATCAGCCTGACGCAGAAATTGACGCCGCGCCTGACCGGCTACGCCAACCTGACCTGGACCGACTGGTCGCTGCTGAGGAATCTGAGCGTCTACCGCACCAGTGGCGGGTTAATCGACAACACGGTCCTGAATTACAAAAACGCGGTGTTCGTCTCGATCGGCGCCAGCTACGAAGTGACCGACCAGCTGACCCTGCGCGCGGGCACCGCGTTCGACCAGTCTCCCGTACGGGATGCCTATATCACGCCGCGCGTGCCCGACGACAACCGCTACTGGTTGGCAGTCGGCGGGAGCTACAAGATCACGCCGACCGCCACCATCGATGTAGGATACGCGCACATCTTTGCCGACAAACCCTCGATTCACGAACTCTCAATCACCGGCGACTTGCTGAGTGGCTATTTTGCTGGCCACATCGACATCCTCTCGGTGGGAGTGCACTTCGCGTTGTGAACGGTTGATGGCCGACGACTATCCCTGGCTCGCCCACTATCCGGCGGGCGTCGACTGGCACGCCCCTGTCCCTTCCGAACCACTCCCCGAGATGCTGACGCGCGCCGCCGCGCGGTTTCCGGCAAGACCCGCCTGGAGCTTTTTGGGGCGCCGCACGACCTGGGCCGACGCTGAAGCGGCTGTCGACCGCATCGCCGCCGGCCTGCAGCAGGCCGGCTTGGCACCGGGAGATCGGCTGGGGCTCGTGCTGCCCAATTGCCCCGCCTATCCGCTGCTGTTTTTCGCAGCGCTGCGGGCGGGCTTGATCGTGGTGAATTTCAACCCGCTGTACACCGAGCGCGAAATCGAGGCGCAAGCAGGCGACGCCGAGCTTGCGGCGATTGCGACCGTCGATCTGGCCGCCATCTATCCGAAGGTGGCTGCGGTCGTGGCACGCGGCGCAGTGCCGCAGCTCGTGCTGTGCCGCTTCGTCGACATGCTGCCGCCAGCCAAAGCCGTACTGTTCCGGTTGCTGAAGCGGCACGAAGTCGCTGCTCCGGCCCCCGACGCGCGGCACCTGCTCCTGTCCGACCTGCTGGCCACCCGCGAGAGACCGCAGACGGTCGCCATCGACCCGCACCGGGACGTGGCGGTGCTGCAATACACCGGCGGCACGACCGGCACGCCGAAAGGCGCGATGCTGACCCATGCCAATCTGCGCGCCAATGCGGCCCAGGGCGTGCGCTGGTTCCCCCAGACCCGGTACGGAGAGGAGCGGATGCTTGCAGCACTGCCCTTCTTCCACGTCTTTGCGATGACCACCGTGCTGCTGTTCTCGGTCGAGGCCGGAGCGGAAATCATCATGCTCCCGCGTTTCGTGCTGGCGGATGCCGTACGCACCATTGCGCGACAGCGGCCCACCTACATGCCGGGCGTGCCTACGATGTTCAACGCCATCGCGGGCTTTCCCGGCAAGGCCGACCTGTCCAGCGTCCGCTTCTGCATCAGCGGCGGCGCGCCGCTGCCGGTGGAGGTCAAGCATAGGTTTGAGGCGCGCACCGGCTGCGTGGTGGTGGAAGGCTACGGCCTGACCGAAGCCAGCCCCTGCCTGTGCTGCAACCCGCCCGGCGGCCTGAACAAGGATGGCAGCGTCGGGCCGCCCATGGGTGCCACGGTGATCGAGTTGCGCGATCCGACCGACCCGGGCAACCGCGTGGCTGCCGGCGAGCGCGGCGAAATTTGCGCACGCGGGCCGCAGGTCATGCGGAGCTACTGGCGCCGCCCGGAGGAAACAGCGGCGACGTTCACCCCGGACGGATTTTTGCGCACCGGCGACATCGCCACCATGGACGAGCAGGGCTACGTGTTCGTGGTCGACCGCATCAAGGACCTGATCCTGTGCGGCGGCTACAACGTGTATCCGCGCGTGGTTGAAGATGCGATCTACCGCCACCCGGCCGTGGCCGAGTGCACGGTGATCGGCGTGCCCGATGCGTACCGTGGCGAGACGGTAAAGGCTTTCGTGATGCTGCGGCCGGGGGAGGCGCTGCCCGAGGACGATCTGCGCATGTTCTTGCGCGACTACCTCTCGCCGATCGAGTTGCCGCGCCTCATCGAATTCCGCGACAGCTTGCCCAAGACACTGGTGGGGAAACTGTCGAAGAAGGAGCTGGTCGCCGAGGAGCGCGTAAAGCGAGAGGCGGCGGCGATCGTAGGACGGTGAGCGAATTTCGTTGCTTTGCCGCGCCGCGGTACGTGCTACTGTGGACGGGCGGTCGCGGAAGGGCGATGTGGTTCACGGCAACACGTTGCTGGACGATCTCCCCGAGCGCGATCGCGTCCCGTTCTGGCGGGATGTAGTCTGCACGCATTTGTATCGCGTCACTCCGGAGCCCTGGCCAGACGCCGCCACCTTCCGCGGCCGGTGGGACGTTCGCGACTGCGGCCGCTTCGGCTTGGTAGAGGTCAGCTCCGTGAACCCCAGGCGATTGCGCCGCGCAGGCGAGATCGCCCGGGACGGATTTGACGATATTATCGTGCAGCAGGTCATGTCGGACAATCTTACCATATCTTTCGGTACCGAACAATTCCATTTGCGAGCGGGCGATTTCTGCATCTATGCACTGGACTGGCCTCACGACATAACTGCGTCAGGCGGGATCGGGCTGCGATCGCTTGAAATCCCGCGCGCACACCTCAGTCCGTTGCTCGCCCACGGCGAGCCGCGCCGGCCGCGTCAGGTCTCCGGACACTCGCCGCTCGGCGAGCTACTGGCCGGCGGCCTGATTTCTGCATGGTCGCAGGTTCCGAACCTCAGTTCGGATCTGGGCGAGGCGGTGCTGCGGAATCTCGGTGGCCTTGTGGCACTGGTCTGTGGTGCGTCATCAGACGGCCGTGATCTAGCACGCGATGGCGCTCATTCGCTGCGGTTGCAGGCAGCGATGACGTGCGTGAAACAGAGATTGGCCGAACCCGATTTATCGCCGGAGCGCGTTGCGGTAGCTTTGGGCGTATCGGTGCGCTCCCTGCACATGCTGTTCCATCACACCGGCGAAAGCTTTGCAAAGTACGTAATGAGGCTCCGGCTGGAGGCCTGCCGGGCAACCCTGGAGAGCCCCGAAGGAGTCACTCGGTCCATCGCCGATATCGCGTTCGGCTGGGGTTTCGGCAGTCTGCCCGCGTTCTACCGTGCATTCGCTGCCGCGTTCAGCCTCGCACCCTCTGAGCTACGTCAAGAGGTCCGACGGCGCACGGCTCGCTGAACCAGACGCCGCGCAGTTCGGACCGCGGCCTGCGCGCAACGAGACATCATTCGGCGCCAAGCGGGAAGACCCCGGTAGAAACGGAAGCCACTACTGGGGCCACTGCACCGGGCGCGATGGGCGCTGGACGGGCAGCCGCCACCAGGAGGATTTTCGATGACCCGCTTTTCCACTTTCGCTGTGGCTCTCGTAACGTCGGCAGGCGCGCTGAGCGCGTGCTTGCCGGCATGGGCGTCGATCACAAGCAACGCCGTGACGCAGAACTCGCTCACGGCCAACGCAGTGACACAGAACTCGCTCACCGCCAATGCACTGACCAACAACGGCCTGTCTATGAACTCACTGACCAGCAACGCGCTGACCAACAACGCGATCGTCAGCAACGCGCTTACCACCAACTCACTGACCAACAACGCGATCACCAGCAACGCGCTTTCCGCTCAGGGGGCAATCCTCGGCGAGCTGAACGGCGTGGCGATCGAGGCCGTCAGGCTGCCCCAGACCACGCCACGCTAAGCAGCCTCTGATCTAATTCGGCGTGCTGCGGCTACCGCGTGCCTCCCCCGCAGTCATGCGCCGCCTCCAACCCGGTGCGTGACGCGGGCCGTCTGCCGGCCCCTCCGTGACAGCACCGGAGCGTCGGCCGGCAACGTCGCCGCCCGTAACAACCTGCCTATGGAGACTCACCGATGTCCCGCTTTCGTTTCTTCGCAGCACCACTTCTTGCTGCATTGATGGCAGGCGCGCAGCCCACGGTGGCGGAGGCGCAAACCGTGGCCGTCTCGGGCACGTCGTTCCAAATCACGTCAGCCGACGGGAGCGTGCTGCCACAGACGGCACTTCCCGGAACCGTGCTTACTCTGGGCGACGGCAGTGGCGATCAGCGGCGCCTCCGAATCGATGCCGTCGAGTACCGACAGGCGCGACCGAGACGGCGAGGTGGTGCTCTACGCCCTCTCCGAGCAGAATGCGCCCACCGGCGCGTGGCGGAACGCCTGCCAACCGGATCCTGACGGGCGGCAACTCGGCTTCCCGCTGCCTGGCGCCTTCACGCCTGACGGGCGCTACGTGCCCATGCCCGGACGCGTCCTGATTACTTGCACGGGCGGCGCCGAAGGCAAATGCGTGCGGTTCGGTTACAAGCCCTGGCGGACGCTGCCCGATGGCACCTCGCTGGCTGCTCTATTACCAGGCCTGCGTTCGGCTTGTGCGCGCCGACTACGGCGGCGACGGCGTGGGTCACACGCGCAACGGCACGCCGATCGACATTTTCGACCGCGTCGGCATCCAGGCCGACGAATCAGCACCCGGGATGACCTTCGAGGCTGCGTTCTCGCCAAGTGGCGCAGTCTGCGTGCGTCACACGCGCCTGCCTGACGTGTTCTCGCTCGATGCCCTCGTCCAAAATTATCCCCGTCTCATCGCCAATCTTGGCGCGGAGTGTGACGAGAACGCGTCCGCTCTGCTGTTCGTGCGCTCGTTCGGCCGCTGAGTACTTGCGACCGCGCGACCGTCGCCCAAAGTTCACGGCATGGCTCTGCTGGTGATCCTGGCCCTGTTGTGGATCGGCGTCCATCTAGGCATCGCGGGCACGTCCGCGCGCAACGCGGCGGTGGCGCGGCTCGGAGAAGCGGGATTCCGGGGGGCTTTCTCGGTGTTCTCGGTACTGACGCTGGTGGCACTGGTGTTCGCGTACCGGAGCTCGCCCTATGATCCGGTCTGGTTCGCGCCGGATTGGCTGCGCTGGATTCTGGTTTTCGTGATGCTGCCGGCTTCGGTGCTGTTCGTCGCATCCGTGGCGAGGCCGAATCCGACCGCGGTGGGTGGCGAGCGCGCGGTGGCGCAGCCGGCGCGCGGCATCACGCGCCTGACCCGTCACCCGATGCTGTGGGCATTCGCGCTGTGGGCCGGCGTGCATGTTTTGGGCAACGGCGACGTGGCCTCGATCGTGTTCTTTGGGGCCTTTCTGATCACCGCAGTGGCCGGCATGCCGTCGATCGATGCCAAGCTTGCGGCGCGCGATCCCGTGCATTGGCGAGAATTGGCGTCCGTCACGTCGATCGTGCCCGGCGGCGCCATTTTGGGCGGCCGCAACCGTCTTGTCGCGTCGGAGATCGGCTGGGTCGTGCCGGTGGTGGGAGTCGTGCTGTGGCTCGTGCTCCTGTTCGGCCACCGTCACATCATCGGTATCGCCCCAGTCTCCGGTCTGCCCGGGTAGGCTGGCGCGAAGGCTCTACTTCTCAGGATCGGTGGCCTGATCATGTTCGCCTGCGGAGCACCCCGATAGCAACCAAGCCAGTAAGCATCAGCGCCAGGGAAACCGGTTCCGGTACGGCCGAGGGCGAAAGTACATCAAGGCGATTGATCGCCACTGCGCCCGCGGGCAGGAGCGGGCTCGGCTGGTTGATGAAGAATTCCGCGTAGCTGATGTCCGCCGAGCTGGAAACAACGCCCACGAAGGGTGCCGAATTATCCTCGGCCGTCGTCGCGACCCCGGAGTAGTCGGCGGTAAAGAGCAAGGCGTTGGTGCTGCTGAAGTAGTCGACGAAGCCGGAATACGCGCCAAGTATATAGTGAGCATCGATCTGGGTGCCGAAACCACGCACGGGGGTGCCGAAGCTGACGATGAAGCTGTCCGATTTGCTGCCCGCATCCGTCAGAAGGTGATCGCCGACCGCGAAATCGCCGGTGAAACCGTTGCCTTCATCCACGCGCGCGAGCGCGCCCTGAGATGATGAGACCCCGATAGTCAGTCCACCGACGGTGCGGAAATCAGGGGTGGAGATCCCGGTGCCCGTAGGGCCAAAAACACCCCAGTCGACCGGAATAAAACTACCAAGCGAATCAAATGTAGGCCGCGAGCTATATTGGATGAAGGAAGCCGAGGCCGTACTCGGCATCGCGAGCAACCCGACGCATGCCGCAGCGCAGCCGGCGAGACACGATGGGAACAGAGAAAACATCCGCATCATCGCAAGCCCCCGATTTGCCATTTTTGGACGAGTTGGCCAGTCACTTGTGCAATGCGCCACTGCCGGACCTGGCGCGGCGCCGATCGGCCTCACCGTTAGAACATAGTAAACATCACAGCAATCTCGCACACGCAAGCGTGAAATTTATCCCGTTGCCCGCACACGCGGCGGGCTAGTGCGTCATGCAGGGCGCCGGACCGGCACGGACGACCGGCTCGAGTTCGTGGTCGGCCAACAAGCGCGCGACCGAGGCATCGGTCTCGAACCGGGTCGCCCCACCCGGCTCGCCGAACCACGGTGCCGCCTTCCCCGTCCAGGCTACCACCGGAATGTCGACGCGGTATTCGCTGTAGGCCAGTTTTTCGCACAGGTACGGCAACGCGCGCGCGGCATAGGCAGCGCCCTTCGGACTGAAAAGATGCCCGGTATCGGGGCCGAACCGGTCCAGCAACAGGCCGCGCGGCAGCACCACCGGATCGGGTTTCGCGGCAAATCCGCCATCGGGCGGCCAGCGCAGCCCGCCACCGGTGTCGAACCAGCTTCGATCCAGATCGGGCCGCAGGTTCGGCGGAAGGTTCGCGGCCGGCGTCACGACCGCCATGCTCGCGGCCGGGCGCTGCGGCGCGGTGGCCGGCGTGGCACAGGCCGCCACGACCAGCAGCGCCGGTGCCAGGCGCAGGAAAGCAATCCGCATAACCTCCCTCTCCGCGAGGTTCAGGCGCGATGCTAGGCGCGGACGCTATCCGGCCGCAACGAGTTCACGCACGCTTCCGTCGGCGCCCGCGATCAGGGCGGATTGCGCCAGTTGCAGAAACAGCCCGGTCTCCACCACCCCGGCGATGCTGCGTAGTTGACGCTGCAGCGTGAACGGGTCCCGGATCGGTGCGAAACCGCCGCAGTCCAGCACGAAATTTCCGCCGTCGGTCACGAATGGTGCGCCGTTCGCGCCCGCGCGCAGCACCGGCGCCCCACCCAGATCGGCCACCCGTCGCGAGGTCGCGGCGACGCCGAACCGCGTCACCTCCACGGGCAGTTTTGCGCGCTCTCCGAGGCACTGCACCAGCTTGCCGTCGTCGGCCACGACCACGAATTTGCGCGCCAGCTCAGCCACGATCTTCTCGCGCAGCAGCGCGCCGCCCAGACCTTTGATCAGCCGCAGCGTGCCCGCCTCGACTTCGTCAGCCCCGTCGATCGCCAGATCGATTTCCGCGTCGGCATCGGCCAGCTTGATGCCCAGCGCCGTCGCCTGGGCCGCGGTCGCCTCGGAAGTCGGCACGCCGGTAAAGCGCAAGCCCTCGTCGCGCAGGCGCTCGCCCAGCCGCGCCACCAGGTGGCGCACGGTGCTGCCGGTGCCGAGCCCCACCAGCATCCCGTCCTGCACGAGCGCGGCCGCGGCAAACCCCACTGCGCGCTTGGCGCTCTCCGCGTCGCTCAACGCGGCCCCTGCTCGATGTGGCCCCCGAATCCCATGCGCATTGCGGACAGCATTTTCTCGGCGAACGTGTGGTCCTTGCGCGAGCGGAAGCGGGTATACAGCGCCGCCGTCAGCACCTCGGCCGGCACCGCCTCCTCCACCGCGGCTTCCACAGTCCAGCGGCCCTCGCCGCTATCCTCGACGAATCCCGTGAATTTCTGCAGTTCGCCATCATTGGCCAGTGCGGCCGCGGAAAGATCAAGCAGCCACGAGGTAATCACGCTGCCGCGCCGCCACACCTCGGCCAGGTCAGGCATCGGCAGCGCGTAGCGCTCCGCCTCCGGCACGTCCGCCTTTGCGCGTGTTCGTAAAATGTCAAAACCTTCGGCGTAGGCCTGCATCATGCCGTATTCGATGCCGTTATGCACCATCTTGACGAAATGCCCGGCGCCGTGGCCGCCGCAGTACAGATAGCCTTGTTCCGCGCGCTTATCGAGCCCGTCGCGCCCCGGCGTCTTGGGGATGTTGCCCTCGCCCGGGGCAAGGGTGGAAAAGATCGGGTCGAGGTGCTCGAACGCGTCGCGGTCGCCCCCGATCATCATGCAATAGCCGCGCTCCAGTCCCCACACGCCGCCCGAGGTGCCAACATCGAGGTAGCGCATTCCCTTTTCGCGCAACGTGGCGGCGCGCCGGATGTCGTCGCGGAAATAGCTGTTGCCGCCGTCGATCACGATGTCGCCGCGGCCGAGCAGCCCAGCCAGCGCCTGCACCGTGTCCTCGGTGATCTTTCCCGCCGGCAGCATGACCCACACCGCTTTGGGCGTTTCCAGCTTTGCCGCCAGTTCGGCCAGGGACGCGGCGGCGGTGGCGCCGTCGGTGGCGAGCGCTTCACCGGCTTTCGGGTTGTTGTCATAGACCACGCAGCGGTGTCCGGCGCGCATCAGCCGCCGCGAGATATTGCCGCCCATGCGGCCCAGTCCGATGACGCCGATCTGCATGCCCGTCCTCCGATGCGCGTTTCGGGCTGCCTAGCACGCGACGCCGACCATCGTCGCCTGCGATGTCTTGGATCGCCCGGTCCCCAGGCACGGCTGGACAGACATTCCCAGTGGTGCAACAACCCGCCAGTGAATGTCCCCTAGGGAACCCATTATGCCCAACTTTTCGAAGGATACCCTGATCCGGGTCGGCCGCCTGATGAGCACGGGCGAAGAATCCGACCCGCCGCCCTTGCGCAAGCTGGCGAATTCCGGCGCGTTCGGGCGCAAGGCGATCTACAACTGGTCGCTGCCGGAATCCGACCCCCAGTATCGCAAGATGCCCGCCGCGGCGAAGCGGATGGTGGCGATGCTGGCCTACTTCTCGGCGGCCGGGTTGCTGACCGACAAGCGGATGGAAGAGATCATCTCGCTAGAGACGACGTTCGAGAACGAGACCGAGAGCCACACCCTGCTGCGTCGCCTCAAGCGCGTCATGGGAGCAGGACGAGGCGGCAAGCCGGGAGCGAAGGCGAAGCAGCCTGGAGTTCGAGGCGGACGGCGGGGCCAAAGAGGAAGACAAGGACGAAGAATCGTATCCCGAGCACGACGACGACTTTGATGAAGATGCCGAACTCGGCGAGCACGAGCCCAGCACCGGAGCAACCGTACCGGAGGAGTGACGAACCCCTCGAGTAAGGCGCTGCCTTCAAATATGGCGCCCGGAGCGGTGGGCTATCCTCCGTCCGGGCTGGAGCGCCCAGCCGGAATTCCGATCATTCGGCGCGGGCAGCGCTCACCACCGCCGCCAGTTCGTCATTGTCGAGGAACAGGCGCAGCTCGCCACCGGGCGCGTGCGTGAACGATATGTTGAACCGGGCTTTCGCCGCGGCCTCGTTCCCGAGCCGCTTCGCGAGCCGTGGGCTGGCTAGATTGTATTGTGCAGTGAACGCGACGTCACGGCTTTCCTCGTCGGCCAATCTTGTGAACCGCTTTTGCGGAGCGCCTGCAGCTTCGAGCAGAAATCCCTGAAGCTTGGTTGTGTCACCCTCGGACTCCACTTTTTCCATGATGAACACCTCAACGCCGTCCAGCTTCTTGGTCACGCGGATCGACGCGGGAGCATTGGAATAGGCTGTACCTTTCTGCACCGTATGATAGCTGTGCTTCTTCTGAAGGACCGCTTCGAAGCTCTTCTGGTCAAAGTTCTCTCCCAGGAACCTGTACAATCCGCGCAGCGTTCCGGAACCGGCAACCACGTCCTCATATCTAACAAGAAACGAGTTGCGATCGACGCTATTTAGGTCTTCCAGGACGGCATTGAGCTTGGCGATGAGTGCCGCTTCCTTGTTCCGCTGAAACTCGCTCGCAACGACATCCTCCGGTTTGCGGGTGTTGTAGATGATGGCGCAGCCGGGATAGAGCATGCGCAGGAAATCCACTCTGGCCGACACGTTCTCGGAATGGTACCGGATCTCCTTGAATCCGAGGCAGCGCAGATCGGACCCAGCGGCATCCCCGGCCAGCAGAAAGTCCAAGAACCGGCGCAATGCGGCCGCCACGTTCTCATCGGAGAATCGCTCGAATCCGTAGAATGGATTTTCCGGCGTAGTGGCCGGCTTTCCGGGAGCGCCCTTCCGCCGCTCATGTCGGGGAAGCTTCTTGTAAAACTCATTCATCTTGCCCAAGGCGTCATAGTTCTCGCCGCGGATCAGATATCCCGGCAGCGCGTTCAGGACGCCCTGTAGCAGCGTGGAGCCGGAGCGTCCGTAGGTGACGATGAACGCCCGATTGTACCTGGCCGGCGGCAGAGTCTGTCCGGCCTGCCGGTCGTCCGACGGCAGCGGATGGTCGGGATTGGCTGTGATCTGGGCACTCACGATGCTGCTCTCCGGGAATAGGGGCTTTCTGGTAATGTGAATGCATCAGTCAGACAAGCAGGTCCGCCAGGACGCGCGAGGTGCCCACCCCTGCGGGACCGGGCGCGCAGGCTTCATGATACGCCCTCGCGGCGGCCCATGTGCAGGCAACTCGCACCTCGGTTTACGGCGGCAATCGTTGAAATGGCGTTTACCGTGCGGCACGTTTGACCCACCTGGGGTGCGTAAGGTGGTTCGGCTCTGGCAGGCTAGGCCCTGAAACGCCTTGCCGCTCCTCGCGCCCCGTTGCACATCCTCGGCAGCAATACGCCGGTAAGACATGACCCTCGACCGCTTGAGCGGTTACGCCATCGCCGCCGGGCTTGTCATACGCGGCCTTTTTCTGCGCCGCCGCCGCCGCACGCTGGCACAGCGCCTGGCGGAGTTTCCCGCCACTGCGCCCACCTCGGCACCGCTCCGCATCACCTGGAGCGACCATGCCGTTCCGTTCATCGAGGCGCAGAGCGATCCGGACCTCGCGGTCGGCCTTGGCATGGTGCACGCCCATTTGCGGCTGGGCCAGATGGAGCTGATGCGCCGCGTGGCGCAGGGCCGCGTGGCCGAGATGATGGGTCCGCTCGGCATCGAGCTCGACCGCACCCTGCGACTTCTCGATGTTGGCCGCGCCGTGCCCAGGATCATCGACGGCCTCGCGGCGGACGTGCGCGCCTGGGCCGAAGGTTTTGTGCGCGGCCTCAACCACGTGCTGGCCACCACTCCGCTGCCGGAGGAAATACGCCTGCTGGGCATCGGCCGCGACCCCTGGACCCTCACCGACCTGATGACCAGTGCCCGCCTGGCGGGCGCCGATGTCAGTTGGCTCGTCTACGGCCGCCTGCTGCGTGCGCGGGAAACCCTGCCCCGTGCCACGTGGGAACAACTCTGGCCGCTGCTGCTGCGCAGCGGCATGCCGCCGCTGCCCGCCGCACCCGAGGGGCTGCTGGTGCGCGCTGGCAGCAATGCGGCCGCGGTGGCGGGATGGCGCAGTGCGACCGGCGGCGCGCTGCTCGCGGCCGATCCGCATCTCTCGGTGGCGCTGCCGAACATCTGGGTCATCGCCGGGATGAGCGCCCCCGGGCTGAACGTCGTGGGCCTCATGCCCACCGGCTTTCCGATCGTCGCGATTGGCCGCAACCCCCACATCGCCTGGGGCGGCACCAACCTTCATGCCGCCGCCTCGGACTTGTTCGACGTCTCCGGCCTGATGCTGACCCAGCGCAGGCAAACGGTAAGAGTTCGTGGCCGCCGCGCGCGTGAAATCGTGCTGCGCGAAAGCCCGCTCGGGCCGGTGGTCAGCGACGGGCTGCTGTTTCGACACAACACGCCCGTGGCCCTGCGCTGGGTGGGACACGAGCCATCCGACGAAATGGGCGCCATGCTCGGCGTCATGCGGGCGCGCAACAGCGATGAGTTCGCCCACGCGCTGCGAAATTTCGGGATTCCGGGCCAGACCATGGTCCATGCCACCGCGGACGGAGAGGTCGGGCGGATGCTGGCGCTCAAATCGCCGCGCCGCTCCGGGCCGCCGCCCGACTTGGTGCTGCCACCGTCGGCCGCCGCCGCGTGGGCAGACCTGGCGGGCACGGACGAATTCCCGTCCCAGAAGAATCCGGCGTCCGGCGTCGTCGCCTCCGCAAACGATCCGCCCCCGCCCAGCGTCGTTCCGCCCGGCTTCTTCTACTCGCCCGCAACCCGCGCGGATCGGATGCGTGAACTGCTTGCCGGCGGGGCCGCCGACGTGGACATGGACCGGATGGCCCGGACCCAGACCGACGCGCAAGGCCGTCTCGATATTTTGCGCGCCCTGCTTACCCGCCTGCCCGCGGCACACCCGGGGAGGGAAATCTTGCAGGAGTGGGACGGGTGCTACGATGTGGGCTCGCGGGGTGCGGTCCTTTTCGAGGCAACGATGGCCGAGTTGGCCCGCCGTCTCCCCGACCAGCAGCGCCAGAAGTCGCTTTCGGCGGTCTGGACCGGGCGCGCCTTGATGGCCGACGAAATTCTGTCTTTGGACGACAGAACCCTGCAACCGATGCTGGGGCCAGCACTCGATGCGGCACTGCGGCTGCTTCGCCGTTACCGAGACTGGGGCGCGCTGCACCGAATGCGCTTGCGCCACTATCTTGGAGCGGTGCCGGTGCTGGGGCGGCGCTACGATTTCGGCGCCTACCCGTCGCCCGGCGGTAACGATACGCTGAACAAAAACGGCCACGGTCCGGTGCTCGGCCCCCAAGCGGTCAGCTACGGTGCCTCCGCCCGGTTCCTGGCGGACATGGCCGACCCGGACGCCAACCGCGTCGTTCTGCTCGGCGGACAGGACGGTTTTGTCGGCAGCGCCAATTTTCTGGATCAGGTGCCGCTCTGGCGCACGGGGAAATACCTCGACTTGCCATTGCGGCCCGAGACGATCCGGCGGCACTGGCCACACGTCCTGGACCTGCGCCCTGCTTGATCCGACGGTCGCGTTGCGCGCCTGGGCCGCGCGCCGACGGGCGGTCCTGGCCCGACAGGATCCGGTAGCCGCCCAGCGCCGCACGCTGGCCCGCTTGCTCCGTCGGGCCAGGGCCACAACCTTCGGGCGCGAGCATGCGTTTGCCGCGATCCGCGGCGTGGAGGATTACCAGCGACGGACCAGGCTGCGCAGTTTCGAGGCCTTCTGGGACGAGTATTGGCAGCGCGCCTTTCCGCATATCGGCGGCATCACCTGGCCCGGCAAAATCCCGTTTTTTGCCAAAACTTCCGGCACGGCGGGGGCAGCGACCAAGCACATTCCGGTCAGCCGGGCGATGCTGCGCGCCGACCAGGGGGCCGCGCGGGATGTGCTGGCGTTCCATTTGGCCGCGTGCCCGCACAGCCGGCTGCTGGCGGGCAAGAGCTTCATGCTGGGCGGCAGCACGGCCCTCGAGGAGCTGGCCCCCGGCATTTTGGCCGGCGATCTCTCGGGGGTCGCGGCGGCCCGGCTTCCCCGCTGGGCGCGAGCAAAAGTATTTCCGCCGCAAGAACTGGCACTGCTCCCGGACTGGCGCGAGAAAATGCAGCGCATCGCGCCGCTGTCCCTGGACCAGAACATCACCAGCATTTCCGGCACGCCGAGCTGGTTGCTGCTGTTCTTCGAAATGGTCTCCGCCCTGTGCAGCGGCGCATTGCTGGCCCAGCTGTACCCAGACCTGGAATTGCTGGTGCATGGCGGGGTGGGTTTTGCCCCTTATCGCGAGCGGTTTTCCCACTGGCTGCAAGGAAGCGCCGCGCGGACCCGCGAGGTCTACGCCGCCAGCGAGGGGTTTTGCGCGTTCGCCGACCGCGGCGACGGCGAGGGCATGCGCCTTGTGCTGGACCGCGGCCTGTTTTTCGAGTTCGTCCGCCCAGCCGACCTAAAATCCCAAAATCCCGACCGGCGCTGGATCGGAAATGCCGAGCTGGGGGTTGAGTATGCCCTGATCCTATCGACCAATGCCGGGCTGTGGTCGTATGTTATAGGCGATACCATTTGCCTGACCGAAAGAAATCCCCCACGCGTGCTGATCACCGGGCGGACCGCTTGGTCGCTGTCGGTTGCCGGCGAACATCTGGTCGGCGCCGAACTGGATGCCGCGATTGCCGAGGCAGCGGGATCCGTGGGGCGGCGCCCGGTCGAATATTCCGCCGCACCCGTGCCCCCCGATGCCGCCGACCCCCGTGGAGGTCACTTATTTGCCGTCGAGCTGGATGGGCCGGCCGACCCGCAAACCTTTGCGCGCGTGCTGGACGCCGCGCTGATACGGCTGAACGAGGACTATGCCGCCCATCGCTCCGCCGGTTTTGGTCTGCGCGACCCGGTCGTGCGACTGCTGGCACCCGGCGCGTTTGCGCGCTGGATGGAGCGGCGCGGCAAACTGGGGGGCCAAAACAAGGTACCACGAGTAGTCCCGAGCGTCGCCATGCTTGCCGGGCTGCTGGATGAAGCCTAGCGCCGCGGGGGTCGGCCCCGAACTGGCCGTGATCGTACCGACGCTGAACGAGGCACAAAACATTGCCGTGCTTCTGCAGCGTCTGGACCGGGCGCTAGCCGGGATCGCGTGGGAAGTCGTGTTCGTCGATGACGATTCCGCTGACGGCACGGCCGACGTGGTGCGCGCCATCGCTCGCACCGATCCGCGCGTGCGCTGCTTGCAGCGCATCGGCCGGCGCGGACTTTCGGGCGCCTGCGTGGAAGGGGTGCTGGCGACGGCGGCACCGGTGATCGCGGTCATGGATGCCGACCTGCAGCACGATGAGAGCTTGTTGCCGCGCATGCTGGCGACCCTGGACGCGGACCAAACGCTCGATCTGGTGGTCGGCAGCCGTTACGCCGACGGCGGCAGCACGGGTGGCTGGGAAGCGCGGCGCCAGCAGATCAGCCGAATCGCCACGCGTCTGTCGCGGCTGGTCGTCAAAAGCGACATCGCCGACCCGATGAGCGGGTTTTTCGTCATCCGCCGCGACGCATTCGACGGCGCCGTGCGCAGCCTCTCCGGCCAGGGATTCAAGATTTTACTCGACATTCTGGCCTCCTCGCCGCGCCCGCTGCGGCTACGGGAGCTGCCATTCACGTTTCGCGCCCGGCTGCACGGAGAGAGCAAGCTCGATTCGATGGTGGCCTGGGAATACTTTATGCTGATCGCGGAAAAACTGGTCGGCCGGTGGGTGCCGGTGCGATTCGCCCTGTTTGCCCTGATCGGCGGTTTTGGCGTGGTCGTGAACCTGCTGGTGCTGCGCATCGGACTGCGCACTGGCCTCGGTTTCGTGCGCGCGGAAATCTTGGCGACTGCGGCCGCGATGCTATCGAATTTTTTCCTCAACAACCGTCTCACCTACCGCGATCGGCGCCTGCGCGGGGTTCGGGCACTGCGTGGACTGATGGCGTTCTGCGCCGGGTGCAGCGTAGGAGCGGTGGGCAATATCGGCATCGCTGCCGCTATCTATGACGACCAGCACCGTTGGTGGCTGGCCGGACTGGCCGGCGCGCTCCTGGGGGGCGTGTGGAACTATGCGGTCTCCAGCACCTATATCTGGGCGATGGCGAGGCGAGTCAGGGCGGCGGATTGATACAAATTATGATACCGGTCATTTGATAGTAGAGGACTACGTCGGCAACGAGGTCTTTGTCCGCCTAGAGAGGGCTGCTTCGCCACTCCTGGATGTCGTCCGCTCGGTCCTGGCCATGAAGAGTCTCGGGGATACGTATTCTTAGTGGATGGAAGAATCTCTCGGAGTATGGTCCGGAAAAGGTTTAGTGTTCGACTGGGAAGCTTGGAAATTTCTCGAAATGGCAGTTTTCGACAATCAAACCAGCTCTGATATATTCGAGAACCTAAAAGGGAAGGATTCTTGTGGAGAGCGCGGAAAGTGCAGCGCTCCGGGGACGGTACGTTGATATCGGAGTTTTGATGTTCTAGGTCCGCATCTTGATTGGGTTGCGCTCACGCAGCGCCGGTGATCGTTACTGGTTACAGAATTCAAGAATACTAATGCGGCGCGCTGCAAATTAGGACGTTTCTTTGCAAAACTCCGCTGCGGCATCGTTTCTCATTGCTCCCCAGTCCAATGGGTACCGGCCTAGGATGAACAGCATCAGCAGCATCCCCGGCAGGGCCGCCAGCATCGCCAGCAGGTAAAACGCGGGCCACCCCACCGCCTGGGCTAAAAACCCGGACACCCCGCCGACCAGATAGGACGCCAGTGGCGCCACCGAGGTGAGCACGGCGAACTGGGTGGCGGTGTGCGCCGAGGAACACAACCCCGACAAATAGGCCAGAAACGCCGCGGTGGCGCAGCCCTGGGCGAAACTCTCCATGGCGGTGGTGGCGTACAACAGGCCGGTATCCCCCGGCGAGACCGCCAGCCAGACATACATCGCCATCGCCGCCATCTGAAAAAATCCAGTGGCGATCAGCCCGCGCGCGACGCCAAACCGCACCACCAGCAGGCCGCCCGCGGTAATGCCGGCAATGCTGCCGACCAGGCTGTACGGCCCGGCATACGCCACCGCGCGTTGGAGAACCCCAGCGCGTCGTACAGCGAGTTCAGCATGACCCCGGCCATGCCCTCGCCGAGGTTGAACAGCACCACATAAAGCAGGATCGGCACCGCGCCCGGCGCGGGACAGAAAATCGCCCAGACTGTCGGCCATGGCGCGGCCGACCCGCGCCACCGCCCGCCCGGGCTCCCCATACGGCAGTTTCACACTCGGCTCAGGGGCGACCAAAGTGCCGAGCATGGCCACCGCGCACAGCGCCCCCGCCCCCAGCCAGGCCGCGCGCCAGCCAAAAAACGCCGCCAGGAACAATACGCCGCTGCGCGCGGCCAGCATGCCGACGCGATAGCCCCACACATAGACGGCGTTGGCGATGCCCTGCCGGTCCAGCGGGAAACTTTCTATGCGCCACGCGTCAATGGCGATGTCCTGGGTTGCCGAAAAGAACGCGACCGGGGCGGCCACCAGAATCGCCAGCAGCGGCGCGGCAGCGGCATCCGTCAGCGCCAGGGCGGCGATGGACACCACCAGCAGCGGCTGCGCCAGCAGCATCCAGCCGCGCCGCCGTCCGAACCGGCGCAACGGGCCCGGCGGCGGAATGTGGTCCAGCACCGGCGCCCACAGGAACTTCAGGGTGTAGGCAAACCCCAGATATGCGGTAAGGCCCACAATGCCGGGCGACACGCCGGCCTTGGTCAGAAACTGTCGCAGCGTGAAACCGGACAGCAGCAGCGGCAGCCCGGACTCGAACCCCAGCACCAGCATGACGGAGAGACGGCGCATCCAGGGCAGCCTGCCATGGGAGCGGAGTCCGGGTGAAAACTTGGACCACACGGGGGTGCAGCCGGGCAGTGATGGGCCATTGATGCCAATGCGCATAGGCTGCGCCACCGATCGCGAGAGACGGATATGAAATCTGCCGATACCCGCTACGCCGTCTACTGGGCTCCGCCGCAACAGCATCCGCTTTGGCGGGCCGGGGCGGCGTGGCTCGGGCGCGACCCGGCCGGCATCGCGCCCGGCGCGCCGCCGGTGCTCGCGGGAATCGCCGAGCTCACCGCGGAGCCGAGCCGCTACGGCCTTCACGCCACCCTGAAACCGCCGATGCGACTGCATGAGGACGTCTCGCCGGCCGGGCTACGGCAGATTCTGGCGGAAGTCGCTGCCGGCGTGCCGGCGTTCGACTTGCCACCGCTCGCACTGGACGAGCTGGAGGGTTTTCTGTGCCTGCGCGAGACCCGCGAGAGTACCGCCTTGCAGTCGCTGGCGGACGCGATGGTGGCGGGCCTGGACCATTTGCGCGCGCCTCCCTCCGAGCGCGAACTGGCGCGCCGCCGCCAGTCCAGCCGGACCGCGTCCCAGCAGGCGAATCTGCTGCGGTGGGGCTATCCGCAGGTGTTCGCGCACTGGACGTTTCACATCACGCTGACCCGCCGGCTGCTGCGACACGAGCGCGCGATCGTCCGCCCCGTCGCCGAGGCATGGTTCGCCAATGCCTTGGAGGAGAAAATCCAGGTTACCGACGTGTGCCTGTTCGAGCAGACTGCTCCCCGCTTCCCGTTCGTGCTCGTCGACCGCGTGCCCTTGGCGGAGAGCACCGGGGCGGCTCCCCGCCCGAGGCGCGCCGGGCAGCTCGACTATGTGGTCCTGTACGTTCCGGACGTGGAGGCTGCGATGGTGTTTTACGAAGCCGCGTTCGGCCTGTCGCGCCGCTTCGTGCACGAGAGCGGTTACGGCGAAATGGAAACCGGCGCCACGGCGTTGGGTTTTGCATCTGAAACCTTGGCCGAAGGCAACGCCGGCCAATATCGCCCGAATCGCCTGCTGGAGCCTCCGGCGGGGGCGGAGATCGCCTTTACGGTGCCCGACGTGCCCGCCGCCTATTCCCGCGCGCTGGCAGCCGGGGCCGTTTCAGCAATGCCGCCATCGAAGAAACCGTGGGGCCAGACGGTGGCGTATCTGCGGAGACTCGAACGGATTTTTGGTCGAGCTATGCACGCTGGTTGAGGAGACTTAAACGCCTCCAGTCGAGGACGATCTGCCCACTGCGTCCGGTCTTGGTACGCTGAGACGTTTTCTCGAAAACGTGTATGGCCGGCCAAGGGTTGTACACCAGCCGGTAAGAGACATTCGCGAATGTCACTCCCGTCGCCAGAGACGGGGTACGAACGATGTTCAAGTCCACACTTCGCCGAACAACCTTGGCCTGCAGTAGCATTCTACTTGCGGGGTTCGCGGTGGTTGCGTGCCAGCAGACGCCGGGCCGGCTGCCCGGACCTTCGCAGGCGAACCAAGCCATCGGGATCGGAAGCAACCCGGACCAAACGGCGGGCGGTCCGAGTGGTGGTTCCGCGGGCTCGAATTCGGGTGACAACGGGCAGAACTTCGGCGCCGGATCGAACGGGAATCAGACTGGCCCCGGTGCGGGTCCTGTCGCTACGGGTGGTGGCACGGGCCTCTCTGGAGTGGGCTTCGGCTCAGGTGGCGCAAGCGGCAGCGGCTCGGGGGGTGCCGGCGTCGGCTCCGGAGGTAGCGGGACGGACACGAGTGGCGGACTTGCAGACGGGACTGGCCTCGGCTCAGGGATTGGCGGCATCGGCTCCGGGCTGGGTGTGGCAGCGGGCACGGATGGGGGGCCGGCCGGCGGAACCGGCATCGCTGCAGGATCCGGATCGATCGGGTCCGCCACTGGCTTGGGTGGCGGCACCGGCGGTGGGACCGGTGTTGGAGGGATCGGCGCCCTTGGGTCCGGACTAGGCGCAAGTGCCGCCGCCAACAACGGGACTGCCGGCAACAGTGGTGTTGGAGCCGGTGCCGGAACCAGTTCGTCGGGCTCTGGCGTAAGCACGAGCGCGAGCAACGGCACGACCGGCGGGGTGACCGGCTCGGCCGGTACCGGATCGGGTGCCGGCACGGGCACCGGCTCTAATGGCGCTCTCGGAGGGATCGGGGTGAGCGCACTGACCGGAGGCGGCACCTCCAGTGCCGGCGCGACCACAGGCAAAAACGAAGGTCTCGGGCTAGGCCTCGGGACCGGGGCGAGCGGTCCTGGAACCGGCCTCAGTCTTCATACCCACTAACAGCTTCGTCCCAGGTGGTGCGGGTTTTTGATCCGCACCCTTCGGGGCCACGAAATGCGTGCCGGCTCGCCGGCTCGATCCGGCGGCAGGGCGCCGTACGGCGTCGTCGACGTGGTCGTCGATCCCGAACCTAGCGCCCGCGTCCTGTTCGTCGTTGAAGTCCGGTAAGATTACGGCCGAGCTCGCCCTGCTCGCCGCATCCTCAAGCGGCGCGCATCAGCCGCTTGACCAGCGCACTCACCCGGTGCCGGCGCAGCTCCGAACGGGCCGCGGCATCCGCCGTCATGTAGTTCAGCTGAATCACGTAGCGCCGACCGACATACTGGCGGTGGCCGTGCCAGGTGTTTTCGCCGTTCGGAAACACCAGCAGCGTGCCGTCGACCGGGGGGACCTCCACCGCAAAATCCTCGATGTCGCCGGGTCCGCGCAGCAGCCGCAGGCTACCTCCTTGCCCGGCCCACGCGGCCCTGGCCGGGTTCAGATACAGCAACCCGGTAACCCGCTTCGCATCCGAGTCGCGATGGATTTGCCCATCCTTCTCGCGGGATTGGCCGCGGAGCGTCAGCATAATGGGAGCGCCTGCCAGATCGAGCCCGAATTTGTCGGCAATGGCTTGCCGCAGCTCCGGTCCCTCGAGAGCACGCACCAGCGACTGCGCGGCGGGACCGAGCCGCAGGGCAGAGGGGGGAAACGATCCGCCCGAGGCGATATCGGGCAGCGCCGCTATGATCGAGGGAAGCACGCCAGGCGGCACGAATTGAGGAATGACGACGTGTGCGAACGGCGCGGTGGCGACGGCAGTGGTGCGCAGTGCATCGAGATCAAGGAGCGTTTGGGGTGTAAGCTGCTGCATGGACCCAGGATACGACGGCAGCCGTTCCCCGGCCAGGGCGGCGCCGATCAGGGCCGCAGAACAACGTTCTGCCTGAGCTCGCGATTAGCCCGCGCCCAAGCGGGTCCGCTGAAAGCACAGCGCAGCCGTCCGGTTCCCTGGCCGCCGGCTTGCGAACCAACCAGGGTCAGAGCGCCAGCGACGCGCCAGTGGCATGGGTCGCAGGACTTGCGTCGGGTTGATCGGCCATCCCGATCCGGCTAAGCCGCGCAACCTCCATGGACGCGCTGGTCCTCGACTCCGAACCGCTCTCCAGCGGCCCGCTACCGGTTTGGCGTGCGCAGGTGACCGCCGGACTGATCCAGCCCGACCCGGCCCAGCAGGCCGCGGCCGAGCGCCTGCAGGGGCTGTGGGCGGCCCTGCGCGGCTACAACCCGACATTACGCTCGGCACTCTCGGGTCAGATGCCGGAGCGGAAGGTGCTCGGGCGCCTGCTCCGCCGCCGGCCGGCCGACGGCGAAAACCGCCCGTCGCCCAACGGCCTCTACCTGGTGGGCGAGGTCGGGCGCGGCAAATCGATGCTGATGGACCTGTTCTTCGCCTCCGCACAGGTCACCCGCAAGCGACGCACGCATTTCCATTCCTTCATGCAGGACGTGCACGCGCGCATCCATGCGTGGCGGCAGAAGAACCCGGCCGGTGCCGATCCCATCCCGCCGCTCGCCGACGCTATTGCGGCACAGGCGGCACTGCTGTGTTTCGACGAGTTCCAGATCACCGACGTCGCCGACGCCCTAATCTTGGGCCGGTTGTTCCAGGCGCTGTTCGCGCGCGGCGTGGTGGTGGTGGCGACGTCCAACACCCCGCCGGCCCGGCTGTTCGAAGGCAAGCCCGGCCGCGATGCGTTTTTGCCCTTTATTGCGATGCTGCAGGACAAGCTGGACGTGCTGGTGCTGGATGGCGAGCAGGACTGGCGACGGGTCAGGTTGCGCGGCACTCGGGTGTGGCACGTGCCAGCCGATGCCGCGGCGGGTTGGGCGCTGGATCGCGCTTTCGCCGGTCTGGCCGGGGGAGCAGCCCCGCAACCGCGACAATTGATGGTGATGGGTCGGTTGCTAAAGATTCCGCTGGCAGCAGGTTCGGTCGCGCGCTTCAGGTTCGGCGCGCTGTGCGAGGAGCCGCTCGGGCCGGGCGACTATCTGGCCATCGCCACGCATTTTCACGCCCTGATCCTGGAGGGCGTGCCGTTACTGGGCGGCGAGCGGCGCGATGCCACGCGGCGGTTCATCGTGCTGATCGACGAATTATACGACCACCGGGTGAAGCTGGTGGCGTCCGCCGCGGCCGAGCCGGACGCGTTGTGCCCCGACGGTGAATGGGCGATGGCATTCCGGCGCACCGCCTCGCGCCTGATCGAAATGCAAGACGAGGCCTGGCTGGCGCTGCCTCATCTGACGTGACCGGTTTGCCTTACGCAAAGGTCAGGCAGGTACGCCCTCCACCAGTTCCGCAAGCCGCTCGGTCAACTGTTTCAGCGCATACGGCTTGCCCAGGAATGCAACTCCGCCCTCGTTGATCAGTGCATCGCGCAGCGACGCCTCGGCATAGCCGGACACCAGCAGCGCCGGCAAGCTGGGCAGCGCCAGCCGTGCCCGCACCGCGCGCACCAGAGCGGTGCCGTCCATTCCCGGCATGACCATGTCGCTGATGATCGCCTGCGGAACCTCGCCGGCGGCCAGACCGTCCAGCCGCTCCAACGCCTGCTCGGCGCAGTCGGCGGACAGCACACGCCAGCCCTGACGGGCCAAGGCGCGCTCGGCGAGCCGTCGTACCGGCTCCTCGTCGTCGACCAGCAGCACCATTCCGCGCGCAGGGATTTTGGTCAGTTCACTGGTCGGGGAAGCTGAGGCTGGTTCCAAAGCAACCCCCGGGAGCGCGGACGAGGTGGTCGCCGCCGGCTCGGGCAGGCGGGGAATGCGCATGGGCTCGCCGTCGAAGCGGGGCAGGTAGATGCGCAGCCGCGTGCCGCGCCCGACCTCGCTCTCCACGGCCAAAAAGCCATCGGACTGACGGATGATGCCGTGCACCGTAGAGAGGCCGAGCCCGTTGCCGCCGTGCTCCCGCCGTGTGGTAAAGAACGGATCGAAGATGCGGGGCAGCACCTCAGGCGGAATGCCGCAGCCGGTGTCCTCGACCTCGATCATTACATAACGGCCGGGCGGAATGATCTCCGCACCCCCGGTCAGCTTGCGATACAGCGTGATGTGGCCGCTGCGCAGGGTAAGCGTGCCGCCGTCGGGCATGGCGTCGCGGGCGTTGACCGCCAAGTTTACCAGCACTTGGTCGAACTGGGTCGGGTCGGCGCGCACCCGCCGGCCCGGTTCCTCCAAATGTAGGTCCAGCCGTACGGAACTGCCCAGCAGGCGGCGCAGCAGGGTGGACAGCGACTTGATGCGCTCGTTGACGACCAAAACCTGCGGCTGCAGCGTCTGCTGGCGGCCGAACGCGAGCAGCTGGCGCACCAGGTCGGCCCCCCGCCCGGCGCTGGCGCTGATCTGCTCCAGATCCTCGGCGGTATCCGGGTCGAGTGCAGGGCTGCGCCCGCCGATCGCCTCCGCCGCGCCCAAGACCGCGGTCAGCAGATTGTTGAAATCGTGCGCGATGCCGCCGGCCAGACTGCCGACCGCCTGCAGTTTCTGCGAATGTGCCAGCTGCGCCTGCAAACGCAGCTGCGGCGTAATGTCGGCGATGCGCAGCAGCACGCCGGCCACGGGCGCCTCGACGGCGGCGAGCGACTTGCGCCGCGCTTCCCGCAAGGTAACGAGGCTGAGGCTGACCGCCGCCTCGGGTGCCGCCTGGGCGTCGTCCAGATGCGTGGTGATGGGCTCGCGCGGCGGGCGGCCGGCGAGTGCGGCGCGCACCTCGTCCCACACATGTTCCCGCTCGCCGGGCGCAAACGCGCCGATGCAGGGCGTGCCCGGGTCCAAATCGGCGCGGGCACCTAGCATGCCATGCAGCATAGCGTTGGCGCGCACGATCCGCCCGGCCCGGTCGGCGACCAGCATGCCCACGCCGGCCTGCTCGAACAGCACCGCCGGCAGCGGCGGCAGTTTTCCCGCAAACGCGCGCAACAGCGGTGGCGGACCCGAGAGCCTGTGAGTCAACAAATAGGGCACGCGGGCCTGCACGGCCGCGAGCAGGGCGCGCAGCATCACCGACGCCGGGCCGGCGTGCGCAGCCGCCATACATGGGCGATGATTTCGGCCACGGCCTGGAACAAACCGGCTGGTCTCTCGCTGTCAAGCTCCGCGCGCTACCGCGCCGACTTCGGCACGAACGCCACGTTCTGTTCGTTGGTCTGTGTGATCGCCTGCACCAGGCTTATGACCAAACCCACCGCGGGTGCGGCCGCCAGCGGCGGGCCGCCGACCTCCCCCGTGAACGCGTCACGCACCGGCGCGCCGACCTCGCCTTCCTGCACCACCCGGCGCCGATCAGATCGGCATTTTCATGATGTCCTGACAAGCTTGCACGACCCGGTCGCCAACCGCCATCGTGGTCTGCAGGGCCAGCTCGGCCTTTGAAACGGCAGTGACCACGTCGGTGAGGCTGCCCTGCCGGCGGTTGCCTGCATGGCATTCGCATCGACCGCGTTGCCGGCGTCGACCATCGCGCGCAATGCCCGCTGCAAGGTGGCACCGAAACGCTGATCGGGTCGGCTGCCGGGTCGCTCGGCCCGCGATCGATGTCCAAATAGGCCCGCGCCGCCAGCGGCGGAGTGACGGCAACGGCAGGGATCGACATGACTATTTCAGCAGTTCGATGGTGCGCGACAGCATGCTTCGGGTAGCCTGCATCACTCGCAGATTGGCATCGTAGTTGCGCTGGGCCTCGCGCATGTCCATCACCTCAACGAAAACGTTGACGTCCTGGGTTTGCACGTAGTCGCGCGTATCGGCCGACGGATTGAAGAGATCGTAGCGCATCGAGAAAGCGCTCGGATCGGTGCCGATTTTCCCCACGTTCACGGTGGGAGCGCCTAAGTTCCGGTCCATCCGGTCCTGGAATGTGACGGTTTTGCGGCGATACCGTGCCGCACCCGGAGCGCCCCCGGTTGCGTCCTGGTTGGCCAGATTCTTCGCGATGACGCGCAGGCGCGTGATCTGCGCCTGCATGGCTCGGGCGGAGATGGTCAGGGCGGTATCCATGTCCATCGAGAAAACTCCTTGCGGTGGCGCGGGCTGGCGGCCGATCGCAGATCGAAACATACTAAGATAGGTAGGGTACAAGTCGGTGACCAGTTCCTGCGCCGAATCGGTGTGTCGGCGATGCGCATCAGCTGCACCTGGGGCGAGACCGCATTGCCGTCCGGCTGCGATTGGGCGAACGGAGATAGGTCGCGCGGCTTGTAGCCGGGGTGTCGGCATTGGCGACGCTTTCCGACAAGAAGTGGCGGCATCGAGCCACGCCAGCCACTGGTCGGCCAGCGCGAACAGCGGAATGCCGGTCGGGTCCATGGCGCAGCCTGCACCGGCCAAGGTGAACGATCGGTGAATCGGGCAAGGCTCTGGGGGATGTTCAGCCTCCGTCAAGGATTGGCTGGTTGTGTCCGTGCGTGACTGTGTTGTCGCCGCCGCCGGAAAAATCCGCGCCGCCCGATCGGCGGCTGGAGGAGGTGGAAGCTTTTGCCGAGCAACTCGGGGCGACCCTGCGCACCGCCGAGGTCCTGGTCCGGGAGCAACGCCGGGTGGAATTGCAGGGTCTCGACGGACTGGCGGGTCGGCTGTGTGCCGCCTGCCTCGATCTGCCGCCGGAATACGGCCGGCTCATGCGGCGGCATTTGGACGCCCTGCTTGTCCGCGTGGACGCACTGGAAGCGGCAATGCGCCTAAGCGGTCCATGAGCGGGTTCGCCACCGCGCTGGCAATCATAGCTGGCCCGCATGCGGCAGCGTGCCGGGAGCGGGGCGGCGCTTTGACGCTCAAACTGGTGCTGGCCCTCGACCCGCGCCGACTCCTGTGCGTTGCGGCAGCTGCGAGAGCCGGCGCAGGCTTGGCTTCAGGGGTCCAGAACCAGACGACCGCGCTGGAATACCGGCATCGAACTATTTCGTCGGCATCAGCTGGCCACGGATCTCGCCGCCGGGGTTGGCCGAAGTGTGCACGTTCACGTAGTACTTGCCTGCCTCAAGATCGGCCACCTGCTGGTCCGTGAGCGTGGCGCTGCCCTTGATTGGGCTGGTCGGGTTATTGCCGAGCGGCACCACTACCCCGGCATTGGCCCCCGGTGCAGCGGGACCGTGGATGTGCGCCATCGTGGCGGGCCCGGTCAGGCCGGAGAAGGTCACGGTGTACTGCAGTTCCTTCGTCGCCGTATCCAGCACGGCGGTCGCGTCGCCTTTGCCCTGCGTCGTCTTAGGCGGAACCTCGCTAGTTCCGCTCATCGCCGCGTTAAAGATCATCGTTGCGGCCTGGGCGGAGGCGCCGGAGGCGAGGGCGGCGGCCAGGGCGGCGGCGGACAGCAGGCGAGTCATGGGGCGTCTCCTGTTGCGAGTGGGTCTCCGGACCGGTCTAGCATACTCTGCCCGAGCGGGCCGAGCGCCGCAGCAATGCCGAAATCCCCCGGCAGGCCGCCGCGCGGGAACAGGCGCGTGACATGGCCCAGTTTGCGCCCGGGGCGGGCTTCGGCCTTGCCGTAGCAGTGCGGGATCACCCCCGCCGCCGCCAGGATGGCGGGCCAGAGGTCCATTTCCGCCGGTCCGACCAGGTTCTTCATCACCGCATCGCTATGACGGACCGCTTGCGGCAACGGTAGGCCAACCACCGCGCGCACGAAAAGCTCGAATTGGCTGGCGGGGCAGGCGTCGATAGTCCAGTGGCCGGAATTGTGTGGGCGCGGGGCGATTTCGTTGGCCAGCAAGGTTCCGTCCCGACCTAGGAATAGTTCCAGTGTCAGCAATCCGACGAGATCGAGACCCTCCGCGAGGCGGCGGACCAACGACTGCGCCGATATCGACAGTTCCCGGTCGATGCGCGCCGGGGCGAGCGTAAGATCCAAGATGTGGTCGCGATGGCGGTTTTCGACCGGGTCGAACACGCTGACCGAACCATCCGAGCCGCGCACCGCGATTACACTAAGTTCGCAGGCAAAATCGACGAAGGCTTCCAGGATCAGCGGTTTGGGGGCGAGTGCCTCCCATGCCGCGTCGAGGTCGGCCGGATCGCGAACCAAGCGCTGACCACGGCCGTCATAGCCGAGGCGGGTGGTTTTCAGAACGGCCGGAAGCCCGATGGCCGTTGCCGCCGCGTGCAGCGCGGGGCGGCTGTCCACCCTTCGCCACTGCGCGGTCGAAGCCCCTGACGCATTCAGAAAATCCTTTTCTAACGCGCGGTCTTGACTGATTCGCAGCACCGAAGCGGATGGCCGGACCGGCCGAAGCGAGGCCAGCAAGTCCAGCCCGGCTACGCTGACGTTCTCGAACTCGAACGTGACCACGTCCACCTGCTCCGCGAACGAGCGCAGGGCGGCGTGATCGTCGTAGTCGGCCACCGTGGCGGCGGCCGCGACCTGGGACGCGGGGCTGCCCGGCTCGGGCGCAAAGATATGGCAGCGCAGGCCAAGCCGCGCGGCGGCCATCGCCGTCATCCGGCCGAGTTGTCCGCCGCCCACGATGCCAATGGTAGCGTTGGGTGGAAGCGCGGTCACCCCGAAGGCCGGCGACCGTTAGGCATCGACCAGCCCAAGGCGGTGCCCGATCCGATCGAGGCGCTCGCTTATGCGCGCATACGGTGTGACAGGCCGGCCATGTGGCCGTACACATCGGCGATGTCCCGCCGCATTGCGGCCATGCCGGTCTCCAAGTGGCCGAGGCGTTCAGGATGCTCTTGCAAGGCACGGCATGTCTTCTCGTGCTGCTCATCTTGAGGAGCGAAACTGGCGCGAAGGAAGTCTAACGTCTCGGAATTCTGCTCGCTCATTTCCCCTCCCACTCGGTGCGCCAGCACGTTCAGCATTTTATCAGTCCACAGGGCAATCGTCTGCCCTTTTTGTGCCCTAATCGCGCGCCTCCGCCTCCGTATCGGCCGGGCGCAAGGCAACCGCCTTGGTCTGGGCGACGCGGTGCGCCTCGAGCCGGGCCAGGAGCACCGCATCCGAGAGCGCCAGGATGGCTGCGGCAAGCAGGGCCGCGTTGATCGCCCCGGCGCGGCCGATCGCCAACGTGCCCACCGGCACGCCGGCCGGCATCTGCACGATGGAAAGCAGCGCATCCACCCCGCCCAAGGCTGGACCGGCGACCGGGACGCCTAAAATGGGCAGCGTGGTCCAGGCCGCCAGCATGCCGGGGAGGTGCGCGGCCCCGCCGGCGCCGGCGATCAATACCCGCAGACCGCGACCCCTGGCACCACGGGCATATTCGGCGAGCCGGTCGGGCGTGCGGTGGGCGGAGACGATGCGCGTCTCATGGTCTACCCCGAGCTGTACCAAAATCGCCGCGGCGTGCCGCAAGGTGGACCAGTCCGACTGGCTGCCCATCACCACGCCCACGACGGGTACCGACCCGCCGGTCTGTGGCGTCAAGCGATGCTGTCCGGTATCAGATGCGATTCCAGCCAGCCGATCTCGTCTTTCAGCAGCAGCTTGCGCTTCTTGAGCCGCACCATCTGCAGCTGGTCGAATGGTCCCTGTTCGGTCAGCCGGGCGATGACCGTGTCCAGGTCGCGGTGCTCGCTGCGTAGCTCGTGCAGCTTGCGCAGGAGGGTGTCGCGGTCGGTGGTCATCGTGGCGCCATATCACAAATCCGCGTTAGGTGCAGCGTGCGATTGGCGTGGATTTGCGACCGCTTCCCGCGTTACCCTTTCATCGCAAGCGCCCCTGGCGGGGCCGCGGCATGAGCCTGACCGACCGTCTGCAACCATCCGAGGAGGTTCCATGACTGTGCAATCCCGTTTCGAGACCCTGCAGAGCCGTCATGCGACGCTGGAAAGCCGGATCGACGACGAGGGCCACCGGCCGATGCCGAATTATGACGAGCTGACGCGGTTGAAGCGGGAGAAATTGCGGGTCAAGGAAGAGATGGAACGACTGCGCGAACACGCCGCGCCCAGCTGAACTGGAAAAACCCGGGGTTCAGGCGGCTTCGGTCGCCTGCTCCGCAACCGGCGGCACGGACTGGCCTTCGCGGGTGAGCCGTTCATTGGCGACTGCCACCATGGCGTTGAGATCGGTCTGGGTACACAGGCCCAGGATCACCGGATCGCGGGGCTTGATGTTGGCCGAATTCCAATGGCTGCGGTCACGCACTTTCTGGATGGTCTCCTTGGTGGTGCCCATCAGTTTGGCAATCTGCAATTCGGTCAGCTGCGGAAAATTGCGCAACAGGAAAGCGATGGCATCCGGCCGGTCATTGCGCTTGGCAACCGGCGTGTAGCGGGCGGCGCGGGCGCGCTTGGGCAGCTGCAGCGTGCTGGGCAGCAGCTTCAAGCGTGCGTTCGGGTCGGCCTCGCAGCGTTTGATCTCGTCCAGGGTCAGCTGGCCATTGGCTACCGGATCGTAGCCCACGATGCCTGCCGCCACCTCGCCGTCGGCGATCGCCTGCACCTCCAGCGGGTGCATCCCGCAGAACTCGGCGATCTGCGTGAAAGTGAGCGCCGTCTGCTCGATCAGCCATACGGCGGTCGCTTTCGGCATCAACGGAAGGGTCATGTTGCCTCGCTCCTCGGCCGGTGTCGGACACCGCGCCCTGCGGTCGGGCCGGCCGGAAAGCCTTGCATATGGCGGGCCGCTGCCGCATGGGTCAAGGCGCCATGATCGAGGAAGACGAGCCGAAGCCGAAGCGCCGCCGCCTGGAACCGCCGGTGCTGGACACCTGGGGCGAAGCGGAGTTGGAGGCCTACATCGACGAGCTGCGGGCCGAAATTGCCCGCACCGAGGCCGAGATCGGCCGCAAGCGCGGGCATCGGGCAGCGGCGGACGCGTTTTTTCGTCCGCCGCCACGATCGGGCTAAGATTAGCGCTGCTTACGCTGCCTGGGCGGTCGCCTGGGCATCGTTGGCGACGGCGGTCGTCTCGATCTGCTTGGAGCCGCCGTTTACGGCGATGCGGCGGGGCTTCAGCGCCTCGGGCACCACGCGCTTCAGGGCTACATGCAGCAGGCCGTTCTGCAGATCCGCCCCCTCGACCACGATATGGTCGGCGAGCGTGAACTTGCGCTCGAACGCGCGCCCGGCGATGCCACGATAGAGCACCTCGCCCTTGCTGGCGTCGTTGGCCACGCGGCCGGCGATCACAAGGGTGTTCTCTTTCACGGTCAGCTCGATGTCGTCGGGGCCAAAACCGGCCACCGCCATCGTCAGTCGGTAGGCGTCATCACCGGTCTTTTCGATGTTGTACGGAGGATAAGACGCTTCCGCGGTGGCCGCGGCAGTGTCCATCAGCTGCACCAACCGGTCGAAACCGATGGCGGTACGGAACAGCGGATTCAGATTGAACGTCGTCATTGAGGAACCTCCTGCAGGAGCAAGGTTGCATTTTCGGGGCCGCCGAACGGCCGGCCCGCGTCACGCCCCGGAACCCAATCATGGCGTTCCGGACAGACGAAAATTTAGTACAGACGGTGCCGTCTTTCAAGGTCGGCCCGGCCCGCAAATCACGCTTTGCGGGCGCCGATGCTCGCAAATTTCTTGTTGAATTTGGCCACCTGCCCGCCCGTGTCGACGATGCGCTGCACACCGGTCCAGGCGGGATGGCTCTTGGAGTCGATGTCCAACCGGAGTGTGTCGCCCGGCTTGCCCATGCAGGAGCGGGTCTGGTTACGTGGTCCCGTCGGTCATGATGACGGTTATGTCGTGGTAGTCTGGGTGGATGCCCGGTTTCATGGCGGCGTATTCCTGGAAGAATGGCAGAGCCGATCCCGACCGGCCTAGAAGGCGCGGATATAACGGCGGCCGCCGCATCGTGCAATCGGCGGCGTTGCCGGCTACAAGTTCGGCCAACTACCCGCGAGCCCGCCCAATGGACCGTGCCGACCAGTTCGCCAGCGCCCGCCAGATGATGGTCGACGGCCAGGTAAGGCCGAACCGGGTCTATGAGCGACGGTTGCTGGAGGCCATGCGCCGCCTGCCGCGCGAACGTTTCGTACCGCCCACCGCGGCGGCGCGGGCCTATGCCGATGAGGACGTGCCGCTCGGCGGTGGGCGATTTCTAGTCGAGCCCATGGTAATTGCCCGGCTGGTGCAGCTCGCGGCGGTGCGGCCGGGTGACCGAGCCCTAGTTCTGGCCGCCGGCAGCGGCTACGGGTCAGCCCTGCTGGACGCGTGCGCGGCGAACGTGGTGGCGGTCGAGGATGATCCGGCGCTGCTGGCCTTGGCCCGTGGCGTGCTCGCGTCGGTGGCGCCGAATGTTCGGCTGATCGAGGCCAGCCCCACATCCGGCTGGCCCGAGGGGGCGCCCTACGACGTGGTGCTGATAGAGGGCGCCGTGGAGGAGGTGCCGTCTGCGGTAGTGCAGCAACTGCGGCCGACCTCGCCGGACGGCGGCGGACGGATTGTCACCGCACTGAAGTCTGGGGGCGTGCAACAGGGCGTTCTGGGCGAGCGTGTTGCCGGGGTGCTACGCCTCACGCCTGCCTTTGACTGCGCAACCAAGCTGCTGCCGAGTTTCCGCCGTGCCCCCAGCTTCGTTTTCTAGCCAAAAGCCCGATTTTATGCGCAAATCGCTATTCTCGAAGCGGGAGACGGAACCATGACTGGTCGCGCCGGATTGAGATGTGCGGTGTTGCTGGCCGGCACGACACTGGGCGGGATGGCCGGAGCCCAGGTGACGTCGCCCGCGCCTTCCTCCTTCCAGATCGTGGCGCCGCCCTTCGGCCAACCCACCCCCCCGCCCACGCCGGTGACGACCGGCCTGCCCGCAACGGGGCAGATCCAGACCTTGGTGGAGGCACTGTCGGCCGCCTATAGCTACAACCCGACGCTGACGGCAGCCCGCGCCGGGCTCCGCGCGACCGATGAAGGCGTGCCTTCGGCGCTGGCCGGCTGGCGGCCGCAGGTTGTCGTTTCGGGAACAGCAGGCGCGGTCTCGGACAAGATCGTCTCAAAGTCACAACAATTCGGCACTACCACCACATCGAGAATCGCCGATAGTCGTACGGAAGGCTTGGCCTCGATCACCGTAACTCAGCCGATCTACCGCGGCGGACGCACTAAGGCGACCACCAACGAGGCGGTCAACAAGGTGCTGACCTCGCGCGCGCAGCTCATCGCCAGCGAGGAGCAGGTGTTCGCAAATACGGTCAGCGCCTATGTGAACGTGATTTCCGCGGCCCAAGTGCTGGACCTCGACCGCAACAACGAGATCGTGCTGACCCGGCAGCTGCAGGCCACCAATGAACGCTTCCGGGTCGGCGCGGTGACGCAGACCGATGTGGCGCAGGCGGAGGCGGCGCTGGCGCAGGCGACCGCCACGCGCGAGACCGCCGAGGGCACGCTGCAGACCGCGCGCGCCACGTTCCAGCAGCAGGTCGGGGAACTGCCCGGCACCCTGATAGAGCCGCAGCCGCTGAAACTGCCCGTCAAAACCGAGAACGCGGCACGGATTCTGGCCGCCTCGAACAACCCGAACGTCGTGGCGGCGCGATTCAATGAAGCCGCCGCCAAGGATGCCTTCGATGTCGCCTATAGCCAGATCATGCCGACGCTGGCCCTGCAGGGCTCGGCTTATATCCAACAGAACCAACAAACGCCGAACACCGCCGCGCAGGGCGGCTCTATCCTGGCGACCCTGTCGTTCCCGCTTTACCAGGGCGGCGCGGAATACGCGGCGATCCGCCAAGCGCGGCAGATGTGGCAGCAAGCAACCCAGCAGATCGACGACCAGCGCCGCACGGCGGTGCAGCAGGCGATCAGCGCCTGGGAGACCTATGTCTCCTCCAAGGCCACGATCGTCAGCAACCAGGCGGGCATTCGCGCCAACGAGATCGCGCTGCGGGGCGTGGAGCAGGAGGCGCTGGTGGGAACCCAGACCACGCTGGACGTGCTGAACGCCGAGCAGGCGCTGTTGCAGAGCCGGGTGGCACTGGTGCAGACGCTGGCCAACTACGTCAACGCGTCCTACCAGGTCGCCAGCGCAGTCGGGCGGCTGACTGCCCGCGACCTGAACCTGCCGGTGCCGCTGTATGACGAGACAGCCTACTACAACGCCGTACGCGATCGCTGGATCGGCACCGGCGATTTCGCGACTACGCAGCCCGGGCGCTGATGGCGGAACCTCCGGCTCGGGCCGCGGGCGCATCCCGCCCTGGCGGCGAGGACCCGTCGATGGAGGACATTTTGGCTTCCATCCGGCGCATTTTGGGGGAGGGCGAAGCGGCCGGACCCGAGACTCCGGAAGCGCTGCGGTCGGCCGTGCCGCAGGCACCAGCCCCAGTGCGGCCGGCCGCGCCGGCCGCCGAATCCGAGGTGTTCACGCTCGACAAGTCGATGCTGGTGGCAGAACCTCCGGCGCCGGTGGAGATTGCGCCGCCGCCGGAGGTTCTGCCACCCGAGCCGGTTGCGCCGCCCCCACCCATGCCACAACATCAAGCCGACATGCCGCCCGTCCATGAGCATCAGGAGTTTTCGGCGCCCGCCAGTCCCTTGGTCATGCCCGAAACCGCCGCCGCAGCCGCCTCATCGGTCGGCTCCCTGTTGCGCACCCTGACCGCCCAGCGCCATCCGGTCGCTGTGACACGCGGTGGGCCGACACTGGAGGACATGGTCCGCGAGGAGCTGCGCCCGGCCCTGAAAGCCTGGCTCGACGCCCGCCTGCCGGAGCTGGTGGAACGCTTGGTGCGCGCCGAAATCGAACGCGTGGTGTCGCGCGCGACGGACCTGTGAGACCCGCTCCGATCTGATGCTGACCCGCAATTTCGACGCGGCCGGCGCTGAGCCGCGCCTGTACGATGTTTGGGAGAAATCCGGCGGCTTCGCGGCCCGACCCGACAGCAACGCGGCCCCATTCACCATTGTGGTGCCGCCGCCGAACGTGACTGGCAGCCTGCACGTGGGCCATGCCCTGACCTTTGCGGTCCAGGACATTTTGATCCGCTGGCGCCGCATGCAGGGACGCGATGCGCTGTACCAGCCGGGCACCGATCATGCCGGCATCGCCACCCAGATGGTTGTGGAGCGGCTGCTGGATTCCGAGGGCAGCAGCCGCCAGACACTCGGTCGCGAGGCTTTTCTGGCCCGCGTGTGGCAATGGAAGGCGGAGTCGGGCGGCACGATCTCGCGCCAGTTGCGCCGGCTGGGCGCCTCGCTCGACTGGCCGCGCGAACGGTTCACCATGGACGAGGGCCTGTCCGCCGCGGTGCGCGAGGTGTTCGTCACGCTGTACGAGCAAGGCCTGATCTACCGCGACAAGCGCCTGGTGAACTGGGATCCGAAATTCCAGTCCGCCATCTCCGACCTGGAGGTGGAGAGTCGGGAGGTGCGCGGGCACGTTTGGCACATCCGCTACGCGCTGGCCGATGCGCCGCATCGTTTTGTAACCGTTGCTACAACGCGACCCGAAACGATGCTGGGCGATACCGCGGTCGCGGTGCATCCCGGAGATGACCGGTATCGCGACCTGGTCGGCCGCTCGGTGGTGCTGCCGATCACCGGGCGGCACGTGCCGGTCATCGCGGATGAGTACTCCGATCCGGAAAAGGGAACGGGGGCGGTAAAGATCACGCCCGCGCATGATTTCAACGATTTCGAGGTGGGCAAGCGGCACGGCTTGCCGATGCCCTCCGTGATCGATCGCGCCGGCCACATCACGCTGGCCGAGATCGGCCGCGACGGAGCCGGCGATTTTCTGGCCACGCTCGACGGGATGGACCGGTTCGAGGCGCGGCGCGCCATTGTCGCCGAACTGGAGCGCCTGGAGGCGATGGAGCGCACCGAGCCGCACGTCTATCAGGTGCCGCACGGCGATCGCAGCGGCGTGGTGATCGAGCCGCGTCTGACGGTGCAGTGGTACTGCAACGCCGCGGTGCTGGCGAAACCGGCGATCGAGGCAGTGGAACAGGGTCGTACCAGCTTTGTGCCGCAGCAGTGGGAGAACACGTTTTTCGCCTGGATGCGCAACATCCAGCCCTGGTGCATCAGCCGGCAGCTGTGGTGGGGGCATCGCATACCGGCCTGGTACGGGCCGGACGGCAGCGTGTTCGTCGCGCGCGACGCGGAGGCGGCGCAGGCTGCGGGGCGTGCCCACTATGGCCGCGACGCGGAGCTGGCACAGGACGAGGACGTGCTCGATACCTGGTTCAGTTCGGCATTGTGGCCGTTCTCCACGCTGGGCTGGCCCGAGCGCACGCCGGACTTGGCTCGCTACTACCCGACCGACGTGCTGGTGACCGGGTTCGACATCATCTTCTTCTGGGTCGCACGGATGATGATGATGGGCCTGCACTTCATGCACGACGTGCCGTTTCGGATAGTTTACATCCACGGCTTAGTGCGCGACGAACGCGGCCAGAAGATGAGCAAGAGCCGCGGCAACGTGATCGACCCGCTCGACTTGATGGATCGGTTTGGCGCCGACGCGCTGCGTTTTGCGATTGCATCGCTAACCGGCCCCGGCCGGGACATCAAGCTAGGTCCGGCACGGGTCGAGAGTTTTCGCAGCTTTGTCACGAAACTGTGGAACGCCGCGCGGTTCTGCGAAATGAACGCAGCGCTGCCGAGCAAGGAATTCGATCCCTCGCGAGCGATGTTGCCGCTGTCGCGCTGGCTCCTGGCGGAAACACAGCGTGCGGTGACCGAGGCCACTGCGGCACTGGAATCGTTTCGGGTCGATGAATACGCGGCCGTGTGCTACCGCTTCGTTTGGAACGTATTCTGCGACTGGTTTCTGGAACTGGCCAAGCCGGGATTGGCCGGACCGGAGGCCGTGGAATTGCGCGCCGTGGCCGCATACGTGCTGGAGGTCGTGCTACGGCTGCTGCATCCGGCCATGCCGTTTGTAACCGAGGAAATTTGGGACGATTTGGGCTACGGCAAGGCGAGTAGCCTGATCCGCGCCGAGTGGCCGGACGAGATCGCCGTGCAGGACGCCGACGCGGCGCGCGCCGAACTCGACTGGTTGGTGAGGCTGATCGGCACCGTGCGCACCGTGCGCAGCGAAATGGGCGTGCCGCCATCCGTTCTGGCTCCAGTGCTGTTGCGCGACGCGCACCCAGCAAGCGTCGCGCGCGGGAAACGCTGGGAGGAGGCGATCGCCCGCTTGGCCCGCGCCTCGGAATTCGGGGCCTGGGATGGAGCCATGCCAAAAGGCGCGGCGCAGGCGGTGCTGGACGAGGCGACCATCGTGGTCCCCTTGGCGGGTTTGATCGATGTCGAGGCCGAACGCATGCGGCTGCGGCGCGACCGCGACCGCGCAGCACGCGACGTGGAAACCCTTGCCCGCAAGCTGCAGAATCCGGACTTCGTCACTCGGGCAAAACCGGAGGTCGTGGACGAGAACCGCGAGAGGCTTGCGGCAGCTGGCGCGGAACTCGCGCGATTAGAGGCGGCACTCGCGCGCTTGTCGGATTGAGCGAGCAGTCCGCTGATGCTGTCCTACGCCTCGGCTCGGATGCTGCGCATCACTTCCTCAACGGTAGTGACGCCTTCCAGGGCCGCCGAAAGTCCGGCGTCGAACATCGTTTCCATGCCCGCTCCCACCGCCGCGCGCTCGATATCGGCGTGCTCGGCGTGGGCGAAGATCAGATGCTCGATCTCCGGCGATGGGTGCAGAAATTCCGCAATTGCCAGCCGGCCGCGATAGCCGGTGTTGCGGCATGAGGGGCAGCCCACCGGGTGCCACAGCTTGATCGGCCGCGCCTGGGTGCGCCGCTCGAGGTCGAAGCGGGCGATCATTTCCGGAGGTGCCAAATCCTCGCGCCGGCAGACCGCGCATAGCCGCCGCACCAGCCGCTGCGCCAGTACACCGCGCAGCACCGCAGTCAGCAGATAGTCCTCCAGCCCCATGTCGCGCAGCCGGGTGATCGTGGCGGCGGCGGAATTGGTGTGCAGAGTGGACAGAACCAGATGTCCGGTCAGCGCCGCCTGCACCGCGATCTGCGCGGTTTCCAGGTCGCGCACCTCGCCCACCATGATCACGTCCGGGTCCTGGCGCAGAATCGAGCGCAGCAGGGTCGCGAACGTCAGACCGATATTCGGCTTGACCTGGATCTGGTTGATGCCGCGCAACTGGTACTCGATCGGGTCCTCTACCGTGACCACTTTGCGCGCCACCGAATTCAGCGACAGCAGGCCCGAATACAGGGTCGTGGTCTTGCCGCTGCCGGTCGGACCGGTGACCAGCACAATGCCGTTGGGCAGTGCCAGCGCATCTCCCAGTTTGTCTATCACGGCAGGCGGCAGGCCAAGTTTCGCGTAATCGAACGCCACTGCGGTGCGGTCCAGCACGCGCATCACCACCGTCTCGCCCCACAGCGAGGGAATGGTGGAGACCCGGAAATCCACCTCCTGGCCGCGCACCGCGAGTTTGATGCGGCCGTCCTGCGGCAGCCGGCGTTCCGCAATATCCAGCCGCGACATGATTTTTACGCGTGATACGATCGCCGCGGTCAGCCGCGCCGGCGGGCTCTCCGCCTCCTGCAGCACACCGTCGTACCGATAGCGCACGCGCAGCCGGTCCTCGAACGGCTCGATATGGATGTCGCTGGCCTGCGTCTCCACCGCACGGGCAATGATCTGGTTGACCAGCCGGATCACCGGCGCCTCGGAGGCCAAATCTTTTAGCCGCTCCGCGTCCTCCTCCAGCGGCGCCTCGCCCTCGTCGTGACCGTGGCCGTGGCCGGCGTGGCTGCCGGCGGCGTCTTCGCGATACAGCCGGTCAAACGCCGCCTCGATCTCGATCGGCACCGCCACTTCCAGCACGACCGACTTGCCGGTGGCGGCGGCGATGGCCGCGGGGGTAAACGGATCCAGCGGGTCGGCGGCGGCGACGATCAGCTGGTCGTGCTCGATGGCCACCGGCATCGCGCGGGCAGTGCGCAGGAAACGGGTGGTCAGCCGCTCGGCCAGCAGCGGCTCGTCCGTGGGGTAGCGCTCCGGCGTGGCGATGCGCATCCCGAGCAGGCTGGCATAGGCTGCCGCAAGGCCGCGCTCGGTCACCAGTCCGAGCTGGATCAGCACCAAATCGAGCCGCTGGCCGCTTTCGGTGGCCACCCTGCGGGCGCGGTCGAGCGTGCGGGCGTCGCACTGGCCCTGCCGCTCCAGCAGGTCGGCCAGAGCGGCAAGCGTCTGGTCCAGGCTGCCGGCGTCCGCCGCCGAGGTGATGATGGCAGTATCCAAAAAACCCCTCTCCGCCCGCGCCCGCAAAGCCGGCGGCGGGCGCAGTCTTGGTCGATGGCCGGGCTGGCTAGCAAGCGAAACCGCGGTCGCCTGTGAGCCATCTTACAGCAAAAGGGCAGCACGCAGTGGTTAACAACCCGTCATCGGCGATCGCAGCAAGGCACCAGCCAAGCGAGAGACCTCCGCGAAAGCCGGGCATGATGGAGGCGCGGCATGGCCGACAAGAAAGGCAAGGCGGGAAGTCCGGACGACATCATGGCGCCGGCCGCCATGAAGCCGATTCTGGCGGGCGCCAAAGGCGGCAGCCCCGCGAGCTGCGCGCTCGGCCTGACCAAGGACAAGGACGGCGTGCTGCTGCTGGATAGGCGCAGGAAGCCGAAAGCGCTGATGGCAGAACTGAAGAAGCAGGCCGCCAGCGCGGGCCTGGAACTGGAGATGCCGACCTTGCGGTTCGGCCGTGCCATAGTCGACGCCGAACAGGACGCGAGCCTGCTCACTCTGGTCGTCAACAAGGACGCCGGCGGCGCGATGCGGTCCAAGATGCTGGAGCGCGTCAAGAAGGCGGGCTTTGCCAAAGTCGAAATCACCGTCGACGCGAGCCTGGAGAACGAGGCGGAGGAGGACCAGCCCGCACCTCCAATGGCCATGGCAACCGTGCGGCCGCAAGCTCCGTCGCCCCCACCAGCGCCGCCGCCTGGACCGTCCGGGCAGGACGCGACGACGCTGACCAATACGCTGACCGGCCTAGTCAAGCAGATGCTGCCGGTCATCGCGGCCGACCCGACGCGGGCGAACGCGCTCAAGGGGTTTGCCCTGCAGGCCCAGACCAGCCTGAAATCGGGCGACGTAGCGGCTGCGGCGAACTCAGTCGAGGCGCTGCGGCGGGCGCTGAACGGAGCGGGCACGCAGCCTGCCGCGCCAGCGCAGCCAACACCGGCAGTCCCGGGAACACCCGCGCCGCCGGGCGTGCATGCCAAATCCCGTCTCGCCTGGATTGCCACGCGCCAAAAAGTCGAGGCCGATCTCGCCAAGCTGAAAAAGGGCATCGTGGCAGCCTGCAACGGCAAGGATATCGAGGCCGCACTGGAAGCCGGGTTCAGCAGCCGCGTCGAACCGGTGCTCGGCAAGCTGGACGATAGCCTGGCCCACAAGCTCGACGAGGTAAACAAGGCCACGGATCCGGCGCAACGGGCCAAGCTGCTGTCCGAAGCCAAGCAGATCGTGCAGCGATACGAGTCATACGTGGCCAGCGAGCCGATTATCGCAAAGCTGGACGCGAACCCGTTCGTGCCATTGGCGCTGCGCAAGACGCTAACTGCGACCCTGACCACGCTGTCGACGGCCCTGCGCTGATTGTGCATTCGTGGAACGACTCTGAGAGATCTGGAGGATCAACATGCCGCTCAGCAGCGACCAGATTGCGTGGCTCGAAGATTCGCTTGGTATCGATCCGAGCACTCTGACGGAAGAGGACGTTGCCCAGATCGAGCGGCAAGGGGAAATCGCGGCGGAATTCGCCGAGTTCGACCAGCATGGCGGGCAGCAACTGGACACTTCATACGACACGTCGGACCTGGACGCAGACGGACCGAACCGCATCCCTGAACTCAATCCCGAGCCCGATCGCCCGGCGCGCCCAGTGTCGCCGGAACGGCGGGCCGCCGCTGGTGCGCAAAGAAGATATCGGGCGGACGAAGGCATGACCGATCCGGACGTGGAGGTCGGCCACACCCAGGCGGTCCGTCACACCAAGGAGTCCGGCGCACCCTCGGAGCAGGTAAACGATCCCGAGACGTTCATGCAGCTGCACGATGAGCCGGGCCAGGGCCTTGATGTCGACGTTACCAATGAGCGCGGCGGCACGCGAACGACAACGCGGCACAAAGCGCAGGAAGATTTGATCGACGATGCGGTGGACCGCTCCCGCACCGATGGCGAACTCACTCCCGAGGGCCAGCAGGCCGCAGGCGACGAGGTTCTGTGGCGAACGCAGGGGACCGGATTCGATCAGCGCGAGGTGGACGTAAAGCGCCAGAGCGGCTTGGTGGACGAGGAAACTTTGCTCGCACGCTTCCGGGCGAAAAACGCGGCGCAGACACAGCAAAACGCGCCGGAGGACCCGGCCGCGCCCGAGAGCCAGGACTCTCCCGGCAACGACGCACCCCTTGACGATGCTCCCGAGCTGCCGCGGCAGACCCGCCAGTGCCGGGGGCGGGCGACCCGACAAACGGCGGGGCCGGTGACACCACCGGCCTTGCTGATCCGGCCCTGTATGACACCGCCCCGCCTGCCGGCTCCCCCGAGCGCGCGAACACGACAGCCGCACCGGACGGCGCCGACGGGCCGATGCCAACTGACACGACGACCGACGATCCCGGCCTCGGTGCAGACCCCGATTCCCCGGCGCCGACGCCAAACTCCGAACTGCCCACCTCGGAGGTGCCCAGCTCCGAGATACCCGGCAGCGGCACGGTTCCTGAAACCGAAGGCGGCGTTGGGGCCGAAGCCGGCGCCGCGGACGCGGCCGGAGCCGGCCTGCTCGGAGGCGGCATCGCTGGCGGGATCGCGCTCGCCCAGGACTGGGGCAAGGTCCAGAGCGGGCAGATGAGCGTGGGCCAGGCGGCGGTGGACGTCGGCGGCAAGACCGCGGTCGCGGGCGGCCTCACGATGGCCGGCTCCGCCACCGCCGACGCGCTCGCGAGCGGCGGTTCGGATGCGGCAGCGGGTGCCGTGGCCGGCGAGGCGGGAGAGGTCGCCGGCGCCGTGTTCAAGGGTGGCGTGGTCGGCGGCGTGGTGGCCGGCGGCATGGCGCTCATCGACGACGTGGGCAAGGTGGAGGACGGCACCATGACCGGCGGCACCGCTGCGGTCGACGTCACCGCCAAAACCGCAGTCGGCGTTGGAGCCGGCGTGGCGGGGGCCTGGGCCGGAGCCGAAATCGGCGCCGCGGTCGGTTCCATCATCCCGGGTGCCGGTACCGCAATCGGCTTCGTGGCTGGTGCCGTGGTCGGCGGCGCGGTGGGCTATGTCGGCAATGCGCTGATGAACACCGATACCGGGAAGGCGATCCTGTCCGCCGCGGGCAGTGCGGTCGACACCGCGATTGACGGCGTGAAGGATGCCGGGGCAGCGGTGGCGGACGCCGCCGGCTCGGTTGCCTCCGGGGCCGAGAGCCTGGCCTGCGACGCCGCAAGCGCGGTGGGAGACGCCGCGAGCGCCGTGGCAGGAGCGGCGGATAATGTGGCCGGCGCGGCGGCAAGCGCGGTCAGCGATGCCGGTCAGGCGGTAGCCGGCGCCGTCGACGATGTGGAAAGCGCTGCTTCCGGCTTGTTGGACAGCATCTCATCGGCATTGTGACCGAGCGCACTGCGCCGCAAGAAACGAAGGAATGACGCACAACCCTGACGCGCTCTGTGGTATGCAGCCCGCGTCAGGAGGCGAACATGAACCGGTTCACGCTCGCGCTGGTGGTGGTCACGCTCGCCATGGGTTGTCGCGCGGCGCGCGCGGATTGCGAGCAGCACATGGAACAGCTCGCCGGCCTCCTGCCACAGCTCCCGGACGGTCACGTCAAGTACATCGTCATGCTCGACATCAATTTCGCCGTTCGCGAACTCGAGGAGGACGACGAGTTCGAGTGCATGCTCCTGGTCGACCACGCCGTGCGGGTGATCAAGACCGCACCGCAGGACGCATTACCGCCGATGCCAACGCTGCAACCACCGCGCGCGCCGATCCCTGCGCCGCCCTCGTCTCAGAACGTTACCCGCACGCCGCCATAACCGGCATCACAGGTTCGCCGCTTGATCGAAACGTGGCGATCGCCGTTTGCCGGAGGCCCCTGTTCAATGCGCGCGGACGGCGAGACGCTTGATTACGTGGTGGGCCCCGCTGCTACTGGCGCCGTTCATCGGAAGTTTTGTGGGCGTGCTGGTACGGCGGCTGCCGGCGGAGCAGCCGATCCTGATGGGACGCTCACGGTGCGAGTCCTGCGGCCACCGGCTGAGTCCGCTGGAGTTGATGCCGATCGCGAGTTTCTTCGTGTGGCGCGGGCGCTGCCGGGAGTGCAGAGCGCGCATCGCGCCGATGCATCTGGCCGTGGAACTCGCGGCTTTGGCAGTGGCGGTCAGTGCCGTGGTGTTTCTCAGCGGGCCGGTGCTGTGGGCCGGCTGCGTTCTTGGCTGGACGCTGTTGCCGCTGGCCTGGATCGACGCGGAGCATTTTTGGCTACCCGACGTACTCACGCTGCCGTTGCTGGCGGCAGGGCTGCTGGCAACCTGGTTTTTGGCCCCCTGGGCGGTGACCGATCACGCCCTGGCGGCGGCACTCGGCTATGGTCTGTTTCGCTGTCTTGCAGCGGTGTACCGGCGCTGGCGCGGGTTCGAAGGGCTGGGCCAGGGAGATGCCAAGCTGCTGGCGGCGGGCGGCGCCTGGCTGGGTCTGGCGGCGTTGCCGGCCGTGCTGCTCACTGCTGCGGGCGTCGGATTGGCGATCGCCCTGGGGATGCGGCTGGCCGGACGGACAGTGGGACGGACCACAAGGCTGCCACTCGGCACGGCGCTGGCGGTGGCCGTCTGGGCGGTGTGGCTGGCTGGGTGAGACGTCCCGCCTGGCCGCCCACGTTGACACTCGACAAAACTCCGCCTTAGCTTTTTTCGCCAGTGGCTCGCATCGACGAGAATACGAGGCCGTAGAAAACGGCGATGACTGCAACGGGGGGAAAAACGATGACAACAGGTTTGCACAGCCGCGACCGCCTGCGGGCGAGAACTTCGTTTCCGGCGATGGTCGCCGCAGCGGCATTGGCCGCTGCCGCGATCGGCATGGCCGGCAGCGCGTGGGCCGCGGATGCCACCATCGTCGGACTGATCACCAAGACCGACAACAATCCGTTCTTCGTAAAAATGCGCGACGGCGCCGGTGCGGAAGCCAAAAAACTCGGCCTCACGCTGCAGACATTTGCCGGGAAATACGACGGGGACAACGACACCCAGGTCGCCGCCGTCGAAAGCCTGATCTCCGCCGGCGCCAAGGGCATCCTGATCACGCCGAGCGACACCAAAGCCATCGTGCCGACGATCAAGAAGGCGCGCGATGCCGGGCTTCTGGTCATCGCGCTGGACACGCCGCTCGATCCGATCGATGCCGCCGACGCAACCTTTGCCACCGACAATTTCAAGGCCGGCGAGCTGATCGGGGAGTGGGCGCAGAAGACGCTCGGCGCCAAAGCGGCCACCGCCCATGTCGCCTTTCTCGACGCGCTGGAGTTCGAGCCGACCACCGACCTGCTGCGCGACCACGGGTTCATGAAGGGTTTCGGCATCGAGTTCGAGGATCCGACGCACTACGGCAACGAGACCGACAAACGCATCGTCGGCCATCAATGGGGCAAGGGCGCCGAGGAAGGAGGCCGCACCGGAATGGAGAATCTGCTGCAAAAAGACCCTGACGTCAGTGTCGTCTATACCATCAACGAGCCGACCGCGGCCGGCGCATACGAGGCGCTCAAGGCGGCCGGCAAGGCCGACGGCAGCGTTCTGATGACGTCCGTGGACGGCGGCTGCCCGGGGGTAAAGAACGTGCAGGCCGGCGTGATCGGCGCCACCTCGATGCAGTTCCCGCTACGCATGGCCGCCCTTGGCGTGCAGGCGGTCGACCAGTTTGCGAAAACCGGCAAGAAGCCCGAGCCCACGCCAGGTCTGAAGTTTTTCGACACCGGCGTGAGCCTGGTGACCGACAAGCCGGTTGCAGGCGTGGAGTCGATCACGGCCAAGGAAGGTCTGACGAAGTGCTGGGGTTGATTGCGACGCCGGACCGGTAACGCCGATCTCTGAGCAGGGAAGAGCAGCCTTTCGACTGCTCTTCCGGCTTTCTTGCCCCATTCCGGTACCCGGTCTCCGCTGATAACCGCACACAAGGCCAGGAACCGGTCGGAGCCGATGCCATCAAGCCACGCCGCGACACCTCCGCTCGATGCCACGGAGGCGGTTTTCGAGGAGCCGCGCAGGACGCTTTTGAAACGCGTCCAGTATTTCCTGCATGGCTCGCCAACGGCGGTTCCCTTCATCGTTCTCCTGCTCGGCATCTTGCTGTTCAGCACCGTCGTGGGCAGCCGGTTCTTTCATCCGTTCAACCTGTCGCTGGTGCTGCAGCAGGTCACCATCATCGCCATCGTCGGGATTGCACAGACCTTGGTGATCCTGACCGCGGGCATCGACCTGTCGGTCGGCGCGATCACCGTATTGTCTTCGGTCGTCATGGGGCGCCTCGCGGTGGTGTCGGGCCTGCCGATCGAACTCGCGTTTGCGATCGGGCTGATCACCGGCCTGGTTTGCGGTTTCGTCAACGGCGCGCTCGTGGTCTATTTGAAACTGCCGCCGTTCATCGTGACGCTCGGCACCTGGAGCATTTTTGGTGCGCTGAACCTGTGGTACTCGCATAGCGAGACGATCCGACAGCAGGAGGTCGAGGCAGCCGCGCCGTTCCTTCAGTTCATGGGCACCGCGATAAGGATCGGCGGCGCACGGCTGACTTATGGGTCGATCCTGATGGTCCTGATCGCGGTGGCGATCTGGTACGTGCTGAACCGCACCGCGTTCGGCCGGCATGTCCACGCCACCGGTGACGATCCCAACTCGGCGCGACTGGTCGGCATCAACACCGGCCGCACGCTGCTCGCGATCTACACCCTCTCCGGCTTGATCTGTTCGGTGGCGGGCTGGGTGCTGATCGGCCGCATCGGCGCCATCAGCGCCATCAGCGGCGGCACCACCAATCTCGATTCGATCACCGCCGTGGTGATCGGCGGCACCAGCCTGTTTGGCGGGCGCGGCTCGATCGTGGGCACATTGGTGGGAGCGCTCATCGTCGGCGTGTTCCGCAACGGCTTGGCGCTGGCCGGCGTGGACGCACTGTGGCAGGAGTTCACGGTCGGGCTGCTCATCATCATTGCGGTCGCGATCGACCAGTGGATCCGGAAAGTTTCCGCATGAGCGCCGCAGTGGCCGAGCCGATTCTGACGGCGCGCGGCCTGGTGAAACGCTACGGCCGCGTGGTGGCGCTGGATCATGCCGATTTCGATCTGCGGCAGGGCGAGATTCTGGGGGTGATCGGCGACAACGGGGCCGGAAAATCGACGCTCATAAAAGCCATTGCGGGAGCAGTGATGCCGGACCAGGGCGAGATCCGGCTGGATGGCCAGGTGGTCCGGTTCCGCACGCCGCTCGACGCCCGCGCAGCGGGGATCGGAACGGTCTATCAGGACCTGGCCCTTTCGCCGGCACTGTCCATTGCGGACAACCTGTTTCTCGGCCGCGAGCGTCGCATGCCGGGTCTGGCCGGCAAGCTGTTCCGGACGCTCGACCGTACCGGCATGCAAAAAGAGGCACGACGGCACCTGAACTCCCTCGGTCTGCTGACAATCCAGAATATCCGACAGGCGGTCGAAACACTGTCGGGCGGCCAGCGGCAGGGCGTGGCCGTGGTGCGGGCCACCGCGTTCGGCAGCCGCATCGTCATCATGGACGAGCCGACCGCGGCGCTGGGCGTGAAAGAGTCGCGCAAAGTGCTGGAGCTGATGCTCGACGTAAAAAAGCGCGGGCTGTCGATCGTGCTGATCAGCCACAACATGCCCCACGTTTTTGAGGTCGCCGATCGCATCCACATCCACCGGTTGGGCCGCCGGATCGCGGTCATCGAGCCGGCTGATTATTCCATGTCCGACGCGGTGGCCATCATGACCGGCGCGATGACGGTCGATCGCGCCGCGTCGGTCGAGCAGAGCGGAGGATGAGCAATACCCTCGCGGCAAACCTCTTGCGGAGTCGTGGTGACGGACGGAAACCGGCTGCTGCTGGGACATGCGACACGCTCGACGCGCTGGGACATTTTCAAGGGCATCGCCGAACCCGGCGAAGATTTCGTCGCAGCCGCGGTTCGGGAGCTGCGGGAGGAAACAGGATTGCGAGCGGACCCGGCATCGCTTCGGGATTTCGGGGTCCACGCCTACCTGAGGGGCAAGGATTTAGCGCTGTTCGTGTGGAGGCCGGAAGAGATGCCGAACCCGGCATCGCTGCTGTGTTCGTCAATGGTCCAGCTGCCGAACGGAAGCACGATGCGGGAACTGGATCGTTTTGGTATCTTTGAACGAGAGGAGGCGCTGGCCCTGGTCGGTCGGAATCTTGCGCGTGTGCTCTCCGGTCTGCAGCTCGGTATCGATGGCTAATCTGTTCTACCGGCGCCGCGTGGAGCCGCCAGGCACCACGCGGCGTGCCGGTCACACCAAAGTCACTCCGGCCGGTACGGCGGCAGCTGGAACAAGTGCAAGTCTATGGACTGGGCCATCTTGCGATAGCCGGCATCGTTCGGGTGCAAGTGGTCGCCGCTGTCGTAGATCGGCCGGAAGCGCAACGGATTGGCCGGGTCCTGCACGGCGGCGGCGAAATCGATCACGCCGTCGAATTGGCCGCTGGTCAGGATCCAGCTGTTGACCGCCTCGCGCGTCGCCTCGCCCCGGGTCGAGTAATAGAACGCGCCCTGGAACGGCGTCAGCGTGCAGCCGAAAATTCGCACGCCGAGTTCGTGCGCGCGCTGGATCAACTGCTGGTAGACCTGGATGATGCTCTCGGGCGTCGGCGCGGGGCCGGAACTAGTGAACAGGACCGGGAAGCCGATATCGTTGATCCCCTCCAGCACGGTGACGTAGCGCAAACCCGGTCGCGACAGCACGTCGCGATCGAAGCGGGACTGGGCATTGGGCCCGATCCCCTCCAGGCGCAGGCGATTGCCCGAAATGCCCTCGTCGGCGACGCCGAGCCGGGCAAAGGTGCCGCCGGCCGCTTGCAGCCGTCGCGCCAAATCGTCCGGCCAGCGCGCATTGGCGTCGATCGTCGAGGCATAGCCGTCGGTGATGGAATCGCCCAAGGTCACGATCGTGCCGGACGGCAGTGCATCCAGCACATCCACACCGGACAGCACGTAGCGCGCCGTGGTGGTTGTGGCGCCGGACAGGCTGGAGGCGCCGGTCTGGTCGCCGGAAACGATGTAGGCGGTCTGCTGGCCGAGCGAGTGCGGCGTCGCCGGCTGGGTCGAGTTCGAGACGTAAATGCTGATCGCGAGGTTGGCGAGCGATTTCACCGGGAAATCGATCGGGTCGCTGAGCGCCGGCGCATTGGGCGCCAGCGTGATCTTTTTCACTCCGCCGAACGTCACGACGTGGTCGGTGCCGGGCAGGATGGCGCTGCTGGGGCTGCCGTCGGCTGCCGCCGATAGCGCCACATGCACGTCGCCGATGGCGGTGGGCGCGTCGGTATACTCGTTGGTCAGGCGCAGCCGGATGAGGTTGCCACCGGCGCTGATATGCGCCACTTCGCGCACGGTCTCCCCCGACAGCGTCGGCGGATTGGTGCCGCCGACGATCGGATCAATGGGCTGCTGCGGGCTCGCTCCCCAGCTTTCGATCCATTTCGCGCCTTGCGACCCGCTGGCGTGTTCCTGCGCCACGGCAGGCAGGCCGGCGAGCAGCGCAATCGAGAGACCTGCGGCCGAAATGAACCAAACACGCCCCAGGCATGGCGCGAACGCGCGCCGACTCATTATCATTGACCATATGTTCCTCCCTTACGCCCGAAGACATTACTTGATCATTATCGTCAGCGTGGCAACGCGCAGAAGGCCGCCAATTCTGCCCGTCTTCATGCAGCGTGAGCGCGACTCCCGCGATTGTGATGCGGCGGTTGCGCAGAGGCCTGCAGTGATTTCCGGGCGTCAGAGTCGTGCCCGCTGTAATGGTGCGACTTCGCCAACAGCGCGCAATTTCTGCAGTTGGACCGATTTGGCTCGGGGAGATCTGGCGGGTCATCGTTGGGCTTTGAGCGTGTGCTTCCGGTTCCGCGCCGAGCCCAGCAAGTCGGCCTGCAAGGCCATTTAACAGCCGCTTCACTCAGCGCCGTAGGCAGCCTACAGCCGCGTCAGCGTCCCCTTATAGAGCACCGGCCCGGTCGGCTGGCCGGTGGGCGAGCCGCCGCGCGGCTCCAGGCTTACCAGCAGTTGCGTGCCGGCCGGTGGCCGCGAGGGCAGACGCAACGTCCGGCCGGACGCCGGCAGCACTCCGAGCGAGGCGACCTTTTGGGCGCCGGGCGGCAAGATCCACAGTTCCAGGTCGCGCCCCTGCGGCACCGCGGCGGGCGTGACCGCCGCCAGCACCACGCTGCCGTCGGGCCGCGCATCGGCCACGAAGGCCGGGGCAGGTGCTCCGGCGGGCGCGATCGTCGCCACCAAGGCAGGCTGCGGCGCGGGCCGCGGAAGGAAAGCCACGGCTGCAAACGCCGCGGCCAACGCGAGGGCACCGGCGGTCGCCGCCTGCCAGCCGCGCACGTTGCTGCGACGCGGCAGAGGCAAAAGGTCGTTAGCCGGCGCGTCGGGGAGCGGAGCGATCCGGTCCTCGATGCGCTGCCACAGCGCCGGCGGAGGCGCCACCGGCGCGATCGCGGTGGCGAGCGGGGACAGTCGGGCCTCCCACCGCGACAACGCCGCACCCAGCGCCGGATCGGCACGCGCCTGCGTCAGCACAGCATCCATCTCTCCGCTGTCCAGGACGCCCAGCACATACTCGGCGGCCAGCATTTCGAGATCGGGCGGTTCTTCGGGTGCGGCGGCCTCGGTTCCGCTCATGGCCCCGCCCCCTCAAGGCATGTGCGCAGCACGGCCAAGCTGCGCCGGATCCACGACTTGACCGTGCCCAGTGGTGTGGCGAGCCGCTCCGCCAGCTCGGCGTGGGTAAGTCCTTCCGCAAAAGCCAAGGCGACCAGGCGGCGGCGGTCCGGTTCCAGCTGGTCGAGGCAGCGATGCAAGGCGGCGGCTTCGCGTGAGGACTGCAGGCGCTGCAGCGGATCCGGGTCCTCGTCGGGGCGCTCCGGCACATCGGTGTCGGGCACTTCACGGCCGCGGCGGCGCGCAATGTCCAGTGCGCGGTAGCGGACCAGGCTGATCAGCCATACCTCGGCGCCGCCACGAGCTGCGTCGAAACGGGCGGCGTTGCGCCAGACCTGCAGGAATGCGTCGTGCACCGCGTCGGCCGCTAGCGCCCCGTGCCGGGTAATGCGCAGTGCCACGGCGTAGAGGCGCGGCGACTGCTGTTCGTATAGGCGGCGAAACGCCAGTCGGTCGCCTGCGGCGATCCGCCAGAGCAGCGCGTTGGGGTCGGATGGCTCAGCTCGGGCGAGCATGCGAGGGAGAGGTTTGAACCGCGAAATCCCCAGACCAGCGGACGGCCACGACTTTCTCCTGTCCGCCCAATGCCGGGGCGCCCGAATGTGGCGCGGCCTGGCAATCGCCGAGCCGGTTGCCGCGCCGAGTTGGTAGAACAGAATCATACCGCGCCGTCCGGTTCCCGCAAGGCGCCAGCCGCCCGCGTTATGGGATTACGACGCGAGCGGTGGGGCAGATGCAGTATCGGGACCGTTGCACGATCGGCGCGGACTCCGCACAAGGGTTGGGGCGAACGATGGGGATCGAACCCACGACATCCAGGACCACAACCTGGCGCTCTACCGACTGAGCTACGTCCGCCATGCCGGGCGCCCGCGTCTAAGCCGGACCGGGCGGCAGCGTCAACTGCGCGGTACGCACCGATCGGCCCAAACGGTTGCGACAACTGTGCCGGTCGGGCGTTGCCACCGTATGACCTCGGCACTGGAGGCTCCAGTCCCCCCGGACAGGACGCAGGCGGGCGGCGCTGTCGACCAGATGTCGCGCTGGCGCATCCTGCTCGACTTCGGCCGCATCGCCCTGGAAGACCTGGAGGTACAATCGCTGTTGCAGCGCGCCGTCGCACAGGTGTCGCGGGGCACCGGAATACGTCACGCCAAGGTCGCCCGCTACCGGCCCGAGCACGGCGACCTGCTGGTCGAGGCGGGGGTGGGGTGGAAACCGGGCGTGGTCGGGCGGGCCCGGTTCGCGCTGGACGCTTCGTCGCCGCCGGGACGGTGCGTGCTGACCGGCCAGCCGGTGATCGTCGAGGACCTGCGCGGTAATCCAGCCTACCGCACGCACGCCACGCTGGCCGAGCACAACCTTGTTGCCGTGGCCAACGTTCCAATTAGCTTCAACGCCAAGATATGGGGCGTACTGGAAGTCGACAGCGCGCGGCCCGGCGCGTTGCATCAAGCGGATGTGGAGTTTCTGGAGGGCATGTCGCATCTGCTGGCCGGTGGCCTACAGCGGGCGGAGGCGCAGGCGCAGGCGCAGGCGCAGGCCGCCGAGGCCGCCGGAATGACCGCCCGGCATGCCATGCTGCTGCAAGAACTGCGGCATCGAGCCAAGAACAATCTCCAGCTGGTAGTATCGATTCTGGCGCGGGAACGTCGCGCACTGGAAAGCGAGATGCCGAAGGCGGCGGAGCGGTTCGGTCGCGCGATGGACCGCGTCGCTGCCATCGCTATCGCCCACGATCGGCTCTCCGCGGACCCTGCGGCGAGCGGGCTGGAGCCCGCGACCGACCTAGCCGGCTATCTGCGCGCCCTCTGTGCCAGCCTACAACTGAGTTTGGAGGGTCGGCTGCTGATCGAGGCCGATCTGGAACAATGTGGAATTCCTTTCGATCGCACCGTCGCCGTTGGGCTGATCGTGAACGAGCTGGTCACCAATGCGGCGAAGCATGCCTACCCGGAGGATCAAGAAGGCGGGATAGTCCGAGTGACGTTGCGCTCTCAGACTGAAGCAGCGGAAGTGACGCTGACCGTATCCGACGAAGGCAGCGGCCCAGCTTCCTCCGAAGCGAACCGCCGGGACGGCCAGGGGCTGTCGCTCGTTCGGCTGCTTGCCCGCCAGCTTGGCGGTCAGGTGGAGGATCGCCGGCCCACGCAGGGGACAGCGGTGATCGTGCGGTTCCCGCTGGTTGCCTAGTCTGCGCAGGTTCGCGCAAACTTATGCGGCTACTCGCTCTCGGACTCCGGCGCCTGCTCAGGCTTCGGACCGCTATCCTGGCCCTTGGCGGAGGGATCGCGGTCGACCAGCTCAATGACCGCCATGCTGGCCGCATCCCCATAGCGCACGCCGGCGTGCAGCACTCGCGTATAGCCGCCGTGGCGGCTGCGATACCGGTCGGCCAGCGAGGTAAACAGCTTTTCGACGATCTTCTCGTCGCGCAAGCGCGCATAGGCTAACCGGCGAGCGTGCAGGCCGCCGCGCTTGCCCAGCGTGATCAGCTTCTCTGCCACTGGCCGCAGCTCCTTGGCTTTGGGCAGGGTGGTGGTGATCTGCTCGTGCTTCAGCAGCGCATGCGCCAGGTTGCGGAACATGGCGAGCCGGTGACTGCTGGTGACGCCGAGCTTGCGGCCGGCCACTCCATGACGCATCGATAAGACTCCCTTACGGCCGATTCCGTCAGAACGGCTCTTCCAGCCGCTTGGCTAGATCTTCCACGTTCTCCGGCGGCCAACTGCTGACGGTCATGCCGAGGCTGAGGCCCATGGAAGCCAGAACTTCCTTGATCTCGTTCAGGGATTTGCGGCCAAAGTTCGGGGTGCGCAACATCTCCTGTTCGGTTTTCTGCACCAGATCGCCAATATAGACGATGTTGTCGTTCTTCAGGCAGTTGGCGCTGCGGACCGATAGTTCCAGCTCGTCGACCTTGCGCAGAAGGTTGCGATTGAACGGGAAATGTTCTTCCGGGTCTTCCGCCCTGGCAGCCTGCGGCTCGTCAAAATTGATGAACAGCTGAAGCTGATCCTGCAGGATGCGCGCGGCCAGCGCCACGGCGTCTTCCGGCGAAACGGCACCGTTCGTTTCGACGGTCAGCAACAGGCGGTCGTAGTCGGTGACCTGGCCCACGCGGGTCGGCTCGACCTTGTAGGAGACGCGACGTACTGGCGAGTAGATGGCGTCGATCGGAATCAGGCCGATCGGCTGGTCTTCCTGCCGGTTTGCGGTCGCGGGCACGTAGCCCTTGCTGTTGTTGACGGTCAGCTCCATGCCAAGCTTTACGCCCTCGTCCAGAGTGCAGATCACTAGTTCCGGGTTCATCACGTCGATGTCGTGCCCGGTCTGGAGCTGGCCAGCGCGTACCTCGCCCGGACCGGTCACGTCCAGTGCCATGCGTTTCGGACCGTCGCCGTGCATGCGCAACGCGAGCTGCTTGATGTTGAGCACGATATCGGTCACGTCCTCGCGCACTCCCGGAACGCTGCTGAACTCGTGCAAAACACCATCGATCTTCACCGAGGTCACCGCGGCGCCCTGCAGGGACGACAGAAGGATGCGCCGCATGGCGTTGCCGAGCGTCATGCCAAAACCGCGCTCCAGCGGCTCGGCGACAAGAGTCGCGGTACGGCTGGAGTCGGAGCCCGGCTCGTACTCGAGCTTTTCCGGCTTGATCAGCGACTGCCAGTTTTTTTGCATCGGAGCGGAGAGACGCATGAGCATCACACCCGCCGCCGCTTGCGCGGACGGCATCCATTGTGCGGAATCGGGGTCATGTCGCGGATGGCGGTAATGGCGAAACCGACGGTCTGCAACGCACGCAGCGCGCTCTCGCGGCCGGAGCCGGGGCCGCTAACTTCAATCTCGAGCGTCTCCATGCCATGCTCGCGCGCCTTCTTGCCGGCGTCCTCGGCGGCGACCTGCGCGGCATAGGGCGTGCTCTTGCGGCTGCCCTTGAACCCTTGGCTACCGGCCGACGACCAAGCAATGGCATTGCCCTGCGCGTCGGTGATGGTTACCACGGTATTGTTGAACGTGGCCGCCACGTGGGCCACTCCCGACGTGATGTTCTTGCGCTCCTTCCTGCGGGGACGCGCTGCGGCGGAAGCCTGCTTCGCCATGTTGGTCCTATCCAGTTTTCTTGCGCAGCCGCACCGGCCGCGCGTCAGCCAGCGCCGCGCATGGCACCGGCCATCGAGCTATTTCGTTACTTTCTTCTTGCCGGCGATCGCCACCGCCTTGCCCTTGCGGGTGCGGGCATTGGTGTGCGTGCGCTGACCCCTGACCGGCAGGCCCCGGCGATGGCGCAGACCGCGGTAGCAGCCCAGATCCATCAAACGCTTGATGTTCATGGCCACTTCGCGCCGCAAATCGCCCTCAACCCGGTAGTCGCGGTCGATTAGCTCGCGGATACGCAGCACCTCCTGGTCGGAAAGCTGATTCACCCGGCGCTCGCTCGGAAGGGCGAGTTTTGAGCAGATCGCCCGGGCCTTGGTCGGCCCTATGCCGTAGATGTAGCGCAGACTGATCTCGACCCGCTTGTTGGTCGGAATGTTCACACCGGCAATACGCGCCACGCCTTATCACTCCATGAGGCCCGGCGCGGCTGCGCAGGGCTCGACCGAGCGCCTAGCACACCGAAAGGCGGACGAGCCTCGCAGCGCCGACGCATAGGGTTCCGCTATCCGCGAACAACAGACCGCCCCGGTGCCCCGGGGTGCCGCGGAGAGCGGAATATAGCTTTCGTTTGGGGAGAGTCAACGCTAGGGGATCAACTTTTTGCGAGCAGGGGAGTCGGTACGCAGGGACACAGTCCATCAATGACTGCGATCAGCTGGCGGGTAACCGCGTCGATCTCCGCCATACCGTCCACCCCGTAAAGCCGCCCCTGTGTGCGGTAGTGCGGCAGCAACGGCGCGGTCTGCTCTCGGTATGCCGCCAACCGGGCCTCGACAGTGGCGCGGGTGTCATCCGCCCGGCGCGCGAACTCGGTGCTGCCGCAGATATCGCAGACGCCCTCGACTATCGGTCGCTTGAATGTGTCGTGGTAACCGGTGCCGCAGCGAGCACACGTAAAGCGGCCCGCGATCCGCTCGACCAGCGCCGGCTCGTCCACCTCCAATTCGATCACCGCATCCAGTGACCGCTCCTCGGCATCGAGCAGGTCGTCCAACGCCCGAGCCTGTGCGCGAGTGCGGGGAAAACCGTCCAGAATGAATCCCCGAACGCAGTCCGGCCGTTCCACCCGCGCGCCCAGCATGCGAACCAGGATGTCGTCGGAGACCAGAGCGCCGGAATCCATGATGACCTTGGCTTGGCGGCCGATCTCGCTGCCGGCGGCGACCTCGGCGCGCAGCATGTCGCCGGTTGAGATCTGCGGGATGCCGTAGTGGTCCTGTAGACGCTTGGCCTGTGTGCCTTTGCCGGCGCCAGGCGGCCCCAGCAGGATCAGGTTCATCGCACCCGGCCGCGCACCCGCGCCTTCTTGATCAGGCCCTCATATTGATGAGCCAGCAGATGCGACTGGATCTGCGTCACCGTGTCCATCGTCACCGACACGATGATCATGAGGCTGGTGCCGCCGAAATAGAACGGCACGCCGTAGCGGCTGATAAGAATTTCAGGCAACAGGCATACCGCCACCAGATACACGGCACCCACGGCGGTCAGCCGTGTCAGCACGTAGTCGAAATACTCCGCGGTGTTGGCGCCGGGGCGGATGCCGGGGATGAAGCCGCCATATTTTTTCAGATTATCCGCGGTCTCCTGCGGGTTGAACACCACCGCGGTGTAGAAGAAGGCGAAGAAGGCGATCATCGCGGGATAGAGGATCAGGTACAGCGGCTGCCCGTGCCCTAGTGCCGTGCCGATGCTGCCGAGCCAGCCGCTATGCGCGCCCTGCGCGGAAAAACCGATGACCGTCGCCGGAACCACCAGAATGGAGCTCGCGAAAATAGGCGGGATCACGCCCGACGTATTGATTTTCAGCGGCATGTGCGTGGAGTCGCCGCCGAACATGCGCTGACCGACCTGGCGTTTCGGATACTGCACCACGATGCGCCGCTGCGCCCGCTCGATGAACACAATGAACGCGATCACCGCGACCGCGACCACCACGAAAACAAAGATGAACACCGGGCTTAGGGCCCCGGTACGGCCCAGCTCCAGCAGCGTGGCCAGGGCGTGCGGGACGTTGGCGACGATACCGGCGAATATGATCAGGCTGGTGCCGTTGCCAATGCCGCGCGCGGTGATCTGCTCGCCGAGCCACATCAGGAACATGGTCCCGCCGACCAGGGTGATGACGGTGGAAATGCGGAAGAACAAGCCCGGGTCGATTACCGCCGCGCCGCTGTTGCCGTGCAGACTCTCGAGCCCGACGGCGATGCCGTAGGACTGAAACGTGGCGATCAGCACGGTGAGGTAGCGGGTGTACTGGTTCATCCGCTTGCGCCCGGACTCGCCCTCCTTCTTCAAGGTCTCGAGCGTCGGGATGGCGGACGACATCAGCTGGATGATGATGCTGGCGCTGATATACGGCATGATGTTCAGCGCAAACACGGTCATGCGCCCCAGCGCGCCGCCGCTGAACATGTTGAACATGCCCAGAATGCCGCCGCCGCTGCGGGTCATCAGGTCGCCCATGACCGAGGCGTCCACGCCGGGCAGCGGAATGTACGTGCCAACCCGATAGATCAGCAGGGCGCCCAGCGTGAACCAGAGGCGCTTCTTGAGTTCTGTCGCCTTGGACAGAACGCCAAGGCTCATGCTGGAGGCTAGCTGTTCCGCGGCCGAGGCCATGCGCTTCCCCTCATTGCTTCGTGCGACGCCGCGCGAGGCGCCCTCTAAATGCGTCGCGCGGCCCGCAGCGACAAGCCCAACCGCTTCAAGCGGGGATCGCGGTCAACCGGCGGGCGGTGTCTCGCCCAACGCGGTACGCAGGACCGTGGCGGTGACACTGCCGCCGGCCGCCTGTACCGCCGTCACCGCGGCGGCGGACGCGCCGGAAACGGTGATATTGACGGCGCGACCGATCTCGCCCTTGGCCAGGAGGCGCACGCCCCGGGTCTTGCCGCGCACCAGTCCGGCTGCGCGCAGTTCTACCTCGGTAATCGGCTGCGCCGCATCAATGCGTCCCGCCTCGATGGCCCGGGCGACCGCCTGCAGGTTCACCGGAGCGTACTCGCGGCGAAAGATGTTCTTGAACCCGCGCTTGGGGAGCCGCCGATAGATCGGCAGCTGGCCGCCCTCAAACCCGTTCAGTGCCACGCCCTCGCGCGCCTTTTGCCCCTTCACGCCCTTGCCGGAGGTCTTGCCCTTGCCCGAGCCAATCCCCCGGCCCAGCCGCTTGCTTTTCGGCCGGGCGCCGGGCTTGTCGCGCAACTGGTTCAGTTTCATGTCAAGACGGCTCCTCGACCCGGATCAGGTGCGCCACCTTGCGAATCATGCCGCGCACCGAAGGCGTATCCTCGAGGGTGCGGGTGCGGCGGATCTTGTTAAGACCGAGGCCGATCAGCGTCTCTCTCTGGCCCGGCTTGCGGCCCGCGACCGACGCGGTCTGCATCACGCGCACCGTCTTTTTCTCCGCATCAGACATCCGCCGTCTCCTGCTGACCTGTCTCGGCCGCCGGGCCGTCGCCCGCGGGAGACGCCTCCCGCTTGCCGAGCAGGTCGGACACTTTCTTCCCCCGCCGGGCGGCGACGGTGCGCGGATTGCCGCAGCGCTGCAGGGCGGCAAAAGTCGCCTTGACCATGTTGTGCGGGTTGCGGCTGCCGAGACTTTTTGCCACGACGTCGCCGATGCCCAGCGTCTCGAAAACCGCGCGCATGGGCCCGCCGGCAATGATGCCGGTGCCGGCCTGCGCCGAACGCAGCACTACCTCGCCGGCGCCGTACCGCGCTTGCACGTCGTGGTGCAGGGTGCGGCCTTCCTTCATCGGCACGCGGATCATGGTGCGCTTGGCGCGGTCGGTTGCCTTGCGGATTGCCTCCGGCACTTCGCGCGCCTTGCCGGCGCCGTAGCCCACGCGCCCTTTCTGGTCGCCGACCACGACCAAAGCCGCGAACGCAAAGCGGCGGCCGCCTTTGACCACTTTCGCCACTCGATTGATGGTGACGAGCTTGTCGATCAGTTCGTCACCCCCGTCACGGTCGTGACCGCGATCGCGGTCGCGTCCACGCCCACCGTCTCGTGTGTCACGTGCCATGCGCAAGAATCCTTAGAATGCGAGCCCGCCCTCGCGGGCGGCTTCGGCCAGCGCTTTGACGCGGCCGTGGTAAAGATACGCGCCGCGATCGAATACCACGGCGGTAACGCCAGCCGCGAGCGCCCGTTCGGCGACGAGTTTTCCCACCGCCGCGGCGGCGGCTTTGTCCGCGCCGGTCTTCAAGTCGTCGCGCAGCGTGCGGTCCAGGCTGGATGCGGCGGCCACCGTTCGGCCCTGCCCGTCGTCGATCACCTGGGCATAGATGTGCTTGCCGGACCGAAACACCGACAGGCGTGGGCGCCCGCCCGATTTGCGGCGCAACTGGAACCGCAGGCGCAGGCGCCGGCGGTCGCGCAGAGCTTGGATGTCGCTCACTTCTTCTTGCCTTCCTTGCGCCGGATGGCCTCGCCCTCGAATTTCACGCCCTTGCCCTTGTACGGCTCGGGCGGACGCCAAGCGCGGATTTCGGCGGCCACTTGGCCGACCTGGCGCTTGTCCATGCCCTCGATCTTGATCGCGGTCGGCCGCTCGCAGGTGATTTTTATCCCCTCGGGAATCGGGTAGACCACGTCGTGCGAAAAGCCGAGATTGATGACCAGATTCTTGCCCTGCACCGAGGCGCGATAGCCGGTGCCGGTGATCTCCATCGATTTGGTATAGCCGGTCGAGACGCCGCGCACCATGTTGGCCACCAGCGCCCGCGTGGTGCCCCACATCATGCGTGCTGGGGTCGAGCTGACGCGCGGTTTGACGGTGAATTTCTGGCCGTCAATGCTGCCTTCCACAAGGTCGGTCAGTTCGAGCCGCAGTTCGCCGAGCTTGCCGCGAGCAGTCAGCGTGCGCCCGACCAACGCCAGGTTCACGCCCGCCGGGATCTCGACCGGATACTTGCCTACGCGAGACATTGCACAGTCCTCAGAATACGCGGCACAGGATTTCCCCGCCGACGTTGGCGGCGCGCGCCTCGGCATCGCTCAGCACCCCGCGGGGCGTCGACAGGATCGACACGCCGAGCCCGGCATACACGCGCGGCAGTTCCTTGATCTTGGAATAGACGCGCCTTCCCGGTTTGGAGACGCGGGTGATTTCCTTGATGACCGGCTCACCCTCATTGTATTTCAGCTCGATACGGAGCTGTGCTACACCAGGGCGCAACTCCTCGGCAGAGAAGCCGCGAATGAAGCCCTCGCGCTTCAGCGCATCCAGCACATTCGCGCGCAGCTTGCTGGCCGGGGCGACGCAGGCGGCGTGACGGCTGCGTTGCGCGTTGCGAATGCGCGTCAGCATATCGCCCAACGGATCAGACATGCTCATTGAGGGCGCCCCTCTCTACCAGCTCGCCTTGACCATGCCGGGGATCTGTCCGGCGCTGGCCAAGTCGCGCAACGCGATGCGAGACAGCTTGAACTTGCGATAGTTGGACCGCGACCGCCCGGTGAGTTCGCACCGCAGGCGCACGCGCACGGCGGCACCGTTCCGCGGAAGGCGCGCCAGCTTGATCGTGGCCTCGAATCGATCTTCGACCGGAAGCGTGCGGTCCATCACCACGGATTTCAGCGCACGCCGTTTGGACTTGTCGCGCGCGGTCATGCGCTCGCGCATCTTGTTGCGATTGATTTGTGAAGTCTTGGCCATGTCTATCCTCCGGAACCTGCGGATGCCGGCCGCGACGCCAGCGCTTTCTGCGGTTTTCCCAACCCTGTTCACTTGGTGAACGGAATATCGAAATCGGCGCAGCAGCGCCTTTGCCTCGGCATCCGTGTGCGCCGTGGTGACGAACACGATGTCCAGCCCGCGGATCGAATCCACTCGGTCATAAACGATTTCCGGGAACACAATCTGCTCGCGTAAGCCCATGGCGAAATTGCCACGGCCATCAAAACCTTTGTTCGCGGGCAATACCGCGAAAGTCGCGCACTCGTGGCAGGGCGATCGTCACCAGTCGGTCGAGAAATTCGTACATTCGCGTCTTGCGCAGCGTCACCTTGCAGCCGATCGCCAGACCTTTGCGGATCTTGAACCCGGCAATAGCCTTCTTGGCCAGCGTTTTGACAGGTTTCTGGCCGCTGATCAGGGCGAGTTCCGCCACGGCGGCATCGAGCTTTTTCTGGTCCCCGGCCGCCTCGCCCACGCCCATGTTGATGACGATCTTTTCCAGCTTCGGCACCTGCATTGGATTCGTGTAGCCGAACTCCTGGCGGAGCGAGTCGCGGACTTCGTCGTTGTAGCGTTTCAGCATTCGCGGCGGTTCCTTGGCCCCCGCCTCCACCTGCTGTGCGACTGTTACTTCCTGCAGCGTCGTGGGGCCGGAGGACGCGGCGGCCGCGTTCTTCCCCGAGGACGCGCCGCGCCCCGCGGCACCCTTATTGGCGGCCGCGCCCTTGGCGCCGGATTTTGCACCGCCCTTGGCGCCGCCCTTGGACGATGCACCGCCCTTCTTTGCCCCGCCGGCGGTGGGTTTTGCCTGTTTTGCCATCAAACCCTCCTCAGGCTTCGATCTCGTTGCCGGTCGCCCGGGCAATACGCACCTTGCGGCCATCCTCCAGCACCCGGAAACCTACGCGCGTGGCCTTTCCGGTCTTGCCGTCCACCAGCATCAGGTTCGACAGGTGAATGGTCGCCTCCGCCTCGACGATGCCGCCCGGCTGGCCCATGCCGCGCGGTTTGGTGTGACGCTTGGCGATGTTCACCCCTCGCACCACGGCACGTCCGTCCTTCGGCAGCACCTGCAGCACCTCGCCCTGCTTGCCGCGATCGGCACCGGCGATCACGGCCACCGTGTCGCCCTTGCGGATACGCGCGGCCATCACAGCACCTCCGGCGCTAGCGAAATAATCTTCATGAATTTTTGCGCCCGCAATTCGCGCACGACCGGCCCGAAGATGCGGGTGCCGATCGGCTCCCGCTGCTTGGTGATGAGCACCGCGGCATTGCGGTCAAAACGGATGGCACTGCCGTCCGGCCTGCGCACCGGGAACGACGTGCGCACGATCACCGCCTGGTGTACGTCGCCCTTCTTGACCTTTCCGCGTGGGATCGCGTCCTTTACCGAGACAACAATGATGTCACCGACCGACGCGGTCTTGCGCCTGGTGCCGCCCAGCACCTTGATGCACTGCACGCGCCGCGCACCGGAATTGTCGGCCACCTCCAGGTTGCTCTCGACGGAAATCATGGTTCGGGTCCTTACGCCTGCGGCTGCGCGGGCGGCACGCCAAGTTTTTCGCCGTTGCGCTCGATCACCAGCCAGGCCTTGCGCTTGCTGATCGGCGGACACTCCTCGATGCGCACCGTGTCGCCCTCGCGGCACTGGTTCGCCTCGTCATGCGCCGCGTATTTCTTCGAGCGCCGAATGAACTTCTTGTATAGCGGATGCATCACCCGGCGATCGACCAGCACGGTTACCGTCTTGTCCATCTTTTCGCTGGTCACCCGCCCGGTCAGGACGCGCTTGGGCATCGTCCCCGTCTCCTTAAGTTTTGGCGGTCGAGCGCTGCTGCCCGCCGAGAATTGTTTTGATACGCGCGATGTCGCGGCGCACCGCGCGCACGCGGCCTATGCCCTCGTTCTGCCCGGTCGCGCGCTGGAAGCGCAGGTTGAACTGCTCCTTGCGAAGGTCGAGCAGTTGTGCGGTCAGTTGGTCCTGGCTCTTGGTGCGCAAGTCGACGGGCTTGATCTGCTTGGCCATATTTCAGCCGTCCCCGATGCGGGCGATGAACTTCGTTCTGATCGGCAGCTTTGCGGCCCCCAGCGTCAATGCCTGCCGCGCCAGATCGGGGGCCACGCCGTCAACCTCGAACATGATGCGGCCGGGCTTCACCCGGCATACCCAGAACTCGGGCGAGCCCTTGCCGGAACCCATGCGCACTTCCTGGGGTTTCTGCGACACCGGGACGTCCGGGAAAATGCGTATCCAGACCCGGCCGGCGCGCTTCATCGCCCGCGTGATGGCGCGCCGCGCCGCCTCGATCTGGCGCGCCGTGACCCGGTCCGGTTCCATCGCCTTGAGGCCGAACTGGCCGAAATTGAGCGCAAAGCCGCCTTTCGCAAGACCGTGGATGCGGCCCTTGTGAGCCTTGCGATATTTGGTGCGCTTGGGGGACAGCATGTTTTCCGGACTCCTAGCGCTGCGGCGCCTGTTCGGCAGCGCGACGGTCCTGCGCGGACGGGTCGTGCGCCAGGATCTCGCCTTTAAAAATCCAGACTTTCACGCCGCAGGTCCCATAGGTAGTCTTGGCCGTGGCAATGCCGAAGTCGATATCCGCGCGCAACGTGTGCAGCGGCACGCGGCCCTCGCGGTACCATTCCACACGCGCAATTTCCGCGCCGCCGAGACGACCGCCGCAGTTGATGCGGATGCCCTGCGCGCCGAGCCGCATCGCCGACTGCACGGCCCGCTTCATGGCGCGGCGGAACGCCACACGACGCTCGAGCTGCTGGGCAATGTTCTCGGCCACCAGCTGCGCATCGATCTCGGGCTTGCGGATTTCGACGATGTTCAGCGACACCTCGGACTTCGCCATCTTGGCCAAATCCTTGCGCAAATTCTCGATGTCCTGGCCGCGCTTGCCGATCACCACGCCGGGTCGCGCGGCATAGATCGTCACCCGCGGCTTTTTGGCCGGGCGCTCGATCACCACGCGCGAGACGCCGGCGCCCGACAAACGTTGGCGCAGCTTTTTCCGCAATTGCAAGTCATCGTGCAACATCTTAGCGTAGTCGTTGCCCGTGTACCAGCGGCTGTCCCAGCTGCGGTTGATGCCCAGCCGCAGCCCGATCGGATTGACTTTGTGACCCATCAGGCAGCTCCCCGCACGGGCTCGTCGGGTTCCTGCTCGCGCTCGGTCACGACGATCTTCAAATGGCTGAACCACTTCTCGATGCGCGAGGAACGCCCGCGCCCACGCGCGTGAAACCGCTTCATCACCACGGCACGCCCGACCTCGGCGCGGCTGACGAACAGCCGATCCACGTCGAGCTGGTGATTGTTCTCGGCATTGGCGATCGCACTCTCGAGCGTCTTGCGGACCTGCTGGGCAATGCGCCGCTTGGAAAAAGTCAATGTCGCCACTGCGTCGGCGGCCGAGCGGTTGCGGATCAGGCCAGCCACCAGATTGAGCTTGCGGGGACTGACGCGCAGATTGCTGGCGATCGCCTGCGCCTCGGTCTCGTCCAGCCGGCGCAGCTGTTTCGGCTTGCTCACGTGCGCTTCGCCTTCTTGTCGCCCGAGTGGCCCGTAAAAGTGCGAGTTGGCGAGAACTCGCCGAACTTGTGGCCCACCATGTTCTCGCTTACCTGGACGGGCAGAAACTTGCGGCCGTTGTAGACGCCGAACGTCAATCCCACGAACTGCGGCAGGATGGTGCTGCGGCGGGCCCAGATGCGGATGATTTCATTGCGGCCCGACGCGCGCGACGCCTCTGCCTTGTTCAGCAGGTAGCCGTCGACGAACGGGCCCTTCCAGACAGAGCGCGCCATCAGCCCTTGCCCTTGTTGCGACGGCGAACGATCAGGCGGTCCGTTCGTTTATTGCCGCGCGTCTTATAGCCTTTGGTGGGCCTGCCCCACGGCGTGACCGGATGGCGCCCTCCGGACGAACGGCCCTCGCCGCCGCCATGCGGATGGTCGACCGGATTCATCACCACGCCGCGGTTGTGCGGCCGGCGGCCAAACCAGCGCTGCCGCCCGGCCTTCCCGATCTGAATATTGGCGTTATCGGGGTTGGAAACCGCGCCGATGGTCGCCATGCATTCGCTGCGCACGACGCGCAGCTCACCGGACATCAGTTTCAGCTGCGCATAGCCCGCGTCCTTGCCGGCCAGTTGGGCATATTGTCCGGCCGCGCGGGCGATCTTGCCGCCGGCGCCCTGTTTCATCTCGACATTGTGCACGATCGTGCCGACCGGGATGGACGCGAGCGGCATGGCATTCCCCGGCTTGATGTCGGCGCGTGCGCTGGCCACCACCACGTCGCCCGCGCGCAGCCGCTGCGGTGCCAGGATATAGGCCAGTTCGCCGTCGCGGTAGCGGATCAGGGCGATAAAGGCGGTGCGGTTCGGGTCGTATTCCAGCCGCTCCACCGTCGCCGGCACGTCGCGCTTGCGGCGCCGAAAATCGACGATCCGGTACGACTGCTTGTGGCCGCCGCCGCGGAACCGGCTGGTGATGCGACCATAATTGTTGCGTCCACCGGTCGAGGGCTTGCCCACGGTCAGCGCCTTGACCGGCTTGCCCTTCCACAGCTCGCCGCGGTCCACCAGGATGGTGCCGCGCAGGCTGGACGTAACGGGATTGAACTGTTTCAGTGCCATCGCAAAAACCCCTGCCTCACGCGAGCCCGGTGGTGAGGTCGATCGACTGGCCCGGCGCCAAGGTCACGTACGCCTTCTTCACGTCCGACCGCCGTCCCGGGCGGCCCTTGAACCGCTTGGTCTTGCCTTTCTGAACCAACGTGTTCACCGCGGTGACTTTGACGCCAAAAAGTCCTTCCACCGCCGCCTTGACCTCCGGCTTGGTTGCCTCCAGCCGTACGCGGAACGCTACTTGGTTGCGCTCGCCCAGATTGGTGGCCTTTTCGGTAATGACCGGGTCGCGGACGATTTCGTACATCGCCTCGCGCGACATCCTTTTGCTCGCAGGCGGCCGCTTGCTGCTGGTTTCGCTCATGCCAGCCGCTCCCGCAGCGCCTCGACGCCGGCCGTCGTCACCGCCAGCAGATCGTGGTGCAAAATGTCGTAGACATTCGCGCCAACCGTGGGCAGCACGTCGATACCAACGATGTTGCGGCTGATGCGCAAGAATCCGGCATCCACCACGCGATCCACGACCAGCACCGATTTCCATCCCAGCGCCGATAATTTTTTCGCCAGCTCCTTGGTTTTCGCGCCGGCATTGGCAGAGGCCGCGTCAAGCACCACCAGCTTGCCCTCGGCCTGCTTCTGCGACAGCGCGGAAATCAGGCCGAGTCGCCGGACTTTCTTCGGCAGACTATAGCCATGGTCGCGTACCACCGGGCCGTGGACGCGTCCACCGGTGCGAAACTGCGGCGCGCGAAGGCTGCCCTGGCGCGCATTGCCGGTGCCTTTTTGCTTATACGGCTTGCGCGTGGTGCCGCTGACCTCGCCCATGCCCTTGGTCTTGTGCGTGCCGGCGCGACTTTTCGCCTGCTGCCAATGCACCACGCGCGCCATGATGTCGGCGCGCGGAGCGGCGGCAAAAATGTCGTCCGGCAACTCGGTGCTGCCAGCAGTACCGCCGTCCAACGTGCGAACCTCGATCTGCATTTTTCGCGCTCCTCAGACCGAAGCCGCATCGTCCGGGGTCGCTGGCAACAGCGCCGCCGGAAACGCCGCACCCTCGGGCATCGGCTTCTTGATCGCATCGCGCACCAGCACCCAGCCGCCTTTTGCACCCGGCACCGCGCCCCGGACCATCAGCAAGCTTTTTTCGGTATCGACATGGGCCACTTGCAGGTTCAGCGTGGTCACGCGCTCCACCCCCAAATGGCCGGCCATCTTCTTGTTCTTGAACGTGCGGCCGGGGTCCTGCCGGTTGCCCGTGGAACCATGGCTGCGATGACTGATCGACACACCGTGGCTGGCTTCAAGGCCGGAAAAATTCCAGCGCTTCATGGCGCCGGCAAAGCCCTTGCCCTTACTGGTGCCGCACACGTCGACCAGCTGACCCACCGCGAAATGCGCGGCCGAGAGCGTGACCCCCGGCTCGAGCAGTGCATCCGCCGAAACACGGAACTCGCGCAGTTTCGCCTTGGGCTCCACCTTGGACGCGGCGAAATGACCGCGGTTCGGCTTCGTGACGTTTTTGACCTTGGCCCGGCCGGCGCCGAGCTGCACCGCCGTATAGCCGTCGCGCTCCTCGGTCCGCCCCGCCACAACCTGCAACCGGTCGACATGCAGCACCGTCACCGGCACATGCGTGCCATCATCCCGAAATAGCCGCGTCATGCCCAGCTTCTTTGCCAACAGTCCCGTTCGCATGGTGCTCTTCCCGCAGGCTTTGCGGCCGGTCCGTTACAGCTTGATCTCGACGTCCACGCCGGCGGCGAGGTCGAGCTTCATCAGCGCGTCCACCGTCTGGGGCGTGGGCTCGACGATATCCAGCAGCCTCCGATGCGTGCGCATCTCGAACTGCTCGCGGCTCTTCTTGTCTACGTGCGGCGAGCGGTTAACGGTAAACCGCTCGATATGCGTGGGCAGAGGGATCGGCCCGCGAACCCGCGCGCCCGTGCGCTTGGCGGTGTTCACGATCTCCTTCGTGCTGTTGTCCAGCACGCGGTGATCATACGCCTTCAGGCGTATGCGGATGTTCTGGTTGTCCATAATCGTGCGAACCGGTCCCCTCAGGCGCCTGACTTCAGGCGTCGATTTTTGCCACTACACCGGCGCCGACGGTGCGTCCGCCCTCCCGGATGGCGAAGCGCAGCCCCTCGTCCATGGCGATCGGTTGGATCAGCTCCACGTCTATTGACACGTTGTCGCCCGGCATCACCATCTCCACCCCGTCCGGCAGGGTGACTATGCCGGTCACGTCGGTGGTGCGGAAATAGAACTGCGGTCGGTAGTTGGTGAAGAACGGTGTGTGCCGGCCGCCTTCCTCTTTGGTCAAGATGTAGCTCTCGGCTTTGAATTTCTTGTGTGGCGTGATGGTGCCGGGCTTGGCCAGCACCTGACCGCGCTCCACGTCCTCGCGCTTGGTGCCACGCAGCAGCGCTCCGATATTGTCTCCCGCCTCGCCCTGGTCGAGTAGTTTGCGAAACATTTCCACACCGGTGACGACCGTCTTCACCGTGTCCTTCAAGCCCACGATCTCGACTTCCTCGCCGACCTTGACGATGCCGCGCTCGATGCGTCCGGTCACCACGGTGCCGCGGCCGGAAATCGAGAACACGTCCTCGATCGGCATCAGGAACGGCTTGTCCTTCGGCCGCTCCGGCTGCGGGATGAAGGCGTCCACCGCGTCCATCAGTTTCAGTACCGACTGTTCGCCGATCTCCGGCTGCTTGTCTTCCAGGGCACAGGTCGCCGAGCCGTGGATGATCGGTATGTCATCCCCGGCGAACTCGTAGAACGTCAACAGCTCGCGCACCTCGAGCTCTACCAACTCCAGCAGGTCGGGATCGGCGATGTCCACCTTGTTGAGGTACACCACCAGCGCCGGCACCCCTACCTGCCGGGCCAGCAGGATGTGCTCGCGGGTCTGCGGCATCGGCCCGTCGGCCGCTGACACCACCAGAATGGCGCCGTCCATCTGCGCCGCCCCGGTGATCATGTTCTTCACGTAATCCGCGTGGCCGGGGCAATCCACATGCGCGTAATGGCGCTTGCTGGTCTCGTACTCTACGTGTGCTGTGGAAATGGTGATGCCGCGCGCGCGCTCCTCCGGAGCTTTGTCGATCTGATCGTAAGCGGTGAATGTCGCACCCCCGGTTTTCGCCAGCACTTTTGTGATGGCGGCCGTCAGCGACGTCTTGCCATGATCCACATGGCCGATCGTGCCGATGTTGCAGTGCGGCTTGTTGCGCTGGAATTTGGCCTTGGCCATCGTCTGTCTCTCCGTGCCCGTGCGGGTTCCGGCTGTGGGTTAGTGTCTCTACCAGCGGTAGTGGCTGAAAGCCTTGTTGGCCTCCGCCATCCGATGGGTATCCTCGCGCTTTTTCACGGCCGAGCCGCGGTTGTTCACCGCGTCCATCAGCTCGTTGGATAGGCGCTCTTCCATAGCGTGCTCGCCGCGCTTGCGCGACGCGTCGATAATCCAGCGGATTGCCAGCGCTTGGCGCCGCTCGGCGCGCACTTCCACCGGCACCTGATAGGTAGCGCCGCCGACCCGCCGGCTACGGACTTCCACGGCGGGTTTCACGTTGTCCAGCGCTTCGTGGAACATTCGCACCGGGTCGGCTTGGCTGCCGCCGCGCTTCTTCATTACGTCCAGCGCGCCGTAGACGATCGTCTCGGCGACGGATTTCTTGCCGTCGTACATGAGCGCGTTCATGAATCGGCTGATCACCACGTCCCCAAACTTGGCGTCCGGCAGGATTTCGCGTTTTGTGGCGCGGTGGCGGCGGCTCATCGACAATACCTCATTTCGGCCGCTTGGCACCATACAGGGAGCGGCGCTGCCTGCGCTTGGCGATGCCCTGCGTGTCCAGCACGCCGCGCAGGATGTGGTAGCGCACGCCCGGCAGGTCCTTCACGCGCCCGCCGCGAATCAGCACCACGCTGTGTTCCTGCAAGTTGTGGCCCTCGCCGGGAATGTAGCTCACCACCTCGTAGGCGTTGGTCAGGCGCACCTTTGCCACTTTGCGCAGCGCGGAGTTCGGCTTTTTCGGTGTCACCGTGTAGACGCGCGTGCAGACGCCGCGCTTTTGCGGGCAGCCCTGCAGGGCGGGCACCTTGTTGCGCTTGGCCGCGGGCTCGCGCCCATGGGCAATCAGCTGGTTGATGGTCGGCATAAGCCCTCTATCTCGCTCCATCCATACGCATATCCGCCGCGCGGACGCTTCTCCGCGAGACGGTTCGGCGAACTCGAGCGGCCTGGGCGATCCGACCCGAAAGGAGTTGGGATCGCGGCGCCGCGCGTCTGCTGCCTGCAAAACACCGCCTGCCCGCTTGCGCGAGTCGGGTGGGAGGCGAGGGCTTACGAGCCCGAGTGCCCCGAGTCAAGGGCCCGGCATTGTCCAGCAACTACGGCATTGAAGCTGCCCCGTTTTGGTGGACTGGTGGCGGTCTTGGTTGTTAGATTTCTGTCGTGACGACCTCCGTCGCTGCTTCGGAGGCCATGGGCGATTGATACCCTGAGCAGAATGCAACCGAACGGGGTTGTACCAGCCCTCGATGAAGCTGAAGCAGGCGATGCACGCCTCGGCTTGCGAGTGAACCGGAGTCGTTAATCGAACAATGCAGCAGCAAGGGTTGACGGTGCGCCTGCGTCGGCGCATCTGCGCCGTCGCCAGACGGTTGGACGGCCGCTGCGGTGGCGAGAGCTGCGGCAGAGGAAAGTCCGGGCTCCACGGGAATACGGTGCCGGCTAACGGCCGGCGGGGGCGACCCCAGGGATAGTGCCACAGAAAACAAACCGCCCGCACCGGCCAAAAGGCTGCTGCGGGCAAGGGTGAAACGGGGCGGCAAGAGCGCACCGCGCGCCTGGCAACAGGGGCGGCAGGGTAAACCCCACCGGGAGCAAGACCGAATAGGGGCGGCCGGCGGCGGACCAAAAAGTCCGTGACGCAGGGGCATTCCCGCCCCGTCGCCCGGGTTGGTCGCGCGAGACGCGCAGCAATGCGCGTCCCAGAGGAATGGCCGTCCACCCCGCCCAAAACCGCAAGGCTTTTGGCGGGCGGACAGAACCCGGCTTACAGGCCGTCTGGCACCTCGCTGCTGTTCTTCCTAGTTCGCATCCGTTTTGAGGATCGTTTCGAGCAGCGGGGCTCATTCCCTTTGACGCCCAAGAGTTCCCATGCTATCCCATGCCCTCCCAAGCGCGGATTGGGATTACGGCTGCATGTAAGGACGGGCCCGGCCGAATGCCCCAATTCATGGGTCATCACCTGAACCGGCTGGACGCCAAAGGGCGGGTGTCGATTCCGGCACCGTTCCGCACTGCCCTGCGGGCACCCGATAGCGAGGGCGCGGTCTCGCTGGTGCTGCGGCCGTCGCACACCCACGCCTGCATCGAGGGCTGGCCGCCGCAAGAATTCGACCGTCTGGCCGACCCGCTGCAAACCATGGCGCTGTTCAGCGAGGATCACGACACCCTGGCGACCACGCTCTACGCTGACGCTTTCGCCGTCGAATCCGACCGCGAGGGCCGCGTGGTCCTGCCGGAAATGCTGACCACGTATGCGGGTCTCAGCGAAGGCGTCGCCTTCATGGGCATGGGCCGCTGGTTCCAGATATGGGAGCCCGGCGCCGCCGAACGGCGACGCTCCGAGGCGCGCGAGCGGACTCGCTCCCGCGGCCTGACCATACCGGGAACGCAACACTTTGCCGGGACTCCGCGCGCATGATGCACACTCCGGTCATGCTTGCGGAAGTTTTGGACCATCTGGCGCCGCGCGATGGTGCCATCTACCTGGACGGCACGTTCGGGGGCGGCGGCTATGCGGCGGCCATCCTGGACGGCGCCGCGTGCACGTTGTGGGCGATCGACCGCGACCGGGATGCGATTGCCCGCGGGGCCGAGTTGGCACAGCGGTTTCCCGGCCGCCTGCACCTCTTGCAGGGGAAATTCGGCGACATGCTGAACCTGCTGGGCCGGCATGGGGTGACCCGGCTGGACGGCCTCGTGCTGGACCTCGGGCTGTCGTCGTTCCAGCTCGACGATGCCGCGCGCGGGTTCAGTTTTGGCGCGGACGGACCGCTCGACATGCGCATGGGCGCCGAGGGGCCGACCGCCGCCGACTTGGTCGCGCGGCTCAGCGAGGCGGATCTGGCCGCAGCACTGTTCGAGCTGGGCGAGGAGCGGCACGCCCGCCGGGTCGCCCGCGCCATCGTGGCGGCGCGGTCCGAGGCGCCGATCACCACCACGGCACAACTCGCCGCGATCGTGCGCAAAACCGTGCCGCGCGACCGCTCGGGCCACATCGACCCGGCGACCCGCAGCTTTCAGGCGCTGCGCATCCGGGTCAACGACGAACTGGGGGAAATTTCCCGCGCCCTCGACGCCGCGGTGCAGTTGCTCGGTTTTGGCGGGCGGCTGGTGGTGGTGTCGTTCCATTCGCTGGAGGACCGGCTGGTGAAGCATTTTTTTGCGGACGCGACGGGACACGGCGGCGGCTCGTCCAGGCACGATCCGGCAGGCTTGCGCAACCCGGCCCCGCCGCTATTCCGGCTCTTGACGCCAAGGGCGGTGCGGCCCGGGCCGGCTGAAATCGCCGCCAACCCGCGCGCCCGCAGCGCGCGGCTGCGCGCGATGCTCCGGGCGGAGAGCGCCGCGTGATCCGCCCCATGACATGCATCTGCATGCTGATGGCGGCGGGCTCGGGCCTGTATCTCTATCAGGCCAAGCACCAGGGCTACATGCTGGAGCGCACCATCGCGCAGGTGCAGCACACGACCGAGGACGCGCGGGGGCGGATCGGGGTTTTGCGCGCGGAGTATGCGCTGCTGAACGATCCGTCGCGGCTGCAGGAGCTGGTGCACCAGCATTTGCCGCTGCTGTCCTCGCTGATGCCCGCGCAGTTCACCACGCTCGCCGAAATGGATCAGCGGCTGCCGCCGATCGGGGCACGGCCCGTGGCGGCTCCGGTCATGCAGGAGCCCATGGCAACCTCGTCGGTTCTCGACTTCCCCCCGCTGCACGCGCCGGCTCCGGCGCAGTCCCCGGCACCTTCATCGCTGCCGGCACCAGCCGCGCCGAAAGCGCCGACCGCCATAGCCGCGACCACGAGCCCGGCGCCGGGGACAGCTGCACCGGTGGCGTCCGCAGCCGCCGCAAATCCAGCGCCAGCGGCTGAGCCGGCGCCGGCCGCCGCCCCAGCCCCGATCCGCGCGCGCCGACGCGTGCTGACGGCCAGCACCACTCCCACAGCGCCACGTCGCGTGAGCACCGACCCGCTCGCGATTCCGGCATCATCGGCTTCGGTCTACAACGGCGCCCCCCCGATCTCGCCCGCGGTGGCATCGGTCCCTGTCCCCTCGGCGCTTGGCATGGCGCGGATGCTGACGACTTCACCAGCAGTGTCCCGATGAGCGGCAAGGCACCCCCGCCGCCCAATACCCCGGCGCTCCGCTTCGGCGCGCCCTCGGCGGCGAACGTGCCGCGCATGGAGACCGTGCGGGTCACCGCCCCGGACCCGCACCGCCGGGTGACGATGGAGAAAACCCGCGGCCGGCTGGTGCTCGCCGCGGCCGGATTTGCGGCCCTGTTCGGCGCGGTGTCGCTGAAACTGGCCGATGCCACCATCATGCAGCCGGTGCTGCCACGCCATTTGGTCCGGTCGCAGCAGCCGACGGTGCCCCCGACGACGGTTGCGGACCAGCACGACACCACGTCGCCGGCCCGCGGGCCGGACGCGGATGAAAGCGACGATGCCGTGCCGCGCGCCCAGCGCGCCACGATCACCGACCGCAACGGCGAGATCCTGGCAATCTCGCTCCCAACCGCCGGCCTGTATGCCAACCCACGGGAACTGACCGACGCCGCGGACGCCGCGCACAAGCTGAAAAGCGTGGTGCCGGAACTGGATGAGGCCGAAACCCGGGCGCGGCTGGCGAACACAACAAAACAGTTCGTCTACCTGGCGCGGCAGCTCACGCCGCGGCAGGAACTGAAGATCAACGATCTCGGTATCCCGGGCGTCTCCTTCGAGCCGTCCGAGCGACGGCGGTATCCCGAGGGGCGGGTGGCGGCCCAGGTGCTGGGCGGCGTGGACGTGGACGGCCACGGCGTGGCCGGCGCCGAGCGCGGCCTGGATCAGCGGCTCCGGCAAGGCGGCGAGCCGGTGCGGCTGTCGCTCGATCTGCGCGTCCAGGCCGTGGTGCGCGACGAGCTGATCCACGCCATGACTGAGTTCCGCGCCATCGGCGCCTCCGGAATCGTGATGGACGTGCGCACCGGCGAGGTACTGGCGATGGTCAGCCTGCCGGACTACGACGCCAACGATTTCGGCCGCACGCCTCCGGACGACCGGTTCAATCGCGCCGTCACCGGCATGTACGAACCGGGCAGTACTTTCAAGCTACAGACCGTCTCGATGGCGCTCGACGACGGCGTGGTGAATATCTGGAACGGATTCGATGCCTCCGCCCCGATCAGAATCGGCCGGTTCAGGATCAACGATTTCGAGGGCAAGCACCGATTTCTGTATGTTCCAGAAATAATAGCGTATTCGTCAAATATCGGCGCCGCCCACATGGCCGAGGCGGTAGGAGCGGAGCGGCAGCGAGCCTGGATGCAGAAACTGGGGCTGATGTCGCGGCTGAAAATCCAGTTGCCGGAAACGGGTCAGCCGCTGTTTCCCCCGGTCGCTAACTGGAAGGAAGCCGCCACGCTCACCATGGGCTTCGGCCACGGCATCGCCGTCTCGCCGCTGCATGTGGTGATGGCGACCTCGGCGGTGGCCAATGGCGGCGTGTTGCGCCAGCCGACGATTTTGGCCGCAGACGACGGCACCCCGGCGCCTGCCGGCACGCGGATCATGCAGCAGAGCACGTCCGATACCGTCCGCAAGCTGATGCGCCTGGTGGTGACGGACGGCTACGGCAAGCAGGCCGACGTGCCGGGCTATTTCGTAGGCGGCAAGACGGGGACGGCGGAAAAAGTCATCCGCCATGGCGGCTACAACCACAACAGCCGCGTCTCCGCCTTCATCTGCGTGTTCCCCATGAATGCGCCCCGTTACGCCGTGTACATGATGCTGGACGAGCCGAAAGCGGACGCCACCACGCACGGTTTCGCCACCGCGGGCTGGGTGAGCGCGCCGGCGGCAGGGCGGGTGATCGCGCGCATCGGGCCGATGCTGGGGCTGCTGCCCGAGACCCGCGACGCCGCGCAGATCCAGGCCTCGCTCGCGATTCCGATGGAGCCCGGCCGGCCGGCCGGGGCGAAATCGCCGATGCGTCCCTCGGCTCCTGTGGCCGCGGCGCCGCGCGAGCCCGCACCGGTTTTACCGGTTCGGGATTTGCGGCACGAGGCGGCGTGGCGGGCGCCGATCGTTGCGGATGAGTGAACTTTCCGGGCTGCTGCTCCTGCCGGAGGCGGCCGGGGACGTGGATATTCGTGCCGTGACCGCAGACAGCCGCCGCGCGGCGGAGGGGCGCTTTTCGTGGCCGTCCCGGGCGCCGTCGCCGATGGCCGCCGCTACATTGCGGATGCGGTTTCGCGCGGCGCTGCGGCCGTGCTGGCGCCACCCGGCACCGACATGGCCTCCCGGCGTGCCAGCGCGCCCGCTGATCGAGGATGCGCGGCCTCGGCTGCGCCTGGCCCAGATCGCCGCCCGACTGGCCGGGCCGCCGCCCAAAATGCTGGTCGGCGTAACCGGCACCAACGGCAAGACCAGCACTGTGGATTTTTTGCGCCAGCTTTGGACTCTCTCCGGAATGCGCGCCGCGAGCCTTGGCACCTTGGGGGTGATCGCCCCGGGCGTTTTGGCGGGCGGTGGCTCGGCGATGACCACGCCTGATCCGGTCGCGTTGTCGGAAACCCTGGCGGAACTGGCGCACGCTGGTGTCGGGCGCGCGGCGTTGGAAGCATCCTCGCATGGCCTGGATCAGTTCCGTCTGGACGGACTGCGCTTTTGCGCCGCCGCGTTCACCAATCTCACGCGCGACCATCTCGATTATCACGGCGATTTTTCCTGCTATCGCACGGCGAAACTGCGGCTCTTCGCGGAACTGCTCGACACGGGCGGCGTGGCCGTCGCGAGCACCGCGCTGGATGCCGCAACGATGCACGCGCTGGCGGAGATCCTGCGCGCGCAAAAAATCGAGCTGCGCACCGTGGGCGAGAACGGGTCCGCGCTGCGCCTGCTGCGCGCGACGGCGCGGCCGGACGGCCAGGTGCTTGATGTCGAGGCGGACGGACGCCGGCACGAAGTCGCGCTGCATCTGCCGGGACGTTTTCAGGCCGACAATGTCTTGGTTGCGGCGGCTTTGGCGCGGGCGACCGGCGTGAGCGATGTCTTTCCGCTGCTGCCGCAGCTGTCCGGCGTGCGCGGGCGCATGGAGCTGGCGGCCCGGCTGGATAACGGGGCGGCGGTGTACGTGGATTACGCGCATACGCCGGACGCGCTGGAGCGATTGCTGTCCGCCTTGCGCCCGCACACGTCCGGGCGGCTGATCGTGGTGTTCGGCGCCGGCGGCGACCGCGATCCGGGCAAACGGCCGCTCATGGGTGCGGCTTGCGCGCGTTTTGCCGATGTCTGCATCGTCACCGACGACAACCCACGCAGCGAGGACCCGGCAAAAATACGCGCGGCCGTGCTCGCCGGCTGCCCGGATGGCCGCGATGGCGGCACGCGGGAAAACGCCATCGCTATGGGTTTGGACATGCTCCGCGAGCGCGACGTTCTGGCGGTGGCCGGGAAAGGCCACGAGCAGGGACAGAGCATCGCGGGCACGATTTTGCCCTTCGACGACGTGGCCACGGTGCGGCGCCTGGCAGGCGTGGCACCGTGACATTGTGGACAGCCGACGACTTGCAGCACGCCGCGGGCGGGATTGCCCGCGTGCCGTTCCATGCCGAGGGCGTGTCGATCGACAGCCGTACCGTTCGCCCGGGCGAGCTGTTCGTGGCGCTGTCCACCGAAACCGGCGACGGCCACGCCTATGTCGCCGACGCGCTGCGCCGGGGTGCGGCGGGTGCGCTGGTCGCGCGCCGGCCCGATGGGGTGGAGGACGACGCGCCGCTGCTGCAGGTGGCCGATACGCTGGAGGGGCTGAACGGCCTGGCCCGTTTTGCCCGCGCACGGTTCACCGGGCGCGATGGCGGCGATTACCGGCAGCGTGGGCAAGACCACGACCAAGGAAATGCTGCGCGCGGCGCTGTCGGCGTTCGGCGCGACCTGGGCGGCGGAGGCGAGCCACAACAATCACTGGGGCGTGCCGCTGACCTTGGCTCGGCTGCCACCGGACGCGGCGTTCTGCGTGGTCGAGATCGGCATGAACCATCCGGGCGAAATCGCTCCGCTGTCGCGTCTGGCGCAGCCCGAAGTGGCGGCGGTCACCGGGATCGCCCCGGCGCATATCGGCCACATGGGCAGTCTTGAGGCGATTGCGCTGGAGAAACTGTCGATTGCCGACGGGCTCGGGCGCTCCCCGCTCAATATTGTCGTAGCCGGACTTGACCCGGCCATCTGCCCCCACCGCCAAGCATCGCGGCGGGACACAACTGATGCCCGGACCAAGCCCGGGCATGATGATCGCTTTGAGGGAAGCTTGGTGCTGCCCTCCGAAGGTCCAGCGTTGCCGACATGGAACAAGGCCGCCCTCACCTTCGGCCGTGAAAAGTCCGACACGATCCAACTGTTGCGCACGGAGAGCGACGCCGCGAGCAACCGCATAGAAATCCGAGTCGGCAGACAAACACTCGCATTCACCCTGCGCGCACCCGGCCCGCACATGGCGCAAAATGCCGCGTGCGCGCTGGCGATGGTGGTCGCACTTGGGCTCGACCCGGCGCGCGCGGCGGCGGCATTGCATGGGTTCGCACCGCTCGCCGGACGCGGCACGCGCCGCACCCTGCATCTGCCGAAGGGCGAAGCGATTCTGCTGGACGAAAGCTATAACGCTTCGTCGACCGCAGTGCGCGCCGCGCTGCACGTGCTCGGGCTGCAGAATGCCGAGCGGCGGATCGCCGTTCTGGGCGACATGCTGGAGCTGGGCCATTACGCGAAGGCCGAACACGCCGGACTGGCTCCTGACGTGGAGGCCAACGCCGATCTGCTGTTCACTTGCGGCACCCTGATGCGGGTGCTGCACGATGCCGTGCCGCCCGCCATTCGCGGTATGCACGCCGAGGATTCCGAGGAACTTGCGCCGATCGTGGCCAGCGCCGTGCGGGCGGGTGACGCCGTGCTGGTGAAAGGCAGCCTGGGCAGCCGCATGCATCGCGTCGTGCGCGCCCTCGAAGCGGCCGGCTGATGCTATACAACATCGCCCGCCTTTATGAGCACGATATCGGCGCGTTCCGTCTGCTCACCTATCTCACGTTCCGCTCGGGCGCCGCCTGCCTGACCGCGCTGCTGGTCAGCTTTTTGGTAGGCCCCGCCTTCATCCGTGGGCTGAAACGTTTGCAGCGGCAGGGCCAGCCGATCCGCCCCGATGGGCCGGAGCGGCATCTGATCGAGAAGAAGGGCACGCCGACCATGGGCGGAGGTCTGATCCTGTCGGCCCTCACCGTCTCGACCTTGCTGTGGACCGATCTGCGCAGCGGCTACATGTGGGCGGTGCTGCTGGTCACGCTGAGCTACGGCGCGATCGGGTTCGTCGACGACTATATCAAACTCTCCAAAGCCTCGTTCCGCGGTCTGTCGGGACGCGGAAAGCTGTTCGTGCAAGGCTTGGTGGGCATCGGTGCGGCGGCGTGGTTCGCCTGGCTCACCCGCGACCCGATCGGCAGCGCGCTGGCGATTCCGGTGTTCAAGGACGTGCTGATCCCCCTGGGTCTGGCGTTCCCTTTGTTCGGCGCGTTGGTGATGGTCGGCGCCAGCAACGCGGTGAACCTGACCGACGGGCTCGACGGCTTGGCCATCGTGCCGACGATCATCTGCGCCGGCGTGTTTGCGCTGATCGCCTACCTGGTGGGCAACCGGGTTTTTGCGGACTATTTGCAACTGCATCCGGTGCCCGGTGTGGGCGAACTGGGCGTGTTCTGCGCAGCGCTGATCGGCGCCGGCCTCGGCTTCCTATGGTTCAACGCGCCGCCCGCCGCGGTGTTCATGGGCGACACCGGCAGCCTCGCCCTGGGCGGCGCGCTGGGCGCGGTGGCGGTGGCCACGAAACACGAGATCGTGCTGCTGATCGTCGGTGGCCTTTTTGTTGTGGAGACGGTCAGCGTCATCATCCAGGTATTTTGGTACAAGCGGACCAAGCGCCGGGTTTTTCTGATGGCGCCGCTGCACCACCATTTCGAGCGAAAGGGCTGGGCCGAGCCGACCATCGTGATCCGTTTCTGGATCATTTCGATGATCCTGGCTCTGGTGGGCCTGGCAACCCTGAAAATCCGATGAGCGAGTTTCCGTCCGACGTTTTTGCGGGCCAGAAATTTGCCGTGATGGGACTCGGCCGCAACGGCCTGCCCGCCGCTCGGGCGCTGCGGGCAATGGGGGCGGAGGTGCTGGCCTGGGACGATGCTTCCGCGGCGCGCGATCAGGCCGTCGCGGCAGGGCTGCACGTTGCCGAGCCCAACATTGCGGGGTTGGACGCGTTGGTGCTCTCCCCCGGCATTCCGCATCGCCTGCCCGCGCCGCATCCGATCGCCGCGGCGGCGCTCGCGGCCGGCGTGCCGATCCTGTCCGATGCGGAATTCTTGTATCGCGCCGTGCGTGCGGCGGGTTCGGGCGCGCGCTTCGTCGGCATTACCGGCACCAACGGCAAAAGCACCACCACCGCCCTGCTGGCGCACATTCTGACCACCGCCGGCATCCCCGTCGCGGCCGGGGGAAATCTCGGCAACGCCGCGTTGTCGCTGCCCCTGCTACCACAAGATGCGGTGTACGTCCTGGAGATGTCCTCCTATATGTTGGAGCAACTCGGGACGCTGCGATTCGATGTCGCGGTCATGCTGAACCTGTCTCCCGATCACCTCGACCGCCATGGCAACATGGGCAGCTATATTGCTGCAAAACAGCAGATTTTCGCGCGACAGACGGAGCGCGATGTCGCGATTGTGGGGATCGACGACCAGCCGTCGGGTGCTATCGCGAGCTGGCTGGAGGGCGGTGCGCCGCGTGTGGTGCGAATTTCCGGACACGATGCTCTACCCGAGCTGCCGCCGACCTTGTCTGGCTTCCACAACGCCCAGAACGCGGCCGCTGCGCTGGCCCTGGCGCGCGCGATCGGCGTTGCCGACGCAGCGGTTCTACCCGGTTTGGCATCGTTTCCAGGACTGCCGCACCGGATGGAGCGCGTCGGGAAAATTGCCGGCATCGAATTCGTCAACGACAGCAAGGCGACCAACGCCAGCTCCGCAGCCACTGCGCTCGATTGCTTTGCGCGCGTGGTCTGGATCGCCGGCGGCGTCGCCAAGGAAGGCGGCATCGAGACGCTGCAAAAATGGTCGGGGATCGACCGCGCGCTTCTGATCGGCAGGGACGCGCCGTTGCTGGCCGAGACGCTCGATCGCAACGGCGTGCCGTTCGAGATTGTCGGCACGCTGGAGGCGGCCGTTCCCGCTGCGTTTGCCCGCGCACAGACCGACGACGTGCCGGTGGTGCTGCTGTCGCCCGCCTGCGCCAGTTTCGATCAGTTCGCGAATTTCGAGGCGCGCGGCGATAAGTTTCGGGCACTGGTCGCCGACCTCGCGAGGGCTGCATAAAAATGCCGTCGCTGTCCCGCGCAGACACGTCCGTTCTCGGCCGCTGGTGGTGGACGGTAGACCGCTGGACACTGCTCGCGGTCGGCGTGCTGATCGGCTTCGGCTACGTGCTGGTCATGGCGGCCAGCCCCGCGGTGGCCGAGCGCATCCACATCGCACGCGAAATGTTCATCCTGAAGCAGGTGGTGTTTCTGGCCATCGCCGCGCTGATCGTGGTGGCGGTCTCGCTGCTCAGTCCGCGCGGCGTGCGGCGGGTGGCGATCGTCGGTTGCCTGATCGCACTGGCGTTGACCGCGCTGACGCTCGTGGCGGGCGTGGAGATCAAGGGCGCGCGCCGCTGGATCGCGATGCCCGGCATTTCGCTGCAGCCCTCGGAATTTCTGAAACCCTGCTTTGCGGTGGTCACCGCGTGGCTGGTGGCGGAAGGCAAGAAGCCGGGACGGTTCCCCGGCATGTTTCTGGCGTTCGCGGTGTACGGCGTGATCGTGCTGCTGCTGAAATCGCAGCCCGATATCGGCATGCTGGCGGTGATCACCGGCGTGTTCTTCACGCAGCTTTTTGTGGCGGGGTTGAATCTGGCTTTCGTGGGCGTGCTGCTGGCCGCCATCGTGGGCGCCTCGGCCGGCGCATACACGCTGTTCCCGCATGTCCGCAGCCGCGTGGCGCGTTTTCTCGATCCGGCGGCAGGCGACAACTACCAGGTGACCCGAGCGCTGGAGGCTTTCGGCAGCGGCGGACTTTTGGGGCGCGGTCCCGGTGAGGGCCACGTCAAGGACGTGCTGCCGGACGCCCATGCGGATTTCGTGTTCGCGGTCGCGGGCGAGGAATACGGCATGATCGTGTGCCTGCTGATCCTGGCGGTGTTCGCCTTCATCGTGCTGCGCGCATTGATGATGCTGCTGCGCGAAGCCGACCTTTTTGTCGTGCTGGCGGCGACCGGGCTGGCCGCTAGTTTCGGGCTGCAGGCGTTCGTCAACATGGCCTCTACCCTGCACCTGATCCCCACCAAGGGGATGACGTTGCCTTTTGTTTCGTACGGCGGCTCGTCGGCGATCGCGGTTGCGTTCGGCATGGGGTTGCTGCTGGCGCTGACGCGGCGGCGCACGGCGGGCGACCTGCCGTGAGGGGACCGGCAGTGCGACCGATCGTGATCGCGGCCGGCGGCACGGGGGGCCACTTCTTCCCCGCCGAGGCATTGGCCGCGGTTCTGATCGCGCGCGGGCATCGCGTGGTGCTGATGACGGATGCACGGTCGGGCGGGCTGCGGTCGAAATTGTTCGAGGGGCGCGAGCGTTTCGTGATCGCCGGAGCCGGACTTGCGGGCCGCGGCGTTTTGTCCGCGGCGCGCGGCGGGGTCGGGCTTGCGCGCGGTGTGGTGCAGGCGCGTCGCATCATGGGCCGGCTGAATGCGTCCGCCGTGGTCGGTTTCGGCGGTTACCCGAGCGTGGCGCCAATTCTCGCCGCGCGCATGCTTGGGCAGGGGCGCCCCGCGCTGGTGCTGCACGAGCAGAATGCCGTGCTGGGGCGCGCCAATCGTGCGCTGTCGGGAGTCTGCGACCTGCTGGCGCTGAGCTTTTCCGACACGCTCCGCGTTCCGAACGCGCGCACGCACAAAAGTGGTCGGCAGTCCGGTGCGGGAAGGTTTTGCGCCTCGATCCTATGCGCCGCCGGACGAGCATGTGCGCCTGTTGGTGCTCGGCGGTTCGCTGGGCGCGCGCGTGTTCAGCGATGTCGTGCCGCCGGCGCTGAAACTGCTGCCGGAACAACTGCGGACGCGACTGCTGGTAACTCAGCAATGCCGCCCGGAAGACCTTTCCCGCGTGCGCGATTCGTATGCGGGAGCCGGCATTGCTGCCGAGTTGGCGCCGTTCTTTGCCGACGTCGCCGACCGGCTCGCCGCCGCACATTTGGTGATCGCGCGCGCGGGTGCTTCCACCGTCGCCGAACTGGCCGTGATTGGCCGACCGTCGATATTGGTGCCGCTGCCGCACGCCATAGACGACCATCAGAGCGCGAACGCGCGCGCTCTCGCCGATGCCGGGGCCGCGTGGCTCCTCCCGCAATCTGAGTTCAGCGCGGCCGGTCTTGGCGGGAAGCTGACATCGCTGCTGCAGCAACCGGCCGGGCTGGAAGCCGCCGCGCAGGCCGCGCAAAAGCAGGCGCACGAACACGCCGCGGAAAAATTGGCCGAGGCGCTGGAACAAATGGTTGCGGAGCGGGTGCAATGAGGGCGTTGCCGCTCAGCATCGGCACGATCCATTTCGTCGGCATCGGCGGCATCGGCATGTCTGGCATCGCCGAGGTGCTGCATGTGCTGGGCTACACCGTCCAGGGCAGCGATCTGGCCGAAAACGCCAACGTCCTGCGGCTGCGCGAGGCGGGCATTCCCGTCACCATCGGCCACGATGCGCGCAACGTGGAGCGCGTGCAGGTGGTGGTCACGTCTACCGCGGTCAGACCCGACAACCCGGAAGTCCAGGCGGCGCGGAAGCGACTGGTTCCGGTGGTGCGCCGCGCGGAAATGCTGGCCGAGCTGATGCGGCTGCGCTGGGCCATCGCCGTGGGCGGCACGCACGGCAAAACCACCACCACGAGTCTGGTTGCGACCGTGCTGGAGGCGGCGCATCTCGACCCCACGGTCATCAACGGCGGCATCATCAACGCCTATGGGACCAACACGCGCCTCGGCGAAGGCGAGTGGATGGTGGTGGAGGCCGACGAGAGCGACGGCAGCTTTCTGCGGCTGCCCGCCACCATTGCGGTGGTGACGAACATGGACCCGGAGCATCTCGACCATTGGGGCACCGCGGAGGCGATGGTCGAGGGCTACCACCAGTTCGTCGAAAATATTCCGTTCTACGGTTTTGCGGTGCTGTGCGCCGACCACGCAGCGGTGCAGCAGATGATCCCGCGCCTGTCGGACCGGCGCGTGATCACCTACGGTTTTTCGCCGCAGGCCGATGTGCGCGCCGAAAAGATGGTGGCCGACAAACTGGGCGCCACATTCGAGGTGATGGTGGCCGACCGCGCGCGCGGTCGCAGCCGAAAAATGGGACCGTTTCGTCTGCCGATGCTGGGCAGCCATAATGTGCAGAACGCCCTGGCCGCGGTGGCGATCGCCGCCGAAATGGAGATCGATGACGCCACGCTGCGCAGCGCCTTTGTCTCGTTCCGGGGGGTGAAGCGGCGTTTTACTCGCACCGGCGAGGCCGGCGGTATCGTGGTGATCGACGATTACGGCCACCACCCGGTCGAGATCGCCGCCGTGCTGAAAGCGGCACGACAGGCCGGCGCACGCGATGTGGTGGCCGTGGTGCAGCCGCACCGCTTTTCGCGGCTCGCGTCGCTGTTCGATCAGTTCTGCACTTGCCTAAACGATGCCGGAACGGTGATCGTGGCCGACGTGTACGCGGCCGGCGAAACGCCGCTTCCCGGCATGGATCGCGACGCGCTGGTAGAAGGCTTGCGCGCGCACGGCCATCGCAGCGTGGTGCCGCTGCCCGGACCCGAGCATCTGGCCGAGATGGTGAACGCGATTGCTCGGCCCGGCGACTACGTGATTTGCCTGGGAGCCGGCAACATCACGCAATGGGCCGCCAGCCTGCCCCGCGAGCTGGCGGATCTACAGGCCGCCATGCCGAAACGCGCGATGGGCGGGCGATGATGTCCGACGGAGCCGCGCTGGCCGAGCTGCTGCCGACGTTGCGCGGTCGCGTGCAGACGGATGCCGTCCTGGGCCCCGCCACTTGGTTTCGCGTCGGCGGCCCGGCGGAGCTTTTGGTGCGTCCGGTCGACGCCGACGATCTGTGCTCGCTCCTGCGTGCGCTGCCGCCGGAAATTCCGGTAACCGCGATCGGCGCTGCGTCGAACCTGATCGTGCGCGACGGCGGCGTACACGGCGTGGTCGTGCGCCTCACCGCGCGCGGGTTCGGCGAGATCGCGGTGGACGCGGACGGCATCGTTGCCGGCGCCGCCGCGCTGGACGTGACGGTGGCGGAAGCAGCCGCCGCGGCCGGATTGGCGGGCCTGGAATTTTGGTCGGGCATTCCGGGCACGATCGGCGGCGCCGTGGCGATGAACGCCGGCGCCTATGGGGGCGACCTGGCGAGCTGCCTCGACTGGGCGGAGCTGGTCACCCGCGAGGGCGTGCTGATGCGCCTGCCCGCATCCCGGCTCGCACTCGCGTATCGTTACGCCGCGTTGCCGCCGGGTGCGATCGTGGTCCGCGCCCGGTTACGCGCGACACCGGGCGACGCGGGCCTGATCGCGGCGCGCATGGCAGAAATCCGCCGGAACCGCGAGGCAACTCAGCCGGTGCGCGCGCGCACCGGCGGCAGCACGTTCCGCAATCCGGCCGGCATGAAGGCGTGGGAACTGATCGACGCCGCCGGATGCCGCGGCCTTGTCCGCGGGGCGGCAAAAGTCAGTGACAAGCACTGCAATTTTCTGATCAACGAAGGCGGTGCCAGCGCCGCCGATATAGAAGGACTGGGGGAAGAAATTCGCACCCGCGTGCTGGCCGCGAGCGGAGTTTCGCTGGAATGGGAAATCCGCCGCATCGGCCGCAAGGCGGTGTCGCCGTGACCCGCGTGGCGGTGCTGTACGGCGGCATTTCCGCAGAGCGCGAGGTCAGCCTCTCGTCCGGCCGGCAGGTCATTGCCGCACTCGGCGAGGCCGGGTACGAGGTGACGCCGATCGAGGTCGGCAATGATCTGGGCGCCGTCATCGCCGCGCTCGATCCGCGACCGGATGCGGTGTTCAACGCCCTGCACGGCCGTTTCGGCGAGGACGGCGCGATCCAGGGCGTGCTCGACTGGCTCGGCATTCCTTACACGCACTCGGGCGTGCGCGCCTCGGCCTTGGCCATGGACAAGATCGCCGCCAAAGCGGTTTTTTGTGCGGCGGGCCTTCCGGTCGCGGCCGGGCGGTTGGTCGATCTTGATGAGCTGCGCGAAGCCGACCCCCTGCCTGCACCTTACGTCGTCAAACCGGTGAACGAGGGTTCTTCGGTCGGCGTGGAAATCATTCGCGCGCACGACAACAGGCGCGCGGCCGTAGCCGCTGCGTGGCGCTTCGGACCAAGGGCGCTAGTCGAGGAATACGTGCCGGGGCGCGAACTTACCGTGGGCGTCATGGGTGACCGAGCGCTGGCGGTGACGGAAATCGCGCCGCGCGCCGGTTTTTACGATTACGAAGCGAAATACGCGGAAGGCGGCTCGCGCCACCTGGTACCGGCGCGCGTGCATGCCGACGCTTCGGCGCAGGCGATGCACATCGCATTGGCGGCACACGATGCGCTGGGCTGCCGCGGCGCCACGCGGGCCGATTTCCGCTACGACGACACCGGTGGCGAACCGGGCCGCCTCGTGCTGCTCGAAGTCAACACGCAGCCGGGCCTGACGCCCACCTCGCTGCTGCCCGAGCAGGCGGCGCATGTCGGGATCGGTTTCGCAGAACTTTGCGTCTGGATGGTGGAGCAGGCCGCATGCCGCGCGTGAGGACAGCCGCGCGCCGACTGATCGATCGTCCAGCGTACTGGAGGATTTTGCTTCGCCGGCAGCGCCGTCTCGTCCGCCCGGCCCTCGCGCTTGCCGCATTGCTGGTCGCCGGCGTGGGTTTCGTGACGCTGGTGCACGCGCTCGGCCGCGGCGCCAGTTTCGGCGAGCGGTTCGGCCACGCCACCGCGCGCCTGGGTTTTTCCGTGCAAAAAGTTCTGGTGGAGGGTCGGCAGAAAACCCCCGAGCCGCTGCTGCGCGCGGCGCTCGGCATTTCGCCCGGCGATCCGGTGCTGACGCTGTCGCTCGCCGCCGCACGCGCGCGCATCGAAGCCATCCAGTGGGTGCAGCACGCCGTCGTCCGGCGCGTGCTCCCGAACACGATTCTCGTGCAGCTCACCGAACGCCGCCCGTTTGCGGTGTGGCAGCACGACGGCAAGTTCGTGCTCATCGATCGTGACGGCAACATCGTCACCGACTCCGATGTGGCGGCGTTCGCGAACGAGCTGCCCTTGGTGGTCGGCGCCGGGGCCCCGTCTGCCGCCGCGACGTTGCTGGACGCGCTGGCGGCGCAGCCGAGCCTGCAATCGCGCGTGCTCGCCGCGGTGCGCGTGGGCGAGCGGCGCTGGAACTTGCGCATGACCAGCGGCACCGACGTGCTGTTGCCCGAAGGTGCCGCTCCGCAAGCCTTGGCCAAACTGGTCCAGCTCGAGAACGACCACAAGCTGCTTGACCGGCCGCTGCAGACCATCGACCTGCGCCTGCCGGACCGGCTGGTGATCCGCGCCGCCGGCGACCACGCTCCCGACCCGCTGCCGCCTGCGTCCGCCGACGCGCGGAGGCGCACGTGAACGACATGTCGCGGGGTGCAAAATTCCTGCCGACCGCACCGCGAGAGCCGGAACCACCGCGAGGGCGGGCGCGCCAGTCCGGACCGTTCGGCGTGCTGGATATCGGCACCACCAAGATCGTCTGCATCATCGGCCGCACCGAAAGCGATGGCAGCACCCGCGTGCTCGGGTTCGGGTGGCAGCGCGGGCGCGGCGTGCGCGGCGGCGGCATCACCGACATCGAGGAGGCCGAGCGCGCCATTCGTGCCGCCGTGGGCCAGGCGGAGAACGAGGCCGACACGCGGCTGCGCAGCATCACCGTGAACCTGTCGTGCGGACAGCCGGAAAGCCGGCTGTTCAACGTGCAGTGGCCGGTGAACGGCCGCGCCGTGACCGATGCCGATATTCGCCGCGTGCTGCTGGAAGGACGCGCACGCGCCGCCAGCGAAGGGCGCGACATCATCCACGGGCTGCTGCTCGCCTTTGCCGCCGATGATGCGCAAGGCATCGCCGATCCGCGCGGCCTGCATTGCGAGAACCTGACCGCGCGGCTGCATGTGGTCGATGCCTTGCGCACCGCGCTGCTGACGCTGGGCGGGTGCATGGCGCGCTGCGATTTGGAAATTTCCGAACTGGTCTGCGCGCCGATGGCCGCCGGCCTGTCCACGCTGGTGGAGGACGAGCGCCAGCTCGGCGCCACGCTGCTGGATATGGGCGGCGGCACCACGGGCATGGCGGTATTTGCCGAAGGCCAGTTGCTGCACACGGCGCAACTCCCTGTCGGCGGCCAGCACGTCACCAACGACATCGCCCGCCTGCTGTCCACGCCGGTTGCGCACGCGGAACGACTGAAGGCGCTCTACGGCAGCGCGCAGTCCAGCCCCGACGACGAACGCGAAATGCTGCCGGTGCCGCTGGTGGGCGAGGAAGAACACCAGATCGCCAAAGTGCCGCGCAGCATGGTGGTGGGAATCATCAAGCCCCGCCTGGAAGAAACGTTCGAGATGGTCAAGGAGCGCCTCGAAGGATCCGGGCTCGGCCGCGCCGCCGGCACGCGCGTCGTGCTCACCGGCGGGGCCAGCCAGCTCAGCGGCGCGCGCGACATGGCCGGCCGCATCCTGGGCCGCACGGTGCGCCACGGCCGCCCGCAGGCGCCGCGCGGCTTGCCGGAAAGTGCCGGCGGACCGGCGTTCGCTACCGCCGTGGGCCTGCTCGCGTGGGCCGCAGGTGCGGGCCGCGGCCCGCACGAGATCGACATCGACTCCGATCGCCCGCACGGCTGGCTGCGCCGCGTGGCGGCTTTTCTGCGCGAGCGCGTGTGATGATGCGCTTGCGAACTCGCAACCATCGCGTACACTCGATTCTCCTGGGGAGGACGCACATGACCCTACACCTCACGATCCCGCAGCAGATGCACACGGATTTCACCCCGCGCATCACCGTCATCGGGGTCGGCGGCGGCGGCACCAATGCCGTGGACAACATGATCGCGTCCAACCTGCAGGGCGTGGAATTCGTGGTCGCGAACACCGATGCGCAGCAACTGGTGCATAGCCGCGCCGACCGCCGTATCCAGCTCGGGCCACACATCACCCAGGGACTCGGCGCAGGTGCAAAGCCGGAGATTGGGCGCGCAGCAGCGGAAGAAGCAGCGGAAGAGCTGGACCGCCACTTGGACGGTGCGCACATGGTGTTCATCACCGCCGGCATGGGCGGCGGCACCGGCACCGGTGCCGCACCGGTGATCGCGCGCATGGCCCGTGAGCGCAACATCCTGACGGTCGGCGTGGTGACGAAGCCGTTCACCTTCGAGGGCACCCGCCGCGCTCGCGCGGCCGAAGTGGGCATCGAGGAACTGCAGCAGTTCGTCGACACGCTGATCGTCATTCCGAACCAGAACCTCTTCCGGCTGGCCAACGAGCGCACCGGCTGGAAGGAAGCGTTCAAAATGGCGGACAACGTTTTGTACATGGGGGTGCGCGGTGTCACCGATCTGATGGTCGCGCCCGGGCTGGTCAACCTCGATTTCGCCGATATCCGCACCGTCATGGCGGAGATGGGCAAGGCGATGATGGGCACCGGCGAGGCCGAGGGCGAGAACCGCGCCGTGCGCGCCGCGGAAGTGGCGATCAGCAACCCGCTGCTGGAGGACACCAGCATGGCCGGCGCGCGCGGCTTGCTGATCAACATCACCGGCGGCGACGACATGACGCTGTTCGAGGTGGATCAGGCAGCCAACCGCATCCGCGAGGAAGTGGACGAGGAAGCCAACATCATTTTCGGCTCCGCGGTCGACGATCAGCTGATCGGAAAGATCCGAGTATCGGTGGTCGCCACCGGCATCGACAGCCCGACACGCGCTGCGGCGGCCGAACGGCCGCGCCTTGTCGCCGTGGGTGGCGGCGCCGCAGTGCCGCTGCCTGCGGCGATGGCGGCCGCTGTGTCGGCGCAACAGACCGAGCCGATTGCCGCCAGTGCCGCCGCCCATCACCCCGCGCCCACGCAGGCACCTTCGGCATGGGCCGATCGTGCGGCGCCTGCCGCGGTACGGGCCACGGCACCACGGCCGGTGTTGCCGGTGACCCGGCTCCAGCAGGCTGCCGCACAGTCACGTCGCGCATCAGCAGACACGCGCTGCCGTGCAGGCGGCTGCCCTGCAACCCCAAGGGCACGCGGAGTCGGACGGAGCCTACGAGGATCCGGCCGAACTGGAACCGACACCTCCGGTTTCGACCCAGTCCTACGCTCGCCAGCATGCCGCGCCGCCCGCGCACGCTGTCCCTGCGCAACCGGGCAGGCCGCAGCCGGTTCGGGGCGGCTATCAAGGTGCCGGCGTCCCCGGGCCAGCGCCGGGAGGCCGCGGGCTGTTCGCTACTCAAAAGGCGGCGGAGACTCCGCCGGCGCAGCCTCGCAAAAGCATTTTTGGGCTCGTGACCGGAGCCATCCGGGGCCATGCCCCTTCTCAGGAGCCGGATCACTCCGTCGGCGACGAGCACGCGGCGCGCACGGAACCGTCGCTTAGCGGTGTGCGACCCGAGGCTCAGCGTGCGGACGCTGTGGGGGCACGCGTGCGTCAGACCACAGGCGACGAGATGGGGTTCGAAATCCCCGCATTCCTGCGTCGCCAGTCCTCCTGATCACCCCATTGCATCAGCAGCGGATGCTGCAGCGCAGAAATCATGTTATTAGAAGAGGATGGACAGAAATATTCAGCAATAATGATTGACTGGCCCTCGCCACGGCAACCTGCATAGGTTCGCGTTGAGCACTGAGGCAGTGCTCTGAAGCGAAGCCGTGGGCTGGGAGAGGTCGGATGGATGGGCTGCCGCAAGATGCGATGCTGCCCCGGTTCGCGCAACGTACCTGAAAGCGGCGATCCAGTGTGTCGGTGTTGGATTGCATTCGGGCCGGAAAGCGCACCTGGAGCTACTCCCTGCCGAGCCTGACACCGGGATCGTGTTTCGCCGCAGCGACCTGCCGGGATCGCCGGGGATTCCGGCGCGGTTTGATTGCGTGGCAGAGACGCGGCTTTGCACCATGCTGGCCCACCCGGATGCCCCGCATGTGCGCGTCGGCACGGTGGAGCATGTCATGGCCGCCCTCGCCGGTGCCAGCATCGATAACGCGGTGGTCGCGGTTGACGGACCCGAGACACCGATCCTGGACGGCTCCGCGGCGGGTTTTCTGTTTCTGATCGAGTGCGCCGGAGTTTTGGAACAGGACGCGCCGTGCGCCGAGATCGAGGTGCGCCGGCCGGTGCGGGTCCAGGACGGCGCGGCATTCGCAGAGCTGCGGCCGGGCTCGGTGGGCTTGGACATGATGGTGTCCATTGCGTTCGAGGCAACCGCGATTGGGCGCCAGTCGTTGCGCTTGCGGTTGTCTCCCGGCGTCTTTGGCAGCGAGTTGGCGCGCGCCCGCACCTTCGCCTTGGCGCAGGATGTGGAGCAGTTGCACGCCTCCGGGCTGGGCCGGGGCGGCAGCCTTGATAATGTGGTCGTGGTCGACGGCGCGCGCGTGCTGAACCCGGGCGGGCTGCACATGCCGGACGAGTTCGTGCGCCACAAGATGTTGGATGCGGTGGGGGATCTGGCGCTGGCCGGGGCTCCCTTGCGCGCCAGGTTCATCGGCCATCGCAGTGGGCACACGCTGAACAACCGCCTGCTACAGGCGCTGTTCGCCGACGCAGCGAACTGGCGGCGGTTGGAGCAGCGGGCCGAAGTGTTCATGGCGCCACTGTCGGCCATGCGAGGCGAACAGCGCCGGGCCGCCTGACCAGCGCGACGGATCGTCCAGCCCGTCGCGAGCAGCAGTGGCTTTACCTCAGATGAGCCCGTGCCGCGCGGCAAGGGTCGCCGCGGCCCCCCGGGTGGGCAAATCGAGCCTCGCCAGCACGTTAGCGATATGACGTTTGGCCGTGTGATCGCTGATGCCGAGCCGGACGGCGATCTCGGCATTGCTTTGCCCGCTCGCAACCAGGCTCAGCACCTCGCGCTCGCGTGCGGTCAGAGCGGCCAGCGCTCGCGCCGAATCGGCGCCGCCACCCGGTGCGCCGTTTGGCGGTGAAGGTGTCCGGCCCGCCACCGGACGACCGCCCGTCGCCGCCAGACGAAGCGCCCTCACGTAGCGCTCGGTCAGGCCCGGGCGCACGAAGTAGCAGGTGCCCGCAAGCCGGCTCTCCACCAGACCCGGCGAAAGCGCCTGAGCCGCAACCAGTGTATAGTGCGCCTCGGACAGCTCGCCGAGTTCTGCCAGGCAGGCCGCCAGCACGATGTAGTGCACCGCCAGCCGCGGTCGCATCGCGAGGGCTTGGCGCGCGTGCTTCACGCAGTTCTCGAGCCGCCCGGCCACGTACTCGGCCAGCGCAAGCGTCCAATGGCCCTGGGTGACCAGCCTGTCGCAGGGACTGAGCCGCAACGACAGCGCACCGTGCCACAGCGCGTCCCCCGTCAGCTCGTGATTCGCCTCCTCCCATGAAAGCCAGCGCAAGGTCATCACGGCCCGGGGCTCAAGCTCGTGCGCCAGGCGCAAGCTGGCAAGCGCCTCCTCATGGCGCATCTGGCGCATCGCGACGTGCCCCAGGATCGCGTGCGCCGCGATGCCGTCCGCATCAAGATCGCGCAGCCGCACCGCCACCTGCCTCGCGGCCTCATAATCCGCTTCGGCCTGCGGCCCGAAGCGGCCGAGCTCGGCACGCTGACAGTAGCCCCATGCGACGCAGCGCTGCGCCTCGCCCCAGCGCCGGTCACGGTTTGCCGCGTTCTGGGCCAGCGCGATCCCTTGCGAGATGAGTTCGGAATCGTCCGTGCTGCCGCCCCGTAGCAAGGCCGCCCTGGCCTGCAGCACCAGTTCGTAGCTGTCGGGATCGGGCTGGTTGCGTGACAGGGCAGCCGAACGTGTCCAGGGCCTGTCCGGTGTGATTTGCGCGGCGACCACACGGGCGATCTGCTCCGGCAGGACCGACGCTTCCGCTACCCAGGTGTCGAAGCGCTCTCGCCAGATCGGTTGGGGTTGTTTGCTGTCATGCAGACACGCCACCACCTTCAGCTTGTCACCGCTGCGGCGGACCGAGCCCTCGACGACGTAACGGACGGGCAGTTCCGCCGCGACCCGCCCCACGTCGTCAGCGAACAGTCGGCACGCGGCGCTGGAGCCCCAGTCGATGACCTGCAAATCACCCATCGAGGCCAGTGCGGCCGAAACATCCTCGGCAATACCGTCGCCAAAATGGCTCTGGCCGGGGTCGTCGCTGAGATTGCCGAACGGCAGGACCGCTACGGTGCCGCTGACGTCCGCCGCGCGGTCGCCGCCCGGACGAGAAACATCGTCCCCCGGGGTCCCGCTGAGATCCGCCGCCACCGGAACTTCCACCCCTCGATTAATCCACGCTTGTAACCGGTGCGGGTCGTACCGGCAAGACCGCGATGCTTGCCGATGGCCCGTTCGGGGCTCGGAAATATCGCGGCTCATGGCTCGTCCGGGCCAAGGTCATTGGACCGCGCAGCCTGGCCCGTTCGGGGCGTGATAACATTTTGCTTTTGGCTCGTTCGGGCGAAGCACCTGTGTCAGCGGGCGGGCAAGTTTGGTCGGCGCGATCGAACGGATCGCGTTCAACAAACTTCAAGGAGTCTGGACCATGTATACCAAAAGGATTGCGGTCACCGCCGCCGCTGTTGCCGGTATGCTCTCTGCCGGGTCGGCAATGGCTGCCTGGCCCACCAGCGTCGTCGGCACCTGGAGCGCGGCCGCCAACCTGAACTCGCTGACCATCAGCATCACCTCGCAGGGCAAACAGGGGCCCTGCCCGGCGATCCTGGGGACGATCTTCGACAACGGGACCGGCGCCTCGGACAATCTCCAAGGCTTCTATTGCCCTAAGAGCGGCCGTATCCAGTTCCTGCGCAAGGACCCGACCAGCAACGATACGTTCCAGGTCTACGGCGCCAACCTGTCGTTCGCCACCAGCGCCCCGTTGATGGGCGGCACGTTCTCCGAATACGACCAGGTCCCCAATCTGGGCGAGTACAACTTCTCGGCGCAGCTGCAATCCGGCAATTAACGAGCCTTCCGGCCCGCGTCCAACAGGATGCGGGCGTTTGCCGGGGCGCCACTCGACCCGTTTGAAGACACGCCGCTGTTGCCGTCCCTTTCGATGCCACGCGCGCTCTTCGCACTGCCAATCCGGAGGCTTTCAGCCACGGCCAGGCCGGACGAATATTGGCATCCCCAACACTGTTTCCGGCTTCCATCTGACCCCGGCAGGACTATAGTCCCGCACGACCACTCGCAGGATGGGTGCTTTGGCCACGACCACCTGGACCGGCAGCAGTAGCGCCAACTGGAACGACCCGGCCAATTGGACTGCGGGCGTGCCAGGCAGCGGCGACACCGCCGTGGTGGATTCCGGCAATCCGACGCTGGAGGCGGCAAAAGGCGGGCCGGCGCCCGACCTGATCGGGGTCACGGTCGACATCGCGGGCGACCCGACGCTGGACTGGACCGGCGTCACCTTGGACGCGCATTCGCTGCTCGACTGGCAGAGCGGTGCGCCGTCGCTGCAGATCGACGTGACCGACGGTCTCACCGTCTCCGCTGGGGCCACGCTGCTGGCGGAGAGCGCCAACGGCTCGTTCGTCACCACCGGCGAACTCGCTGAGCAACCAGGGGGAGATCGCCGTCGAAGGCGCCCACGCCACCATCGCCCTCGGCCAGGGCAGCGGCACGCTGCTGAACACCGGCACGATCGCGGTCGCCGCCGGCGTGCTGACGGTTGACGCCAACCTTGCCGGCTCCGGTGGTGGCGGTATCGTTTCGATCGACGCTGGCGCCCAAGTCGAACTGGGCGGCTCGGTCCAGGATCAGGCGCTGCAGTTCACGGACGTGGGCGGCGCGGCGCTGACCATCGACGACACTGACACCAACGCCGGGGCGGTGTTCGACAATTCCAGCGTGGTGACCGGCTTCATTGTAGGCGAAACGATCGACTTGGCCGGCATCGCCTATCTCGGCAGCCGCATGACGGTGCGCTACATCGGCCACACGCTGACCGTCAGCAACGGCGTGCAGGCGATCGCGGTGCCACTCTACACCCAGAACCTGACCTACAACACATCGAGCTTTTCGCTGCAGCAGGCGTCGGACGGCGGCACCGAAGTCACCACCAGCCTGCCGTGCTTCTGCCGCGGCACGCGCATTGCAACCGGCGCCGGAGAACTGCCGGTGGAAGCGCTGCGCCCGGGTGCTATGGTCCGCACCGCGTCCGGCGGATTGCTCCCGGTACGATGGGTCGGCCGCAGGCGCGTCGACCTGCTGCGCCACGCGCGATGCGAGGCGGCGGTGCCGGTCCTGATCCGCCGCGGCGCTTTGGCCAACGGCGTTCCGGCGCGCGATCTGTTTCTGTCTCCCGATCACGCGCTGTTTCTTGACGGCGTGCTGATTCCGTGCCGGTTTCTGGTCAACGGCGCCACGATTCTGGTCGACCAGAGCTGGGCCGAGGTCGAGTATTTCCACGTCGAACTCGGCACGCCACGACGTGCTTCTGGCAGAGGGCGCGCCGGCGGAAAGCTATTTGGATACCGGCAACCGGGCGTTGTTCGAGGGCGGTGCGGCGCTTCTGCTCCACCCGGATTTTTCCCCCGTTCGGGCCGCGCCCTGTTACACCAAACTGCTGATCGAGGGCGCCGCCGTGGCTGCCGTGCGCGCCCGCCTGATCGCGCGGGCCAAAGCGCTCGGGTATGTGGCCACGCAGGACGCGGACCTGCATCTGCGCGCCGACGGTCAGCGGATCGATGCAGAGCCCGGCGCATCGTTTCGATTTGCGATACCACCGGGCGGGGGCGAGCTTGGTTTGCTCAGCCGCACTGGCGTGCCGGCCGAAATGGACGCGGGCTCGACTGACGGGCGGCGTCTGGGCGTGGCGCTCGGCGGTCTGTTGGCGCGCGGCCCGCAGGGGGTGCGCGACCTGCTCTGGGAGCCGGAACTGCAGACCGGCTTTCATGAAGTGGAGCGCCGTGAAAGCGGCGCTTGGCGCTGGACCGACGGGAATGCGGTGCTGCCCGCATCGCTGCTGCGCGATGCCACGGAACTGGAGCTTTCCGTCGCGGCCGTGCAGGCGAGCTGGATATCGCCGATCCGGCTGGAGCGTCTGGCGGCCTGACATTTTTGTTGCTGGCCGTTCCACACCCGTGTGTGTTACGCTTCGGTCGAGCATTCGGGAACGGTTCGGAATGCGGTTCGGTGGGCGTGGCCTGCACGACCCGGCTCGCCTCCCGAGGCGCGGGACCGCATGCACGGAGCGGCGGAGGTCTATCGCGAGGCCGGAAATGCCTATTGGCTGCCGGTGGCCGAGGAACGTATCATCGACGTCGAAACAGAGCTGGCCGCGATGAAACAGGTCAGCACGCAATAGCAGCCGCGCGTCATCCCAGACAACGGAGCCAGTCAGCTACAGTCGATCGTTGCACATGCGATCGCCTGCACTTGCTGCAGCAAGCCGCGAGGCGCCGGCTCTGATCACAATTCGTCCTCATGGACGATCATCTCAACGGCGTCATTAACCGCCAGATGCGCACGCGCCAGGGCTGCTGCCTCGATCCTGACAGCGGCACTATTGCCCCAGCGCGCGATCTTGCCGGTGCGAACCAGATCGTCGGACGTGTTCGGCTGGTCCGTGTCTTCGGTAGACACTGTAGACACTACGGCCGGCTATCGTAAGGAACGATGCGGCCGGAAAGGTGCTTGCCGTAAGCCGTCGCTCCGCTACCCTCCCGCCATGCCGCACTACCGCTTCGAGTCGCAGCACGGGGGCCGGGTCGCCGGGGTAGACGAGGTCGGGCGCGGACCGCTTGCCGGGCCGGTGGTGGCCGCCGCCGTCGTGCTCGGCGCGAAAATGCCGCGCGGATTGGGCAAATTGCTGGATGACAGCAAGGCGCTCACTGAGGAGGCACGCGACCTCGCCTATGCCGCGCTGCGGCGCGCCGAGGCGAAAAACCTCGTGGAGATCGCCGTCGGCGCGGCCTCGGTCGCGGAAATCGTCCGCGTCAACATTTTCCACGCCTCCATGCTGGCCATGCGCCGCGCCATCGCCCGACTGCCCGCAAAACCGGATCTGGTGCTGATCGACGGCAACGCCGCGCCAATGCTCGATTGCTCGCATCGCTGCGTGGTGGGTGGGGACGCTATCTGTTTCTCCATCGCCGCCGCCTCGATTGTCGCCAAAGTCACGCGCGACCGGGCCATGCGGCGCCTTGCTGTCCGTTTCCCCGGCTACGGCTGGCACGAAAACGTCGGCTACAGCACCCCCGGCCATCGTAAGGCACTGGCCGCCCTGGGCGCCTGCCGCCACCACCGCCCCACTTTTGGCGCCGTCCGGGCACTCGCTATCATGGCCGATTGACGCGGCGACGCCCGCGCGCCGAAAGATTTACCGCGCGTTGACCCCGGTCGGGGCAGACCGCCACACTTGCCGCCCCCACCGGAGCCGACAGGCCGCTTGGAGATCGTCCGCGAACTGCCTCTGGACCAGCTTCTGCTCGGCGACGCCGTGCGCGTCATGCGCATGCTGCCGCCGGCCTCGGTCCACTGCGTTTTCGCCGACCCACCTTACAATCTGCAGCTGCGCGGCGAACTGCGCCGGCCGGACGATTCTTTGGTCGACGGGGTCGACGAGGAGTGGGACCGGTTCGCCGATTTCCCCGCTTACGACGCTTTTACCCGCGAATGGCTGGGCGAGTGCCGGCGGCTGCTGCGCAAGGACGGCACCATCTGGGTGATCGGCACCTACCACAACATCTTTCGCATCGGCGCCATTTTGCAGGAACTCGGGTTCTGGATTCTGAACGACGTGATGTGGCGCAAATCCAACCCGATGCCGAATTTCCGGGGGCGCCGGTTCACCAACGCCCACGAGACGCTGATCTGGGCCGCCCGCCAGCGCGACAGCCGCTACCGCTTCAACTACCAGGCCATGAAGGCGCTGAACGATGACCTGCAGATGCGCAGCGACTGGCTGCTGCCGCTGTGCACCGGACAGGAGCGGCTGCGCAACCCGCACGGGTTGAAACTGCACCCGACCCAGAAACCGGAGGCGCTGCTGCACCGCGTGCTGGTGGCCAGCACGGGGCCGGGCGACATCGTGCTCGACCCGTTTGCCGGCACCGGCACCACCGCGGTCGTGGCCAAACGCCTCCAACGTCACTTCATCGGCATTGAGCGCCACCCGGCCTATGTGGAAGCAGCCTGGGGCAGGGTGCGCCGCGTCAGGCCCGCTCCAGCCGCCGGGGTGGCAACCTCCGCCTCCCGCGCGAGACATGCCCCGGGTGCCGTTCGGCAGTCTGGTCGAGCGCGGGATTTTGCCCGCCGGGACGATTTTGACGGACCGTGCCCGTCGGGTGAGTGCGGTGGTGGTGGCCGACGGGACCGTGCGCTGCGGCGAGCTGCACGGCTCCATCCACAAGGTCGGAGCGGCGGTGCAGAACACCCCCACCTGTAACGGCTGGACATTCTGGCATGTCGAGCACGACGGCAAGGTTTTTGCCATAGATGCGTTGCGTAACAGGGCCTTGGCTCAGGATCCTGAGCTATCGCGCTAGGCGAGCGTAACACACTTCACGTTTTGCTGCGCTGCAGCGAGCGCCCTTGAACTCCTCGATAAAACGTTTTACATGCTGGCCCGGGAGAAGGAACGTTCTTCCAACGACAGGAGTATCCAAAGATGTTTACGACAATCACCCAGGACGGCACCGCGATTGGCCTCGGCCTGTTGCCGCTCGCAGCGCGCCGCTACGCCGACCAGTTCCGCGCTTGGCGGCAGAACCGCAAGCAGGTGGCCCGAGTCACTTTCGAGCTCAACTGCTACAGTGACCGCGAACTGGCCGATCTCGGCCTGAGCCGGGGCGACATCCGCGATGTCGCCCGCGGCACGTTCCGCCGGGCCTAAAGCAACCCCCCACCGGCCTGCCGGGCGCCCGGGGCAACAGCCGTCGGACGACCCGGTACCCGGCCGGCAACTCGCTTGCCGGCACGGGAACCGCGGTCTAGGCCAACCGCATGCCGCATCCCGAGACTTGGCTCTGTCCCCGTCCCGAGGGCCTGTATTGCAAGCCGGGCGACTTTTTCATCGACCCGGTCCGCGCCGTGCCCACGGCGATCGTCACCCACGCCCATTCCGACCACGCCCGTGCCGGCCACGGCCACGTACTGGCCAGCCCGGAAACCTTGGCGCTGATGCGCGCACGGCTGGGCGAGCAGGCGTGTCAATCCTGCACCCCGCTGGGCTGGGGCGAGCGGCGCGTGCTGGGTGGGGCGGAGATCTTTCTGCAACCGGCCGGCCATGTGCTGGGTAGCGCTCAGGTGGCCATCGACCACGCCGGCACGCGGGCGGTGGTCAGCGGCGACTACAAGCGCACGCCCGACCCCACCACTCCACCGTTCGTGCCGATCCCGTGCGACCTGTTCGTGACCGAGGCGACGTTCGCCTTGCCTGTGTTCCGCCACCCCCTACCCGCGCAGGAAATCCGCAAGCTGCTGGACAGCGTCGCCCTGTTCCCCGAGCGGACGCATGTAGTCGGCTGCTACGCGCTGGGCAAATGCCAGCGGCTGATCGCGCTGTTGCGAGCCGCGGGCTGGGACGCGCCGATCTTTTTGCACGGCGCCCTGCTGCCGCTGTGCCGCGTCTACGAGGCGCATGGGGTGGCGCTGGGCGAGCTGCGCCCGGCCACCGGCGTGGCCCGCGACAAGCTGGAAGGCAAGATCGTGCTGGCACCGCCGGGGGCGATTGCCGATCGCTGGGCGCGGCGGCTGGCCGACCCGGTGGTGTGCCTCGCCTCGGGCTGGATGCGGGTGCGCCAGCGGGCGAAATCGCGGGGCGTGGAACTGCCGCTGGTGATCTCCGACCACGCCGACTGGGACGAACTGCTGGGCACCGTGGCCGAGCTGGGCGTTTCCGAGGTGTGGGTGACCCATGGGCGCGAGGAGGCGCTGATCCGGGCGCTGGGACTGCGCGGCGTGCGGGGGCGGGCGCTGCGGCTGGTCGGCTACGGCGACGAGGACGATGACTTACCGGCTCCGGTGCTCGCTTCGGAGGAGGTGGCCGAGGCGTGATCGCCTTTGCCGAGCTGCTGGAGCGGCTGGTGTTTTCCCCGGGGCGGCTGGCCAAGATTGCGCTGCTGCGGCGGTATTTCGCCAGCCAGCCGGACCCGGATCGCGGCATCGGCCTGGCGGCGATCACCGGCGAGCTGTCGTTTTCCGCTGCCAAGCCGGGGTTGATCCGCGAGCTGATTTCGGCACGCACCGACCCGGAATTGTTTGCCTGGTCCTACGACTATGTCGGCGATCTCGCCGAAACCGTGGCGCTGATGTGGCCCGGCTCGGCGGATGCGCCGCCGCCCACTTTGCCCGAGGTCGTGGAGACCTTGCGCACGGCGCCTAAAGTGGCGCTGCCCGGAATCGTGGCGGGATGGCTGGATGCGTCGTCGCCTTCGGTGCGGCTGGCGCTGCTGAAGCTCATTACCGGGGGGCTGCGGGTCGGCGCCTCGGCGCGGCTGGCGAAGATCGCACTGGCGGAAATTTCGGGCGGCAGGCTGGCGGCGGACGATATTGAAGAAGTCTGGCACGGGCTGGAACCGCCCTACTCTGATTTGTTTGCGTGGATCGAGGGGCGCGGCGAGCGGCCGGACCCGGCCGACGCCCCGGTTTTCAGGCCGCCGATGCTGGCGCACCCGCTGGAGGCCGGCGATCTAGCTTCGCTCGATGCGCAAAAATTTCGGGCGGAGTGGAAGTGGGACGGCATCCGGGTGCAACTCGTTTCCACCCGAGGCGGTCGCCGGCTTTTCTCGCGCGGTGCAGAAGATATTTCCGCGGCGTTCCCGGAAGTGGTCGACCACATGACGTTTTGGGGCGTGCTCGACGGCGAGCTGCTGGTAGTGCGCGGCGGCGAGGTGGCGCCGTTCGCGGACTTGCAGCAGCGGCTGAACCGAAAGGCGGTCACGGGAAAGATGGTGCGCGAATTTCCCGTGGGCGTGCGGCTGTACGATATCCTGTTCGACGACCACGAGGATCTGCGGCCGTTGCCGTTCGATGCGCGGCGGGCTCGCCTGGAAGCGTTTGTCGCGCGGGAAAAGCCGAGCGGGATGGATGTTTCGGAACAAATCCCGTTTGCGTCCCTGGACGAGCTGGCGGGGTTGCGGGCGGGGGCGCGGGCGGCGTCGATCGAGGGATTGATGCTGAAGCGGGCCGACAGCGCCTATGTGCCGGGGCGGCCCAAAGGGCTTTGGTGGAAATGGAAGCGCGACCCGCTGACCATCGACGCGGTGGTGATGTACGCCCAGCGCGGCCACGGCAAGCGCAGCAGCTTCTATTCCGACTACACGTTTGGGCTGTGGCGCGAGGGGGAGGACGGCGACGAATTAGTGCCGGTGGGAAAGGCGTATTCCGGGCTGACCGACCCGGAAGTGCTGTGGCTCGACAACTGGATCCGCAACCACACCGTGGCCCGGTTCGGACCGGTGCGGGAGGTGGAAAAAACCATGGTACTGGAGGTGGCGTTCGACGCGGCGCAATTGTCGCAGCGGCACCGCTCGGGCGTGGCGCTGCGGTTTCCGCGGGTGGCGCGGCTGCGCAACGACAAGCCGGCGGCGGAGGCGGATCGGTTGGAGACGCTAATGGGGACCATCGCAAGTCCAGAAGTGTAGCGCTCGCGCGTGCCCCGGAGTTCGATCCGGGGCGGCGTGCGTCGCGGTTTTTCCCGCTTGCCGCGGATCGAGCGCGTCGCGGCCGGGGTCTAGTTACGAGTCAGTAACCGTACAGGCGTGCCGGGGGCGAGGCGGCCGGGCCCGGTGGCGGAAGCTGCGTTGCATTGAATTTCCGCGAACCGGTCGGCTTGCCGATGCCGCTCCGCCTCGGCAAGCCGGGGTCGCTTCGTCGCCCGACAGTCTACGCCGAACACTCAGCCGTCTAGTTTAGTTTAGGGTTGTGACACCAAGGCGGGCAGCAGAGCGTTCGTGACCGGGCTGCCCAGGCCGGTGACGCGATCATAGCCTGCCGCAGCGCAATAACCGCCGTTGCACCCCGACATAGTGTCGCGGAAGTCGGCACTGCCCAGGAGCGCGTAGATGCGCGGATTGAGCGGCCCCAGTTCGGTCAGGCCGGAGCTCAAGCGCGCCTGGTTGATCAGCGAGATCAGCCCGGCCCAGATCGGCGTGCTGGCGGAGGTACCGCCGATCTCTTGCTGCTGGCCGCCGAGCACGATCTGCACGCCGGTATTCGGGTCGGCGACCGCCGCGACATCGGGTACCGCGCGGCCAGCAAGTCCTAGGCCGGCTTGGTAAGCCGGGGCGGGGAACACGGCGCTGACGCCGCCGCCGCTGCCGGACCAGCCTGTTTCGCTCTTGATCTTGACTTTCGGTGCGGTGTTGCTCTGAGCCGTGACGACCAGGTGCGTGCCGCCGACCGCGGTGACATTGGGATCGGTGGAATAGAACGACGGATGCAGTCCGGTGCCGGCTCCGCATTCCCGGGCTCCGTGATCGCCAC
>CAWGIX010000004.1:0-135000 GCA_963822705.1 uncultured Pseudomonadota bacterium
GGCTTCGAGGCAGTGCTCGCTCACTGCGGTCAGCGCGTTCGGGAGGAGCGTCAATGATGGTAGTGCGTCGTGGTCGGCAGCAGCCGGAGCAGCCGGGGACCTTGGCATTCTGCGGAATTGAAGAACCTTCATCCGATGCGGCCATCCTGCGGAATGCAGGCTCTGAGCTACAGACAGGGAACCGTCACGAGGAAGAGAAACGTCATACAATGAGCGCGGCAGAACCTACGACGCGAGGTGCCATCCCTCCGCCAAGGCGCCCTTCGCCAAAAGACAGCTCGGAAGTGGTCCTGGCGTATATGTAACCGAGCTTGGATTGGGCACCGCGCCGCTCGGCGAGACCTTCGACATCATCGAGGAGGATGAGGCGCGCGCGCTGCTCGCCGCCGCCTGGGACGGCGGCGTGCGCTATTTCGACACCTCGCCCTGGTACGGCAAGGGGCAGGCGGAACATCGGCTCGGCCGCGCGCTCTATCGCCGCCCGCGCGAGGATTACGTCATCTCCAGCAAGATCGGCCGCGTGTTGCGTCGGCCCTCGAAACCAGGACCTTTTCAGCGCGATTCCGATTGGATCGGCGGCCTCGAATTCGCGCATGACATGGATTACAGCTACGACGGCGTGATGCGCTCGTTCGAGGACAGCCTGCAAAGGCTCGGGCATCAACCACATCGACGTGCTGCTGATCCACGATCTCGACACCTGGCATTTCAAGAGCGAGGCGAAGGTCGCGCCCTATTGGAACCAGCTCGCGACCAGCGGCTGGCGGGCGCTGGAAGCATTACGCGATCGGGCGTCATCAAGGGGATCGGCGCCGGCTTCAACACGATGGGAACGATCCCGAAGTATCTCGATTTCTTCGACATGGATTTCTTCCTGATCGCGATGCGCTACACGTTGCTGGAGCAGGACGTGCTCGACGCGGAATTTCCGCGCTGCGACGAGCGCGGCGTCGGCATCGTGATCGGCGGGACCTACAATTCCGGCATCCTGGCGACCGGCGCCGTCCCGGGGGCGCGCTACAATTACTCGCCGGCGGGGCCGGAAATACTGGCGCGCGTGGCGAAGATGGAGGCCGTGTGCCAGCGCCACGGCGTGCCGCTCGCCGCCGCCGCGCTGCAATTCCCGCTCGGCCAGCAATCGTCGCCTCGGTCATTCCCGGCGCGATCGCAGCGCGAGGTCGAGCAGAACATCGCCGCGTTCCGGCATCCGATCCCCGCCGATCTCTGGGCCGAGTTGAAGCACGAAAAGCTGATCCGCGCCGACGCGCCGGTTCCGAAGGCCTAGAGCGCAATGGCCGAAGGTGGTGGCGCCACCCGCGGCGTGAATTACGCCGAGACAAAGCCGACCGGTGTCACGGGCATGACCAGAGTGACACCGCTCTAGCTTGGAACCGCCGGAGCTGGCCGGGCTGTTCTTGGACTGGTTTATACATTGGGAGGTTCGGGCAATGCCGGAAGTCTATATCTACGCGATCGAGGGTCGGACGATCGATCAGAAGCGCAAGCTGATGAAGGAGGTGACCGAAGCGGTCGCCCGCAATCTGGACGTGGCGGAGGATGCGGTATGCATCCAATTGCTTAAGTCCTGGGCGCAGGATCAAAGGCCAAGGGCGGCGTTCTGTTCAGTGATCGCGCGGCGGCAGCGAAGACGTAGATCATGCGATGCCCCGGGTCGCTGGCTGCCCGATAACGGGCAAAAGGAACGCTCGCGAACCTGACTGGACAGCACCGTCCTTTGACTGAGTTTGACTTGAAACAACAACGCGAGGCGCGAGGATGCCGGGACTTGCGGGGAAGGTGGCTTGGGTGACTGGCGCCGGTAGCGGTATAGGTGAAGCTGCCGCCCTGGCCCTGGCCGGCGCCGGGGCGACGGTGGTTTTGACGGGGCGGCGGCAGGAGTTGCTGGAGTCAGTCGCCGGTCGTATCCAGCGGGTCGGATTTTTACGCGCACGTTCAGCCTGGTGACATGACAAACGCCGAGGCAGCGCAGCGCGCGGCCGACTTCATCGACCGTGAGTTTCGGCGCCTTGATATCCTCGTCAACAACGCGGAACTAATATCCCGGAGCGCGCCTTGGCGAAATTGTCGGCCAAGGGTGTCGATGAGGTGATCCATGGGAACCTGTTCTTCCGCATTCTACTGCGTGATCGCCGTCCTACCGATAATGCGGCGGCAGCGGGACGGCGTAATCATCAACACGGCATCCAACGCCGGCCGTTTCGTCAGCGTCCCAGCCCGGCTCCCCCTACGTCGCGGCCAAGCACGGGGTGGTGACGCTGAGCTACAGCATTAATATGGAAGAATGTGAGAACGGCATCCGGGCGACCGCGCTCTTGTCCCGGCGAAGTGGCCACGCCCATCATCGAGAAGCGTCCTGTTCCCGTCAGCGCGGAGGACAGGGCGCGGATGGTGCAATCGGAGGATGTTGGCAATCTGATTCTGTATATCGCAACTCTCCCGCCCCACGTCTGCATAAATGAGGTTCTCATCACGCCGACGCGGAACCGGGCGTATGTCTCGGCTCTCCGGCAGGGATTTTAGCTAAATCCGCCGCCGGAGGCCGGCGCACATGCGCCCTCCGCTACTTGGCGAGCGGAGTGAAGCCGGCTGGAGTGCGGGCCGACACCGCGTCGACGGGTCAGCGGTCCCACGTCCGCCGGCCGGACCGGTGGCGCCGTGATCGCGCAGGGCGATGCTGGTCCAGTCTTATTACATGAACATCAACTCGCGCCTGGGGTGACTTTGCCTCCGGCGATCACGGTCGAAGGAACCAGCCCGACTTCGCGGATACGCACGTTTTAAGACGGTCCTCTCGTGGGAAGTGAAACCGCCGGCGATGCTGGTCCAGCAGGTTGCGCAGGATCGCCGTCACGTAGATGTCGCTGCCGTGCACTTCGTCGATCACCAGCAGCAGGCGCCGCATCGCGCCGGAGCGAAGCTGCACGTGGCGGACCCGCAACCCGCCCAGCAGTACTGGTCGATCGTGCCGACCGCGACCCAGCTGGTTAGGTATTGTTTTTGGCCGCTCGCTCGACCACAGCGCATCGCGCCGAACATCGGCCGCTTGTCGGGGTACAGCATTTCCGGGTCGGCCAAACTCGCCGCGGCCGGGTCGAGATAACCCGGCACGGCCAGGGTGACGTGGCGGCGCCTGCGGACCGGGCCGCCGCCAGACCGCAGTAGACATGGAGGAGTGGATCTGGCGCCGCTGCCCGCGTCGGCAGGGCGAAGTACATGCCGTCGACGCAGCCGCGCCAAAAAAATGGATCAGCGCCGCCTCAGTCTTGCCCGAGCCGGTCTCGTCCCCGATCACGCACAGCCGCCCGGCCGTCGGCGGGGGTGCCAGCGACAGCATGGCGGCCTAAGCGGGCGAGGGCGTCGGATATTCAGTTAGCGCGTCCGGCTCCTGCGGCCAGGCTTGACCCGGGTTGCGCGCGACGCCCTGGACGGAAACGGCCGGACGGAGAAACGGTGCTCGACCGAGCCGAGAAACACCGTCACGATCAGCGTGACGGCAACCGGGATTTTATTTCTAACCGGAGGGAAGGCAGGGCTCAGATCACCAAGGTTGGGGTCGAGAGTTCGAAATCTCTTCGCCCGCTCCAGTCTTTTCCCAGGATCGCTCTCCGCGGTCCGGGGGGCAGGCGCAAAAAGCCAGATGTGGCGGCCTCCTGGCGCTCAAGCTTGGGACCTGCAGAAGCACCGCGGCCCAAAAAACCCTCTCTCCGGGCGTTTTCTCTCTGAAGCTCGGGACTGCCTGAAACGAGTTTACAAGCTTCTGGCCCAGCAAGTTGGGCATCTCCAGGACGATCGAGGGCCAGAGTTGGGGTTCCGATTGCCCCCCGAGACGGTCACCAACTCGGATGAACGAAGCGCAAGCCCGCCCACACGGTCCGTCGTCATGATCCTCGCAGGCGCGGGCGCTGATAGCAAGGCTGCGGTCTGGGGGCTGCCGGCTCGCTGCGACGCGAGATGTCCCAAAAGGCTCAGCGCGTTGCTCCTGACACCGGGATCAGCGCCAGGGTCCGCGGGTCCATCTGCCCGGCGCACCAGCGGTCGAGGGCTGGGCGGAATGGGAACCGCCGTCCTGCGTGACGGCCGCGAACAGGGTCATCGAGGACCGGAATTTCAGGTCATCGGGCAAGCCGAATATCGCGCAATGAACGCGCCCTGATTTGCAGGACCGTGCGGGTGCAAAGGACGAGCCGGGGGTCGAGCAGCGAGTGATCGCGATAGGCCCGCGCCTCATGGATCGGCTCCTTCTCCGTAGAACTGGGCCGTCGCGGAGTGGCCGAGGCTGCGCAACTAAGGGAAGATGAACCACATCAGTGGGTTTTCTTTCGGCCCGCCTTCAGCTCGTCCATCACGGTTTCGAGATGGTCGTGCCGTCACGAAGCGCTCGAGATCAAAGCGGTCAGCGGTCATGCTCTGGCCCTCCTTGCGGCTCTTGTCTTGGCGGGCGGGACTTCGTCCGTGAGCTCGATCCAGGTCGGCGCGTGATCGCCGGCGTGGTCCCATCCGCGCACCTGGCGGTCGACGCCCGCAGCCTTGAGGCGGCCGGCAAGTGCGGGGCTCAGCAGCAGGTGGTCGATGCGAAGGCCGGCATTCCGGCCATAGGCGTTCCGAAAATAGTCCCAGAACGTATAGATGCGCTCGCCCGGATGCAGCGCACGCAAGGCATCGGTCCAGCCTTGGGCGACGAGCCGGCGATAGGCGTCGCGGACCTTGGGACGGAACAGCGCGTCATCCAGCCATCGCTCGGGCTTATACACGTCCAGATCTGTCGGCATGACGTTGTAGTCGCCGGCGAGCACGGTGAGCTGCTGCCGGTTCGGTGGACACGCAGCTTAAGCTCGACTGCGGCGTTCCGCTCGAACTCCATAGGGCTGAGATAGCCGATGGTCGAGTGGCGCCGACGCGGATTGTAGAACCGCTCGATGTAATCGAACACGTCGGCCCGGGCCTGGTTCCTGGTGCGGTACACCTTGCGGGCGGTCCGCTCGGTTTTCAGCGAGGAGAAGAAGCTCTCCATCGCCGCGTTGTCCCAGACGTTGCCGGACCGGCTCATGCTGCAGGTGACGCCATGATCGGCCATAAGCTTCTGAAACTGCTCACTGCTGTATTGGCTTCCCTGATCGGAGTGGTGCAGCAGAGCGTCCGGCTTGCCGCGGCGCCAGATCGCCATCATCAGCGCGTCGTCGACGAGTTGGGCGGTCATCGCGGCGCTCATCGACCAGCCGACCACGCGGCGTGAGAACAGGTCGATGACGGCCGCGACGTAGAGCCAGCCTTCGGCGGTCCAGATGTAGGTGAAATCGGCGATCCATTTCTGGTTCGGCGCCGTGGCCTCGAATTGCCGGTCCAGCACATTGTCGCGCGCGGCCTCGACCGCTTGCCCTGTGTCCGATGGCAAGCCCTCGGCGGCGCGGCCGGGCCCGCAAAGCCTGCTCGCGCATCAGCCGCTCGACGCGATGCAGCCCGCATGATGGCGCCCTCGGCCAGCACGATCGTGCCAGACCCGCCGGGCGCCATAGGTCCGGTCGCTGGCGACGAAGCTGGCCTGACCTGCGCGCCGAGCACTTCATCGCTGCGTGCCCGGGCACTGGGCGGCCGGGTAAGCCAGGCGTGGAAGCCACTGCGCGAGACACCGAGCGCCTCGCAAAGCCACCGCACCGGCCAGATCCCTCGATGCTTCGCGATAAAGCCGAACTTCATATCGACTCCCTCGCAAAGTAGGCCGCGGCTTTTTTTAGGATGTCGCGCTCGGCCTTGAGCTTGGCGACTTCGCGCCGCAGCCGGTCGATCTCCTGCTGCTCCGGCTTGACCTGGCCCTGACCGGAAAGGCCTGCTCAGGATCGGCAGTCAGCTCCTTGATCCAACGCCGCAGCATGTTCTCGTCGACATCCAGGTCCCGGCTGGCCTGCACCACCGAGACGCCGCGCTCCTTGACCAGCCTCACCGCCTCGAGCTTGAACTCCCGGCTGAATTGTCGCCGCGCCATCTGCACCCTCCGATCTCGTGAAACACCCTAATCTCGGTGTCCACCAAACCGGCAGCAGCTCGTCCATCACGGTTTCGAAGACGGGCTCTTGTGCCGTCACGAAGCGCTCGAGATCAAAGCGGTCAGCGGTCATGCTCTGGCCCTTCTTGCGGCCTTTGTCTTGGCGGGCGGGACTTCGTCGGTGAGCTCGATCCAGGTCGGCGCGTGATCGCTGGCGTGGTCCCATCCCCGGACCTGGCGGTCGACGCCGGCAGCCTTGAGGCGACCGGCAAGTGCGGGGCTCAGCAGCAGATGATCGATGCGAAGCCCGGCGTCTCGGCCATAGGCGTTCCGGAAATAGTCCCAGAACGTATAGATGCGCTCGCCCGGATGCAGCGCACGCAAAGCATCGGTCCATCCCTGGGCGACAAGCCGGCGGTAGGCGTCGCGGACCTCGGGACGGAACAGCGCGTCATCCAGCCATCGCTCGGGCTTGTACACGTCGAGGTCTGTCGGCATGACGTTGTAGTCGCCGGCGAGCACGACCGGAGCACCGGACGCGAGGAGGCTTGCAGCGTGGGCCATCAGCCGGTCGAACCAGCGCAGCTTGTAATCGAATTTGGGTCCCGGAGCGGGATTGCCGTTTGGCAGATACAGGCAGCCCACCCTCAAGCCATCGACGGCGCCTTCGATGTAGCGGCTGTGGGTATCGTCCGGATCGCCGGGCAGGCTGCGGCGCGTCTCGACCGGGTCCATGCCGCGCGCCAGAATGGCGACGCCGTTCCAGCTCTTCTGGCCATTCCAGATTGCGCCATAGCCCGCATCACGGATCGGCCGTTCCGGAAACTTCTCCTGCGGCGCCTTCAGCTCCTGCAGGCAAACGATCATCCGGCGCGGCCTGTTCGAGCCAGCGCAGCAGCACAGGGAGCCTGCCATTGACGCCGTTGACGTTGAAGGTGGCCAGCTTCACCGCGTGGCGTCGGCATGTGCGAGAATGTTGACGAGCTTGCCGAACGGATCTCGCACATAGAAGCGGCGGACGCCCCAGGGCTCATCGGCCGGCCCGTACTCGATCGGAAAGCCCACAGCCGTGGCTGCTTCGAGCGCGGCGTCGAGGTCATCCACCTCGATCGAGAGGTCCGGGACAGGCGTCCCGGAGCCACCCTCACTGGCGATGCTGATCTGGACGGTCATCCGCGCATGCGAGCCGTAGGTCACGATCCAGCCCAGGTCCATCAGGACCTCGAGGCCGAGCACGTCACGGTAGAAACGCTCTGCCGCCGCGACGTCGGCCGCAGCGATGTTGCTGGTGATCCGCCTGACCGTCACCGAGTGCGCTCCTACTCTACCAGATTGTGTAGCCGCATCGACGTGACCACCGATCCAGTCATGACACTCGAAGCGTCGGAGGCCAGGAACAGGATGATCGAGGCGATTTCGTCCGGCCGGCCGACCCGCTTCATCGGCGTGTAATCCATCCAGACCGGGAATAGGGCGGGATCGGTCGAAACCGCCGCGCGACATCGCGGTGTCAACATAGGTCGGTGCGACGCAGTTGACCCGGACGCCCGCGCTCGGCCCACTCGCCGGCGAGCAGCGCGTCAGATGGTGCACGGCTGCTTTGACTGCATTGTAGTGCGCCTGGCGTTGCGGTTTGTTCGAAATGAGGCCCGACATCGAGCCGATGGTCACGATGCTACCGCGGCTGCGCGCCAGCATGTGCCGGCCGAACTCGCGGCAACGACCAGAACACGCCGTTGAGGTTGACGTCGATCACACGCAGCCAGTCCGCATCAGGCATCGCTTCGCCCGGTGTGTCCGCCGAGCGCGATGCCCGCATTCGCGATCAGGATGTCGACGCTCCTGTCGCCGGCATTGGCTTCGTCGGCGACGCGGCGACGTCGTCGGGCTTGGTCACGTCGAGCAGACACCGCCTCGACCTGATAACCTTTCGCCGCGAGCTCCGCCTGGCCGGTCTTCAGCACATCGGGATCGAGGTCGGAAATGATCACCTTCGCGCCGTGCTCCGAGAGAGCCTCCGCCCTCGCAAGACCGATGCCCCGCCCGCCGCCGGTGATAAAGGCGGTCAGCCGTCAGATCGAAATTCTCGAGATACATCATCAATCTCCTTGATCGGCATCCCGGGGCTGAACCCTTACTTCACCGCCCCAAAGGTCAGGCCGCGCACGAGCTGGCGCTGCGTACAACCAGCCGAACAGGAGGATCGGCGCAACCGACGCCAAGCGACGCGGCCGACAGCTTCGCCCAGAAAAACCCTTCGGGGTTGGAGAACGAGGCGATCGCGAGCGCGAGCGTGCCGGCGCGGACCTCGGTGACGTTAATGCACCAGAAGGACTCGTTCCACGACAGGATGATCGACAAGAGGGCGGTGGAGGTGAGGCCCGGCGCAGCGAGCGGCCCAAGCAGGAGAATGATCTGCTGCAGCGCCCGGCGCCATCCACCCGCGCAGCCTCGATGATCTCGCGCGGCACCTCCTTGAAATAGGAGTAGAGCATCCAGACGACGATCGGCAGGTTGGCGAACAGGTTGAGGATGATCAGGCCCGGTACGCGTGTCGAGCCAGGCCGACCGCGCGAGCATCAGGTAGATCGGCACCAGCACGCCGACGGCGGGCATGAACTTGTCGACAGGATCCACAGCAGGATGCCGCGGGTGTGCCGCCCGGGATAGAAGGCCATCACGTAGGCATGCTGGCGCGGCGATCAGGATCGCCAGGGCGGTAGAGCCGAAAGCGACGGCGATGCTGTTCCAGGCATGAGCCGAAGTAATCCACCCGCTCCTGCATCTCGCCGAAGTTTTCGAGCGTCGGCTTGAAGAACAGCAGCGGCGGCGACGCCACCGCGTCGAGCTCGGTCTTGAATGCAGCGAGCGCCATCCAGAACACCGGAAAGACATGACAAGCGCCGCCAGCCAGCCCACCCCCGGTCAATGCCAGCTTGTTGCCCAACCGCTGCCCATGACGCCGCCCGCCGCTACATCTGCCGCGCGACGGGCGCACGAAGAGGATCGTGACGATGTTGGCGAGCACGATCGCGAAGATCCCGCCGGCTGCAGAGGCACCGCCGACGTCGAAGGCCAGCAGCGCACGCGAATAGATAAGGAAGGAGAGATTGGTGGTGGCGAGCCCGGGGCCGCCGACCGTGGTGACCACGATCTCAGCATAGATGCCGAGAAAAAAGATCGTCTCCAGCATGACGACGATGGCGATCGGCCTGGCAAGGTGCGGCAATGTCACGAAAAAGAATACCGAAAGCGGTCCAGCGCCGTCGATATGCGCCGCATCGACCTGCTCGCGATCAAGCGACTGCATGGAGGTCAGCAGGATCAGCGTCGCGAACGGCATCCATTCCCAGGCGACGATAGCGATGACCGAAGCGAGCGGCAAATCGGCGAACCAGTCGATGGCCGGCGAATCCGAGCGTGTTGGCGATCCAGGCGAACAGCCCGTACACCGGATGCATGAACAGGTTTTTCCAGACCAGCGCGCTGACGGTCGGCATCACGAAAAACGGGACAACCACCAGCAGGCGGGCGACGCTGCGCCCAAAGAAAGGCTGGTCGAATATCACCGCGAGCACGATACCGAACGCGATGGTGATGAGCGAGGTCGGCGACCACGATGATGACCGTGTTGACCAACGCGGTGATCAGCGAAGGGTCGGTCAGCAGAAACTCGTAGTTGTCAAGGCCAGCGAAACCGCGCCCGCTCGGGTCCTGCAGGTTGTATCGCTGCAGCGAGAACCAGAGTGTGAGCACCAGCGGCACGATCATCCAGGCGAAGCATCAGGACGACTGCAGGCGCCATCAGCCAGGACGTGCCGTGCATCAGCCGGCCAACCCGGTCACGGTGCCGGTGCGCGACGCCGCGGGCGTAGACAGAGGTGGTGCTCATGCCACGCGGAGATCCTTTCGATCCACCACGATTTCAGGGGCGGGACACTGACCGGCAGCGCGCATCGCGTGCTGCCGGCCTTGGTCGGGGCAGCCGTCTACTTGATGTAGCCCGCCTGCTTCAGAAGCCGGTTGGCGTTGTCGGCCGCCGCATCGAGCGCCTGATCGACTGTCTCCTTGCCGGTCAATGCCGCAGCAATCTGCTGCCCGGCGAAGGTGCCGATTGCCTGCATCTCCGGGATCGTAGCGAAGGTGATGCCGGTATAGGGCTTCGGATCTTTGGTGGTGTTGACGACGTCCGCCGACTCGATCAGCCCGAGCGTAATGTTAGCAAAAGGCGCCGCCTTCTGGTATTCGGGATTGTCGTAGGTCGACTTGCGCGTGCCCGGGGGCGCCGTCACCCAGCCCTCGTTCTCGCCGATCATCTTGATGTAGTCCTTCGAGGTCGCCCATTCGATGAACTGCTTCGCCCCTTCACCTTGGTGCTGGATGTCGGCAGCCGCAAGCGCCCAGGCCCACAGCCAGCCGTTGCCCTTGTTCCAGCTCTCGATCGGCGCATTGGCGAAGCCCACCTTGTCCGCGACCTGCGAGCGCTTCGGATCGTAGAGGATACCGGCGGCGACGGTCGCGTCGACCCACATGCCGCAATGGCCGCTCGACGATCAGTGCGAGGTTCTCGTTGAAGCCGTTGCCGGCGGCGCCTGGCGGCCCGTCCTTGCGCATCAGGTCGACGTAGAACGTGATCGCCTTCTTCCACGCAGCGCTATTGTAGCCGGAGTGCCAGCTCATGTCGAACAACTGGCCGCCGAAGGTATCGGCGAGCAGGCCCATGATGCCCATGTTCTCGCCCCAGCCGGGCTGGCCGCGCAGGCACACGCCATAGATCTGTTTCGGCTTGTCGGTGATCTTGTCCGCAAACTTCGCCATGTCGTCCCAGGTCGGGTGCTCGGGCATGCTCAGCCCCGCCGCCTTGAACAGGTCGGTCCGGTAGAACATCATGGTGCTTTCCGCGTAGAACGGCAGCGAATAAAGCTTGCCGTCATAGGAAAGCCCGCTGCGCACCGAGGCCAGCACGTCGTTCAGGTCGTAACTCGCCGGCGTATCCTCGAACGGCACCAGCCAGCCGTTCTTGCCCCAGATCGGCGTCTCGTACATGCCGATCGTGATGATATCGAACTGTCCGCCTTTGGTGGAAATGTCGGTGGTCACGCGCTGGCGCAGTACGTTCTCCTCCAGGACCAGCCATTTCAGCTTGATGCCGGTCTGGTCCTCGAACTTCTTCGAGTATTTCTGCATCACGATCATGTCGGGGTTATTGACCGTCGCGATCGTCAGCGTCGTTTCAGCGCGCGCCGCGGCTCCGAAGCCGAACAGCGCAGCCATGGTCGCGGATATGATCCATCTCGTGTTCACGTTTCCCTCCCCTTGCTGTCGCCCTTTCGCAGGGCCGGTCCGCGATCCCAACCGCGTACGAATCCGGCAGGCCGGCTCAAGCGAGGGCAACGATGTCCGCTCAAGCCGATGGAGGTACCTGTTTCGTCATCCCTCCAATGAACGACCGCCGGCAACTCGCAGCGTCGCGGCCGGCTTCAGCACTGCTTCGGTGATCATACGATCGTCCTCGAGCGCTCGCACCGGGCGGACGCCGGCCTTCTGCAGTTCGCCGTGATAGGCTTTCACTGCTTCCTCAGGCGCAATCGTGCCATCGGCCACCTGCCGCATCAGGCTCACCAGCGCCAGCGGCCGCTCGGCGAGATTGATCTTGCGGCCGAACAACGCGAGCCGCCCGCCATATTTTTCGGCCTGGTGCAGCAGCTCGAATGTGTCGCGCGTGGTGCCGGCGCCTCCGCCGAGGATACCGACGATCAGGCTGGAATCGAAGCTTGCGAGTTCTTCGAGCGCTTTGGGTCCGTTGAACGGCATCTTCAGGAACAGCGGCCGGTCCGGCTCGCTCACTCCGGCGAGGCAGCGCAGGATGCAGTCGTTGACGAATTCGCCCGTCTGCTCGCGGGACAGGCCAATGTCGACGTTGGGGTTGAATACCTCGAAGAAATACTTGAATCCGTATTTGGCGGCCTCGGCGCGGAAATCTCGGAATTCTTGCTGGGCGGCGATGTCGATCTCCAGGTCGTTCACGAAGGTCAGCGAATAGAGGCCAAGATCGGTGCCGGTCACTACGGCGCCTTGCTCCGGCTTCGCGGCGCCGAACATGACGCGGGGAATGCTCGCGGTCGCGAACGGATGCGAGGGATGCATCGCGTATTTGCCGTGCCGGATCGCGCCCCAGCAGTCGGTCGTGTCGTTGGCGCGTATCGCCGGCTTGACCGCGCTGTCACGGAAGGCGCCGCGCCTCTGCAACTGATCGAGGTTGGACGCGGACACCAGCATGATGTCGACGATGTCCTGCTCGATCACCTCGACGATGGAGTCGAGGAACTCCTGGCGGGTGCGGTAGCGCTGCACGGTGCCATCGGGGCCGCGCACGGTGCCGAGGCCGGCGACGCCGGAACCCATATCGGCGTCCTTGGCGTCCGCGATCATGAAGTCGGTGCGCCGATACCGCCCCGCCCTCATGTTTTCGAGCTTCGAATCCATCCGCGTCATCATGGCCGAAATCCCTCTCACGCCTCTCTACCTCAATCTATAGACGCCAAACTCTATCACCACAATGCCAAAATCCTTCAAAAGCCCCTAAGCAACGTTCACGACCTGGACCTTGGTCTGCAGCGATCGCAGTGTCGCCAGAACCTCGGCGTCCACCTCGTCATCGGTCACGATCTCGTCAATCATCGAGAGGTCACCAAAAGTACAAAATGAAGGCGTCGTGAACTTCGAGCTGTCAGCCAGCAATACCGTCCGGCGTGATGACTAAATCATTGTGCGCTTGAGCGCGGATATTTCAAAGGACGTATCGGTGAGTGTCGTCCTGGTGATTGCGCCGGCGCCAATGAAACAGACATCCGCGTGGATATTGCGGAAGAAGCTATCGCTCAGATCGCCGACCAGAGATCTGCTACCCGGCCGCAGCGTGCCGCCGGGCATGATCAGCCGCCAGATCGGCACAGCGGAGCAGACGAGCGCAATGTCGAGCGAATTGGTGACGGCGGTCAGCGCGATGCCGCGCAGACTAGCCGCCCGCGCCGCTTCCAACACCGTCGTGCTCGCCTCGAAGACCACGCTCTCCCCCGCATTCAGCATCGCCCCGGCCGCGTTGCCGATGGCGACTTTCTGAGCGTGGCGCAATTGCTCAGTAATCGAGGGCTCGCGCTCGAACGTCGCCGGTGCCGGCGGCACCAGCACCGCGCCGCCATGGGTCCGCTCCAGGTAGCCACATTTCATGAGGTGTTCGAGGTCGCGCCGGATCGTGGACTGCGAGCCACCGAGCGCCGATGCCAGCTGGCCGATGGCCGTCGCGCCATGCGTGCGCAGGTGTTCGAGGATCATCGCCTGTCGCTTGGCTGGCAGGATCTCGACCCGCTTGCTGCCAGCGTTCATGCCGCAGCAAACGCAGTGGCTCCGCCCCCGGCGCCCAGCGCCAGCAGACAGCCGCCGGTGAAGGTATCACCCAGGCCGAGCGTCGTCCTCGGCGCTCGTAGATACGCGGAGGGGCACGCCACGAAGGTCCAGCCGCCGGCGGAACGTGTCCACGCAAAGGGCGGCGATGCGAACGTCGTGGCCTCGTCGAGGCGATCCGGCCGCATCGGCCGGCCGGTGCTGGCGCGCGCGGCCGCGAGCAGGCAGCCCATGACAAGGGCCTGCAGCTCACTTTCCGGATCCCGCTTGGTCACGGATGCCGCCCAATGGTCGGCGTGGACGCACACCCGGTCCAGCGCGAGCCGCTCGGCCAGATGTCGCATTCCGGGGAGCGGATCCGCGTCGTCGCCCGCAATCATGCCCAATTCGGAATGGCTCATTCCGATAGAGGTGATCGCGTCCTGCAGCTCGGCCACGGTGGCATGCAGCAGGTCCATGGAGTCGTAGCCGGCGAGCTCCAGATGCACTGTCGCAAGCCCGCCGGCGCGCCAGGCGCGGGCCAGCGCCGCAACGCGCGCTACCTCGCGGGGCAGATCGGCGGCCGGGATGCTGCTGAAGCCGGAGACGAGCCCGGCGCCTGCCTCGCTGATACGGGCGAGGCTGGCACGGGCGAAATCGATGTCGTCCTCCAGCAGGAAATTGCTGAACCTGACGATGATGCGGGACGAGCGGGTCGGCACGACCGCGCCGACCGCCTCGCCGGCCGTATACTCGAAGATGTGCACCGGTGGCCGCGTGGCACCACGACTGGTTGCTTCGGCCGCCCGGATGATGCGGTCGCCTTCGGCCAGCAGGATGTCGGGGTGGGCGAGCGAAAGCATCTGCGCCGAACGATCGGCGAGCGCCAGCAGGGCCGGCGCGCCGGCCGCCGATATCGTCGCCGCGGCATGCGGGCCGGTGCCGCCCATCGCGTAGGAGACCGGCAGATTGCGCGCGATCCACTCCGGCCCCGCAGTCCAATCGCTCGCGAACTCGCCGCCCTGGCCGCGCGCGGCGCGCGACTGCAGCATGCGCGCGAACTCCGCTGCTTCCGGCGCGTGGGCATCCAGCATCGGGCCTATGTCGTGCAGCGAGATTCGTGCGTCGATGCAGGCACCGCTTCCACACAGCGTCAGGGGCGCACGCGCTGCGAGCCTGGGCAGACTCTCGATGGTCGCGCCGTAGAGAGCCACCCAATCCCGCCCCATTTTCCGCTCCCGCGAGGCGCCGAACTGGTTGACGCGAGTTCCAGCCCGATTGACCCGATTAGAAGATATTGATATGGTTTGCTCAGATTTGCAACTGCCGCACGCCGGCCGGGCGCCACAGCATCGGCTTTCTCATGCCGAAGGGGAGAGAAATGAACATCAGGCTTGCACTCGCAACCGCGATCTTCGCTTCCGCGGCGACGTTGTCACCGGCGCGCTCCGAGACGAAGGAAGTGACCATCTGGTCCTGGTTCGTGCAGAGCACGATGCAGAAATCCATCGATGCGTTCGAGAAGAACCACCCGGATATCAAGGTCAACTACACCTACTACAACTACTCGCCCGAGTATCTGACCGCCCTCAAGGCTGCCGCCGCCTCCAACAGCCTGCCCGACCTGATTGGACTGCAGCCTGGCTCGGTCACCCAGCAGTACCGCCCGCAACTGGAGGCGCTGAACGGGCCCGCCGCAAAGCAATGGGGCGAGGGCTGGGAGGACAAGGTGTTCCCGGTCAACCGCAAGCAGATGCTGATGGGAAACCCCACGGGGGATACGAACGACTACATCCTGCCCCAGGAATTGCAGGATCTGGTGATCTGGTACAACACGAAGATCTTCGAAAAGCTCGGCTTGTCCGTGCCGAACACCTACGACGACCTGGTCACAGCGGCCCATGCGCTGAGCAAGGCTGGCTACATCCCGATGTTCCAGGGCGCTGCCGACGGCTGGCAGAACGAGAACGTCTACCTGATGCTCGCCAATCAGCGTGCCCCGGGCCTCACTGACAAAGCTCAGGCGGGCACGGCGAAATGGACCTCGCCCGAACTTGTGCGCGCAATGACCGACTGGCGCGGGCTGTTCACCGACGGCGTGGTGCAGCAGGGCGCGCTCGGCGCCCACGCCTATCCGACGGGCGCCCAGCTATTTGCGCAGGGCCGCGTCGGCATGATGGCGCTCGGCTCGTGGTGGATGCAGGAAAGCAAATTCCCGCCGCCGCTTTCGCCCTATGTGCAAAACATGGACGGCTTCGATTTCTTCTACATGCCCGCACTCAAAGACTCTGATCACGCATCGCCGCCGGTCGGCGGCATCGATATCGGCTACGGAATGACCAAGAACGGGGGCCGAAACCCGGCAGCCTGGACATTCCTGGCCTCGCTGATCAACGGCGAGGGCTTGCAGCAGGCGCTCAACGACCTCAACGACCTGCCCGCCTTCACCGGCCATGAGCCGCAGGGCGAAGTCTCGCCGCATGTGCAGGCGATGTACGCCCGTTTCATGACCGACCTGCCGAAGGCGGAGAACCAGCGCTTTGCGGTGCCGGCTATTGCCGACGCGCTCGACAGCGCCCTCTCCGGTGTCGCCGCCGGCAGCCTGCAGCCCGAGGCGGCCCTGCAATCGGTCCAGGCGGCGACCGACAAGGCGCTGGCCCATTGAGCCTGGCTGGGCGCAGGGACACGAACGCCGCCGACACATGTCCGGCGGCCTGACGTCGCAGCGGACGTTTCTGGAACCCGCGTTGGTTCGGCGGGGCGGTCCGATCCGCCGGAGTTCCGTCTTCCTCTTCGTGGCGCCGGCTGCCGTGCTGTTCCTGGCCTTCGTCGCCTATCCCATCCTGTGGGTGATCGACGAGAGCCTGCTGCACCAGAGCGGCGACGCGGCGGCCTTCGTCGGCCTTGCCAATTACGGCGAGGTGCTGCGCGACCCAGTGTTTTGGGTGGTGATGCGCAACATGGCCCTATGGGCCGCGATCACCATTCCGGTGCAAATGCTGATCGGCGGCGTGATCGCCTGGTTCGTCGAGCGGCACACTTACGCCTGGCGCTCGTTCTTCCGCACGATGTTCTTCCTGCCGGTGGTGACGTCCGTTTCGGTCGTCAGCCTCGTCTGGGTACAGATCTACGCACCCTATTACGGCATCGCCCAGGCATACCTGCAGACGGTCGGCATCACGCTGACCAATTCGATGCTCGGGAGCCCGACGCTCGCGATCTACGGCTTGATCATCGTCAATGTCTGGCAATGGACCGGCTTCTCGATGCTGATGTACATCGCCGGCATTGCCAACCTGTCGTCGGAAGTGCTCGACGCCGCCCGCATCGACGGCGCTCGCGGCGTCCGGCTCGCCCGCTCCGTCGTGGTTCCGATGCTCGCGCCGGTGACCAAGTCGCTTCTGCTTCTCGGCATCATCGGCACGCTGCAGACGTTCCCGATCGTCCAGCTCATGACTGGCGGTGGACCGAACCATGCGAGCGAAGTGTTCGGCACGTACATCTTCCGCCAGAGTTTCGTCCTTGGCGACACCTACACCGGCGCGACGCTGTCGGTGATCGTGCTGGCCTTGGCGTTCGTGCTCACGATCGCGCAGATCCTGTTCCTGGGGTCGAGCATGGGCGGCGTTCGCAAACCCGCGTAATGGCAGGCCGCGTCTCTCGCGCCACCGCTGCCAGCATCGCCGTGCATCTCGGCCTGGGGCTTGTGCTGCTCGTCTGGATGGTGCCCGAGGCGTACATGTTCTCGATCGCATTGCGCCCGCCGGAAACGGTGTTCGACCCGACGCTGTTTACCTGGCCGGTGACGCTCGCGAATTTCGTCACGGTGCTCCGTGACAATCCGTTGCCGCTGTTCTTGATGAACAGCCTTATTGTAACCGTTTCGACCGTCGTGCTCGTCCTGACCGTTTCATCGCTGTTCGCCTTTGCGGTGGCCATCCTGCGGCTACCGGGAAGCCTCGTCCTCTATGCGATCCTGCTCACCACACTGATGGTGCCGCTGGCGGCGATCGTTCTCCCGCTCGCGATCTTGCTGAAGCATTTCGGCTGGGTGAATCGCTACATCGGGCTTATCCTGCCTTACGTGGCGCTCGGGGCGCCATTCGCGACGGTGATCCTGAAGGGCTTCATGGAGGATTTGCCGAAGGAGCTGTTCGAGGCCGCCCGGGTCGACGGCTGCGGCCCCCTGCAGAGCTTCATGTATATCGCGGTGCCGCTGGTACACCCTGCACTGGTCTTTGTCGCCATCTGGCAGTTCATCGTTACGTGGAACGAATTCTTTCTCGCGCTGGTCGTTTTGACAAAGAACGAGATGAAGACCGTCACCATCGTGCCGATGCAGTATTCCGGGCTCTACATGGCCAATCCCGGCGCGCTGTTCGCCATCCTGACGATCATCGCCGTGCCGCTCATCGTGCTCTATATCGTCGTGCAACGCGCCTTCGTGCAGGGGCTGCTGGCGGGCGCGGTGAAGGGCTGAGCGAGATACGCAAACGGGAATGTCTCCATGACGACCTTGAGAATCGGAGGCGCCAGAAAGAGCTTCGGCGAACGCAACAGCGGTCCAGAACGGAACGAAAACGCACTGACGAAACATCAGGAGCAAGGACGATGTGGAGATTGGATGGCCGGACCGTTCTCGTGACCGGCGCCAGTGGCGGAATCGGCGGTGCTACGGTGCGCCAGCTCGTGGCCCTCGGCGCAGATGTCGTCGCGAGCGGCCGCTCGGCGGACGCGCTGTCTGCCCTGGCGTCGGAAACGGGCTGCCGCGTTCGGCCGTTTGATCTTACCTCCGAGAAGAGCGTCCGCGACGCACTGGAGGGGGTGGACCTCTGGGGAGCGGTGAATTGCGGCGGGTTCGGCGGTGAGATCGCCACTCCGATGGACACGGACATCGCTGTCTTTGACAAGGTGATCAGCGTCAATGCTCGCGGCGCCCTCCTGGTCATCAAGTACGCTTCTCGATCGATGATCCGCCTCGGGCGCGGAGGCTCCATAGTCAACGTGTCAAGCCAGGCTGCTTTGGTGGCGCTGCCCGGACATACCTCCTACGGATCGTCGAAGGCCGCGCTCGATAACATCACAAGAGTTTCCGCACTTGAGCTCGGAAAGTACGGAATTCGGGTGAACAGCGTCAACCCGACGGTGGTGATGACGGAAATGTCCGGCGGGTACTGGAGCCGTCCCGAGATTGCGGGGCCATTCCTGAAGCAGATGCCGCTGGGACGCTGGGCCACTATGGACGAGGTCGCCGCGCCGATCGTGTTTCTGCTCAGCGACGCTGCGTCTATGATCTCAGGCATTTCCCTCCCGATTGACGGCGGGTACACCTCCTGCTGAGCGCGATGGATGACGAAGCTGTGGTCGGTTTCAATGGTTGTGGTGTACTCACGACGGTATGGTTTCCTGGACCACCTCACCTATATACGTCCGGTTGTTCAACGGCTTGTAGGTATCGCCCTTATCGATCGGCTTGCCTGTCTTGGTCCTGACGACCTGGGCCCGCAGCGTATGGATCAGCTGAGTTCGAGATCGAAGCTCGGCAAATCCCTCGAACACCCGACTAATCGTTGCGGGTCCGGCCTAATTGATCACCAGCTTGCGGCCTTGGACATCATATCCGAGTGGCGCTTTGCCCCCCATCCAAATGCCGCGGGGCCGAGGCACGCAGACAGCGGACCGCCGTGGCGACCGCGATCCCAAAAGCGCTCGGCCGGGGCGTTACGCGAGATTCCGCCGTGACCGCCGCAATCACCCGCGACCGCAGATCTTCCGACAAGGTCTTCGCCATACCTGCTGGCCCCCTCGCTAACCAGGTATGCTCAATCAGATTGCACCCGAGCCGGGGAATCCCCCTTCAGAGTCGGGTCGCTCAGAACGTGCTCTAGACGTGCGCCGCTTGCTGTTTCTGGACCAGACATGGACCAAGACCCGGGCCATCTTCTCCTGGTTTCCGACACCCGTGATCCCACGCATCCCGTCGCATGGACACCCCTAGCCGGTTGCCGCCAGCACCACGCCCGGGTTCAGAAGCCCCGCTGGGTCCAGGTACCGCTTTGATGCGTCGCATCAGCTCCAACTCCGTGCCGCCTCTCCACTCCTCCAGCATGCCTACTTTCAGCCGTCCCACGCCATGCTCGGCGGAAAAGCTGCCGCCCAGCGTGCGCACCACCGCATTCACTTCCGCCATCACCAACTCGCCACGCGCCAAGAAGGCATCGGGATCGGCCCCCTCGGGAGCCAGCAGGTTGTAGTGAATGTTGCCGTCGCCCAAATGGCCAAACGGCACCGGCCTAATGCCGGGAACGAGCGCGGCGCAGGCTGCATCCGCGCGGGCCAAGAACTCCGGCACCAGCGAAACCGGTACCGAAACGTCATTCTTGACGGTGGCTCCGGCGCGCTTCTGCGCCTCGCTGTGCTCCTCGCGCAGCCGCCACAGGGCGGCACGCTGCGCCTCGCTCTCGGCCAGGGCGGCATCCGTTATCGCGCCCATGTCCAGCGCCCCCTCCAGCACGGATTCCAGCGCCGGCCGCAAATTTTCTCCCGCCAACTCGACCAAAGCATAGTGCGGCGCCCGCTCCGCCAAGGGAAAAACCACGCCCGGAATATGCGCCAACACCAAATCGAGGCTGGCCCCGGATAGATATTCGAACGCCTGCACCGCACCGGGAACACGCTGCCTGAACCGAGCGTACAAATTCAGGGCGGCATCGGGGCTCGGCACCGCGCACAAGGCCGCCAAAAATTCGGCAGGCTTCGGCACCAAGCGCAGCACCGCGGCCGAGATAACGCCGAGCGTTCCCTCGCTGCCAACAAAAAGCTGGCGCAGGGCGTAGCCCGTATTGTCCTTGTGCAGCCGGCGCAGCCCGTCCCACACCGAACCGTCGGCAAGCACCACTTCCAGCCCAAGCACCAAGTCACGGGCGTTGCCGTAGCGCACCGTCAGATTGCCCCCCGCATTGGTGGCCAGCACGCCGCCCACGGTGGCGCTGCCTTCCGCCGCGATCGACAGCGGCAGCAGACAGCCCGCTGCTGCTGCCGCGTCCTGTGCCGCTTTCAGCGTGGCACCGGCCTCGATGGTCAACGTCATATCGAGCTGGTCACAATCGCGCACACGGTTCATGCGCCCCAGCGATACTACCAGCGCGCGCCCGTCGGCGGACGGCGTGGCGCCGCCCACCATGGAGGTATTGCCGCCTTGCGGCACGATCGGCACGCCCGCATCGGCGCACAACCGCACGATGTCGCAAAGTTCCGCGGTGCTCGCCGGCCGCGCCACTGCGCGCGCGGCGCCATGATACAGGCCGCGCCAGTCGGTACAGTCACGGTGCGATATCCAAAACGTCGGTCAGCAGGCCCGAGCCGCGCAGCACGTTCCGCAGTCTTTCAATCAGTTCAGGCATCCGCCGGCGCGCCGTCGAACGCCGCTTGCAGCAACATGCGAACGGTCTCGCGCGTGACCGGGACCGGATTGGGGCAGGGTTCCGCGGTCGCAAGTTCGGCCGCCCGGTCGAGATCGTCGCCGCTTACGCCGAGATCGGCCAAACGCCTTGCGGCGTCCAGGCTTTCCGCCAAGCCGTGCAGGGCGGCCGCCGCATCCCCGCCGAGCGTCTCGGCTGCATCTGTCAGGGCGAAGCGATTGAGGGCGGCGACATGCGGCAGCAACGGGGCGTGAAGGGCGGCGTAGGGCACGCCGAGCGTGCTCTCCAGCACGTCGCAGAGACGATGATGCAGGCCCATGGTCACCGAACCCAGGCATATCCCGCCGAGATAGGCACCGTACAATGCCCGGCTCCGCGCGCCCGCATCATCCGGCTGCTGTATCACAATGGGCAGCGCGTCGTGCAATGTGCGCAAACCGGCGCGCGCGGCCATTGCGGTCACCGGGTTCGCGTCCGGCGCATAGAACGCTTCCAGGCAGTGGGCGAGGGCGGAAAAACCCGATCCGGCCGACAGCGTCGGTGGCAAGGTCAGGTCGGGATCATACACCACCACGCGCGGCAACGCCCGCGCATCGTGGCCGCCGCGGACCACGCCGCTGTCCGTCATGCGCCAAGCCGGCGTCATCTCGGTGCCGGAATAGGTGGTCGGCACAGCGACAAAGGGCGGACCATTCACCGCCAGCGCCTTGGCCAAGCCGAACGCAGTGCCGCCGCCCACGGCAACGCAGCAATCCGCCTGCAGCCGCTCCGCCTCGGCCCGGGCCGTCTGGACTGCATCGAGCGGCACGCGCGGCATGGCGGCGGCGTGGATGGCCGCGGCGCTACCGTCCAGCATGCGGGCCACGCGCTCGCCCAGCTTGCGCTGATCCGGCGTGGTCAGCACCAGCACCCGCATTGCGCCCAGCCGATCCATCTCCTCGGCAAGCCGGTCCAGGCTGCCGGCGCCGAACACGACCCGCACCGCAGGCGGCCGATGGGTGAACGCGAAGTCGGCCGGGGCCGGTTCCGGGTCGCCTTGCGTCAATGCACCGCCGCCCCATCCGCCTTGAGCACTTCCCCGGCTAAGAACAGACTGCCGCAGATCAATACCCGTCCCGGCTTCTCTCCCTTCACCTGCCGCAACGCTTCGGCGACGGTCGGGCCGGGTCGGGCGGCGCCGGTGCTGGCCGCCAGAATGGCCGCAACCGGCATCGCCATGTGCTGCCCCGGCTCGGCCACGGCGAACACGTTTTGCGCATGCGGCAGCAGCGGAGCCATAAAGGCGGCGGCGTCTTTGGTCTGCTTCATGCCGATGATGAGGCAAACCGGTCGGTCGGCCCACTGACGCACATGCTCGGCGAGTGCCGTCGCCGCGCCCGGATTGTGGCCGCCATCTAGCCATAGCTCCCAGCCGGGCGGCAGTGTCTGGGCCAACCGCCCATGCAAGCGCTGCAGGCGCGCGGGCCACGTGGCACCGGCGATGCCCTGCGCCATCGCCTCATCGGACGGCGCCAGGTGGGCGGCGCGCAGGGCGGCCACAGCTATGCCGGCGTTGTCGTGCTGGTGCAGGCCCGGCAGGTTTTTCGGAGCCGGCAAGTCGAGCGCGCCCTGTGCATCGGCGTAACGGAGTCCTGGGCCATTCGAAAAGATACTCCAGTCGCGGTCGCGGACGAGCAGGGGCGCGCCGGTGCGCTCGGCGCATGTCTTAAGCACCGCCAGGGCGTCCGTCAGCTGCGCACCGGTCACCACGGGGATGCCCGGTTTCATGATGCCCGCCTTCTCCGCGGTGATTTGTTCGATCGTGTCGCCCAAAAAGTCGCGGTGGTCCATGGATATGGCGGTAATCGCGCAGGCCGCCGGCCGGGCGATCACGTTGGTGGCGTCGCCCCGGCCGCCCAAACCCACCTCCAGCACCAGCATGTCCGCCGGCACCTTGGCAAACAGCAAAAACGCAGCCGCGGTGATGATCTCGAACACGGTGATGGAGGCGCCGTCATTGGCCCGCTCCGTGTCGGCCAAAGCGTCGGCCAGAGCCGCGTCGTCCACCAGCCTGCCGGCCAGCCGGATGCGTTCGTTGAACTGAACCAGATGGGGCGAGGTGAAAACGTGCACCCGCCGCCCCGCCGCCTCGCCGATGGCGCGCAGGAAGGCGCAGGTGCTGCCTTTGCCGTTGGTGCCGCCGACGTGGAACACCGGAGGGAGGTGCTGCTCGGGATGGCCGAGCCGGGCCAGCAGGTCGGCGACGCGCTCGAGGCTGAGGTCGATCAGCCGCGGGTGCAGGCGATGCAGCCGCGCGACGATGGCGTCGAACCGCGCCCCCGCCGGAGCGTCGCTCATGGGCGGATCAGGCGGCCTCGGCCTCGACCACCAGGGCCTCGGCCGCGGGCTGTTCGGTTTCTTGTCCCTCCTCCGGCTCGCGCCGGCACAGCAGGCCCAGCACCCGCCCTAGCGTTTCCCGCAGCACCGGCCGCGGCACCACCATGTCGACGATGCCGTGCTCGTGCAGATATTCGGCGCGCTGGAAGCCTTCGGGGAGGCGCTCGCGCACGGTCTGCTCGATGACGCGCGCCCCGGCGAAGCCGATCATGGCGCCCGGTTCGGCGATGTGGATGTCGCCCAGCATGGCAAAACTGGCGGTGACGCCGCCGGTGGTCGGGTCGGTCAGCACCACCACGAAGGGCAGTTTTTCCTGCTTGACCATGCGCGCGGCCAGGATGGAGCGGGGCATCTGCATCAGGCTGACCGCCCCCTCCTGCATGCGCGCCCCGCCCGAGGCGGTGAAGACGATCAGCGCTGCCTGTTGCAGAACCGCAAGCCGCGCCGCGGCGACGATGCCCTCACCGACCGCGGCCCCCATGGAGCCGGCCATGAAATCGAACTCCATGATCGCCACCACCGCTTTGACGCCGCCGATAGTGCCGTGCGCCACCACGAGCGCGTCCTCGGTATGGGTTTTTTCCCGTGCCGCGCGGAGCCGGTCCGTGTAGCGCTGGCCGTCGCGGAAACGCAGCGGGTCCAGCGGGACTTTGGGCAGTTCTATCCGCGTGGCCAGAGAGTCGTCGAAAGTCCAAGCCAGCCGCTCGGTGGCAAACGCACGCAAATGATGGCCGCAATGCGTGCATACTTTCAGGTTTTTCTCCAGTTCCGTGTGGAACATCATTTGCTGGCACTGCGGGCACTGTACCCAAAGATTTTCGGGCACATCCCGCCGGCCGAGCAGGGTGCGGATTCGAGGTCGTACATACTCGGTGAGCCAGCTCATGCCGCCGCCTTTTCCTGACCCCGCACGCCGTCGGCCAGGCTTTTGACCTGGTCCAGCACGCGCGCCACCGTATCCGGCCCGGCGCGTCCCTGCGAATCCAGGGTTTTGGCCAGCGTGTCTATCAGCGCCGAAGCCACCACTGCGGCGTCGGCCACAGCAGCCGCCTCGGCTGCCTGAGCCGGGCTGCGCACACCAAAACCGATGGCGATGGGCAACGACGTGGCGGCCCGGACTCGCGGAATCGCGGCTCTTAGGTCTGCTACAGACGCACTTCTGGTGCCGGTGATGCCGGTGATGGATACATAGTAGACGAATCCTGAACTGCCCTCCAGCACGTGACGCAGCCTGGCGTCGTCCGTGGTGGGCGCGACGAGGCGGATGATGTCCAGCCCGTGTTCGGTCGCGTGCGGGGCGAGCAGGTCGGATTCCTCGCTGGGGAGGTCGACCACGATCAGCCCGTCCACCCCGCTCGCCGCCGCATCGGCGCAGAATGTCGCCGGTCCGTAGGAAAGGATCGGGTTCAGGTAGCCCATCAGCACGATCGGCGTGGCCTCGTCTTCTCCGCGAAAAGAACGGACCATTGCGAGTGCGCCGCCCAGCGTGGCACCGGCAGCCAGCGCACGCTTGCTGGCGGCCTGGATGATCGGGCCGTCGGCCATGGGGTCCGTGAAAGGGCAGCCGATCTCGATCAGATCGGCACCCGCCGCCGGCATGCCGCGCAGCAGCGCCATGGAGGTTTTTGGGTCCGGGTCCCACGCCTCCAGAAACGGGATCAGGGCGCCGCGCCCCTGCTGGCGCAAGGCTGCGAACCGGGCGGCAATGCGGCTCACAGCGCCACGCCGAGCGCGTCGGCCACCGCGAAAATGTCCTTGTCGCCGCGACCACAGAGATTCATCAGCACGATCGCGTTTTTTGACATTTTTGGCGCGATCTTGGCCACATGAGCCAGTGCGTGGGCTGGCTCCAGGGCGGGGATGATGCCCTCTGTGCGGGTGCAGAGCTGGAACGCGTCCAGCGCCTCCGCGTCGGTGGCAGCGACGTATTCCACGCGGGAAATCTCGTGCAGCCACGAATGCTCTGGGCCGATGCCGGGGTAGTCGAGGCCGGCGCTGATGCTGTGGGCCTCGGTAATCTGACCGTGCTCGTCTTGCAGCAAATAGGTGTGGTTGCCGTGCAGCACGCCCGGCCGCCCGCGGGAAATGCTGGCGGCGTGATGCGGCGTGTCTAGCCCGTGGCCGGCCGCTTCCACCCCGATCAGGCGCACGGAAGGATCGTCGAGGAACGGGTGGAACAGACCCATCGCATTGCTGCCGCCGCCGATACAGGCGACCGCCACGTCTGGCAGGCGGCCCTCGGCATCACGCATCTGCCGCTTGGCTTCCTCGCCGATGACGGATTGGAAATCGCGCACCATCATCGGATAAGGGTGCGGGCCGGCGACGGTGCCGATGAGGTAATAGGTGTCGCCCACATTGGCGACCCAGTCGCGCAGCGCCTCGTTCATGGCGTCTTTCAGCGTCGCCGCCCCAGAGGTGACCGGTTTGACCTCGGCGCCGAGCAGCTTCATGCGGAACACGTTCGGTTTCTGGCGCTCGACGTCGGTGGCGCCCATGTAGACGGTGCAGGGCAGGCCGAACAGCGCGCAGACGGTGGCGGTGGCCACGCCGTGCTGGCCGGCGCCAGTTTCCGCGATGATGCGGGTTTTGCCCATGCGGCGGGCCAGCAGGATTTGGCCCATGCAGGAGTTGATCTTGTGCGCGCCGGTGTGGTTCAGCTCGTCGCGTTTGAAATAGATCTTTGCGCCGCCGAGCTTTTCGGTGAGATGCTCGGCGAACCAGAGTGGGCTGGGGCGACCGACATAATCGCGCAGATAGCGGTCCAGTTCGGGCTGGAAGTTTGGGTCGGCCTGGGCGGCGCGGTAGGCACGCTCCACCTCCAGGATCAGCGGCATCAAAGTTTCGGCCACGAAGCGGCCGCCGAACGCACCGAACCGGCCGCGCGGATCGGGGCCGCCGCGCAAGGTGTTCAGTCCGTGGGGAAGGGATGCGTTCAAGGCTGCGGCTCCGGGTTGGCGGCGGGTCTTAACGCAGGCGCCGGCCCGGGTCACTGGGTAGCCATACAGGCACGGCGGCAGGTCGGTCCTATCTGCAATCGCTCAACCTGGAGGCCTCCCAAGTCTTAGGGTGCATTGCCGCCGCTCCGGCATCGAGATGCCTAAGGTGGTCGTCGATGAAACGCCACAATGAGGGGAGCCGTCCACCATGACTATACCACGATCGATCTTGAACTCGCCAAGCACTGGTTCCAGGTCCACGGCCTCGATGCCGCCGGACAGGGTCGTTGTCCGCCATCGGTTTCGGCGCGGCGAAGTACTGGCCTACTTCCGGTCGCTGCCACCGTGGCTGGTCGGCATGGAAGCCTGTGCCACCGCGCACCACTGGGCCCGTGAGCTGACCGCGCTCGGCCATGAGGTGAAGCTGATGCCGCCGGGTTACGTGAAGGCCTACATCAGGCGCAACAAGAACGACGCGGCCGACGCCGAGGGTATGGGGAGAGCGTAGAGCCTCTGCTCGCTTCGGGCCGGTAAGGACGTGGACGCCGTCGACGAGCACGGGAAACACGATGCTGGACGTGGGCGAACCGTGTTTTACCGCCACAATGGATTGATCGGCCGCCTTCCCGCCAACACGGCAGAGATGTTGTCAAGCGCGCGAAACCCCATGGCATTGCGAGTCTCTACCGTCGCACTGCCGATATGCGGCGTCAGAAACACGTTCGGCAGGGCGGCAAAACGTTCGTCGAATGCGGGCTCGCTTCGGAACACGTCCAGCCCGGCCGCGAACAGGTGGCCGGATCGCAGCGCCGCCAATAGCGCCTCCTCGTCCACCAGCGATCCGCGCGATGCGTTGACGAACACCGCGCCCTTCGGCAGTGCAGCGAACGCCGCCGCATCCATCAGGCGGTCGGTGGCGGCGCCACCCGGCGCATGCAGGGTGAGCACCTGGCAGCGCGGCAGCATTTCCCGGAAATCAGGAAAATAGATCGCACCCTGTTCCAGCTCGGACGCGTGACGGCGCGGGCTGCTGTACAGGATCGGCATGCCGAAACCGCGCGCGCGCTGCGCCACGGCACGGCCGATGCGGCCCATGCCGATGATGCCCAACGTCCGGCCGGAAACCTGCAGCCCCAGCATGTCGCCCAGCCCTAGCGGCTTGCGCCAGCCGGCCCGCATCAGCGCTTCGCCCTCATGCGCACGGCGGCAGGCGGCGAAGATCAGCAGCATGGTGAGGTCGGCGGTGCAGTCGGTGAGCACGTCCGGCGTGTTGGTCACGATCAGATTTCTTGGCGCGCGCGGCGGCGAGGTCGATGTGGTCGTGGCCGACGCTGGTGGTGGCGGCGATGCGCAGGCGCGCGGGGAGGCTAGCGATCATGCCGGCATCGAATTTCAGGTGCGAACTGAACATCAGCGCCTCGGCGCCGGTTTCTTCCAGCTGGCGCAGCACGTCCTCCGCCTCGAGGTCGCGCGTGCCGGGACAGGGGGCGTCGTACTCGGCTTCGATGCGGGTCCGTACCGCTTCCGGCATCTTGCGGGCGACGACCAGCTTTGGCTTTTGCACGTTCTTTCCCCCGGGCGCATTGCGGCCTCGATCATGGCGGCTTGCGAGCGGCGGCGAAAGGGCGGCAGCCCGCGCAGGCGGCGTCAAAAAAGGATTTCCGGCGCGTGCGCGCGACGTTGTTGCGCGGCGTCGCGTGGCGCATACACTGCGAAGGGAACGCTGTCCGTGAAGGAGCGTCCCAATTCATGACCACGGCGAGCTACAAGCAGATCGCCGAGGCCGGGGTGCCCGCGGTATGGTGTTCGTGCGCAACCAGCACGGCAGCCACAATTTCAGCCAAGCGATGCGGATCGAGGATTTTGCTGCGGCGATGTGCGGTGGTGGGACGACGGGCGGCCGCGGCGACCGCGATCAGGGTCTGCACGACGCCCCACGGAGGAAAAGGAGCCGTCGAGAGGCTCCAAAATTGCCAACCACCTCGTTCCCTCCATTCGGCAACTGTTAGGGTGGCGAGTTAAGTCCGCGAGGCGCTGAGATGTTGTGACGGCGACAAGGTGCTCGGGCTTTGGGCCGCGGTGGCGGTCGGTTGAGGAGGATAGGGCCGGCGGAGAGATGGCGTAAGCCGGCTTGCTTAACCGCAAGCCGGCTGCCAAGGACGCTTTAGCACTTTGCTACGGCTGCCCTTTGCCGCCTCCGGCCCCATAGATATTGCCGGTGGTATAGCTCGCGCGTTCGTCGGCGAGCTGCACATAGATTGAGGCGAGTTCAGCCGGCTGCCCCGCCCGCGCCAACGGGTAGTCGCCGCCGAAATTCTCCAGGTGCTCCATCGTGGCCCCACCGGAAACCTGCAGCGGCGTCCAAATCGGCCCGGGCGCCACGCCGTTGACCCGGATGCCGCGCGGCCCCAGCTGTTTTGCCAGCGACTTTACATAGTTCTCGGTGGCGGCCTTCGTCTGGGCATAGTCATACAGGTTTTTTGCGGGATCGTATGCCTGCTCCGAGGTCGTTCCTATGATGACCGAGCCCGGCTGCAAGTGCGGCAGTGCCGCCTTAATTATCCAGAACGGGGCATAGATGTTGGTCTTCATGGTCGCATCGAACGCTTCGGTGGTGAGATCCAGGATCAACTCGCATTGCTGCTGCCGTCCGGCGTTGTTCACCACGATGTCGAGGCCGCCCAAACTCTGCACCGCGTCGGCTACGAGCTGTCGGCAGAACGCCTCGTCGCGCAGGTCGCCAGGAATGGGAATGCCCTTGCGCCCGGCCTCCTTGATCAGTGCGATCACCTCCCGCGCGTCGGGCTCTTCGGTGGGAAAGTAGTTGATCGCGACATCCGCGCCCTCGCGGGCAAAAGCGATCGCCGCGGCGCGTCCCATGCCGGAATCGCCGCCGGTGATCAGCGCCTTGCGTCCCGCCAATCGTCCCGAGCCGCGGTAGGATTTTTCGCCGTGATCCGGCGGCGGCTCCATCTTGCTCGCCAGGCCCGGCCAGGGCTGCGACTGCTTCTTATAGGGCGGGCGCGGATATTTGGTGTCCGGGCTCTGCAACGGCTGCGCTGGCGACGGTTCGGGCTGGCTACTCTGGGCTAGCGCGGGTGTCGCGGCTGCGGCAAGCGTTATGCCAGCCGCGCCGACCACATGCCGGCGCGAAAGTGCGGGCTCATATTCGTCCATCTGCAGCTCCGTGATGTGCGCGAGCAAACGGCGGCTTGAGCGGCGAGTTGCAAGACGGTCAGCACGTATTAGTGAGCCGTCCTACAGTGCCTTCGCGCGCTCGCGCAGGATAAATTTCTGCATTTTTCCGGTGCTGGTTTTTGGCAGTGGTCCGAACACCATGGTTTTGGGCGCCTTGAAGTGGGCCATGTTGTCGCGGCAGAACGCGATCAGTTCCGCTTCCGTCGCCGTCACCCCGTCCCTGAGCGTCACGAACGCGCACGGCGTCTCGCCCCATTTTTCGTCCGGCCTTGCCACGACGGCAGCTTCAAGCACCGCCGGATGGCGATACAGAACGCCCTCCACCTCGATGGTGGAAATGTTCTCGCCGCCGGAAATGATGATATCTTTGCTGCGGTCCTTCAGCTCGATGTAGCCGTCCTCGTGACATACGCCGAGATCGCCGGTGTGGAACCAGCCGCCTGAAAAGGCCTCATCGGTCGCGCGCTGGTTTTTTAGATACCCCTTCATCACCGCGTTGCCGCGCATGAAAACTTCGCCCATGGTCGCACCATCGCGCGGCACCGGGGCGAGCGTAACGGGATCGGCGACCATTAGTCCCTCCAGGCTGTGATACGCCACTCCCTGCCGCGCTTTTTTGCGCGCGCGGTCCGGGGGGGGTAGGGCGTCCCATTCGTCCTGCCAGGCGCAGACCGTCACCGGGCCATAGACCTCGGTCAGCCCGTAGACGTGGGTGATGGCAAACCCTCGGCGCTCGACCGCTTCGATGATGGCGGCGGGCGGCGGGGCGGCGGCGGTGGTGATGCGCACCACGCGGCCGCCGAGATCGGGAATCGCGGGCGCGTTCGCGAGCATGCTCAGCACGATCGGCGCGCCGGACATGTGCGTGACCCCGTGCGTCGCCAGCGCATCGAGCATTGCGGGGAGTTCCATGCGCCGAAGGCAGATATGCGTGCCGGCGAGCGCGGTGATGGTCCAGGGAAAGCACCAGCCGTTGCAATGAAACATCGGCAGGGTCCAGAGATAGACCGGGTGCGGCGCCATGCCCCACGCCAGAACGTTGCCGAGCGCGTTCAGGTAGGCGCCGCGATGGTGGTAGACGACGCCTTTGGGGTTGCCGGTGGTGCCCGAAGTGTAGTTCAGCGCGATCGCCTCCCACTCGTCGTCCGGCATGCGCCACGCAAACTCCGGGTCGCCGCCGGCCAGAAACGCTTCGTAGTCGATCTCGCCCAGCCGCTCGCCCGGCGGCGCGAGCGGATCGTCGATGTCGATGACGATGGGGCGGCGGCCGGGCGGCAGTTGCGCGAGCGCGGCGCCAATCACGCCGGAAAATTCCCGGTCCGTCACCAGCAGCTGCGCCTCGCCATGCTCGAGGATGAAGGCGATGCTGGCCGCGTCGAGGCGAATGTTGAGCGCGTTCAGCACGGCGCCGGTCATGGCAACGGCAAAATGGCTCTCGAGCATTTCCGGCGTGTTCGCCGCCATCACGGCCACCGTGTCGCCCGGGCCGATGCCGCGCGCGGCGAGGGCGGACGCGTAGCGCCGGCAGCGCGCATACGTGTCCCTCCAGGTGTAGCGCCGCTCGCCGTGCACGACCGAGATCCGGTCGGGATAGACGGTGGCGGTGCGGGCGAGAAAGCTCAGCGGCGTCAGCGGAACGTAGTTGGCCGCGGTTTTGGCAAAATCGTATTTGCCGGGCGGGGGTGCGGCGTCCATGTCGATTGCCTCCCAATCGCGGGAACCCTACAGCAAGCCGGGGGTAAATCCTCGCTTTTCGGCTGGCAACCGTCAGGGAGCCCGCGTCGCGGTCACGTCGACATCAACGCCAACCTGCAAGCCCACTGTGTCGCCGCTGCTCCAGTCACCCTGGCCCACGCCCCACTCGGTGCGCAGGATTTGTATGTGCCCCACCGCATGGGCTGTGTCGCCCGACACTTTCAGCGTGAACGGCAGCACGAGGGGCTTGCTGATGCCGCGCAAGGTCAGCGTGCCGGGCGCCTCGAACGCGTCGCCGCCCTTGGCCACGAAGCGCGACGCCTCGAACCGGGCCTGCGGTGTCTTGACGGTATCGAACCAGTCGGCGTCCGGCAGGGCGGTGTCGCGCTGGACGTCGCCGCTGCGGGCACTCGCCAGATCGACGGTGACGAGCACATGGCCGGCTTCCGGCTGCGCCGGATCGAAGGTGATGGCAGCGCCGAATTTCTCGAAATGTCCCTTGAACGGCGCGCCGACTTGGGTGCCGGAAAACTCGAGCCGGCTATGCGCCTTGTCCAGCGTCCACTGCGCCGCCCGCGCCGGTCCCCCCAGTAGCGTCGCTGCGACCACGCCGCACAAAAAATGCGCGCGGCAGCATGCGCGAAAATACGCCGTCGCGCAGCACCAGTCCGTGCCGCAGCGCCGCGCCGACATGCAGCAGCAGTATTGCGATGAGCAGAATGCCGCCAGAGTTGTGGATGAACTGGAGCACCACCTCGACCGGTTTCTTGTTCGTCAGAGTAGACAGAACCGGCAGGTGCGGCCATCGCACGATCCCGTACAATACGGTGGGGATGTTCAGCGGCGAGGCGGAAACGACGGCCCAGCCGGTCAGCGGCATCAGCAGCATGAACGCATACAGAGTTCGGTGCGTGCCGTCGGCGGCCCGCTGCTCCCATCGCGGCATGGAAGCCGGCAGCGGCGGCGGCGGATGCGCGAGCCGCCACAGCAAGCGCAGCAGCACCATGCCCAGAATTGTGATTCCGACCGATTTATGGAGTTGGATCAGCTGAAATCTCCGCAGTTGCGACATCGGCAGATGCACCATGGAAAGTCCCATGGCGATCTGCGCCAAAATGCACAGCGCGATCAGCCAATGCAGCGTGATCGCCACGCGCGTGTAGCGCAACGGGATCGGTTCCGCCACCGCCAGCACCGTGGCCGAAGCCATTGCAGCCCTATCGCACGAACGCGGCGCTGATCGTGATCGTCACGTCGTCACCGACATAGGGAAGAAGTTTCACAATCCCGAAATCGCTACGCTTGATGACGCCGCTGGCGTTGAACCCGATCGTGTATTTCTGGTCGCCCGGGCTAGTGCCGGCGGCGTTGAAGGTGGCGTTCAGGGTCATCGGCTTGGTAATCCCATGCAACGTCAGGTCTCCGGTCACATTCGCGGTGCCGGGACCGGTCCGGGTCACCTGCGTCGAGCGAAACGTCATTGTCGGGAACCGCGCGGCATCGAGCCAGTCGGCGGTCTGCAGGATTCCGTTCAGCTTGTCGCTCGTCGTGGAGACCGTGTTGACCGGGATCTGTACCTCGACCTTGCTCGCGGCGGGGTCCTTGGTCGACAGCTCCAGCGTGCCGGAGACGTGCGAGAAATTGCCGTAGTAGGTGGTGAACTGCAGGTGCGATATGCCGAACAGCACCTGGGTGTGGTTCGGCTCTATGGCGAAAGTGCCGCTTTCGGCGTCAGCCGGGTTGCGCGAGGTCACGCCCTGAGCCGAAGCCGGGGAGCAAGCCGCCGCGGCGACCGCGAAGCTCAGCAGGAAGGCGGCGGATACGGAACGAAACTGTTTTTTCATGTCGTGTGTCCTCGCGGTTGGCAGGCGCGGCATGGTGGCCGACATATGGCGGCGACTATCGGCCGCAAAAGGTTTGGCAGTGGAGTGGCAGGCAGACGCCATCGTCCTCGATCTTCGCCCCTACGGCGAGGGCGACGCGGTGGCCACCGTTTTTACCGAAGCGCACGGCCTGTACCGCGGCCTGGCGCGCGGGGCCGGGTCGCGCAGCCGGGCCGCCGTCTGGCAGCGCGGCAACGTGCTGCAGGCGCGTTGGGTGGCTCGGCTGGAGGAGCAGCTCGGCGCGCTCACCGGTGAGATTTTGGACCAGGCTGGTGCCCGAGTGTTGGATAACCCGCTCGCGCTCGCCCTGCTGCGCGCTGCCTGCGCCACGGTCGAAGGCAGCCTGCCGGAACGCGAGCCGCATCCGGCCACGTTTGCGGCGCTGTCGCATTTGTTGCGGCGCCTTGGTCCCGCCGAGGCGCCGATGGCCGATCTGATTCGGGTTGAAGTGGGTTTGTTGGCCGAACTCGGCTACGGCCTGGATTTCTCGGCCTGCGCCGTCACCGGAACAACCGAGGATCTGGCCTATGTGTCGCCCCGTACCGGCCGTGCCGTGTCTGCCGGCGCGGCGGGCGTGTGGCGCGACCGTCTGCTGAAGCTGCCGCCCCTGTTGCTGGACCCGGAGGATGCCGGCGATGCGGGCGCAGTGGCGCGACGGTCTGCGGCTGACCGGACATTTTCTGGCGCGCGACGCGTTCGGCCACCATCACCGCCCGTTGCCCGCGGCGCGGATCGCGCTGTACGACCGGGTGACCCGACTTGCCGAGGCCGCCCCCATGCTGAATGCAACCGATGCCTGACGACGCCGCCGGACACATCGAGGAAACCAGCCTCGCCGATGCGCTGTCCGAGCGGTATCTCGCGTACGCGCTGTCCACCATCGTGTCACGCTCGCTGCCGGACGTGCGCGACGGACTGAAACCGGTGCATCGGCGGCTGATCTACGCCATGCACCTGCTGCGGCTCGATCCCGCCGCCGGCTTCAAGAAATGCGCCCGCGTGGTGGGCGACGTGATCGGCAAATTCCATCCGCATGGCGAGCTGTCGGTCTACGACGCCATGGTGCGCATGGCGCAGGACTTTGCCGCGCGCTTCCCGCTGGTGGAAGGCCAGGGCAATTTCGGCAACATCGACGGCGATAATCCGGCGGCCATGCGCTACACCGAGGCGCGGCTGACCGAGGTGGCGCGCGCGCTGCTGGCCGGCATCGACGACGACGCGGTGGATTTCCGACCCAACTACGACGGCGAGGAACACGAACCCGTGGTTCTGCCCGGCGGATTTCCGAATCTGCTGGCCAATGGCGCGGCCGGCATCGCGGTCGGCATGGCCACCTCCATCCCGCCGCACAACGCCGGCGAAATCTGCGCCGCCGCCGCCTTGCTGGTGCGCAAGCCGAATGCCGACACGGCCGAACTTCTGGCGCTGATGCCGGGGCCGGATTTCCCGACTGGCGGCGTGCTGGTGGAGCATGTTTCCGACATCGCGCAAGCGTACGAGACCGGCCGCGGGAGTTTTCGCATCCGCGCGCGCTGGAGCGTGGAGCGGGGAAAACACGGCACCTGGAGCGTGGTGGTGACGGAAATTCCGTACCAGGTGCAAAAAACCAAGCTGATGGAGCAGCTGGCGCAGCTGCTGGAAGACAAGAAGCTGCCGCTGCTGGCGGATGTGCGCGACGAGAGTGCGGCGGACGTTCGCGTCGTGCTGGAGCCGAAAAGCCGCAGCATCGAGCCGGAAGTTCTGATGGCCTCGCTGTTCCGCGCCAGCGCGCTGGAGACACGGTTTCCGCTCAACATGAATGTGCTCTTGGCCGATCGCACGCCCCTGGTGCTGGGGCTGCGCGACGTGCTGCGGCACTGGCTGGATCATCGCCACGAGGTGCTTTTGCGGCGCAGCCGCCACCGTTTGGCGACCATCGAGAAGCGGCTGGAAATCCTTGACGGGTTTCTGGCCGTCTTTCTCGACATCGACCAGGTGATCCGCATCATCCGCACCGAGGACGAGCCGCGCCCGGCGCTGATGGCGGCATTCTCGCTCTCCGAGGCGCAGGCCGAAGCGATCCTGAACATGCGCCTGCGCAGCCTGCGCCGGCTGGAAGAGATGGAATTGCGGCGCGAGCACAAGGGGCTGTCGAAGGAGCGGCGTGATCTGCAGCTGTTGCTGCGCGACGAGAAACTGCGCTGGACGCGGATCGCCGAAGAGCTGGATGCGACGGGCAAGAAATTCGGCGATGGGCCGCTCGGTCGCCGCCGCACCGAGATTGCCGGGGCGCCGGCCGAGATCGCGGTACCCGCGGAAAATCCGGTCGAGCGCGAGCCCGTCACGGTGGTGCTGTCGCGCCAGAACTGGCTGCGCGCCGTGCGCGGCCATATCGCGGACGCGGCCGACCTGAAATTCAAGGAGGGGGACGGGCCGCGCCTGCTCATACCGTGTCAGACGACTGACCGGCTGTGTTTATTCGCAACCGATGGCCGCGCTTTCACCCTGCACGCCGCGGACCTGCCGCGCGGGCGCGGCGACGGGCAGGCGGTGCGGGTGCTGGTGGATATGAAGCGCGAGGACGATGTTGTGGCCCTGTTCGTGCTGCCAAGAGGGCCAGGATTATTTGGTGGCGTCGGATGCCGGACGCGGTTTTGTGGCACCGGCGGAGGCGCTGACGGCGGAAAAGCGCACCGGCAAGCAGGTGCTGAATTTGCGCGAAGGCGAGCGTGCGGCGGTGTGCGTGCCGGCGGAGGGCGACCACGTCGCGGTGGTGGGCACGCATCGCAAGTTGTTGGTGTTTCCGCTCGACCAGGTGCCGCGCATGGCGCGCGGGGCGGGGGTGATGCTGCAGAAGTATCGCGACGCAAAGCTGGCCGATGCGCGGGTGTTCCGTTTGGCGGACGGTCTGTCCTGGCAGCTGGGCGAAAAGGTGCGGACCGAGACGGACCTTTCCCCGTGGCTCGGCGACCGCGCACAGGCGGGAAGGTTGCCACCCAACGGGTTCCCGAAATCGGGGCGGTTTGGGGCATAGTCGAAGTGGAGGTTCGTACCGAACATGCGCGATCTCAGCCTTGCCGCAGCTGCGCTCGCTTCTCTTCCGGAAGTTTGCCGTCGCTATCATGTCCGCACCCCGGATCTGTTCGGGTCTGCGCTGACCGACCGCTTCGATGCCTCCCGTAGCGATTTGGACTTTGTGGTTGTTTTTGGGACGTACCCCCGAATGGCTATGCTGACGCTTACTTCGGATTGCACAACGAACTGGATAAGCTATTTTCCCGGCCAGTCGATCTGCGAACGGACCGCTCGATTAAGAAACCTATATCTTCGTAAGGAGATCGAGAAGACCCACATACGACTGTTTCAGGCGTGACGTCCGAGAAATGCCGGACGTTGTTATGGGACGCGATCGGCGCCGCAGAGCTTGCGCTCAACTTCGTAAAGCAACAGACGTTCGAGCAGTACGAGAGGGACGGCCTGCTGCGCAGCGGCGTCGAGAGACAGCTTGAGATCCTCGGCGAAGCTCTTTCTGCCCTACGACGGGTCGATCCAGTCTTTGCGGAGGCGATTCCCAACCTAGGTCGCGCAGTGGGCCTGAGGAACGCACAGATTCATCGTTATGCTTCTGTGGATAACACGGTGGTTTGGGAACGGCGCACAATGACCTGCCTCGACTTACCAGGTCTTGGTGAAACTTCTGCGTGATGCGGCGTGAGGGCCGCGCATGACCACAGCACAAAGCCCTTGCGACGCCGGCGTGGTCCAAGCGGCTAGGCCGCAAGCGGTGGCGCATCCGGCGGCGACGCTCGCCGCCACCATTCTGGGCTCGAGCGTCGCGCTCATCGACAGCTCGGTGGTGAATGTCGCGCTGCCGACGTTGCAACAAAATCTTGGGGCTTCGGCCGAGGGCCTGCAGTGGATCGTCAATGCCTACCTGCTTCCGCTGGGCGCCCTGGTGCTGCTCGGCGGTGCGGCGGGCGACCGTTATGGGCGCAGAAAAGTGTTTGCGGTCGGGTTAGCGCTGTTCACCGCCGCATCGCTGGGCTGTGCAGTGGCGCCGAGCCTGGGCGTGCTGCTGGCCGGCCGGGCGGCGCAAGGCGTCGGCGCCGCATTGGTGGTGCCGAGCAGCCTCGCCATTCTGGGCGCCGCCTTCTCCGGCGAAGCGCGCGGGCGAGCTATCGGCACCTGGGCCGCCGTCGGCGCAATCGCCGGGGCGCTGGGTCCGGTGACCGGAGGCTGGCTGGTCGACCATGTCGGCTGGCGTGGGATCTTTTTCCTCAACCTGCCGCTCGGCGCGGCGGGGTTATGGCTGGGCCAGCGCTTCGTTACCGAGACGCGCGACCACGCCGCCGCGCTCGCTCGATTGGACCGGCGCGGCGCTGGCCACCTCCGGCCTAGCCGCGCTGACCTGGGGGCTGACCGTGCTGCCGGAGCGGGGCGATGCCGCCGCGATTGCCGCAGTGGCTGCGGGCATCGTGCTGCTGGCGCTGTTCGTGGCCGCCGAGGCCGGCGAGGGAGGCGTGCTATGATGCCGCTGGCCCTGTTCGCCGGCCGAACGTTTGTGGGCGTCACGTTGCTGACGCTGTTCCTGTATGCGGCGCTGGGCGGGCTGCTGGTGCTGCTGCCCTATCTGCTGATCCGCATCGCCCATTATCCTGCCACCGCCGCGGGGGCTGCCGTGCTGCCGGTGCCGCTCGTCGTCGGTCTCGGCTCGCGCAGCATGGGCCGGCTGTCGGAGCGGATCGGTCCGCACTGGCCGCTGACGATCGGCCCGCTGGTTGTTGCGGCAGGTTTTGCGCTGCTGGCGCGGATCGGCGCCGACCAGATGGCCTACTGGTCGGTCATTTTTCCGGCGCTGCTAGGGCTGGCCGTCGGCTTGGCGATCAGCGTGGCACCGCTCACCGCTACCGTGATGGGCGCGGTCGACGCGGACCACGCCGGTGCCGCGTCGGGCATCAACAACGCGACCGCCCGTGTGGCCGGCCTGCTCGCCACCGCGCTGCTCGGCCTCGTGCTCTCCTCGTCGAACGGCGCGGACGGTTTCCTGGCAAATTTCCGGGCCGCGGCGTTGGTCGGCGCGGGGCTGGCGGCACTGGCCGCCGCCAGCGCCCTGGTGCTGATTGCGCCGCGGTCCGCGCCGAGCGGCTAGGCCGGCTCAATGCGCAGCATCGGCGGCTCCTCCGGCTGACCGGCGGGACGCAGCCGCAGGCGCAGGCCGCCCGCCTGCGCCATCAGCACCAGCATCGGCGCCTGCAACCCACGGGGGCCGCCGTCGGCCATTGCCTCCGTGGCGCCGCGGAGGGTGCGTCAGCAGTGCCCCAAAATTTTGCGGCCAGCTTGCCTTGGGGCCGCGGATCGCGAGCTCCAGGGCGGCCTTTTTTGGCGGAAACGGATAGGGTTCCCCCGAACGGCAAGGCCTCGGCACCCAGCAGCAGCGCATTCAGCAACGCCCGGCCCAACTCGGGCGACATTTCGGCGGCTGCGTCCGGACCCTCAAAACTGAGCCGGATGCGGCGGCTGCCGGGCAGGCCGGCGGCGAAATCGTGCAGCCTCGACCCGTCCATGGCTTCACCCGGCTGGCCCCATGCCGCGCGCAGCAGCCGCAGGCGGTCCGTCAGTTCGCGGGCGGCATCCTGCGCCAGTCCCAGCGCCTCCTCGCGTGTGTTCGCGATCCTCCGCCGCCAATTCGAGCGATTGGCCCAGCGTGCTGCACAGCCCGGCCAAGTCGTGACACAGTCGGGTCACGAGCAGTTCTGCGACCGCCAATTGGGCCAATGCCCCCTGCCGCATCCGTCGTCGCCGGTCCGTCCGCTTGCATGCTGGTCGACTCCGAATTTCGTATGCGGCAGGGCAAAATCACGCGGTACCGGCCCGGGGAACTCGGTATGCGGTGAACCGATCGCATACCGGGGCAATTGTTGACAGGAGGTTGACCTGCACCGGCGGGACGAACGGAAGAGTACAGCTCTGCTGGAGCCGGGCCAGTGGGTACGGCTGCCCGCCCAGCCCGCATGGGGACCGGGTCAGGTCCAGTCGGTGGTCGGCGACCGAGTGACGGTGAACTTCGAGAATGCCGGAAAAGTTTTGGTCAACACCCGGATCGCCGTTCTGGAGCCGGCCGATGCTTGACCTGCCGCTTGGCCGGGGCGACATGCGTCCCATGCCGCTCGATGCCGCTTCCAACCTCGCTGGCGCGATGATCGACCCGTTTGGTCGTCCGATTACCTATCTGCGCGTCTCGGTGACCGACCGCTGCGACCTGCGGTGCGTCTACTGCATGTCCGAGGACATGAGTTTTCTGCCCAAGGCCGAGGTGCTGGACCTTGAGGAACTGGAGCGCATCTGCGCTGCCTTTATCCGCCTCGGCACGGAAAAGATCCGCATCACCGGGGGCGAGCCGCTGGGTCGGCGCAACGTCGGCTCGCTGTTCGCGGCGCTGGGCGGCCGGCTGGTGCCGCAGGGACGTCCGGGACTGCACGAACTGACCGTCACCACCAACGGCACGCAACTCGCGCGGTATGCGGACACACTGGTCGCGGCCGGGATACGTCGGGTCAATGTCAGCCTGGACACGCTGCAACCGGAGCGGTTCACCGCGATCACCCGCAGGGGCCAGATCGAGCGCACATTGGAGGGGATTTTTGCGGCGAAAGCCGCTGGTCTCGCAGTCAAAATCAACGCCGTGGCACTGCGAGGCGTGAACGAGGACGAGCTGTCGGACATGGTCGCGTGGTGCGGGCAGCATGGCTTTGACCTGTGCCTGATCGAGACCATGCCGATGGGCGAAGTCGGCGAAGGCCGCCTGGACCAGTATCTGCCGCTTTCCGCCGTGCGCGTAAAACTGCGCGAGCACTGGACGTTGCAGGAGAGCGCGTACCGCACCGGCGGCCCGGCCCGCTACTACACGGTGGCGGAAACGGGTCGCCGAATTGGTTTTATTACGCCGCTAACCCACAATTTTTGCGAGAGCTGCAACCGCGTGCGCCTGACCTGTACCGGCATGCTGTTCATGTGCCTGGGGCAGGACGATTCCGCTGATCTCCGGGCGGTGCTGCGCGGCGGGGCGTCGGATGCCGAGCTTGATGACGCGATTCGCGAAGCCATCACGCGCAAACCGCGCGGCCATGACTTCGTTATCGACCGCCGCCACGCCGGGCCGGCAGTGGCGCGGCATATGAGCGTCACCGGCGGCTGATCCGCCGCCGGCGTTCTCCGGGCTTACTGCGGCTGTACGACGACCGCGCCCGAGGCGGGAGGCGGCGTGACCACGACCGGGCTGGGGGCGGCAGGCGCGGCGGCCGGGGGTGTCGTGATGTTGCAGGCGGCGATGGGCAGCAACAGGGCGAGCAGGGCAAGTCGGATGGACATGGTCATGGCGCTACTCCGTGAGTGTGGATCGGCAACCGGCTCTACGCCGGCGCGGACGTTAAGTTGCGCGTCCGGTCCGGTTATGACGCCCATCCCGTGAGCATGGCAAGGCGTAGCGTAACCGGCACGCGGCCGTTTTCGTCGGTGGGCAGGCGCGCCAGCGCGTCGGCGAACAGGGTTGCGGGTGGAATGCGCCGGTCGCGCAGGGCCGTCGCGTTGGCCTCGCCGGCATGGCGCAGGTCGCGCAGCAGGTCCAGCGGGTCGGCGTAGGCCAGCCGGATCTCTTCGAGGTCCGCCACCGGCAGGGCGAATTTTGCCCGCTGCAATAACTGGGCGCAGTCGCGCAGGTCCGGGAACGGTGCGACCCGCGGCGCCGCCCCGCCGCGGAGCGCTATTTCCGCCTCGGCAAGCGCCGTGCGCAACTCAGACAGAGTGCCGGATGTCGGCAGGCTGGCCAGCAAGAGTCCGTCGGGCACCAAGGCTTGGCGCAGCTGGATCAGGCACCCCGGCAGGTCGTCGACCCAGTGCAGCGACAGGCTGGCCACGATCAGGTCAAAACTTTTGGGCGCGAACGGCAAAAAAGCCTCGTCGGCCGCCACTGAGAGGCCACCGGCCCGAGCCGCGAGCGCCGGAGAAAAGTCGCAGGATACCACCTCGATGCCGCGTGCCTGCAATAGCGGTGCCACTGCGCCGCGTCCGCCTACATCCAGGGCGCGAGAAAAGCGGCGCGTGGTGTCGTCCAGCCGATCCAGCAACCGGGCCGCCGCCTCGTCCAGGATTGGGCGCACGCGATCCAAGGTGCCGGCGGCCCGGTCGCGGTGCTGGCGCACGGCGCGCCGATCGAATACCAGCGCGTCGGACATGCCGCATCTTTACGGAACCGGCGCGGAGACACCACTGATAGCCGGCAACGACCCCAGGCGAGGTCTGGCGCAATATCGCGGGTTTGGCCCGCCGTACGGGAATCGGCGCGCTCGATTTGCTGCTACCACCCCAATGTCTGACCTGCGACCAGCCGGTAGCGGCGGCGGGGCTGCTCTGCGCCGCCTGTTTCCGCCTGACCGGATTTATCACCCCGCCTTACTGCGACCACTGCGCCCAGCCAGTCGCGCACACCGGCCAGCTTGCCGGCGGCCCGATGTTCGCCCCGGTCTGCGACGACTGCGCGCGAGCGCCGCCGGCTTGGCAGCGCGCGCGCGCGGCGCTGCGCTATGACGACCAGAGCCGCCTCTTGGTGATGCGCCTGAAACATGCCGATCGGCTGGAGCTGGCACGCCCGCTCGCCCGCATGATGGCCCGCGCCGGCGCCGATCTTTTGCGCGACGACGTCGGTACTGGTGCCGGTCCCGCTGCACCGTCGGCGGCTGCTGGCCCGAAAATTCAATCAATCTGCCCTGCTGGCCCGGGCTATCGCCGCCGCGTCCGGCCGGCCCGTGCTGCCCGACGCGCTGCGCCGCACCCGTGCGACCCTGTCGCTAGGTCATCTCGGCCGCGAAGCCCGTGCCGCGGCGGTGGCGGGTGCCTTTGCGGTCCGCCCAAAACGGGCCAGTGCGCTCGCAGGCCGGCGCGTGCTGCTGGTGGACGACGTGCTGACCAGCGGTGCCACCGCGGGCGCCTGCGCCGAGGCTCTGCTGCAGGCCGGCGTCGCCGGGGTCGACCTGCTGGTCGCGGCCCGTGTGCCGGACCGTCGCCTGGGATGATGCATCTTGCAACCGCCCCCTTGGGGCCCAAAAATTTAGCGCTGGCGTAAAGGAGCCAGCCCAAAATGCCGCTTGTGGAGATTTACACCCAGGCTTGGTGCCCGTACTGCGCGCGGGCCAAAACACTGCTGGAACGAAAGGGCGTGCCCTACACGGGAAATCAACGCACCCCACGGATCGTCGGCGCGCGCGGAAGCGCAGACGCGTTCCGGCGGACGCACCAGCGTGCCGCAGATTTTCATCGACGGCCGCCATATCGGCGGCTCCGACGACCTGGCGGAACTCGACCGGGGCGGGAAGCTGGATCCGTTGCTGCGGGCCGCCTGACTGAGCGCCAAACCGTCTTGTGGACTGCGGCGGAGGCTGCCATTTCACCCAGATGACACGCTCGGCTCGAAACACGCGATGATGCACTACCAGCTGCGCTGCGACGCCGGGCATGAGTTCGATGCTTGGTTTCGTGACAGCGGCGCCTACCGTGAGCAGCAGCAAGGTGACTTGCTGGAATGCCCGTTTTGCGGCGATCGGCGGGTTGTGCTGGCGCTGATGGCGCCTGCCCTGCCGCGTAGGCAGGCAGGCGCGGCGGAGCCACCCCCTCCGCCGAATCCCCAGCCCGCCGGCGAGCCCGGGCCGGCTTCTCCCCAGGTCTCGCCGCCCCCGGCCGCGCCTCCCGGGCCACCGATGCCCGACCAAGTGCGTGCAGTGTTGCAGCGGTTGCGTGCGGAAGTGGAGCGCCGCTGCGAATACGTGGCTGGCGAGTTCGCCGTCGAAGCACGGCGCATCCACGATGGAACCAGCGGAAAACGAGGCATATACGGCGAGGCAACGCCCGAGGAGGCGGAGGCGCTGGCCGAGGACGGCATAGAGGTATCGCGCATTCCGTGGCTGCCCCGCGCCGATGCCTGACGACAGACAGGTGCGGGCGCTTGCCCTCGCCGCGGTGGTCCTGGCGTTCTCGCCGGGGGCGGTAGCGCAGACCCACAGCCCGGTCGGCACCTGGCGGACGTTTTCCGACCAAACCGGGCAGGAGAGCGGCCGAGTGCAGATTTTCGCTCGCGACGGGCTGCTATACGGTCGCGTGACGGGCATCGTCGATCCAGCCAAGCGGGAGGCGACCTGCCAGAAATGCAGCGACGATCGCAGGGACAAACCGGTGATGGGGCTCGACATCATCCGCGGCCTGCACCAGGACGGAGAGCGTTGGGATGGCGGCACGATTCTAGATCCCGAGAACGGCTCGGTCTATCGTTGCATACTGCGGCTGACTGATGGGGGAAGCCGTCTTGTGGTGCGCGGTTTCATCGGCATTTCGCTGTTCGGCCGATCGCAGACATGGGTCCGGGCGGGCTAGGATTTTTGGGTCGATCTCCTGCGCGGTTCCTGCTCGGACTAGGCTGCCGCGGCCGGTATTTGGCCACGCGCGAAAGCCAGATAAAGCTCCCGCAGGCGCACCGAAAGTGGTCCCGGCGTGCCGTCCGCCACCGCAACCTCGTCGATCCGGACGACCGGCAATACGAAATTCGTAGCGCTGGTCAGGAACGCCTCATCGGCTTGCTGCGCCTCGGCGATGGTGAACGCGCGCTCCTCCACATCGACGCCGCGCTCTTCCGCCAATGCCTGCACGGCTCGGCGCGTGCAGCCGGGCAAAATGGTGTGCGAGTTGCGCCGAGTGACGATGCGGCGACCCTGCACGATGAAAGCTGTGGAGGAGCCGCCCTCGGTCACATACCCGTCCTGCACCATCCACGCTTCCGCGCAGCCGCGCGCGGCCGCCTCGCGCTTGGCCAGCACCTGTGCCAGCAGCCCCGTCGATTTGATGTCGCGTCGTGCCCAGCGCAGGTCCGGCATGCTCGCACGGCGATGCCGGTGCGCGCGGCCGGCACGTCCGCCACCTTTCTGGTCTGCGAAAACATCGTGAGCGTCGAAGCGGAATTCTCCCGCGGCACGAAATCCCGCTGCGATGTCCGACGCCGCGCGTGATCTGCAGATAGACGAAGCCTTCGTCCAGCCGCGTTGCGCTGCACCAGCTCGCGGTGCAGCGCAGCGATCCGTGCCGGCGGTTCGGGCGTCGAAATGCCGATCTCGCCCAGCGACCGCTCCAGCCGTGCCATATGTGCTCGCATATCGACCAGCGTGCCGTCCAGCACGGCGACCACTTCATAGATCGCATCGGCGAACAGAAAACCGCGGTCCAAAATGGAGACGCGCGCGTCCGCCAAGGGCACAAAAGCGCCGCCTCACATACGCCAGCTGCGTCATGCCTGTTCTCCTGAAATTCCGCGGCGCGCAGCGTAGGAGCGCGGCGCGCCCGGTGAAGCGGGTGACGCCGCTGGTGGAGGCGGCAGGTCTGCATCGCCATTACCGGCTACCGGGCGGACGCGTGCTGCGGGCACTCGACGGGGTCGACATCGCGGTCGGCGCCGGCGAAACCCTGGGCCTGGTGGGCGAGAGCGGCTCGGGAAATCCACGCTCGGGCGCACACTGGTGGGCCTGCAGGCGCCGACTGCGGGCTCGCGTGCGATTCGAGGGCTACGACGTTGCCAAGGCGGATCGGGTCGGCTTGCGCGCGTTGCGGCGGCGGCGCGGCGTTGGTGTTCCAGGACCCATCCGGAGCGCTCAACCCGCGGATGACGCTGGGCGCCACGCTTGCGGAGCATTTGCGCGCCCAGGGCTTTCGCGACGGATGATTCCGGCCCGCGTGGACGACGTGCTGGTGGCGTCGGGGCTGTCGGCCGGGTTCGCCCAGCGCTATCCGCACGAGATTTCCGGCGGTCAGCGGCAGCGCGCCGTCATTGCGCGCGCCATCAGCACGGACCCGGATTTTCTCGTCGCCGACGAGCCCGTCTCGGCGCTGGACGTGTCCACGCGGGCGCAGATCATCAACCTGCTGCGCCGGCTCCAGCGCGAACGCGGACTGTCGATGCTGTTCATTTCGCACGATCTCAGCGTGGTCGCGCATACCTGCCGCCGCGTGGCGGTGATGTATCTGGGCCGTATCGTCGAGGAGGGCCCGCGCGAGGCGCTGTTCTCCCGCCCGCTGCATCCTTACACGCGGGCACTGCTGTCCGCGCGTGCCGGTGCCCGATCCGGCGGTGGAGCGTAGTCGCCGGCGCATCATTCTCGCGGGCGAGACTCCGGACCCTGCAGCGCCGCCCAGCGGCTGCCGGTTCCACCCGCGCTGCCCGATTGCCACCGCGATCTGCAGTGCCAGCGACCCGGCGCTTCTGGTGCACGCGCCGGACCAGTCCGCCGCCTGCCACCATGCGGGGCGGGGGTTTTAACCCGCTGCAGGGCCGGCATGCTTCGGCAAGCAGCGTCGGCGCTCGCCCGAGCGCAAGGAGAGCTTCCCTATCCGATAGAGCGGGCCAATACGGGTCAGCACGGGAGGCGGCTGGCACTGCGCTGGAGACGGCGAGGCGTAACCATAATCGAAGATGGAGCAGACCAGGGCACGCAAAATCTGACGCAGCGCAGGTCCGTCGGAGTGGGGAATTTTCGCGCGCTGGGTAAGATGTTACTGGACCGCTTCCCAGGCCCCATCATGTCGATTCGATGCGGCAGCAGCCTCCAGCATCCGCATGCCGGCCACACCGTCTTGCACGGTCGGCAGGTGGTCCAGCCATGGGCGGGGCGACCGGCCCTGCTTGACGGCAACGATCGCCTGCGCGGCCTCCACGTAGATGTTCGCGAAGGCGAGGGCATAGCCCTCCGGATGCCCCGGCCGAAACCGGGCCGACTTGCCCACGACCTCCGAGGTTTCGTCCTGCCCGGCCCGAAACACCATCTCCGGCTTGCGCAATGGCCGGAAGCGGAGGAACTCCGCGTCCTCCTCCCGCCACTCGACTGAGGCTTCGTCGCCATAGATCCGCAACGCCAGTCCATGCTGAAGTCCCGGTAGCGACATAGCTCGTCCAGAGGCGCCCGACAGCGCCGTCCGCGTAGTCGAAAGTCAGATACGCGTTGTCATAGACTTCACGACCAGCGGCGAAGGTCTGCATGTGGGCCGCGAGACGGTTCGGTGTCGTGCCCGTCACATATCGCATCAGGTGATAGGCATGCGAGCCGACTTCCCCGAGCAGCCCTTCCTTGCCTGCCGAGCCTGTCCGGAAACGCCAATGCCTCCGAGCGGGGTCCTCCGGCTCTACCGCCACTCCGGGAGCGCCGCCGGCGAACTCCGCCTCGACAATCCTGATACGGCCGAGGGCACCTGAAGCGACGAGATCGCGTGCGTGCCGCACCATCGGGAAACCGGAATAGCAGTGCGTCAGCACGAAGACGCGCCCGCACGAGTGGACGAGCGCTTCCAGTTCCTGAGCTTCGGCAAGCGTCCAGAGTCAGCGGTTTTTCGCAAATCACGTCGATGCCGCTATTCAGGAACGCCACCGCAACATCAGCGTGGATCTGCGGCGGCGTTGCCACGACGACCACGTCAATTCCGTCGGGCCGCGCTGCTTCCTTGCGTGCCATGTCCCGGTAGTCGTCGTAGATCCGGTCCTCGGCGATCAGCAGCATCGTCCCGGTCTCCCGGGCGATGGCGGGGTCGATCGAAAAGGCGCCGGCAACCAGATCGAACAGACCGTCCGCCTGAAAGGCGATGCGGTGCGTCTCCCCGATCACGGAGTCCAGGCCGCCGCCCACCATTCCGAGCCGCAGACGCCGGCCGAGTGTCTGCAGCAGATGGCCGCTCATGCAGGACAGTTTTGCCTGAGAAAGAGCAGTGTCCGCAATACCCTGGCGGGGCGGGATTACCCGACCGGCGGGCGGCGGTCGCGCACCGCGAATACTGCTTCCAGCGCCACGCCGAGCCGCACGATCGTGCCCTCGTCGAACAGCCGCCCCCACAGGCAGACCGCGTGTGGTACGGTGTGGGTCGGGCCGCCCGTATCTTCGCCCTGGTCGAGCCGGGCGCGCGCAAGCGACAGCGGGCTGCGGGTCGGGCTCTGGCGCAAACCGCTCGGCAGCACCAGGCAGGGGTGGCCGGTGTAGTTGCTGATGATCAGCATCGGACCCGCCAGCGGCGGCCCGAAGATCGCGTCCACCTCGCGAAACGCCGCGTCCATGTCCTGCATCACGCGCCGGCGCAGGCGGTCGAGCTGGATGTGGTCGATGGCCGAGAGGAACCGCGCTTTTCGAAAGGTGTTCGGCCACGCTCCCGGCTCCTGCCAGGTCAGCTCGTCGTCGCGATCGGACAAGGTCAGCTGCTCGAACGACGCGGCGGCCTCGGCGAACAGCGTGCTCATCAGCGACCCGTAAGGCAGTTCCGGCCGCTGCAATGCCACCACTTCCACGCCCAACCCGCGCACCGCCTCCAGCGCCGCGCGGTCGAGGTCGACTATGTCCGGGTCGGCAAAATCGGCTTCGTAGTAGCCGACGCGCAGCCCCGCCACGGGCGCCGCGGCGTCGTAGCCGAACGGCGCATGGGCCTGGCACGGGTCGGTCGGGTCGGCCGCGTTGAGCGCGTGCAGCACCAGCGCCGTGTCCTCCGCCGCGCGGCAGATCGGGCCGATCTTGTCGAGCGTCCAGCACAGCGGCATGGCACCGCTCCGCGAGACGCGCCCGAAAGTCGGGCGCAGGCCGGTGGCCCCGCAGCGCAGCGATGGGGCGACAATGGAGCCGAGCGTCTCCGTTCCGAGGCTGAACCCGACCAGCCCCGCCGCCGTGGCGGCGCCCGAGCCGGCGCTGGAGCCGCTGGAGCCTTCCTCGAGGTTCCATGGGTTGCGCGTGCGCCCGCCGTACCAGATGTCGCCATAGGCGAGCGCGCCCACGGTCAGCTTGCCCAGCAGCACCGCCCCGGCCTCAGCCAGCAGCCGCACCACCGACGCGTCGGCAGCGGGCACGCGGTCGCGAAAAGGTTCGGCACCCCAGGCGGTGGTGATGCCCGCGGTGTCAAGGATGTCCTTGCAGCCCCAGGGAATGCCGTGCAGCGGCCCCAGCCACGTGCCGGCGGAGAGCTGCCCGTCCGCCCGCTCGGCTTGCCGCATGGCGAGCTCCGGCGTCAGCGTGGCGAAGCATTCCAGTTTTGGGGCGATACGGGCGATGCGGTCGAGATAAATTCGTGTTAGCCGGGTCGAGGTAAGCCGGCCGGTTTTGATCCAGCGGCCGAGCGTGACCACCGGCGCGTAGGCGATGTCGGCCTCGTCCTCCGGCAGATCCGGCGCGTCATCGTCGCTCGGCCGGAACGGGCCTGGTTTCGGCATGGCGAACCCGGGCAAGCGCGGATCGAAGCGCGTGGCCGGCGCCAGCGTTTCCGGCATAGGGACGGCCCGACGCTGGCGTGCCAGTTCCACCTGGGCGGCGATGGACTCGGCCATCATCGCCCGCTCGGCGTCGGAGTAGTTCACGCCGAGCAGCGTCTCGGCGGCGGCGATGCGATCGGGCGTGATCGCGGTTTCGCTCATCTCGTAGTCCCCAACGATGTGGCCGGGTCCGGCACCGCGGCGAGCAGGGCTCGGGTGTAGTCGTGCCGGGGCGAGGTGAACACGTCGTCGGCCGGACCCTGCTCTACCACCGAGCCCTGCCGCATCACCGCGACATGATCGCTGATGTAGCGGATCACGCCGAGATTGTGACTGACGAAGATGCAAGTCAGGCCGAGATCGACGCGGGTCTGCTTGAACAGGTTCAGCACCTGCGCCTGCACCGACACATCGAGCGCCGAGGTCGGTTCGTCGGCCAACAGGATCGTCGGGCGCAAAATGATGGCGCGCGCGACCGCGACACGCTGCCGCTGGCCGCCGCTCAATTGGTGTGGGTGGCGCGAGGCGAGGTCCGGCCCAAGCCCCACCCGCTGCAACGCTTCCGCGACCGCGTCGCGCCGGCTGGCGCGGGTGCCGATGCGATGCACTTCCAGCGGGGCTGCCAGAATGGTGGCGACGGTCTGGCGCGGGTTGAACGAGGACATCGGATCCTGGAACACTGCCTGCACCCGCCTTCGCAGGGCCCGCAACTCCCGCCCGCGCAGCGCCCAAACATCCTGGCCGTCAAACAGCGCGCGGCCGGAACTTGGCCGCACCAGCCGCAGCAGGATGCGCAGCAACGTCGATTTCCCGGAGCCGGACTCGCCGACGATGCCGAGCGTCTGCCCGGCGACGACCGACAGGCTGACGCCATTGACGGCCGGAGCGGGCGTTGCAGCACGGCCGAACCGCAGCGCGCCGCCATGAAAGGACTTGCTCACGCCCTCAAGCTGAACCAGCGGCCGGCTCATGCTTCGGCCAGCCAGCAACGCGCGAGATGGCCATCGGCGACCGGCAGCAGCGGCGGCGCTGTGCGGCAACGGTCGAAGGCGCGAGGGCAGCGATCCACGAAATGGCAGCCGGAGGGCCAGTCCCGCGGCAGCGGAATCTGACCTGGGATCGCTTCGAGACGCGTGGTGACGCTATGCACGGTGGGTGTCGCGCGCAACAGCGCCTGCGTGTACGGATGCGCCGGATGCGCGAACAGCGCGCGCACCGGACCCTGCTCCATCACCACGCCGGCATACATCACATAGACACGGTCGCAGAGTTCCGCGACCAGCCCGAGATCGTGCGTGATGAACAGCACCGAGGTGCCGTGGGTGTCACGGATTTCGCACAGCAATTGCAGCACCTGCGCCTGCACCGTCACGTCCAGCGCCGTGGTTGGTTCGTCGGCGATCAGCAGCCGCGGCTGCAACGCGATCCCCATGGCGATCATGGCGCGCTGCTGCATGCCGCCGGAGAACTGGTGCGCGTATTCCGTCGCCCGGCGCGAAGGCTCGCGCATATGCACTGAGGCGAGCAGCTCCACCGCCCGGCGCAGCGCCGCTTTCCAGCCGCTGGCGCGATGGATGGTGAGCGGCTCGCCCACCTGCCTGCCGACGGTCAGGCCGGGGTTCAGCGCCCGCAGCGCGTCCTGGGGAATGAACGCCACCCGGTCCCCACGCATTTCGCGCAACTGCCGCGGCGACAGGTCCAGCACCGAGGTGCCGTCGAGACGGATCGAGCCTTCGATAACGCGCCCGCCGCGCGGCAGCAGGCCGAGCACCGATAGCGCCACCACCGTCTTGCCGCTGCCGGATTCGCCGATCAGGCCGACGATCTCGCCGGGGCGGACCTCGATGCTGACGCGCTCGACCACCGTGGTCATGCCGAAGCGGGCGGCAAAAGCGATGCTGAGATCCGAGATGGCGAGTGCGGCCGGTACGCGCGTCCGGCATCACTGTTCCCTCAGGTGCGGATCGAGCACGTCGCGCAAACCATCGCCGAGCAGGTTGAAGCCGAGCACGCAAAGGAACAGCGCCATGCCGGGCACGATGCCGAGCCAGGGCGCGCGCCCCATGAAGCCGCGGCCGGTGTTGAGCATGTTGCCCCAGGACGGCTCCGGCGGCTGCGCCCCGAGGCCCAGAAAACTGAGCGCGGATTCCAAAATCACCGCGTAGGAAAAAGCGACCGCCGCCTCGACCAGGATCGGCGTCAGCACGTTGGGCAGTATTTCGCGCAGCAGGATGCGCGCATCGGACATGCCGATGGTGCGCGCCGCATCGACGTATTGCTGCCGCAGCACCTGCTGCGTGGAAATGCGGGCGAGACGCGCAAAACCTGGGATGAAAACGATGCCGATGGCAATCATCGCGTTCAGTACGCTGGTGCCGAGGCTGGCCATCAGCACCACCGCCAGCAGGATCGCCGGAAACGAGAACAGAAGCTCCATCAGCCGCATCAGGCCGAGATCGACGATGCCGCCGAGATAGGCCGACAGGATGCCGACGATCATGCCCCCGGTGGCGCCGACCGCGACCGCGACCAGCGCCACTTCCACCGAGATGCGCGCGGCGAAGATGGTGCGCGAGAGCACGTCGCGGCCGACCTCGTCGGTGCCGAGCCAGTGTGCGCCGCCCGGCGCCTTCAGCATGGCGGCCACGTCGAGGTCATAGGGCGAATACGGTGCCACCAACGGCGCGAACAGCGCTGCCAGTACCACAATCGCTGCCAGCGCACCGCCGATCACCAGCAGCCCGTGGCGGCCCCATTGCAGCCGCGGCGCGGTGCTCATCCGCTGGTTCCGCGCGAGCGGACTTGGCGCGGATCGAGCAGGCCCGCGGCGATGTCCACCAGCATGTTCGCCGTCAGCACCACGGTTGTCACCACCAGCGCTGCCGCGAGCAGCACCGGATAGTCGCGGTTGATGATGCCCACCAGCACCAGAGAGCCGATACCCGGCACGCGAAAAATGTCCTCGATGATGACCACGCCGCCGAACAGAAAACCGAATTCCACCGCTCCTACGGTCAGGAACGGGATCAGGGCGTTGCGCAGCGCGTGGCGCAGCAGCACCAGCCCGCGCGATGCGCCCTTCGCGTAGGCGGTGCGGATATAGTCGGAGGCGAGCGTTTCCAGCATCGAGGTGCGCATGATGCGCGTCAGCAGCGCCGACGAGGCAATGCCGAGCGACAGCGACGGCAGCACCATCTGCCAGAGATTGCGCCCGAGATCGCGCGCGATCGGTGTGTAGCCGCCTGCCGGCAGCACCCGCCAGGTCAGCGCGAACAGCAGCACCAGCAACGTCGCCAGCCAGAAACTCGGGATGGCGCCGAAAATAGTGGCGAGCGTGCTGACGATCGCGTCGGTGCGCTTCTGGTGGAACATCGCCGCCGCCGAGCCGAGCGGAATGGCGATCAGGTTGGCGATCAGGAACGCCAGCACGGCCAGTTCCATGGTCACCGGCAGCCGCTTGGTGATTTCCGGCCCGACAGCGACGCGGTTCTGGAACGAGACGCCGAAATCACCGGTGAGAGCGCGGCCGAGCCATTCGCCGTACTGGACATAGAGTGGCCGGTTGAGCCCGTTGGCCGCCTCGAAGCGCATGATCGCCTGCGGCGTCGCGTCCACGCCGAGCGCCGAGCGAGCCGCCGAACCCGGCACCACGTTGACGGCGACGAACAGTACCAGCGATGCGACCAGCAAGGTCAGCGGGAACAGCGCCAGACGGGTCAGGATCAGCCTGAGCATGAAGACGAAGCGGGGCCGGCGTTGACCGACCTCTGTCCCCGCTCAGGCGTACCAGGAATCTTTTAGCGTCTTGAGAAAACCCGTGCGCAGCGGCTGAAAACCTTGCAGCTTCTTGGTATACGCGATCAGCAGCCAGGCGTTGACCAGCGGCACGATATCCATCTCGTCGAGCGACAACTGCTGCTGTTTGGCGTAGGCCGCCTTGCGCGCCTCCAAGGTCGGCGCCGTCTTGGCCTCCTCCAGCACCGCGTCCATAGGTTTGCTGCAGCTCTTCTGCACGTTGATCGCCATGCCGCATTTGTAATTGTTGGTTACGAAATCGTCCGGATCGGCCAGCGGGCTCACCCAGTACATAGTGGTGATGTCAAACTTGCTCGGCCCCCACACTTCGTCCCAATAGCGTGGAATCTCCATCGTGCCGATTTTTGCCTTGATGCCGACGGCGGCGAGGTTGGCCTGGATGATCGGCGCCATCGCCACCATGGCCGGAAACGACGACGCGATGGTCATGGAAGTCTCAAAGCCGTCAGGCACGCCGGCCTCGGCCAGCAACTGTTTTGCCCGCGCGACATCGGCGCCTTCCTTGAAAAACTTGAGATCGGCGTAAGCCCAGTTCCATTGCGGGATGACGCCGCCGAGGATCGGCGTGGCCTGGCCGAAGAACGCGCCCGCGACCAGCGCCTTGCGGTCGATGGCGAGCCCGATCGCCTGCCGCACTTTCGGGTTGTCCATCGGCTTGGAGTTGTTGTTCGGGAGCAGCCAGTAGAAGCGCGAACCTTCCACGCTCTGCGTCGCGAGATCGGCGTTGCCCTGCACCGTGCTCCAGTCTTTTGGCGGCACCTCGTTGGTAAAATCCACCTCGCCGGACATCAGCGCATCGGTCAGCGCGGTGGTGTCGGAAATGATCCGGTATTCCAGCGCGTCGAAATAGGGCTTGCCGGATTGGAAGTAGTGTTCGTTGCGCTCGAACTTGATCGCCGAGCGCGGCTCGTAGCTGACGAACTTGAACGGGCCGGAGCCGACCGGCTTGGCGTTGAGGTCATGGCCGGACTCCACGAGCTTCTTGGGCACGATCGAGCTGCCCGGAAAAGCCATGTAGACCAGGAACGGACCGGTGCGCTTGCTCAGCTTGAAGCGCACGTTCAGCTTGTCGATAACGTCGACGCTGTCGATCGTCTCCACTTGCGAACCGTACGAATAGCCCGAATCTTTCGCGCGCAAGCGGTCGAAGGAGAACTTTACATCGTCGGCAGTGAGCGGGTCGCCGTTGTGGAACACCACCCCGTCGCGCAGCTTGAATGTGTATTGCAGGCCGTCAGGCGAGACCTCGTGGCTCTCGGCCAGTTCCGGATACGGCTTGGCGTCGGGATCGAGCGCCATCAGCGTGGAATAGACCTGCTCGATGACGACGTGCGACATGCCGCTCGGGCCGCGCTGCGGGTCGAAGCCCGCCGGGTCGGCGGAGAATGCAGCGCGCAGCGTGCCGCCGCGTTTGGGCGCGCCCGCGGCCCAGGCGCCGGCGCGGATCGGTCCGGCAACGCCGAGCGCGGCCAGCCCTGCGACCCCGGCCAACACCGCACGGCGACGCGGTCCGGTGATGACATGGTGCGTGATACTGCGGTTCATTCGAAGCCCCTCCTGATGGATCGACACGAGGCAATCGACCGTCAGCACCTTCCCTCAGTGGCGACGCTGTTGCAACCGGGCGCAGTGCCATCGGATAGTATGGGCAAGCTTGTCGGTGCGATCGACCGATATCCGCAATAACAAGGGGGACGTCGATGACGGAGACGATTGGGATTGGCATGCTCGGGGCGGGCTTCATCGGCATGATGCACTCGTACGCTGCTGCGATCCCTCGAATTGATCCGGACCCACCCGCCGCTGCTGCCGCGCTTGCTCGCGCTCGCCGACCTGAACGAGGCGGCGCGGGACCGTTGCCGCGACCGGTTCGGCTGGGAGGAGACGGGAACCGACTGGCACTCCGTTGCAGAAGACCCACGCTTGGGGCTTTTCATCAACTCCGCACCGAACGATTTGCACCTTGACCCGACCGTGGCCGCCGCGCGAGCCGGCAAACATGTGTTTTGCGAAAAGCCGCTAGCGCCCGACGCGGACACGGCTTTTCGGCTTTGGTCTGATACCGCGACGACAGGCGTGGTGCATCAATGCGCCTTCGTCTACCGCTTCATCCCTGCACTGCTACTGGCGCGCGAGATCGTGCGCAGCGGGCAGATCGGCGAGGTTCTGCAGTTCCGTTCCAGCTACCTGATGTCGACGGCCCTGGATCCGGATCACCGCATGTCCTGGCGTTTTGACCGCGGCGTCGCCGGATCGGGTGCCATCGGAGATTTGGGCGCGCACCATATCGATCAGGCGCGCTTCATAGTCGGCGAGATCGCGGAAGTGGCGGCGCTCGGAAAGACACAGGTGCCGGAGCGCGAGGGGCGGCAGGTGGAGGTAGACGACGCCTTCGTCGCCATAGCGCAATTCCAGAACGGAGCGATCGGCACTATCGAAGGCTCGCGCATTGCCTGCGGCTACGGCCATACCGGGCGTATTCAGGTCGATGGGACGAAAGGCTCGCTGAAATTCGACGCCGAGCGGCTGAACGAGCTGGAGATCGCCGACGGCATCAGTTCCGGGTTCCGCACCATCCAGGCGATCCGCCCCGGCCACCCATTCGCGGATTTTTGGTTCGACGGCGGCATTCAGGGCAGTCACCCGATCGGCTGGGCCGAGTGCTTCGTGCACCAGGCGCACCATCTCCTGGCCGCCGTCGCCGGCGAGCGCACGGTCGCGCCGCTGGCGGCGACGTTTGAGGACGGTTATCGCGCGGCGGAAGTCTGCGAGGCGATGGTCCGCTCATGGCGCTCGGGCCGGCGGGAGCCAGTGCGATACCGCGATCTTTCGGGCTAGCGAGCGCTGGCAGGGTTCCCGCGCGTGAAGGGACCGCCTTGTGCTCAGGGTAACCGCGCTTCAAATAGGATCAGAACCGTCCAACAGCCGGCGCAGCTGACTATTTCGGGAGAAGAAGACATGGATCTCGCAGTCGCACCATATGAACAGGCCGTTTCCGGCGGCAACGGCCTGCCCTTCGCCGCGGACCATCTCGATCGGTTGATGGACGACGCAAACCTCGATGTGCTCGTGCTGACCAGCAAGCACAACATCCAGTATCTTCTCGGCGGCTACCGCTTCTTTTTCTTCGACGCCATGGATGCGATCGGGGTCAGCCGCTATCTTCCCGTCATCGTATACGTCAAGGGACGGCCGCAGGACTCCGGCTATATCGGCAATACAATGGAGTCCTACGAACGCGAGCTCGGCAAATTCTGGATGCCGACCGTTCTGACCAACAGCTGGAGCAGCGTGGAATTCGGCCGAGCTGGCCGTCGGACATATCCGCAAACTCGGCCTCCAGGCGAGGCGGATCGGCGTGGAAATGGCGTTCGTTCCCGCCGATGCCTTCCTCGCCTTGCGCGAGGGCCTGCCTGACGCGACGTTTGCAGACGCTCTTCTGCCGCTGGAGCGGCTGCGCGCGGTAAAGACACAAGAGGAGCTGACGCTTTTGCGGGAGGCATCCGAGAAGGTTGTCGCATCGATGATGGCGGTGATCTCGGGTCATGGCCCCGGCAGCACGAAGCGCCAGATGGTCCAAGCCCTCAAGCGCGAGGAAGTCGTCCGGGGCATGAACTTCGAATACTGCCTGATCACCGCCGGTCAGAGCCACAATCGCGCGCCGTCCGACCAGGTCTGGCGCGAGGGCGAGGTGCTGTCGATCGATTCAGGCGGCAACTACAAAGGCTATATCGGCGACGTCTGCCGCATGGGCATCCTTGGGGAGCCGGATGCCGAGCTGGTCGACTTGCTGGGGGAGATCGACGCGATTCAGATGGCGGCGCGACAGCCCATCAAGGCGGGTGCACGCGGCGGCGACGTGTTCTCACCGGCATTCGCGCTTCGCGACCGCTCCAGGCACAAGGCATATACGCATTTCACCGCGCACGGCATGGGCATCATCAGCCACGAAGCTCCGCGGCTGACCAGCACCGGTTTCGTGCCTTATCCCGGTTACGACGAGGATCGGCCGCTGCAAGCCGGAATGGTGATTTCGATCGAGACCACGATGCTGCATCCGTCTCGCGGCTATATCAAACTCGAAGATACCGTGGCCGTGAGCGAGACCGGCTGCATCGGATTCGGGGATGCGGGACGCGGATGGAATCCCGGCGGCACGGCCACATAAAACCACATCGGCGTATCGAAGCGCTCCAGGGCTGGCGTTCCGCAGGCCGAGCACGCTATAGACAGCCATGCAGCACCGTCATCTCGGCCGCTCCGGCATCGCCATTCCCCCGCTCATGGTGGGCGGCAATGTTTTCGGCTGGACCGCGGACGCGGCGGCCTCGCATCGCCTGCTCGACCGCATGGCGGAAGCCGGGCTCACTGCCATCGACACCGCGGATACCTACTCGGCTTGGGTGCCGGGCCATCGCGGCGGCGAGAGCGAAACGGTAATCGGGGACTGGCTCGCGCGCAGCGGCAAGCGCGACCAGATCGTCATTGCCACCAAGGTCGGCAGCGCCATGCCGGATGGCACAGGACTTTCCCGCGCCTGGATCATGCAGGAATGCGACAAGTCTCTCCAGAGATTGCGCACCGATCGCATCGACCTGTACCAGGCCCATCAGGACGACCAAGCAACACCGCTGGAAGAAACCCTGTCCGCATTCGCGGAACTGATGCGGGCGGGAAAAGTTCGCGCGATCGGCGCCTCCAACTACACCGCCGAGCGCCTGCGCGCAGCACTCGACGTAAGCGCACGGGAAAAACTGCCGCGCTACGAGACGCTGCAACCGCACTATAATCTGATGGAGCGCGCGGCGTTCGAGGGGCCGCTGGAAGACCTGTGCCGGAGCGAAGGTCTCGGGGTGATTCCCTATTTTGCGCTCGCCGCAGGATTTCTCACCGGCAAATACCGCAGCGAGGCCGATTTCTCCAAAAGCCCGCGTGGTGAAGGCATGGGCAAATACCTCGATGCGCATGGCCGACGCGTGTTGGCGGCGCTGGACACCGTCGCCGCTCGGCGCTCGGCCAGCGCCGCCGCGGTGGCGCTGGCCTGGCTAATGGCGCGGCCAAGCATCACCGCGCCGATCGCCAGTGCCACACGGCTGGATCAGATCGAGGACCTGGTGCGCGCTACGCAGCTCGATCTCGATCAGGACGACATCGAGACACTGGACAGGGCCAGCACGCCGGCCTGAGGGCGCATCGCCGGCTTGACGCCAAGCCGCGCGATGCGCAATTACCCCACCTCATTGCGAGGATTTTTGCTATGGCCAAGGCCAACGTCGTCCAGATCAGGCTGGTCTCCACCGCCGACACTGGCTTTTTCTACGTCACAAAGAAGAACGCCCGCTCCCAGACGAAAAAGCTGGAGTTCCGCAAATACGACCCGGTGGCGCGCAAGCACGTCGCCTTCAAGGAAGCAAAGATCAAATAGCCAGGGCCGGCTTTTCGGCCTTTCCCAAAGCTGAGCTTTGCGCTAGCGGCGTCGAATATTTTCCACTACCGCGCCGCGAACTGAGCCTTCCCGAATAGCACCTCCTTCTGCTCCTCCGACATCGGCCCCTTCCGCTGCCGCTCCGAGAGCACTTCCACCCCGCGCTTCACTGCCGGCCGCTCGGCAATGGCGTCGTGCCACCGCTTGACCGCTGGAAAATCGGCAAGGTCGATGCCGCGCCGGTCCGGGTTGCGCACCCAGGGAAACGTCGCGATGTCGGCAATGGAATAATCCTGGCCGGCCAGAAACGCTGCCTCCTGCAGCCGCTTGTCCAGCACGCGATGCAAGCGCTTCACCTCGTTGGTGTAGCGCTCGATCGGGTACGGCAGTTTTTCCGGCGCGTAGGCGGCAAAATGGTTGTATTGGCCGAACATCGGCCCGACCCCGCCCATCTGGAACATCAGCCACTGCAGGCAGAGGTAGCGGGCGACCGGATCGGCGGGGATCAGGCGCCCGGCTTTCTCGGCCAGGTAGATCAGGATCGCGCCCGACTCGAACAGGGAAAACCGCCCGCCTGGGCCCTGCGGGTCGACGATGGCGGGAATGCGATGGTTCGGCGTGATCGCCAGAAACTCGGGCCGGAACTGCTCGCCGGCGCCGATATCGACCGCCACCACGGTGTAAGGCAGCCCCAGTTCCTCCAACGCTATATGGACCTTATGCCCGTTCGGCGTGGGCCAGCTCCAGACCTCGATCGGCGCCCCGGTTTTTGCGGCGTGCGGCATGAGCTCCTCCTGCAGCAGCGAAGCGGTACTATGGCCGCGGTCCGCTGCGGCTGCCAGTGCTACATGACCCTGGCCTCTGCGGCCGCTAACCACAGATGCTGGGCGCCCATAGATTTGCCGCGGCAACCCACCCGGCATGAAACCCTTCTCATTTTCGAGAGAGCAGTATTAGGTCGAGAGAAAACGCTTGTTTAAGCAACCTGTCCCATATTCAAAGCCTGCTGTGCCCCGAGCAGCCCGTATCGGCGGGAGCTGGGCCATAACCAGGGCGGGGATCGAATATGCGGCGGATTAGCCAAGCGGTCTCGGTGGTTTCAGTCGCTGCCTCTCTGCCGCCCCGCTTTCGTGTGGCCTCCAGCAAGCGAGCGGCGTCCGCCCAGGGTCGCCAAGCCCGGCAAGAGCTTGAAACCGCCGCAGCGGCGGAGACATTCGTCCTGCATTACCAGCCCCGGATCGAGTTGCAGTCGCGCCGGCCGACCGGGGCCGAGGCGCTGATACGTTGGCCGCAGCGCCGCGGCCTGATCCCGCCCGCGGCCTTTCTGCCGGTGGCCGAGGAGTGCGGTGCCATCGTCCCGATCGGCGCCTGGGCGCTGCGCGCTGCCTGTGCAGCCGCGCTGGAATGGCCGGGCGAGACGGTCTCGGTCAACGTGTCGGCCCGGCAGTTCGCCGAGGGTGCCGTTCTGCGCCATGTAGCCAGCGCGCTGGACGAGAGCGGCTTGCCGCCCGAAAGCCTGATCATCGAGCTCAGTGAAACCATGCTGGTGGACATCAGCCCGGATGCGGTGCTGACGCTGTCCGCGATCCGCGACCTGGGCGTGGGAATCGCGGTGGACAATTTCGGCGTCGGATTGGGCAGCCTGTCGGTGCTGCGGCGCCTGCCGCTGACCGCGCTGAAGCTCGACCGCTGCTTGGTGCGTGCCCTGCCGGAGGACCGCGAGGATGCGGCGGTTGTCAAAGCCGTTGTTGCCGCGAGCCACGCGCTCGGCCTCTGCGTAGTGGCCGGAGGCGTCGAGACCGAGGCCCAATGCCACTTACTGGCCGAGATCGGCTGTGACGAGGGCCAAGGCTTCTTGTTCGGGCGGCCCCTGCCGGCGGACCAGTTGCGCGGCAAGAACGCCCCGAGGCTCGAAGGCCGCGCTCGGTCGATGACCACGCTATAAGGATGAGCATCGGGCGAGATGGCGCCATCAGCAGACTTTGATACCATGCGCGTTGACGTACAGCGCATACAGCGACGTCTGTCCGCAAATGAACAGGCGGTTGCGCTTGACACCCCCGAAACAGACATTAGCGACCAACTCCGGCACCGGCACCTTGCCCAGCAGCGTGCCGTCGGGATGGATCACGTGCACGCCGTCGCCGGCAGAGGTCCAGATATGGCCCTGCTCGTCGACCCGCAGACCGTCGTACAATCCCGCGTCGCACTCGCTGAACAGTTTCCCCGCGCCCAGCTTCGGGCCGTCGTCGATCACCGGATAGACGCAGATTTTTGGCGTCACGTTCGGGTCGTGCGTGTTGCCGGTATCGACCACGTACAGCAGCTTTTCGTCCGGCGAGAACGCCAGCCCATTGGGTTTTAGCAGATCGTCCACCACCACGCTCAGCGCCCGCGTGTGCGGATCGAAACGGTACACGTGACTGGCGCCGATTTCGCTTTCGCCCCGGTCGCCTTCGTATTCGCTATCGATGCCGTAGGTGGGATCGGTGAACCAGATCGTGCCGTCGCTTTTCACCACCACGTCGTTGGGCGAATTGAGCGGCTTGCCCTCGAAGCGGGACACCAGCACGGTGCGCTTTCCGTCATGCTCGGTGCGGCTTACGCAACGGCCCCGATGTTCGCAGGAGAGCAGCCGCCCTTGCCGGTCGACGGTATGGCCGTTCTCGTTGTGGCAGGGCTGGCGGAACACCGAGACGTGGCCGTCGCATTCGTCATAACGCAATAGCCGGTCGTTGGGGATGTCCGACCAGACCAGATACCGTCCCGCCGCGAAATAGGCCGGTCCCTCGGCCCAGCGGCAGCCCGTGAACAGTTTCTCCAGCCGGGTGTGGCCAAAAATTAAGCCCCGCATGCGCCGGTCGCGGACATCGTGCGGGTCGCCGGTCAAGAACTCGGACATGGTCTCCTCCCTGTCGTTGCGGCCAGTGTAGCGCCTGCCCGCCGCGTTGACAGGCCACTGCAATTGTCGGATGAATTGGCCGGGGAGAGAGGCGGAGCGCACGGTGGCGGGCGATTTTGAACACATCGTGCGTATGGAAGGCGTGCAGAAATATTTCGGCGCCGTGCAGGCACTGCGCGACATCAATCTGGCGATCGGCCGCAACGAAGTGGTCGGGCTGATCGGCGACAACGGCGCCGGCAAGTCCACGCTGATCAAAACGCTGACCGGCGTGATGGCGCCTAGCGCCGGGCGCATCTTTGTCCGCGACCAAGAAATCAACGCACAAAAATTCTCCGTGGGCGCCGCGCACGAACTGTCGATCGAGACGGTGTACCAGGACAAGTCCCTAGGCGAAAAGCAGCCGCTCTGGCGCAATTTTTTCGTCGGCCGGCAGATCACCGACCGCCTGGGCTTCATTAAAGTGCGCGAGCAAAAACGCATTGCCGAAGAGATTCTGCTCACCACCATTGGCTTTCGCGGCGTCGGCATTACCGTGGACAGCACTGTCAGCGACCTGTCGGGCGGCGAGCGGCAAGGCATCGCCATCGGCCGCGCCATGCACTTCAACTCTGACCTCATCATCCTGGACGAACCAACGGCCGCGCTGGCGGTAAAAGAAGTGCGCAAAGTCCTGGATTTCGTGCGCCGGATAAAAGCCTCGGGACGAGCCTGCATCTACATCGAGCACAATCTCGCGCATGTGCACGAGGTGGCTGACCGGCTGGTGGTGCTGGATCGCGGTGAGATCGTCGCGGACATTTTTCCGCGCGACATGACAGTGCCCGAGCTGACCGAATACCTCATCGGCCTGCAGGGCTCGCACTGATGGCGCATGCCCGCGCCGCCCCCAGCACATGGTCGCGCGTCGAGGGCCTGCCCATCATTGTGGTGTTCGCGCTGATCCTGGCGCTGTTCATGTACACCGCCCCAGAGGTTTTTCTCCGGCCGAACATCTACACCACGCTGCTATCCACCGCGCCGCCGCTGATCCTGCTGGCGACAGGCCTGACATTCGTGATAGGCGCGGGCGAAATCGACTTGTCGTTCCCCGCCATTATCTCTTTCTCCGGCTTCGTGTTCGCCATTCTGTTCAAGCAATACGAACTCGGCTGGCTGGCGGTCGTGGGCGCGCTGGCGTCAGGCATGCTGGTGGGAGCGGTCAACGGCGTGCTGATCGCCCGTGTCGGCCTGCCGAGTTTCATTGCCACGCTCGGCACTCAGTTTTTTTGGTCCGGCATGGCCACCGTGCTGTCGGGCGGCAAGAGCTATGCGTTGCGCGGCGCCGAGCAGAGCAGCGTGTATGGCGTGCTGGTGGGCGTGCTCGGCGACCCGAACTCTGTCGCCTGGCAGGACCAGATTTCCGTGCAGGCGCTATGGACCGCGCTGATCGTGGTGCTGCTGTGGTTCATCCTGAACCGGCACCGGTTCGGCGAGCACGTGCTGTTCCTGGGCGACTCCAACGACGTGGCGCGCGTTGTCGGCATCGACGTGGCGCGGGAAAAGATAACATTGTTCACGTTGATGGGCGCACTGGCGGCGGTCGCTGCCATGATGCTCACCTTGGAGAACAAGAACTATTTCGGCAACCAGGGCCAGGGCTATCTGCTGACCGCCATCGCCGCCGTGCTGATCGGTGGCACCAGCATCTTCGGCGGCCGCGCCACCCTGGTGGGCACCGTGTTCGGCTGCCTGATCATCTGGATTCTGGAAGCGGGGCTGGTGGCGTCGGGGCTCACCGGGGCTTGGGTGCGCACCGTCCAGGGCCTCATCTTCCTGATCGCCATCGTGTTCTACTTGCTTGTGGAACAGCCCGCCCGGCGCGCCGCCATCTTCTCGCGCTTCCGCCGCCCGGCGATGCGCGCGGCCGTACCACGGCCGGCGCCCGGATCACACTGAACCTGCAACCAAGGAGGGAACCATGAGGAAACTTCTGTTCGCCACTGCCGCCGTGCTGGCACTGGGCTGCGCATCTTCACGCGCAGCCGACGCGCCCGGAAAAGGGCTGACCATCTACATGCAGATGGGCGGCAATCCCGGAGATGGCGCCACGCTCGCGCGGCAGACCGGCGCCGCAGCAGCCGCGACGGCGTTGGGTGTGGACAAGCTGAACAGCCAGTTCTCGGCCTGGGCGCCCGAGACGATGATCCAGCAGTTCAAGGAGGCGATGGCGGCCAAGCCGGCCTGCATCGTCATCATGGGCCATCCCGGCAGCGACGCCTTTAGCGACTTGGTGAAGCAGGCCACGGACCAGGGCATCGTCGTCACCGACGGCAACAGCCCGCTGACGCCGTTGCAAAAAGAGTTTGGCACCAAAGGTTTCGGCTATGCCGGCGTGGATTTGTATGCAGGCGGCACGCTCACCGCCAATTCCATGATCAAGGCAGGTGGGTTGAAAAGTGGCGACCAGGCCATGGTGTATGGCGTATTCAGCCAGGCCGAGCGCGGCCAGTCCGAAAAAGGTCTTGCCGACACGCTGGAAAAGGCCGGGCTGAAAGTGGACCGGCTGGAGATTACGCAAGAAGCCAACAGCGATCCGTCGCTCGCCGTGCCGGTACTGACCGCTTACGTGCAGTCGCATCCCGGGCTGAAAGCGATCGGCACGCAGCACGGCGGCGTCACCGGCGTGCTGGCCGACGTGCTGAAGAAGGCGGGCAAAAAACCCGGTGACATTACGGTAGGCGGCATCGATCTGGCGCCGGCCACCATCGACGGCCTGAAGAGCGGCTATGTGTCGGCAACCTTGGATCAGTTGCTGTACCTGCAGGGCTTTTTTCCGGTGGTGCAGTGCGTGATGAGCGCGAAATACAAGATGCCGGGCCTGTCGCTGAACACCGGCGCGGGTGTGGTGACGCCGCAGACCATCGGCGGACTGGTGCCGCTGATCGACGCGGGGATTCGGTAGCCGCCGGCCGCCCTCTCCCGCCGGGGGAGGGGTGCGTCTCTGCCCGTGGAGCGCTGCGCCGATCTTATAGTGTGCGACGGCCATGGCCGCACGCCATTTGCGGTCAGCGCGACACGAGCATGACGGTGATCGTCAGCGCCTGCGGAGCCACGGCGACCCCGGCCGGCGCCATTCCCGGCCGCGCGGCGGCGGGCTGCAGCGTCGCCCCAAGCCCGTTCTCGGTAAAATATTTCGTCACGGCCTGCGTTCGTGCAGCTTGCACATCGACCGGCGCCGTGGACGCGTCCGCCAGCTGGATGCGTAACAGCCGCGGGTCCAGCAGGCCCTCGATGGCCCGGGCAAGCACATTGCGGCCGTCGTCGTCCAGTTCGGTCCCGCCGCCCGGAAACAGGGTTTGGTTGGTAACGATGACCCGGGCGGCGCCGCGAGGCAATGGCTGTACCGAAGCCCGACCGGCTTCGATGTCCGGCGTCAGACGCCTCTCGAGCCGGTCCCCAAGATCCTGGCGCGAATATGGCAGCACGCCGGAACACGACGCGCAGACCAGGGCCAGGAGCGCCGGGCTCAGCAAGGGGGTGAGACGCCGAGCCCGAAACCGCATCATCCGATCGTCCTCCGCCGTGCTGTCCGAACTGATTCTGCGACGGCCTGAGCGTAGGTCGTATCGCCCGCCATGGCCAGCACACACTCGGATCGCTCTCCCAAAAAAACAATCGCGCGCCGCACCTGCTAGGCCATCTGCGGCACCGTCCCGGGCTGCGCCACTTCCAGCGTGCGGGCGGCGCGCAACAAAAGGTCGTCCCTGTACAACGCGGCGGCGATCTGCACCGCGCGCGGCATGCCGTCGGCGCGAAACCCGAGCGGCACGCTAATCGCCGGCTGGCGGGACAGGTTGAACACAAACGTCCAGGGCGCCCACTGCGACCACAGCGCCTCTACCGGATTGACGGTGGGCGCGTCGGCCGGCAGCGCGCCGTTCGGCACCGCGGGGCACAGCACCAGGTCATAGCGGCGGTGCAGTCCTGCCATCGCGTGGGCCGTGGCGATGCGCAGCGCTTCCGCCTCCATCATGTCGGTGGCGGGCACGGTGTCGGCCGAGGCCGCCACCTCCAGCAGTCCGGGGTCGAGCATGTGCCGCCTGGCTTCCGGCACCGCCTGGACCAGCCGCCCGAGCGCCACGCTCCAGAGGCGGCCGAACACCAGCCTGGTGTCGGGCAGGCCGGGATCGGCTTCCTCGACCTCGGCGCCCGCCTCGATCAGTATTCTCGCCGCGTCTTCGACGGCCGAGATACCCTCCCAGTCCACCGGCGCGTCAAAACCGGGGTGGCGCAGCACGGCGACCCGCAACTCCGCCACCCCGTCCTCGATCCCGGTGCGCCAGTCGCGCGGGTCGTCGGGGAGGCAGAACGGATCGCGCCAGTCGAACCGGGCCATGGACGACAGCATCAGTGCCGCGTCGCGCACCGTGCGCGTGATCGGGCCGGCCACCGCCAGCGGCGCAAAACCGCCCAGCGGCCATTGCGGCACACGCCCAAAACTTGGCTTCAGGCCCACCACGCCGCACCAGGACGCCGGGATGCGGATCGAGCCGCCGGCATCGGTGCCGACATGCAGCGGACCGAACCCGGCCGCCGCCGCGGCTCCGGCGCCGCAGGAGGAGCCGCCGGGGGTCAGCTCGGTGTTCCAGGGATTGCGGGTGATGCCGTGCAGCGGCGAGTTGCCGGGGGTTTTCCAGCCGTATTCGGTGGTGGTGGTCTTTCCCACGATCACCGCCCCGGCGCTGCGCAGTCCCAGCACCAGCGGCGCGTCGGCCGCCACCGGGGTGGCCTCGGTCAGGCGGCTGCCGCGCCGTGTCGGCAGGCCCGCCACGTCCACCAGATCTTTTATCGTGACCGGCACGCCGTCGAGCGGGCCGATCGGCCGCCCTGCCCGCCAGCGCGCCGTGCTGTCGGCGGCCGCGGCCTCGGCGTGCGGGTCCATGATCGCAAAAGCGTGCAGGCGGCGGTTCAGGCGGTCGATGCGATCGGTGACGGCGCGCAGCGCCTCGGACGGGCTCAGCGCGCCGCGGGCGAACAGGCCCAGCAAATCCTCGGCGGACAGCAGGGCAGGGTCGGTGGTGGACATGGCGGCAGGATGGTGAGGCCGGTGCGGAAAGGGAAGCGAGGCTTTGCCGACCATGCGCCGGACCGGCCCGCTGGCGGACCGCCGCTAGGGCTCCAGCCGGTCCAGCACCGCCCGCCGCACGTTTTCGGGCTGCCCCTGCAGACCCTCCAGCACCGCCCGCATGGCGCGGCGCAGGCCATAGACCTGGTCCAGCAGCGACAGCACCAGCGCCAGCGATTCCTCCTCCACGCCCACATCCAGCCGCAGATCGCGCACCAGGCGCACGCGGGCCACGTCCCATTCCGCGAACAGCCAGTCGGGCGGATCGCCGCCCGGCTGCACCCAGCCGCGCGCGATCCAGTCGGTCAGTTCCTCGGGCGCCAGGCCGGGGATCAGGGCACAGACCGCCGCCAGCCGCATCATGGCTGCTCCAGTCCGGCACGGGGGTCGAACGGGTGGGCCGGAGTCCAGCCGCGCAGAAACTCGGCCAGCGCCGGCTCGTGCTGGCGCGGCAGCACCACCTCCAATTCCACGTATTGATGGCCGCTGCCGATGCCGCGCCCTTTCAGGCGCAGCCGCCGGCCGTTGGCCGACCCTGCCGGGACGGTCACGCGTACCCGGCCCTGCAGCGTGGGCACGTCCACTGCGGCTCCCAGCACCGCCTCCTGCAGCGTGATCGGCAAGCGCAGCACGATGTCGTCGCCCTCTCGGCGGAAATACGGGTGCGGCGCCACGCTGATTTCCACCAGCGCGTCCCCGGCCGGGCCGCCGTTGCGTCCCGGACGCCCCTGACCCTTCAGGCGCAGCACATGCCCGTCGCGCAGGCCGGGCGGGATGGTCACGTCCAGCGTCCGTCCGTCCGGCAGCGTCAGGCGCCGCACCGCGCCGCGGGCGGCATCCAGAAAGTCCACCGTCAGCGAGTACTGCACGTCGCCTCCCCGCCTGGTCGCGTTGGCGAAGTCCTCGCCAAATCCGCCGCCGCGAAACGCCTGGCCGAACAGCGATTCCAGATCCTCGGCAGAAAACCCCCCGCCGGCTCCGGCATTGGCAAAGCCGCCTCTGGCGCGGCCGGCATCGCCGTGTTCGCGCCAAAAACCGCGCGGAGCCGCCTCGTGGCCCTCGGCGTCGATTTCGCCGCGATCGAAGCGCGCCCGCTTTTCGGGGTCGGACAGCAGATCGTTGGCGGCGTTGATCGCCTTGAACCGCTCCGCCGCCTCCGGCTTGCCGGGATTGAGGTCGGGATGGTGTTTTTTGGCCAGCTTGCGATACGCCTTGCGGATCGTCTCGTCGGAGTTGCCGCGGCGCACGCCCAGCACGTCGTAGGGGTCTTGCATGACGGACGTTGTTATAGGGAGGCGACGGACGTTTCGGCAGGGGTCGGCTCGCCGCGGTTCAACCAGGCGGGGCCGCTGACGAAACGGCTGCCGCGGAGGAAGAAACGCCACGGCTTTTCGCTGGCTCGGGTGATGCCGATGCGCACGCTGACGCCGATCTCGCCAAGCTGGCGATCGTCCGGCGCCAGATACAGCGGCCCGGGCGTGCAGAGATCGACCCCGTCCAGGCTGCGGTCCACCGCCAGTGCGGCGGCCAGGCGACCCGGGCCGCGGGCGATGTCGCGCGGCGGCACATTGCCGCGACGCGCCGCCATCAGTGCCAGGCCCTGCTCGGGCGCCAAGGCTCGGATCAGCACGCCGGCGCCCACGCCGTCGCTCTCGCTGGCGACGTTCAGCATCCAGCAAGTGCCGTAGGCGCGATAGACATAGGCAAAACCGCGCTCGAGGAACAAGGAGCGGTTTCGCTCGGTCATGCGCCGATAGTGATGCGCGGCGGGATCGCCCGGCGGGTAGGCCTCGGTCTCGACGATTCGGCCGGCCATTAGGCCCTCCGGCAGCACCCGGACCACGCGCTGGCCAAGTAGGAAGCGCGCCATGGCCAGCGTGTCCGCGGGCAGATTCGTCCGGTCGAGTGTCAACTTACGCACAGGCAATCGTGAATTTGTCAACAATTGTGAAAAAGCGGTTGCCTTTCGCAAAACTCGTGGAACACAATGGTAGACATGCAGCGTCAGTGACAGGTGCCATGTCCCAAAAGACCGCCGCCGCCCTCGCCCCCGCCCATGCTGCCATCTCCGGGCGCAACCCCGCCAAGGTCCTCAGTAGCCCCAGGGCGCCTGCGCCCCAACCCGAGCCGCGGATCGATCTGGTGCGCGACGTCCTGCTGGCCCTCGTGCGCCGGGACGGTCGCGACCTGACGGCGCGGCAACTCAGCGCGTTCATGATCGTGTACACCCGCGACGAGGTCCAGACGGTCAGCAGCCTGGCCGACCTGATGAACATTTCCCGCCCCGGGGTGACGCGGGTCATGGACCGTCTGGTTCAGTACCGATCTGCTGGCTCGTGAAGAGGATCGCGAGGATCGCCGTAGGGTGCTGGCCCGTCGCACCGCACGCGGGCTGACCTTCTACCGCGACTTGGCCACCATTGCGCGGGGTGCCGCGGAGGGCCGTATGGGGCTCGGTGCCGTCCTGTCCGAGCCAGGCCAACCGCTCCGCGCCTGAGCCGGCCTGGGATTAGACGGCCGGCGTTCTGCGGGACGGGTCGAACCCGCCGTCGGTCAGGCGGTGCAGCAGGCTCATCAGATCGGCACGACCGCCGGGTCCAAGGCGGCCGGAAAACAGGGCATCGTGGGCGTGGCACTCGGTCTCGCACCGGCGCAGAAGCTCGGTTCCGGCCGGGGTCAGAAACAATGCGGTTGCGCGCCGGTCACCTTGGACAGCCCGGCGCTCGCACAACCCGCGCTCCACCAGGCTGGCGAGCAATGGAACGAGATTGGTGCGCCGCATGCCCAGCATCTCGCTGAGCTGGCTTTGCCGTGCGCCCGGCCGCTTTTCCAGCAGGGCCAAGGTCGCATAGGCGGACGGGGGGATCTTCTCGCCGGCGAGCCGGTCCTGCAGGTCCTGGCCCAACAGCGAAGCGGCACGGCGCAATGCGAACAGGACGAGGTCCGGCACCGGCCCCTCGGCAATCTGGTGTTCGCTTGGCGGTTCCATAGCCCTGCCAATCTGATACGCATGCAATATACCCGAGAAACGAACCCGAATCGAGCCTTGGCGCACGCGAACGGGGCCATGCGGTCTTTCGGCGTCCTTTCTTCAGGCGCGCCGTCCGGCATAGAGCACCGCAACGCCGAACGCCGCGGCGCTCAGCGTCACCAGGACGACTTCCCAGCGCAGCCGGGCCGCCACTATCGCTGCCTCGCGAAGGAAGCGTTGCCGCATGTCAGACCGCTCACGCGCCACCCGGGCCGCGAAATCGCTGCCCAACGGCAGGATCGCATCGGCGCTTTCGCCGAGCCGGTCGCGCAGGCGGTCAAAAGCTTCCTGAGGCTGCGGGCCGCCGGCCGCGACCAGCGCGTCGTCCAGTGCGGCTTCGCGCGCGAGCGCCCGAGCCAACGGCAGCGGTGCCGCGTAGGTCGCGAACAGACCCATCAAACCCACCAAGGCGAACGCGGCAACCAAGAAACCCGCCCACGCGGGGGCGGGGCGGGCGCTTGTCTGCTGGCTCACGCGTGGCTCCGAGTCCGTTGACATGGCGGGGGCGCACCCATACACCCCGCCTCTTCGCTCCGCACAACCCGGACCCGTTTCATGAGAATCCGCAACAGCCTGCGGTCGGCCAAGACTTCGCGACAAGAACTGCCGCGTGGTGCGCCGGCGCGGCCGCGTTTACGTCATCAACAAGAAGAACCCCCGGATGAAGGCTCGCCAGGGGTAGTCCCGCGGCCTTGCCCGTCTCGCGCGCGCATCCCATTCTCCAGGGGGCCGTGGGCGGGAAGGCAGGAACCATGATCGCTCAACCTGCGCCGAAGCGCGATGTGCTGGCCAAGCGTGAGGCCATCGTCGCGGGCCTGCGCGCGCTGCTGCCCGCCAGTGGCGTGATCGCCGACACGCTGCGCCTGAAACCATACGAGACCGACGGTCTTTCGGCGTACCGTCAGCCGCCGATGGTGGTGGCGTTGCCGGAGACCACCGAACAGGTGGCGGCGGTCATGGCATTCCTGCATCACGAGGGCGTGCGCGTGGTGCCCCGCGGCGCGGGCACCAGCCTGTCGGGCGGGGCGCTGCCGATGGCAGACAGCGTGGTACTGGGGATGATGCGGATGAACCGCATCCTGGAGATCGATTTTGCCGACCGATGCGCCACGGTGCAGGCGGGCGTCACCAATGTCGGCATCACCCAGGCGGTCTCGGCGGATGGATTTTTCTATGCGCCCGACCCATCCAGCCAGCTTGCGTGCATGATCGGCGGCAATGTCGGCATGAATTCCGGCGGCGCGCACTGTCTGCGCTACGGGGTGACCGCCAACAACCTGCTGGGGCTGAAAATCGTCACCGTCGACGGCCAGATCGTCGATATCGGCGGCGCCCATCTGGATGCGGCCGGCTACGACTGGCTGGGGCTGCTGACCGGCAGCGAGGGCCAGCTTGCGGTGGTTACCGAAGTCACGGTGCGCATCCTGCGCAGCCCGGAAGGCCAGCGCGCGATGCTGGCCGCCTTCCGCAGCAACGAGGTTGCCGGCGCCTGCGTGGACGCGATCATTGCGTCGGGAATCATTCCGGTGGCCCTGGAATTCATGGACCGTCCCGCGATCCACGCTTGCGAAACATTCGCCCATGCCGGGTATCCGCTCGACGCCGAGGCGATGCTGATCATCGAGGTCGAAGGCAGCGTTGCCGAGCAGGACGCATTGCTGGGCCACATCAAGTCGATCTGCGAGCCGTTCGATCCGATCAGCCTGCGGATCTCGGCTTCGGCGGAAGAGAGTTCTGGCGATCTGGAAGGGGCGAAAAGGCGCGTTCGGCGCGGTCGGCCGGATCAGCCCGGACTATTTGTGCATGGACGGCACGATCCCCACCAGCCGGCTGCCCGAGGTGCTGCGCCGCATTCAGGAGATGAGCGAGTCCTACGGCCTCGGAGTGGCCAACATTTTTCATGCCGGCGACGGCAATCTGCACCCGCTCATCATGTTCGACGCCAACGATCCCGACAGTTTCTCGCGCGCAGAAGAATTTGGCGCGGAGGTGCTGAAACTGTGCGTGGAAGTGGGCGGCTGCCTGACCGGCGAGCACGGGGTCGGGGTGGAAAAGCGCGACCTGATGCACGTGCAGTTCACGCCCACCGAACTCGACCAGCAGCGGCGGATCAAGACCGCTTTCGATCCGGGCTGGCTGCTCAACCCGAGCAAGGTGTTTCCGTTGCAGGAAGCTGCTTGATCGAGCCGCCCGACGAGCCGGGGGTTGCCGCGGAAGTCGCGAACGCGCGGCGAGATCGCGAACCGCTGCTGGTGTGCGGCGCCGGGTCGAAGTCGGCGATGCTCCGCCCGGTGCAGGCGGCGCGCACCCTGTCGGCCCGCGCGCTGTCCGGAATCACGTTTTATGCCCCGAAGGAACTGGTCATTTCCGCCCGGGCCGGCACCCTGTTGCGCGACATCGAAGCGACGGTTGCGGAAAACCGGCAGCACCTCATCGCCGAGCCACCCGACCTGGGCACCCTGCTGGGCAGCGACGCGCCGCAAACTTTGGGGGGCGTGGTGGCCACGAATCTGTCGGGGCCGCGACGGGTGGCGTGGGGCGCCATGCGGGACCACGTCATGGGAGTCCGCGCGGTCAGCGGGCGCGCAGAGGTGATTCGCTCGGGCGGACGGGTATTGAAAAACGTGACCGGCCTGGATTTATGCAAGCTGCTGACCGGCAGCCACGGCACGCTGGGGATTCTGACCGAGGTGACACTGAAAGTGCTGCCGGCGCCGGAGCGGGTGGGCACTCTGGTGTGGCGCGGCCTCGATGCCGGGCAAGCGGTGCGGGCCCTGGCCGCCGCTCTCGGCTCTCCCTACGCCGTGTGCGGCGCGGCTTTTCTTCCGGAAGCCGCTGCCGCACGCCTGCCCGCACTAGGCGTCGGCGGATCGGCCACACTGGCTCGCATCGAGGATTTTGCCGAGTCGGTCAGCTACCGGTGCGGGCGCCTGTCGCAAGAGTTGCAGGAATTTGGGGCCGGCGAGATTTTGGACGATGCGGCCAGCCGCCCTCTCTGGTCGGCGGTCCGCGACGCCCAGCCGCTGGTGGGACTCGCGGGCGCGATTTGGCGCGTGTCCGTGCGGCCCTCGGCCGGTCCGGCCGTGGCCGAAGCGGTGGCCCGTGCCTTTGCCGCGGACTGGTTTTTTGATTGGGGCGGCGGATTGGTCTGGATCGCCGGGCCGGCTACGCAAGCGGCCCACCGTGCGGTCGCCGAGGCAGCGCGAGCGGCTGCGGGTACCTGGCTGCTGCTGCGCGGCCCCGAATCGCTGCGCGCGGCCGTGGACGTGTTGCCGCCGGAGCCGGACGCGCTGCGCGCCATTACGGCGCGGGTAAAGGCGGCGTTCGATCCGGACGGCATTTTGAATCCCGGCCGGATGTATGCGGGGCTGTAGCGCGCCATGCAGACAAATTTTTCGCCCGAACAGCTTCGCGATCCCGATACCGCTGCTTCCGAAAAAGTGCTGCGCACGTGCGTGCATTGCGGTTTTTGCACCGCCACCTGCCCCACCTTCGTTCTGCTCGGCGACGAATTGGACAGTCCGCGCGGGCGCATTTACCTGATCAAGGACATGCTGGAGAGCGGCCGGCCGGCTACCGAGGAGGTGGTGCGGCATGTCGATCGCTGCCTGTCATGCCTCGCCTGCATGACCACGTGCCCGTCCGGCGTGAATTACATGCACCTGGTCGATCACGCCCGCAGCTATATCGAGCGCACGTACACGAGGCCCTGGCACGAGCGGGCGTTGCGCCGGGTGCTGGCGCTGGTGCTGCCGCGTCCGCGACTGATGCGTCTGGCGCTGCTTGGCGCCATGATCGCCCGGCCGGTGGGACGGTTCCTGCCCGAAAAGACGCTGGCTTGGCGGCGCATGCGCGCCATGCTGGCGCTGGCGCCGCGCCGGTTGGCGGCTCCGAGCGCCCTCGAAAAGCCTGCGATACATCCGGCTCAGGGCCAGCGTCGCGGACGCGTGGCGCTGCTGGCCGGATGCGCGCAGCAGGTGCTTGATCCCGGCATCAACGGGGCGACGATCCGGCTGCTGAACCGGCTCGGGGTGGAGGTGGTGGTGGCGCGCGGGGCGGGCTGCTGCGGCGCGCTGACGCACCACATGGGCCATCACGACGCCGCCATGGCATCGGCACGCGCCAATATCGGCGCCTGGACGTGCGAGGCCGAGGGCGAGGGGCTGGACGCGATCGTGGTCAACACGTCCGGCTGCGGCACGACTGTGAAAGACTACGGCTTCATGTTCCGTACCGATACCGACCGGGAGCGGGCGGAGCGGGTTTCGGCACTTGCCTGCGACATCAGCGAGTATTTGGAACGGATCGGCTACGCGCCCACGCGGGAGAAGCCGGGACTGGTGGTAGCCTACCATGCCGCATGCAGCCTGCAGCACGGTCAGAAGATCACCGCGGCGCCCAAAAATCTGTTGCGGGTGGCTGGGTTCAAAGTCGTCGAGCCGGCGGAATCGCACCTGTGCTGCGGGTCCGCGGGCACTTACAATCTGCTGCAACCGGACATTGCCGAACGCCTGCGCACGCGCAAGCTGGACAATCTGCGGGCGACGAAGCCGGATTTGGTGGCGGCCGGCAATATCGGTTGCCTGACGCAGCTGGCCGGTGGCGGCTTGCCGATGGCTCATACGGTGGAGTTGCTGGACTGGATGGCGGGCGGGCCGGTGCCGGCAGTGGTCGCGGACCTGCACCGGCAGCGCGAACTGGTATGAGGGGGCGTTCCGTATGGTGATAATCCGGGCGCAGGAGGATTAGGACGCATGAACGCCTCGGCGTTCGATACGCTCGCCTATTCGCGACGCATGGAGCAGGCGGGATTTACCCCACCCCAGGCCGCGGCGTTGGCGCGGCTGTCCTCGGCAACAGCGGTTGGGTGCCTGCGCACAGAGATGCTGAAGTGGATTCTTGGCGGCGCGCCGGTTTTGCAGACGCGGGCTGTTCTGGGGACTGTGCTTTACCTTAGTACACTGCTGACGCGGTGAGCAAGCACTCTTGGTTTCTTGCGCTTGCTGCGCTGGCCGTGGCGGGGAGTCGGGTAGTGGCCCTGCACGCCGGGCCGCCGGCCCAAAATCAGGCCGAGATCGATCACCTGCTGGATCAGCTTGCCACCGCCCCGGACGAACAGGTCGCCACCGCGCTGGAACTTCGGCTGCATGAGCTCTGGCGCCGCGCGGCTTCACCGGCGGCGGTGATCCTGCTGGAGCACGGCGTGATCGAAATCCAAAACAACTCGTCCGAGGCGGCGACGCAGGACCTCGACGCCGCGCTCGCACTCGAGCCCGACTACGTGGAGGCATTCAACGACCGCGCCGCCGCGCGCCTGCTGGGCGGCGAATACGCCGGGGCGGCGCGCGACGTGGCTGAGGCGCTGCGCCGCGAACCGCGCGAGTTCGCGGCCCTGCAGACCCTGTCGCGCATTGCCGAGGCACGCCACGAGTGGAAGGCTGCCCTGGAGGCGTGGGAAAAAATGCTCGCACTCGATCCCAAGACGCGCGACGCTCAGTCCCGGCTGAATTTGCTGCGCCGCAATGCAGAGGGCGAACCGACCTGAGGCGGATGGCCCGAGGGCGGATTACTTGTCATGAAAAGGAATGCCGCCGCCGGGCGTAACCGCGCCGGGCTGCAGGGCGAACTTACCGGCGCGGAATGACCGCAAGCCCTGAAGGAGCCATGACGATGAAAAAGCTGATAAGCGCCGCCGCTCTCGCCGCCGCGTTCACCGTGTACGCTGCCCCGGTCTTTGCCGGCCCCGGGGACAACCCCCAACGTCGCTTGGACTACTATGATAACGCGGGCACGTTGCACGAAATGACGCTGGCGGACGAGGCCAAGGCCAAGTTGTTCATGCAGCATGCGAAGAAACTGCCGCCGGGCACGTTGCTGTTCACTAATGATGGGCAGGTCTACATCTTGCAGGATTCCAAGATGAGCAACGGCCAGATGATGTCGGACATGCTGATGCACTGACCGCGCCGTCGCCGGCAGCGCGTGCAGCCCCGCACCGGCCGCGACGACCGTCCCGGCCAATCGGGGTGTGGACGGGCACGGCGGTGCCGCGCCAAATAGTCGGCGTGAGCACCGCCTACCGTCGAGCCGCATTGAGCGAGGATGATCAGACGGAGTGGGCCGGCTTCGCCCGTCGGGTACGACCCTTGCCGGGTCGCGCGCCACCGGTTGAACCGCCTCGAGGGCCGGCGAACCATGGCTCGGCGCCAAGCCCGCCGAGGCCACGCCCGGTGGCGCAACCGCTGGCGGTGGGAACCGCGCCCGGAGGGCTCGACCGTTCGAGTTGGGATCGGCTGCGCAGCGGGCGCATGCTGCCGAGCCGCCGGCTCGATCTGCACGGGCGCACCGCCCACTCGGCTTTCGTTGCCCTGCACGCATTCCTGCGATCAGCGCATACCGACCAGGTGCGCTGTGTCGAGGTGATTACAGGCCGCGGCAGCGGGGAGGCGGGGGGCGTGATCCGCCGGGAAATGCCGATCTGGCTGAACCAGCCGCCGCTCCGGTCCCTGGTGTTGGCCGCGAGCCACCCGCCGGCCAATCCGGGCGCAGTGCGCTTGCTGCTGCGGCGCGCGCGATGAGCGAGCGCCCGGCGCACCGCCCGCGCACAATGCGCGTTCGCGTAGGTGCATTCGAGCTGACCACGCGCGGCGCGCGCCGTTACGACTGGCGCGACCCGTACCATGTGGCGCTGACGCTGTCATGGCTGGGATTTTTCGGACTGTTCCTGGTCAGCGAATTGCTGCTGAACTCCGTCTTCGGGCTGCTGTATTGGCTGCGGCCCGGCTGCGTGGCCAACCTGCCGTCCGGCTCGTTCGGCATGGCGTTCTTCTTCAGCATCGAAACGCTGGCCACCGTCGGCTACGGCGTGATGGCGCCGGTGACGTTATACGGGCACGCGGTCTCGGCGGCCGAGATCATCACCGGCACGGCCTTCACCGCCATCGCCACCGGCTTGACGTTCGTGCGCTTTTCGCGCTCCCGCCCGCATTTGCTCTATGCCGATCGTGCGGTGGTCGCCCGATACAATGGCGTGCCGACCTTGATGCTACGCATCGGCAACGCGCGCACGACACCGCTGACGCAGGCGAGGGCGAGCCTTTCGGCGCTGCTGTCCGAACGCACCACAGAGGGGCAGTTCTATCGCCGCGCCTACAGTCTGCCCCTTATTCGTAGTGAATTTCCGATTTTCGCCATCACCTGGACGCTGATGCATCCCATCGACGAGAGCAGCCCATTGGTGGCATACGACGCCGAGCGGCTGGTGGGCGAGGATGCGCGCCTGTTTCTGACCTTTTCCGCCCATGATCAGGCGCTGGGCGCGGAGGTCCAAGACACACGCTCCTATGCCGCCAAGACCGTGCTGTTTGGACAACGCTATGTCGATGCGGTGAGCTTCGACGAGCAGGGACGCACCTCGGCCGACCTGACGCTGATCAGCGAGACCGAGCCCGACCCCGCGTATTCGGCACCGCCGGCCAAGCAGCGATTGCGGGCCGTTACTGAAACGGCAGAGAGCGCAGGCTGAAGAAGACGATGTTGTCGTCGGTCGTGGCCGTCCGCCGACGCCGTGGAACGCAATCTTTTTGACGTAGCTGTATTCGGCGCCGGCCTGCAGCGTGCCGAACCCGCCGTGCAGGAAGCGCCACCAGCCGCCTATGCCGGCTCCCAGGATCGAGGTGCGGGTCTTGAAAAAGGTCCCGAGTCCGTCCGCCTCATAGTGACCGAACCCGGGTCGACCGCAGCTCTAACAGTCTGACAACGGAACGAGTGGTCAACGGATATCGTCGCCGCAGACACACGCCTGCATCGCCGGCTGAGCGCGGTTCAGCCGCGTGGTCGGCGAGTCCGCTCGTCAGCGCGTGGGAATGGAATGATCGTTGCCGAAGGGGGAGGCGGGCGCTCGGCTCGGGCGGGCGGTGGCGGGGGCGCCTGGGCCGGCACCGCGCGAGGTCGCGATGGCGGCGGCCGACGCATCCAGGTGGCATAGGCCTGTGCCCGCTGCAGTTCGGCCAACACCTTGCGATTGCGGCGACGCCACAGAAATCGACGAATGTCGTGGCTGAAATACCAGCCATAGGCGGTGGTCCAGACCGCTGCCGCAACGAACCCCAGGATCCAGTTCAGCATGCCGCCTCCCGGGCGCCCCCGGGACGAAGTGCCCGGGGGATGGGCACGATTCGCTCCAATCGGTCCAGCACCCGCAAGCCCACGGCACGGTGGCCATGCGTGCGCAACACGTCGCGTCTTCCCTGTTCGGCGCGGCGCCGACGCAACTCGGGATCGTCCAGCAGAGCGAGCAGCGCCGAGGCTGCCCACTCCACGTCCGGCTGCGCCCAGCGCTGGCCGCGCCCGTGCGGATAATCGGCCGCCCGTACCGGCACCAGTTCGGTCGGCACCAGGATGGCGTTCTGCGCGGTCATAAAATCGAGATTGCCGGACCAGGCGGTGCCCAGCGCCAACCGGCCCAGCGCCATCGCCTCGCCCAGGCCCCGGCCAAAACCTTCGGCGCGATGCAAGGAAACGAAACAATCGCAGGCGGCGATCAGGCTTGTGGTTCCGAGCGTGTCGAGCGGGTCGCTCAGCACTTGCAAGCCCGGCAAGGCCGGAAGTTCAGCGCTCCATCTCGAGCCGGAGCGCTCGCCGTCTTTCACCTTCACGACCAGCTGACAGTCGGCGAGCGGCCGGGCGGCACGCAGGCGCGCGAACAGGTCGAGCGCGGCAAGCGGGTTCTTGCGTTCGGCATGCGAGGACAGGTCGAAAAAATGCAGCAAGACGAAAGCGCTTTCGCGAATGCCGAACCACCGGCGCGGCAGCAGGGGGCCCGACTCGGGCTCGACGGACTGGCCGATGAGATGGCTCGGGATTCCGGCCGCGGCAAGCGATTGCTGCACGAATTGCGAAATGGCCCAGACTTCGTCGAACCGACCCAGTTCCGCCGCCCATACTTTTGGGTAGCGCGGCAGCTCCCAGGCCGGCATCACCACGTTGTAGCCGTCGGCGAACCGCCCGCCGCGCGCCTCGAACGCAGCCAGCACGCGCTGCACCTCGTCGCCATTGACGTGGAAGACGCGAATGCCCCCAGGAGCATCGAGGCTTTCCCGATCGCCCAGGACCGCCATGTGCGCATCGTCGATGCGACCGCTGTGACGAAAAATGTCGAGCACGCGGTAGTCCAGCCCGACGGCTGTCATCGCCGCCATGTGGCTGCGGAGCTGCTGGCCCATGCCGATCGGCGTGAATGGATGCCCGACGAGAGTCAGCGGCAGATCGACTGGGCTCGCCCCGCCTCCCTCACCCAACCCTCTCCCCCCGAATGGGGGCTTTGTTCTGCTCACTCTCCCCAGCTTGGGGGGAGAGGGCCGGGGTGAGGGGGGGCTGCGGTCAGCCTGCAATCGCACTAATGCCATGCCTTGGCGGCCATCGCGTCGCGCAGCGCTTCGAGCCAGCGATGGCCAAAACCGGTGTCGGGCTCGAGATGCGCGCCCTCGGCCCATTCGTTCCACGCATTCACGAACAGTAGCCGATCTTCGCCCATCAGGAATCCGCGCATCGCCTCGATCTTGTGCTCGACATAGCATCGGAACGCTTCCGGCGTGGCGTGATCAAAACTGGTGCCGCGCAGGTTTTGCCGCGGTGTGTTGTCCCAGCTCGGAAACACGGTGGGGTAGCGGCGCCACGGCACGCTCTCGCGATCGAGAAAGGCCAGGACAGTACCTCTCGTAGTCGTAGCGATAACCGCTCCACCTCTCCTTGAGCACCGCAGCCGCATCCTCAGCCGGCACCGCCCTGCCGTGCGGGGGAAACTCGACCGCGGCGTCGAACCCGATTTCTGCGGGTCGCAAGCCCTCGTCCGAAGCCTCCATGCTTTCGACGTAGGCCAGATGCGCGCCCGGAAACCCCGCGGCTGACATGGCACTGCGCAGGCGCGCGGCAAAAGCGGCGGCGTCAGGCAGCTGCAACGGGCGGTAGAGCAGAAACAGCGGGCACCCGCGCACCCGGATCGAACGTGGATCGAGCGCCGTGGCGACGACATCGGCCACGACGCGGGCCAACGTTGCCTCGTCGTAGCGCTGTTCGATCAGCACCTCCCGCGCCCCGCCGTCCCAGTTGCGGGTCCAGTTCTCGTTCGCCCAGCACAGGCAATGGCGGAAGTCGATCGTCGGATCGGCCAGCACAGCACGCATGGGCGTATCCAGCATGCGCTTGGACCCGAAATCGTAGTGATAGACGCAAAACCCTTCCAACCCGTAGCGGCGCGCCAGTGCGGCTTGCCGGCGCAGCACGTCAGGCACCCGCAAATCGTAGAAGCCGAGATCGGCCGGAAGGTGCGGCTGGTAGTGGCCGGCATAGCTGGGCTGCGCGCGGGCCACGTTGGTCCATTCGGTGAAACCGGCGCCCCACCAGAGCTCGTTCTCGGGCGTGGGGTGGAATTGCGGCAGATAGAACGCGATCGGACGGACCCGATCGAGTTCGGCCAACAGATCGCCCCAGCGTTCCTGCAGGCGCGCGGTGTTGCGGGCGATACGACGTTGCCGCTCCGCCTCCTGCCGACGATCCGCGCTGCCGCTCAGGTGATGCACCATCACCGAGGCTGCGATGTAGCGCGTGCGCAGACCTCGCTCGCGCAAACGCAGGCAGAGATCGACGTCCTCGCAATAGGCTGGGCGGTACGCCTCATCGAACAGGGTCTCGCCCACCGCCGCGCGACGCACCAGCAGCGCGGCTCCGGAACAGTAGGCGACGTCGCGGTCAAAACCGTAGGCGCGGTCCGCAGGGTCCTGGAACAGGCCGGCCATGCCGGTCTCGCCGTCCGGCCGGATGAAGCAGCCGGCCTCCTGCAGACGCCCGTTCGGGTACAGCAGCTTCGGGCCGGCGGCGCCGAGACCGGGATCGACATCCAGGGCCGCCACCAGAGCGTCGACGGCACCCGCCAGCGGCTGCGCATCGTTGTTGAGCAGCAGCACATAGTCGCCCCGGCAGCGGCCAAAGGCGTCATTGCAGGCCCGGATGAAACCGCGATTGGTCGCACTACGCACGACGACCAGGTTCCGCACCTCGGCCAACTGCGCAAAAATCGGATCGGTCGAGCCGTCATCCGCCAGCACGACCTCGAACGGGCAGCTCGGGGGCCGCTCCGATACCGCGACCAGGCAAGCCACGGTATGCGCCGCCTGATTGTAAGCGGCGACCAGGATCGACAACCGTGGCCGCCTGCAGGACGGCAGGCGAATGCGCGCGATGGCTTCCTCCGGTTCGGAACACACGATCAGCGGCGGAGGAGTCCCACGCACCGCATCCTTGGCAGCCTGCAAACGCGCGGCGATCCGACGCTCCATGCGGGCATGGGTATGGACGACCCGAGCCGGGTCGATCGGCACGGCGTCACCCGTCGCCGAGGCTCCCATCTCGGCGGCCATGGTGGCTGGCGGCAGCCGGGGGAGCGGGCGATCGCTGGCGGCTTGGCGTCCCTCGCGGCGCCCAAAGGCCAGAAAATGCCACAGCGGCGGGGTGCCGGCCGCGGCCACATCGGGATAACGGCGGCGATAGAGATTGCCGTCGAACAGTGGCCCGGCGGCGCGGGCCATGGGATCGCCAAGCAGCACAAAATGGCGCAGCGCCGCGCGGGGATCGTGCGGCACGTCGTCATGCGTGCGTGCATACCAAGCCGGATCAAGCCAGCGATTGGGTGATAGGCCGGCGATCAGCCCAAAAGTAAGATAGTGGCGCAGCAAGCCCTTTTCGGGTGTGGCCAGCTGGGCGGCATAGAACTCGAGGTCGAAGTAGGGGCTGGGGTCGGCCAGATCGTAGTCGAGCACATGCGCCAGCGCCTCCGAGGTCGGGGGCGTGCCCAACAGGTTGCCGCCTTGTCGGGCGATGTGCTGCAGCTCCACCAAAGGGTGTGGGTCGCGCCAGCGGGCCAGCCCTCGGCCCAAGAAGTCGAGTAGCGGATCGGCGTCGGCTGGCAACTCGGGATTGCGGACGCGATAGAACACCGGGTCAAATACAGGGGACAACGCCGGCCGGTCGGGGACCGACAGGGTCAGGTATCGCGCCACCGTGCCCAGATCGGCCCGCCCGCCGCCCAGTGCGGCGCGGAACGCCGCCTCATCCACCAACGGCGAGCACAGAAGCCGATGGGCGCTTCGCAGCTGGTCGGTCAGGGCCGGTCCGTCAGCGAACGTGGTACTCACGCAACACCGCGAGCCAGGCCTCAATCACCGGCTTGATGTCCGGATTGGGTGACCGCCCCTCGGCAGCGCCGGATTCGATATAGTGCCGGCCGGCAGAGGCCATCTCGCCCCGCTGCACCGCCTCGGCAACGTCGGGATAGCTCGCGAGGTAATATGCCTCGTCGATTGCAGGAGGCGCGCCCAGCCGGCCCTCGAAATACCCCGCCTCGAGGTAGTGGCGGTGCAGATCCGGAATGAGTCCGGCGTCGTGGGCGGCGGCGATGTCCGGATAGGTGGCGCGATAGAACTCGGCCGAAAAGGCGGTTGCCGCCAGCCCAGTCTGCAAAAGGGCGCGTAGCAGCCGTGCGTCCACCGCGATCTTGCCGTCGCCGTCCAGGCGCTCGCGACTGATGCGCAGCCCCCGCAGGATGAGCGACACATGCGGCAGGTAGATCCCGTCACCCATTCCAGGCCCAGTCTGCCTCCTCGTCCTTTTGCCCGGCCGCAGGCGCGGTAAGGGTTGCCCCGTCAGCAACGGACTGTCAAAAGGTCCTATCAAAAGGCCCTGTCGAAAGGCCCCGGTCGATCCGGTTCCGGCCAGGAGTTTCGGATGCGCGTATTGCTGACCGGAGGGTGCGGCTTTATCGGTTCCGCGGTGGTGCGTCACCTCATGGCCGCGACCGGGCATGAGGTGGTGACCGTCGACAAGCTGACCTACGCCGCCTCCGAGGAGGCGTTGGAGGCCGCGCGCCACTCGCCGCGCCACGCGCTGGTGCGCGCCGATATCGGCGACGGCAGCGCCTTGCGCGACGTGTTCGAGACGCACCAGCCGGATGCGGTGATGCATCTGGCGGCCGAGACGCATGTGGACCGTTCCATCGATGGACCGGCCGCGTTCGTGCAAACCAACATTGTGGGCACGTTCGTGCTGCTGGAAGCGGCACGTGCCTATTATGGGGGACTGCCTGCGGCACGCCGCGAATCGTTCCGATTTCATCACATCTCCACCGACGAGGTTTTTGGCGCGCTCGGGCCGGAGGATCCGCCGTTCACCGAGGCAACGCCCTACGATCCGCGCAGCCCCTACTCGGCCAGCAAGGCCGCTTCGGATCACCTTGTGCGATCCTGGCAGCACTCCTTTGGCCTTCCCACCATCGTGAGCAATACGGTGAATAACTACGGACCGTGGCATTTTCCGGAAAAGCTGATTCCGTTGATGATCCTGAACGCCTTGGAGGGCAAGGCGCTGCCGGTCTATGGTGACGGCGCGCAGCGTCGCGATTGGCTTTACGTGGATGACCATGCCGAAGCGCTGGTGCGCGTGCTGGAGCGCGGGCAGGTGGGGGAAACCTACGCCATCGGCGCACGCCAGCCGCGCAGCAACCTGCAGGTGGTGCACGCGATCTGCGCGGCGCTCGATGCGCGCCTGCCCGACCCGGCGGGGCCGCGCACGCGGCTGATCACCTTCGTCGCCGACCGGCCCGGCCACGACTTCAGATACGAGATCGACCCGAGCAAAGCCGAAGCGGCCCTGGGCTGGCGCGCCGCGCACGATTTCGATTCCGGGCTTGGCGAGCACCGTGGATTGGTTTCTGGCCCATCGCCCCTGGTGGGAGCGGATACGCGCACGGCGCTATGGCGGCCAGCGGCTCGGCGCGGCGGCGCAGAAAACCGCGGCGTGATCCAAAAAGGCATTTTGCTGGCCGGCGGGTCCGGCACGCGGCTGCACCCGATGACCCTGGCATCGAGCAAGCAACTGCTGCCGGTATACGACAAGCCGATGGTCTATTACCCGCTCTCGGTCCTGATGTTGGCCGGCATCCGCGATCTGATGGTGATTTCCACGCCCGAGGATCTGCCGCAGTTCCGCGGATTGCTGGGCGATGGCGAGCGACTTGGAGTGCGGCTGAGCTATGCCGAGCAGCCCCGCCCCGAGGGTCTGGCGCAGGCCTTTCTGATCGGACGCGATTGGCTCGCCGGAGAGGCCTGCGCGCTGGCGCTGGGCGACAACCTGATCTTTGCCGACCATCTCTCGGTGTTGCTGCGCGGCGGCCGGCGGCCGGGAGAGGGGGCGTCGGTATTCGCCTATCAGGTGCGCGACCCCGAGCGGTACGGGGTGGTCACGATCGGCGATACAGGCCGCCCGCTCGAAATAGTGGAAAAACCCGCGGTGCCGCAGAGCAACTGGGCCGTGATCGGATTATATTTCTACGATCATCGCGTGAGCGAGTTTGCGGCGCGGGTTCAACCGTCGGCCCGCGGGGAATTGGAGATCACCGACCTCAACCGCATGTATCTCGATGAAGGTACGTTGCATGTGGAACGGCTGGGGCGCGGTTGCGCCTGGCTCGACGCCGGCACGCCCGACAGTCTGCTCCAGGCGGCGACGTTCGTGCAGACCATCCAGTCGCGGCAGGGCATGCTGGTGGGCTGCCCGGAGGAAGTCGCGTTCCGGATGAATTGGATCGACGCATCTCGCCTGCGCGGCCATGCCCGGGCCCTGGGCAAGACCGAACTCGGCCGGGTGCTGCAGGAACTGGCAGACGGGGAACACGCATGAAGGCGGATCGCTTGGCGATTCCCGAAATCATCCTGCTGGAGCCGCCGCGCTACGGTGACAAGCGGGGCTGGTTTTCCGAAGTGTTTTCAGTACGCAGCTTTCGCCGAGGCCGGCGTGGCGGGACCGTTCCGGCAGGACAACCAGAGCTTTTCCGCGACACGGAGCACGGTGCGCGGCCTGCATTGCCAGATCGGCACGAGTGCCCAAGGCAAGCTGGTGCGCGTGCTGCGCGGCCGGATTTTTGATGTCGCGGTCGACATCAGGCATGGCTCGCCCACTTACGGTCGGCACGTCGCGGCCGAACTATCGGCCGAGAACGGCCAGCAGCTTTGGGTGCCGGTCGGTTTTCTGCACGGGTTCGCGACGCTCGAGCCGGATACCGAAGTGTTTTACAAAGTCACCGCGGACTACGATCGCGACGCGGAGCGCGGCGTGGTTTGGGATGACCCGGACCTGCGCATATCGTGGCCGATCGAGCATGACGCGGCGGTGCTGTCCGACAAGGACGCGAAACTGCCGCGGCTTGCGGAGTGTGATCCCTGGTTCCATGCGTGACCGCCGGGTCTTCGTGCGGTCGGATGACTGCGCTCTGGCCGGGTGCCGCCTCGGACGGATGAGCGGTCTGCTTGTCACCGGCGGCAGCGGGCAGCTCGCGACGGCCTTGGCCGAAGCGCCGCAGCGACCTGCAGCGTCACGTCGTCGGGCGTCCGTCGTTCGATTTCGACCGGCCCGAAAGCGTGCTGGAGACGCTGCGCGCGCGTTGCCCGCCATCGTCGTGAACGCCGCCGCCTACACCGCCGTCGATCGAGCCGAAAGCGAGCCGGATGCGGCGATGCGTGCAAACCGCGACGGACCGGCGCTGCTGGCGGATTTTTGCGCGCAAAACAGCATCCCGCTGATCCACGTTTCCACCGACTATGTATTCGACGGCGAAAAAGGCTCGCCTTACGTCGAAACCGACACCCCCAACCCGACCGGGGTCTATGGGGCCACCAAGCTTGCCGGCGAGCGGGCGGTGCTTGCCTGCTGCCCACGCGCGATCGTGCTGCGCACATCCTGGGTCTATGGCCCGCGCGGCAAGAATTTCGTGCTCGACCATGCTCGCTGCGGCGCGCAAGATGCCGAAACTGCGAGTGGTGGCCGACCAGCACGGCAACCCCTCGGCAACCGGCGATCTGGCGCGAGCGATTCTCGATGTCGCAGCGCGCATCGGCGAGGGCTGGCGTGACGAGTGGCACGGCGTCTATCACGCGGCCGGTGCTGGCGACACGACCTGGCACGGATTGGCGGTTGCGGTGTTCGAGGAAGCGGCGCGACATGGCTTGCCGCGCGCGGAAGTGGAGGCGATCACCACCGCCGACTGGCCCACGCCGGCACGGCGCCCGGCGGACTCGCGGCTGGACTGCGGCAAACTGGCCGATGTGTTCGGCGTGCGCCTGCCGCCCTGGCGGCAGTCACTGAGCCGTGTGATCGATGCCGTTGCCGCCGGCTGAGCCGTCGCCGCGCGTCGCCATCCTGCTATCCACCTATAACGGCGCTGCATTTCTCGCCGAGCAGCTCAGTAGCTTTATGGCGCAGACTCACGCCGGCTGGACATTGTATTGGCGCGACGACGGCAGTCGCGATGTCAGCCCCGCAATCGTGCGCGATTTTGCCGCGCACGCCGAAGCGGGACGCTGCATGGAGGTCGGCGGCCTGACCGGCAATTGCGGCGTTCTGTGCAGCTACATGCACCTCCTCCGCGCGGCGGAGCCTTCGCTCGGCGAAGCAGACGCAATTGCGTTTGCCGACCAGGACGATGTGTGGCTGCCGGACAAGCTGGCCCGTGCGCTGACCGCGCTGCACGACGTGCCCGCCGGAGTCCCGGCGCTATACTGCGCACGGCTTGCGTTGGTGACGCGTGACTTGCGCCACATCGGCCAGTCGGAGCCGTGGCGGCGGCCCGGCGGGTTCCCGGCCGCCCTGACCCAAAACCTCGCGACAGGCTGCACCATTCTGCTGAACCGGGCGGCAGTGCGACTGATTGCCGCGAGCGCGCCGCCGCAGGAAACGTTGCACGACTGGTGGAGCTACCTGCTGGTCGCGGCCGCCGGGGGTCGCTTGCTGCGCGACGAAACGCCGACGGTGCTCTACCGCCAGCACTCGCAAAACACGGTGGGCGTGCCCGCTTCGTATTTGCGGCGAGCGCGGGCCGCCTTGTTGCGCGGTCCACGCCGGTTCATGAGGCTGCTGCGGCAACATGTCGCGGCCCTGCTGTCTCGCCCGGAATTGTTGAGCGAGGCAGCGCGCAACGAACTTGCGCAGATCGACCGCGCCCTGCGAGCGGACAATCGCCTGCGCCGCCTTCCGCTACTCACGTTACCCGGTTTTTGGCGCCAGACTTTCTCCGAGGATTTGCTGTTCCGGCTTTGGTTATTGATCGGCTAGGCGCGGCGGTGCCCGCGCACGCTTATCCCGTAAAATGCACCAGTTTCCGGCTGGCCAGATCGACCGTCACGAAATCGTCCGGCGTCTTGGCCGTCGCCCCGTCGCTCGCCGGATGATACTCGATCCGCAATTGTGAGCTCGTCGCGATGATGCGCAGGTAGCCATAGTGGGTGTCGTCGTAGCTCTCCAACACCACGGTGCCGCCCGGCTTGTTCAGCGTTGCCGGGACGCGAGTAGCCGTGCCTTTCGAGGAGCCTGCAATCGGCGTTACGTTATGGCCGCCGTTGCCGGCGATAATGTATGGAATTTGCATGTTCCCGGTAGTGCGGGTGAAGCGCTGGTAATTGTGCGCGTGCGCGGACAGCACCGCATGCGGCCACACGCCGGATTCCTTGCAAATCGCGTCGATGTCTTCCAGCACTTTGGGGCTGTCGCCGTGGCCGGCCGCATAAGTGTAAATCGGGTGGTGATGGGCGATGATCAGGGCGCCGTCGAACTTCTCGTCTTTCACCCGCTGCAGTGCCGCGCGCAGGTAGTCGAGCTGCACGTCGGTCACCTGCGGAAATTGCCCACCCTGGCTGGAGACCACGCCTGGATCCTCCAGCGTATTGCTATAGAGCGCCAGGATCCGGACCAGCGGCGCTTCGAAGGTGAAGTAGACACCGGGCTGGATCTGCGCGGTGCGGTCAGTCCCCCCGCTTCCGGCATGACTTCGAACGATTCGGCACAGAAATTTCGTAGGAAGCCCAACAGCGAGGCCGTGTTGGTCAGTGGCGAGACAATACCGTCGTGATTGCCGGCGATCGCCACGATGGGCGCCGGGTAATTCCGATACGGATCATAAAACTGGTCGTCAGTCGTCCTGCACTTCGCCAAAATTGTAGATGACGTCGCCAATATGGAAGAAGAACGACGGCACCTGCCCCGGATCGGACTCGTCGAAATCGCTCACCATCTTGTCCGCCACATCCAACTGGTGGGTGGCGCTGCGTACGTTGCCGGTGTCACCTGCGGAATGGAATACCAGAACGCCGGCCTGCCGGATCGCGTCCAACCGCTTTTGCGCAAACGGCCCGAGTATCTGTTCCAGGGTCAGGCGTGGTTCGGTCCCGCCGCGTGCGGCGGGGAAGGCCATCGGCTGCAACTCCGCCGCCCGATCCTCGGAGTCCAGGATCTTATATGCCTCGGTGTCAGACGGATGCTTGACCACGTATGTACCCGGAGTCCTGGGTGGTATCCGGCTGGTTGAACTGCGGGCCGTCGGTCGGATGCGACTCGGCGTTGCCGGTCGGTGCGTTGGGGTCGCCAGAGGCCGGCACCGGCTGGTGATCCCCGGAGCGGGGATGGCGTGCGGACTTGCGGGGCGGGTGCGGGCGGGTGGCCATTTCTGGGCTCCTCGTCGGTGTATGCAGCAGCTTGGCCGCTGCATACACCGCCCGCCGCGGGCCTTCGTTACAATCTATGTTTCCTGCTCCGTCTGGGCCACAGGCCGAGCAGCAAAAAGCCGGGCAGCAAAAACCCCGGGCAGCAAAAAGCCCGGACCTCACGGCCCGGGCTTGCTTCGCCAACCGTCCGGTGGACGGACTACTTCAGGATGATCTCGACGCGCCGGTTCTGTGGCTCGCGCACGCCCTGAGCGGTGGGCACGAGCGGATGGCTCTCGCCAAAGCCTTGCGCCACGATCTCGTTGCGCGGCACGCCGTCACGCACCAACTCGGCCGCCACCGCGTCGGCACGGCGCACCGACAGCCGCTGGTTGTAGGCCGCGGTGCCCGACAGGTCGGTGTAGCCGTTCACCTCGATGCGGGTAACTTGCACGCGAGCCACGTTCTGCGCCGCTTCGCTGATGATCTGGCGCGCCCGCTCGGTGAGGTCGGCGCGATCCCAGTCGAAGAACACCAAGTAGGTGCGCGACGGCGCCGGCTGCGGCGGGGCGGTGACGACCGGGGCCGGCGGCGGCGGCGGCGCGGGCACGTTGAAGGCGTAACGGAGGCCGATCAGGAACGAGTGGTTGTACTGGTCCCCGATCTTCACCCTTCCGGCCAGCGGCGGGGTCGACAGGGTCTCGGCCGAGGCAAAACTCTCGTTCTCGAACACGCCCGTGAAGCGGTATTCGGCAGTGACCGACAGGCCCGGAATGCCCGGGAACGGGAACGCAGCACCGGCCATGGCCTGGGCCGAAAAAGCGCCTTTGCTGTCGTTGTTCGGGAAGTAGCCGGCCGATGTCCCAGGCAGGTAGAAGGTCGCCGAGTGCAGCTGGGTCCAGCGATAGCCCGCACCGACACCCACATACGGGAAGAAGAAGGGCGACCCGATGTCGAAGTCGTATAGAGCATTCAGGTAGCCGCCGTAGCTCTGGGTATCCCCATCGCCACCATCATAGAACGAGTTCCTCAGCTTCTGGTGGTCCTGGCGATAGTCGCCCTGGACCTCGATACGCAGCCCGCCGCCAAGTCCGTAACCGATGCTGGCGCTGCCGATGAACCCGCCGTTGCCCTTGAGGTGCCCACCGAGCGCGGGAAATCCGGTTACGACCGGAGTGGCGTCCCTTATGTTGACACTTTGCAGGTAGTTGAAGCCGGCGCCCGCGCCGACGTACAGGCCATCGACCGGCTGCGCCATCACGGCTGCCGGGGTCGCCAGCAGGGTTGCTGCCAGGAGCACGCTGCGGAGCTTCATCATCCTATCTCCTCGTTGTCGTGGCCGCACCCCGCGGGCGCTGCCGGTACCAGGGCGGCGCTCGCCGCCGCTGTCCTGTCACGCCTGAAACTATCCCTGCAACCGGCGCGAAACCAGCGCTTACGGACCCACCTGCGACTTTCGGATGACGAGTGTGATAGTTGCGCAACAGTCCTGTAGCGCTCACAAAACAGTGAGCGCTGGATGGCTGTCGAATTGAGTAGCGGGAGCGCGGAAGGACAACTTCAGGATGATCTCGCCGCCGGGTTCTGCGGCTGGCGCACCCTGCGCGGGGCCAGCGCTTGCAAAGTGCAATCGACGTTCGCAACACAGTGCGTCAGCTGGGTAACAGGCCCGTGACCCCCGCGAGATGGCGGGCCGTTTTGAAGGTTGGCTTAAGCGACGATTGTCGCCTCGAATGGCGGCAACAGGTCGGGAGCCTCGAATTCCAGCACCCACAGGTCGGGGTCGGTGCGCACCTGGCGGGCGATGTAGGCATCGGCGGCGGCTTGATCGACCGGCAGCGCCCGGTTGCGCGCAGCCAAGCCGCAGCTCCATCGGCGGCGCGGATCTGGCTGAGCACGCTCAGCCCTGTGCGCCCGCGCAACAGGACCAAAATGCCGCCGGCATCGGCATCCCCGCGCCTGACGACCGTACCGTAACGGCCATCGCGGTTGCCCATGCGCAGCGCCATCTGCACCCAAAACCCTGCCTTGACCCGCGGCTCCGCCACGCCCTGCCTCGCCTTGCTCTTGGCCGGGCAAGTTGCCACGTTCGCCCCGCGGGCAAGAGGAACAGGCATGGCCAGGCGGACGGAGCGCGGCGGAGCGGGCGCCAAGCCTGCGGAGATGTCCCCGGGACAGCGGGCGTACGAGGCCCGTCGCGCACAAAAGGCCGGCATGACCCTTGATCGCTGGCTGGAGCAGAAACGGCGCGCCGAAGCCGCCGAAGCTGCCGCCCAGGTGCGTGCGGCGAAGCCGGCTCCGGCCAAAAAACCGGGATTGTGGTCACGGCTGATCGAGCGGGCCCATAAGCCTCTGTCGTGATCGATACAAACTGGCGGCCAATCTCCGGATCGGTAAGGCGTCGGACCGGCACGGGCTCGTGGACCAACCAGCGATGGAGCCGCTGTAGGACAGAAGTCACCGGAATGCCGATTTCATGACCATCTCCCCGCTTGCCCCGCTGGCTGAGGTAGCTCAGCCGGAACAGCCCCTGAATGGCCTGATCGTTCCCGTCATTTTATCCGGCGGCTCCGGCACGCGGCTGTGGCCGGTCTCGCGTGAAAGCTTTCCGAAACAGTTTTGGCCACTGGTAACCGAGCGCTCGTTGATCGAGGAGACGGCACGCAGGGGGATCGGCCCCGGATTCGCCTCCCCCATGGTGGTCTGCAACCAGGAGCATCGTTTTCTGGTTGCCGAGCAGATGCGCCTGGCGGGCGCCGAAGACGTGTGCATCGTGCTGGAGCCGGCCGGCCGCAACAGTGCCCCGGCGATTGCGGCGGCTGCACTGCTGGCTGCGGAGCAGGATCCCGGCGCCGTCTTGTGGATGATGGCGGCCGATGCCGCGATCGGCGACCCGGCTGCCCTCAATCGGCTGCTGCCGACCGCCGCGGCGTCGGCCCGCGCCGGGCGCATCGTGCTGTTCGGCATGCGGCCGACCCGGCCGGAGACCGGGTATGGCTATATCGAAGTGGGCGAGAGCCTGCCTGGCGAGGCGGGGGTCCATGCGCTGGCCGCTTTCGTCGAAAAGCCCGATGCCGTACGCGCTGCCGCCATGGCCACTTCGGGCCGGCATCTGTGGAACTCGGGGATGTTTCTGTTCACCGCGGCCACGCTGCTCGAGGAGCTGGCGCAATATGCGCCGGCGGTGCTCGACGCGGCGCGGCGCGCGGTGGCCGGGCGCGTGCAGGACCTGGATTTCGTGCGCCTAGGTGCTGCCTTCGCGGAGGCGCCCTCCATCAGCCTTGACTACGCCGTGGCCGAACGCACGCGACGCGCGGCGGTGATCCCGGCCGATCTGGGCTGGTCGGATGTGGGCGGCTGGGCGGCGCTGTGGGCGCTGGGCGACAAGGACGAGCGGGGCAACGTCGCCGTGGGCGACGTTCTGCTGGAGCACGCCCGCGGTTGCTATGTGCGCAGTGACGGCATGTTGACCGCGGTCGTCGGGCTCAACGACGCGGTGGTGGTGGTGACCGAGGACGCCGTGCTGGCGATGCACCGCGACCGCGCGCAGGACGTGAAGCGCGTGGTCGACCGGCTGCGTGCCGGGAACCGGCGCGAAGCGGTGGCCCACGCACGCGAATACCGTCCCTGGGGCTTCCATGAAAAGCTGATCCGCGGCGACCGCTTCCAGGTGAACCGTATCGTGGTGCAGCCCGGCGCGCATCTGACGTTGCAGAAACATTTCAATCGCGCCGAGCACTGGGTGGTGGTGCATGGCACGGCTCGTGTGGTTCGCGATGAGGATGACATGCTGCTGCGGGAGAACGAGAGCATCTATCTGCCGATCGGCACCTGGCATCGGCTGGAGAATCCCGGCCGCATTCCGCTCACCCTGATCGAGGTGCAATCGGGCAGCTATTTGGGCGAGGACGACGTGGAGCGCGTGGCCGACGTTTCTGGTGCAGCTGCGGCACCGCAGAGCCGGACGCCTTGAATCTCAGAGGTCCGATCGGCGCGGGCTTCTCGGCTTTAAAATAGCGGCGCGACGTCCCGGGACCGTAGCGGCGTCTGACCGTGCCGCGCGCGCTTCGGATCGGCTACGACTGGGCGCTGGGCGACAATACGGTGCAGCCCTTGTGCGAAAGGCGTCCGCAGGCCTGGACGGCCGCGTCGCGGGACACCCCGACCAGTCGCGCCCGATACAGCACCGCATGGCCCTGATGCACGCTGCCGATCTCCATGCGCGCGGAGGCTAGCGCGGGGCCGACTTGGCCGCGCGCCGATTGCGCCACGGCGCGGGCCTGGCTCTCGCTGCCGAACGCCCCGACCTGGATGGCCCACGGACCCGAGACGGGGCCCCCGGTGTGCACCGGCAGGGTCTCCGCCACGGCGCGCGAAATGAGATGGAAGCCGCCCGGATTGTGCCGCAGCGTATGTGGCAGCTCAGCCGCGGCGAGCTGGGTGCGCGGCGGCGGCACCGACGCGGGGGGACGGGCAGGGAGGCTGCCAGGACCGTGGTGACCGAGCGCATAGCCGCTGCCGAACCCTGCTGCTGCCGCGCACTCGGTTTTCGGCCACCGCGTACCCCCCCTCAAACGTGCGGCTGCGGCGCGGATAGCGTGGGCCCGGGGGAATGTCGGTCGGAATCTGGTTCAGTGCCACCATCTGCGCCTCGGAGACGCGCTGGGGCTGGACGCCGACCAGGCTGGGCGCAATCACCGCCACATAGTGCCGGGTCTCGGCCGGCAGCCCGCTGCGGTTGCTCAGATAGTCGTCGAGCCGTCCGGGTCCGGCATTGTAGGCAGCGAGGAAGGCGGGCGCACCGTACGCGTCGTAGAGTTCGCGCATGTAAGCGGTGCCGGCCAAAATGTTTTGTCGCGGGTCATAGGGATCACCGCCCAGATCATAGCGGCCCCGCAGCTCGTCGTAGGTATACGGCTCGACCTGCATCAGCCCCATCGCCCCCGTGGGCGAGGTGATCAGCGTGCCGTGCTCATACAGCCGGCCGCCGGACTCCTGGCGCATCACCCCCCGAATCCACTGATCGGGCATGTCAAAGCGTTGCGCCGCCTCGCGGATATACGGTCCCCAGGGGTCTTCGGGCGGTCCTGGCGGGGAATAATCGCTGCGGGCCCGGGCCGCGTACTGCGCCGCCTCGATGGTGGCGCTTTCCCGCGTCGGATGCGTGGCGCAAGCCGCCAAAAGCGACAATACACCGAGAGCCGCGGCGCAGCGAAGATGGCGGGACTGGGGTGTCAAGGGCGCGGGCAGCAGGGTCATGGGCGCGAACCTCGGTCGTGGCGCGGCCGTTTGGCAACAGCCGGAGGGCACGACGGTCACACGACCGCCGCTCAAGGACTCGATCAGAGTCATCGGCTAAGCCCCTAACTTGTCCCGCGCTTCGATGCAAGCGCTCTCGTCGGTGACAGGACATTCACGGGGGCGTGGTGTCTTGGCTGCGACACCCTGGACGCGAGGGGGTTTTTAAACAACGTTAATCGGGTCGATGAATCGGGTCGATCCATACCACCGTCTGCGGCTCTTCAACCGGCTCGATATCGAGATTGACCACCACCGCTTCATTGTCGCTGCGCACCAGCACGCATTCCAGTACCTCGTCGGCGCTGGCGTTGATTTCCTGGTGCGGCACGAAGGGCGGGACGTAGATGAAATCCCCGGGGCCGGCCTCGGCAGCAGAATTCCAGCCGCTCGCCCCAGCGCATGCGTGCTCGCCCGCGCAGCACGTAAATGACGCTCTCCAATGCGCCGTGATGGTGCGCGCCGGTTTTGGCATCAGGATGAATTTTGACAGTTCCCGCCCACAGCTTTTGCGCGCCGACGCGGGCGAAGTTGATGGCCGCGGCGCGATCCATGCCAGAAGTCTGCGCGGTGTTGGGATCGAGACTGTCGCCCGGAATCACCCGCACGCCATCGTCTTTCCAGTCAGTGGTCATGCAAGCCTCCTTGAGCCACGTTGTCCGCACGCGTGCCCGCGTCAGCCATGCCACAAACTACCCGGCGACAGCACTCCGGGATCACACTGCCTTTCTGGTGCGGGCAGCGGTCGGTTGCAGTCCTGGGGCGAATGCGTTACGCGCGGCGGCATGGACACCGCCGTGCAGGCGGCACTGCTGCCGGAACCTGCCCCGGGGTGGTGGCCTTGCCCTCCACCCGACCCATCTGGCTGCGCACGACCTCCGCGAAGCTGCATCGCTCTGGCGCCTGTGCTGGACCTGGCCTGGCTGGATATCAAGCTGCGTTATCGTGGTTCGATGCTGGGGCCATTCTGGCTGACCTTGTCGACCGCGGTCATGGTCGGCGCCATGGGTTTCATCTATGCCGCGCTGTTCCACATGAATTTGCGCGACTACCTGCCGTACCTCGCTCTCTCGCTCGTGCTGTGGGGATTTCTGGGTGCGCTGGTTGCCGATGCTTGCGTCGGCTTTACTCAGAACGATGGCATGATCCGCTCGCTGCGCATGCCGTTTTCGCTGTATGCGCGCGCGGATCGTCATTCGCAACATCCTGATCCTCGGCGCATAACCTCCTGGTGATCGTGGCCGTCTATGCCTTTTTGGGCATTGCCCCCGGTTGGGCGGCGCTGCTCGCGATACCCGGAGTTGCTTTGTGGCTGGTTGATGCGTTCGCCGTCTCGGTCCTGCTGGGCGCGGTCTGTGCGCGGTTCCGCGACATACCGCCGATCGTCGGAAGCGTCCTGCAGATCGCTTTCTTCGTGACGCCGGTGATTTGGAAACCGGAGCAAGTCGGCCCGGCTCGGCAGGTCTATCTGCCGATCAACCCGTTCTATGCGCTACTCGACCTGGTCCGCGGGCCGTTGCTCGGTCAGGTGCCGACCGGCATGGTGGTGCTCTCGGCAGTGGTATGGTCGTTGCTGCTGTGCGTTGTCGCATGGCGGCTATTTGTGCGCGTGCGCGGCCGGATCGCTTTTTGGGTGTGACCGGCATGCCAAAGGCGGCATTTGCGTCGGTGGAGGTTGCCGGGGTCAACGTCGACTTCCCGCTCTATCACGGCAGCGCCCGCAGCCTCAAAAAGACCGTGTTCTCCAGAGTGTCCGGGCGCGTATCCCCGGATGCAAAACACCAACTGGTGGTCCACGCGTTGCGCGGCATCAGCTTTCGGCTGTCGCCCGGCGATCGGTTGGGGCTGGTGGGCAGCAACGGCGCGGGCAAGACCACCCTGTTGCGCACGCTGGCCGGGATCTACGAGCCAATGGTCGGGCGGGTGCGCGTGAACGGCAGCGTGGGTGCGCTGCTCGACCCGAATCTCGGCATGAACCCGGAGCTGACAGGCCGGGAAAACATTTCGCTGCGTGGACAATATGCGGGACTGTCAGGGGCCGCCATTGCCAAGCTGGAGGAGGACGTTCGCGCGTTCGCTGAACTCGACCAGTTCATGGACCTGCCGATGCGCATCTATAGTTCGGGCATGGTGATCCGGCTGGGCTTCGCGCTGGCGACCGCCATCCATCCGCAAGTGCTGCTGATGGACGAATGGTTCTCCGCCGGCGACGCGGCGTTCATGGAGAAGGCGAAGCTGCGCCTGGAAGAAATGGTGCGCGGAGCGGAAATTTTGATCCTGTCGAGCCACCAGCCGGCGGTAGTCCGGGACTGGTGCACAAGGGTGCTGTGGATGGACCAGGGTCGGGTGGTGGACGACGGCGCCCCGAAGGAGGTGCTGGGCCGCTATCTCGGCCGGGATCAGCAGAAGAGGCTGGACGCAGCCGTAGCCGCCTGAACCAGGCCGCGGCAACCGCGCCCAGAAAATTGCGTTCCCGCACCATGCCATCGGCCGGCCGCCCGACCAGCGCAGCGCGCGACACCTCGATCGCAACCTACAAGGCCCGGCGCGATTTTGCGCGCACCGCCGAGCCGCCGCCGGACACCGCCGGCAGGCAGCCGGGCAGAAACTGACTTTCGTGGTCCAAAAACACGACGCCACCCGGCTGCACTGGGATTTTCGGCTCGAACACGGCGGCGTGCTGTGGAGCTGGGCGGTGCCCCGCGGCCCTTCGCTCGACCCGCACGACAAACGGCTGGCGGTACATGTGGAGGACCATCCGCTCGATTATGCGGATTTCCACGGCACCATCCCGGCGGGCCAATACGGCGCGGGAACGGTGGAAACCTGGGACCGCGGCACCTGGGAGCCGCAACCGGGCCGCGACCCGGCAGCGGACATGGCGCGCGGGGAAATAAAGTTTTTGCTGCACGGCAAGCGGCTGCACGGAAAGTTCGTGTCTGGTGCGCCTGAAACCGCGGCCAAAGGAACGCGCGGAAAACTGGCTGCTGATCAAGGAGCACGACGAGCACGAGCGGGCCGGCGCCGACGCGGGCGGCATGGAGGCGGAGGTCGTCCGCCAAAACCGCACGGCAAAAGGCGCACCTGGAACAGTAACCGCGCCACGCAAGACAACGCGCCGGCCCCGGCCGTCACCGGCGATGCGCCGCCTGTCTCCGGTGCCACCCGCGGCGCATTGCCGCAAAGCCAGACTCCGCAACTCGCGCAGCAAGTGGACGAGGTGCCGCTCGGAAAGGATTGGCTGAGCGAGGTCAAATTCGACGGCTACCGCCTGCTGGCTTTCGTCAACCAGGGAGCGGTGCGGCTGATCACCCGCAACGGCAATGACTGGACCCACCGCATGTCGCGCCTGGCGCGTAGCGTGGCGTCGCTGGGCCTGCGCGACGCGCTGCTCGACGGCGAGCTGGTGGCGCTGGACGATCAGGGTCGCTCGAATTTTTCCCGGCTGCAGGACGCGATTGTCGCACGGGCCAGGATGACAAGCTGTTCCTGTACCTGTTCGACCTGCTGCATCTGGAGGGCTGGGATCTGCGGCCGTGCCGACTGATCGACCGCAAGACGGCGCTCCAGAAATTGTCGGAGTGGCGCGGGACGGTGCGCTACAGCGACCACGTACAGGGTCAGGCTGCAGCGCTGCGCAGCCAAGCCTGCGCGCAGAATCTGGAAGGCATCGTCTGCAAGCAGGTCGACGCGCCATATCAGGCGGGGCGGTCGGCTGCCTGGGTCAAGATAAAGTGCCAGAACCGGGAAGAATTCCTGGTTCTGGGCTGGACCCCGCCGAAAGGTAGCCGCGCTGGCCTAGGCTCGCTGCATCTTGGCTACTACGATCCTGCCGGCGGGCTGCACTATGCGGGCGGCGTGGGCACGGGCTTTTCGGATCGTGTGCTGACGGATTTGCGCGCCCGGCTGGAACCGATGGCCGCCCCGCGCCCCGAAAACCTTATCTGGCAAGGCGTAAAACCGGATCGCACCATCACCTGGGTGCGGCCCGAGCTGGTCGCCGAAGTGGAATTTTTGGGTTGGACCGACGATGCACGGGTCCGGCACACCACGTTCTTGGGCCTGCGCGAGGACAAGCCGGCCGCCGAAGTCGTCCGGGTGCCGCCCGGCGAAACGGTGCGTGAGCCGCCGCCCGATCCGGCGCCGGCGCGGCGCTCGGCGGTGACGGTGGCGAAAAAGCCAACGCACGCCGAGGAAGGCGCGTATGGGGTGCGCCTGAGCCATCCCGACAAGCAGCTGTGGCCCGGCATCACCAAACGCGACCTGGCGCAGTATTGGGAGGCCGTAGCCGAGCACGCGCTGCCGGAGATCGCCCACCGTCCGCTCGCTCTGGTGCGCTGCCCGGACGGCATCGACGGCGAGCACTTTTTCCAGAAGCACTCCGGTCTGGGCTTTCCAAAGCAGTTGCGTGCGGCCGAGGCGGCGGGTGCGCCCTACATCGTGTTGGACGACGCGGCGGGGCTGATCGCGGCGGCGCAGATGGCCGCCATCGAGCTGCATGCCTGGGGCTCGAAAGAACCTGACGCGCTGCATCCCGACCGCCTGGTGTTCGACCTGGATCCGGGCGACGGCGTCGGCATGGCCCAGCTGGTCACGGCCGCGCGCGAGGTGCGGGACCGGTTGCATCGTCTGGGCCTGGAGTCGTTCTGCCGCACCTCCGGCGGCAAGGGGCTGCATGTCGTGGCGCCCCTCACGCCACGCACCGGCTGGGACGAGACGCGGGCATGGTGCCGGGCGTTTGCCGAACTGATGGTCGCCGACCAGCCTGAGCGCTACGTGGCGCAGGTAAAAAAGTCGATCCGGACCAACAAGGTTCTGGTCGACTGGCTGCGCAACGGACTGGGCTCCACCGCCATCGCCTCGTTTTCGCCGCGGGCGCGTCCCGGGGCCGGCGTGGCGACGCGGCTATCCTGGCGCGAGGTGACCGAAAAACTCGACCCGGCCCAGTTCACGCTGCGCACCGTCCCGGCACGGCTGAAACGGCAACGCAGCGATCCCTGGGCGGATTTCTCGGCCGCCGCGCGCCCGCTGCCCGATCCCCGCGGCACGTAATGGCGCAGCGCCCGATCTGGCGGGGGCATCTGCGGCTGGCTCTGGTGTCCTGTCCTGTGGCGCTGTACTCGGCGCACCACGAGCGCGCCAACGTGCATTTTCATTTCATCAATCCGGATACCGGGCACCGGGTGCGCATGGTGACGGTCGATGCCGACAACCAGCGGCCGGTGCAACGCACCGACTTGGTGCGCGGCTACGAGTTCAAGCGCGACCACTATCTGATCCTCACCGACGAGGATTTCGATGCGGTGCGCGTCGAAAGCAGCAGCACGCTGGTGATCCAGAAATTCGTGCCGATGGAATCCGTGGATCCGGTGTATTTCGAAGCCAGCTACTACGTGGCGCCCGACGGCGACTCCGGTCAGGACGTGTTTGTGGTGCTGCGCGATGCCATTGCAAAAACCGGCCGCATGGCGCTTTCGCGCGTGGTGATCTCGCGCCGCGAGCGGGCGCTAGCCATCATGCCGATGGGGCCTGGGCTGGTCGCGCACACGCTGTACGACCCCAAGGAGCTGAACCAGCCCGACAACTTGTGGGAAGACTTGCCGGCGCAAAAACCGGACCCGGAGATGGTGAAACTGGCCACGCAACTGATCGACCGGCAGACCGGCACCTATGACGAGTCCGACGCCGAGGACCGCTACGAAACGCGGCTGCGCGAGCTGATTGCGGCGAAGCTGAAAGGCGAGGGACTGTCGACCGAGCCGGAACCCGAGCAGGACCGGAGCAATGTCGTCGACCTGATGGCGGCGCTGAAGCAGAGCCTGGCAGGCACGAAGGCAGCTGCATCATCGCGTGCGCACCGCTCGACACAAGCCAAGCCGAAGCCTGCCGCCAAAGCGGCCAAGCGTCGCCGCGCCCAATGACCCCCTCGCGCATCTTGGCGCAGATTGTGCAAGGATACGGAAACTTCTGGAGGGAGAACGATGAAAAAAGTCCTTGCCGCCGTTCCGGCGATGTGTGCTGCCCTGCTCATCGGAACCGCGGCTCGCGCGGACGACGCCCAGACAGTGGATATCCCGCCCGGTTCGCACGTGCCGATCGAGGTGGTGGTGGTCGTCACCTTCGAAATCCCCGGCTTTACGGGCGAGTTCAAGCACTGGATCGATGACTTCCCGCTGCCGCAGGTGCTCCCGTTCCCGCAGGGCTACGCACCGCTTCGGTACAATGCAAAGCGCCACGTACTGGGCATCGAGAGCGGCGAAGGCCCGACGCACATGGCCGCCTCGATCACCGCTCTGGCCAATGACTCGCGCTTCGATTTCTCGCATGCCTACTGGCTGCTGGCCGGCATTGCCGGCATTGACCCGAACGCCGGGCCGGCTGCCTCGGTGGCCTGGGCCAGCTACGTGGTGGACGGCGATCTCGCCTACGAGATCGACGCGCGCCAAATCCCGAAAGACTGGAGCACCGGCTATGTGCCGCTCGGCCGCGACAAGCCATATCAGGAGCCACGGCCGCCTGTGAGTTCGCTGAACGGCGTGAACCTGTTCAAACTGAATCCCAGTCTAGCCAACTGGGCGTATGAATTCAGCAATTCGAAAGTCAAGCTGCCGGACGACGCCGAATTGCGAAATCTGCGTGCGCAGTACACGACCTATCCGGCGACGCAATCGCCGCCGCAGATCCTTCGGGGCGACGTGCTTGCGGCCGGCACGTTCTGGCTCGGAAGCCTGCTCAACCAGTGGGCCGAAAACTGGGTGACCTACTGGAGCGACGGCAAGGCCATTTTCACCATGACCTCGGAGGAGGACGCCGGCTACATGCAGGCGTTGACATTCTTGGCGCAGAACAATCAGGCCGATTTGACCCGGGTGATGGATCTGCGCGGCGCCTCGGACTTCTCGGTGCCGCATCCCGGCCAGACCACGGCAGAACTGTTGCGCAGCGAGCACAACGGCACCGGCTACTCGGCCTTTTTGCAGAGCCTCAAAGACGTGTACCTGGCCGGCAGCTCGGTCGTATACGAGCTGACGGACAACTGGGCATATTATTACAGCAACGTGCCCGGCTCCCGGTGATCGCACGGGTTCGGTCATGCGCGACGGTGTCGGGCATGATCCGGGGCCCCGCACAGAACCGCGGTGAAGGCGATCAGCAGCAACTCGGTCCGACCGGTGGCGGGCATTGCTCGCCCGCGCGTCCGGCACGGCCGCAAAAACTCCCCCCCAAACCAGTCATCCAAGGTCTCCCGGCTGGTGCCAGGAGACCTCAGAGAATCCAAACCATGCCGCGCCGCCAGCCGCTACTCATCCAATGCGATTCCCCTGCCCAGAGCGAGAGGGCCGGGGTAAGCGTGCTTAGCTGCCGCCGCCGACGCAGGTGTTGGCGTTCTTCGGCGTGCAGACGTCAAGCCCGGTATAGGTCGGGTCTTTTGGCGCCGGCTTGCCCTCCTTGATGTCGTACAAGAACTTCATCGCGTCGTAGCCCATGTCGAACGGACGCTGGCCCACGTTGCCGGAGGCATAGCCCTTCTTCAGCTGGTCGATCTGGATCGGTAGCGTATCAGCAACGACCAGTGCCAGCTTGCCGCTGTCGATCTGCGCCTTGTGCTCGGTCGCCACGCGGTCGAAGGCGCGCCCGGTGAACTCCGGGAAGCCACCGGTCGGGATGAACGCGTCGAGGTTGGGATACTTGTTCAGAATGTCCTCAAGCTGCTGCACCGAGACCGGGAAATCGTCGTTGGTGTACAGCGGGCAGCCCTCCACCTCGGTCCAGCCGTTCTGGCCGGTGAGCCGCTCGCCCGGCGACTCGGAGCTTGCCTTGCCGGACAGCGTATCGCGAATGCCCTGCATGCGCTCGTTGTGGTTGGCCGCGGCGGCGCCCCCGGACTGGATGCAGATCGTGCCGCCCTTCGGTTTGATCCCTTGCGCGATCTTGGCCAGGTTCACGCCGATGTCGTAATTGTGCGTGCCGACATAGGCGATGCGCAGGTCCTTGTCCTTCGGCAGCAGGTCGCTGTCCCAGGTCAGCACCGGAATGCCCGCCTTCTTCGCACCTTCCAGGGCCTTGCCCATGGCCGCGGCGTTGGCTGCCGACACCGCGATGCCGTCGACCTTCTTGGCGATCAGGTCGTCGACCACCTGCACCTGCTCCTCGCCGCCGCCGTGCTCGCCAGGACCGATATACAGGCACTCGAACGCGCCGTTGCTCTCCTTCTCGGCCTTCTTGCAGCCGTCGCGAGCCTGATCGAAGAACGGATTGTTGGTGTTCTTCGGCACCAGGGCGAAGGTGTACTTCTTGCCCTGCGCATGCGCCTGCGGCGCCGTGACGCCGGCAACGAACGCGCGTGGCGATCACCGCGGCGCTGGCCAGATAGCAAAACTTCATTCGTTTCCTCCGGTTTGTTTGGTGAGAGATCACAGCCGAGCCTAGTCGCGCCGACGCCCCCGCAGCCGCTGCAGCAACACTGCAAGGACCAGGAAGGAGCCGACGAACATGCCCTGGTAGTTGGAGTCCACGCCCGCCATCAGCAGGCTGTTGCGGATCACCTCGATCAAGGCCGCGCCGATGAACGCGCCGAACGCGCCGCCCTCGCCGCCCATCAGGTTGGCGCCGCCGATCACCGTGGACGCGATGACGCGCAGCTCGTAGCCGATCCCGAGCGCGTTGATCGGCCGAGCCTTGCCACGCAAGCGTCAACAGGCCCGCCAGCGCCGCGGTCAGCGCCGAGAAGACGTAGGCCTGCACCTTGATCCGATCCACCGGCACGCCGGTCAACCGCGCCGCCTGCTCGTTGCCGCCGATGGCGTACAGGTGCCGACCCCAGGCGGTGAAATGCAGCATGGCGGCAAAGCCGACGCCGAGCACGATAAGCAGCCAAACCGGCGTGGCCAGGCCCAGCCAGGAGCCGCCGCCGAAGGTGAAGAAGGCATCCGACCCGGGGCCGAATTCGTAGATCATCCTGTTCTGGCGTCAGCACGATCGCCACCGAGCGCAGGATCGACAGCATGCCCAAGGTGACGACGAACGGAGCGAGTTCCAGGTAGGCGATCAGCGCGCCGTTGATGAAGCCGAACAGCGCGCCGGCCGCCAGTCCGCCCGCGACGCCCAGCCACCACGGCAGGTTGGCGTGCATGATGAGGCCGGCCACGATGGCCACGGCGCCCATGATCGAGCCGACCGAGAGGTCGATGCCGCCGGTGATGATCACCGCGGTCATGCCCATCGCCATGATGCCGATAAAACTGAAATTGCGGGTGATGTCGTAAAAATTGGCGGCCGACGCGAACGCCTGCGGCTGCAGCCACGCACATCACCAGAACGATCACGAGCAGCGATATGCTGACCCAGAAGGCCTGGCTTCCGAACAGTCCCTGCAGCGCCGTGCTTTCCTTGTTCTCGAGGATGTCGTCGATGGCGACGCCGCGCGGCGACTGCGTCAGGCGGCATGGATGGCCCCCGTAATCAGGCCGGTGACTTCCTCGGGGCTGGTATCGACGATCGGTTTCTCCGCCACTTTCCGGCCGCGGCGCAGCACCATCACCCGGTCGCAGACGGCGAACACGTCGGGCATGCGGTGACTGATCAGCACCACCGCCACCCCCTGGTCGCGCAGGCGGCGGATCAGATCCAGCACCTCGGCCACCTGGCGCACCGAAATGGCGGCGGTCGGTTCGTCCAGCAGCACGATCTTGCTGTTCGACAACCGGGTGCGCGCGATCGCCACGGCCTGGCGCTGGCCGCCGGACATGCGCCGCACCATGTCGCGCGGCCGCGTCTCGGATTTCAGCTCGCCGAAAAAGCTTGCCGGCGCGCTCGTACATGGCGCGGTAGTTCAGGATGCCGAACGGCCCCACGCGGTGCGTGCCTCACGGCCCAGGAACACGTTCGCCGCGGCGGTCAGGTTATTGCACAGCGCCAGGTCCTGGTAGACGATCTCGATGCCTTTCTGGCGTGCTTCGACCGGCTTGTGGAAATGCACGGTCTCGCCCTCGATCACGATCTGGCCGGAGCTGGGAGGAAAGTTGCCGGCGATGATTTTTACCAGCGTGGATTTGCCCGCGCCGTTGTCGCCCATCAGCCCCAGCACCTCGCCGGGCTCCAGCGTCAGCTGCACGGAGTTCAGCGCATGGATCGCGCCAAAGCTCTTGGAAATGTCGGTGAGCTGCAGGACCGGCACGCTTGCTTTCCACCCCCCGGGGCGCGTTGACCGCGCCCTGCCCGGAACCATGCCTCACCGCAACTTGTCGGTCAAATGGCGAGAGGGCGCCCTTCTGCGTATCCACTCTCTTGCCGACCTCGGCGACCTGCCCGTGCCGCGTCTCCGCCACCTCGCACAGATCGGCCAGAGCCGGCGCCACGTCCTGCGGGGCGGCAAGCCGGGTGCGGTCCTCGCCGGGCATCGCCTCGGCGCGCAGGCGGGTGGCGACCACGCCAGGATCGAACAGGTTCACCCGCAGCCGGGTAGTGCGGGTCTCCTCGGCCCAGGCCAGCACCAGATGTTCCAGCGCCGCCTTGGTGGCGCCGTACAGTCCCCAATAGGCGGCCGGTCGGCGCACGACGCGGCTGGTCACGAACACCGCGCGCCCGGCCGGCGCGGCCAGCAGCAGCGGCGCGGTGGTGCGGATCAGCCGCCAGGCCGCCTCAAAATTCACGCCGACCGCGGCGGCGAAATCGTCCGGCTGAATGTGCGGCACCGGCGACAGGTGCCCCAGCGCGCCCGCATTGCCCACCAGCACATCCAACCGGCCGAACCGCTCGAACAGGCTGGGGCCGAGCCGGTCGACCTGCGGGCCGTCGGTCAGGTCGAGCGGCAGCAGCGTCGCCGCATTTTTTCCGGCGGCGCGGATCGCGTCGTCGGTTTCCTCCAGCCCGCCCTGGGTGCGCGCGGTTATCACGACGTGGAAATCCCGGCGCGCCAATTCGACCGCGACTGCGGCGCCGATGCCGCGGCTGGCACCGGTCACCAGCGCCACGCGCGCCTGGGTCATCGCAATTCGGCGAGCAGGCTGAGCTGGCGCGACTCCGGCTCGGCCGCGTCGGCCAGCGGGATCGGGTAGTCGCCGGTGAAACACGCATCGCAGAACCGCGGCGCCGCGGAGTCGCGACCCGGCTCGCCCACCGCCCGGTACAAGCCCGTCGATCGACACGAACGCGAGACTGTCCGCGCCGATCAGGGCCGCCATCGCGGCCACGTCGTTCTGGGCCGCCAGCAGTTTGCTGCGCTCCGGCGTGTCGATGCCGTAGAAGCAGGAATTCGTGGTGGGCGGCGAGGAAACCCGCATGTGCACTTCCGCCGCCCCCGCCTGGCGTACCATTTCGACGATCTTCTTGCTGGTGGTGCCGCGCACGATGCTGTCGTCCACCAGCACCACCCGCCGCCCGTGCAGCACCGCGGCGTTGGCAGAGTGTTTTAGCTTTACCCCCAGGTGACGGATGCTGTCGGTGGGCTCGATGAAGGTGCGCCCGACATAGTGGTTGCGGATGATGCCCAGCTCGAACGGCAGCCCGACTGCTCCGCGTAACCCATGGCGGCCGGAACGCCGCTGTCGGGCACCGGCACGACCACGTCGGCCTCGACATGACTTTCACGCGCCAGTTCGGCGCCGATGCGCTTGCGCGCGGCGTAAACCGGAATTCCTTCCACAACGCTGTCGGGCCGCGAGAAATACACGTACTCGAACACGCAGAATCGCGGCTGCTCGCGGGAGAACGGGCGGATGCTGCGCACCCCGTTGGCGCTGATCACCACGATCTCGCCCGGTTCGATGTCGCGCACGAACACGGCCCCGGTGATGTCCAGTGCGCAGGTTTCCGACGCCAGCACCCAGCTCCCGCCGCTCTTGTCCTTCGGACCACCGATGCGGCCCAGAATCAGCGGGCGTACGCCGAGCGGGTCGCGCACCCCGATCAGCGCGTCGTCGGTCAACGCCACCAGCGAATAGGCGCCGACCACCTGTTTCAGCGCGTCGATCAGCCGGTCCACCACGGTGGAATACTGGCTGATCGCGACCAGGTGGATGAACACCTCGCTGTCGGTGGTCGACTGGAACAGGCAGCCGCGGCGGATCAGCGCGCGGCGCAGCGCCAGGGCGTTGGTGAGGTTGCCGTTATGCGCGATCGCCAGGCCACCGAACTCGAAATCAGCATACAGCGGCTGTACGTTGCGCAGCACGGTGTCGCCGGTGGTGGCGTAGCGGTTGTGGCCGATCGCTGAGGCGCCCGGCAGGCCGGCGATGATGCGCGGGTCGGAAAAATTGTCGCCGACCAGACCCAAGCCCTTGTGGCTGCGGAACGTGACCCCATCGAAACTGACAATGCCGGTGGCGGTCTGGCCGCGGTGCTGCAAGGCGTGCAGGGCGAGTGCGGTCACCGCCGCGGCGTCCGGCGAGTTCCACACGCCGGCCACGGCGCATTCTTCGTGAAACTTGTCGTCGGTCAGTCTCGGCATGGCAGGCACTCCGGCCGCTTGCGTCAGGTGTGCGGCTGCAAAAAGTCTTCGGCGCGTGTCTCCGTGGGCGTCGCCTGCGCCGGCGGCGGGTAGACGGCGGGTCGCACCCGCTCCGGCAAGAATTTCGCTGCCCACTCTGCGCCCTGATAGATGAACGGTGTGCTGCGCGCCTGTTGCACCGGCTCCGGCCAGCGATCGGGGTGCGGCAGCACGATCCCGAGGCCGATATAGGCCGCCACCACCACGGCCGCACCCCGCACGAGCCCGAAGGCGAGCCCCAGCGTGCGATCCAGGCCGGACAGCAGCGAGACGCGCACCAGGCCGCCGATCATGCCGGCCACCACCGAGAACAGGATCAGCGCGCCGATGAACACCGCGGCGTAGGCGGCGGCGTAGGCGAGGTTGGGGTCCTCGATCCACTGCGCAAACCTTGGCAGCACCAGCGGCCCGCCCCACCACGCGACCACGCCGGCCCCCACCCAGGCGGCGATGCCCATCACCTCGCGCACAAAACCGCGCGCAAACGCCAGCAGTGCGGAGACGGCGAAAATGGCGATGACCACGCCGTCGACCCAGTTCACGGTCGAGGCTTGCCCGGATCAGCAGACAACGCCGGCTACTTGGACGGGGGCGGTACGATGGTCGCGGTCGTGCCCGCAGGCGCCTGGATGATGATGACTTGGGGCGGAGCAGCAGGCGCAGGCATCCGGGCAGGAAGTATGCGGTGGCGGCTGCAGTGGCGGTGACGAGCGCTGCGATCGTCAATCCGGCCTGGGCCAGAAATCTGCGGCCATCAGCCCGAAGTTCCTGACGCAAGCGTTCCATCTCCAGGCGCCCCTTCTCGATCTCGACCTGCAGCTTCTCCATCCGCAGTATCCTTTCGTCGCCCTCGGTCGGAAGATCGTCCGCCACTGATATATGCTTTTTCGCTGGGCGTTACACTACGACTTGGCCGCACCGAACCGGGCCACGACATCCGCCAGGTGCCCAACCTCGTGCAGCGCAATACCCTCCGGCGCAGCCAGCGGGCGGTTGCCGCGCGCCACCCGGCGCGGCAGGCACGCGGCCGAAAAGCCAAGCTTTTGCGCCTCCTTCAGTCGCGCCTCGGCCTGCGCCACCTGCCGCACCTCTCCGGACAAACCCACTTCGCCGAAAAACACCATGCCGGGGTCGGTCGGCTGGTCGGACGCCGCCGAGGCCAGGGCGGCGGCCACCGCCAGGTCGGCGGCCGGCTCGGCGATGCGCAGCCCGCCGGCGACGTTCAGCCACACGTCGGTGGCGTTCAGGCGCAGCCCGCAGCGCGCCTCCAACACCGCCAGCAGCATCGATAGTCGCCCCGAATCCCACCCCACGGCGGCGCGGCGCGGGCTGCCGCCGGGATTTGCCGCCAGCAGCGCCTGGATTTCCACCAGCACCGGCCGCGTGCCCTCCAGGCCGGCGAACACCGCGCTGCCGGAAATGTTGCCGCGGCGCTCGGCCAGAAACAGCGCGGAGGGGTTGGCAACCTCGGCCAGGCCGCGGTCAGTCATCTCGAAAACGCCGATCTCGTCGGTAGCCCCGAACCGGTTTTTTATCCCGCGCAGGATGCGGAACTGGTGGCCGCGGTCGCCTTCGAAATGCAGCACCGCGTCGACCATGTGCTCCAGCACGCGCGGCCCGGCGATCGCCCCGTCCTTGGTCACGTGCCCCACCAGCACCACCGCAAAACCGCGACTCTTGGCCAGCCGGATCAGTTCGAAAGCGCTGGCGCGGACCTGGCTGACCGTGCCGGGGGCGGATTCGATGCTGTCGAGCCACATGGTCTGGATGGAGTCGATCACCACCATCGCGGTGTCGGTCTCCGCCTCCAGGCTGGCAGCGATGTCGCGCAGATTGATGGCGGCGGCCAGGGCCAGCTTGGCGCCGTCCAGGCCCAGACGGCGGCCACGCAGGCGAAGCTGCTCGATCGCCTCTTCGCCGGAAATATACAGAACTTTTGCGCCGGTGCGGGCGAGGCCAGCGGCGGCTTGCAGCAGCAGGGTGGATTTGCCGATGCCCGGGTCGCCGCCGAGCAGCACCGCCGATCCCGGCACCAGGCCGCCGCCCAGCACCCGGTCCAACTCTCCGATCGTGGTTGACGCGCGTGGGGCAAGTTCGGCCGTGCCTGCAAGCGGCTGATAGGCGATCCGGCGTCCGGCGGAGGAGGTTTTGGCCGCTGCCATGCCGGGCCCGGGTGCCGTCGATTCCTCGACGATGGTGTTCCACTCGCCGCACGCCTCGCAGCGCCCGGACCATTTTGCGGTGACCGCGCCGCAGGATTGGCAGACGAACCGAGGCGACGATTTTGCGATGGAGAACCTCGCGAGCAGTGTCGCGTCGCTACTCTGACCGAGGATTCTCGACTAGCCCGTGTTGCAGTTTTGAAGGCGCCATTCCGATCGACTGTACAGGCTTCACCCACGTCGCTCCGGCTGCGCGCTGGCCGAGATCGGACCGCCGCGATTTACAGGAAACTTCTTGACCCGGCCCGGCGGCGTGTGTTAGTGCTCCTGACATGTGGTTTCTCCCCCGCCCGCCGCTCCCACCGGATGCCAGCCTCGCCGAGCGGTTTGCCCGGTTCGCCGACGAGGTGGTCCTGGGGCTGGGGGCACGCTGGCATGCGGACCGGATGTCCGGGGTGGCGTTCATCAGCGTGCAGTTGCTGGAGCTGGTCGGGATCAGGCTGCAGAAGCTCCGCAAAAGGTTTCTTGCCCTGATCGCCCGGGCCCAGGCGGGTCCGCTGCCGCCGCCCCGGCCGCCCCGGGACCGGAAAGGACAAGCCCGAAAGCGACAACATCCGTTTCCCGAGCCGTTCGGCTGGCTGCTGAAACTGGGGGCGTGGCGGGTGGCGCCCTGCCAGCGGGATTTGCAGCGGCTGCTGGCGCATCCCGAGATGCAGGAGTTGCTCCGCAAGGCGCCGCAGGCGGGGCGACTGCTCCGGCCGCTGTTCTGGATGCTGGCGCTAAAGCCCGACCCGGCGCTCCTGCCGCCGCTGCCGAAGCGGGTTCGCCGAACCGCCCACGGCCCCGACCGGCCACCGAACCGGACCCCGCCGCACCGGTCCCAACCGAACCGGCCGCAAAGCCGATGCGCAAGCGTCCGGTCCGCACCGAGCCGTATAAGCGCAAGCCGAAGTGGACCGAGCCCGGCACGGAGTGGCGCAAGTGGCGCGGCATCTGGATGCTGGAGCCGATCCGAAAACCGGCCTGACTGGGCCGCCTGCCCACGCACGCCTACATCGTTTCGATATAGAAACTAACTGGAGAGTCTGGTTGGATAAGCGCTCACGGGGTTTGCGCGGGGGCGGCGTGGCTTGCCTCGTACAGGAACCAGGCGCGGCGCTCGGTTTCGTCGATGAACACTTCCAGCAGGCTGGCGCTGGCTACGTCCTCATGCTCGTCGCAGACGCCGTGCGCCGCGCGCATGCGCTTGGCCATGGAATTGTTGTCCTCTCGCAACTCGGCCAGCATGTCCTGCGGCGTGACATAGGGCGCGTCGTTGTCGGCAATCCGCTGGGTGCGCGACACCTCGCCGATGGAGTGCAGCGTAAGGCCGCCCAGCTTGCGCACGCGCTCGGCGAGCACATCGGTCATCGCGAAAATCTGGTCGGAGTGCTCGTCGAGCATCAGGTGGTAGTCGCGGAAATGCGGCCCGCTCATGTGCCAGTGAAAATTCTTGGTCTTCATATACAGCGCAAAGGTGTCAGCCAACAGGCCGTTCAGGGCCGCACCAATATCGCGCGTGGCGTTGCCGCCCAGGTCGTTGGGGGTGGCGAGCGGGGCGGGCACGTGGCCGTGCGCTTTGGCGTCGTTGGGCATCGTCACCTCTCCTGTGGTTGGAACGTTGCAGTCACGCCGCAGCGCGCGAACTCCCCGCGTCGAAGCGAGGCGGCGCTCCGGATGTCGGTAATATTGGCGGCGTAGGCCGATTGGCCACCCCGGAACACGGCGGAACCGGCGACGAGCGTGTCCGCCCCGGCCTGGACGCAGTCGGCGGCCGTCTGCGGCGAGACCCCGCCATCCACCTCCAGCCGAATATTCCTGCCGCCGATCATGGTCCGCACCAGCGCAACCTTGTCCAGTTGCGAGCGGATGAATTCCTGGCCGCCGAAACCGGGGTTCACCGTCATCACCAGAATCAGGTCCACCAGGTCGAGCACATACTCCAGCGCACTGGCCGGGGTGGCCGGGCAAATCACGACTCCCGCCTTTTTGCCGAGCCGGCGGATTTCCTGCAGCGAGCGGTGCAGATGCGGCCCGGCCTCGGCATGCACGCTGATGCCGTCCGCCCCGGCCTCGGCAAACGCCTCCAAGAACGGGTCGGCGGGAGCGATCATCAGATGGACGTCACAGAAACGGTCGGTATGCCGCCGGACGGCGCGCATCACGTCGGGGCCGAGGGTGATGTTGGGCACGAAATGTCCGTCCATCACGTCGACGTGCACCCAGTCGGCGCCTGCATCCACGACGGCCCGCACCTCCTCGCCCAGACGGGAAAAGTCGGCGGACAGGATCGACGGCGCGATCACCAGAGGCTGGGTCATTGTTGCGCTGGCATGCTTTCGGCCCGACGGAATCTGCGGCTGGCCAGTATGCCGGCGCGTCGATGCTGGCAAGGTCAGGCCGGCTGCCTGGTGGCGCCAAACGGTGGACAGGGGTTTCCATCGGTCACACTGTACCGGCCTGGCGGGTACGAGGGTCGGGCATGGTGCATCGCGTAGGGGTGATCGGTCTGGGGAAGATCGCCCAGGACCAGCACCTGCCGGTCATCGCACAAAATCCGGCGTTCGAGCTGGTCGCGGTCAGCAGCCAGCGCGGCCTGGCCCCGGCCGGGGTGCCCCATGCGGTGCGCAGCCCGGAGGCGCTGCTGGCCTTGCCCGAGGTCGAGGCGGTGGCGATCTGCACCCCGCCGCAGGTGCGCCACGCTATCGCCCGCGCGGCCCTGGCGGCCGGCAAGCACGTCCTGCTGGAAAAGCCGCCCACGGCCACGCTGAGCGAACTGGCCAATCTGGAAACGCTGGCGGCACGGGCAGGCAAAGTGCTGTTTGCGACTTGGCACTCGCAATACAACCGCGCGGTCGAGGAGGCGCGACGCCGCCTGGCCGAAGAGACTGTGACGCGCCTCTTCGTGAACTGGAAGGAGGACGTCCGCAAATGGCATCCCGGCCAGCGCTGGATTTTCGAGGCCGGCGGGTTCGGCGTATTCGATCCGGGCATCAACGCGCTGTCCATCGTCACCCGCATCCTGCCCCAGCCGGCGCTGCTGCACTCCGCCGAGCTGTTTTTTCCGCAAAACGCCGACGCGCCGATCGCGGCTAACCTGGTCTTCGACGGTCCTGACTTCCGGGCGGAATTCGACTGGCGGCAGGTCGGCGGCGAGGTGTGGGAAATCGAGGTGGGGACGCGATCCGGATTGGCGCTGAAACTTGCGGGCGGCGGCCGGCGGCTGGAGGTCGATGGTGCCGTGCTGGTCGACGAGGCGCCGCACGAATACCAGGACATCTATGCCCGCTTCGCCGCCCTCCTGGACACGGGGACCAGCGAGGTGGACCCGGCGCCGTTCCGGCTGGTGGCCGATGCGTTCCTGCTCGGCCGCCGCCGCATCGTCGAGGCCTTTGACGCATGAGGCGCCTGATCGGACTGGCGCTGCTGCTGGCCTGCCTGGCCATGCGCGCCTCCGCCGGGACCCCGGTCGACGTGGCGCTGGTGCTGCTCGACGACGTTTCGCTCAGCATCAACGACAGCGAATTCGCCCTGCAAAAAGCAGGTTACCAGGCCGCGTTCGCCGACCCCCGCGTGGTGGAGGCAATTCGCGGCGGCAAGACCGGTGCCATCGCGGTGGCGTACGTGGAGTTCGCCAGCGATTTTCAGGTGGCCACCGTCATCGACTGGACGGTGATCCGCGATGCAGCGTCCGCGCAGGCTTTTGCCGCGGCCCTGCACGCTGCGGGCCGCTCAGCACGCGGACGGACGGCGATCGGCGAGGGCATCGCGCTGGCCACAAAGGACCTCGCGTCCAGCGGTTTCGACGCCCAGCGGCGGGTAATCGACCTGTGCGGCGACGGCACGAACAATTCCGGGCGGCTGCCCAACGAGGCTCGCGACGAGGCGCTGGGCCAGGGCATTGTCATCAACGGCCTTGCCATTGCCAACGAGAGCCCGATCCCCTTCTTGCAGCACCACACCCATCCGCCGGGCGGACTGGCGCACTACTATGAGGAGAACGTCACCGGGGGCGACGGCAGCTTCGTGCTGGAGATCCACGACTACGCGAGCTTCGGCGAGGCGCTGTTGCGCAAGCTGTTGACCGAGATCGCGACCCGCCCGCAGGGGGCTCAGCCGGCCGGCTAGCAAATTCGACGTGGGCTCGGATTTAAGTAATGATTTCGCCGCGCCAGTCTGTATTCTTCAACTGCAACTCGTCAATAATGACGACGCGAGCGAAGGAGATCTGCGATGGCCGGAGACAAGGACAAGGGAAAAGGCGGCAAGGGCGGAGCAGACAAGGGCAAGCCCGAGAAGGGGAAGGGCAAGTAGCGTCGCCGCCTCTATTCGGCGCCGGTCCGATCTCTCAGCCTGGAGCGAACCCGCGCGGGCGGCAGTCCGCTCCGCGTTGAAGCCAGTTCTCTGCGGAATAGGCGGCATGTGCGTCGGTGACGTGCAGCGTATAGGCGTGGCGCGACACGGGGGAGCGGTTCGGCGCGCTGTAATGCGGCAGCTTGCCGTGAAAGACGACCAGGGTCCCTGCGCTGACTTCCAGCGGTACGGCGGTTGCCTGGGTGGGCCAGGGTGCGGGGTCCAGCGTCTGTAGCCGAGTCGAGTCGCCATGGCGACAAAACCGCTCGCGCAGCGGACCGCGATGGCCACCCGGCTCGGCCCAGAGGCAGCCGTTATTGCGATCGGCGTCCTCGAGCGCGAACCAGAACGTGGTCACCGTGATCGGCTCGGTGACAAAGAAGCTGGCGTCCTGGTGCCAGCGCACTTCGCCGCCGATGCCGGGTTGCTTGAAGATATACATGCTCTGCCAGATCAGCGGTTCCACCAGCCCAAGGTCTGCGGCCAGTCCGGCCAGACGCGGGTCGCGCGAAAACCGGTCGAACACCGGGTCGAGATCGTGCAGGGCGTGCCCGATCTTGTTGATCGATAATGTTTTGGGCTGACGCAGCCGCCCCCGTTCGTCGAACGCTTCTTCCTCGAAAAAGCAGCGCACCTTGTCGGCGCTGTCCAAAAACCAGCGGTCGACGCCGTCCTGCTGGGTACGGGTGGAGAACACCGGGCCGCCGCCCTCGGCCGGGTTGAAGGCGTCGACGATCTCGGCCGCGCGGGCTCGAACGGCGGCGATCTCGGGCTGTCTCTTAAAGCCCGGGAGAACCAGGTATCCGTCGCGCGCATACGCGTCGCGCTGCGCCCCAGCGAGCACGGCGTTCAGCCGGCCTTTTTGCGCTTCTTCTCCGGCGCGAGGTCGCGCGCCATCGCCAAGTCGTTTACGCCCTCGAGGTCGGGTGCCTGGCCGTAGCTCATCCGGCGCATCTGCTCGAGAACGCGCCCCATTTCGGCGTCGTCGAGCACCGGCGGTTCGCCCAAGCCCAGCGACAGCGCCTGGACATACATGCGGGCCAGCGTTTCGACTTCCACCGCCAGCCACAGTGCTGCGGCAAGCGTTTTGCCGAGCGAGATCTGGCCGTGCTGGCCCAGCAGGCAGGCGAGCCGGCCGTCGAGCGCCTCCAAAGCGTTGTCGGACAGCGCCTGGGTGCCGAACGTCGCATAGCGGGAGCAGCGGATGGTGGTGCCGCCGGCCACGCCAGTCATGTAATGAAAGCTCGGGATCGGCTTGTGATGCACGGCCAGCGTGGTCGCGTACAGCGAGTGGCAGTGCAGCACCACGTTCACGTCGCCGCGGGCGCGCAAGATGTCGCGGTGAAAACGCCATTCCGAAGACGGGCGGTGCGGTCCTGCGTAGCTGCCGTCGAACTGCATGTGGATGATGTCGGCGGATCTCATATGCTCGTAGGGCAGCGAGGTGGGCGTGATCAGAAACCCGTCGTCGAGCCGCGTGGACAGGTTGCCGGACGTGCCCTGGTTGATGCCGCTGGCGTTCATGCGCCGGCAGGTGTCGACCATCTCGGCGCGCAGGGCTTTTTCGTCGGCCTTGTTGATTACGGTGTCCACTCGTCCCCCTAAAACTCCGCCGGCTCGCCGGCGCGTTCTTTCCACCGCGCGCGGTAGGCCGTAAGGCCCGGGATGTCCAGCGGTGTCGGCGCATCGAGCGCAGGGTCGATCGGCGCAGTTCTGTCCAGGTGGCAGGCCAGCAGCGCGGCACCAGCGGCGGGACCCGCCGCCTCGCGGCTGACGCGGACGTCCTGGCCGGGTCTCAAGGATGCCACCAACCCCGCATACAGTTTTTCCGACACGAACGAGCCGTCCAGCACGACCGTCCGCGGGCGGCCCAGCACGTCCAGGCACGCATCGGTCAGCAGCGCCGTATAGAGCACGCCCAGCGCCTTGCGCTGCGCCGCGTTTTCGGGCGGTGGTCCAACAATGCGGCCTCGGCCGGCGCAGCCCGGAAAAATCCCGTCGATCGGACCGTAGCTGGGCAGCGCCATGGTGCCGCGACCGACCAGGGCGGCCACCAGCGACGGCGCAGCGGGTTCGGGATCGGCGGGGTTGCCGGCCACCCCCTCGAACTCCCGCCCGCCCATCGCCAGCGCGCCGGCGAGCGGCCGGCCGGTCACATCGGCGTTGCACGTCATGCCGCGCGCCTCGTCCAGAGCGTCGGGCGAGGCGCTGTCGCTCAACGCCACGATCCAGGTTCCGGTGGAGACTACCGCGAAGTTCTGCAACCCGGCGGCTTGGTAGCGGTAGAGGTTGGCCGTGCTGTCATGGACGCCGCACAAGACGGCCGTCCCCGGCGGCAGCCCTGTCCTTTGCGAGAGGTCGGGCAGCAGCGTGCCGAGCACCTCCCAGGCAGGGCGCAGCGGCGGCAGTAGTTTTTGCCAGCCCTGCCGTTCGACGATGGGAGCATAACAGCCGCGAAACGTGTCCCAAAGATGCGATTGGGCGCCGAGCGAGGAAATTTCGGTGGCGGCAACTCCGCACAGCCGCCAAGCCCAATACTGCGGCAGGTGCAGGAGATTTTGCGCGCGGGCAAATTCCTCCGGGAAAACATGCTGCTGCCAGAAAAGCTGGCGCGCGGTGTGCGGCGCTCCGAGCATGATGGCGCTGCCGCGCTGCAAATAGCTGCCGGCGATGGCGCGGTATGCACGATCGATGGCCTCGGGCACGTTTTGCTCGTAGTCGATCATCGGCAATATCGGCCCGTAATCGTCGACCAGAACGGCGCCGGACCCGTGGCCGCAGGGGACGATGGCCGTGATCGCGTGGCGCTGCGCCAGATCGGCCAAAGCCGGGATAAGCCATGCTTCCAGCCGGGCCAGGTTGTGATGGCGATAGGGCGGTCCCGGCAGCGACGGATTCGGCGTGGCGAGCGTTTCCAAGACGTCGCCATGTTCCGACATGGCGCGCAACTTCACGTTGCTCTTGCCGACATCAAGCACGGCAACCCCCGGGCCTGACCCGGGGGTCACCGAGAAAATTCTGGACGCAGCGCCTGATACAGCGCGCGAAACGCGGGCAGCCGCTCCGCGTAGGCGGCGGCAAGTGCCGGGTCGGGGTACAGGGTTTCGCGGACCGGGGGGGCGGCGAAAGACGGCGGCTCGCCCACGGCGCAGCGCGCCAGCCGGGCAGCGCCAAATGCTGCCCCGCGTGCGCTGCCTGCGTGCAGGTGCAGCGGAATGCCGAGCACGGCCGCGATGATGCGGCCCCAGAACGGGCTGCGGGCGCCGCCGCCCATCAAACTGGCTTCGGCCAGATGCGTCCCGGCGGCAGCCAGCGCGTCGCGCGCATCCGCCAGGCTGAACGCCACGCCCTCCAGCGCCGCCTGCACAAAATCGGTCTGCGTCGTATCGCCCGACAGGCCGAACACGACGCCGCGCGCCTTGGCGTCGTCGTGCGGCGTGCGTTCGCCCATGAGGTAGGGCAGCATCAGCAACCGGCTCGGACCTTTGTATGCCGCCTCGACCGCGTCGAGCATGTTCGCGGGATCATCTTTTCCGGACAGGCGCGCGATCAGGCTCAGGACGATGGCGCCGTTCAGCAGGGCCGCCATCTGGCACCACCGCGCGGGCAGGGCGTGACAGAAGGCGTGGATCATGCCGGCTGCCGCGGGCCGATAGGAGTTAGTCGCGACGAAAATCTGCGCGCTGGTGCCAATCGAGACGAACGCCTTTTCGTCCCCGACCACGCCCATGCCGACGCCGCCGACCGCCGTGTCGCCTCCGCCGCCGGCCACCACCACGCCGTCGCCTAGCTTGAAGCGTTGCGCCAGCTCGCGCCGCACCACGCCGGTCGGCGCCGTGCTTTCGACGATGCGCGGCAGCAGCGCCCGGTCGATGCCGATCGCGGCGAGGACTTCGGGGCTCCAGTCGCGCCGGGCCTGATCGAGCAGCCACGTGCCGGCCGCGTCGGAAGGGTCGGTCGCGCGCTCGCCGCACAGATGCAGCCGCACCACATCCTTCGCCGCCAGCAACGTTTTTGTGCGCGCGAGATTGGCGGGCTCGTGATGCGCGAGCCAGGCCAGTTTGGGTGCGGTCAGACCGGCCATGGCCGGCACGCCGAGCATTTTGGGAAACTCCGGACCGAGCCGTTTCAGCGCGTCGGCTTCCGCTTGGGCGCGACCGTCGTTCCACAGCATTGCGGGGCGAACCGGCCGGTCGGCGTCGTCCAGCAGGATCGCCGCGTGCATCTGACCCGTGAGCCCGATCGCCTTTACCCCCTGCATGGCGAGCGGGGCGTTGGCCGCCAAGCGATCGAGCATTGCCCAGGTTGCGGCGATCCAGGCGTCAGGATCCTGTTCGGAGGCGAGCGGGGCAGGGTGGCTCGTGGCGAGCGGCATTTCGGCCTGGGCGAGCACGGCCTCGGTTTCATCGACCAGCAGCGCCTTGATCCCCGACGTGCCAAGGTCGAGGCCGACGAAGTTGCTCAGGTGAGCAGCCCGTGCTTGCGGCCGAGCGTGCGCAAGAACGTGGTGCCTTGTTCCAGCACTTCGTGGCGGTCGCGCGCCACCGGTCGCCATACAGCCAGCGCGGCGGCGATCTCCGGGGGGACAGAGACGAAACTTTCCATGACCAGGTCGCCCGCAAACCCGATGCCGGCGAGGGCGGCAAAAGCATCTTCCCAGTCCACCGTGCCGGTGCCGGGTACGCCGCGGTCGCTTTCGGATACGTGGATATAGGGGGCGTGCCGGCCGGCCAGACCGAAACCGTGCCCGATGCCTTTCTCCTCGATGTTCATGTGATACGTATCGAGATGGATCACCACGTTCGGCTCGTCGATGCGCGCCAGCACGCCCAATGCCTGCTGGGCGGTGTTGATCAGGTGGGTTTCGTAGCGGTTGCACGGTTCGATACCGACCTGCATGCCGTACTCGGCGGCGCGGCGAGCCACCGGTTTCAGGGCGCGGGCGATATTGTCGTATTCCTGCTCCGTTGGCGGCTTTCCCGAGCGGTAGCCGAGCGCCGAATACGTGACCCCGCCGAAAAAGGTGGAGCCGAGAGCGTGCGCGACGTCCAGCGCCGGCATCAGGAACGCCACCGCGCGATCCGGATTGTCTTGGGCCATGCAATCCAGCGGCAGGCACAGGCTGACGGACGGGCTGATGCCGTACTGCGCCAACGCGGATTTGGCATGCGCAACATCAACGGTCTCCGGTTTCATCAGCGGAATCTCGATCACCTGCAATCCGTGTTTGGCGGCTTCGGGGAGCGCCAGCTCTGCCGCCTCGCGGGTCCAGCTCGGCGCCCACAGGCTGAAATGCATTCCCAGTCGAGCCATTTTGCTCCCCTATGTTCGTTTGCCAAAACCCTGCGCCGCGATAACGGCGATGAGCACCAGTCCCCAGGTCGCCAGTTTCAGGTAATCGGAGAAGCCGAGCAGGTTGGAGGCCGAGGCGATCACCTGCAGAATGGCCAGCGCCATTATCAGCCCGGCGATCCGCCCGAAACCGCCGAACGGGTCGACCCCGCCTAGTACGGCCGCGAGAATCGTGATCAGGAGGTAGGATTGCGCATACTCGGCGCTTGCCGAGTTGAAGCGCGCCAACATCAGGCATGCCGCGACGAAGCATAGCACCGACGAGGCGACATAGACGCCCACCAGCACGCGGCGGACGTCGACCGCCGAATAGCGCGTCGCCTCGATATTGGAGCCGACCATGAACACGCTGATGCCGAACGCGGTGCGGCGCATCAACACCGCGACCGCGACCGCGCTGACCGCCAGCACCAAAAACTGCACCGGGACGCCCAGCACCACAGCGTTGCCGGCGTCGGCATAGGACGGCGGCAGGCCGGAAATGATCGTGCCACGGGTGAGAAAGATGCTGATGCCATCGATCAGCGACCGCGTGCCGAGAGTGACCAGGATCGGATGCACGCCGGTGTAGGCGACCAGCGCACCAGTCACAAAACCCCAGAGCGTGCAGAGCACCAAGCCCGCGAGCAAGGCCAGGAGGATCGCGGCGCCCCCGGGCAGACCCGTGGCGACACAGATTTTCATCACCGTGGCCATGAGCAGCGACGCCTGGTTGGCGGTGGCGATAATGGCGAGGTTGAGGCCGCCCGAAATCAGCGGGACGACCATTGCCAGCGACAGCAATCCGAGTTCCGGCATCTGGAACATGACCGATTGCAGCGTGCTGATGCTAGCGAACCCGGGGACAAGGACGAAAAACGCCAGCACCAGACCCAGCAGCAGCCCGCCCAGCCCGGCCAAGCCCCCGGGCACGCCGGCGCGCAGCCGGCGGGTGAAACTGTCGAGCCGGATGGCGGCCGCCTCAGCCATGCGCGGCCGCGCGTCGCGTCGAGAGCACGGTGAACGACGTGGAAATCAGGATCACCAGCCCGATGACGACCTGGAAAAAATAGGGCGACACGCCGAGCAGGTTCAGCCCGTTTTGCAGCACGGCCAGAAGCACGATGCCGAGCAGCACGCCCCCTACGCTGCCGCTGCCTCCGCTCAGGCTGGCGCCGCCCAGCACCGCGGCCGAGAGCACGGTGAGTTCGCCGCCGTACAGCGCGTTGGGCACGCTCTCGCCGACCCGGTGCGCCTGCAGCAAGCCGCCGATCGCCGCCATCAGGCCGAGATAGCCGTAGGCGAGGTAGTGCATGACGCCGATGCGGATGCCGATGCGTCGTGCCGATTCGGGGTTGCCGCCCATGGCATAGAGTTGCCGGCCGGCATTGCTGCGTGCCATCAGCAACCAGGTGAGCAGGCTCGCCGCCGCCAGCACGACGATGGGCAGGGTGACCCGCACCAAGTCTCCGTTCGCGGCGGTCCATTGCGCGAACACGACGCGGCTGCTCCACCAATCGGGCAGGTCGTAGATCGATTTGCCCCCGGTGATATACATCAGCAGCGCGAAATAGACGCTCATCGTGGCGATGGTGGCGATGATCGAGGTGACGCGCACGAAATGGATCAGCGTCGCATTGACGCAGCCCAGGGCGACCCCTGCGAGCAATCCGGCGGGCAGGGCCAAGAACGCCGGCGCGTGTTCGTGTGCGGCGAGCCAGGCGGCCAGGTACTGCGCAACGGAGGCGGTGGCCGCGAACGAGATATCGATGCCGCCCGAGACCAGAACGACGAACAGCCCCATCGCCAGCACGCCCTGCACGGAGTATGTTTCCAGCAGGTCGAAGAGATTGCCGAGCGTGAGGAATCCCGGCGCCGCGAGCCCGAGAATGGCGCCCATTGCCAGGATCACCAGCAGCAGCCATGCCTCGTGACCGAGGCTACGCATACACCTCCGCCTCCAACGCCCGCTCGTCCACGCGGCCGGGCACCACTTCGGCCATGATGCGGCCCGCGCGCATGTGCAGGACGCGGTCGCAGGTGGCGAAAAGTTCCGAAATTTCGTCGCTGATCAGCAGAATGCCCACGCCCTGCTCGGCCAGCGCGCGCACGATGTCGTAGATGCCGCGCTTGTTGCCGACATCGACGCCGACGGTGGGGCTGTCCAGGATCAGCAGGCGCGGCTGCGCGGCCAGCCATTTGCCCAGCACCACGCGCTGCTGGTTGCCGCCGGACAGGGTCTGTACCGGTCTGTCCAGTCCCGGTATTTTGATACTGAGCCGACGTACCCACTCATCAGCGGCCATGCGCCGCCGAGCCGGACTGATCAAACCCAAAGCGCCCCGCAAGCGGCGCAAGATTGCCAGGACGAGATTGTCCTCGATGGACTGGCGCAGGTTCAGCCCCAGCCGCAGCCGATCTTCGGAGACATAGGCGATCCCGGCGGCCAGCGCGTCCTGGTTGCTGCGCAGGCGGACCTCGCGTCCGCGCATCAGAATTGTGCCGGCGTCCGGGCGCGTCATGCCGAACAGGCACAGCGCCAGCTCGGTCCGTCCGGCGCCCAGCAGGCCGGTCAGGCCCACTACCTCGCCGGCGCGCACCGAAAGATCGACATCGGAAAATTCCGACTTGCGCGACAGACCTCGCACCTCCAGCAACGGCGGCGCCGACGACATGTCGCGCGCCACCACCGCGTGTTCGATGGTGTGGCCGGTCATGAGTTCGGTAATGCGGCGCTGATCCACCTCGCTCGCGGCGAACGTGCCGATGCGGCGCCCGTCGCGCATCACCGTCACGCGCTCGGCGATTTCCACCACCTCGTCGAGCCGGTGGCTCACGAACACCACGGCGATGTTGTCGGCGCGCAGGCGCTGCACGATAGACAGCAGCCGGTTGACCTCGGTGCGCGTCAGCGAGGCGGTCGGCTCGTCCATGAATAGCAGCTTTGCCTCGCCGACCAGCCCGCGGCAGATCGCCACGATTTGCCGCTCCGCCACCGGCAGCGTTTCGACCCGCGCCGAGAGGGGAAGCGTATGGCCAAGGCGCTCCAGCGCCGCCTCCGCCACACGGCGCATGGTGCGCAGTCTTGCCGGCCGGGCGAGACCGGACAGCGTGTGCTCGACAGCGATGTTTTCCGCCACGGTCAGGTTTGGAAACAGCGACAGGTCCTGAAAGATGACCTGGACGCCAAGCGCCTTAGCCCGCGTGGGGGTCAGGGGGAGAACGTTTGCGCCGTCGATCTCGACCGTGCTGCCGGCGTCCGGAGCGTGCACACCGGCCACGATCTTTATCAGCGTGGATTTGCCGCAGCCGTTCTCCCCCACCAGGCAATGCACTTCTCCGGCGCGCACGTCCCAGTCCACACGATCCAGCGCCAGCGCGCCGCCGAAACGTTTGCAGACGGATGCCAGTCGAAGAAGGGAAGGACCCTCACCCAACCCTCTCCCAGAGGAAGATCGAGTTCTGCTCCCTCTCCCTTTGGGAGAGGGCCGGGGTGAGGGTCCTCGGCACCTCGACGGTTCAGAGTCCCATCGCCACCAGCCGGTCGATGCTGTCCTTGTTAATTGCTTCCAGCTTCTGCGCCAGAATCTGGCGCTTATCGGGAATTACTTGCACCTTGCCCAGGTCGGGCAGCTCCATCCCATCCTGTGGCGTCTGGCCTTTCGCCAGCATCGTGCCGACCCGCACGATGGTCTGGCCGGCCAGATTCGGGTTCCAGATATACCCCGCGCGGATCGCGCCGGATTTGATGTATTTGGCCCCCTGGCCAGGCGAGAACGGACCGACCACGGCGACGGTCGCTATTTTGCCGCGCTCCTCCACCGCACGCGCCGCCCCGATGGGACCTTGGGAGCCGAACGCCAGTATGCCGTGCAGGTCCGGGATCGCACGCATCTCATCCAACGAGGTGCGATAGCTGTCATCCAGACTTTCGGCTACCCCGAACCGGTCGGCCGCCAGCTGCATCTCGGGGTATTTCTGTTTCTGCAGCGCGATCGCGGCATCGGCCCATTTGTTATGCAGCGGCACCGTCAGCGAGCCGACATAGACGATATATTTGCCCTTGCCGCCCATCGCTGCGGCGAGCCCTTCCATGTGCTGCTCGCCGAAACCGGCAACACTGGTCAGCTCGATGTCCCAGTCGTTGTCTTTCTGGTCCGGGCTCTCGTGCGTGATCACCTTGATGCCGGCCGCGTGCGCGCGCTGGAACACCGGCTCCAGCGCCACCGCGTCGTTCGGGACCACGGCGATCACGTCCACCTTGCGGGCAATCAAGTCTTCCACGGCCGCGACCTGCTGAGCCGCGTCGGCCTGGGTGGGGCCGACCATCCAGGCGTTCACGTTCTGCTCGGCGGCGGCTTTCTTGATGCCGACCTCCATGGCGTTGAACCACGGAATGCCGCCGATTTTCACCACAACGGCGATCTGCGGCTGCTTCTGCGCCCAAGCGGGACGCACCGCGGTCGCGGCGAGGCTGGCGCCCGCTACGGCAAGGGACTGGCGACGGGTGATGAGCACAATATTCCTCCGGTGCGTTATTCGGCTGCTTGTCGTTCGGCGTCGTGCATGACGCGTCGGCTGGACGCCCGGACTTCCAGGGTGCAGCCCAGACGGATGTCCTGCGGGGGCGATTGGTCCCCGCCGATGCGGGCCATCAGCCTCGCCCAGGCGGTGCGCGCGATTTCCTCGGTCGGCTGGCGCACGGCGGTCAGCGGCGGCGAGACCACGCGCATCCATTCCTCCTGGTCAAAGCCGACCAGCGCAATGTCGCGGCCCACCTCCAGGTCGTGCGCGTGCAGCGCCTCCAGGGCGCCCATGGTTGCCAGGTTGTTGACCGTGAACAGGGCATGCGGCAGCGCCCCCTGCTCCAGTCGCCGCGACAAGTGCTCGCGCATCTCCGCCACCGCCAGACCGGCCTCCAGCACGTCCACCTGGGCAGCGCCTCCGGCCGCCTCGCGTAATCCGTCGCAACGCTCGGCGACGTTGCCGATGGCGAAACTACTGGCCACCACGAGAATCTTCCGGTGACCCTCCGCCAGCAGGTGCTGGGCGACTTGCGCGGCCATGGCGCGATTGTCGACCGTGACGGAGTCGATCCCGTGCTCGGTCGGCGCCCGGTCGGCGGCTACCATCGGCACGCCGGCCGCGTGGGCAATGGTGCCGGCGGCGAAATCGTCGTCGCACGGCACCACGATCAGTCCTGCGGGACGCCAGGTCAGCAGCGCGCGCAGCCGCGCCGCCTCGGTATGACAATCGTCCCCGCTGCTGGTGATCAGCAGGTCGTAGCCGGCGGCGCGGGACTCTTCCTCGAGTGTGGCAACCAGGGTGCCGAAAAATGGGTTTGCGATGTCCGGCACCACCACGCCCGCCACGTTAGAGCGGCGCGAGCGCAGCCGGGCGGCGCTGAGATCGGCGATGTAACCCAGTTCTGCCACTGCCGCGCGCACCCGCGACACCAGGGCCGGGGCGACGTTGCGGCGCCTGTTGAGCACATTGGAGACGGTCGCGGTGGACACGCCCGCACGATCGGCGACGGTTCGGATGGACGGCAGCTTGGCCAACCCGCTTCACGCCGTTTGCGGCGCGCTCCCTCCCTAAACGTTTTTTGCATGGGATATGGGGATCGAAGCGGAAGTCAAGGGCGGGCTGGCGCGGGTCAGCGCGAGGCTCCTCGGTCGCGTCACTGGCCAGCGATCATAAGCGCGATGCGGGCGAGCCGATGACCGGTCTCCCGCAGAGCCATGATGGACCCGTTTTTGTGCTATCGTTACCGAGCCCGTACCGAAGGCAAACTCAGCCCTTGGTCCCGCGCGCAATCCATCGCCTCCCGATATCCCGCGTCCGCGTGCCGCATCACTCCGCTCGCGGGATCGTTCCACAGCACCCGCGCCAGGCGCCGAGCCGCCCCCTCGGTGCCGTCGGCCACCACGACCATACCGGCGTGTTGCGAATATCCCATGCCGACCCCCCCGCCGTGATGCAGCGAGACCCAGGTGGCGCCGCTGGCGCAGTTCAGCAGCGCGTTCAACAACGGCCAGTCGCTGACCGCGTCCGAGCCGTCCAGCATCGCCTCGGTTTCGCGGTTCGGGCTGGCCACCGAGCCGCTGTCCAGATGGTCGCGGCCGATTACGATGGGTGCCGAGACCTGTTTTCGTGCGACCATCTCGTTGAAGGCGAGGCCGAGGCGGTGCCGCTGCCCTAGGCCGACCCAGCAAATGCGCGCCGGCAATCCCTGAAACTTGATCTTCTCCCGTGCCATGTCGAGCCAGTGGTGCAAGTGCGGATCGTCCGGTATCAGCTCTTTCACGCGCGCATCGGTGGCAAAAATGTCGGCGGGGTCGCCCGACAGTGCCGCCCAGCGGAACGGGCCGATACCGCGGCAGAACAGCGGACGGATGTAGGCCGGCACGAAGCCCGGAAAGGCGAATGCGTCGGCCAGACCCTCGTCTTTTGCGACCTGCCGGATATTGTTGCCATAGTCCAGCGTGGGCACGCCCAGGCGGTGCAATGCGAGCATCGCCTCGACCTGCGTTCGCATCGATTTGCGCGCGGCCGCCTCCACGCTCGCGGGATCACGTTCTTGCCGCTCCGCCCAGGCATCGAGCGTCCAGCCGGCCGGCAAATATCCGTGCCGCGGATCATGCGCAGACGTCTGGTCGGTGACCACGTCGGGCCGTACCCCCCGGCGCACCAGTTCCGGATAAACTTCGGCCGCATTGCCGAGCAGCCCCACCGAGAGCGTTTTCCCCTCTGCGCAAGCTTCGCGCACCCAGCGCAACGCTTCGTCCGGATCGGACGTGTGGCGATCCAGATAGCCGGTGCGCAGCCGCATATCGATACGGCTCGGCTGGCATTCCACTGCCAGCATGCAGGCGCCCGCCATGGTGGCCGCGAGCGGCTGCGCACCGCCCATGCCGCCCAGACCCGCCGTCAGAATCCATCTTCCGCGCAGCGAGCCGCCATAGTGCCGCCGGCCCACTTCGACAAACGTTTCGTAAGTGCCCTGAACGATGCCCTGGCTGCCGATATAAATCCACGAGCCCGCGGTCATCTGCCCGTACATCATGAGGCCGCGCCGATCGAGTTCGAAAAAATGCTCCCAGGTGGCCCAGTGCGGCACCAGATTGCTATTGGCGATCAGCACCCGCGGCGCGTCTTCGTGGGTGCGAAAAATGCCGACCGGCTTGCCGGACTGGATCAGCAGCGTCTCGTCCGGCGCCAGCCGGCGCAGGCAGGCGATGATGCGGTCGAACGCCTCCCAGTTGCGCGCGGCGCGGCCGATGCCGCCATACACGACGAGCGCCTCGGGCTTTTCCGCCACCTCCGGGTCAAGGTTGTTCATGAGCATGCGCAGTGCGGCTTCCGCACCCCAGGTGCGGCAACTCATTTTTGGCCCGCGCGGCGCAGAGATGTGGCGAGCATTGTCGAGGCGGGGATCGGCCATCAGGCGCCCCTCACGAGCTTGCCACCGCGCATCACCGCGCGGCACGGATTATAGCCGATGCGATACGACAGTTCCGCAGGGTTTTCGGCCCGCCACAGCACCAAGTCGGCGCGCATACCGGACGCGATCACGCCGCGATCGTCGAGGCCGAGCGCTCGTGCGGCATTGCGTGTGACCCCGGCCAAAGCCTCTTCCGGCGTCAGGCGAAACAGGGTGCAGGCCATGTTCAGCACTGCGAGCAGCGAGGAGATGGGCGAGGTGCCCGGGTTGCAGTCGGTGGCGACCGCGATCGGCACACCGGCCGTCTGCAGGAGCCGGACCGGCGGCGCCTGTTTTTCCCGCAGCGTGTAATAGGCGCCGGGCAGCAGCACCGCGACGGTGCCCGCCCGCGCCATTGCGTCGATGCCGGCCCGGTCCAGAAATTCCAGGTGGTCGGCCGACAGCGCGCCGAACGAGGCGGCCAGTGCAGCGCCGCCCAAATTGCTGAGCTGCTCGGCGTGCAGTTTGACCGGCAGGCCGTGCGCCTGCGCCGCCACGAAAACGCGCCGCACCTGCGCCGGCGAGAAGGCGATTGTTTCGCAGAACGCATCCACGGCATCCACGGCACCTTCGGCCGCAGCCGCGGGAATAATCTCGCGACAAACAATGTCGACATAGGCGTCCGAGTCCGCACGAAACTCCGGCGGGACGGCGTGGGCGGCGAGCAAGGTGGCCCGCACATCGACCGGACGCATGCGGCCGAGCCTGCGTGCCGCGCGCAGCATGCGCAGTTCGCCGTCCGGTTCGAGGGCGTAGCCGGACTTGACCTCCACGGTGGTCACGCCCTCGGCGAGCAGTGCGTCCAGCCGGGGCAGGGCGCTGCGCACCATGCCCGCCTCGTCCAGTTCGCGGGTGGCCCTGACGGTGGAGAGGATGCCGCCGCCGGCGCGGGCGATGTCCTCGTAGCTGGCGCCCTCCAGCCGTTGCTCGAATTCCCGGGCTCGGTTGCCGCCGTGGATCAGGTGGGTGTGGCAGTCGATCAGGCCCGGAGTCAGCAGCCCGCCCTCGCCGTCGTGGATTTTTGCCGCCTCGCCCAACCAGCCCGCCGGCAGTTTTTCCCGCGGCCCGATATAGGCGATGGACTCGCCATCCACGGCCACGGCCGCGTCCTCGATCAGGCCGTAGGGCCTGCCGCCCGGCACAAGGGCGCCACCCGGCGCCATGGTGGCCGCCGTGACATTCAGGAACAGCTCCATGCCGCAGGTTTGGCATGGCTCGGGCGGCGCGCAAGGGCGGCTGGACAACAGGCACGGCCTGGCCATGATTCTGCCGGCCGGGCCCGCCTGGCGGAATGGTAGACGCAGCGGACTTAAAATCTGCGGCCTTCGGGTGTGGGGGTTCGAAGTCCCCGGCGGGCATTTGTTTCAGCTGACCGGATCGGGCTTGCCGTAATGAGCCGATGGGGCATTCCGGGGGCGGACCGATACGGTTAAGCAAGCGGCGGCGCACAGCATAAGGTAACTCGTCATGACCCTCCAAGTAATCGGCTCCGGGTTCGGTCGGACCGGCACGGCCTCGCTCAAGCGCGCGCTGGAGCAACTGGGCTTTGGTCCCTGCCATCACATGGAGGAAACATTCCAGCATCCCGAGCAAGTGCCGCACTGGCAGGCCCTCGCGGCTGGCCAAGCAGTGAACTGGGACGAGGTGTTCGACGGCTACCGGTCACAGGTGGACTGGCCCGGCGCGCATTACTGGCGAGAACTGGCCGACGCCTATCCACAGGCCAAAGTAATCCACACCGCACGCCCGGAGGAGCGCTGGTGGACCAGCTTTTCCGCAACGATTGCCGTGCTGATGCGAACCTATCAGGAAATGCCGTTGCCGCCGCACATGCGGGCGATGATGGAGGTCGGAGCCCAGATTGTCGGGCCGCAGACGTTCGGCAGCATCGTTCATCGACCGGGAGATCGCGCTCGGAGGCTACCGCCGCCGGGCCGAGCAGGTAGGCGCCGCCATCCCAGCCGAACGCCTGCTGGTGTTCGACGTGGCCGAGGGCTGGGAGCCACTATGCCGCTTCCTCGACAAGCCGGTGCCCAAAACACCCTTCCCGCGGGTGAACTCGACCGAGGAATGGTGGAAGCTGGTCAAAGGCGAACCGCACTGATCCGGCCGGGGCCGGCGCTTGCACGAAACTTGCCTGTGCGGTTCCATCTGCCTGCAGAGGAGATTTTCCATGAACCGGACCCTGTTCACCCGCCGCGGCCTTTTGGGCACCGCCGCCTCGGTCGCCGCCTTCGCCACGACCGCCCGCGCCGACACTCTGGCCGATGTAAAATCGCGGGGCGAGTTGGTGTGTGCCACCGAAATGGAGTTCCCGCCGTTCGATTTCCTGGTCGACAACGTCTACACCGGCGTCGACCGCGACCTGATCGACGCGGTCGGCTCGGATATGGGCGTAAAAGTGAAATACCTGGACCTGCCTTGGACCAGTGTACTTCCCGGGCTGGAGGCCAAGAAGTTCGATTTCGTGATCGCGCCGGTGACCATCACAACCGAGCGCATGAAGCGCTACAGTTTTACGGTGCCGATCGCCGATGCCACCGCCGCGGTGATGAAGCGCGCCGACGATAACAGCATCAACAAACCCGAGGATCTGGCCGGCAAGACCGTGGGCGGACAGAAAGGCACGGCGCAGGTGGCGCAGCTGCAGGCGTTTTTCAACGACGCTGCCGAAACCGATCGAGGTCAAGGAGTATCTGGACAACAACCAGAGCTATGAGGATCTGGCAGCCGGGCGGCTGGATGCGTCTGTGAACTCGCTGCCCAACCTTGCGTATGCCGCATCGAAACGGCCGGACACGTTCAAAGTCGTGCTGCCGCCGTTCGGCAAGCCCACCTATTTTTCGTGGGTCGGGCGGCTCGAGGACAAGTCGCTTACCGACGCGATCAGCGCGGCGCTGATCAAGATGGACGACGACGGGCGCATGGCCGCGATCCAGAAAAAGTGGTTCGGCCAGGCAACGGCACTGCCGAAAGAGGTGCCGACGCCCGCGGTGTGATGCGCGCCCGCCATGAGCGGTGGTGCTGCAATCGCTGCCGTACCTGCTGCAAGCAGCTGTCACCACGCTTTGGGTGTCGCTGCTCGGCATGGCGCTGGGGCAGGTTCTGGGGGCCTTGGTCTGCCTGCTGCGGCGATCCGGGACCAAGGCGCTCGATGCCGCGGGTGCGGTTTATGTCAGCTTCTTTCGCGGCGTGCCGCTGCTGGTGCAATTGCTGCTGATCTGGCTGCTGCTGCCGCGCGTCGGCATCAACGTGCCGCCGCTGGTGGCCGCAGTTGCCGGCCTGGGCCTCGCCTCCGGCGCCTACGTGTCCGAAATATTTCGCGGCGCCCTGGCGGCGATTCCGACAGGGCAGACGGAAGCCGCCGCGGCACTCGGCATGGCGCCGCCGAGAATCTGGCGACGGGTGCTGCTGCCGCAGGTGCTGCGCCTGTCGCTGCCGGCCGAGGTGAACGAATTCATTCTGCTGCTCAAAGCCTCGTCGCTGATCTCCGCGATCGGCGTCACCGAACTCACCCGTAGCAGCCACAGTTTTGCCGCTGCCACCTACCGGCCGCTGCGAGATCTATCTGGCCGCGGCGGCGATCTATCTGGTGATGACTCTGAGCCTCGCGGTACTCGGCCATGCGGCCGAGCGGCGGCTCGAGATGGCCTGATGGAGTGGGGCCTTTTTCTGCACTATGGCCCGATGCTGGCCAGCGGTTTCGCGGTGACCCTGCTGTGCTGGGCGGTGGCGACGCTGCTAGGGCTGGCGCTCGGCTTTGCGGTCGCCCTGCTGCGCCGCTTGCCCGTTACGCCGTTGCGCTGGGTGCTGCGCGGCGCGGTGGAGATCGTTCGCGGCACGCCGTTTCTGGTGCAACTCTATCTGCTGTACGACGGCGGCCCGCAGGTGGGGCTGCGCTGGTCCGCCGTCACCTGCGGCATCGTCGCCCTCGGCGTCTATGGCAGTGCGTATTTCGCCGAAATCTTTCGCGCGGGTTTTGCGTCCGTTCCCGCCGGCCAGATCGAGGCGGCGGCCAGTCTCGGCATGGCGCCGGGAAAAATTCTGCGACGAGTGCGGCTGCCGCTAATGCTGGTGGCAATTCTGCCGGCGCTGGTCAACATGACCATCATCCTGTCAAAGGAAACGGTGGTCTTGTCGATCATCACCGTGCCGGAACTGATGTACCAGGTGCAAACCATGGCCGCCGAAACCTTCGCCGCATTCGAGACGATTTTGGCGACCGCCGTGCTGTACTGGGTTCTGGTCGAGGGCGCCGCGCGGCTCGGTCGCGCGGCGGAGCGCGGTTTGACCCGGCACATGGTCCGCGTGTGACGCAACTGCTGTCGCTGCGCGGGGTCTGCAAAAGTTTCGGCGCGCTGCGAGTGTTGGATGGCATCGACCTGGATGTGGCGCGCTCCGAGGTGGTGTGCCTGATCGGCGCCAGCGGCTCGGGCAAGAGCACGCTCTTGCGCTGCATCAATTTTCTCGAGCCGTACGATGCCGGCGAAATCCGCATCGACGGCACGTTGGTAGGCTGGCGCGATGCACCGGGGCCGCGCCGGCTGGCGCCGGCCAGTGCGTTGCGCGCTTTGCGGCGCGGCATCGGCATGGTGTTCCAGCAATTCAACCTGTGGCCGCACATGACCGCCCTGGGCAATGTCGCGGAGCCGCTGGTGCAGGTACAGGGCCTTTCGCCCCGTCAGGCGCAGGATCGCGCGCGCGAAATTCTCGGGCGGGTGGGACTGACCGAAAAGGCGGACACCTATCCCGCAAAACTGTCCGGGGGTCAGCAGCAGCGGGTGGCCATTGCGCGCAGCCTGGCCATGGAGCCGCGGCTGATGCTGTTCGACGAGCCGACCTCGGCGCTCGATCCGGAACTGGTGGGCGAGGTGCTAGGCGTGATGCGCGATCTCGCGGCGGGCGGCATGACCATGCTGGTGGCTACCCACGAAATGGGTTTTGCCGCACACGCCGCCTCGCGCATCGCGTTTCTGGACGCCGGCCGCATCGCCGCACTCGGGCCGCCGCGCGCAGTGCTGCACCATCCCGCCGAGCCGCGTCTGCAGAAGTTCTTGCAAACCTATCACGAGCGGCAGATCCCGGCTGATACAAAGCGCTTTTGTCAGCGACTGCCTGGCACTTAATATAGGCGGTGAGGCTGTTAGGACGCTAGCGCTGCGCTATGGTCCGTGACGTCCTGTCTGACTGGGTGTTTAGTCCCGGCATTTGGTGGGCGGATTTGTGGTGAATTGCGATGGCTGGGTCTGCCAAACGTGGCAGATGGCTTGGTTACAGCGTCCCGGCTGTTGGGCATTTCGTCACTCTCCTAAAGCATCGGGAAGCCGCCACTGACCGGGCATTGTTGCGTCTGGCGCATAGGGGCCGAAGCATGCGACTTTGTGTCGGCGTTGCCGGGGCGCCCTGCTGCGGCGCGCTGCCGGGAGCCATCGATGACCGAAGACGAGTACGCCGCCCGATACCTGCGGGATTCAGCCGATACCATGCAGGCTTTCGCCTCCGACCATCATGCGCGCGCAAGGCTGCGCGAGATCGCCGAGGCCGTCATCACCTCGATCCGAGGCGGAGGCAAGCTGCTGATCGCGGGCAACGGGGGCAGCGCCGGGGACGCGCAGCACATTGCCGGCGAGTTCGTGTCGCGGCTGATGTACGACCGGGGTCCGTTGCCGGCCATTGCGCTGACCACGGACACTTCGGCGCTGTTGGCAATCGGCAACGATTACGGGTTTGCGGAAGTGTTCTCGCGACAGGTCCGCGCACTCGGGCGGGCGGGCGACGTCATGCTCGGCATCTCCACGTCCGGGCGATCGCCCAACGTGCTGGCGGCGTTGCAAACGGCGCGCGAAGCGGGTTTGATTACGGTCGGATTCTGCGGCGCGGCTCCGGGACCGATGGCCGAGTTCTGCGCACTCGTGTTCTGCGCACCATCGCGCGCCACCCCGCTGATCCAGCAGGTGCACATCACCGCTGCGCACCTAGTCTGTGCGTTGGTCGAGCGGACCCTGTGTCCGGCGCCGGCATAAGACACGAGCAAGCCGCCGGATGTCACGCCGCCCGCTGAGTCGTGGTGGGCCGCGCGACCCGATCATCGTAGCCTTTTGGATGCGCCATGCGCCATGCATACGCGGTGCGGACGATCTCATGCAGATCTGTCAGCCGGGCCCGCCAGCCGATCTCGGTCGCTATCCGATGAGCGGAGGCCACCAGCACGGCAGGGTCGCCGGCACGTCGCGCCGTCATTCTATACGGCACGCTCCGCCCGGCGGCGATGCCCACCGCGGCCATCACCTGCAACACCGAGCAGCCGCTGCCGGTTCCCAGGTTATAGGTTACGCTGCGCTGGTCGAGTACCGGCAGCACGGCAAGATGCGCCTGCGCCAGGTCGGAGACGTGGATGTAATCACGCACGCAGGTGCCGTCCGCGGTTTCGTAGTCGTTGCCAAACACATCCAGCGGCGGTCTTCGCCCTAGGGCGGCGTCGATCGCCAGCGGGATCAGATGTGTTTCGGGGTCGTGGTCCTCTCCCAGCGTACCGTCCGGATCGGCGCCGGCTGCATTGAAATAACGCAGGCTCGCGCTGCGAAGGTCGTGCAGCCGCTCGGCCCAAAGGAGTGCCCGCTCCAGCATCCACTTGCTCTCGCCATACGGCGAGCCAGGATCGATCGCCTCATCCTCTGTGATCGGAACGATCTTCGGCGTGCCATACAAGTTGGCAGTCGAGGACAGAACCAGCTTCGGCACCGCATGTCGGACGCAGGCCCGGATGAGTTTTAGCCCGCTGATGCCGTTCTCAAGCAGGTAATCGAACGGCGCGCGCATGCTCTCTCCCACCAGTGAGCGGGCGGCGAAATGGAACACCGCCTCCCAAGGGCCATGGCTCAGCACCTCGGTCAGGGTCTTGTCGTCGGAGAGGTCGGCCTCGATCAGCCGAACGCCGCCGGGCAGCGCCGTCCTGTGGCCCTGACTCAAGTTGTCGATGACGACAACCTCTGCGCCCTGTTGAATCAGGGCCAGCACCAAGTGGCTTCCGACATAGCCGGCGCCGCCAGTCACGAGAAACCGCTTCGACATGAGCCGTCCCGTAGCACGCCGTGCCCGGTCAACGCATTTATCGGCGATCAGCTTTCGATGCGATGCACTCTTTTGACAGATCGCCGACAGCGGCCTGTCCGCCCCCGCTACGGGTTCCGATGAGGGCAGGGGAGTGCGGGATCGGTGGTTCTGGGGAGGCTGCTGTTGGGGGGTTGCGGGGAGAGGATTTGAACCTCTGACCTTCAGGTTATGAGCCTGACGAGCTACCGGGCTGCTCCACCCCGCGTCAGCTGACAGCGGTCAGCGGTCAGCAGAGAGACAAGATCAATCGTCTCCTGACCGCTGATGACTGGCCGCTGGTATTGGGTTGGCTGGAGGACCTGGCGGCGACCGACTCTCCCGCGTCTTGGGACGCAGTACCATGGGCGCTGGGGGTTTTCACGGCCGAGTTCGGGATGGGATCGGGTGGGCTCTCCCCGCCAAAGCCACCAGGTCGTCCAGCCAACCCACCCGCCGCCGGCATGCTCCGCGGAGCATGCCGGCGGGATGGATCGTGGTTCCGGTGCCCCGCTCACGCCTGCCGGCGGTCGGGGTGGTGTGTCGTGCGTCAAAACCTTGCCTGCGGCTTGCTTCTGACCGCTGAGCGCTGCCAGCTGAACGCTGGGCCTCCGGCCATGGCTGCTGCGCAGGATGGTGGGTCGGGATGCCGACGGCGCCGCGGTCTGCTGACCGCTGACCGCTGACCCCTGACCGCTGTTATCGAGCCGTTCGGGCGATTAGGACCGCTCGGCTGAACGCATTGCTGCGCGTATACCTGCGGCCTATCAACGTGATGGTCTGTCACGGCCCTCAGAGAAGCCTGGTTTTGAGGGGGGTTTCCCGCTTAGATGCTTTCAGCGGTTATCCCGTCCGCACATAGCTACCCGGCGGTGCCGCTGGCGCGACAACCGGTGCACCAGAGGTGCGTCCATCCCGGTCCTCTCGTACTAGGGACAGCTCCTCGCAAGCTTCGTACACCCACGGCAGATAGGGACCGAACTGTCTCACGACGTTCTAAACCCAGCTCACGTACCACTTTAATCGGCGAACAGCCGAACCCTTGGGACCTGCTCCAGCCCCGGGATGTGATGAGCCGACATCGAGGTGCCAAACCTCCCCGTCGATGTGGACTCTTGGGGGAGATCAGCCTGTTATCCCTAGAGTACCTTTTATCCGTTGAGCGATGGCCCTTCCACGCGGGACCACCGGATCACTATGGCCGACTTTCGTCTCTGCTCGACCTGTCGGTCTCGCAGTCAGGCGGGCTTGTGCCATTGCACTCAGCAGCCGATGTCCGACCGGCCTGAGCCCACCATCGCGCGCCTCCGTTACACTTTGGGAGGCGACCGCCCCAGTCAAACTGCCCGCCATGCAGGGTCCCGGACCGGGATGACCGGCCGCGGTTAGGCATCAGAAGAGCTCAGGGCGGTATTTCAAGGGTGGCTCCACCGAAGCTAGCGCCCCGGCTTCGCAGCCTCCCGCCTATCCTACACAGCGCTCCCCTGAGGCCACTGCAAAGCTGCAGTAAAGGTTCATAGGGTCTTTCCGTCTGACCGCGGGTACCCCGCATCTTCACGGGGAATTCAATTTCGCTGAGCCGATGCCGGAGACAGTGGGGAAGTCGTTACGCCATTCGTGCAGGTCGGAACTTACCCGACAAGGAATTTCGCTACCTTAGGACCGTTATAGTTACGGCCGCCGTTTACCGGGGCTTCGCTTCGGTGCTTGCACACCTCCGCTTGACCTTCCGGCACCGGGCAGGCGTCAGACCCTATACGTCGTCTTGCGACTTCGCAGAGCCCTGTGTTTTTACTAAACAGTCGCTACCCCCTGCTCTGTGCCACCCGTCCGCGGTTGCCCGCAGGCGGGTCTCGCTTATCCCGAAGTTACGCGAGCAATTTGCCTAGTTCCTTCGGCATCGTTCTCTCAAGCGCCTTGGTATGCTCTACCAGTCCACCTGTGTCGGTTTCGGGTACGGTCTATGCGCCGGGGCTGTTTCCTGGGATTTCGCCGCAGCCCGGACAATCCGATAAGTCCGGACACGCACAAAAATCCGTCACGCCCGGCAGGCCCAGGACTATTGACCTGGTTCCCATCGGCTACGGCTGTCGCCCTCGCCTTAGGGGCCGGCTCACCCTGCGCGGATTAACCTTGCGCAGGAACCCTTGGACTTTCGGCGACGCAGTTTCTCGCTGCGTTTGTCGCTACTCATGTCAGCATTCGCACTTCCGATACCTCCAGCAGGGGTCACCCCCTACCTTCACCGGCCTACGGAACGCTCCGCTACTGCTCAGCGCTCAGCGGTCAGCGGTCAGCGGTCAGGAGAGCAGCACTCCGACCTTGATCCGATTGTGCCAGAAGGCCCTGCAGCAGACGTGCCACTTCCTCGAAAGAGGCACGCCACGCCGCACAAACCTCCGGCGCCGCATAGCCGAGATCCTCGGCATAGCGGCACCACAGCCGCGCCTCGTCGGCCGAGCCCAGCGCCATCACCAGATAGCGCCGAAACTCCTGCCGCGAACCACGCCGCCGCCCCGCACCCTCCACCAGGAGCGCGCAGACCGACTTGGAAGACCGCCGCATCTGATCGGCGATCCCGCCATACTGTTCGACTTTCGGCCAGGCCAGGCTCGCCCGATGTACCTCGAGCGACAGCGCATAGGCCATGCGAAAGACTTTCAGTCCTTCGATGCCCTGCACGGCTGTTTTCTCCTGACCGCTGACAGCTGACCGCTGCCCGCTGAACCCGCAGCTTCGGTACGTGGCTTGAGCCCCGTTACATCTTCGGCGCAGGATTTCTTGACTAGACCAGTGAGCTATTACGCTTTCTTTAAAGGATGGCTGCTTCTAAGCCAACCTCCTGGTTGTTTTGGAATTCCCACATCCTTTCCCACTTAGCCACGATTTGGGGACCTTAGCTGGCGGTCTGGGCTGTTTCCCTCTCGACGACGGACCTTAGCACCCGCCGTCTGTCTGCCGCGCTATACTCCCGGGTATTCGGAGTTTGGTTAGGTTTGGTAAGTCTTTGGGACCCCCTAGCCCATCCAGTGCTCTACCCCCCGGGGTAAACGCGCGACGATCTACCTCAATAGATTTCGCGGAGAACCAGCTATCTCCGAGTTTGATTGGCCTTTCACCCCTAGCCACAGCTCATCCCCGACTTTTTCAACAGGCGTGGGTCCGGCCCTCCAGTGGGTGTTACCCCACCTTCAGCCTGGCCATGGCTAGATCACTCGGTTTCGGGTCTTCTGCCGGCGACTGGTCGCGCTGTTCACACTCGCTTTCGCTGCGCCTGCGCCTAACGGCTTAAGCTCGCCGCCAACAGAAACTCGCTGACCCATTATACAAAAGGTACGCCGTCACGGCATGCGACTGCTTGCGCAGCCCCCACTTGCGTAGGATCAGCCGCTCCGACTGCTTGTAGGCATCCGGTTTCAGGTCTGTTTCACTCCCCTCTCGGGGTGCTTTTCACCTTTCCCTCACGGTACTCTGTGCACTATCGGTCACCAGGGAGTATTTAGGCTTGGAGGGTGGTCCCCCCATGTTCGAACAGGATTTCACGTGTCCCGCCCTACTCAAGGATTCTGGGATCCATTTCGCATACGGGGCTGTCACCCGCTGCGGCCGGCCTTTCCAGACCGTTCTGCTACAAAACCCCAAAACCACTGGCCTGCTCCGCTTTCGCTCGCCACTACTCGCGGAATCTCGGTTGATGTCTTTTCCTCCGGGTACTGAGATGTTTCAGTTCCCCGGGTTTGCCCCGCCAGCCTATGGATTCAGCTGACAGTACCCTTG
>CAWGIX010000004.1:140000-338315 GCA_963822705.1 uncultured Pseudomonadota bacterium
TGTGACCCGTCCTGGCGCTCCCTGCCGGCTGCGGCTCTGGTGGCACTGAACCGGCGGGGCACGATCGACGGGCCGCGGGTGCTGGCCTCCATTGCGCGCCACCCCGGCCAGCTCCCCGCTCTCCTCGCACTGGCGCGCGATGCGGCGCGGGCGCGGGCAGCCCTAGTCCGCCGCGTCCGCGAAATTCTCGCGCGCGGACCCTTTCGGATGGCGTAGCTGCTCCAGCTTGTCGGCGACGTGCCGCGAAAAGACGTATTCGGCCGGGCGCTGGCGGGATAGATCGATCTCCGGGGCCATCGGGCCGTCCGTACGCGGCCCGCGCAAGGCGACAGATGCCACCTTCCACGGTCGCTTTACCGCATCGACCACCGCGGTGGCTTCGTAGCCGCTATGCACCATGCAGTCGGCGCACTTTTCGTAGTTGCCGGTGCCGTAACGGTCCCAGTCGGTGGTGTCCATCAGCTCGCGATAGGTCTTGGCATAGCCTTCGCCCAACAGATAGCAGGGCCGCTGCCACCCGAACACGTTGCGCGTGGGCTTGCCCCAAGGCGTGCAAACATAAGCTTGGTTGCCGGCCAGAAAGTCCATGAACAGCGGAGACTGGGTGAATTTCCAACCCTTGCCCTTGCCGCGGGAGAGAATGTCGCGGAACAGCTGCTTGGTCTTTTGGCGCGAGAGAAAATGCGCCTGGTCGGGCGCGCGCTCATAGGCGTACCCGGGCGAGGTCATGATTCCGTCGACACCCAGGCCCATCACGTCGTCGAAGAATTTTGCTACCCGTTCCGGATCGGCGCCGTCGAACAGGGTGCAGTTGATGGACAGGCGAAACCCCCGCCGCTTCGCCTCCCGGATCGCTGCCACGGCGCGGTCGTACACGCCCTGCTGGCTCACGGCATGGTCGTGCATGTCTCGGTCGCCGTCCAGGTGCACGTCCCACGAGAAATATTTGTCGGGCTGGAAGCGGTCGAGCTTCTTCTCCAGCAGCAATGCGTTCGTGCACAGATAGACGAACTTCTTGCGCGCCAGAATGGCCTCGACGATCTGCGGCATCTCGCGATGCAGGAGCGGCTCGCCCCCGGCGATCGCCACCACCGGAGCGCCGCACTCGTCCACCGCTTCGAGGCACTGTTCCACGGAAAGCCGTTGGTTCAGGATCTCGGCGGGGTAGTCGATCTTGCCGCAGCCGGCGCAGGCCAGATTGCAGCGGAACAATGGTTCCAGCATCAGCACCAGCGGATACCGTCTTACGCCGCGCAGATGCTGGCGGACGACGTAGGCGCCGACGCGAAAAACCTGGTTCAGCGGAACTGACAAAAAACTCTCCTAGCTCACTGCCGGCATCAGGTGCCCAGCACTTTGACGAGGGCGATGGTCGCCCCCACAATCGCCGCGCCGGCGCCCATGGCGGTAATCACTGGCGATCTGCTCGCGTACGGCCAAGGTCGGGGCATTGACGTAACTCATTCAGGCGTTCGCCAATTCAGCTGGGAAGCGGAAGCGAACATCCTCGGCAACGCCTGCCAAAGTCTCGACCTCTACCTCGTCAAACCGGCGCAACCCATCGATCACTCCCCGCACCAGTGTCTCGGGCGCCGAGGCGCCCGCGGTCAGGCCGACGACCGTGCCCGATCCAAACCATTCGCGCTGCAGCGCAGTCGCGTCGTCGATCAAGTAGGCCGGCTTGCCCAGCTCCGCACCGATCTCGCGCAGCCGGTTCGAGTTAGAACTGTTGCGGCTGCCCACCACGAGAATCACATCGACACACACGGCAAGATCGTGCACCGCCTGCTGGCGGTTCTGCGTGGCGTAGCAGATGTCGCGCACGTCCGGCCCGACGATCGCCGGAAACCGAGCTTTCAGTGCGGCAATGATCCCGCGCGTGTCATCCACCGAAAGCGTGGTCTGGGTGATGTAAGCCAGCCTGTCCGGGGTTCCGGGCTGCAGCTCCGCCACATCCTCGACGGTCTGAACCAGGTGCACGGTGCCGGAAATCTGGCCGATGGTGCCCTCGATTTCAGGATGACCGGCATGGCCCACCAGCACGATCTCGCGCCCCTGTGCCGCGTAGCGGCGACCCTCGTTGTGCACTTTTGCAACCAGCGGGCAGGTGGCATCGATCACCGGCAGCCCGCGCTCGCGCGCCACCTCCTCCACTCGCTTGGCGACGCCATGGGCGGAGAACACCGTCATCGCCCCGGGCGGAATCTGGTCGAGTTCGTCTACGAACACGGCGCCGCGGGTGCGCAGATCCTCGACCACGTGCCGGTTGTGCACGATTTCATGCCGGACATAGATCGGCGGCCCGTACTTCTTCAGCGCCCGCTCGACGATCTCGATGGCCCGCTCAACCCCCGCGCAAAAGCCGCGCGGCTGGGCCAGGATCACGCGCATCATCGGCCTCGTCCCGTCATTGGCGGCGGCCAGCCTATAAAGTGACTGCCGCACCGCATCAATGACGGTCTGGCGGACCTCGGGTTCAACCCGGGCTTCGCTCTCAATGTCGTGTTGCGCGCCCTGCGCGCTTGCGTAAGCTTTGGGCGGCGGCGTCTGTGGCCGCGGGGCCACAGCGTCATGAGGTGCGGATGATCGCGTTCCGGGGTCAGGCGGAGAACGCCACGCTGGCCGAAGCCATGGCGCAGATCGCGGCCGACATCGAGCAGGCTCTGGACCGGCTACTGCCTATCCCGGACGGTCCCGAGGCCCGGCTGGTCGAGGCCATGCGCTATGCCGCCATGGGCGGCGGCAAGCGGATGCGCGCCTTTCTGGTCATCGAGACGGCTTCCCTGTTCCATGTCGACCGGGTACAGGCGGTTCGGGTAGCCGCATCGGTAGAGATGATGCACGCCTATTCGCTGGTGCATGACGACCTGCCCTGCATGGACGACGACGACCTGCGCCGCGGTCAGCCCAGCACGCACCGGGCGTTCGACGAAGCCACGGCCGTGCTGGCGGGCGATGCCTTGCAGACCCGGGCCTTCGAAATCTTGGCCGACCCGGAAACGCAAAGGCTGGCCGAGGCGCGCTGCGAGCTGGTCGGCTGCCTCGGCTTGGCGTCCGGGGCCCGGGGCATGGCGGGCGGGCAGATGATCGACATGCTGGCCGAGGGCGAGACCTTGTCGGAGTCGGAGATCATTCGGCTGCAGGCGCTCAAGACCGGGCGGCTGATCCAATACAGCGCCGAGGCCGGCGCGATCTTGGGTCGCGCCAGCGTCACCCAGAGGCACCTGATAGCCGCCTATGGCCGCGACCTGGGCGCCGCGTTCCAGATCGCCGACGACCTGCTGGACGTGCTGGGAACGACCACGGAAACCGGCAAGACGGCGGGGAAGGATGCGGCCGCGGGAAAAGCCACGCTGGTCGGCGTGCTCGGACCGGAGCGGGCGCGGGCGCAGGCAGGGCGGCTGGCCGAGCAGGCGGCCGGGCACCTCGACGCGTTCGGCGAGGGCGCGGAACTGCTGCGCCAGATGGCCACGCACGTGGTGGCGAGGCGGGCGTAGGCGGATGGTGGTTCGCAGAAATTTCGCCAGGGCCGTCCCGATTCTTGCCGTGCTGCTGGGCGTTATCGTGGTCTGGTACGGCGCTGCGCTATGGCTCGACTATGGTCAGGCGCAAGCGCTGGCCGACGAGGGTGCGTCGCGCTGGCACATTGCGGCGGCTGCCATGGCGCTGGACCGGCCGTTACTGCCGGCGCCGCACCAGATAGGGGCGGAGTTCTGGGACAGTGTCTTCGAGTACGCACCGAACTCGCCCAAAAGCCTGATCCACCACGCCGGCGTGACCGCTGGCGCGGCTTTGGCGGGTTTTGTCCTGGCGGTCGCGCTCGGCATGGTACTGGCCGTCGGCATCGTGCATCTGCGCACGCTCGACCGGTCGCTCATGCCGTGGATGATCGCGAGCCAGACCGTGCCCGTCCTGGCGATCGCGCCCATGGTGGTGGTGGTTCTGGGCAATGTCGGGCTGACGGGGTTCGTCCCGAAAGCGCTGATTTCGGGCTATCTCAGCTTCTTCCCGGTGGCAATCGGCATGGTGAAAGGCCTGCGCTCGCCCGACCCGATGCAGCGCGACCTGATGCGCACCTACTCCGCATCCACCATGCAGGTGCTGGAAAAGCTGCGCTGGCCGGCCTCCATGGCGTTCCTGTTTCCCAGCCTGAAAGTGGCTGCGGCGCTGGCCCTGGTGGGGGCCATCGTGGCGGAACTGCCGACCGGGGCGCAGGCGGGACTGGGCGCCCGGCTGCTGGCCGGGTCGTATTACGGACAAACCCTGCAGATCTGGGCGGCGCTGCTCATGGCGTCCCTGCTGGCGCTGCTGGCCACCGGTTTGGTCGATGCCGCGCAGGCGGCGCTGGCGCGGGCTCGTGGGGGGCGACTTTAGGCTGCGCAATCTTGCCGCCGGGCTTAAGGGCGATGAGTCGATGATCTCGAGCGGCGGCCGGGGCGAAAGAGGCTGATGTCCGACACTTCCAACCGACGCAGGGCAGGAAGCGGCGGTCGGTCATGACCTCGGCAAGTTTGGCTCTTTTGCTGGCCGGCGGCACGGGAGCACTGATCGCTTTAGCCCGGCTACCGGGGCGCGCCGCCCGCATCGCGACGCCCCTGCTGTTCGGGCTTCTGCTGCTGGCCGCCTGGCAGGTCATCTGCGTCGGCTACCAGGTTCCCAGGATTCTGCTGCCACCACCGCTCGCGATTGCCCGCGCGGCGCTCACGCATTGGCAGGTCCTGGCGGTGGATTTCTTGCAGACCGTGGTCCGCTCCGTCATTCCTGGCTGGCTGATCGGCAGCGGCGCCGGGTTGCTGGCGGCCGTCGTGTTGGACCGCTCGGCGTTTCTGCGTCGGGGCGTGCTGCCGCTGGGCAGCCTGGTCAGCGCCATGCCGATCGTGGGCATCGCTCCCATCATGGTGATGTGGTTCGGCTTCGACTGGCAAAGCAAGGCCGCCGTCGTAGTGGTCATGACGTTCTTCCCCATGCTGGTGAACGCCACCGCCGGCCTCGCGCAGGCGGGAGCGATGGAACGGGACCTGATGCACAGCTACGGGGCGAGCTACCGGCAGGTGCTGCAAAAGCTGCGCATGCCGGCAGCGCTGCCGTTCGTGTTCAACGCGCTGAAACTGAACTCCACGCTGGCCATGATCGGCGCCATCGTCGCCGAGTTTTTCGGCACCCCGATCGTCGGCATGGGCTTTCGCATCAGCACCGAGGTGGCGCGCATGAATCTGGACGTGGTCTGGGCCGAGATCGCCATGGCGGCGCTGGCCGGCGGCGCCCTGTTTGCCGGCTTGGCGCTGGCCGAAAGGGCGGTTACGTTCTGGCATCCGTCGTTTCGTGACTGACAACCGAGGGGAAAGCACGCAGTGAAGACATGGTTGATGGCAGCCGCGCTGGCGGCCGGGCTGGGGGCGCAGGCGCAGGCGGCCGACAAGCTGAACCTGCAGCTTAAATGGGTGACCCAGGCGCAGTTCGCCGGCTACTACGTAGCCAAGGCCAAGGGTTTCTACGACAAGGCCGGGCTGGACGTGACCATCAAGCCGGGCGGCCCGGACATTAACCCCAGTCAGGTGATCGCCGGGGGCGGCGCCGACGTGATCGTGGACTGGATGCCCTCCGCGCTGGCCGCGCGTGAAAAAGGCGTGCCGCTGGTCAATATCGGCCAGATCTTTGAAAAATCCGGCATGGAGCTGACCTGCCGAAAGGATTCCGGAGTCGTCACGCCCGCCGACTTCAAAGGCAAGACGCTGGGGGTCTGGTTCTCGGGCAACGAGTATCCGTTCCTGGCGTGGATGAGCAAGCTGCGACTGTCCACAAATGGCGGACCGGACGGCGTAACCGTGCTGAAGCAGGGCTTCAACGTCGATCCGCTGCTGCAGAAGCAGGCGGCGTGCATTTCGACAATGACTTACAACGAATATTGGCAGCTGATCGAGGCCGGCATGAAGCCGGAGCAGTTGCGCGTGTTCAAGTACCGAGGACGAAGGCGTGGCGACGCTCGAGGACGGGCTGTACACCACGCAGGCAAAAGTCGACGATCCGGCCATGATGGACAAGCTGGCGCGGTTTTTGAAAGCCTCCGTTGAAGGCTGGCAATACGCGATCGCGCATCAGGACGAGGCGGTCAAGATCGTGTTGGACAACGATACGGCCGGCGCGCAGACGCCGGCGCACCAGAAGCGGATGATGAGCGAGGTAGCAAAACTGATCGGCGGCGGCGATCCGCACGGTACTGGCTATCTGGAACCGGCGGCCTACCAGCGCACGGTCGACGAGCTGATGAGCGGCGGCAGCGATCCGGTGATCACCAAAAAGCCCGAGGGCGCCTGGACGCACGCGGTGTTCGACAAGGCAATGGGCAAGTCTTGAGCGAAGCGATGGGAGCGGCGGCGATGATGACAGGCAAGATCGCCGTCGTGACCGGCGGCACTCAGGGGTTGGGCGAAGCCATCGCCCGCCTGTTCGTGACCCGGGGCGCGAGCGGCGTGGTGATCTGCGGCCGCAACGAACAGCGCGGCCGCGGCGTGGCGGATAGCCTGGAGGGAAAAGCCCGCTTCGTCCCGGCCCGACTGGAACAGGTCGACGATTGCCGGCGGGTGATCGCAGCAGCCGACAAGGCGTTCGGGCGCATCGACGTGCTGGTCAATGCGGCGGCGATTACCGATCGGGGCACCATTCTGGATACCTCGGAAGAACTGTTCGACAGGATGTTCGCCGTCAACGTGCGTGCGCCATTCTTTTTGATGCAGGAAGCGGCAAAGCTGATGCGACGCGACCGCATCGCGGGTACGATGGTGAATATCCAGAGCATGTCCGCCCATGGCGGCCAGAGTTTCATTACCGCGTATTGCGCATCGAAGGGTGCGCTGTCGGTGCTGACCAAGAACGTGGCGTTTTCGCTCATGCCGGACCGGATCAGGGTGAACGGATTGAACATCGGCTGGATGGATTCTCCCGGCGAGGCTGCGATCCAGCAGAAATATCACGACGCGGATCCGGATTGGCTGGCGCGTGCCGAGGCCAAGCAGCCGTTCGGTCGACTGATCAAGCCGGACGAGGTGGCGCGTGCGGTCGCCTATCTGGCCAGCGACGAGAGCGGGCTGATGACTGGCTCGGTGATCGATTTCGACCAGCAGGTGATCGGCGCGGGCGATGCGCCGAGCCATCCTCTGCGCCGGGTGCCGGACGCATAGACAGCCCTAAGCCCGGCGGGCCGGCAATCCGCGCTGCCGCCGGGGCGTTACGAGGTGTCTCGGGCCGGTTCGGTCCTGCTCGCGCATTTTTGGGAGAGGGCGGGTGGCGGTTCAGATCAAGCCAGAACACCACATCCACGGCTGGTATTTCGTCGCGGCTTTCTTGGGGCTCCTGCTGGTGCAGGATTTCTTGGCGGCTGTGGGAAGCCAGACCGCGACGATTCCCTACAGCCGGTTCCAGGACATGCTGCACGCGGGCCAGCTCGATGACCTCGTCATCGGCGCCGACCGCATCGACGGCGCCATCAAGGCACCCGCAAAAGGCGCGCCGAGTTCGCTTCACCACCGTGCGGGTCGAGCCCTCTCTGGCGCAGTCGCTGAGCGCCGAGCACGTCACCTACGCCGGCAGTCCTCCGCCCGGCTGGCTCGCAAGCGCGCTCGGCTGGCTAGTGCCGCTGATCCTGTTCTGGGGCATCTGGTTGTTCGTCATACGCCGGATGGCCGGAAACGTGGGGAGCGGCGGTTTTGGGGGGTTTGGCGGGCTGATGGGCATCGGCCGCAGCCGCGCCCGGGTTTACGTCGAGACCGACACGAAAGTGACCTTTGCCGACGTCGCCGGCGCGGACGAAGCCAAGGCCGAGTTGCAAGAAATCGTCGAGTTCCTCCGGGCGCCGCAGCGCTATGGCCGGCTGGGGGCGCATGTGCCCAAAGGCGTGCTGCTGGTCGGGCCGCCGGGCACCGGCAAGACTCTGCTGGCCCGCGCGGTGGCCGGGGAATCCGGGGTGCCGTTCTTCTCCATCTCGGGTTCCGAGTTCGTGGAGATGATCGTGGGCGTGGGGGCGGCGCGCGTGCGCGACATGTTCAAGCAGGCGCGTGAAAAAGCGCCGGCGATCATTTTCATCGACGAGATCGACGCGCTCGGGGGTGCCCGCAACGGCCCGGGCCTGGGCGGCCACGACGAGAAGGAGCAGACGCTCAATCAGCTGCTGGCGGAAATGGACGGTTTCGACCCGACCAGCGGCTTGGTCATTCTGGCGTCCACCAACCGGCCCGAGGTTCTGGATCCCGCCCTGCTGCGCGCCGGACGTTTCGACCGGCAGGTGCTGGTGGACCGCCCGGATCGCAAGGGCCGGGTGGAAATCCTGCGCATCCACATGGCCAAGATAAAACTGGCCCCCGGTATCGAGCCCGAGGCCATCGCGGAACTGACCCCCGGCTTCACCGGCGCGGACCTCGCCAACCTGGTCAACGAGGCGGCCTTGCTCGCCACGCGACGCGACGCGACGGAGGTGACGCTCGACGATTTCGAGGCGGCGATTGAGCGCCTGATGGCCGGCTTGGAAAAACGCACCCGCGTGCTGGGCCAGCACGAACGGTCGCTGGTGGCGCATCACGAAATGGGCCATGCGATCGTGGCCATGGCACTGCCCGACGTGGACCCGGTGCACAAGATTTCCATCATTCCGCACGGTATCGCGGCGCTCGGCTATACGATGCAGCGGCCGACCGACGAGCGTTTCCTGATGAGCCGCCACGAGTTGATAGATCGCATGACCGTGCTGCTGGCCGGGCGCGCGGCCGAACAACTGGTGTTCAGCGAGATTTCCACCGGTGCCGCCGACGACCTGGTCAAGGCGACGGAGATCGCCCGAAGCATGGTCGCCCGTTTCGGCATGGACCCTGACCTGGGACAGGTCGCCTACGAACCCGAACGACGGAGCATGCTGCAGGGTCCGGCCAGCGTCGACTGGCGGCCCCGCAGCTACGGCGAGGACACCGCGTCGGGCATCGACCGCGCGGTGAGAACGTTGATCGACCATGCCTACGGCCTCGCCGGGCGCATCCTGGCCGAGAACGAAAAACTGCTGCGCAAGTCCGCCGGCCAGTTGCTCGAGCGCGAGACGCTGGAGCGCGAACAGCTGGACGCGCTCGGTCGCATGGTCATTCGCCCGCTCGACGAGCCGCGCCTGCTGCCGGCGTAGCTGTTTAGATCGAATTCGAAACTATATGGGCGTGCGTAGGCAGGCGGCCCAGTCAGGTAGGTTTTCGGATCGGCTCGGGGAACCAGAAACCGCCCCACTTCCTCCACTCCGTGCCGGGGTAGGTCCACTTCGGTTTTCGCGTGCGCGCCTCGGTGCGGAGCGGGCGCTTTCGCATCGGCTTTTCGGGGATTGGTGCGGCGGGGTCCGGTTCGGGGGCCGATGGTGCGGTTCGGCGAACCCGCTTCGGCGGCGGCGGCAGGAGCGCCGGGTCGGGGGTTAGCGCCAGCATCCGGCACAGCGGCCGGAGTATCCGTCCCGTCTGCGGGGCGTTGCGGAGCAGCTCCTGCATCCCCGGATCGGCCAGCAAAGCCTCCAGGTCCTGCTTGTAGGGCGCCACCCGCCACGCCCCCAGCTTCAGCAACCAGCCGAACGGCTCGGGAAACGGGATGCTGCCGCTTTCGGGCTTTCCTTTCCCGGACCCGAGGCGGCCGCGGCGGTGGCAGCGGACCCGCCTGGGCGCGGGCGACCAGAGCGATGAACCTGAGCCGGAGGTTCTGCAGCCGGGTCCCAACCAGGAACAGCAGCTGCGAGGTGATGACATGCACCCCGGACATCCGGTCCACGTCGTAGCGCATCCCGAGCGCCCGCCCCACTTCGTGGGTGAACCGGGTGAACCGGTCGGAGAGGCTGGCATCCGGCGGAAGGGGTGGGGGCTGAAGGAAAAACATTAGGTAGAATGACTAACACAGGCCCGCGGCCAAGTCAAGGATATTGGTCCGGGAAAGTACTTCCAATGTGCCGCAAAACTCCATGGCCTTTCATCTCAATTTCTGCGCTCCAGCTTCAGACTGCGCCCAAAGCCGGTAGGCCTTGCGGGACATGACCTCGGCCAAGCTGGAATTCTCCCTCAGCGCGGACGTGAACGGAGCTACCTTCTCAGCCTGCGCCCTCCGGTCGCATTGTCAACGACCACGGCGTGCCGGCGTCCCACTGGCCCTGCGTGGCACGTCTCACCGCACGCCAGGAGAGGGTTTGGAGAGGCTGTCCGAGGCCGACCCTTGGTCGGGCCCGAACGCACCGCCGTTGGTCTTGAAATCCTCCGGCCCCAATCCGAACCCGCCAGCGGCGGTGGTGTGATCGTTCGAATAGCTCTGGGACGTGGTGCCGGGGGGTTGGGAGGAGCATCCGGCGAGCAGAAGCAACCCGACCAGCACAGTCGTCGGGACCGTTACGGGAAGTGACATGGCAAAACTCCGGCAAGGGGGGGACAGAACGCCGCGGCACCCTCCCTGTTTCGGAGGCATGGCAACGCGCTGGCGGTGGGAGATGGGGCGCTCGGATCGAGCATCAAGCCGGTGACCGGAGGCGCGCCGATGCACTACTGCATTTGTGTGTGCCGCCTCGCGCACCGACTCCGCTCTGGCTCAGGCGGTGGCGAATAAAGCGCCTGTCCGGACCGTCCAGACGGCATGCGCCCTATCGAGACTGGCACGCTCCTGCACGCATCCGCTGCCTGGTGGATGGCACGCGGCCGTGGTCCCGGTGCGGCCATTTTAAATCCTGCTTTACGAAGGCTTCGTTCACGCGCACGTAAATCGGCCCTGCGTGCCAACCCTGCCACCGTGGAGCCCGGCATGAACACGCGCAGCCAGACCGTAGCCGACACAGCTTCGGATTTCGTTTCACTGGTCGGGACGGCGGCGTGGGCCCGGCGTATCCGCGAGGTGAAGCGGGCCTGCGACGGCGGGCAGCGCACTGGCCGAGCCATGCGGCAGCGCTTCGCCGTCGAGATTGCCGTCGAAACGATGCGCCGTCCCGGGCGCAACACCCCGCCCCCGTTGCGGGAGGCGGCCGTCGCGGAATTCGCCGCGGAACTGTGCGAGGCAGCCGAAAGTCTGTCGTCCGCTGGCCGGGAGCGGCTGCGGGCGGGCTTGCGCGACGCGCTGCAGGGCGAGGCCACGCTCGTGCCGCTGTTCCATCTGGCCCGCTGCGCCCGGCGGCAGCGTTCGCGCGGGTTCGCCGTCGCCTATGCCGGATTCGACGACGAGGCGCGGTTCGATCTTCTGCTGTCGCGCGCCGGCGCGGAGGCGGAACTGGCGTGCGACGTGGTCTCCGCCGAAGCGGGACGCGATCTGCATCGGGGCGCCTGGGTGCGGCTGGTCGACCGCATCGACCCCGACCTCCAGACCTGGCTCGCTGCGCATCCGGGCCGCTATCTGCTGAAGATGACCCTGCCGCAGGGACTGCAGGACGGGCCGGGCGGGCAGGACCGGCTGGCCAACCTGCACGGGCGCATCCGCACCATGCTGGAGGGCCAGCGGCGCGCCGACTGCGACGAGGCGGCGGTGCTGCGGCTCGACCCGCTGATGCTGGCCGGGGCGCAGGCCGACGAGCTGGGGTTTTTGACCCGACTGCGCCAGGAATTCGGCCACGAGGCGCATCTGGCGGTGACTGCGGGCAGGGGCGGGGTGTTCGTCATGGCCGCCCGCGCAGGCCGCGAGGACGCCGTGGCCGTGGCCGTGCGCCGGCGCATGGACGCGTTGGCGCCGACCCGGCTTTCGGGCACGCGGCCCGGCATCCTGGCCATCCTGGTGGAGGACACCGACCGCATCGAGTGGCGGCATTTGCGCGATCGCCTGATACTGGAGGGCGAGGCGCGCCGGTTCCTGACCCATCCCGAGGCCCGCTTCGTGGTGGCGGTGACCTGCGCCTCGCGGCTGGAATTGTTGGGCGAGGCGGGGGCTGATGGCGCCCCGGACGGCGAACTGCGGTTCCGCAACCCGTCGCATCCGGCGGCGCGGGAGGCGGCGCTGGCGTCGGCGGTGCTGTCCTCGGCCTGATTTTTGCCGCGCCGTGGGACCGCCGCCGAACCGTCAATCCCTTGCCACGTTTTGCGGGTTCGATGTCCAAGCCAAGCCCGGGTATGCAGATGAACGACGACGACGAGTATGAGCACAAGCTCGAGGAGTTGGACCGGCTGCTGAACGACCCGGACGTGCCGATGGAGCCGGACCGGGTGTGGTCGCTGCTGGCCGAAATATCGATCCACGACCTGCCGCCGGAGCACGCAGCGGCCTGATCGGCGCCGGAGACGAAAAGGGCCACCCGAAGGTGGCCCCCGCCTCGACAGGCCGCGTACCTGTCAGGAGCGAAAAACTCGCTGCGGAGCGATCGATCCAGCACACGCACGCGGCATGGTGAAGCTAGACACTGGATCACCTCCTTTCCGTTGTTGACCGGATGAGCCAAGCACGGCGCCGCGGTTCACGCAAGCGTCAACCGTACCCGGTGCCAGGAGGTGCAGAGGTAGCCGCGAAAGTTCCAGACGTCTTTCGGGTTGGATGGCTGGGTTTGGCCGGCTTCGTCCCAGGCCCGCACGGCGAGGATGTGCTCCCCGGCCGGCAGGTCCAGGACGAGGCTCCAGAAAGTCCAGGCCCACTTGCCGCCTTCGTGGGACAGCGAGGCTTGGTGCCAATGCGCCCCGCCATCGGCTGAGACTTCTGCGCGCATGACGGCGCGGTCGCCGGCCACGGCGTAGCCGCGCACCTCCACCGGGCCGGCTTGCAGGCGGGCGCCGTCTTCGGGGGTGCAGATGGCGGCGTTGACCGGCATTTCGTTGATCGGCGGCACGCTGTCCCAGTCGGCGGTTTTCTGGGTCACATCCGGCGGGAACAGCTTGTAGTCGCGCTGCTGGAAATGGTTTTGCGAGGGGTTTTCACCGAGCGTGATGGAGGCAAGCCACTTGACGCTGCGCACGCCGGCATAGCCGGGGACAATGACGCGCAGCGGGGCGCCGTGTTCGGGGGCGAGGGGCTCGCGGTTCATGTGCGTGGCCAGCAGCACGTCGCCGGAGTTGACCCGGTCGAGCGGGATCGACGCGCCGTAGCGGCAGCATCCGTCCTCGGTTCGGGCATCGTCGTGCGCCTCCATCAGCACGTGTTTGGCCGCTGGCTGCACGCCGGCGGCGGCCAGCACGTCGGCGAGGCGCACGCCGGACCACTCTGCGTTACCGATGGCGCCGGCCGACCAGGGATCGCCGGAGGTTTTTCCGGTCGCCTGCAGGTCGCCCCGGCGGTTGCCGGCGCATTGCAGCACCGCCATCACGGTGCACGGCGCAAACCGGGCCGTCAGCTCGGCCGCTGTGCAGGCAGAGGGATGCTCGACCAGGCCGCCGATGCGGATGGGTTCTTTCTCGTGCAGGCGCGGGATGGGGCCGTGGCTGCGGATGTAAAAATTTTGCGCCGTCGTGATGAAGTTTTGGCGCAATCGCGCGAGCGGCGGTTCTGCGTTCAGGGGGTCGGTCGAGCGGAGGATCAGGTCGGGCATGTTCGTTGCAAGTCGGGCATGTTCGTTGCAAGGTGTACCGGGTCCATCGTTAACCGGGGCCGACTGCTCGGACGAGAGCTAGAATAGGCCCGTTCACCGTCGTGCTTCACGTCGGCTAGGGCGGTGAATTTGGCGTAACCAAAAAACCTCCCGCGTGAGTTCGGGGCGAGGGCCACCGATTCGTGAAGATAGACGAACCCGACGATAAATAAGTTTTGGCGGCCCAATAAAGAGCAATCGGCAATTCGGTCAAAAGTCCCAGGTCCCGCCATGGCGTCCTCATGAAGCCGCTCTTCATCCCCCTCCGCCGCGAATGGTACGAGGCATTCGCGTCCGGAAGCAAAACGCACGAGTGGCGGCGGTATGGACCGGGTTGGAACGAGCGTACCTGCACGATTGGCCGGCCAGTAACGCTGTCGCTCGGCTACAGCGGTGCCCGCCTGCATGGCGTGATAACGTCCTTCGCGGTGGAGCCGGCACCCAGCGCCGCCGCGGCGCTTTTCGGCGAGTGCACACTCTGCGCCGTCATCGGCATCAAGCTCGCCGGCTAAGCCGGGTGGCGGCGAGGCACGACCAGCCGGCGTTTGGTGGCGGGTGCTATATAATACCGGAACGTTGGCGGACCCGACACGATTTGAACGTGCGACCTTCGCCTTCGGAGGGCGATTAGCAGCCTTTGCGCGGATTTGAGCGCGCTAGCGGAAGTAAGCTAAACGGCTATGTTGGTTGACTTTTACCCTTGCTGACCTTCGCCCTTATTTGCTAAGCTTTGCGCCAATCGGTGCGCTATGCGCGCGCTAGCTGATATAGCAGACAGGCCCCGCAGATGCTGGACAAGAAGAGGATCGGGCTACGTGAGGTGCGCGCTATAGCGCCGGGCCAGACGATCTACGACGCGACCGTGCCCGGCTTCGCGGCCCGGCGTCAGAAGGGCGAGGCGGTCGCCTACGTGCTCCGCTACCGGACGGCCAGCTACAGGCAGCGCTGGCACACGATCGGCCGGCACGGGGCGCCCTGGACCCCGGACACGGCCCGGGAGGAGGCCAGGCGGCTGCTGGTCGAGGTGGCTGAAGGCCGGGACCCCTTCGCTGAGCGGCAGTCGGTCCGCGCCGCCGTGACGGTCGCCGCGCTGTGCGATCGCTACTGGGCCGACGTCACGTCCGGCCGGCTGCTGGTTCGGGGCGGCCGGCCGAAGAGGGCCAGCACGCTCGAGTCCGACCGCGGGCGGATCGAGAGGCACATCAAGCTGCTCCTCGGGCAGCTCCCCGTCGCCGCCGTCACCCGGCAGGACGTAGAGCGGTTCATGCACGAGGTCGCCGAGGGCAAGTCGGCCAGCCGCAGCAAGACCGACAGAGAAGCGCGGGCTCTCATACGTGCGAGGCGGCCGTGGCGTCGCCAGCCGCACGGTGGGCCTCCTTGGCGCCATAATGACCTACGCGATGGATCACGGCCTGCGCCCGGACAATCCCGCCCACCGCATCCGAAAATTCCAGGAGAACAGGCGCGAGCGCCGCCTGTCCGAGGGGGAGTACGCGACCCTCGGCGATGCCCTCCGGCGGGCCGAGGCGGAGGGCGTCTGGCCGCCCGCGGTAGCTGTGGTCAAGTTCCTGGCCCTGACCGGCTGGCGACGCGGCGAGGCACTGGCCCTCTGCTGGGCGGACCTGGACCTAGCGCGCCGCACGGCGACGCTGGCAGACACGAAGACCGGCCGGAGCATCAGGCCGCTCTCGCACGCGGGCTGCGACGTGCTCCGCACCATCTCTCCCGTCGGCGGCGCGGGACTGGTGTTCCCCGCCTCTCGCGGCGACGGCGAGATGAGCGGGCTCCGCTCGTACTGGAACCGAGTAGCCAGGCTAGGCGGTTTGCCGGCCGACGTGACCCCGCACGTCCTGCGGCACTCGTTCGCCAGTCTTGCCGCCGACCAGGGCTACTCCGAACCGACGATCGGCGCGCTGATCGGGCACAAGGGCCACTCGATCACCTCGCGCTACGTGCACTCGGCCGACGCGGTGCTGCTCGCCGCCGCGGACGCCGTGGCGCGGCGGATCGCGGAGCTGATCGGGGATGTTGCCGCGAGCTGCGAAATCGTGCCGCTGCGTCGAGCGTGAAGGCCGTGGCAGGTTCTGCTTGCGGTTTCGACGGGGCACGGCTTGGGCCACCGAGCCCCCGGAGACTTCCGCGCCGTTCCGTACTTCGGAGTGAGCTATGGAGAGCGCCGTGACTGAGAAGCACGACCCAGAATGGGTCGAAATGTGGCTTAGTTCCCTCAGCCGGTGGTTCTCAGAAACCGGCAATCCACTTTATGCGTGGGAGGCAATCGCTCATTGCCTGAGCGCCGATCCGCCGCGGTCAATTCCGGATTGGTGCTTGCCATACCTAGTCAAAGCCGCGGACAATATTACCGACCTGGCGCACGGTCGCGATTTCCGATCGAAAGCACCCCTGCAGCCGTTGCAAGCGCTCTCGCGGGTCGCCGAGGCGCTCTCATTGGTGCGCAAAGGCCAGAAAAATGCGTTTGCAAAAGTGAGAGACGATGGATTCGTTATACGCGCAGCTCTCAACGAATCCTACGGCCGCCCGGCAACCGACGACGTTGCCCGCAAACGTAACGTTTCCCCCGACCATGCCCGCAAGATCATAGGTCATGGAGTGCGCTTGTTGGGGTTGCGGCGGGTAAAACCTGCCCCAGAGGTTTTGCCGCCGCGGTAATCTTCCCCGAAAGGTTTCGCAGTAGGCGCGGTGGGGAGACCCGTATAGATAGCTTGCCGTCTCAACCGCGGGCTTTTGCTCGCAAGCTGACGGTGCACCATGCAAATCCCCGATGATCCGGACGCCCTGCTAACCCGCAAGCAGGCTGCCGACGCGTTGACCGCGCGCGGCTACCCGACGAGCGACAAGACGCTTTGCTACAAAGGCGACCCGTGGGCACGGGCCGATATTCGGACATTTCGGGCCCCGTGTGCTGTATCGTTGGGGCGATCTGCTCATTTGGGCCAACTCACGTCTTGGTCCGCCACTCGCGAACACTTCGCAGGGAGAAGTGCGGCCCGCGGCACGGTCGCCGCACGCGCGACCGCTCAGCCAATGAATCCCCTCCACGAGTGGGACCCGGTCGAGCGCTGCCCTGTGGGCAAAAACCCTCGAAATTTGCGACGAGAAGAATTGGAGGCGGCTGGGCACCACCCGAGGCCGCCCCTCAAGGCGATCCGGGCAAATTGCCTTAAATGCGCGAACGATTCTCCCGGAGAAGTGCGTCGTTGCACGGTGACGAGCTGCGATCTCTGGCCGTACCGAAAGGGCACCAACCCATTCCGGCGCAAGGCCGACCAAGCAGCCCGTACTGCCGCGGGCGACCGCCTGCATCGCGCCAAGCAAGCCAGGAAGTCTGAGACCGAGATGAAGTAACCGCCGGCTCGGGAGGCTCCCCGGCCGGCGGCACGACGCGCTTTTTGGACTACCTGGCAGTTCTCCAAATAGCGCCGCACCTGCCCTGCCGCAAGCCTCCCGACCGGCTCGATTAAGTAAGTCGGAAAATGCTCGATCTACACACCGCCGCCGAGCAGAGTGCTCTTGAGCTCGCCCACAGTAAAATCCCGGTTTTCCCTTGTCGCCAGGACAAGGCACCGGCTTGTCCGCACGGCTTCAAATCGGCGACGACGGACGAGTCTGATGTTCGCCGGCTCTGGCCAGGCTATCCCGGCCCGTTGGTTGGTGTGCCAACTGGCGAGCCATCCGGTATCGCCGTCTTGGACATCGATGTGCGACAAGATGGCATAGGCTGGCTCGAGGAGAACCTCGATCGCCTGCCCGTCACGCGCATTCACGACACTCGCTCCGGCGGCTTCCATTTTCTGTTCCGGCACAGACACGGCCTGCGCAACAGTGCTGGGAAGATCGCGCCCGGAGTAGACGTCCGGGCTGAAGGAGGCTACTTCATTTGGTGGCCAGCAGCCGGGTTCTCCGTGCTGCGCGGCGGTGCACTTGCGCCGTGGCCGGACTGGCTGACCCCGCCATTACCAGCGCAGCCGAGATCACCGTCGACGGGTGCGTCAGGTCAGGCGGCGCCGGTCGGTGGCAGTCGTTATGCGCGCGGCGCGCTGCGCCACGCCTTCCACCAGGTCGCGAATGCTCCAGAAGGCACGCGCAACGACACACTCTATCGCGAGGCGTGGTCCCTGGCGCGGTTCGTGAGGGACGGCGACCTGCCGCTGCTCGAGGTGAGCGGGCGGCTCGCCCTCGCTGCGCTCATGGCCGGCTTGGATCAGCGTGAGGTCGCGCAGAACTCTGACGAGCGCGCTCCGCCGGATAGGCGCGCCATGACCGACGCCCGCAACAAGGTCAAGGACGCTGTCGAAGCTGGCGTCGCAAGAGCAGCGTCGGCCACCCCCGACCAGGTTGCGAGTGCGCGCCTAGCTGCGCTGCCGCTGGCCGAGTATGAGCGTTCGGAAATTCGAAGCCAAGAAGCTCGGCTGGCGCGTCGCCGCCCTGGACGCGGAGGTCGAGAAGGCTCGGGCTGTCCCCGGGCCTGCCGCCAACGATAAGCCGTCGCTATTTCCGCAGGTCACCCCCTGGGATCAGCCCGTGGACCTTGCTGGGCTCCTCCGCGACTTCGCGGACACGATCGACCGACATCTCGTGCTCCTACCGTCAGCACGTGATCTCGTTGCGCTCTGGATTCTGCACACCTGGGTCTATCGCAAATTTGATTACACGCCGCGGCTGGGCATCACGTCCCCCGTCAAGCGATGTGGCAAGTCCACCCCGATCGACCTGCTGCGGGAGACGTGCTGCCGACCGCTGAAAGCAGACAGTTTGACAACGGCCGTCGTCTTCCGTGCCGTCGAGGCTTGGTCGCCTATGACGCTCCTTGTTGATGAGGCCGATACCTTCCTCCGCGACAACCAAGAACTCAGGGGCGTGCTGGACAGCGGGTATGAACGCTCCGGTTGCGTTTTCCGCAAGGTTGAAAGGGACAACAAACTTGAACCGGCTGGGTTCATGACCTTCGCGCCGGTAGCCTTCGCGGCCATCGGCGACCTGCCGGGCACGCTGGCGGACCGGGCTCTGCCGATCCGCCTGGAGCGGAAGGATACCAACCGCGCCGTCACCCGGATGCGTAGCCCGGGCGCCCGCCAAACTGTCCAGCGTCTCGCCCAGCGCGCCGCACGCTGGGCACACGATAACTGCGATCGCCTCAATCCCGACCCATCCGTGCCCCTCGCCTTCAATGATCGGGAAGCTGACATCTGCGTGCCGCTACTGTCGATCGCGGATTTGGCAGGGGAGATGTGGAGTGGCCGCGCTGGAGACGCGCTGGTTAATCTATTTTCGCAGTGGGCAGAGGAGAGCAACTCGCTCGGGATCAAGCTTGCTGTCTGATCTCCGACAGTTGTTCGCCAATACGCAGGCGGACTGGCTACCTACCGAGCAGATTGTCAGCTACCTGACCCTCCAGGATGATGCGCCGTGGTCGGACATACCGGGCAGGGGCAAGCCGCTGAACGCCCACGGTCTAGGCCGCCTTCTGCGAACGTTTGACGTCAAGCCCAGACAGCGTTGGAAGCCCGACGGCACAGGTACGGCGCGGATACCCGCTGTCCAGCTTCAAGCCTGCCTTCTCCCGTTATCTGCCAGCATTTTCTCCAGAGGGGGTCGCTGAAAGCGCTAGAAGCGCTAGGACCGAGCAGGATCAGCGGGCTAGCGGCAAATCGGAAGCCCCAGACCCAGAGGCTCCTAGCGCTTCTGAAGGGGGCAGAAATCCCAATAAATCAGGGCCTCCTAGCGCTTCTAGCGCTTCGAGGATCTCCCTCATGGGAGGGCAGGGGAAAAGGCGCGGCTACGACACGTTCAGGAGCCCACCCCAGCCCTCAGATTTCCGCGACCGGCACGCCAAGTTCGTCGAGACTGCGGCTGTTGCGGGCGTCGAGCGCGCCATCCCGGACCCGCCCGGCAATCAGCCGCACGCCAAAAAGCGGCGCTTCGCATACCTGCCACCCACACGCGAGCAGATGGAGCGCTACGCCGAAGAGTGCGCCCGAGAGGAATAAAAGGATGGTACACCCCATCCACCCTCGGTCCAGGCGTGCCCGAGAATGCCAATTGCTTGCGCGCTGGATGTCTGTCCGGGAAGCTCTTGAAGCATACGAACTCACTTGTAATTCAAGGCTGGCGGATGGATTCGCAGGAGGCCGCCCGGTATGGACGAACGAGAACCGCGGTCGCTACGACCGCAGTAAGCTGCGCTATTCGAGCGACTTGACGGACGAGGAATGGGTGCTGGTAGCGCCGCTGATCCCGCCGGCCAAGCACGGCGGCAACAAACGGACGATCGACGTCCGTAGACGCCGCCGTGCGGGTCGTCGGGGTCGTGGTGCGGCTCGAGGACAAGCTGGGCGACCTGCGCTTTTGCGAGGACGCTTCCTCGCCGGTCGGCCAGAAAGTGGATTGCGAATTGATGGCGGGCGCGGGCAACGCGGTGCATCGACCCTTCGCATCTCCGGGGGAGCCAAGTGTGAACGCTGGCCAAGATACCGTAGCAAAAGTCGACACCGATTGATGCGTGGACGTACCGCAACCCCCAAATTGCTTGGTAAAAGACGGAAGCTCTGTTCTAATAGGCGACAAAGGCGTTCGGGTGACATTGCTGGAATTGAGTGGACAATATATTGCGTCAGATCGGACGGTCTTTGCGCACTCGTTGCCTGGCCGTCCTGTAGCAGAGTGGGAAAAACTTCCGGATCACCTAGCGGCCGTCGGGACCCGCGCTGCGGAATTCGCGACCTTTTTCGGCTGGTCCGATGCGGCTCGCGTCTGCGGAAGTTTGCACGACATCGGGAAGTGCTCCAACCAGTTCCAGGCGTATATTCGCGGCGACCGCCCTCGCGGCGGCGATCATTCCGCACCTGGCGCACGCGTCGCACTCTCAACCCATCCTCGCCTCGGCCGCATGCTGGCGTTCACCATTGCCGGGCACCACGCCGGCTTGGCGGATTGGCAGGAGTTGCAGCAACGCCTCGATGCTGACGAGGTGCCCGCGGCATGGCAGGCGCAGTGCCCGGACCTGCCGGCCGAGACGGCATTCGCGCGCCCGCCGGCACGCTCGCCGGAAAAGGGCTTTGCCGTCGCATTTCTGACCCGGATGCTGTTTTCCTGCCTGGTGGATGCCGATTTTTTGGAGACCGAGCGGTTTTATGCCCGAGGCTCACGGCGAGCCGGTCGAGCGCGGCGGCCACGCCGAGTTGGCGGTTTTGCGCGAGCGGCTGGCGCGCGTTCATGGCGGCACTGCAAGCCGAAGCGGCGGCTTCGGACCTGAACCGGCTGCGCAACGAGGTGCGGGCCCATGCGCTGGCGCAGGCCGACCGGCCGATCGGGCCTGTTCACGCTGACCGTGCCGACCGGCGGCGGCAAGACTTTTGCCTCGCTGTCGTTCGCGCTGGAGCACGCCATCCGCCACGGGTTGCGGCGGGTCGATCTACGTCATTCCGTTCACCTCGATCATCGAACAGACGGCCGAGGTGTTCCGCACGGCACTGGGCACGGGCGAGGAGGTGCTGGAGCACCATGCGAGTTTCGACTGGGAGCGGCGGCCAGCCGTGCCCCGTCGACGACGAAGGGCCGGATGGCGATAGAAAAGCTGCGCCGCGCCTCGGAAAACTGGGACGTGCCGATGGTGGTGACGACGGCGGTGCAGTTTTTCGAAAGCCTGTATCGCCGCAACGCCGTCTCGCGTGCCGAAAGCTGCACAATATGGCCGGCAGCGTGGTGGTGCTGGACGAGGCGCAGACGCGTGCCGCTGCACTCTGCTGCGGCCGTGCATGGCGGCACTCGACGAGTTGGCGCGCAATTACCGGACGAGCATCGTGCTGTGCACCGCGACGCAGCCGGCGCTGCGCGCGGAGGATGGGTTCACCCACGGGTTCGATCATACCGGATGGACCGCGAATTGGCGCCGCGACCCAGCTCGCCTTTATGCGGCGCTGAAACGCGTGCAGGTGGAATAGCTGCGCGATCCGGTTGCCGACGACGACGATCGCCGTGCGGTTCACGCGAACAGAACCGCATGCTGTGCATCGTCAACAGCCGTGCCCACGCGCGCAAGCTTTTTGAGGCGCATCCACGATCTACCGGGTGCCATGCACCTGACCACGCTGATGTGCCCGCTGCCATCGTCGGCAGGGTGCTGGCCGATGTGCGGGTGCGCCTTGCTGCGGATGACGGCGGCCCGGTGCGCCTGGTGGCGACCTCGCTGATCGAGGCGGGGGTCGATATGGACTTCCCGAAGTGTGGCGTGCCGCGAGCGGCCTGGACTCCGATGGCGCAGGCGGCCGGCCGCTGCAACCGCGAGGGCAGGCTTGCCATGCGGTCTGACACGGTTGTGTTTCGAGCCCGCCGAGGACGAAGCCCCCACACGCGCTAAAAGCGTTTTGGCAGGCGGCGCGGCGCGGTGCTGCGCCGACACGAGGATCCGCTGACGCTCGACGGCGGTGCAGGCGTATTTTGCGGAACTGTACTGGCAGAAAGGTGAGGAGGCGTTCGATGCCGCGATGGTCCGGCGGCATGCCGTGGCATTTTGGCGGCTATCGCCGAGGGCGCATCGGGATTCGGCCTTCCCGTTCGCGAGCATTGCCGAGGCGTTTCGGATGATCGAGGACGCGATGGAGCCGGTGATGGTGCCCTGGCGTGCCGCGCCGGACGACCGTGACGCCGACACGGCTGCTGGCAGGATAGCGGCGATGGAGCGGCCACGTGGCGGCCGATCTGCGCCGGCTGCAGCAGTATATCGTTCCGATCCCGCGCCGGCTCCGGGACGAGTGGCTGGGGCGCGGCGTCCTGCGGCCGGTGCATGCCGCGCATGGGCGAGGGGCCGCTGAAGCTCGGCGGATCTGGCGCATTACCGACCCGGAGACGGGGCTCGATACTCGATCGACCCTGCCTACCGTTCAGCAGAGAACAACATCATCTGACGTAGCCCATGACCGCACCCCAGTGCGTCATTGCACGCTGCTTCGGGAGCGTGTGATAGGTCGCGAGAGACAGCCTTGACAGAGACTATTCCTACCGACGTGCGCTTCCCGCCATGCGGGAGATGCTTCATGAGGCGGCGCTTGGCGGATGCGGCGTACGGCTGACCATCGACCATTGGCCGTCGAGTTCGAACTGGAGATTGAACCTCCACCAGTCGCCTCCGGGCACGAGCCCGGAGGCGCGGATTGAAACATATTCGGCGGCACGGGATGTGGGCAAAAAGGCCCCCGACTTGTCGGGGGCTCGTCTTCACGAAGCCATATCCGTTGTCCGCCTCGGCATCCCGTGGCATGTTCCTACTATGGAATCTCGCCCATTGCGAAGGAGTAAGCCGCAGATGACTTTCGGCGTCCGGCTACGGGTCTGGGGCGATCATGCCTGCTTCACCCGCCCGGAAATGAAGGTCGAACGCGTCTCCTACGATGTGATGACGCCTTCGGCGGCGCGCGGCATTCTCGAAGCGGTGCATTGGAAGCCGGCGATCCGCTGGGTGATCGACCGCATCCATGTGCTGAAGCCCGATCCGCTTCCAATCGTTCCGCCGCAACGAGGTCGGCGCCAAGATCAACAGCGCCACCGCCGAGCGCGCGATGCGCGCCGGCTCGACGGCCGGGCTCGGGCTGGTCGGTCGAGGACAATCGGCAGCAGCGGGCGGCGACACTGCTGGTCGGACGTCGCTTACGTCATCGAGGCGCATTTCGAGCTGACCGACCAAGCGCGGGACGACGATACGCCGGCCAAGCATCTGAGCATGTTCAACCGCCGCGCCGCGGCCGGCCAGTGCTTCCATCGCCCCTGCCTCGGCACGCGCGAGTTCCCGGCCGAGTTCGCGCTGGTCGCCGGAAGGCGCGCCGCTGCCGCCCAGCGCCGCTGCCGCCCGATCAGCGCGACCGCGACCTCGGCTGGATGCTGCACGACATCGACTTCGCAACGGCGCGCACCTCGCGCTTCTTCCGCGCTCGGCTCGACCGACGGCGTGCTGGATGTGCAGCGCTGCCTCGCCGAGGGCGTCGCCGCATGACCGATCCTGCAGGCACTCGACCGCTACTATCGACCGCATGGCGGCTCGCGGCGAAGCGGAGCGCCCCGGCTACTCGCGCGAGAAGATCAGCTTTGCCGATCGTGCTCTCGCCGACGGCGAGCCGGTCGACGTGCTCGACCTGCGCGACATGCCGGCAAGCGGCCGCAAGCCGCGCAGCTGCTGCGAAGTGCCGGCTGGCGAGAAGCGCACGGTAGCGATCGATGCCTAATTTGCTCTGGGACAAGACCGCCTATGCGCTCGGCCGCACCGCCGGCGACGGGCGCCGAACCGCCCAGGACCATGCCGCCTTCAAGGCGCTGCAACCTGGACGCTGACTGGCGGACGAGCCGATGACGAGGGCTTGATGGCGCTGCGCCGATTCCTGGAACGCTGGACACCCGAGCGATTCGATGCGGCCGCCGTTCACTGCCCGACATGCTCGACAGCCAACATCGTCTTCCGCCTGGACGGCGAGCGCGCGGTTCCTGCATGAGCGCGCCGCGGCGCTGCGGCCTGCTCGGCGGCGCGAGCCGGCAAGCGACGGCCGCAGCCGCTTGTGCCTGGTCACCGGCATCGACGGCGCCGCTCGGCGCCTGCATCCGAAGATCAAGGGCGTCGAAGGCGCCGCAGTCGTCCGGCGCCCGCTGGTTTCGTTCAACCTCGACGCGTTCACCTCCTACGGCAAGGAGCAGGGCGACAACGCGCCGACCTCCGAGGCCGCCGCCTTCCGCTACGGCGCCGCGCTCAACCGGATGCTCGACCGCGGCAGCCGCAACCGCGCTGCCGCGGCCGATCGGCGACGCGACGTCGTGTTCTGGGCCGACACCTCCGGGACCGCGGACGAGGCGGCCGCGGCGGCCGCCGAGGATGTCTTCGCGCTGTCGCTGCGGCCGAGCCGCCGCGACGACGCGACGCGAGAGCGGCCAAGCTGCGCGACACGCTGGAGCGCGTCGCCGCGCGGCCGGCCGGTCGACGGAGCTTGAGCCTGGGCCTCGCTCCGGGTACGCGCTTCCATGTGCTCGGCCTGGCGCCGAACGCCGCCCGGCTGTCGGTGCGCTACTGGCTCGACGACACGTTTCGAGGCGTTTGCGCAGGCGGCTGGCCCAGCACTAGCGGACCTGCGCATCGAGCCGCCGCCCTGGGCGCACGCAGCCGCCGTCGATCGCAGCGCCTGCTGGTCAGGACCACGGCGCTGCAGGAGAAGTTCGACAACATCCCGCCGCTGCTGGCCGGCGAGGTGATGCGCGCCGTGCTGGCCGGCACGCCGCTATCCGCGCACGCTGCTGACGGCCGCGATCACGCGGCTGCGCGCCGGCGACGACCCCGCGACGCGGCTGGCACGCGGCCGCCATCAGCGCCTGCCTCGCGCGCGATCACCGTCTGAACTGGACAAGGAGGACACGCCCGTGTGCCTCGACCCCGACAATCCCGATCCCGCCTATCAGCTCGGCCGCCTGTTCGCCGTGCTGGAGACCGCCCAGCACGCCGCGCTCGGCCGCGTCAACGCGACCATCCGCGACCGCTATTACGGCGCCGCCTCGGCGACGCCGGCCGGCGTGTTCCCGCTGCTGCTGCGCGGCGTGCAGAACCATCTCGGCAAGCTGCGCAAGGACGGCAAGGGCGGCTGGATCGAGCCGAGATCGAGGAGATCATGCGACCATCTGCCGCCCGACCTGCCGCCCACGCTGCGCCTGGAGGACCAGGGCCGGTTCGCCATCGGCTACTACCACGAGCGCCGCGCTCAGTTCGCCAGGCCGGCCGGCCGAGCGAGACCGACGAGATCCGAGGGAAGTAACGATGACGACGAGTGAAACGATGCCGCCGCGCTGACGCGCCGCCACGAATTCGTCCTGTTCTTCGACGTGACCAACGGCAACCCGAACGGCGACCCGGACGCCGGCAACATGCCGCGCATGGACCCGGAAACCGGCCACGGCCTGGTCAGCGACGTGTGCCTGAAGCGCAAGGTCCGCAACTACGTCGCGACTGGCGCAGGCCGCGAAGCGCCGGGCCACGACATCTACATGCCCGAGGGCGCGATGCTGAACGAGAAGCACCGCGACGCCTAGGCCGCGCGTCACGCCCGGACGATGACCAAGGCGGACGAGACGAAGAAACTGACGCCGAAGGACGGACGAGGAGGCGCGCGCGCTGCGCCGCTTCATGTGCGACAATTTCTACGACATCCGCACCTTCGGCGCCGTGCTGTCGACCGGCATCAACGCCGGCCAGGTGCGCGGGCCGGTGCAGTTCGCCTTCGCCCGCTCGGTCGAGCCGGTCCTGCCGCTCGAAATCTCGATCACCCGCATGGCGGCGACCAACGAGACGAGAAGAAGGAGCGCCGAGGCGAGACGACGAGAAGCGCGGCGACAAGCGCACGATGGGCCGCAAGCACATCGTCCCCTACGGCCTCTATCGCGCGCACGGCTTCGTCTCGGCCCCGCTCGCCTCGCATCCGGTCAAGGGCACCGGCTTCTCCGACGCCGACCTCGACCTGCTGTTCGAGGCGCTGGGCAACATGTTCGAGCACGACCGCTCGGCCGCGCGCGGCGAAATGGCGACCCGCAAGCTGATCGTCTTCCGCCATGCCTCCGCACTCGGCAACGCGCACGCGCACGAGCTGTTCGAGCGCGTGAAGACCTGGCGGGTGCATCAGCGGCGAGCGCCACGCCGATCGGCGACGAGCGCGACCGACAACTGGCCGCCCGGCCCGCCGCTTCGAGGACTACGCGATCACGGTCGATCGCGCCGGACCTGCCGGAGGGCATCGAGGTGATCGAGCGACTAACGCGGCGCGATGGCCGCCTCGCCGCTCGACGCCGCAGACCGAGGACGCGCTGATCCCGCTCTCGGCGCTGCAGCACTACCTGTTCTGCCCGCGGCAATGCGCGCTGATCCATGTCGAGCGCTCTGGGCCGAGGACGCCGCCACCGCCGAGGGCCGCTCCTGCACGAGCGCGTCGATGCCGGCCGCGGCCGAAACCGCGGCCCGGCGTGCGCATCGCGCGCGGCGCTGCGCTGCGCTCGCTGGCGCTCGGCGTCGCCGGGCGGGCCGACGTGGTCGAGTTCCACGGCGAGCCGCCGCTGCCCTTTCCGGTCGAATACAAGCGCGGCAAGCCGAAGCCGCACCGCGCCGACGAGGTGCAGCTCTGTGCCCAGGCGATCTGCCTGGAGGAGATGTTCGGCGCCGCCGTGCCGGAGGGCGCGCTGTTCTACGGCGAGACCCGCCGCCGCACTGGCGGTCGCCTTCGACGCGGCGCTGCGCGCGCTGACCGCGCGAGACCGCCGCGGCGTGCGCGAGCGATGATCGCGGCCGGCCGCACGCCGCCGCCGGTGCTGCATGCCGGCCTGCCGCCGCTGCTCGCTGCGCGACGCTGTGCCAGCCGGCGCGGCTGGAGAGGCCGCCCGCGGTCGCGCGCTGGCTCGCCGCGCCAGCTCGCCGACTGACGGCCGCTGCCATGCGCCGGCTGCTCAACACGATCTATGTCACCACCGAGGACGCCTGGCTGCGCAAGGACGGCGCCAACCTGGTGGTGGAGGTGGACGGCGCGGAGCGCGGCCGCGCGCCGCTGCACATGCTGGACGGCGTGGTCAGCTTCGGCCGCGCTGGGCGCCTCGCCGGCGCTGCTGGCGGCCTGCGCCGAGGCCGGCATCACGCTCTCGCTACCTGACGCCGAACGGGCCGCTTCCTGGCGCGGGTCGAGGGCGCGCGGACCGGCAACGTGCTGCTGCGGCGGGCGCAGTACCGGGCCGCTGAGGACGCGGCCCGCGGCGCGGTCGATCGTGCGCGGCATCGTCGCGGCCAAGGCCGCCAACCAGCGCGCCGTGCTCCGCCGCGCGCTGCGCGACCATGCCGAGGCGATGGCCGCCGACCGCGCGCGACGCGCGCTGGAGGCGGCCGAGCGGCGGCTGACCGACATGGCCCGCCGCACTCTGCTGGCCGACGACGTCGCCGGGCTGCGCGGGCTGGAGGGCGAGGCGGCGCTGATCCTATTTCGGCGTCTTCGACGATCTGGTGCGGGTCGAGCGATGCGGCCTTCCGCTTCGGCGGCCGCTCGCGCCGGCCGCCGCTCGACCGCGTGAACGCGCTGCTGTCGTTCCTCTACGCGATGCTGGGCCATGACTGCCGCTCCGCGCTGGAGGCGCACGGGCTCGATCCGCAGGTCGGCTTCCTGCACGCCGACCGGCCGGGCCGGGCCGAGCCTGGCGCTGGATCTGATGGAGGAGCTGCGGCCGGTGCTGGCCGATCGGCTGGCGCTGAGCCTGGTCAATCGGCGCCAGCTCGCGGCCGGCGATTTCGTCGTCGAGGAGGCGGGCGGCGTGCGGCTGACGGACGACGGCGCGCAAGCGCGTGCTGGTCGCCTGGCAGGAGCGCAAGCGCGACGAGCTGCGCCATCCCTTCCTCGGCGAGACGGTGCCGCTCGGGCTGGTGGCCCATCGTCCAGGCGCAGTTGCTGGCGCGCCATCTGCGCGGCGACCTGGACGGCTATCCGGCCTTCTTCTGGAAGTGAGAGCGCGCCGGTGCTGATGCTGGTCACCTACGACGTGAGCACCGTCGACGCCGCCGGCCGCCGGCGCCTGCGCCGGGTGGCGCGGGCATGCCTGGATTTTGGCCAGCGGGTGCAGAACTCGGTGTTCGAGTGCGAGGTGGACCCGGCGCAATGGGCGGCGCTGCGCGCGCGGCTGATCGGCGAGATCGACCCGGCGCGGACAGCCTGCGCTTCTATCGGCTGGGCGCCGAGGGCCGGCGCCGAGTGGAGCATGTCGGTGCCAAGCCGGTGCTGGACCTCGAAGGCCCGCTGGTGTTCTGAGCCGCTTGGCGGGCTGCGCGAACCTGGCAGCCGCGCATGGCTGTGCCCGGCCGGATTCGCGCGCGGGTAAATCGCGTGCTTGTTCCACGACTGATTGGACGGACTTGGCCAGTCCGAGGCGCATCTTGCTGGCGCCGGCTCGAGCCGGGTTCGCGCAGCACGGCGCGGATTTCGCCTGCTCACGGACATCAGGCTTAGCACATGCCGCGGTCGCCCCCTCACGGGGGCGCGGATCGAAACCGCATCACCGCTGCGTCAACCGCAACGCGCAGCAGTCGCCCCCTCACGGGGGCGCGGATCGAAACATCGCGATAGCGCAGCAGCACGTCGACGGTCCATTGGTCGCCCCCTCACGGGGGCGCGGATCGAAACTCGCATGGCACGATCAGTCGCGCATGCGCGCATGGTCGCCCCCTCACGGGGGCGCGGATCGAAACCACGCGTCAGCGCCACGTCCGCACAGCCGCTCGGCGGTCGCCCCCTCACGGGGGCGCGGATCGAAACGCTGCATCGCGGCGCCACGGCGGCATGCCGCGGCGCGTCGCCCCCTCACGGGGGCGCGGATCGAAACCGGCAGTGGCGACACTGCGCGCGCGTGCCGCCGACTGTCGCCCCCTCACGGGGGCGCGGATCGAAACCCGTGCGCGCGGCGTCCGGCGTCGAGGTCGCGCCGGTCGCCCCCTCACGGGGGCGCGGATCGAAACCGTGCGGCGCTGCGTGCATGTCGCTGCGATCGCGCAGTCGCCCCCTCACGGGGGCGCGGATCGAAACGCCTGACGACGCGGCTCGGCGGCGTCGATGCTCAGCGTCGCCCCCTCACGGGGGCGCGGATCGAAACTCGGCACGTTCGCGCGCGCTCGCGAGCGCTGACGTCGCCCCCTCACGGGGGCGCGGATCGAAACACGATCTGGCGACGTCGCTGACGCGCAGCGCGACGGGTCGCCCCCTCACGGGGGCGCGGATCGAAACATCGTCGAGTCGCATGCGCAGTCGAGCATGCTAGCGTCGCCCCCTCACGGGGGCGCGGATCGAAACGTCGGCGCAGATCACGGCGGCGACGCGCAGCGCGGTCGCCCCCTCACGGGGGCGCGGATCGAAACAATGCCGATGGGCACTCGCGATCTGCGTCGACCTGCGGTCGCCCCCTCACGGGGGCGCGGATCGAAACCGCTGAGCGGCGACCGCGATCGGCGTCACGTGCTGGTCGCCCCCTCACGGGGGCGCGGATCGAAACGCTGCGATCGCTGCGCTGTGCATCGGCATGCGGCCGGTCGCCCCCTCACGGGGGCGCGGATCGAAACGACTGGCACGGTCGGCGATGCAGACGATGTCGTCAGCAGTCGCCCCCTCACGGGGGCGCGGATCGAAACACGTCGAACCCAGATGCAGCTGGCGTCGACCATGCGTCGCCCCCTCACGGGGGCGCGGATCGAAACGATGCGATCCGCAGCTCAGGCGCTGCGGACACGTGTCGCCCCCTCACGGGGGCGCGGATCGAAACACGTCTCGTGCGTTGCCGACCCGCTGCTGGACCGTCGCCCCCTCACGGGGGCGCGGATCGAAACCTCGACGTAGGCGATCGCAGCTCGGGGTCGCCCCCTCACGGGGGCGCGGATCGAAACTGCTCGTAACGCGTCGGCTCGTCGCCCCCTCACGGGGGCGCGGATCGAAACATCGCTGGCCCGACGTGCGGCGTCGATGTCGCTACAGGTCGCCCCCTCACGGGGGCGCGGATCGAAACGTCGATCTGTCGGGCGTAGCAGGCGCGGCGCCACGGTCGCCCCCTCACGGGGGCGCGGATCGAAACGGCTGCGACGCCGATCGACGCGCTGAACGTGCCGGCGTCGCCCCCTCACGGGGGCGCGGATCGAAACATGCGACGGCATCGCGTCGCGGTCGGCGCCGCGCGTCGCCCCCTCACGGGGGCGCGGATCGAAACTCGTCGATGCCGGCCGCGTCGGCGCCAGTCGGCCGTCGCCCCCTCACGGGGGCGCGGATCGAAACGTCGATCGTGTCGATCGCTCGCGCATAGCCGCGTGGTCGCCCCCTCACGGGGGCGCGGATCGAAACATGCGTCGTGCCGCGATGCGCCGGTCGACGCTGCCGGTCGCCCCCTCACGGGGGCGCGGATCGAAACCGCCAGCGCCGCGAGCGCCCGGCGCTGGCGCACGGTCGCCCCCTCACGGGGGCGCGGATCGAAACGTGCACGCACGGCGATCGCGTCCGACGCGATCGGCGTCGCCCCCTCACGGGGGCGCGGATCGAAACAGTCGCTAAGTCGCGGATCGCCGGCAGCGTCACGTCGCCCCCTCACGGGGGCGCGGATCGAAACTCGCGTCGCGAGACCGCGTCCGTCGATGGCCGAGGTCGCCCCCTCACGGGGGCGCGGATCGAAACATACGACGTCGCGATCCGGTGCGCGATCGGGCCGGGTCGCCCCCTCACGGGGGCGCGGATCGAAACTCGCGAGCAGTCCGGCTCGAGCGATCGACGGCTGGTCGCCCCCTCACGGGGGCGCGGATCGAAACGTCTACCGGCCGAGCGCGTGCCGCGTTGCGCGGTCGCCCCCTCACGGGGGCGCGGATCGAAACGCTGACTGGCCGATGCACTACGGCGGGTCAAGCGTCGCCCCCTCACGGGGGCGCGGATCGAAACCACGCAGCGCGCCATGCTCGGCTCGCCGCGCCGCTGTCGCCCCCTCACGGGGGCGCGGATCGAAACGATCAGATCACTGCCCGCATCTCCGGACATGTAGGCGTCGCCCCCTCACGGGGGCGCGGATCGAAACCTGCGACGTCCTGGCGCGGCGGCTCATCGGTCGCGGCGTCGCCCCCTCACGGGGGCGCGGATCGAAACACGTCAGGCAGTCGATCCCGTGACGCGTCGGCAACGTCGCCCCCTCACGGGGGCGCGGATCGAAACGCGTATCGAGCAGCCCGAGCGCGTAGGCCTCGCGGGTCGCCCCCTCACGGGGGCGCGGATCGAAACAGCGTCACACGTCACGTCGCTGGTCGATCGCGCTCGTCGCCCCCTCACGGGGGCGCGGATCGAAACATCTGGACAGCGTTCCGCAGCCCCTGCCGGACATGTCGCCCCCTCACGGGGGCGCGGATCGAAACATGGCACAAGCTGCCAAGCGACGATGCGACTGCATGTCGCCCCCTCACGGGGGCGCGGATCGAAACATGGCAGCCTGCCGATCGCGGGCAGGCGTTGCCGCGTCGCCCCCTCACGGGGGCGCGGATCGAAACACGCCGACGCACAAACAGTGATCCAGACAGATCGTCGCCCCCTCACGGGGGCGCGGATCGAAACCAGTCGCCGGCGCCGGTTTCCATGTGCCGGCCGCACGTCGCCCCCTCACGGGGGCGCGGATCGAAACACCGGATCGACCCGGCCGCGCGCCCGGACGCCGCCGGTCGCCCCCTCACGGGGGCGCGGATCGAAACGGCTGCAGACTGCGATGTCGAGCGCGGTGACCCCGGTCGCCCCCTCACGGGGGCGCGGATCGAAACCAGGGCTCCCCAGTAGTCGCCTTTGGCGAACGTCGGGTCGCCCCCTCATGGGGGCGCGACCCCTAAAAGGGGCGCACGCGCGCCCGCGAGGCCGGCAGTCTTCAACTCAGAGCAGCTAGTGATGCCGCCCCTGGCGGCCTCGAGTTCAAACCGCCCCATGCTTGGTCACCGCCCACCGATAGCGCGGCTGATCTGGCGACCCCCGAGAAAAAGCTGCGACACTGGCCCCGCCCGATTTAGCTGCCACCCGTCACACGAGACCCGCTTGCTTGTGACGCTACCAAACATTAGCGTTCAGCCCTTGGGGATTGAGGCTCGTGCAATGGATCGATCCTTGCCGCCCTCGACTGCGCACGAGCGGAAGCGCCAAATGGGCTGGCTGGGGTCCAATCGAGCGGACCAGCGCCCATCAGGCCGAACGCAATACCCCGAAAGAGCTTCCTTCAAACTCCTAACCGACCCCCCCTAGAAGGCGCGCGCGTGTGCGCGAGGCACTTTCGCAATGCCTGTGCGCGCTATGCGCGCGCTAGTCGGCCAGCCTACTAAGCTCACCTACTAGCTAACTAATTGAAATAGCTGGCGGACCCGACACGATTCGAACGTGCGACCTTCGCCTTCGGAGGGCGACGCTCTATCCAGCTGAGCTACGGGTCCCGCACCAGCAGCCATAGCGCCAAACCGGCCGCAGCGGAAGCGGCCTCAGCTCTGGTCCTGCAGCCACACTTTTCCCGCCAGGTCGGCCCCGGACGGCAGCGGCGCCGAGCCGTCGGCCAGCCAGCCAAGAATGTCGCCGATCGGCGCGGCGCGGCCAAGATCGCGCAGCATCAGGTGGTAGTCGTTCGGATAATAGGCCAGCCGGACCAGCCCGTCCCGCGGCATCGCCCGCCACGCCGCCGCCATCGCGTGTTTCGGCACCAGCGCGTCGTGCGCGCCGTACAGCACCAAGGCCGGCACATGCAGGTCCGGCGCTGCGGCGAGGGCATCGTCCATCAGATCGACCAGCCCGCGCACGCTGTCGAACCGCGTCTCGTGCAAGGTCAGCGGGTCGTGCGACAGCCGGCGCAGTGCCGCCAGATTGTTGCTGGCCCAGACCCGGATCGGGCCGCCGCCCTCGACGGAAAACTCGGGAATGGTGTGGGAGACCAGCCACAGTCCGCTGCGCAACAGCACGTCCATCTCCGCCCGCCCCCACACAGCCGGGGAGACCAGCACATACGCAGACACCTCTTTCGGCCGGCGCAGGGCGGCCAGCCGCATCAGCACGGCGGCCCCCATGCTCTCGCCCATGGCCAGCACCCGCACGCCCGGATGGGCGTGGGCGAGCTGGCGCAGCATGGCGGCGGCATCGTCGGTCATCGCCGCGGCGCCCGCCCAGCGCCCGCGACCCGGCGCCTCGCCGAAACCGCGCTGGTCCGGCGCATAAAGCGCGATGCCGGCCGCGGTAAAATCCGGTGCCGGAACCTCCCACGCGTCGCGGCTGTCGTTCATGCCGTGCAGCGCCAGCGCCACGGCCGCCGGCTTCTCCTGCGGCAGCCAGGCCCGGTACGGCAGGCGCGCCCCGTCCGGCATGACGAAACTCCCGTCCTGCACCGGCGCCGGCGGCAGCGCTCGGGGAATCCTGCCGAGCGGTGCCGCGGCGGCGCAGCCGGCCAGGCCAAAACCCCCGGACAGGGCCAGCAGGCGGCGGCGGGGCAGCCCCGGCATGGGCACGGTTGAACGCACAGCGCCGCAGTCTATCATGAACCCGCCCGCTCCCACATTTTTCGGCGCCGTCTTCGCCCGAAAGGCTCGCCCATGCCGGACGCGACATATCCGCCCGCGCCCATGTACCAGCCGACCGAGATCCTGCATGCCGACGGCCCCGTGGTCGCCTGCGACGGCGGCGAGGGCGTGCTCGGGCACCCACGCGTGTATCTGCGCATCGAGGACGCACAGATATTGTGCCCGTACTGCTCGCGCCTCTACGTGCTGAGCCCGGGAGCCCGCCACGACGGTGGACACTAATCCCCTCAGCAATCAGTCCCGCGGCAACCAGGCCAGCGGAGAAAAGCGGCCGCATCTGGTCCTGATCGACGGCTCGGGTTACATCTTTCGCGCGTTTCACGCACTTCCGGCCATGAGCCGGCCGGACGGCACCCCAGTCGGCGCGGTGTTCGGCTTCACCAATATGCTCGCCAAGCTGATGCGCGAGCACACCGGCACCCATCTGGCCGTGGTGTTCGACGCCGGGAGCCAGACGTTCCGCAACCGCCTGTTCGGGGACTACAAGGCGCACCGGCCCGAACCGCCCCCGGACCTGATCCCGCAATTCGCCCTGGTGCGCGAGGCCACGCAGGCGTTCGGCGTCAGGTCGATCGAACTGGAGGACTGGGAAGCCGACGACCTGATCGCCTCCTACGCCCGCGCCATGGCGGAGCGCGGCGGACAGGTGACGATCGTTTCCTCCGACAAGGACTTCATGCAGCTGCTGCGCGCCGGCGTGGGCATGCTCGATCCGATCAAGCAAAAACCGATCGGCCCCGAAGAGGTGATGGAAAAATTCGGGGTACGGCCGGAGCGCATGATCGACCTGCAGGCGCTGATGGGCGACAGCGTCGACAACGTGCCCGGCGTGCCCGGCATCGGCCCCAAGAACGCGGCGCAGCTGCTGGACGAGCATGGCGACCTGGAGTTCATCCTGGCCGCGGCGCCGGGCATGAAGCCGTCCAAGCGGCGCGACATGCTGTTGGCCCACGCCGAGGCGGCGCGGCTGTCGCGGCAGCTGGTGGCGCTGCGCGACGATGCGCCGCTGCCGCACGACCTGGACGCGTTGGTCACCGGCGAACCGAACCGCGACACCCTTGGCGGCTGGCTGCTCCAAATGGGTTTCCGCAGCACCGCGAGCCGCCTGGGCCTGGCAACGCCGGACGGACGGCTCGCGGCGGCTCCCCCGCAAACGGTACCCGCCACGCAGATCGGCGCGCAGACCAGTCTGGCGCTCCCCGAACCGTCGGGTGCGGCGTTTGGGCAATACACCTGCCTGATCGCCCTGGACGAACTGCAGGCGTGGTGCGCCGAGGCGGTCGTGGCAGGAATGGCCGCCATCAGCGTCGAGTGGGAAACACGGGCCAAGCTGGTCGGGCTGTCGCTGGCGACTGCGCCGGGCCGGGCCTGCTATGTGCCGCTCCAGCACGCCGGGGTGCAGCCGATCGCCCCCGACGCGGCACTGGCCGCGCTTGGCGCGGTGTTCTCCGATCCGCGCGTGCTAAAGATATTTGCCGATGAAAAGGCGGCGCAGCGCGTCCTGACCGCGGCCGGCGCGTCGCTCGCCGCCCCCGCCGACGACGTGGTGCTGATGAGCTACGCCATGGAGGCGGGTCGCCACGGCCACGCCCTGGAGGAACTCTCGGCGCTGCATCTCGGCCACACGCCGATCGACCGCGACCAGATGACCGGCAGCGGCCGTAACCGGGTGGAGCTTTCACAGATCGAGCCGGAACGGCTGATGCTGCACGCGGCGGAGCGGGCCGACATCGTGCTGCGCCTCTGGCACCTGCTGCGCCCGCGGCTGCGTTCGGTTCGGGCGCTGGCGTTGTACGAGCAAGTCGACCGCCGGCTGAGCCCGGTGCTGCTGCAGATGGAGCGTGCCGGCGTGCGGGTGGATGCGGACGATCTGCGCGCCATGAGCGCCGAGTTTTCCAGCCGCATGGCGGCGATCGAGAAAGAAACGTTCAAGCTTGCCGGCGAGGAATTCAACCTGGGCAGCGCCAAGCAGCTGGGCGAGGTGCTGTTCGACCGCATGGGCCTCTCGGGCGGCAAGCGCATGAAGACCGGTGCCTGGGGCACCGATGCCTCGGTGCTGCAATCGCTGGCCGAGCAGGGCCACGAATTGCCCTCGCGGGTGCTGGAATGGCGGCAGCTGGCGAAACTGAAATCGACCTACGCCGACTCGCTGGTGGATGAGATCGACCCCGCAACGGGACGCGTGCATACCTGCTTTGCCATGGCGGTGGCCAGTACCGGCCGGCTGTCGTCGAACGACCCCAACCTGCAGAACATCCCGATCCGCACCGAGGAGGGCCAGCGCATCCGCCACGCTTTCGTGGCCGCCCCAGGGCACGTGCTGGTGAGCGCGGACTACTCGCAGATCGAGCTGCGATTGCTGGCACATGTGGCCGATATTCCCCAATTGCGGGAAAGTTTTCTGAACGCCGAGGACATCCACGCCCGCACTGCGAGCGAAGTCTTTTCGGTGCCGATGGAGGGCATGGATTCCGCCACGCGCAGGCGGGCGAAGGCTATCAATTTCGGCATTATCTACGGCATCAGCGCGTTCGGCCTGGGCCGCCAGCTCGGCATCGAACCGAGTCTCGCGCGCGCGTATATCGAGGCGTATTTCGCGCGCTATCCGGGGATTCGCACCTATATGGAGCGCACGCGCGAAGAGGCCCGCACCCACGGTTTTGTGCTGACCCCGTTCGGCCGCCGCTGCTGGATTCCGGGCATCGCCGACCGCAACCCGGCGGCGCGCGGCTATGCCGAGCGGCAGGCGATCAACGCGCCGCTGCAGGGGGAGCCGCGGATATCATCAAGCGCGCCATGGTGCGGCTGCCGGCCGCGTTGCACAGTGCCGGGCTGTCGTCGCGCCTGCTGCTGCAGGTGCATGACGAGCTGCTGTTCGAGGCGCCGGAGGGAGAAGCGGAAGCACTGGCCGCCGTCGCGCGGCGCGTGATGGAGGCTGCGGCCAGTCTCTCCGTGCCGCTGGTAGTGGAAACCGGGCACGGACGGTCGTGGTCGGAGGCGCATTGACGTAGGGGACAGGTTCTCCATCGCCGCCCGCATCTGCATCCTGTAGCCCTGCTCGGGTTTGGCACCCTTTCGACCGGGTGGTATGGCCGGCCCTCCAGAAGGGTAGGGTTTCATGAAACTGCTGCGTTATGGCGAGCCGGGAGCCGAGAAGCCGGGCATGTTGGATGCCGAAGGGCGGATCCGCGGTCTTTCGGACCACGTCGGCGACTTCGACGAGCACGCACTGTCGGCTTCGGGGCTGGCCAGGCTCGCCGCCCTCGACCCGGCCACGCTGCCGCTGGTGCATGGCGAACCCCGCCTCGGGCCATGCGTGCCGCGTCCGCTCAACTTCGTGTGCATCGGCCTCAACTTCGCCGACCACGCGGCGGAGACCGGCGCGCCGATCCCGAAAGAGCCGATCATCTTCCTGAAATCGCTCAGCGCTTTTTGCGGCCCGAACGACGACGTGAAAATTCCGCGCGGGTCGAAGAAGACGGACTGGGAGGTGGAGCTGGGCGTAGTCATCGGTACGCGTGCAAGCACGGTGCCCGACCACGAAGCGATGGACTACGTCGCGGGCTATTGCGTGATCAACGACGTGAGCGAACGCGAATTCCAGATCGAGCGCGGCGGCACCTGGGACAAGGGCAAGGGCTGCGACACTTTCGGGCCGACCGGTCCGTGGCTCGTCACCAAGGATGAGGTGGCCGATCCGCAGAACCTGTGGATGTGGCTCGACATCGATGGCAAGCGCATGCAGAACGGCAGCACCAAGACCATGATCTTCGGCGTGCGCGAACTGGTCTCGTATGTCAGCCACTTCATTACACTCTATCCGGGCGACATCATCAGCACCGGCACCCCGCCGGGAGTCGCCTTGGGCATGAAGCCGCAACCGGTGTTTTTGGTGCCCGGACAGGAAATCCGGCTCAGCATCCAGGGGTTGGGCGAGCAGCGGCAGCGCACCGTGGCGGCGTGAAGGGCGGAAACCGCCCTTCACGCCGCGTCTGCGGCGCGCCCGCCTAGTTCGCCGCAGTGGCCGTCGTCTTCGGCAGCTTCAGGGCGCGCAAGAAAATATCGGTCTCGTTCGGGGCTGTCGCTTGGCCGAACACCGTGTACACGGTCTGGCCGACCGACTTCATGGACATGTAGTCGCCCAGGAACACGCCGGAGGTCGTCATCGGCGCGAAATCGAAGTTGAACGACTTGTCCGTCATCCGCACTTCGTTCGACCAGTCGCCGTTGCTCAGGCAGTTGTCCGCCGAGGCCAGGATGTTGCAGGACACCGCCCAGAAATCCGCGTTGTCAGAGGCGGCACCCATCTTGTCGTTACGGAAATCGTAGTAGGTCACCACGATCGTATCATCGGCGGCCACGGCGACGGTCGGGATGAGCGCCTGCTGGAACAGCGGATTGGCGGGGTTGCGCGGAGTCTGGTTGATACGCACCGGCGCCGTCCACTCAAAGCCGTTGTCCGGCGACCAGGCGAACGCCACCTCGTCATCGCCGGTGAACCGGCTGTCCTCCCAGACCAGGTAGGTGACGTTGATCGCCGGATCCACCGCGATCGCGAACAGCACGTCCGCCGAGCGGATCGGCAGCCCCATGTTCGGCGTCATCGCCTTGTCGTTCACCATCTCCTGGGCATAGTCCGGCGTGCTCCATTTGCCGCCCTGGTCGGTCGAGCGCACCCTGCCGATACGCGACGGCTGGCCGTTCGTGTTGTCCTGCAGTTCGGTGAAGAAGTCGCCGATCGAGCCGTCGGGGAACGCGACGATCTGGTTGGCGATGGTCTGCGAGTTCGAGCCGGGGTTCCAGATTATTTTCGGCAGCGACCAGGTTTTTCCGCCATCGGTGGTGCGCGCGAAGTAGGTGGGGCCGATCACCAGAAGTCTTCGAATGCGGCTTGGCCTTGCCGGCCGCGACGGCGCGGGCGTGGTCAAGCATCTGGTGCGCCCGATCGGTGCCGTCGCCCCCTTGCATGACCCCGTTCTGAGACCCGCCGCCGCCTTCGTCGGCGACGCCGTAGCCAGTGACGAACTGGGTCAGCCGGTCCCACACGACATAGGCAAAATGCGAATCGTTCGGGTCGGCCGTGACGGAGTTCTTGTCGTCCAGCGTATTGGGGTCGAAATCGGCGATAAGCGTGATCGGCGGACCCCAGGTCTTGCCGCCGTCGGTGGAGCGGCTGACGGTCTGGCCGCTGGATGCGGCCAGCAGGTTCGGATTGGCGCTCTCCTTGACCACCAGCGCCGACGCGTACGCGGTTCCGTCGGGCGAGAACGAGACCCATGGATCAGACGAACGCGGCCAGGGGCCGCCCTCGCATTCCGTCACCTCCGGCGTCGTGGACGCGGTGAACGTCATGCCGCCATCAAGGCTGTAGCCGTCGCGCATGCCGCGCGAGCCGCCGTTGTTCCAGCGGTCCTGCTGCACCGCGAACAGGAAATTCGAGGTATCCGCCGGGTTGATGGCGAGGCTGGGCTCGACTTCGGTTCCGCGGAACAGCGTGCCCGGTTGCCGGCGAAAATGGTCGGCCGTGCAGCCGGCGAAGATCGACGACCCGGTGATCCGCTCCAATGGCCCCAATCTCTGCGCCTGTGCCGTAACCGAGCCGGTGCAGGCGATGCCGAACGCGCTCGCCCCGCACAGAGCCCAATTGAGTACGCAATTCTTAGTGTTCGCCTTCACCTGATTCCTCCGGGTTTTAGTTGCGGGTTTAGTTGGTTGTTGAATCGGACGCGGGCTCGTCGGCAAGGCACGCAAGATATGCTACTTCGCTTTCAGCGTTCCGGGCGTCAAGCGATTGGGGCTCACGAAAGTCTGATATCGGCGACCGGCGCCCCCGTGATGCGGACCAGCGTCGCGGCATCCGTGCGGAACACATGAGCGGGCGAGCCGGCAGCCGCCCAGATCGGATCGAGCGCAAGCAGGTCCTGGTCCATCAGCAGCAACGGGGGCGCGATATGACCCACCGGCGCCACGCCGCCGATTGCGAAACCGGTCGCGTCCCGGACAAACATCGCGTCGGCCCGGGCGATGGGAACACCGAGTGTCGCGACGACCTTGGTCTGATCGACCCGGTTGGCGCCCGAGCAGATTACCACTGCCGCCCGGTGGCCGGCGCGGAACACGATGGATTTGGCGATCTGTGCCACCGTGCAGCCGATCGCCGCGGCGGCATCCGCTGCGGTACGGGTGCTCTCGGGAAATTTCTGGATGGTATCGGGGTGGCCGGCGGCGAGCAGGGCGGCGCGAACGCGCGCGACGGAGGAGTCTTCGGACATCTGCCCCATATAGCAGCGATGGAGCCGCTCGCCCTCTATATCCACTGGCCGTTCTGTCTCCACAAATGCCCGTATTGCGACTTCAACAGCCATGTGCGGGAACGCATCGACCAGCGCCGTTTTGCCGCGGCGCTGAAAGCCGAACTGGCGTGGGAAGCGGCTCGGTTGGGCCGTCGCCCGCTCGGCTCGATCTTCTTCGGCGGCGGCACGCCCAGCTTGATGCTGCCCGAAACCGTGGCGGCGGTGATCGCGGACGCCCGAACCCTGTTCGCGCCGCTACCGGACATCGAGATTACGCTGGAAGCCAACCCCACCAGTGTCGAGGCGGGCGGGCTTGCGGCAATTCATGATGCCGGCGTGAACCGGATCAGTCTGGGCGTGCAAAGCCTGCGCGACGACGCCCTGCGCAGGCTCGGCCGACAGCACGATTCCAGCCAGGCGCTCGCGGCATTACAGATTGCGCAGAAAATTTTCCCTCGCGTATCGTTCGACCTGATCTATGCGCGGCCGGAGCAGACACTTGCGGATTGGCGGAACGAACTGCGCGAGGCGCTGGCGCAGGTATCGGACCATCTTTCGCTGTATCAGCTCACCATCGAGCCCGGCACCGTCTTCGAAGCCGCCCACCGGCGCGGCGAGATCGTGCTGCCGGACGATGACGCGGCGGCGGCGCTGTATGACGCGACCGCGGAGGAAGCGGCAAAATTCGGCCTGCTTGCCTACGAGGTTAGCAACTACGCCCGGCCCGGCTGCGAAAGCCGGCACAATCTCGCCTATTGGCGCTACGGCGACTACGCCGGCATCGGCCCCGGCGCACATGGCCGCGTAACCGCGGCCAAGTATCTGCGCGCCACGCGCCGACACCGTGCGCCGGAAGTGTGGGCCGAGCGCGTCGAGCGGGACGGCCACGCTATCACCCACGACGAAATTCTAGCGCCGCGCGACCGGGCGCGCGAAATGCTGCTGATGGGGCTGCGGTTAGAGGAGGGTGTGGAGGCTGCGCGCTTCGCCACGCGCACCGGCATCGCGCTGGATGACGCGCTCGACCGCACAGCTTTGGGCCATGCGCTCGAAGCAGGCTACCTCGCGCGCACCGCAACTGGCGTGGTCGCCACGCCCGAGGGCCGCAAGCGTCTCGATGCGCTGCTCGCCGCCGTGGTGCTGTAGGGGCGTGCGTATCGGCTCTGCCCTGGCCCGCTGATGGTGCCCAGGGGCGGAATCGAACCACCGACACTGCGATTTTCAGTCGCATGCTCTACCAACTGAGCTACCTGGGCATCAGGCGGGCGGGCAGAAGCCGCCGGAGATAGCCCACCCGGGCCGCCCGATCAACCGCCACCCTCCTCCGCCGGAGTTTTGGAGTCTGTTCCCGGTGCTCGCGCGGGCGCCTCGGCCGGCACCTTGTAACGCTCACCGAACCAGCGGCCGAGGTCGATGTCGGCGCAGCGTTCACTGCAGAACGGCCGCGTCGGAGCCTGGGCGGGCTTGCCGCAGATCGGGCAGGACAGCCGGCGCACGGGTGCAACAAGGGTCGGGTGCAAACGTGTCATGTCTGCTCCAGCCGCCAGGACAACGGCGGCAGCGCGCGGTCGGTTCGCACGGTCAAGGCGCGGCCGCAGCATCGGACAAAGTCGGCCAGCGCTTCCCGGTCCGCTGCCAGCGCTTCGGCGACCTCCGCGCCTGCGGACACGATCGGTGCCCGCGAGGGCACCGCTGCCATCTCCCGCGCCGCTGCCCGGAGCACTGCCAAGGCCGCGGCGTGCGGGCCGCGCAGCAACTCGTGCAGCGGCGGATGCGTACGCGGCCGCAGAATCTCCGCCAATCCGAGAGCGGAAAATCCGAGAAACCGCGCCCCTGCCGGATCGTCCCCCAGCGCATCGGCCAGTGCCGGCCCCACTTTTTTTCGCGCGCGGGCCGATAGCCCTGCGAAATCGACCACGATCGGGCCACCCAGACTGCGCAGTCGGATCTGCCGCGCGATTTCCGGTATCCAGGCCACATTTGCGTCACCGTGCGTCACGCCTTTGGCGCCGCGCCACGCGGCTCGGGCACCCAGATCAACGTCCATCGCCATCAGCGCCGCGGTCGCCTCGACGCGCAGCACGCCGCCTCCCGGCAGTTCCACCTGGGTCTGGGCCAAGCTGTCCGCCTCGGCTTCCAGCGCGTCGTCGAACGCCTTGGCCACCAACCGCAGGCGCGCGCCCAAACCGGGACGCAATTGTGCGAGCAGTGCCGAATCATCCACGATCACCGGAGCCTGCGCGTGCAAAGCGGCCAAGCGTTCCACGGCGCAGACGCCGCGCGCGACGCGCCCGATCGGCCCCGGGGGCAGCGTCGTGTCCGTCTCGGCGGCCAGCCGCGGGCCCTTGCCCCCCTGCGGCGCGCGGGAGACGCGCACCGACAGCACCGTACCCTCGCTCGTCCCGGCGCCTCCGGCAGTGTCCGGCAAAAATCCATCCGGGGCCTGGCCGAGGCTCACGAATGCTCCCGCCATCGCCGAGGCACGCAATCGCACGCGACCGCGAAAAACATCGCCCACGCGCGTGCAGGCGGGCCGGTCGATGGCGTAGTCCAGCAGCACCCCATCCCTCACGGCGGCCACCCGCACCTCGCCGGGACTGGAGGAGGCGAAGATGGTTACGGCATCGGCCAACCGAGTCCTCGCAGCAATTGCGCCGTCTCGAACAGCGGCAGGCCCATCACGCCGGAAAAACTGCCGGAGATGAAACGTATATGGGCGGCGGCCAGACCCTGGACGGCATAGCCGCCCGCCTTGCCCCGCCATTCACCACTGTCGAGATAGGCGGCAATCTGGCGCTCGGTGAGGCGGTTGAACGTCACCGCGCTGTCCACCACCCGTTCGGCCCGCCGCCCGCCCGCCGCCAGCACCACTGCGGTCACCACGCTGTGCCGTCGCCCCGACACCAGTTTCAGACACGCCCGCGCCTCGTCCGCGGTGGTTGCTTTGGGCAGGATGCGCCGTCCGACCCCGGCCACCGTATCCGCCGCCAGCACGAACGCGTCTGGGTCGGCTGCCGCCTCGGCCTTGGCCCGGGCCAAGCGCAACGCGGCGGGGCGTGCCAACTCGCCGGACAGAAAAGTCTCATCAATGTCGGTGGCGAAGACGCGTTGGGGCACCACGCCGATCTGCGCCAGCAATGCCAGCCGCCGCGGGCTGGCCGAGGCAAGCACCAGCCGGGAGGCCGCTACTTGAACCGGAACGTGATGCGGCCCTTGCTTAGGTCGTACGGGGTCATTTCCACGTTCACCCGGTCGCCCGCCAGGACCCGGATGCGATTCTTGCGCATCTTGCCGCTGGTGTGCGCCAGGATGCTGTGCTCGTTGTCCAGTTTGACGCGAAACATCGCGTTGGGCAGCAGCTCCATCACGGTGCCGCTGAACTCGATCATGTCCTCTTTGGGCATCCACTCTCTTTGCTGCCGTGAATCGGCCGCAACATGATGAGCGGTCCGGCCCGGGTCAAGCCAATCGCACCGCAATGCTGCCGGCATGGGCGGTCAGTCCTTCGGCGCGGGCCAGTGCCACGGCCGCCGGCCCGATCTTTTCCAGCGCCGTCCGATCCGCGGCCACCCAAGTGGTGCGCTTCAGGAAATCGTAGGCCGACAGGCCCGACGCAAACCGCGCCGTCCGGCCGGTAGGCAGTACGTGGTTCGGTCCGGCCACATAGTCGCCCACCGCCTCCGGGCACCAGCGCCCCAGAAAAGCCGCCCCAGCGTGGCGGATTTTTGCAAACAACGTTTCGGGCGTCTCGGTCATGATCTGCAGATGTTCCGGGGCGAGGCGATCGACCAGGCCCACAGCCTCGCCAAAGGAGCGGACCACAATGATGGCCCCGTGCGTCTGCCACGATGCCCCGGCAATCGCGGCGCGGGGCAGGCCCCGCAGCTCCGTCGCCACCTGGGCGGCTACGCGGTCGGCGAAGGGGGCGGAATCGGTGATGAGAATCGCTTGCGCCGCCTCGTCGTGCTCGGCCTGGGCCAGCAGGTCGAGGGCGACGTGGCGTGGGTCGTTGGCGGCGTCGGCCAGCACCACCACCTCGGAGGGGCCGGCGATCGAGTCGAGGCCGACGCGGCCGAACACTTGGCGCTTTGCGTCTGCGACAAACGCATTCCCCGGCCCGACGATGCGGTCGACCGGGGAAATTGCATCTGTCCCATACGCAAGTGCCGCGATGGCCTGGGCGCCGCCCACGCGGAAAATCTCCGACACTCCGGCCAGCCGCGCGGCGGCAACCACGAGGGGGTTGAGCACCCCGTCCGGTGTGGGCACGCACATGGCAATTCTGCCCACCCCCGCGATCCGCGCCGGCACCGCGTTCATGAGTACCGATGACGGATAGGCCGCCTTGCCCCCGGGCACATACACGCCGACCGAGTCGAGCGGGGTCCAACGCATGCCCATCCGCACCCCGGCCGCGTCCTCCATCCGCAAATCGGCCGGCATCTGGGCGCGGTGGAACGCTTCGATGCGCTCCGCCGCCAGCCGTAGCGCGGCCATCAGCTCCGGCGATACCGCGTCCGCCGCCTGGTCGATCTCAGCCTTTGTCAGGCGCAGGCGGTCGGGCGTGAGTGGGGTGCGATCGAAACGCTCCGTCAAGGCGCACAAGGCCGCGTCGCCGCGTGCCCGCACCTCCGAGATGATGGCAGCCACCGAGGCCGCCACCGAGTTCGGACGTGTCGCGCGCCTGCGCGAGCAGGGCGGCAAAGCTTTTGGAAAAATCCGCGTCGCACGTGTCGAGACGGATCATGCTGCCACGAGCGCATCCCGAAGCCGTGCGATACAGGCTCCCACCGCCTCCGGCCGGGTTTTCAGCGCGGTCCGGTTGACAACCAGACGGCTGGTGACGTGCGCGATTACTTCGGTCTCGACCAGGCCGTTAGCTCGCAGCGTGGCGCCGGTGGCGACCAGATCGATGATCAGGCGCGTCAGGCCGAGGCCGGGTGCGAGTTCCATAGCGCCGTTCAGATGCACCACATCGGCATGGATGCCGCGCGCGGCATAGTGGCGCCGGGCGATGTTGGGGTATTTCGTGGCCACCCGCACGCGCGACCACAGGCGGGGATCGTCCTGGCCGGCGGTCTCTGCAGGTTCGGCCACGGAAACCCGGCAGACGCCGATGCCCAGATCCAGGGGCGCGTAGATTTCCGGCGTGTCGAACTCCATCAGCACGTCGGCTCCGCAAATGCCGATCTGCGCCGCGCCGAACGCCACAAAAGTGGCCACGTCGAACGACCGTACGCGCACTACGTCCAGCATCGGGTCGTCGGTGGGAAAGCGCAGGCGGCGGCTGTCCTCGTCCAGATAGTCGGGCGCCGGGCGTATCCCGGCGGCATTTAGCAGCGGCGCGCACTCGGCCAGGATGCGGCCTTTCGGCAGCGCCAGCACCAGCGGGCCGGGCGACTCAAGAAGCTCACGCGCAGGAACTGGGGCAAGGACAGTCATGGCGGGCGTCTACACGGGACGGCGCAGGCCGGGAAGCCACTGCCGCCCGGCATGGATGCCGCACCGGAAAATTCCGATTGTGCGCATCTGCTGCGGCAGCCGCCCCGTATCGACGATGCGCCGCCATGACGGCGGACGCCGAACGATTCCGGAGGGGGAAAGATGAAACGCACTCTGTTGGCGGCGGCATCGCTCGCGGCACTCGCCGCCGCGGCGCCTGCGGCCTTGGCCTCGAGCCATCGGGAGGCCCCGATGATTACCCAGACGCCGAAACTCGACGGCACCGATTTCTACATGTTCCGCAGCTACGAGCCTGGACGCAGCGGTTTTGTGACCATGATCGCCAACTACATTCCGCTGCAGGATGTCTATGGCGGTCCGAACTTCTTCAACCTGGACCATGAGGCCTACTACGACATCAACATCGACAACACCGGCAGCGGCACGCCGAACCTGACGTTCCGGTTTCGCTTCACCCAGACCGACGAAAAGCTGGCGCTGAATATCGACGGCCACAGCGTTCCGGTACCGGTGATCAATATCGGACCGGTCACCGATACCAACAACTCGAACCAGAACGTGATTGAGACCTACACCGTGTCGCTGCTGACCAACACCAACGGAGTGGTGACGGAACAGCCTCTGACCAATGCCGCGAACGGCTCTACGGTGTTCACGAAACCACTGGACAATATCGGCCACAAGTCGATCCCGCACTATCCCGACTACGCTGCAGCCTTCATCTACAATGTCAACATCCCTGGCTGTGGCGCCGGAAGACTGTTCGTGGGCCAGCGCAAGGATCCATTTGTCGTGAACCTGGCCGAAACGTTCGACCTGATCAACTATGCTCATCCGGTGGGCGAGCAATACGACAACTCGGCACGCGACGATCTAGCTGACAAGAACGTCACCTCGCTGGCGATGGAGGTGCCGATCGCCTGCTTGAGCACCGGCGGCGATCCGGTGGTGGGGGCCTGGACTACGGCTTCCAAGGGGGTCCGCGGCCCATCCGGCGCAGTGACGTTCACGCAACTTTCCCGGCTCGGCAATCCGCTGGTCAACGAGGTGCTAATCGGCTTGCCGGACAAGGACCGGTTCAACACCTCCGAACCTGTCCGGGACAGCAAGAATTTCGACAAATACTTCAGCTATCCGACACTACCCGCGATCATCCAGGAACTGTTCGGCACCGCCGCACCGACCGCGTTCCCGCGCCGCGACCTGCGGCTGGTGTTCCTGCTCGGCATTCCCGGCCTCAACGCCCCGGCGAGCCTGGTTGCTCCGGCGGAAGAGATGCGCCTGAACACGAGCATTCCGGTCACCCCGTACGGGTCGCAGAGCCGGCTGGGTGTGATCGGCGGGGACAACGCCGGTTATCCGAACGGCCGTCGGCCGGGCGACGACGTGGTGGACATCTCGCTGCGGGTGGTTATGGGCCGGCTCTACACGCTGGGCGTGGTGGGCAAGCCCTCGGACGCGCCGTCCGGCAATCTCGATTTCACGGACGGGGCCTACACCGACGATACGCACTATCTCACCGTGTTCCCGTATGCGCGGCCGCCGCTGTCGGGCTCGCCGCAGCATCCGACCGACTGAGGCGGATCGGGGTCGTGGCACGTCCGGCCTGGTCCCGGGGCGGCGCGAAGCTCGCTTCGCGCCGTTCTGCCGCCGCGTTGGCGCTGGGGCTTTTGGGCTGCCTGGCGTCGGCCGGGGCTTTTGCCACGCCATTCACGCCGGAAGACGACAACCAAGTACTGGAGCGCCTGCCCGACGCCCAGGACCAGTCTGGGCAGGCGTCGCGCAGAGCCCTGGCTGCAGACCCGAGGAACTTGGGGTTGGCGGTGCAGGTGGCGCGGCAAGAGGTCGACCTTGCCCGAGCGCAGGGCGATCCGCGCTGGCTCGGCCGTGCCGAGGCGGCGTTGGCGCCCTGGCCGGCGGACGCCGGGGCGCCGGCCGAGGTGTTGCTGCTGCGCGCCGTGATCTTGCAGAGCAACCACGATTTTGCGGCGAGCGTCGCAGCACTGGGCCAGGTGCTGGCGGCTGACCCGCGCAATGGCCAGGCTTGGCTGACCCGGGCCTCAGTGCGGCAGGTGCGCGCAGACTATCCTGCGGCGCTGGCCGATTGCGGCCAGTTCGCCAACCTGACACTGGGCCTGGCGCCGGACACGTGTACGGCGTCGGCCATGTCGCTGACCGGCCACGCAAGGCTGGCGTTGAAGGCGGTCACCATTTCGTTGCGCGAAAATGTCTCCGAGCCCGCCTCCACGCGGCTATGGGCAATGACGCTGGCGGCGGAGACGGCGGCGCGGCTGAGCGACCCGACAGCAGAATCCCGGTTCGCGCAGGCGTTAGCGCTGGACGGATCGGATCCGTATCTGCTGGGCGCGTGGTCCGACTGGCTGCTGGACCACGGGCGTGCGGCCGAAGTTGTGGGGCTGCTGCGCGATCGGACACGCATCGATCCGTTGCTGCTGCGGCTGGCGATTGCGGAGCAGGCGTTGAAGCTGCCGACCGCTTCGGACCACATAGACGATCTAGCCGCGCGGTTCGATACCAGCCGGCTGCGCGCAGACGTGGTGCACCGGCGGGAGGAGGCTCGCTTTCGGTTGGTGCTGCTGCACGATGCTCAGGGCGCGCTGGCGCTGGCGCGCGCGAACTGGGAGGTGCAGCGCGAACCCGCCGATGCGCGCATTCTGCTGGAGGCAGCTCTGGCCGCAGGTCGGCCAGACGCGGCGGCGCCGGTGCTAGGGTGGCTGCGCGACAACGCGGTGGAGGATGCGGTTCTGACCGGGTTGGCTACCAAGCTGCCTGCCGCAATGCCGAGGTAACGTATCCAAGTCTTACGAGTGGTTCGCTTAGCAGCTTAGCCCGCCTGTATTGCACCCCCAGGCGGATCCAACGGTAAACGGACCGCCGTTATACGGGAAGTATCCGCTGGGGGATTTGCCTAGTCTAATCACCCAGAATCGCATGACTGGCTGTTCTATGCCAGCGCAAGGATCGGAGGGCCGGAGGCGATCCTGGCCACCAGATGAAATGCTTGGCCAACTTGAAGGGAGAGACCAGCATGGACATTCTTGCGGAGCAACGTCGAGCCGCAACGCCGCGGGCCGGCGGCGACGAAGGAGCCGAATCCGCCGTTGCTGCGCAACCAGCGCAGGCAGTTGACTGGGCTGGGGTTGCGACCGACCTCGATGCCGAGGGCTGGGCGATCCTCGAAGGGCTGCTTACGCCGCCTCAGTGCCGGCAGATAGCGGAGTTTTTCGATCACGCGCGCAACTTTCGCAGCACGGTGGTCATGGCGCGCCACGGCTTTGGCAGCGGCGAGTACAAGTATTTCGCCTATCCTCTGCCCGGCCCCGTCGCCGAATTGCGCGGCGCGCTCTATACCCATCTGGCCGCGGTCGCGAACCGCTGGAACGAGATGATGAGCCTCCCGCTCCGGTTTCCCGGAAAACACGCCTCCTTCCTCGAGCGCTGTCACATCGCGGGCCAGACGAAACCGACGCCGCTGCTACTCCGCTACGGCACAGGCGATTACAATTGTCTGCACCAGGACCTATACGGCGAACACGTCTTTCCGCTCCAGGCGACGGTTCTGCTGTCCCGGCCGAACGCGGATTTCACCGGTGGCGAGTTCGTGCTGATGGAGCAGCGCCCGCGCATGCAATCGCGTGCCTCGGTGGTGCCGCTCCGGCAGGGCGACGCGGTGGTGTTTGCGGTACGCCACCGCCCGGTGCAGGGCACGCGCGGCATCTACCGCACCGCGCTGCGCCACGGCGTGAGCAAGGTGCGCTCCGGTCAGCGGCACACGCTCGGCATCATATTTCACGATGCCGCGTAAGCAATGGTGCAGGACGTGTTTCCGGCGGGGGCGCGAGACTTGGCCTTGGCCGAGGGTGCGATACTGCTCGGCGGTTTCGCGATCCCGGTCGAGCGGACGCTGATCGCGGCTTTGGATGCGGTGGTGGCCGCCGCCCCATTCCGCCACATGGTCACGCCGCGCGGTTTTCGCATGTCGGTAGCCATGACGAATTGCGGCGCGGTCGGTTGGGTCACCGACCGCACCGGATACCGTTACGATCGACTGGATCCGCAACGCGGCGCGCTCTGGCCCAAAATGCCCGGCGTTTTCGCCGATCTCGCGGCGCGTGCGGCGTCACAGGGCGGATTCGAAAATTTTACCCCTGATGCTTGTCTGATCAACCGCTACGAACCTGGCGCCCGGATGGGGCTGCACCAGGACCGGGACGAGCGCGATTTTGGCGCGCCAATCGTTTCAGTATCGCTAGGGCTGCCAGCCACGTTCCTGTTTGGCGGCCAGAAGCGTTCGGACCGGCCTTACCGGGTGGAACTGACCCATGGCGACGTGGTCGTCCTGGGGAGGGCGGCGCGACTGGCGTTTCATGGCATCGCACCACTCGCCGACGGCTTGCACGCGCTGCTTGGCCGCCAGCGCATCAATCTGACGTTCCGCCGGGCATTGTAGAAAACGGCGGTGGGCTGAAACTTTCGTTTTCGGCAATCCGCGAACAGCCCGATCCCATAGGCCGGTCATAACGGAACTGCTAGCTTCGGCTGCTTGGAGACGTGCAGGAAGCCGAACGCGTAGCCGCCGAAGGTGCCCGCCATACTGCACGGAAGGAAGCTTAAGACGACAGTCCAGCAAATCCGCGCCGGGTCTTGGGATACCGCTTCAGGCGCGGCGCCGAACTCTGACTGTAGCCAGTGACGGTGACGGAGAGAATCACTGCGGAGTCATCCTATCGACTTCCGCGACATCCTCTGGCGTCCGAGCAAACCGCGCCAGCAGCGCCTGGGCGGCGTGCGGGGCGCGCACTTTGTCGCCGCCAATGAAATAGGCAAAACAGTCCCGGCCGTCGCGCGCCCAGAACTGCAGCCGCGCCTGCCACCGATCGAGCGCGTCCGCGGCATAACCCTCGGCCTCGCCCTCCGCGTTTCGCTTTAGCCGCGCATAGACGAAATCCGCCGTCTCCGCGTCCGCAGAGGCAAAGCTATCGGCATCCACCACCGCCCAGGCGACACCGAAGCGGCGCAGCAACGCCGCAAATCCGGGATCGGCAAAACTCTCGTGGCGGACCTCTACGGCGTGCCGCAGGCGCCGGCCGCCGTGCTCCCGTGGCAGCAGCGCCAAAAAGCTTTCTGTGGCCGCAGAGTTCGAATTTTCGTGCCGGCGGAAACTGCCACAGCATCGGCCCAAGTTTTGGGCCGAGTTCCAGCACACCCCCATCCAGAAAGCGGGTGATCGCGGGCCCCGCCTCGCCCAGCTCGCGGCGCCACGTCGCGCCACGCGGCGCCTTGACCGCGAACGCGAAATTATCCGGGGCGGCATCGCGCCAGCGGCGGAAACTGTCCGGCTTTTGCGGACCGTGAAACGTGGCGTTGATTTCGATCGAGGTCAGCCGGGCCGCGGCAAACGCCAGCTCCTGACCCTGCGGAAGACCGGGCGGGTAGAACGCGCCGCGCCAGGGTGCGAATGACCAGCCGCCGATGCCGACTCGAATGGACCTCACGCTATGGTGCCCTCCACGGCCTGGGTTGATAACACGGCATGTCCGCAAGCGGTCCCGATCAGCGCGTCGACGCGAGTTTTGATCAGGGTTTTCTCGCGCTGTCGGTGGCCGAAAGCTTGGGGCAGGTGGGCGACGAGATCGCTGCGTTCGCCGACGACGATTTGCTCGGCAGCGCTCTGTTGCGGCCCGCCCTGGACGGATCGGAGCGGCTCTCGGCTCACATTGCGGTGACCGGTCCCCTGGACCCGGCGCGGCCCGCCCAGGTGCGGTTCATGAACCTGCGGACCGGCGCCGAACTCGGCTCGGGCATTCCGTTGAATGCGAAAAACGCCGGGCCGGCCGCCTCGTCAAACGAGCCGCAAGAGATTTTGCGGCGTGTGGCAGCACTGGAGCAAGCGCTGGGGGCGCTGACCATCGAGCAGGCAACGCTGCGGCGCAGGCTGGATTATGCGGAACAATTCGGCCGCGAGCGGCTGCTGCTGGACCGGCTGGACTTGTTCTACCTGTTGCTGAGCGACCGCATCGACGGCCTGCTGCCACGGCCCGAGCCGCCGCCGCCGCCGCCGGAAATTCCCGAGGTGCGCCGCATCACGCCCGCCGAGGTGGAGGGCGTCGGGATTTATGGACTCGAGACGGACGGGGCCAGCGAGTGGCGCTGGCTCGGGCCGGATGTCACACTGATGTTTCGCGGTGCGACCCAGCCGGTCGCGCGCATCCTGGTGTTCTTCCACAGTTTTGGCCTGCCCGATGCCCAAAAACCGGTGCGCGCGTGGCTTCAGGCGGTGCCGGTTGCGTCGGCGTTGTTGGAGTTGCAGGACGGGCGGCATGCGCTGGAGGTGATTGTCCCTGCGGGCACGAGCTGGCCAGACGAGACCCTGATTTTGCACCTGTCGTTCGGCCATTGGCGCAGCAGCGCCGACGACCCGCGCGTGCTCAGCGCCGTGTTTTCCGGCGCCGAGTTGTTCGCGGCACTCGATTGACGGCGTGTATACGCTGGTCAGTCCTTGGCCGCCGCAGCGCAACGGCATCGCCGATTACGCCCACGCGATCGCGCGCTGGACGCCGCACCCGCTGCACATCGTCACCGAGGCGCTGCGGCCGGTGCAAACCGGCAGCTGCACGATCCAGGACCCCGGCGCGCTGTTGCCGGACCTGCCGGTGGTTTATCATTTGGGCAACAATCCGGACCATGCGTTCATGCCGGAATTGTTCTTGCGCCATCCTGGGGTGGCGGTGCTGCACGATTTGTCGCTGCACGCCTTGGTGGAGCAGGCGGACGCGCTGCTGCCGGGGTTTTTCGCGGCACAACTGCGGGCCGAGCGGCCGGCGCTGGCCGGGGCGCTGGAGCGGATCTGGGCCGAGCTTGGCCAAAAACGGCTGCTGGACTGGCGCGAGGTGAAACTGCTGCGCTGGCTGGAGGCGGCGCCTTGCATCGTAGTGCATTCGCGCCACGCCGCGGCACTGGCGCACGAGGCCCTGCCCGGCCGCCCGGTGCATGTGCTGCCGCATTTCTGCTACCCGGCGCCGATGGGCTGGGAGGCGTTGCAGGCGAGGCGACCGGGGCTGCGCGCCCGCTGGCTCGGCATGGAGGAGGCGGAGGCGCGGTCGGCACTGCTGGTGTCGGCACTCGGCTTTCCGGCGCGACAGAAACAGCTCGGAGCCGTGTTGCGGGCCATCGCCACGACGGAAGGAAGCCGGCGCGAGCGGATCGTGCTGCTGGTGAGCGCGGCGCCGGAAGCGGACGAATTGCCACCGGAGATCGCCCCGGCGCTGGCCGGGCGGGTGCGTCCGCTGGGATATCTGCCGCCCGAGCTTCTGGCCGACGTGCTGCTGGCGAGCGATCTGGTGTTTTTGCTGCGGTATCCGAGCTGGGGCGAGAGTTCGGGGATGCTGGCGCGCGGGCTTGGCCTCGGCTGCGCCGTGGCGGTGACGGACACTGGCGCCTATGCCGAACTGCCCGACCAGGTGTGCGTCAAGCTGCCGGCCCGTGGCGATCCGGTTGCGGCGATTCGGGTGCTGCTGGAGACAGTGCTCGACGATTCGGCTGCCCTGAACGCGCAGCGTGCGGCAGCCTATGGGTTTGCGCGCACGGTGGGCGATCCGGCGCGCGCGGCCAGCCGCTACAGCGAACTGGCACTTGCCTGATCCGGCGACACTGGTTTGGCTGAACCGGCCGGAGGATGTGCGCGCCTATGTCTGGCATGTCGCGGCACCGGGTGCCCGAGTGATCACGGTCGACGAGGTGGGGCCGTATTGTTCCGTTCGGGTCGAAACGCCGGCACGCCTGCTGGTGAGCGCAAATCTGCCCGCGGCGGTTAGCCTGACGCGCGACGATGCGGAGTTGCGGGCCGCGGTGAAAGAGTTGTTTGCGGGTGCGGCACGCCCGCGCGTGCTGGCGGTCGGCCGGGTCGATCGCTCAGAGCGGTGGCGTGCGATCTTGGCGGCGCTCGACCCGGAGGCGGTTGACCTGCCGCGATCGCTGCCGCCGCCGGATGGGTTTGTTGCGATCGAGGCGGCTGCCGGCTCGCAAGATGGCCGGCTTTTTGCGCCTCCGAATATCGTCCGTGAGGTGCGGTCGTGGTTGTGGCGGGTCGAGGCAGGGCGCGCGTCAAAATTGGCCTTCCATCCGGTGGCCGATCTGCTGGCAACCGGCTTTTTGGCGCCGCACATGGAGGGCGGCCACCTGGTGCGCCGGACCGGCGCGGTGCGACGCTGCGCGATGCTGGTCCCCGGAGGCAGCGAGCAGGTGGCGGGCGCCGTGTTAGAACTGGCGAGCGCGACGGAGCCCCTGAACGCGGCGTTGCTTCGCATTCGCGTGGACGGCGTCGAGGCGACAGTCAGGATCGATTCAGTTTGTTCCTGCATTCGCGCAGAACTGCCCCCCGTGACGTCGGCGCTGTGCCACCGCGTGGAAATTTTTCGTGACGCGACCCAAGAATTCTCGCTGGCCTCGGTTGGACTGGAGCCAGCGTGAGATCGCTGGTCATCACGCCGACGCCCACGCATCCCACCACCCAGGGAAATCGCGCCCGGGTGCGCCAGATCGCTGAGGCGCTGCGCCGTCATGGCACGGTCGACGTGCTGTTCGTGCCGGTGGATGCGGTCGAGCCGGACGTGGAGGGGGCGATGGCTTCCGCCTGGCACACGCTGTACGCCGTAAAGCCCGAGCCGGCCCGGCCGCGACGGCGCTTGCCGAGCCATTGGGCTCTCGACGAATGGATGGGACCGCGACAGATCGAGGCGGCCCGGTTCCTGAGCCAGACGGTCCATTACGACATCGTGGTGGCTAACTATGTCTTCTGCTCGCTGCTGCTGACCGCTTTTGCCGGCGGCGGTGCGCTGCGCGTGCTGGACACGCATGACCGCTATGGCGACCGACACCTGGCGGCGCGCGCGTCCGGTCTGGGCGCGCACTGGTTCTATACCACGGTCGAGGAAGAGGCGCGCGGCTTTTTGCGCGCGGACCTGGTTCTGGCGATCCAGCCGGAGGAAGCAAAATATTTCCGCGGCATCGCGGATGTTCCGGTCGAGGTGATCGAATACGCGACGGCGCCGCTCCCGCAGCCGCCGCGCGGGCGCGCACGGCTCGCGATAGGATGCGTTGCGTCCGCCAATCCGTGGAATCTGGCGAGCGTGGCCGCGCTGGATCGGGAACTGGCACAGGTGCTCGCGAGCAGAGCGAGCACGTCCGCGGATTTTTTGCTGCTCGGGGGCGTCTGCGATCGCCTACACGGGCTGCAAGCGTTGACACCGATGGGCCGCTTTGCAGATCCGGTCGACCCCTATGCCGGGCTCGACTTGGTACTGAGCCCGTCCCTGGGCGGTAGCGGGCTGAAGATCAAAACGGTTGAGGCGTTGGCGCACGGCCGCCCGGTGCTCAGCACTGTTTCGGGGGGCCAGGGCCTGCTACATCTTCACCCCGACCTGGGCCACTCGGATATCGAGTCGCTGGTCCGACGATTGTTCGGGCTGCTGCAGCGCCCGGAGGAGATCACGGAACTCGGGCGCGCAATGGAATTGGCTTATGCGCTGTTTCACGCCGAAGTGCATGGCAAGCTGGAGCGCCTCATACGATTTCGGCGTGATTAGCTCGGCATTGTCACGGCCACCAATGGAAGCGTGTTTTGGATTTGATGCGATCAGGTTGGCCGGCGAGGTTCACGCAGCGCTGGGCGATGGTTTCCTCCAACGTCGCCAGGTCGGGGATGTGCTTGTTGACGATCGGCTCGTCGACCAGCGTCCGTAATCAGCCCGCAGTCGGCGAGCGCCATTCCCAGACAGCAGCGGTTCGCCGGGGCTTGATTGCGCATGCCGGGGCCGCCGTGCTACTAGCCCGGCCGGTGTCTGTTGGGGGATAGTTTAGCGGTAGAACTCCCGGCTCTGACCCGGGCAGCCTTGGTTCGAATCCAGGTCCCCCAGCCACCTAGTCGGGAACCGCCTTGCGCATAGATCAGCTAGCGACGTCGGTGGGTTTGGACCGCCCCGGGTAATCTGACGGGAGTTCAAGGCTTACGACCGGACGTCTGCTCGCGACGGTGCTCGTGAGGCGATTTGCTCGATTCGGATGGAACTGGGCCAGTCTCGCAGCGCTTGGCCGAGCCCGCTGCCCTCTTGACCGCGCACGACGTGTGCCGATCCGCCGCCGGCGGGGAACGACGCCCCGTCTCGGTGGGCAGTGGCTGAGGACTGACGGGGTGCCGCCTGTGCGGTTATGCGCTCGAATTCGGCGAGCCCAGCACGCGCTCGATCACATTCGCGAAAACTTTCCCCGCTTCGTGCTCGTCGAACTGGACGATAGGCACGAAGATCGGCAGCTCGTCCATGACGCGTATGGCCACCATCCCGTCGTTGGTGCTTGCGAAAGCGATGGACATGGTAGGCTGCGCGGGGCGCGGACTGCCGCGATGCGTTGGGGCAGGATGAGGTTGGCTCTCCGTAGCAGGCGGATGAACGAGATACGCAATCGTCGAGCGGTCTCCGGCCTGCTGGCCTGAGGCCAGCGTCAGGCGAAAAAGGCCGCCGCCCGCCAGCTGTGATTTGGCCGCAACCTCCTCAATCAGGGGGATGCACCGGGTTGCAAAGCTCCGCGCCAAGCGTTCGGCCTGATTTTTACGCATTTCTTCCGCTTCACGCTGCTGCCGGCCCCGCAACGCAGCCGCAGCGTCACGCGTCCGCCGCTCGGCAGCCAAGCGCCTGATTCTCTCCTGGTAGCCTTCCGCCAAAGTTGTCGTACCGGAGCCGCCCAGCGATTGTCGTTCGTTCATTCGAAGCATCCCCGATCCAATCACGCGCGGAGCTACCAATCACCTAAAAACCTGCTCGATAGTTGCGGCATACGGCCCCCTACGCTCGCGCAGGGCTCGGTGCAGCGACTTCAGGGTATCGCGGTCAGCCCGACGGGGCCCCCCGCGGCTACTCGCACCGGAGCCGCAGCGCCGTCCATCAGTCTGGCCCGTCGGACGGTCAGCACTCCGCGGACTCCAAAGCGGCCCGTAGCCCTTTGTCACAGACGCGGACCGCAGCCGGCGGTAAACGGAGACGATCGCGACAGCCGCATCCACCCGTGACAGGGCGCCAGCTGCCGCCACCATGATCTGAAGGAGCCTCGAATGGACGACACGTCCGCTTCGGATATCGAGCGGGAAGCGCGCGGCCTGGACTGGCTTGCGTCGATTTGGACTGATCGCTGGCGGCATGCCCGATGGGAAGTGGTTCAAGACGAAGCCGGCCGGGCGACTGCCTGCTTCGACGCCGTGAACATAACCCCGGACGGCGACCGCGACTACGCGACAAGAGTGCTCTGCTATTTCGAGCAGACCGTCGGCAAGATATGGCGCGCCATGTCCCCGCAGGGGTGGGTCGTGCTGGCCGAAGCGGCAACACTGGCGGACCTGATCGTTTTGATGGATGACAGCTTAGACCGGCCAGGGAGCAACCCGGTGATCGCGAAGAGACCGGCTTTGAGAGTGCTGTATGCACAGAGAGCCTGCGGTGATAATGAGTGCGTCGGATAGGCAGCGGCTGCAGGCGGTCGCGGGCAATCGCAAATCCTTAAATGCGCCTTCATCACCGCGACGCGAAGTAGCCATTCGTTTGCTGATCCGCCTCCGCGCGCCGCGACATCCGCTGCCGATCCTCCGCAATGCAACCCGACGCTAAATGAATTCGGCGACGATCTCCCGGTCGGGATCCCTGCGGTGCTGCTGCTCGACCAGGTCGAACATGACTTGTTGGGGGGGCGGGCTGCCCGGCCAGGTCATCCGGTCCGGGTCTGCCCCGAAAGGCCGGCGATCAGCTGTAAATGCGGAACTCGCGGCAAATTTACCAAGTTCCTCCCACTTTGATCCCCTGCAGCCATAGCTGTCTGGCACCCCGGCGGGAGCCAGCGGTAGCCATCGGCACCGATGCCGCCGAGCATCGTCCCTGCCCGCGTCAGCCGCCGCAGCAGGCGACGACGCCCGCGTCCGATACTGGTTGCCATTGATGCCGAGCCAGAACCGACATCAGCGGCAGGCCGTCGATGCCTGATATGGCGATGTGCGCTTGCATACTGATTCCGCAACTGGGCTGACCAGCCGGACGTCCTCGGAGACCAGCACGCACGCGTAGAGCGTGCCCCCTGACCCACTTGGCGACCCGCGGCATCTCGGTCGCCGTGGAAGAAGCCAGCATGCTGTTTCTCGCCGGTGTAGCCGCGGCCGTCGCGGTTCCGCTGTCGATCGCGCTCGGGCTGATCGCGGCGATGCAGCAGAACCGCACCTTTGATCGAATCATTAACGTTCTGAGACTGACCAGGATCTCGTTTCCAGATTTCTTCATTGGCTATGCGGTAATTCATCGTCTTCGCGGTCCGATTAAGCTGGTTTCCAAGCCTCGCCAGGGCGGAGAAGGAGAAAACGTGCCAGGCGATTGGGCACCGCCGCGCTGAAGCGAGGCCGCTGTAAAGTCAGCCGAGCGCGGGCGCGTTATCGATGACTGTCTGTCCGCCAGACGAATTGAATATGCCTCGAAGGGGTGGAAATCTCAGGGCTGATAAGGCAAAACGCTACCCGGGCCCAGCCGCCAATTCCCCGGCGCGCCGGCGGTGATCGCGAGACACGATGGCGTCAGCACTGAGATTGGCCTAATCCTGGAAGTAAGCATCAACATGCTGCCGAGTTCGAAATCGAGTTCGACCATGCTGGCACCGCCCCAAGCCGAGGCTGCCGGCAGCTCGTCCTCACTGGTTGAGGTCGCTAGCCTCCGGGTTTGCTTTGGACAGGTGGCGACACCGCTGGTTGCGGTGGACGAGCTTTCGTTTCGTATTGGACACGGCGAGGTCCTGGGGATCGTCGGCGAGTCCGGCTGCGGGAAGACTGCCACGGCTCGTGCTGTCATGGGGCTATACCGGTCCGATCCCCGCTGCCGCGTGACCGGACAGATTTTATTCAATGGTCTCGATCTCCTCCGGATCAGCGAGCGCCGGATGCAGCGGCTTCGGGGCCGGGAGATTTCAATGATCTTCCAGGACCCTCTGACATGCCTTAATCCGCTGCAGCGCATCGGCACCCAGATAGCCGAGGTGCTGCGCGCGCACACGGACCTGTCGGAATCGGCGATCCGGGCCCGCACGATCGAGTTGCTGCACCTGGTCGGCATCCCGCACCCGAAGGAACGCATCGACTCCTATCCGCACCAATTCTCGGGCGGCATGCGACAGCGGGCGATGATCGCCATGGCCATAGCCTGCGATCCGTCGCTGCTGATCGCGGACGAGCCGACCACCGCGCTCGACGTCACCACGCAATTGCAAATTCTGAATCTGCTGGCCAGATTGCGGGAACGGACCGGCATGGCCGTGATGCTGATTACTCACGATTTTGGCGTGGTGGCGGAGGTCGCGGACAGAGTGCTGGTCATGTACGCCGGCCAGTGCGTGGAAGCCGGCGAGGTGCGCGAGATTTTCCGCAATTCACAGCACCCTTACACCGCTGGGCTGCTCGCCTCGATTCCATCCATCGACAGTCGGCGATCGGGACGGCTGCCCTCGATCAAGGGTTCGCCGCCATCGCTTGCCGGCGCTCGACCGGCAGGCTGCGCGTTCCGTTTGCGCTGTGACTATGCCCAGGAGCAGTGCCTGGAAGCACCCTCGCTCCAGGCCCGCACGCTGGCACCGGATCACCTGACCCGGTGCTGGTTTCCGAACGAGACCAGGACGGCCGGGGCAGCAGCCAGCCAGCCTGAGCCATGAGCGGACGCTCCGAGTCGCTGGTCAGTGTCCGCAATTTGCGCAAGTTCTTTCCGATCCGGAAGGGATTGCGCGCATCCAACCAAATCCAGCTGCGCGCCGTCGACGATGTCTCGTTCGATATCCGCGACGGCGAGACCTTGGGACTGGTCGGCGAGTCCGGCTGCGGCAAGTCGACGCTGGCCCGCTGCGTGGTGCGGCTCCTTGAGCCGACGTCGGGCATGGTCAGTTTTGGCGGTCGGGACGTTACGCATCTCGGAATGCAGGCCCTGCGGCCGTTGCGGCGGGAGATGCAACTGGTGTTCCAGGATCCGACCGCCAGCCTGAACCCCCGCAAGCCCGCCGGCAGGATCATCGAGGATGGGTTGCGAGTCCATCGTATCGGAACCGCAGCCGATCGGCGGCAGCGCGTGCGCGACGTGCTGATGCGGGTCGGGTTGGCGCCCGAGCACGCGAACCGACTGCCCCGCGAGCTGTCAGGCGGACAGCGCCAGCGGATCGGCATTGCGCGCGCCTTGGTGCTCGGGCCAAGGCTGATCGTGGCCGACGAGCCGGTGTCCGCCCTGGACGTGTCCGTGCAGGCCGGAATTCTCAACTTGTTTCAGGATCTGCGGGACGAATTCCGGATCACCTACCTGTTCATTTCGCACGATCTCGGCGTCATTCGGCAGGTGTCCGACCGAGTCGGGGTGATGTATCTGGGCAAGCTCGTCGAATTGGCGCCGGCCGATGCGTTCTATGCCCGCCCGATGCACCCGTTACTCGGTGGCGCTGCTCTCCGCGATTCCCATCGCCGATCCGGACAGGGCGCGGGCTCGCCCGAAAATCATCGAAGGGGAAGTGCCGAGCCCCATCGCGCCCCCCGCCGGATGTCGCTTCCACCCGAGATGCACTCACGCCACGGACATCTGCCGTCGCGAGGATCCGCTGCTCAGGCCCCTTGCTGCCGATCATTTCGCGGCCTGCTATCATCCCCGCAATGTTGGCTTTGGAGACGCCGCATTCGCCACGCCGGCCCTGCACGATCACGGACCTTTATCGCCGAGCTGAACTCTGCAAGAGTGCGTGTCTGATGGGGCGCCGAAAGTGCTCCGCGGATGTCAGATCTAAAAAAGCAAGCAGCAAACGGGTGGGGGCTGTCCTAATGAAAGACGAGCGTGGCGGTGAGAGGCATGGCGCTGTACCGGCAAAGGCGAGCCATTTCCCGGTCAGTCGGGCCGAGTTCCTGCGCATGTTGGGCGGCCTGGCCGCGTTGGGCGCGTCGAGCGGTATCCTTTCGGGGCTGCGCGGGCGGCCGGCAGCGGCGGCACCCGCTGGCACACTGACGGTCGGGATTTCCAGCGACATCAAAACGCTGGACCCGCACAAATCGACGCTCGACGTGTTCCGACACACCGTCCGGTCGAGCGTCTTCGAGGCGCTGGTGTTCATCAATCCGGACACGCTTGCATGCCGATCCGAGGCTCGCCGAATCCTGGGAAACCTCGCCGGACGGCCTGACGGTGACCTTCAAGCTGAGGCCCGGGGTGAAGTGGCACGACGGCACGCCGTTCACCGCGGCAGACGTCGCTTTCAGCATCCGTCGCATCAAGGACCCCGCGACCGGCAGCCCGTTCGAGCCGCAGGTTACGCAGGTGGCCGGGGTCGAAGCCGTCGACGCGCAGACCGTCCGCATGACCCTGACCGGTCCGACGCCGGGACTTCTCGCCAACCTCGCCGCAGTGGATATCGTCAGCGAACATGGGGTCGGCAAGATCGACACGCAGCCGGTCGGGACCGGACCGTTCCGGTTCGCGAACTGGGCGTCGGGCGATCACATCCGCGTCGAAAAATTCGACGGCTATTACGTGCCGGGCCGGCCGATGATCGACGCGGTCGAGTGGAAGATCGTGCCGGATTCGCAGACCCGTCTGGCCGGTCTGGAGGATGGTTCGCTGCAACTGGTGGCGCTCGCCGAAGGCAAGGACGTGAAGCAGGCGCAGGGCATGGGCGAGGTGCGGATCATCACCACCAAGCCGTATGTCCTCTACGAAAATTTTAACATCAACACCAAACGTGCGCCGTTCAGCGACAAGCGGGTGCGCCAGGCGCTCGCCTACGCGTTCGATCGCGAGGCCTACACGAAAACGGTCTGGTTCGGCCTGGCCCGTCCGACGATCAATCCGGTGGCACCGGAGATGCCCTCGTACCTTCCGGGCTCCGACTCTCAATATCCGTTCGACCTCGGCAAGGCCGCCTCGCTACTGGAGGAGGCCGGCTTCTCCAAGACCAAGCCGCTCAAAATGGAAATCCTGTCCATCGTCGGCTTCGACGCCCTGAAATCCATGGCGCTCGTCCTGCAAGACAATCTCAATCGGCTCGGCCACACCGTGACCGTACGCGATCTGGAGGCGACCGTCTGGTACGATCGGATCGCGACCAAGGCCGACTTCGACATCACCGTCGACAACTTCAACACGGTCCCGGAGGACCCCGCCGGGATGTTCAACTCTCCGAATCTGGCGCCGACCTCGAATGTGAATTATTGGAACCCGCCGGGCTACGCCGATCAGGTCAAGAAAGCAGCCAGCGAGATCGATCCTGCCAAGCGCGTCGCCTTGTATCAGGACCTGCAGCGCCTGATGCTTGACGAGATGCCGCAGATTACGGTGGATCATCTGCCGCTGTTCTTCCTCGCGGGGAAGAGCGTCTCCGGGCTGGTGATCGGCCCCAGCGGCATCGATGACTATTCGGGCGTCACCTTGAGCGGGTAGAACTGCCGGAGCCGATCGCAGACCGAGGGCATGTTCAGCTATCTGGCGACGAGGCTGGCGGGTGCGCTGTTGACGCTGTTGTGCGTCAGCGCGCTTGCCTTCTTCGCCACCGCCCTGGCACCCGGCAGTCCTGCCTCGGTGCTGCTGGGCAACATGGCCACGCCCGAGCGGGTCGCAGCGGTGTCAAAACAGCTCGGGCTCGATCAGCCACTACCGGTGCGCTACCTGCTGTGGCTGGAGCAGACCGCGCAGGGCAATCTCGGCACCTCGAATCTCAGTTTCAGGCCGGTCGCAAGCCTGCTCGGCGCGGCCGTTCCCGTAACACTCGAACTGGCCGCCCTGTCGCTCGCACTATCCGTCCTGATTGGGTTCCCGGCTGGCTTGATACTGGCGCAGCAGCGGCAGCGGAAATGGACCCGGACCGCCATGGTCGCGATTACGCTCGGCGTGTCAGTGCCCGGATTTTGGGTGGGGTTGATACTGATCGTGGTGTTCGCGGTGGGATTGCGGATGCTTCCGTCCGGCGGCTATGTGGCGTTCTCCCGCGATGCCGTCTCGAATCTCCGGCACATGGTGCTGCCCACCGTCTCTCTGGCAATCTATCTGGCTCCGGCGCTCGTCCGCTTCGTGCGAATGGCAGCTCAGGCGGTGCTGCGGGAGGAATACATCGATACCGCGCGATCCAAAGGAATCAGCTGCGTCGCGCGTGCTGTTCCGCCACGTCGCGCCCAATACGCTGGTGGTGACGCTGACCTATATCGGACTTCAGCTCGGCGTGCTCATCAGCGGCGCCATCGTGATCGAAGTGATTTTTGCACTGCCGGGCCTGGGGCGGCTCGGCATGAGTGCCGTGTTCAACCGAGACTATCCTGTCGTCCAAGGGGTCGTGCTGGTCGCCGCTGCGGGATTTGTCGTGGTCAACTTTTTGGTCGACGTCACGTACGGACTGATCGATCCTCGTATCAGGGCACGGTAGGCGTCCGGTGTCATCGGGCGGATCCACATGCTGCGCTATTTGATACACCGGCACCCCGTCGCGATCGTTCTGGTATCCGTGTTCGTATTCGTCGCCGTGTTCGGCCCGTCACTGGCGCCGTTCAGCATGACCGACACCGATCTTGCAGCGGCGCTGCGCAGCCCTGGCGGTGAGCACGTCCTCGGCACGGACTCGCTCGGCCGCGACGTGCTCAGCCGATTGCTCGGATCGGCCCGCGTAGCCGCGCAGGCGTCGCTCATGGTCGTGCTCATCGGCGGGGTGGTCGGCACCACGCTGGGCACGCTGGCCGGCGGCGTCGGCGGACTGTTCGACACTGATCATATCGCGCGTCACCGAGGTCGTGCAGGGCTTTCCCACCGTTCTCGTTGCCATCGTCATCGTGGCCCTTCTCAAACCGTCGCTGACAAATGCCATGACTGCGGTCGGAATAGCCGCGATCCCGGACTTCGCCCGCGTCTCGCGCAGCGTCGCGATCCAGTTGCGCGACCGGGAGTTCGTCCAGGCGGCGCGAGGCATTGGCGCCAGTGAGATCAGGATTCTGTGGACCGAGGTGCTGCCGAACATGGTCGGGCCGCTGATCGTGGTCGCCAGTTTCGACGGCGCCCAGGCGGTCATGTGGGAGGCGGCACTTTCCTTCCTCGGGCTTGGGGTGCAGGCGCCGGCACCATCGTTCGGTTCCATGCTGCGGGAGGCGCAAGGCTATCTCAGCATCCAGCCCTGGCTTGCCGTGGTATCAGGCATCGCGGTTTCGGCGGCGATCCTCGGTCTGAACCTGCTCGGCGATGCGCTAAGCGACTACTACGACTTGGCTGAAACGGTGTAGTGGAAGGGGAGGGCGAAATGGATCGCGCTGAAGCCGCAAGCCGCATCAGAATGGATGTGGACCTCGAGCGCGATGGGCGGCAGGCATCCTATTTGCGCGCGCCCCTGTCACGCAACACGTCGGGCTGGGGCACCGTAGAAATCCCTATCGTGGTGCTTAAGAACGGCAAAGGCCCCACGGTTCTGCTCACCGGCGGTATCCACGGGGACGAATACGAAGGTCCGATTGTCGTGTCGAGGCTGGCACACACCCTGCGCCCGGAGGAGATCCAGGGCCGTGTCATCCTAATTCCAGCGGTGAACATGCCGGCCGTGCTGAACGATACGCGTCTTAGCCCTGTCGACCAGCGCGACCTTAATCGCTGCTTTCCGGGCAATCCACGCGGGACATTCAGCGAAATGCTGGCGCATTTCATCGACGCGGTGATCCTGCCGCATGTCGATGTGTCGGTTGACTTGCACACTGCGGGACACTCGATGGAGGCGGCGCTCTCAACCAACATGCATTACGTGCAAGATGAGGCGGTCCGCCAACGGACCTTGGCGGCGGCCGCGGCTTTCGGCGCTCCGTTCAACGTCGTGTTCTGGGGCGTCGACGAGGGTGCGACGCTGACCTCGTCGGTGGAACGGCGCGGCATCATTTCGCTCGGCACCGAACTCGGCGGTTGGGGCCGCGTCAGTGTCGAAGGCGTGCGCATCGGCGAACGGGGTGCCCGCAACATCTTGCGGCATTTCGGCATCATCGAGGGCAAGCCCGAGACCGCACAACGAGACGGGTCGCCAGGGACGCGCCACATGATGGTGCGCGATCCGCGCAGCTATAGTTTTGCGCCGTCGGCCGGCCTGTTCGAGCCCCGGCATCTCGCCGCGGAGGATGTGCAAGAAGGTGAACTGGCAGGATATCTCCACTTTTTGGAGGACGTTGATCGACCGCCGATCGAGATGCGCTACGGCGTGTCCGGGGTGTTGTGGATGGCGTCCGGACCGGGCCGCGTGCAACGCGGCGACGTGATGGCAGTGGTGATGCGCGACTACGACGAGCAGGTGATCTCCGGAGGTTCGTGACAGTGCAATGAAGATCGAGTCGGTTGATTTCTTCTATGTCTCGATGCCGGAAGTTACGACGGATGCGGACGGGAGTCAGGACGCGCTGGTGGTGCGCGTCCGTGCCGGCGGTCTCACCGGCTGGGGCGAGTGCGAGGCGTCGCCGCTGGTGTCCATCGCCGCGTTCGTCACCCCGATGTCGCATGGAGTTTGCCGGCCCGTATCGGCCTCGGTGCTGGGCCAGACGGTGGACTCGCCCGCGGACATTTTTCGGATGGCCGCCGCTGTATCCTACAACAGCATGGATTTGCTGCAGGCGCCGCATACCTGGTCGGGTATCGAGACGGCTCTATGGGATCTGCTCGGGAAGGCGCGTGGCCAACCGGTCTACCAGCTACTGGGCTACGGGCGGGCTTTTGCAAAAATCCCGTACGCGTCGCAGCTGTTCGGCAACACCGCGCAGGAAACGCTGGAGCGTGCTCGGGCGGCCCGGCGAGCAGGCTTCCGGGCGGTAAAATTCGGGTGGGGGCCGTTCGGGACGGGAACCGTCGCGGCCGACGTGGAGCATCTGGACGCGGCTCGCGAAGGCCTTGATCATGACAGCATCCTGCTGGTGGATGCCGGACAAATCTGGATCGACGACATCGAAGCTGCGGCTGCTCGCCTGCCTGCGCTCGAGCGCAACCGGACGACCTGGCTTGAGGAGCCGTTTCACTCCGGCGCATTTGGTGCGTACGCCGACCTCGCCAGGCGGACCACGACCGTAAGGATAGCCGGCGGCGAGGCGGCCCATGATCGCCACATGGCCGAGCATCTGATCGATTACGGCCGCGTCGGCTTCATCCAGATCGACTGCGGCCGCATCGGCGGGATCGGACCGGCGAAGCACGTCGCCGATTACGCGACCACGCGAGGCGTCGCATACGTGAACCACACTTTCACCTCGCACCTCGCTTTGAGCGCGTCGCTGCAGCCGTTTGTCGGCATCGAGAACGATCGACTCTGCGAATATCCGGTACAACCCCGCCAGCTCGCGGTCGATCTCACCACCAATCATATCCGCCCCGATGCCAATGGCGAGATCGCCGCCCCGGAGGCGCCGGGGCTCGGTGTCGATGTCGCCGAGGCCGCGCTGGAAACTTACAAGGTCGAGGTCGAAATTCGGGTAGCCGGCCGCACGCTGTTTCCGTTCGGCCGCGCGGCTTGAACAACCCCTCTTCTGAGTCACCGGTCGGCTCGTTTCAGTGCGGCCGCGAGGCTGCCAGGGAGTTTTGTCGATGACGGAATGGCTGCCACCGGAGCGATCCGAGCACGGACTGATGAACTGCCGTCCGCGCCGCTCGGTGGCGAGACATGCGGACGACCACTGGCTCCACGTCAACTGGTATGAGGCGCCACGTGAGGATCCGGCGTGGCCGGAAGTGTACACCTACACTGACGCGCTGTCTTATGCACCGGGCGACGAAGTCCGATTTCACGTCAGTTGCTCCGCCGCACGCTGGTCGCTGCAGGTCTATCGTGACGGATTGCGAGCGGAACCGGTGCATGCCGCTGACGATTTGCCGGGCAGCTTCGTCCCGGCGCCAAAGACGGCCTACCGAACCGGCTGTGGCTGGCCGGTCCAGCATACGTGGCGCATCCCGGAGGAATTGCCGTCGGGATTTTATCGGGTGGTTTCCATCTGCCGGCGCCCGGACGAAACGCGGTTCGTCCAGCACCACTTCTTCGTCGTGCGGCCCACAGCACGGACACGGCAGGGCAAACTGTTGATGCTGCTGCCCACGGCGACCTGGACCGCCTATAACGACTGGGGCGGCGCCAACCACTACGAGGGCGTGGATGGACCGAATGGGGATCAGGCTTGCCCCGTGCTCAGCCTGCAGCGGCCATGGACCCGCGGCATCGTCTGGCTGCCGGAAGGTGCCCCACGCTTCTATGCCGATCCTCCACCAGAACTCGGCGCCGCTCCGCAGTATCCGATGCGGGATTGGGCCTACGCCAACGGCTTTGGCCAGTACTACTCGTCGGCGGGCTGGGCGCAGTACGACCGGCATTTCGTGCGCTGGGCGGAGCGTGAAGGCTACGCCCTGGACATGGCGACGCAGACTGATCTGGAGTTCCGTCCCGAGATTTTGGACGGCTATCGTTGCGTGGTCATCGTCGGACACGACGAATACTGGTCCGCGCCGATGCGCACGGCCCTGGAAGCATTCACGTTTCAGGGCGGACGGGTGGCTCGGTTCGGTGGAAATTTCCTCTGGCAAATCCGGCTGGAGGAGGAAGGGCAGCGCCAAGTCTGCTACAAGTTTAGCGCCCCCCAGGAGGATCCGGTGCGGGGCACCGATCAGGACCGCCTGCTCACGACTGTGTGGGAGGCGCCGGAGGTTGGGTGGCCGGGCGCTACCACGTTCGGCGTCAACGGTATGGAGGGCCTCTACGCTTCATGGGGTGGCCTCGCGCCGCGCGGCCAGCGTGGGTTCACGGTTTATCGGCCAGATCACTGGGTTTTTGGCAATACCGATCTGTATTACGGCGATGTGTTCGGTGCCGAGGCGCGGATCTTCGGATACGAGGTGGACGGTCTGGACTACACGTTCGCCGATGGACTGCCCTATCCGACCGGGCGCGACGGTGCCTCCACGGAAATTGCCATTTTGGCGATGGCTCCCGCTGTGTTCGCCGAAGACGAACATCATGGAGAAGGTTTTCGCTATTATGTCCGAGACTCCGATCTTCGCGGCTTTGCCCGGCTGATGACCGGGTCGACCGAACCTGCGGCCATGACCCGTTATCGCTACGGTGCCGGGATGCTGGTCTCCATGCGTGTCGGTCGCGGCGAGGTTGTCACGGCGGCAAGCTGCGAGTGGGTGATGGGACTAAAGCGCAACGACGAAGCCACCCAGCAGATTACACGAAATGTACTCGATCGTTTTATATCGGATTAATGTCGAGCTGTTACGACTACGCCTGAGCGGCGTTCGCGGTACGCAATTATCAACGGCCGTCTGAGAGCGCTCCTACGACTGCTGATCTCCGGCCTGAACGGCGGCTACTCGGCTGCCGCGCGGTTCCGTTCCAGATGTTGCGTGCCCGTTAGAGAGCGCAGGATCGGCATGGTTTCGTGCGCCAGCAGGTGCATGTGCCGGCGCCACATGTCACGGGGTACCCAATCATGGTGTGAGCAGATCAGCGTCTCGAAGGGACCGGTCGCCTCCCGGAATGCAGCCAATTTTTCGGCCACTGTCCGCGGGCTGCCGGCGATGACCATCTCGTGGATGCAGTAGGGCACGGTCACCTCGTCGTCCGGCATGGCCGGGTCGGCCTTTAGTGCGGCAATGACGCCGCTATGGCCCATGAGACCGGTGATGTACGTGAAGTACCATTCGAAACTGTTGCCGGGCGATTTCAGATAAGCCCGCGCCTCCTCGTCGGTTTCCGTCACCAGGAGCGTCCGGCCGGCACGCCATTTCGCGGGCTCGACCGGGAGCCCGTGCTGGCGGCATTCGTTGGAGTAGTCGCGCCAGTGTCCCGCCGCCGCGGCCTGCGGCACGAAATTGGCCGAGATCATGTGCCAGCCGCGCCGTGCCGCCAACCGCGCGCTCGCCGAGCCGCGACTCACCGACGGCAGCATGATCGGGGGATACGGCCGTTGGAACGGTTGCGTCATCTTGCCCACGCCCAGGTGTGGCAGCACGTTGTCCTTCACGCTGATGTGCCAGTGCTTTCCCCGAAATTCGTAGGGAGGGTCTTCGGTCCACAACCGGATGATCATGTCGATGCTTTCCTCGACCATCTCCATGCGGTTCTTGTCGACCAAACCGAACGCTTCGAAATCCGGAGGCGCCCCTCCCGGGCCGATGCCCATCATGAAGCGGCCCTGTGCCAAATGATCGAACTGCGCGGCCTCGCCGGCGATCACCGCCGGATGCCGATTGGGCAGGCAGTGCACGCCCGAGCCGAAGATGATGTGAGGGCACTCAGCGATGAGCCGGGCAAAGATCATGAGCGGCGAGGCGAATGGTTCGGACGGCAGGAAATAGTGCTCGCCAAGCCATACCTCGTCGAAGCCTTCCGCATCCGCAGCACGGATCACGTCAAGGTCTTCCGTCAACAACGTGCCGTAGCCGCGCTTGAAGTCCTGGATCGGATGCATGAACATGCCAAGCCGCATTGGCGTGTCTCCTTATGGGTTCTCGTCGTCAGACCCCTGGGATGTAGCAGGCCACCGGTTTTCCACGCGAGGACGCAAAAGGTCTGTCCGCAGAGGAGAACCACCTCGCCGCTGCTGCCAGCGGCTTACGTGCCGGAGCCCCCGTACGTGAGATGGTGGTGGGTGCGACAGGGATTGAACCTGTGACCCCCGCCGTGTGAAGGCGATGCTCTCCCGCTGAGCTACGCACCCGGGCCACCTCCAGCGTCTCTACGGCGAGGGCCGCCCGGACGCAAGTCAGCGACCCTGAGCCTGGCGCAGCGCGTCAAGTCCGTACTGGCCGGCACCGGGAGCGCACTCGATTCCGGCTACATCCACCTCGGAGGCAAAACTGGCAGTGTCGAAGCGGGCGGGGCCATCGAAACGGCTGCGCGCGAACCAGGCCTTGCGCGCAAACGTGGCGTGTTCGAAGGACACCGCAGCCGCGAAGTGCACGCCCTCGAAACCGGCACCGCCACCAAAGTGCGCGGACGAGAAATCAGCAGCACCGCCGAACCGCGCCTGGCCGAATCCGGCTTCGCCGCCGAATTCCGCGCCCGCGAAGTCCAATTCAGCCTCAAACGCAGCGCCCCTGCCCCAAAAATCACCCCGAAACATCGCCCCGGCAAAACCGGCCGAACGAGCGAATCGCGAGCCGCGAAACTCGGCCTGCCCCGTCCAGACCGTCCCGGCGAACGATGATTCGCCCCTGAACCGAGACGATTCGAACCAGGCGCCCTTCTGGGCAAAGACGGAGCCGGCAAGGTCGACATTCCCGTTGAATGTGCAGGCGTTGAAGTAGGCCTCGCGGCGGAACCGGGCGCGGGCGAACAGCGCCGGGCCTGGGAATGTCAGCCCGGCAAAATCAGCCGTCAGCTCAAAGGCATACCCGCCGAAGTCGCTGGTTGCCAAGGCTGCCGCGACCCCGGCCAACGGGGTTCGGGCGGCCTCGCCAGCTAGTTCGTCCAAAACCGCGGCCCAGTCCTGCCAGGCGTCCTGCCCGGTTTGCGCGCGCCGTAGGCACGCGCCTCGCCGCGCGGCCCGGAATTCGGGGCTCTGCTCCGGAGTGGGCAGGTCCAGAAAACGCTCGGCCCATGGATTGGCCAGGGCGAGCCGGCGCTGCAGGTCGGTAGGGTTGTAATGCGCCATGGGCTGACAGACTAACTGGCCCTATGCGAGCCGAGAAGCCGTGCCAACGCAGTAGCGCGTGCCCGAACAACCACCAGCGCCTGAGCCTTTCCCCATCGATGCCGTAAATCGACAGCTGGAGGGGTTCGGGCAAGAGCGAAGTCCGCCCGCGCCCCCACCTACTCCCCGGGGACCGACTTTATCTCAATTCTAATTCCACCATAATAGGCAGCCACGTCGCGCATCTGCTTGTCGTCGACGGTCTGCGCCATGGCGGACATGATGTCGTTCTTGCGGTCGCCGTTTTTGAACGCCGTCAGCTGGCGCACGAGATAAGCCGGGTCCTGGCCGGCGAGATTGGCGGCATCCGGCTGCTTCGCAATCCCGTCGATACCATGGCACTGAGAACACGCCCGTGCGACTTTCCGGCCTGCGACGGGATCGCCTGGTGGCCCGGCATCTGCGTCCTGCGCCATCGTCGCAACAGGCACGAGCAGGACCGCGAGCAGGGCGGCCGCCCTGCTCGCCTGCGCCGAACCGGGCACTATTTGCCGCTGTAGCTGATGCGGTAGATGGCACCTGCATAATCATCGCTGACCAGCAGACTGCCGTCCTTCAGCATCGCGACGTCCACCGGCCGGCCGCTGTACTCCCCGGTGTCGTTGTTGAGCCAGCCTTCGGCGAACGGCTCCATCTTGTCCACGGTGCCGTCAGGCTTGAACGTGGTCACCATCACGCGCGCACCCACCGGTACGGTGCGGTTCCACGACCCGTGCTGCGCACTGAAAATCGCGCCGCGATATTTCTCCGGGAACATCTTGCCGGTGTAGAAAACCATGCCGAGGTCGGCGGCGTGCGCAACGGTCTCGACGTCGGGAAACACCACGTCGGCGGGCGGCGTATCAGCCTTGTATTCCACCGTGCGGGTATGGCCGCCACCGTACCAGGGAAAGCCGAAATTCTCGCCGATCTTGGTGGCGTGATCCAGTTCGCCGGGCGGCTGGTCGTCGCCCATTCCGTCCACTTGGTTGTCGGTAAACCACAGCTCGCCGGTCTTGGGGTTGAAGTCCATGCCGACGGAATTGCGGATGCCGCGTGCATAAACCTCGCGGTTGCTGCCGTCGCGGTCCATGCGCACGATCCCGCCGATGCCCCATTGGCTATATAACGGCAGCTTGGCTTTCGGGGGCACGTTGTACGGCTGGCCCAGCGAGACATAGAGCTTGTTGTCCGGGCCGATGCGGCAGACCCGCGCGCCGTGGTTGAAGCTGACTTCGCTCTGCGGGATCAGCTGGTCGGTGACCACCTGAACCGCCACGTCCGGGCTTTCGTCAAAGAACTCGACCGCCGGGAAGCCCAGGACGCGGCTGCTCTCGATCACGTACAGGATGCCGTCTTTGCTCATGCACACGCCATTAGGAACGTGAAACGAGATCGATGGTGCGAACACCTTGACCTCGGTGGCAACGCGGGCATGGGTGCGATCCTTTACGGCCCACACCCTGGTCTTGCGCGTGCCGACGAACACCACGCTCTCGTTGTTGCCGACCGCCATGTCCCGGGCGTCTGGCACGATAGCGTAAAGGTCAATCTTGAACCCGGGTGGCAGCTTGATGGCCTCCAGGTTTTTTTTCAGCTGCTCGGCTTCCGGGCCATTCTGCGGCACCGTGGCAATATCCAGCGGTGTTCCGGTGGCATGCATATCGAGCAGCTTGTCCATGGCTCCGGCCGGCGGTGGCGCCGTCGCGTCCGCCTGGGCGTAGGCTGCGCTGGCCCAGAGCAGGGCGGCACTTGCAAGCAGGATGCTTCTCATCGACTTTTCCCCCCGTTTATGTTACGCGACACGTGCACTACCGCGAAGCGCCAGCGTGGACGCGGCGAAACCTACCCGGTTCGGCATCGGTCATGCAAGTCTCCACCCCAAGGAATGATGCGCCTCGGCCGCCGTCCATGGCCTCTGTCGGAGGTAGACACTATGCATGTATCCGGACTCTGCTTGGCCATGGGATGTGCTCTGCTGCTGCCACTGGCCGCGCCGGCGCGAGGACAGGAAAGCCAAGCCACGTTTTTCGATCGGGATGATTTCAATACCTGCGAGGCGTTCCTGCTCGCGACCGACACGACCGCCCGAGCACCGTATCTGGCCTGGGCCGACGGTTACCTGACCGCGCGTGCCGAAGATGGGGGCTTGCGAAAATTCTACGCCCACGACCGCAACGAGGCACGGTTCTTGTCGTGGCTGGATGCATTCTGCCGGGCCCGTCCGCGCGAATCGTTCTATGGAGCCGTGGAGGCGCTGCAGCAGGCGCTGCGCAGTGGCTCGCTGCGCTGAGCATGCGGCCGGGTAAGGGGCTACTCTCCGTCGCCGACCAGAATGACATGCAGGAATCCCGGCCCGTGCGCACCGCGCACATAGCTGCCCTCGATGTCGGTCGTTCCGCTGGCGCCGGTGATGATGTTGAGGTTGCGCGGGGCCGGCCCCGCCGCGTCCAGTATTTCGGCCAAATCCTCCAGATAGGCCACGATGCGGGAGACGCGCAGCGCCACGATGTGGTGCAGCGGCAAGAAATGGAACAGCACCGGCGTTTCGGGGCCCGACCGGAACACGAGCGAGCCGGTCTCGGCGACGCCCCACTCCGCGAACCCCACCGCCGCCGGCTCGTCCGGCGCGATGCCGCGATGCGTGTGCAGGCCACCCCAATTTAGCGCGAGCAACTCGGCCCATGGCTGCAGGGCCACGCTCCGGGCAAGCGCATGCGTTCCAAGATACCGGCACACGGCGTCCGGCAACGCAGAGACAGCGGCGATCCGCTCCACCGTGGCGCCGATCTTTTCGCGTGCCACACGTTCCGCGAAAATCTGCGCGGGAGAAAGCCCCGGCAGTTTTGGCCGGATCAGCGCCGGGTCGCGCAGCAATTCTGCGCTTTCGGCAGCAATCGTTTCGACATTAGGCGGCACGGTGCCGAGCGCTACCCGCACCGCCCCAAGAATCCGATCGCGGGCGGTGCTCACGATTTTTGCCGCTGCTCGCGACAAAGCTGCATGAACGTCTGGCCGAGCGGCGCCGGAAAGTCGCGCCCAGAAGTCCAGCCGCCGGCCAGCGGCATCGAGCGTATCCAGCCGCCACGCCGGAACAGGCGCATGCAACGCACGCCGACTGCGGCCGCAAGACGGTACAGCGCGGGGTGTCGCGCCACGAAAGCCCAGGCGCCGATACCGAACCGTGTGGCCGTGGGCTCCAGCCCCTCGCGCCAGCTGCGCTCGCGCCAGCCGCGCAGCAAGGTCGGCAACGGGATCGCGACCGGACACACCTCCTTGCATTTTCCGTTCATCGTGCAGGCATGCGGAAGGTCGCGCGACGCCGCGAGCCCATCGAGCACCGGCGTCAGCACCGCACCCATTGGGCCGGGGTAGACGCCTCCATACGCATGGCCGCCGATCTGGCGATAGACCACGCAGTGGTTCATGCAGGCGCCGCAGCGGATGCAGCGCAACATTTCCCGTAATCCCGCATCGGCCAGCATTTTCGTGCGGCCGTTGTCGACCAGCACGATATGCATCTTTTCTGGGCCGTCCGCGTCCCCCCACCGTTTCGGGCCGCAGTGGAACGTCGTGTATTGGGTCAGTTCGCCGCCCGGTTGCGGAGCGCACGAGCAGGCGCAGCATGGCAAAGGCGTGCGCCGTCGAGGGCACCAGTTTCTCGATGCCCGCGGTGACGATCAGCACCGGCGGGGGTGTCGTGGTCAGTTCGGCATTGCCTTCGTTGGTGACGGTGCAGACGGCACCGGTGTCGGCCACCAGAAAGTTGGCGCCGGCGATGCCGATATCGGCGGACAGGAATTTTTCGCGCAGCACGCGGCGCGCGCTCTGCACCATGGTAGCCGCGTCGTCCGATTCCGGAGGCGGATTGTGAAGCTGGCGGAACAGCCCAAAAATCTGCTCGCGGGTGCGATGCATTGCGGGCCAGACGATGTGCGAGGGCGGGTCGCCGGCAAGCTGGATGATGTGCTCGGCCAAATCGGTCTCCACACGCTCTATGCCGGCCGCTGCCAGGGCGTGCGGGAGGCCGATCTCCTCGCCCAGCATCGATTTTGCGCGGGTGACGCTTCGGGCGTTCGCCGCCCGGCAGATCTCGAGCACGATTCGGCACGCCTGCTCCGAATTCTCGGCCCAATGCACCTGCGCACCCGACGCCACGGCGTTGCGCTCGAATTGTTCTAGATAGTGATCGAGATGCGCGATCACATGGTCCTTGATCTTTCGGCCCCGCTCGCGGGCCGCAGCGAATTCAGGAAAATCCGCCAACGCCTCGGCGCGCTTGCGCTCGGCGGTGCTGGTGGTGCGGTCGATGGCAACCTTCAATGTGCCATCGGCAACCGCCGTCTTTGCCTGCGCCTGGAATTTCTCGGGGGCCAACTGCACCGGCTACGGCTCCTCGCCGATAGCCCGCGCGTCCGGGTCGCCGGCCAGCACCTCGACGGTGTGAAAACAGCGCGTGGCGGCACCGCGGCGGTTCAGTTTTCCCGCCATGTTCATCAGGCAGCCGAGATCGCCCGCCAGCAGCAACTCCGCCCCGGTCGCCTCGACAGCGGCCGCCTTCTCCTCGGTGATCGCATTCGAGATAGCCGGGTATTTGACGCAAAACGTACCACCGAAACCGCAGCACACATCGTTGCCCGGCAGCTTGCGCAACTCCAAACCCTCGACAGCCCCCAGCAACGCCCGGGGCTGCGCAAAAATCCCGAGTTCACGCAATCCGGCGCAACTGTCGTGATAGGTTGCGGTCGCATGCAGGCTGCGATGACGCGGCCGCCAACCTCGGACATCGGTCAGGAACGACAGGATCTCGTAGGTCTTTCCGGCCATTCTTCGCGCGCGATCAGCCCAGGCCGGATCGTCGTGCAGCAGTTCCGGATACGCCACGCGCACCGTGCCGGCACACGAGCCCGACGGCAGCACGACATAATCGAACGCTTCGAACGCCACCACGATGCGCCGCGCCAAGGCAGCCGCATCAGCCCGAGCCCCGCTGTTCAACGCCGGCTGCCCGCAGCATGTCTGCGACCGCGGCACGTGCACCGTACAGCCCGCATCTTCCAGCGCCCGGATGGAAGCAAACCCGATCTGCGGCCGGATGGCATCGACCAAACAAGTGACCAGCAGACCGACGCGCGGTGCCGGCAGCGTCATCACAGCAGCGCGTGCACGTCGTCGATGGAAATCTCCGCCAGAGGCTTGTCCGACACGATTTCGCCGCGCGCCATGGCCACCACGCGATCGCAGCACTCAAACACTTGGTGGATGTTGTGACTGATAAAAATGCCAGTGACACCCTGCGCCTTCAGGCCACGAATGAACCCGATCACCTTGTTGGTCTCCTTGACCGAGAGATGGTTGGTCGGCTCGTCCAGCACCAGCAGCTTGCTCTTGAAGTGCATGGCGCGGGCAATGGCGACTCCCTGACGCTGGCCACCGGACAGCTCGCCCACCAGCGCGTCGGGCGAGCGCAGATGCAAATCGACGTCGGCAATCGCCTGAACGCTCTCGCGGCGCATCCGCTCCTGGTCGAGCAGCCCGACCCCGCCCACCGCCACGCTCAGCGGCTCGCGGCCCAAAAACACGTTGCGGGCGATGGACATGGTCGGGACCATGGAGTTGTACTGATAGATCGTCTCTATCCCCAGGCGCATCGCATCTTTCGGACCGCGCATGCGCACCGGTCTGCCCTCGATGCGGATTTCGCCCGCGTCCTGCCGGTGCACACCCGACAGAATCTTGATCAGCGTGGACTTGCCGGCGCCGTTGTCGCCTACCAGACCCACCACTTCGCCGGGCTCGGATCGACAACGACACGTCGCGCAGGGCATGCACCCCCGAATACCATTTATGCAGGTTGCGGCATTCGATGATCGGCGTCACGGGCTCGGCTCGAAACGGATTCGCCGCGCGGTGCGGCGCAGCCACGCGTTGGCGATCACCGCCAGGATCGTCAACGTGCCGATCGCGAACTGGAACCAGTTGGCGTCGACCTGCGACAGCACCAAACCGTTGTCGATCACCCGGATCAGCAGGGCACCGACGATGGCGCCCAGCACCGTGCCGATGCCGCCGGTCAGCGCAGTGCCGCCGATCACCGCGGCCGCCACCGCCTGCAATTCCAGCCCCATGCCGATCGAGGGCAGCGGCGAGCCTAACCGCAGCACCTGAATCAGGCCCGCGAAACCGGCCAGCACCGAGGACAGCACAAAGCAGGTAATCTTCACCCGGTTGACCGGAATGCCCATGGACGATGCGGCCTCCAGAAACCCGCCCGTGCTTTTTATCCAGTTGCCGAAATTGGTCAGCGACAGCAGCCCCGCGGCCAAGAACGCGATGACCAGGAACCACACCAGCGAGGCCCGAAACAGCCCGCCCGGACCGATGAAACTGGTAAAAATCCACGCCGGCACGTCGGAAGGCAGCAGCGGCGGAAAGCCGCCCGAGATCACCACGGTCAACGACCGCGCGATGAACAACATACCAAGCGTGGTGATGAAACTCGGAATGCCGAAGCGCAGCGTAATCGCGCCATTGAGGAAGCCGATCACCGCCGCCACCGCGAGCCCGGCGAGCAGCGACGGCACGAACGGCACCTCGCCCTCCATCAGGATCGCCGCCGTCATTGGCGTCAACGCGAACACCGAGCCTACCGAAAGGTCGAACTCGCCCGCGATCATCAAAATGGTGACACCGATCGCGACAAGACCGGTTTCCGGAATCAGGCCCAGAATGCCGCGCACGTTATCGGCGGACAAAAACACACCGCCGGAGCGCACCTCGAACACCGCCACCAGCAGTACCAGCAGCGCCAACCCGGCCAGTTCGGGTTTTTCCAGGTAGATGCGAACCAGGTTGCGCATTTGCTGGCCCGCTCCGGACCGGTCGTCGTACGGCCTAGCGCATGCCCTGCTTAGCCAGCGGCATGATCGCGTCGACCTGGTCCGGCGTTATGATTGCCTCGCCGGTGTCGATATTGGCGGGTGCGAGGCCGTCCTTCTTCGCCAGGTATACCTCCATGACCGGCATGAAACCCTGTTCGTAGGGCTGCTGGTCGACCTCGACCTGGATGTAGCCGTCCTTCATCGCCTGCAGCACCTGCGCCACGAGGTCAAAACCGCCGAGCAGGATTTTGCCGGGCGGGATGTTCCGATCTTTCAGCACGCGCGCGACCGCGGAGTGCCATAGGCCCATGTCGAAATACGCGTTGGTGTCGGGATGCGCGCTGATATAGGCGCCGACGCGGTCCGCCGTGATCGCGCCGTCTGTGCCGGAATCGATCCGGTCGATGACCACCTTCCGGCTCGGGTTCGCCTGCTTGAACTCCTCCAGCCCGTTCATCACCCCCTTGGCGCGCTGTTCGGCCCAGTTCTGCCCCGGCGCGCTGACGCCGACCAGGATGCGCAGATCGCCCGTCTGCGGGAACTGTTTCGCCAGCGCGCGCGCCAAACTCTCGCCGGCCGGTATGAAATTCTGGCCGATGAACGCCTCGCGCAACTCCCGCTCGGGCCCTTCGGTCGCATCCACGTTGGCGGCGATGACGATGGTGCCCTGCTTGCGCGCCTGCGTCAGCACGTTGATGAAGGCATGGTTGTCGGCCAGTGCCGTGATCAGCGCGTCGGGGTGCCGCGCCAGGGCCGCCTGCATGTTGGCCACCTGCTGCTCGATCGCGCCTTCGTTCTGCAAGAACGTCATCTGGCAGTTCGCCTGTACTTTCGCGCAGGCGTCATCAAAACCTTTCTTCACCGCCTGCCAGAACGGGTTCGACGCCGAGGAGTGGTGCGTGAAGACGATATTGAGCTGATCGGCCGAAGCGGCAGCCGGGCCGGCCACGGCCGCGAGCGCCGCAAGGCCCACCCCCAACAGCAAGTTACGCATGGATATCCTCCCTCGGTTCTTGGTTCATTCTTAATCCGCTCGCGATGTGCGTCGCGTCACGGTAAAACGATCGCCGATATCCGGCAGCAGGTCCATCCCCAGGCCGGGGCCGGGTGGCACGGTGATGTAGCCGTCGGCGATCTCCGGCAGTGCGGTGACCAGATCGCGGTACCAGGTGCGGTGGTAAGCGCGCACGCTCTCCTGCACCAGCGCATTCGGGGCGTTCAGCGACAGGTGGGTTGAGGCGCACAGCACCACCGGGCCGGTGCAGTCGTGCGGCGCCACGGGCAGCTTCCAGGTTTCCGCAAGCGCCGCGATTTTCCGCGCCTCGGAAATGCCGCCGCACCACGACAGATCGAGCATCACCACCCCGGCCGCCCCGCTCTCCAGATAGTCGCGGAACGCAAACCGCGTCGCCATGGTCTCCGAGGCGCAGACCGGCGCCGGGCTGGCCGCGGCGTAGCGGCGCAGATCGGCCAGCGCCTCCATGCGGATCGGGTCCTCGTGCCAGAACGTGCGGAACGGCGCCAGCGCCTGGGCGATGCGCATCGCCGGCAGCAGCTGCCAGAGCGAATGGAATTCCACCATGATCTCCATCCGGTCGCCCACCGCACGCCGGATCTTTTCGAACGGTTCCAGCGCGCGCAAAAGATCGTCGGGGGAGATGTATTGGCCCTGGCTGGCCTCGGCCGCCATGTCGAACGGCCATATTTTCATCATGGTGATTCCCTCGCCCAGAAGATCGGCGGCGAGTTCGTCGGCTCGGTTCAGAAATGCGTCGAGATCATCGAGATCTTTTGCCGCACCGCGGCCCCAGTTGGAACTGTGCTGGCCGCGGCCGGTGCGCATATAGGCGGTGCCCGCGCAGGTGTTGTATGTGCGGATTCTTTCACGGGAAAATCCGCCGAGCAGCTGCGCGATCGGCTGGCCGGTGGCGCGGCCCCACAAATCCCACAACGCGATGTCGAACGCCGAATTGCCGCGCATCTCCGCACCGGTGCCGGCAAAACCGATATAGGGACGGACGTCGCGCGCCAGCGCGTCGATCGCGCGCGGATCGCGACCGAGAACGCGCGGCGCCAGCGCCTCATGCACATACGCCTCGACGGTCCGCGGCATGAAGAACGTCTCGCCGAGGCCGCTGACCCCTTCGTCGGTATGCACGTACAGCCACAGCAGGTTGGCGAACTCGTCCGCCCGCACCGTTTCGAGCGCGGTGATCCTCACGGAGTCACGGCGCGCGCATCTTCCCGCCGTACCGACACGGGCGCGGTCATCTCACGCCGCAAAGCACCGGCCTGCACGACCGGGGCAAAGCACGGACGCGGAATGTACCGACCCGCCCCGCGCTCGGCGCGCAGATCGCCGTTGGTCCACACCAGCTTGCCGCGACTGACGGTATGGCGCGCCAGACCGGTGACGTGCATGCCCTCGAACACGTTGAAATCCACGTTCTGATGATGCGTTTTTGCACTGATGGTTCGGCTGGCCTCGGCATCCCACACCACGATGTCCGCGTCCGAGCCGGGGGCAATGGCGCCCTTGCGCGGAAAGATATTAAAGATTTTAGCCGCATTGGTGCTGGTGATGGCCACAAACTCACTGGGCGTGATGCGGCCCTGCCTCACGCCGTGGTGCCACAAAATGCCCATGCGATCCTCGATGCCCCCCGTCCCGTTCGGAATCTTTGTGAAATCCTCGCGCCCGGCGGCTTTTTGCGGGGCACAGAAACAGCAATGATCGGTGGCCGTCGTCTGCAGCGCGCCGCTGACCAGCCCGGCCCACAGCGCCCGCTGGTGGTGCTTTTCCCGGAACGGCGGGCTCATCACATACGCCGCCGCGGTCGCCCAATCCGGATTGCGATACACGCTCTCGTCGATCACCAGGTGCTGCGCCAGCACCTCGCCATACACCCGCTGGCCGCGGCTGCGGGCATGCGCGATGGCGTGCGTCGCCTCCTCGGTCGAGACATGCACGATATAGATCGGCGCTCCCAGCACGCCGGCAATGGCGATCACCCGCTGCGCCGCCTCGCCCTCGACGATCGGCGGTCGCGACAGCGCGTGCCCCTCCGGCCCCACAATCCCGGCCTCCAGCATTTTTCGCTGCAGGTGGAACACCGCATCGCCGTTCTCGGCGTGGATGTTGCAGATCGCACCCAGTTCCAGCGCCCGGCCGATGGAGTGCAGCAGCACCCCGTCATCCACCATCAAGGCACCCTTGTAGGCCATGAAATGCTTGAAACTGTTGACGCCGTGGTCGCGGGTCAGCGTCTCCATCTCCCGGAACACCTGATCGGACCACCAGGTGACGGCGACGTGGAACGAGTAGTCGGCCGCCGCCTTTTCGGCTTTCCGGCTCCACTCGTACCACGCCTCCAGCAGCGAGGTGCCGGCGCCGGGAATGGCGAAATCGATGATCATGGTGGTGCCGCCGGCGGCGGCAGCGGCGGTGCCGGTGAAAAAATCTTCCGAGGCGACCGTGCCCATGAACGGCAGTTCCATGTGCGTGTGCGGGTCGATGCCGCCTGGCATCACCAGCATTCCGCCGGCATCCACAATTTCGGCGCCGAACGGCCGCTCGATCGCCGGCCCCACCTGGGCTATGATGCCCCCGTCGCACAGCACGTCGGCGCGAAACTCTTGCTCGGCGGTGACGACGGTGCCGCCGCGGATCAGGAGGCTCATGGGCACACCCGCTGTTGACCGCCGCATCCGATCACCCGGCGCCCGCGACGGTCAAGGCAGGCGGCAACCCCGCCCCGCCGCTCACGTTCGCGCGTCATGCCTGACGTAACCTACGGAAACCACGCCGCGGCGCCTGCAGTGCCCGAGCGTCGGCGCCGCCGCCGGATCTGGCCCATCGTCGTGGGAGTGCTGGTCGCCGCTCTCGTGGCGCTGATCGTACTGTGGGATTGGGACTGGTTCCGCCCGTTCGTGGAGGCCAGAGCCTCGGCGGCACTCGGGCGCAAAGTCACCATGAGCCATTTCGGCCTGCGCCTCAGCCGGCATCCCACGGCGATCGCGGACAACGTCGAGGTCGCCAACCCCGAGGGCTTTTCGGAGGCGCCGTATTTTGCCCATATCGGCCGTCTCGCCGTCACCGCGGACGCAATGGCCTACTGGCATGACCGCCAGATCGTGCTGACCCGGATCGACGTGGAGCATCCGGACGTGAACGCGATCCAGCACGAGGACGGCAAGGCGACCTGGGACCTGCCCGCGCTCACCTCGGGGACCACCAGCAGCAGCAAGCCGACCAAGATCGGCGATCTGGTGATCGCCGACGGCACCGCGCACGTGGTCGACCCGAAAGTGCGGGCGGATTTCCAGCTCCGCATTCACACAAACGAGCCGAGTCAAGGGCAACGCCGGGCAAATCGTGGTGGATGCCGACGGCACCTACGCCAAGCAGAAAATCACCGGGCAGGCGATCGGCGGCGCGCTGCTGTCCTTGCGCGATAGCGCGAACCCCTACCCGATCGACGCCCATTTCGCCAACGGCCCGACCAAAGTGGCGCTGCAGGGCACGGTGCAGGATCCGCTGCACTTTGCCGGCACCGACCTGAAACTGCACTTGTCCGGACCGGACATGGCGCTGCTGTTCCCGCTGACCGGCATCCCGATCCCGCAGACGCCGCCGTACGACATCGCCGGGCAGCTCGACTACGCCGACAAGAAAGTGCGGTTTTCCGATTTCCGCGGGCGCCTCGGCTCGTCGGACATCGGCGGCACCATCGCCGTCGATCCCACCACGCCAAAACGCCCCACCGTGAATGCCGATCTTGCCAGCAAACGGGTGGACCTGGCCGACCTGGGCGGTTTTGTCGGCTCGCAGCCCGGTCGCGTGAACACGCCCGGTCAGACACCGGAGCAAAAGGAGGCGGTGAAAAAGGCGGAGGCCAGCAGCCAGCTCATCCCGAACACGCCGATCAACATTCCCAGACTGACCGCGGCCGACGTGCATCTGGCCTACAAGGGCGACAAGATCGAAGGCCGCTCGGTTCCGTTCGACTCCATCGCGGCAAAACTCGACATCGTGGACGGGCGGATCACGGTGCATCCGCTGACCCTCCAGGTGGGCCAGGGGCGCATCGCCGCCAATGCCGACCTCAATCCCGTCAAGGGCAACGATTTCGCGGCAAAAGCCGACATCCAGTTCGATCGTGTCGATCTCGGCCGGATGCTGGAGGCCACGCATCTGGTGCGCGGCGCCGGCCTTCTGGGCGGGCGGGCGGACATCGACACCACCGGAGACTCGATGTCCTCGCTGCTGGCGCACGGCAATGGCGGCGTACGGCTGCTCATGGCGGGCGGCAACCTGAGTGCCCTGCTGGTGGATTTGTCCGGGCTGGAACTCGGCAACGCCGTCATTTCCGCCCTCGGCATTCCGAGACGCGCCACGCTGCAATGCTTTGCCGCGGATTTTGCCTTGCGGCACGGCGTGTTGCAGACTCAGACCCTCGTGCTCAGCACCAGCGAGGCCGACGTTCTGGGCAGCGGCGACATCGATCTCGGCCGCGAGGCGCTGGATTTTCAGATACGCACCCTGTCCCGGCATTTCAGCGTCGGCTCGCTGCCGACGCCCATTCGCATCACCGGCACGTTCAAGCACCCGAGCGTAGCCCCGGCCGCCGGGCCGCTGGCCGCGCGGGCCGGTGCTGCCGTCGGCCTGGGCATTCTGCTGACGCCGTTCGCCGCCCTGCTGCCGACCGTGCAATTCGGCACCGGCAAGGAAAATTTGGATACGTGCGAGGCAGTGGTGCACAACAGCGGTCGCGAGCCCACGCGCGGGTCCGCCGCGACCCCGCCCCGGCGTCCGGTTCGGCGATAAAGCGTCTTCAAGGTCTCTGCAGGACCTTCACCTCGCCTCTCCGGTATTGCGCCGGTATCGAAGGTGCATCACGGAGATACTCACGTTCCGGGCCGCTGCCTGAAGGGCGTCCTCATCCCCTCTTTTTGAGGAGGCCAGCGGAGCGAGCTTTGTAAATCATGTATGAGACGAAAGCTGCACAGGCCCCAATCATGAAGAGTGCGTCAGCTTCGTCAACGTTCGCCTGGGGACCGTCAAGCAGCGGATGTCGGATTCCCTTTTCGTCACTGGTGTAGCCGTAAATCGACCCAAATCCCTTCCTCAAGGCTGGGTGAATGACCAATGACGTCTCGAGCTTCGTCAAGGCTTCGCTGAGCTGACCTGATGGCGCGAGTGTGCGGGCCACTAACTCGACAGCATGGACGCTGTCGCGCACACTTGATGCATAGTTGCCGGCAGTAAGGTGAACGCCGGCAGCGTGAAGATGGCTTCGCGCTCCATAGAATTCACTAGCAGCAAGATCAGCGAATGCGCGCTGAAGCGTTAGCAGCTCAGGCTCAGCACTTATCGGAACTATCGTTTTCTCCTCCAGCAGACGGTATGCAGCATGCCCTGCTCTCAGAGCCCAGCCAATCTCCTTAGGGAGCCTATGCGGACAGTTTCTCTCACGAAGGATGAACTGCAAAAATCCAAAGATCTCGACGTAATCCCCCTCCGAGAATTTTGCCTTTGCCTGTCTTGTGAGGGTGTTGGCGTCGTTTACGAAATCGTCTGCCATCAAGTTGGCTCTAAGCGCATGCCAATTATAAAATATGCTTCTCCATTGATCTGTGAAAAAGGCACCGCCCCCGAACTCCGAGCGACGTGTGCCGTCCTTCATGCTTTCATAAACGACCATCCACAGGCGAGACCGCAGTTGCTGAGACAATTCCTTGGTCCGAAGCTGGGTCGGTAACGGTTCTGCTCCCTCAGCTTGCTCAAACGTCAGCCGTCGTCGGTCCGCATAGGGGTCGTTGGCCATAGAACACCGGATGTATTGGTGATCGCCGGGAGGCGTAAAATCGTCGCCCGCCGACGTTGTAGCTCTTGGTGAGTTTCCTTCAGAATGCACCTCACGCCCGGCGCCGCGGTCGCTTCTTTCTGCTGCTGCGGCGTGAGCTCGGAGGTAGCTGCCGGCGCGCATTACGCCCGGCTCCGGCCCTCTGCCGAGCGAGTACGGATAAGATCGCGTTCCACGTCTGACAGTCGGCCCAGCACCGCAATTATCGTCCACTCATTGAATAGTGCTTTGACGCGTCGTTATCAACACGCATTGCCGAGGGAGGATGCCTTGTCACTTTTCGGGTTCTGAGGCGGAAGCTATCCCCAGCCCTGGGATCCGCAGCAAGCCGAGAAATGCTTGAGGCCAGGGAGGCTTGCCGTAGGGTGTTTGGTAGGAATCTAGACGTCTTTCTTCAGGACCGCGACCGCCTCGCCGACGTGATCGTCGCGATACCGCCTACGACTACACGGGCTTTAACGACTTGTTCTTGAGGGAGTAGTCGAGGCATCTATGGACGGGCAGCCCGCGTTGCCGACAGAACCAACTGACCGCGCACTTCTACATATGGCGGCATACCTAGTCGAGCGGGAAGAAATCTCGCTGGCCGATGGCATCGCCCGCGCCGAGGCTGCCAAGCAGCGCTACAATGAGAATCGAACGATCTTTGACGCGTTCATTGAAGCGGGAAGGCTCGCCTACAGAGAGGATAGCGACCATCGGCTAAAAGATACATCGAGACGGACCAAGAACAATATGAACTTCGGCTCTATCTAATCCATATAACGTGGAGCTTGGCTTTCTCCAAGGCGGCATGACCATTCCTTCCGCGCCGTGCGACTAGACTGCCTAGTTTTCGTCACGGGCGCGAGGCCCCCCTGAGGCGGTCGGATAGTGCGGGGGCCGGCCAAATCTTCAGTCCAGGTTGTTTGCGCAATTCCGCGCATTGCCGATGCGTGATGCCGCGAATGTTCGCCTTGCTGCCCGACAGTTCCGTACACCAGGGCGCGAACGAGTTCGGGACGTCTTTCGCGGCGCCATGTCACCGATGGATGATGCAAGCGGCGAGGCTCCGCACCAAGCCTGTCGCAACTCGGCACCGGTTGCTATCGTAGCGTGGTGAAGGTGTCCTCGGCCCAGCTTGGCCTGTTCGATTCGGACCATGATGCCGTGCAGGGGGAGGCCGCGTTAGCGCGGGCGCGCATGCGTGAAATGATCGACCGGGTCAGCACCGCTACCGAGCCGCTCTGGAAGGACGCCATGGGCGCCATCCTCGACGACGGCTCGTTCCAGCGGGCCATGCACCTGGTTCCGGCCGAGGAGGCACAGGCCCTGTGGGCCGAGTACGACGCGCACATGACGCGGCTCTGCGCGGTCTGGGGCGAGGCCGATCTCATTGCGAAAGACTGAGGGCGCGGGTCTCGGTTGCGTCTAAGCGGGTTCCGCTGCCGGCAGCTCCTCCAACCGTACGGCGCTAGTCGCACTCTGTTGTCGGACGGCGGCTCCGACCGCCGCATCCGGACTTTCCGCAGAAAGCCCATCCTCACCGGACAGATCGCGTACGACCTAACACTGCACACAAAAATTCCTTGACCTGGCCGCTGCCATGCGTTAGTATTTCTCACATGTGGTTTTACGGCCTGCCCCCACCCCTCCCACCAGACGCCAGCCTCTCCGACCGCTTTACCCGGTTCACCCACGGACTGGCCCGGGGGCTGGTGGAGCGCTACGAAGCCGACCGGAGGTCCGGGGTGTATATCCTGGCCGTGCAGTTGGTGAACCTGATCGGCACCCGGCTGCAAAACCTCCGGCTCAGGTTCATCGCCCTTGCCGCCCGCGCCCAGGCGGGTCCGCTGCCGCCGCCCCGGCCGCCCAGGAACCGGAAACGGGAAGCCCGAAAGCGACAGCACCCGTTTCCCGAGCCGTTCGCCTGGCTGCTGAAGCTGGGGCAGTGGCGGGTGGCGCCCTACAAGGGGGATCTGGAGCAGCTGCTGGCGGATCCCGGAATGCAGGAGCTGATCCGCACCGCCCCTCAGGTGGGGCGCATCCTCCGCCCCTTCTGCCGGATGCTGGGAGTAGTCCCCGACCCGGCGATCCTGCCCCCGCCGCCGAAACGGCCCGCCCGGGCCAGGCCGCCCGAACCTGAACCGGACCCCGCCGCGCCGCTCCCCAACAAACCGCTGCGAAAACGTCCGGTCCGCACCGAGCCGTATAAGCGCAAGCCGAAGTGGACCGAGCCCGGCACGGAGTGGCGCAAGTGGCGCGGCATCTGGATGCTGGAGCCGATCCGAAAACCCACCCCTTCCTGAGCCTGCCTCACGCACGCCCATATCGTTCGGTATTCGACACATATCAGCCGCCCGGCCGCGGCGGCTTGTTAATGGACCGAATGCGCCAGAGCACTACCGCGCTCGAAATCCGTGATCCACGGTCAGGCACGTCCCGGTAATTCCCGCCGCTGCATCGCTGAGCAGAAAGCAGATCGCCTCCGCCACTTCCTCCGGCTGCAAGAACCTGCCGAGCGGAATGCGCGCCAGCACGGGGCCGGATTTTTCCGGGTCGGACCACGCCAGCTCGCCCATGGGCGTCAAGGTGATGGACGGATTGACGCTGTTCACCCGGATCTGGTGCGGCCCCAGTTCCACCGCCGCCACCCGCGTCAGCGCGTCCAGCGCGGCTTTCGACGCGCAATACGCGGCATGGTCGATCACGCCCAGATATGATGCGTTACTCGACACGTTCACCACCGCGCCGGCCGCACCCCGCGCCACCAGTCCAGCCGCGAACAGTTGCGTCAAGAACATCGGTGCCACGGTGTTCACCGCATGGACGCGCAAGAACGTCGCCGGCGTCGTGGCCAAGAACGGTTCCAGCGCGGTGGTGCCGGCATTGTTCACCAGCAGATCGATCGGCATCCTTTCGCGCACACGCGCCAGCGATGCGTCCAAATCCGCGAGATCGGCGGCAACCGTTTCGCAGCCTGCCTCGGCTTCCAGGGACTTCAGATCTGCGGGATCGCGGCTCAGCGCCACCACCGCGGCCCCTCGCTGAACCAACATCCCAACCGTCGCCCGCCCGATCCCCTTGCCGGCGCCGGTGACCAGCACGCGCCTGCCGGAAAAATCCATCGCCACACCTCCGCATCGTTCAGGCACGATAACCGGCGGATGCGAACCTGCCCATCAGCAGAGCCGCCGCGGCGCAGATGATCATGGCCACCCCCACCGCCGCCACGCCGAGCGTCGGCAAAAGTGCCGTTACCACGGCGCTGACCGCCGCCCCCGCCGCCATCTGCGAGGCGCCGAGAACGGCCGAGACCACCCCGGCGATGGCCGGCATCGGCTCCAGCGCGCCGTGCGAAATGTTCGGCCCGGCCACGCCCCGGCAGGCCATGGCGAGCATGACTGCCGGTATCAGCGTGACCGGCCGCACCGTGGTCCCCAGCAACAGAGCCAGCGCCAGCCCTGACCCGGCCAGCGCGCCCGCCAGGCCCAGCACGATCGGCAGCCGCGGCCGCACATGCCGCGCCGCCAGCCTCCCGCTCAGCCAGGCCCCCACCAGCAGCCCGCCGGAGGTGCAGGCGAACAGCAGGCCAAAGACCGCAGGACTCACCCCGGCCGCGCCCATCAGCACGAACGGCGAGCCGGACACCCAGGCGAACAGCATGGAGAAACTCAGCGCATTGGCCGCCGCGAAACCGCCGACCTGCCGGTTCCGCAGCACCCGCCAGTAGGCGTGCGACACCGGCGTCGGCGCGGCCTTGGGACGGTGCGTTTCGCGCATCAGGGTTGCCACCGCCGCGAACAGCAGCAGCCCGGCCCCGGTCAGCACGGCATAGATGCCGCGCCAGTTTGAGACCGCCAGCACGGCGCTGCCAAGCGTGGGGGCGATCATCGGCGCCAGCGGCAACACCGTGGCGATGGCGGACAGCCGCCGCCGGGCGATCGCGCCCTCGAACAGGTCGCGCACCGTGGCGAACGCCATGACAGTCCCCGCCGCGGCGCCGCAGCCCTGTACCCATCGCGCGGCGATCAGCGTGGCGATGGACGGCGCCAGCGTGCAGCCCAGTCCGCCCAGGGTGAATAGCACCAGCCCTCCCAAAAGCACCGGGCGGCGGCCGATGCGGTCGGACAGCGGCCCCAGCACCAGTTGCGCCAGCGCAAAACCGGCCAGGAACACGCTGAGCGTGAGCCCGGCTCCGTACGGCGTGGTCGCCAGTCCGGACCGGATCCTTTCCAGAGCCGGCAGGCCCATGTCGATGGCCAGCGGCGGCAGCGCGGCCAGCGCGCCCAGGAGCAAGGTGAACGCCAACCCGCCGGTCCGCAGCGCCATGCGGTCTTTTCAGCCGAGGAATGTGCGGATCGACGCAGCCGCGTCGGCCAGCCTCAACCGCTGCACCGCCACCCCTTGGGGCAGTGCCGAAAGCAGCCGGCTCGGCGTCTGACGGTCGAGCAGCACGAAAGCGCCGCGGTCGTTGGCCGAGCGGATCAGCCGGCCAAAAGCCTGCCGCAGCCGATAGCGCGCGATGCGGTCGTCAAACCCTTTCGGGTCGCCGCCGGACAGGTGGATGCGGCGCTCGCGGTGCAGGATGTCGGGCCTGGCCCAGGGCACGCGCTCAAACACCACCAGACGCAGCGCGCGGCCGGGCACGTCGACTTCGTCTCGCATGGCATCGGTACCGAGCAGACATGTAGCCTCCTCAGTGCGAAAAATGTCCATCAGGGACGCGTTGCCCATCGGGTCGACATGCTGGGCCAGCAGCGGAATGCCTGCCGCCTCCAGCGGTTCGGCAATCCGCGCATGCACCGCGCGCAGGCGGGCGATGGCCGTAAATAGCCCGAGCCCGCCGCCGCCCGAGGCCAGAAACAATGCTTGGAACGCGCCTGCCAGCGCGCCGATATCGGCAAACGGCAAGTCGGTGACGACAAAGGCGCGGGTTTGGGCGGCATAGTCGAAAGGACTGCTCACCGCGACGCGTATTGCCGGGGCGGCCAGATGCGTGGCACCCACCCGCGCCTCGGCGGCTTCCCAGGCGCGCTCGGGGTCCCGCTCGCCGGCATCGCGCAAAGTGGCCGAGGTGACCAGTACGCCATGCGCCGGCCGCACCAGGGTGGCGGCGAGCGGCACCGTCGGGTCGAGCCAATGACGCAGCAAAGCCAAGTCGCGGTCCGCCCCTCCCTGCAGCCGCTCCAGCCGCAAGAACATGATGTGGTCCGGCCGCGTGCCCGGCTGCGGCGGGGGTTCGCCAAGTGCGCGCAGCATCTGCTGCCAGGCCCGCAGCCGATCCAGGGCACGGCGTTTCAGCCCCCGGCACACCGCTTCGACCCGGCTGCGCAGCGCTTCTTCGGGGTCTTCTACCTCCTCGGTTTCTGCGTCGACGCGCTCCGGCAAACGCTCGACCAGGACCGCCAGCGGGGCCTCGATGCGGGCCAGGGCGCGGCCCAGGACGGCGGCGCGCGCCGGCAGGTCGGGGGAGAGCGGATGCAGGTCGCACTCGTGGGTGCCGGGGCCGGGCGCCGACTCGCCCGGCAGTCGCGCCAGCACTTGGCTCCGCAGCGCGCGCAAGAACGACTTCTGACGGATTTGCCGGCCCGGCTCGATCCCGGCCAGCTCCGGCAGCTCGTCCTCAAGCCGGGTCTGCCAGCCGGGGGCGGGCAGGGCGCGGGCGGCTTGCAGAGCGGCGGCGAGCGGCGCCTCGAGTTCGGCGTGGCCGCTCACCAGTTCCTCGATGCGCCGCCGCAAGCCCGCGCGCGCGGGACCGGCCGCCCTCGGCGCCGAGCAGCCAGCGGCGCAGTTCGCCGGCTTCGGTGCCGGAGAATTCCGCGGCAAAAGCCCCGTCGGCGGCGCTAAACACGTGGTGACCCTCATCCAGCACGTAGCGCAGCGGGACCGCCTCGTCATCGATGCCGCCCCATGCCGCCTGCGCCATGACCAGCGCATGGTTGGCCACGACCAGATCGGCGGTCTGCGCGCGCCGCACGGTGTGCTCGACGAAGCAGCGGCGCCAGTGCGGGCAGGCCGAGTGCAGGCACTCGCCGCGCCGGTCCGCCAAAGCTGCCGGCAAGGCGGTGCCAAACAGTTCGGCGAACCAACCCGGCAAGTCCCCGCCGGCGATATCCCCGTCCGAGGTGGCCATTGCCCAGCGCGCCAACAGGGCCAGCGGTACCACGCCCGACGGCGCCATGCCGGTCGCCGCCGCGCTGACCGCCTCCTCGTAGTTGAGGAGGCAAAAGTAGTTTTCCCGGCCTTTGCGCAGCACCACGCGGGCCCGCCGCTGCACCGGGTCCGGGATCAGCCGGGCCAGTTCCGCCTCGATCTGGCGCTGCAGGTGGCGAGTGAACGTGGAAACCCAGACCGGGGCGCCGTTGCGCTCGGCCCACAGGCTGGCGGCGGCCACGTAGCCCAGCGTCTTGCCCACGCCGGTGCCCGCCTCGGCCAGCACCACCGCCGGCTCGCCGCGCTGCTCCCGCGGAGAAAACGCCAGCGCTGCGGCGGCGGCGTAGTCGGCCTGTCCCGGCCGCTGCTCCGCGTTCGGCCCGAGCATGGCAGCCAGCCGGCGGCGGGCCTCCGCGCCTGCTACCGAATGCTGGGTGGGACGCGGCGCGGGAGCCGTCTCCTGCCATTTCGGCAAGCGGCGCCAGACCCGCAGCGGTTCGACATTGGGCAGCGCCGCCGGCTGGCCGAGGGCGGCCAGCACGGCGCCGGCCCAGCCCCATCCCGCTTGCCCCATCCGCGCAGCCAGCGCCGCCGCGTCGCGGTTTTGCGGCGTGTCTCGCCCGGCAGCGAGCCGCGCCAGCATCGCCGCGGCGATGCTGGGCAGCATGGCTGCCATGTCGCTGAGGGTGTCGCCCGGCGGATCGAGGCCGACGGCCAGCGCCAGTCCGCGCGGGGTCGGTGCTGCCGGCTGCGCCGGGTGGACGAACAGAAACAGGTCCAGCAGGTCGTAGGCCGCTAGTCCGGGCTGGCCGAGGCGCCGTAGCGTTGCCGGCGCGTGGACCAACAGCGGCGGCGGCATCGTACGCAGCGCCGCGCCGGCCTCGGCGGCGGGAAATTCCAGGACCTCGCCGTCCTCCGTCAGGATGGCGGCCCGGCCGACGCCGGCAGCGAGCGAGGGCGCGCTCGGCAGCTTTATGCTTGGCGCTGCCGCGCGACTGCCGCCGAGGGCCGGACCGATCATGCGCGCCAGTATAGGGGGCCGTGTGCATTGACCAACGGGAACCCGCTCCATAGCTTGCGGCCGATCATGCCCCAGACGCTCCGCACCACACTGCAGGGCGCCGTGCCAAAGGCATGGCCCTTCGAGGAAGCGCGGCGAGTTGCAGCCCGCCTGGCGGCCAGCGGCAAGGATGCGGCGTTATTTGAGACCGGATACGGTCCGTCCGGCCTGCCGCATATCGGCACGTTCGGCGAGGTCGCTCGCACGTCCTGGGTACGCCACGCTTTTGGCGTGCTGACCGGGCTGCCGTCGCGCCTGATCGCATTCAGCGACGACATGGACGCGCTGCGCAAAGTGCCGGACAACGTGCCGCACGCGGAGATGCTGCGGGCGCATCTAGGCCAGCCGCTGACCCGGATCCCGGACCCGTTCGGTAAGTTCGACAGTTTTGGCGCGCATAACAACGCTATGCTGGAGACATTTCTCCAGAAATTCGGTTTTGTGTACGAGCTTGCGTCCTCCACCGAATATTACCGGTGCGGAAAATTCGACGCAGCGCTGCTCCGTGTGCTGGAACGGCACGATGACATCGTGGCCGCCGTGCTGCCCACCCTCGGGCCGGAGCGCGCCGCGACCTATTCGCCGATCCTGCCAATCCATCCGGTGACCGGGCACGTCATGCAGGTGCGTATCGAGCACAAGGACTTTGTGGCCGGCACGGTGACGTGGCGCGATCCCGCCAGCGGCGAACCGTACATCACGCCGGTTACGGGGGGCCACGCAAAATTGCAGTGGAAGGCGGACTGGGCCATGCGCTGGCACGCGCTGGACGTGGATTACGAAATGTCCGGCAAGGACTTGATCGACAGCGTCAAACTTTCTTCAACCATTTGCCGCATCCTGGGCAGTGCGCCGCCCGAGGGGATGACATACGAACTGTTTTTGGATCAGCACGGCCAAAAGATCAGCAAGAGCCGCGGCAACGGACTCTCGCTGGACGAGTGGCTGACGTTCGCTCCGCCCGAAAGTCTCTCGCAGTTCATGTACAACCAGCCGCAGCGGGCCAAGCGACTGTTTTTTGACGTGATTCCGCGCGCGGTCGACGAATATATCGGCAATGTGGAAAAGGCGCAGGTGCAGCCCGAGCCCGAGCGCATGCAGAATGCCGCCTGGCACATCCATGCCGGCCACGTGCCCGAGGGTGCGCTGACGCCGATATCGTTCGCCATGCTGCAAAATCTTGCGGCGACAGTGGGTGCGACGTCGCCCGACGTGCTGTGGGGTTTCGTGCGCCGCTACGCGCCCGAGGCAACCCCCGAGACTACGCCGTTCCTCGCCCGGCTGATCGAGCACGCTGTTGCCTACAGCCAGGGTTTTGTGCTGGCGACCCGGCAGTTGCGCGACCCGACGCGGGCGGAGCGCGAGGCGTTGGAAGATCTTGCGTCGTCGCTGCGCGGCACTGCCGCCGGGCACGCCGGGTGAGGACGTGCAGACGGTGGTGTACGAGGTGGGCAAGCGTCACTATCCGCAAGCCGAGCTGCGCGCCTGGTTCGGCTGCCTTTACCAGGTGCTGCTGGGCCAGCCGGAAGGCCCGCGCTTCGGCCAATTCGCGGCGCTGTACGGCATACCCGAAACGGTGCGTCTGATCGAGACGGCGCTGCGGCGCGTGGCCGCACCGGCCGTTGCAGCCTGAGCGTGGGCGCCGCAGAATGCCCGACTGGCTGAAACGTTACGGCCGCCATCTGCCGGCGCTGTTGGGGTTGCTGCTGCTGATCGGCGCGATCTATGTCGTGCAGCGCGAGTTCCGCTCGCTTAAGATCCACCAGATCCATGCCGCGCTGCGGGCTATTCCGGATACTGCCCTGGTGATCTCGTTCGCCTGGGCGGTCGCCGCCTATGGCGTGCTGACCTTCTACGATCGGTTGGGAACGCTCTATGCGGGCTATCCGGTCAGCTACGCGCGCGCGGCATTCGCGTCGTTCTGCGCCTATGCGCTGTCGCACAATCTCGGGTTCGCCGCCGTCTCGGGTGCCGCGGTGCGCTACCGGCTGTACTCGCATTGGGGGTTGCCGCCGTTCGCGATTGGCAAAGTCATTGCATTCTGCAGTCTCACTTTCGGCCTCGGCGCCATGGTGCTGGGCGGCTGCATCCTGTTCGGCGAACCGCGCGCCGTGCCCTATTTCGGCGAGCATCTGCCGCTATGGGCGCTGTACGGCGCCGGAGTTCGCGATGTGGGGGGCCGTGCTTGGCTACGTCACACTCTCCGGCGCCATGCCCCGCCTGCGCCTGTTCGGCTACAGTATCGAACTGCCGCAATGGCGCATGGCACTAGGGCAGGTGCTGCTAGCGAGCGTCGACGTGGCCGTGACCGCCGCGATCATCCACGCCCTGCTGCCGCACGCCGAAGGGCTGAGCTATGCGCGCGTTCTCGCGGTCTACCTGGCCAGCTACACTGCGGGGCTGATGACCAATCTGCCGGGCGGGCTTGGCGTGTTCGACGGGGCCATGCTGTTCGGCCTGTCCGGCTACCTGCCGGCGCCCATCATCGTCGGTGCCATTCTGGTGTTCCGGCTATACTACTACGTGATTCCGCTTTTTCTGGCAGGCACGCTGTTCGCGGGCAACGAGATGCTGCTGCGCGGGGGCACGCTGCTGCACCGGCCGGTTGCGCGCGCGCGCTGGAGCGAGCCGGATCTCGCGGTCGCGGCCGGCACCGGCGCGGTCGCGCTGTGCGGTTTTCTGCTGCTGTCGCTGGGCGTGCTGGAGCAGCGGCCGGATTTTTCCTGGATGGATCCGGACTACGCAGAGGTCGCGGCACAGGCGGGCTCATTCGTGCCCTCGCTGATCGGTGCGGCGCTTTTGGTGTTCTCCGCGGCCCTGGCGCGGCGGGTGGCGCTGGCCTGGGGGGCGACCATCGTTCTGCTACTGGTCTCGGCGGCGTTCACGATCGCGCAGGGCGAGCCGCTTTGGCTCGCGGGCATGCTGGTGCTGGCTGCCCTGCTGATCGCGCCGTACCGGCGGGCGTTCTACCGCCATGCCCGCCTGCTGACCGGGCGCATGCAAGCTTCCGTCGCGGTGCCGCTGGTGACGTTGGTGGTGTGCGTGCTGGCGCTGGCCCGGTTCGAGCGGCATGTTCGCTGGCTGGAGGATGACAGTTTCTGGAAGGTCATTCTCTCGCGCGACGTGCCCAACTCGTTGCGAGCTTCGGTGGCGTTGGCGGTGGTGCTGGGGTTGCTCGCGCTGTGGCGCTTGCTGCGCCCCGGTCGGGTCGGCTGGCTGCCCTGGGACGAAGCGGCCCGCCTGCAATACGCGGCGCTGGGTGGGCGACCGCCGGCTGCGGCCGATGGCGTGGTCTGGGGCGAGGCCGAGCGGGCCGGCATCGTCTTCCGCCGGGTCGGCCGCGTGTTGCTGGCACTTGGAGATCCGGCCGGTGCGGATACGGACCGGGTTTCGGCAGTGTGGCGGCTGCGCGATCTGGCCGTGCAGGAAGGACGCGACCCCGCGGTCTGGGGAGCGGAGTCATCGCTGCTCGAATTGTACGCCGATCTGGGTTTGGCCGCATTGCCGCTCGGTCCGGACGGGCTGCCGCAGTTGGATCGGGCCTTGCAGCGGGATGCTCGCAAACAGATCGCGCCACGGCACCGGTTTTTGGTCTGCGTGGCGGAGCGGGATTTACCGGCCTTGCTGCCCCTCCTGCCTGATCTCGCGCGGCAGGAGAAGCAGCTCGTGCCGGCCTGACGGCGCCGTGGCGGATCAGCGATCACGTTCCCGGCGGCTTAGCTCTTGATCGACTGCTGCGACCGGTCGTGCAAGACTTGCGGTACCGTCGGCCAGACGAAAGCGTTCCTCAACATTGTCGCCGTCATGATGATAGAATAACCCGTATCTGTAATCGCTCGCGAGGCAGCTCGGGGCTTTCGACTTATCGGCGGAGTTTGATGGACGTTTCCACCGCTGCCTCATTCGCGCGCGTCAGCGAAGGCCTGCCAAATCCGCTTGGCGCCACCTGGGACGGCATCGGCGTGAATTTTGCTTTGTTCTCGGCCCACGCGACGCGCGTGGAACTGTGCCTGTTCGATGACGATGGCCAGCACGAGATCGAGCGCATCGAGTTGCCGGAATACACCGACGAGGTCTGGCACGGTTACCTGTCCGACGCGCGGCCGGGCACGGTCTACGCATACCGGGTGCACGGACCCTATGAGCCGACCGCCGGACACCGGTTCAACGCCAACAAGCTACTGCTCGATCCCTACGCGCGCGCCTTGGTCGGAAAGCTGCGCTGGAATCCGGCAGTGTTCGGCTTTGCGGTGGGCGACGCCGCCGGCGACCTCTCGTTCGATCCCACCGACAGCGCCCCGTTCATGCCGAAATGCCGGGTCGTCGATCCCGCCTTCACGTGGGGCCGCGACCGGCCGCCGCACGTGCCTTGGGATCGCACCATCATCTACGAAACCCATGTCCGCGGATTTACAAAACTGCATCCCGCCGTGCCGCCACCGCTGCGGGGCAGTTTTGGCGGATTGGCGACCAAGACCGTCGTGGATTACATCAAAAGCCTCGGGGTGACCTCCGTAGAATTGCTGCCGGTGCACGCGTCCGTTGACGAGCTGCATCTGCACGATCTCCGCCTGACGAATTTTTGGGGTTACAACACGCTGGCGTTCTTTGCGCCGGAGGTACGCTATTCTGCCCGCTACGCCATCAACGAGTTTAAGGAGATGGTCGCCCGCCTGCACGACGCGGGACTGGAAGTGATTCTCGACGTTGTCTACAACCACACGGCCGAGAGTAACGAGTACGGGCCCACCCTGTCGTTCCGCGGCATCGATAACGCCAGCTACTACCGCCTGATGCCGGGCGATAAACGTCGCTATGTCAACGACACCGGCACCGGCAACACGCTGAACCTGTCGCACCCGCGCGTGCTGCAGATGGCCACCGACAGCCTGCGCTACTGGGTGCAGGACATGCACGTCGACGGATTCCGGTTCGATCTTGCCACGATTTTGGCGCGCGAGCAACACGGTTTTGACGAGGGCGGGGGGTTTTTGGATGCCTGCCGCCAGGACCCTGTGCTATCCGGCGTGAAACTGATCGCCGAGCCGTGGGACCTGGGGCCCGGTGGCTACCAGGTGGGTGGTTTCCCGCCCGGCTGGGCGGAATGGAACGACAGGTTTCGCGACGCAGTGCGCAGTTTTTGGCGTGGCGATTTTGCCGTGGTCAGCGAACTGGCGGCGCGACTGTGCGCGTCGGCCGACAAGTTCGACCGGCGCGGCCGAAAACCTTGGGCCAGCATCAATTTCGTTACCGCGCATGATGGCCTCACGCTAACCGATGTCGTCAGCTACAGCGACAAGCACAACGAGGCCAACGGCGAGCAGAACCGCGACGGGAACCCCGACAACCGGAGCTGGAATTGCGGCGTGGAAGGCCCCACCGATGACGCCGCGATCCGCAGCCTACGTGAGCGGCAAAAACGCAATTTTCTCGCGACACTGCTGCTGTCGCAAGGCACCCCGATGCTACTGGCCGGAGACGAGTTTGGCCGCACCCAGCAGGGCAACAACAACGCCTATTGCCAGGACAACGAGATGAGTTGGGTGGATTGGCAGGTGGACGAAAACGGGATGGCGCTGCGCGCCTTCGTTCGATACCTGATCGAGTTGCGCGGGCGCTATCCGATGCTGCGCCGCCGCCGTTTTTTGAGCGGCGCACTGCACGAGGAGTTCAGCGGTCGGGACGTGAGCTGGATCAGCACGACCGGGACGGACATGGCCATCGAGGATTGGAACGATTCGAACACGCGCTGTTTCGGCATGCTGCTGGACGGGCGGGCACAGGCCACGCGCGTACCCCGGCTGTCGGCTGATGCCACGCTGCTGTGGTTGCTCAACGCCTATCACGACGTGGTGCCGTTTTGCCTGCCGAAGGTGGCCGGGGAGCGGAGCTGGCTGCGCCTGTTCGACACCGCCGAACCGGACGCCCCGCAGGACAGTTTCCGCGTCAACCGGCTGTACAGCATGGCGGGACGTTCCACAGTGCTTTTTGCCACGCCGGGGTGACGCCGACGGCGCTCTGCGCGACGTGGTTTGCTGATGGCGACGTGAACGCCATATGGACAAACCGTGCTTGATCCGGTCCGCGCGATAGCGGAGGGTCCCCGCCGACACGGCAGGGAGACGGCGCAGATGCTGGCGCGTACCGGACTGGATGCCCAGGAAGCTCTGGTCTGCACCATGGTGCTGATTGCCGCCGCCAGCGGCGAAATCACCGACCGCGAGATCGGGGCGATGGCCGGGCTCGTGCAAACCCTGCCGGTGTTTCATGATTTTTCGACCGAGCGCCTGACCGCCGCCACCGACGCGGCGATCGCGTTGCTGGACGAGGAGGAAGGCCTGGCCCACGCGGCGCGCATGATCCGCGAGGCGCTGGAGCCCCGGCTGCGCGAGACAGCCTATGCGCTGGGCTGCGAGGTGATCGCGGCGGACCGGCTCGCTGAGCAGGATAGCTTGAAAATGCTCGGTTTCGTGCGCAGTGAGCTGCACATCGAGCCGCTGGTGGCCGCAGCCATCGAGCGTGCGGCCCGCGCCCGCTTCCAGCAGGTCTGAACGGGCCGGGTACAGCAAGGGGGGAACAGCCGGCGCGCCGACGCGTTTCCAAGCCTGGGCGTTCGCAATAGCGTGAACGCGACAGGAGGCGGATCATGCCGGAGGAGGCACAAAAACCCGGCCCCGTGATCGGGGACGAGGTCAAAGAAGTGCAGGCGGTGTTTTCCAGCGACGCGGCACTCCAGGATGCGATGGGCCGTTTGCGCTCGGCGGGCTTCGACCATGCCGACCTAAGTCTGCCGATCGCCCAGCCGTCTGCCGCGGAAGCCACGCCGGAGCAGGGCGCCGCGACGCCACTGAGCGACGACGACTCGCGCTCGATGCGGACATTGCACACCAGCATGGCGGGAACGGTCGGTGCCTTCGCCGCGGCGGCGGCGGCCACGGCGCTGACCGGTGGCGCCGCGGGAGTGGCCTTGGCCGCCGCGGCGGCGGTGGGGACGGGAGCAGGCCTGGTCGCCCACAGCGCCAGCTCGGCCGCCGATTCGGCGCAGCACGAGGCGCGGGAGCAGGCGGCGGCACGAGGCGAGCTGGTGCTGGCGGTGCGCACGACCGATGCCGAGCGGCGCAGCCGGGCCGAGGCGCTGTTGCGGGAGGCCGGCGCGCTCCGGGTGGAACCGGTGACGCGCACCACCGCGGCGGTGACCAGCGGCATCGCTGCCGCCGGCTGGACCGGGTGAGGCGCTGACATGCCGATTTTCCGCCTGAAGCCCGTGCCTGCGCTACTCGGTGAATTGGCCTGGCAGAACAGTCCGTACCAAGGCGAACTGTGGGCCAATGCCGCCACCGAGGCGGAGGCGCGCGGTTTGGCTAGCGGGCGCTACGAGGATGCCGGAGCCAACATTCCGGGCGTTTCCAGAAGCGCGTCGCCGTGGCTCGATCCGCGCCTGGTACAGGTCACGGCCGAGCCGGAAGGTCCCGGTGGGCAGGACGTACCGATAGGGGTGGTCATGGGTGACCGCCAACTATAGTCTCGCTCACGCAAGCCGAGCGCAATCGGCATAGATCGGGGGAGACACGATGGCCGGAATTTTTCGCGTTGGGCTGACGGTGCTGTGGGCCACTGCCGCGTTCGGTATGGCAGAGGCGTGTGCCCAGAACAGCGCCTCGCAGATCCCGACCTCAGGCGACAAGCTGGAAGGCGCGCCGTTCACCGCAAAACTGAGCTGGGGCGAGTTTACGCTGGCGCCCCGGATCGCCGACAAGGTGAAGGCGCACCAAAAAATCAACTACGTGTTTTCCTACCAGGGCTCCGGCATTCCGTTGTTCTCGCCGCAATACGCCGCCGGTTTCAAGCATGGCTGCGAGCTCGGCAACGCCATCTATCCGCTGGACTGCACGTCCATCGCGCCGGTGCAGACGAACGCCAACGAGCAGGTGTCGCAGATCGAGGCGAAGCTGGCCGCAGGCCAGATCGACTGCATTTCCATCGAACCGACCACCACGGATTCCACCACGTCGATCGCCAACAAGATGATGGGGCAAGGGATTCCGGTGTTCACGTCGGGCGTGTCGTCGCACGGACACGAATTCACCAATTTCACCCAGCTGCCGCCAAAGGAAGGCGCGACCGCGGCGGAGGTGGTGCTGAAATGGATGGACGAGACGGGCAACCACCTGAAGGTGTTTGCGGTCTCCGGCGGCGATCCGGCCGAGTTCTGGGCGCAGGGCCGCATGAAGGGTTTTCGCGAGGCAATCCAGAAAGCCATTCCCGATGCAAAATTCGTGACCACCGAAGAGAACGCGATCAACACGTCCTACGAGCCGGGCAAAAGCTTTGACATCTACAAGGCGTTCCTGTCGGCGCATCCCGACGTGCAGTTCGTGGAGAACGTCGATATCGGCGCCGAGCACGCCGACCGGGCGATCAAGGAGCTCAATCGCGTCGGCAAAGTGTTCACGATCGGATGGAACGTCAGCAAGGGGCAGCTTGACGCAATCGACGCCGGTATCCAGGTGGCGTCGCTGGATCAGCGCTGGCCCGATCAGGCGGCGTTCGGCGGGCCGGCTTGCGCGCAGTTCCTGGCCAATGGCGTGGTGCTGCCGAATACACAGACGCTGCGGCCGGTGACGAAGGCGGATACCGCCCAGGCTCGCGCGGAACTGTCGGCGACCATGGCGACCGGCAACTGAACCTGTCGTGGCGGCGCCCGCCGACACTTTGACCGCTGCCCCGTCCGCCCTGTCGCGGGCGACGGCGGCGGGGCGGGCTACCTACGATCTGGCGCTGCGGCTGGGCGGTCTGCTGGTCGCCATCGTGGTCGTGGCTCTGGTGTTCGCGCAGTTCAACACCGCGTTCCTGAACACCGACGTCATCATCTCCGTGCTGCGCTCGATGAGTTCGGTCGCCATCATGGGGCTGGGCCTCACGCTGGTGATCGTGGTTGGCGAAATCGATCTGTCCGTCGGCGCCATGTACGGTTTGGCTGCCAATTCGCTGGCGGTGATCTGGATCATGGGGGGCGTGCCGATCGGTTTTGCGTTGCTGCTGACACTGTTGGTTGCGGTTGCGGTCGGGCTGTTCAACGGGGTGCTGACCACCTATCTGCGCATCCCTGCCTTCATCGTGACGCTCGGCAGCTACAACCTGCTGTACGGCCTCTCGCTGTACGTGACGCACGCATCGACGTTCAACCCGGCGTATCCGCCGGAGGGTTTTGCGGTCAGCCCGGGGCAGCTCGCCTTCTTCACCGCCCTGACCGCGCAGCTCGGAGAACATCAATTCTCCATCGAGGTGCTGTGGATGATACTGCTGGCGGTGCTGGTTGGATTTTTGCTACACCGCTCGCTTATCGGGTTTCGCTGGATTGCGATCGGCGGCAATCCGGTCGCCGCCGCGCTCGCGCGGCTCGCAGTACGGCAATACAAAATTCTGGCTTTCGTGCTGTGCAGCGTGCTGGCTTCGATCGCCGGCATTCTCGATTTCTCGTTCATCCAGACGACGCAGCCAGATCTGGGGCTGTCGCAAACGTTTCCGGTGTTCGCGGCCGTCATCATCGGCGGCGCCAGCCTGTCTGGCGGAAAAGGCACCGTGGCCGGCACTGTCGGCGGCGCGCTATTGCTGGCGGAATTGCAGATCGGCCTCGCCCTGCTCTCGCCTGGCCCGCACGCCCAGCAGATTTTCTTGGGCGCGGTCACGATCGGAGCGGTGGCGCTCGATCTCGGGCTGACCCGGTTACGCGCGCGCCGTGCCGCGTGAGCGCCAGGCTGATCACGGCCGATCGCATCCGCGTGAGCGGGCTGCGCAAGAGCTACGGCAACACGCGGGCGCTGGACGGGCTCGACCTCGACTTGGCGGAAGGCGAGGTGCTGGGCATTGCCGGGCCGAACGGCGCCGGCAAGAGCACTCTGATCCGCATCCTGGCGGGCGAGGAAATAGCGGATTCCGGGGAGATTGTTGCTGAGGGCAGCGGCTGGTCCTCCCGCGACGTGGCCGTCGTGCATCAGGAGCCGCAGCTGTTCGGCAATCTGACGGTGGCGGAAAATCTGCTGGTCGGGCGCGAGGGCACGCGGGTGAGGCGCCCCGCCTCCAGCCCAAGCGATCTCGCGCTGATGCAAGCGCTGGGCATTGCCGGGATCGCGTCGCGCAGACTCGGCTCCTGCACGCTCGCGGCCCAGCAGCGCACCGAAATTGCCCGCGCCCTGGCCCGAAATGTGCGCGTGTTCCTGTTCGACGAGCCGAATTCAGCCCTGACCGATGAAGAATCCGACGAGCTGTTCCGCGAAATCCACGCGCTGGCCGGGGCCGGAAAGATCGTAATTTTAGTCACGCATCGGCTGAGCGATCTTGCGAGACATGCCGGCCGGGTCGCCATCGTTCGCGACGGGCGAGTGACTGCAATCCTCCAGGGAGCGGAGCTGAGCGAAGAGGCGATCGCGCGCAACATGGTGCAGGTTGCGACCAGCGACCGTGAGGCGGTCGTGCATGCTGCATTATCTCGTGCGGCCGAGGATCGCGCGCTGGTCAGGGTGGCGGATTGGAGGCATTTCGGCGGCGTGTTCGGGCCGCTCTCGTTCGATGTCGGCTCCGGCGAGATCCTGGCCTTGATGGGCGTGGAGGGATCGGGCGCACGTGAGCTGCTGCGCTCGCTGGCCGGGGTGGAACGAGCACGCGGGAACATCGCGATCGCACGCCAATCCGGGGCAGTTGCTATTCGCGGCAACACCGCTTTCGTTCCTGCCACGCGTCAGGAAAGTTTGTACTCGAACCTGTCGGTAGGCGACAATCTGCTGGTACGACTCGGGCGCCCTGATATCGCCGGGGTGCTGCTGCGACGTCGGCGGATGCGGGCAATAGCGCAGGATGCGGTCCGCCAATTCCTGGTCAAGGCGCGCACTGTGGTGCAAAACATACGGTCGCTGTCCGGTGGCAACCAGCAAAAAGTGGCGATTGCGCAAGCCGTGCTGCGGCGGCCCAAGCTCTTGCTACTCGAAGAGCCGACGCGCGGGGTGGATATCGGTAGCCGTCGTGAGATCTATCGGCTGCTGCGCGAATTCGTGCAGGGCGGCAATGCCGTCGTGATGTTCTGCACCGAAGTGCTGGAAATGTTCGAGGCGGCGGATCGCGTGCTGGTGGTGGCTGACGGGCGCCTGTCGCCGCCGCTGCGCGTTGCCGATCATCCGCACGTTGAAGCGCTGGCGACCGAAGTCACCAAACTGGAACGGCACCGCGCGGGGAGCCCGGCAGCGCCGGCATGACGCTGCGAGAAAGGCTTTGCTTACCGAGGAGAGAATGACCATGCTGAGCGACGGGCAGAGCGCGACGGTGGCGGCGAGATAGGCGTTCGGTATGGCGTCGCCGATGCCGGCGCCGCGGGAGGATCAGGTGAATAGAAGAATCGAGGTCTTAGCAGAAGGACTCGGGCATCCGGAGGGACCCTATCCGCTCCCGGACGGCAGGGTGGTGTTCGCCAACACATATCGCAGCGAGATCGGCGTGTGGAGCCCCGGCGGCAAAACAGGCACCTACGCGTTCGTCGGCGGTGGGCCGAATGCCTGCATGCTTGGCAGCGACGGTTTTGTGTACTGCACGAACACGCCGACGGTGGGCAAATGGGTGGCGCCGGTGCGGGTGCCGCCGTCCATCCAGCGCGCCAGTCCGGAGGGAAAAGTAGAGGTGGTGGCGACGGAGGCGGACGGGATTGCACTAACCGCGCCCAACGACCTCACCTTTGGCCCGGACTGTCGCCTGTATTTCACGGATTCCGGCGACTGGGACCCGGTCAACAAGCCGCACATGGGATATATCTGCGTCATCGAGGCGGATGGCAGCACGCATGTACTGGAGGAGGTGGGGCGCGTCTACCCCAACGGCATCGTGGCCGAGCCGGATGGTTCCATTGTTTGGGTTGAGAGCTACACGCGCAACGTGGTCCGCCGCACCAAGGATGGGCAGCGGACGGTGCTGCAGACGCTCCCGGAAAAGCACATCCCGGACGGGTTCAAGATCGACGTCAACGGCAATTTCTGGATCACCGGATTCAGCTCCGGAGGTTTGGACGTGCTGGCTCCCGACGGTGCTGTGCTGGATTTCGTGGAGACCGGAGGCGTGCCGCTGAACTGCGTCTTTTCCGGCCAGACGTTGTATGTGTGCGATTTCGGCACGACCGTGACCGAAGACGCCACACCGATGTCGGGCCGCCTGCTGCGCTTCGACGCCGGCGTTGCCGGGATGCCGCTGTATCAAGGCTCAATCCGCTAAGGAGAGGATACCCATGCTGACCGAGCAGCAGATCGCCGCGTACCACCGGGACGGATATATCCTTGTCGAAAACGTGCTGTCGCCCGAGCTGCTGGGGCGGGTGCGCGACGTGGTGGAGAAGTTCGTCGAGCAGGCGCGCGGCGTCACCGAGAGCAACGCTGTTTACGATTTCGAGGACAGCCACACGCCGCAGAACCCGCGCGTGCGGCGGTTGAAAGATCCGGTGCGGCAGCACCCGATCTTTTGGGAAATCGTGCGCAGTCCCGCGGTCTCCGGTCCGTTGATGCAACTGATCGGGCCGGACATCAGGCTGTTCGGCAGCAAGCTGAACATGAAGGCGGCGGGCTACGGGGCCCCGGTGGAATGGCACCAGGACTGGGCCTTCTATCCGCACACCAACGACGACTTGCTGGCGATCGGCATCATGCTGGACGACGTGACCAGCGAGAACGGCGCGTTGCGGGTGCTTCCCGGCAGCCATCGCGGTCCGGTCTACGATCACCGCAGCGAAGAAGGCTTTTTCGTCGGCGCCATACGGGACGTGAACTCGCAGGTCGACCTGTCCAAGGCGGTGCCGATCTACGGCCGCGCCGGCAGCATGAGCGTGCATCACGTTCGCGCGGTGCATGGCTCGGCGCTCAACCTGTCCGGGCAGCCGCGCAGAATGCTGTTCTACGAAATGACCGCGGCCGACGCCTGGCCGCTGTGGTCGGACGTGACGGGACTGAAATATCGCGACCTGGAGAACTTCAACGAGCAGATGATCGTGGGCGAGCCGACCATGCAGCCGCGCATGGAGGCGCTGCCCGTGCGCATGCCGGGCCCGTATCCGGGCGGCAAGGTGGATGGGATCTATGCCCTGCAAAGCAAGACGGCCCATCGCCATTTTCAGGTGTACAAGGAAACGGCGACAGCCGCGGCGAAGTAGGCGCTCGGTTCTACGTCTCCGGCGTGACGCGCCCCGGCGCCTGGCCGAGCGGAGATGCTCGAGGCACCCCTGCACTCCGGGCGCAGGGGCTCACCGTCATGATGTGGGCGTTGCAGTCAGGCACTCACACTCTACTCTGATTCACCTGCCGAAGCCGACACGAGCCGACACGAGCCGGGGGGTAAACAAATTGGTGTATTGCTGCTCGGTCTGAAATCCATACGTTGCGCCTTCCGGCGATAGGCGTCGGTATCATACGGATTCCGGCTGATTGACTCGTGCACAGCCGGATTCTCAAGCATGCTTGGCCGGGTACGGTTCGCTCTCCTCGATTCGGAGAGGGATTTCCAGGGTTCCAACGGCCGCACACCTGAGCGAGGTAGAGCTCGAGGCCCCGGCTGCAGAGGTCGCCCGATGGCGGGGCGTGGTCGAGCCGCAAGGTCGCGGCCTGCATCGCGAGCGAACTGGGCCGACCGAGGTGGCGACCCAACGCGGCTGGGAGGCGCTCAAGGCGGTCGGTTGGTCGATGCAGAAGCCGCGCTCGAAGGACCCGAGATCGGCGTCGCCTGCAGAGCAAGCGGCTGCTAAAAAAGCTCGCCATCGCCGTCGCCCAGGAGGCGAAGTAGTCATATCGGAACAGACCTTTCTGGAACTACGAACGATGGTTGACGGACCGAGCTTGTGAGCAACTCTCTTCAGGTGACATTAAGATTGCAACGGGAGGCAGTGGAGATTGCCCGGCGCGATCTCGCCAAGTGCCTGGCAGTTGGGTTTGAGACATTTGAGCAGGAGCAGGCTGCTCAAACCGCAATCCTGAAGGAGGTGGAAGCGTCCACTCGAGCAGAGGCGCCGGATGCGGCGGTAGAAACGTTCGCAGCTTGGCTTCCAAGCGCCAAGCGGGCAGTAGAAATTGCCCGGTGCCGGAGGTCTGAGGCAGAGGCGGCCATTACCGTTGCTCGCGCCAGCTTGTCTGCAGCGCTCACCGCAGAGGCTGGTACTGTTTCACTCGTGCGGCGACGCAAGGCGATGGAGCAGGCCAGAATGGCACGCCGTACCGAAAGTGGCTAACGAAGCGCGGCTCACGAGCTCGCTTCATCTGGAAAACTCCAATAGGAATATAGAAGTCTTAAGTTTAGGGCTGGCCTCATTCTAGCTCGAGCGGTTTCCGAGCTAACTAGCACTACTGTGACAGGTCAGACGGGTGTGTTGGCATGACACTGCTGGAGCAGTGCGGACATCGTCTTGGCGAGGACCGGGTGAAGTACAGGATACGGCGATGGTCCTGCGGCGGGCGTCCTCGCAAAGACCGCCCGCGCACGCCTATTTCGTTCTGATACGATACGTATTTCCTGCGAGCCATCTTATACCGAATCTCTCTGCATGCCGGGCAGACCACAGCCATGCAGCTGATTGACCCGGACCGAAAATCACCCGTCCGGGTGCAGCGCACGCGATATATAGGGTGGCAGGTGGAACGAGCCCACGTGGATCTCCGGTGTCCAATACCGCGTCGTCCCAGAAATTCCGCTGGTTTGCGCGCGCGCCCGGATCGCCGCGACGTCGACCGCGTCGAGCCCGGGTTGCTTGGCCGCGAACCCCAAGGTCATGAACCCGCCGACATAGGTCGGCACGGCCGCGACATAGGCGCCGACATGGCTAAAGTGCCGGGCACGCCGCGCGCTGGTGTCGCGCAACTCCTGGGCCTGCATGAACGGCACGCCACACTGGTTCACGATCAATCCCCCGTCGCGCAGGACGCGGCCGGCGTGACCATAGAACTCGTCGGTGAACAATACCTCGCCCACGCCGATCGGATCGGTGCTGTCGACCACGATGGCGTCGTAGCTGCCGCCCGCGGCCTCGCGCACATGGGCGATGCCGTCGCCCACGATCACTTTTGCCCGTGGATCGTCCCAGGCGGTGCCGGCGATGCTCGGCAGGTGACGCCGCGCCAGCCGGATGACCGCCTCGTCGATCTCCACCATCACCGCGCGCTCTACCGTGCGGTGCTGCAGCACGCGGCGCAGAACGCCGCCGTCGCCGGCCCCGATGATCAGCACGTCGCGCACAAAACCGTGCGCCAGCAGCGGCACATGCGCCAGCATCTCCTGGTAGACGAACTCGTCGCCTTCGGTGATCTGGATCACTCCGTCCAGCACCATCACGCGGCCATGCGTGGCGCTTTCGAACACGACGATGTCCTGGAACGGGCTGCGCTCGCGCGCCAGTTCGCGCACAACTCGAAAACGCTGTCCCCAATCCGGGTACAGCGTTTCGTTAAGCCACATATCGGTCATTATTGCCGGGCGGGCGGCTAGTAGACCCGCCCGCGCCGCTGCTCGTCGAGTGTCACCCGGTCCGGCGCAAAGGCTCGCTCCAGCACCGGCACCGACAGATACGGATCGCAGGCGCCGCACATGAAGATGTCAATGGCGGCAAAGTCGCGCTCGGGCCAAGTGTGGATGGAGATGTGGCTTTCCGCCAGCACCACCACCCCCGACACGCCACCGTTCGGAGAAAAGTGGTGGAAATGGCTGTGCAGGATGGTTGCTCCCGCCGCCGTCGCCGCCTCCCTCAGCGCCGTCTCGATCTGCGCCGGATCGGTCAGCCCGCGCGCGCCCCACAGATCAACGAGCAGATGCATGCCGGCAAATTTCTGCCCGTCACGCTCCACGAAATAATCTTTCGGTTCCCCGGCCCCGGCCGAGATAGCGTCAAAGTCCTGGTTCCTGCTCGGAAGCTCCGAGACCATCCCCAGTGGCGTGAGTGCGTTCATGCGCACCTCCTCTCCGACCAGTAGACAGCCTGTTGGTCACGCGCCTCATGCGCGCGCCCCTGGGGCCAAGGTGGCGGAAAATGGCGATGCCGCGCCCCTGACGCAAGGGGAAACTGGGGCCGCACGCGCAATGCGGCCAAGCAAAAACTGCTAGCGCAACACGGTGCCCGCCAGCTTCGTGTAGGCGGCTGCGCGGCAGGTCGGCCAGGCCTTGCACCGGCCCCGGGGTCAGCAGTTCCAGCAGGTCCACGAGTTCTCGGGCGGTCTCCGGGCAGACCGCTCCGCAGACGGAGGGTCAACTCCAGCTCGCCGCCTTTCCCAACCCCGCCGGCATCACGGGCACCCCCGAGATCCCCCGGCTGGGCACAATGCAGCGGGGCTTTATCGAAACATCGAACATTAACGTTGCCGCCACATTACCGCACAAGGGCCTGTGAAATGAATGCCGCGGTAATCACTACTAGCAGCACTCTGTTGTCACCTTACCCATCTGCGCTGAAGGCGCCGGCAGGATGCGGAGGGTTCGTGGGTCGGGCCGCTGAGCTGGGCCAGCGGAGCAACATTACGCCCCAGCAGGGCCCCCGGCGGCCGCGAGCGCGACACAGGTGCTTCAGAAGAAGTGGGCGGATGAGAGGCCATAGGTGTTCAGAAAAGTGATCTGGGTGCGATCGGGGAGCGTCAGCACCATGCTGCTGCCTTCCTGTACAGGCTGAGTTCAGCGCCGCAGCTTCGGTCCCTGGAGCATAGCCGACCATCTCGACCCAGTCCTGGCTAGAGCCCCAGTTCGCGATCACGTCGGATCCGCCGGCGAGGCCATTGATGAACAGGAACAAATTCACCCCGCTGCCGGCGGCGAGGGTGTCGTTGCCCGACCCGGCCGCCATGATGTTGACGCCGGTTCCGCCCTGAACACAGTCCTGCCCCGATCCCGCGAACACGATCGCGCTCCCGGTGCTCCCGGCGGCCAGCACCGTTTCAGGGCCGGGTCCCATGATGGCATAGCCGACACCGGTATTGTCGAGGTCCATAAAGTCGCCTGGGCCCTCGCCGAACAAAACCGAGGGTCCGCCGGTCGCGACGAGCAGGTTGTCCCCCTCGGAACCGCCCACGAGCAGACCGCCGCCCGGACCGGCCTGCGCCGTCTCCCGCCCGGCACCTCCAGCCACCACACCGTAGCCGCTGCCGCCCTGATAGTCGATCGTGCTTCCCGGTCCGTCGCCGTAAACAGTCAGACCGGCGCTCGCTCCTGAAATGGTAGCGTTGCTGGCGACGATCGTGTCTGCCGTGGCGGCCCCGCTGTAGAGGAGGTCGCCTCCCACGGCGAACAGCAGGTTGCCGCCCGCGCCTGCCGCTCCGCTGGCCTGGACCGTCATGGTCGCCTGGCTGGCGACCAGCGTGTCGGCCCCGACCAGCGCGACCTCGGCCACGACCGCACCCATGAACAGCTTGTCGTCAGCGCCCAGAGTTATCCGGCCGCCGACCTGCGTGCTGATCGTGTCCGCGCCGCCGGCAAAATCAAGGTTGGCGATGCCCGACAGCGTATCGGCGCCGCCGGCGAAACTAATCACCCGCCCGTCTTCCGATGGGCTATCCTTCCAGGCCGTATAGGAAGCGGTGAAGACCGCCTGATTCTGGCCGCTGCCGCCCACGATCTGGTCGCTGTCGCCATTGACGATGAAGGTGGTGTTGCCAGGGCCCCCGATCGCCGTGTCGATGGCGGTGAAGTAGGCGATGCCGATGTTGTTGGTCATCCCGTCGACGCTGCTGAAGGTCCCGGGCTGCAGGTCGATTATGGCCGGGGCCCAAAACCCGGAAACGTCCAAGGTGTTGCCGCTGCCCTCGTCCCACAGCGTCACCACCGGCGAGGTGTTGATGGTAAAGTCGAAGAACGGCTCGATCGGCCCGGCAATGTTGCAGTTGAAGCCAAAAACTTGCCCCCCGGAGAGCGGGCTGCTGGTGGCCACGCCGTAGAGACGCTGCGCCGCCAAAATATCCAACGGCATCCAGGTGGTGGGCTCGCGGTCATAGCCGTCCGCGCTGATTCCCCAATTGGTTCCCGAAAGCGGATAGCTGCCGTAGTAGGCCGCGGATCGGTCCCACGGGTCGATGTAGGACATCAGCGACCACTGGCGGCTATCATAAGGACCGAATTGCTCCGTGGCTGGATAAACCGACCCGTTGTAGGGGCCGGCATGGCCGAGCCCGAGAAGATGCCCCTCCTCGTGGATCACGGTATCTACGCCGTAACCGCCGGCTTGGGTGAACGACGACAAGTCCGCCCAATAATAAGGCGTCGTATCAAAGGTGGTCTCGGCAGCCTGGGTGGTCCCGATAAACGGCTGGCCGACGCCGACGGGCCCGATTTCAGATGCCGCCGTCGAGGTGCCGCCGGAATACGGATCCATGTGGAAATAGATCTGGGCAGTACCCTCGTCCTGCGTGGGAGCGAACTGAATATTGGCGACCGCCGACCACAAGGCCAAGCCAGCGGTGATGATCGATTCCTGAGCTGCGGTCCAAGACGCGGTAGGGTCGAACCAGTAGTAAACCGTGGCCCCCGAAGTGCCCGGGGTCACGCTGCCCCATTTATGAGGAACCTCGCCGGAATAGGACCAATAGTTGTTCGCGACCCCGTCGCCGTTACTATCCGCCCCGCTTATGAACGCCAGCTCGGTCTGCACAGCGTAAGGCAGAGACGACTGATCGTCTGCCGAGGCTAGTGCGCTGCGAAACATTGGTCACCTCCGCGCCGCCGGCTTCCGTACCCAGCCCATCTTCGTACCTCGTTTAGGAATATCAGCACAACGCGAGTAACGGAAGCGGAAAAAAGATCGCAGTTGCGCGACACGGCGGAACTGTTCCACAACGGCATAGCCGGTCCATATATTGTCTGTTAATCGACGACCGGGGGAGCGCCGTGGGATGAACGTCCAGAGCGCCGGGAAGTCATGAGGCTCTTAATCGCCAAGCTCGCGACCGCATCGGTCCAGAGCGTGTCCGTGGCGCTGAACTCCGAAACCGATCTCGCCGACCTTGCCACCGATCTGGACAGCTGCGTGCGGCTGCTCCGAGGGGGGTCCTACGACTTGGTACTGCTGATCGTGAGCCAGGGCCGGCTCAGGGCCCGCGACGCCATCGCCCGGCTACGCCGGGAGGCGGGCCATGTGCCCATGGTCGTGCTAACCGAGCCCGCGAGCGGCGAGACTGCCTCGGTGGCGGGCGGATTGGCGGGCGCTCGGATCGCGCCGCCGCTGCCCGAGGCGATCGAGCCGGCGGACGCCGAGAATGCGCCGTGGAGTTGGGACGAGCCGCCGCCCGTGCTGGCGGAGACCGCGCGCCTGCGGCACCACCATCGCCGCGCTCCGCGTCGGGTGGCACTGGATCCCCAGAATGAATTGCTGCGCATCGATGACCAGCCGCTTGGCCTCAGCCAGGCCGAATTCCGGATTTTTCGCCAGCTTTGGGAAAACCGCGGTCGTATTGTCAGTGCCGAAGACCTGATGAGCGCTATCTACGGTGAAGGGGAGCGCCCGGCCAGCCGCGTGCTGCCGGTGTTCCTGTTCAAGCTGCGGCGCAAACTGGCTGCCCTGGGCATGGGCGACCTGGTCGAAACCGCCATCGGTCGCGGCTTCACCATTCGCGCCGAGGTCGAAGCCGAGGCTCAGCACGCCTGATGCGAACGCGAAAGCCTCGCATCGGAAACGCTTGACGGACGCACCCGTGAATGGTCCTACCTTTCCCCCGCCCTAGGCCGGGGAGAGGAAGCGGTTTTGCAAGCGATCTGGCACTCGGGATGACCCTGGCAACTCCGTCGTCCAACCCGCCCGTGCTGCTCTCGATGCGCGGCATCGACAAGCAATTTGCCGGAGTTGCCGCCTTGTCAGGCGCACGGTTGGAGGTCGCCGCCGGCGAGGTGCACGCGCTGGTGGGCCAGAACGGGGCGGGAAAATCCACGCTGATCAAGGTGCTGACCGGAGCGCTTCGCCGCGGCGGCGGCAGCATCGAGTTCGACGGCCGCCCGGTCGACTTCGCCAGCCCCGAAGCCGCCCAGGCCGGAGGCATCAGCACGATCTACCAGGAGATCAACCTGATCCCCTACCGCTCGGTGGCCGAAAACGTCTTTTTGGGGCGGGAGCGCTACCGGATGGGGCTGCTGGACTGGCGGCGCATGCACCGCGAGGCGGCTTCCCTGCTGCGTCGTTTCAGAATCGAGATCGACGTGCGGCAGCCGCTCAATCAATTCACCATCGCGATCCAGCAGATGGTTGCGATCGCCCGAGCGGTCTCGTTCCAGGCAAAACTGGTGATCATGGACGAACCCACCTCCTCACTGGACGAGGAAGAGGTCGCCGTACTGTTCGACGTGATTCGTCAACTGCGTGCCGAGGGCGTGTCGGTGATCTTCGTTACGCACCGGCTGGACGAACTGTACGTGGTCTGCGACCGGGTCACGATCATGCGCGACGGCCGCACGGTCGCGACCAGCCCGATGGCGCAGATGGGCAAGCTGGAGCTGGTGGCCACTATGCTCGGCCGGGCGCTGGACAGCGTGCGCGCCCAGGGCGCCACCGGTTTCGTGCACCACGCCCAGCGGACCAGCAGAACCGCAATACTGCAAGCCGACCGGCTGCGCGCCGGCCGCAAGGTGCGCGACGTGAGCGTGGCGGTCGGCGCGGGAGAGATCGTCGGCCTCGCGGGGCTGCTCGGATCGGGACGCAGTGAGACGGCACGGGCCATCTTTGGAGCCGACACGCTGGAATCCGGCCAGGTGCGCGTCGACGATCGGCCGGAGACCGTCACTTCGCCGTCCGTAGCGATCCGGCTGGGCATGGGATTCTGCGCCGAGGACCGCAAGGTGGAAGGCATCGTGCCGGAGATGTCTGTGCGCGAAAATCTCACCCTGGCGCTGCTGCCGAAACTTGCGCGCGTAGGCGTTGTAGACACCGCCCGCCAGCATGAAATCGTCGAGCGCTTCATCGCCCGGCTCGGCATAAAAACCGCTGGACCGGAGCAGCGCATCCGCGAGTTGTCCGGCGGCAACCAGCAGAAAGTACTGCTTGCTCGTTGGCTGTGCATGAGCCCGAAACTGCTGATTTTGGACGAACCGACCCGCGGCATCGATGTCGGCGCCAAGGCGGAGATCCAGGGCCTGATCGAGGAACTGGCGCAGGACGGTGTAGGCGTGCTGATGATCAGTTCGGAAATGGACGAGCTGGTCGAGGGCTGCAACCGGGTCGTGGTGCTGCGGGACGGCATCTCGGTGACCGAACTGGCGGGCGACGCGGTGAAAGAAGCGACGGTGCTGCACGCCATGGCGCACGGCGCCAGTGCCGTCGAAGCGCAAGATGCCTGAGGGCGTCGCCGCCATGGCCGGGCCGCTGCCGGTGCGCCGCGATTTTGGACGTTTCGCCCGGCGATGGGGCGCGCTGGTGGCACTGCTCGCACTGGTGGCGTTCAACCTCGCGGTGACACCGCACTTCGTCGCCTGGCAGACGCTGGACGTGAACCTGACGCAGGTGTGCAACATCGTCATCGTCGGCACCGGCATGACGCTGGTCATCGCCACCGGCGGCATCGACCTCTCGGTGGGTTCGCTCATGGCGATCTCCGGCTCGCTGGCGCCGCTGATCTTTGCCGGCCGCATCTTTGGGATCGACTGGCCCCCGCTCGCTACCGCCGCCGCTTTCGTGATCCCGGTGGCGGTGGCGGGACTGTTCGGCCTGTTCAACGGCTGGCTGATTACGCGTTTTCGCATCCAGCCGATCATTGCAACTCTGGTATTGTTCATCGCCGGACGCGGCATCGCCCAGGTTATGACCAACGGCAATCTGCAAACGTTTCATCGGCCGGGCTTCCAGTATATCGCCCTGGGAAAACCGTTCGGCGTGCCGTTCCAGGTAATTTTGATGGTGCTGTTCGTGGCCGTCGCCGCGTGGGCGCTGCGTGCTACCATGTTCGGCCGCCATGTGCTGGCCATCGGCGGCAACGAGGCCGCCTCGCGCTTGGCCGGCGTGCCGGTGCGCGCCGTCAAGCGCGCGGTCTATGCCATTAGCGGGCTGCTGGCGGGCGTGGCCGGGCTGGTGGTGGTCGCCATCAATTCCTCCGCGGACGCCAACCTGGTGGGCCTCGGCATGGAGCTCGACGCCATCGCCGCGGTGGCGGTCGGCGGCACGCCGCTGACGGGCGGGCGCGCCACCATTCTGGGCACGCTGATCGGGGCGCTGATCATCCAGCTGGTGCGCTACACGCTGCTGGCCAACGGCGTCCCCGATGGTGCGGCGCTGGTTGTCAAAGCCGGCATCATTCTGCTCGCCGTGTGGCTGCAAAGGCAGGCGCGCGGATGAGCAGCACCGTCGCGGGCGAGCCCAGCGCCATCCCGCAGCAACGTCTGGCACCGTTCGCGCGGGCGGTGTCCGCCTTGTCCCGTGCCGGCGTACTGGTGGCACTGGCCCTGCTGCTGCTGTGGGGCGGACTGCGCTACGAGCATTTTCTGTCCGCCTACAACCTGCTCGAACTGCTCCGCTACGACAGCATGTTCGCGCTGGTCGCGCTGGGCATGACGTTCGTGATCATGACCGGGGGCATTGACCTGTCGGTGGGCTCGGTGGTGGCGCTGTCCAGCGTGGTGGCCGCCATGGCCAGCCCGTACGGTCTCGTGGCCGGCACCGCGGCCGGCATCGCGGCGGGCGCGGCCGCGGGGCTGGTCAACGCCCTTTCTGTCACTCGGGCCGGCGTGCTGCCGTTCATTGCCACCCTCGCCACGATGCTGGCGGCCAGCGGCACGGCGCTGGTGCTGGCGCACAACGCCAGCGTCGGCGTGTCCTACGACAGCGGCTTTACCAATCTGGGTCAGGGCGATCTTTTCGGCGTGCCGGTGCCGGCGTGGATCGGCGGCGTCGCCTATGTGATCGGCTCACTGGTGCTGAATTTCACCGCTTTCGGCCGCTATACGCTGGCTGTGGGGGGAGGCGAGGAAGCCGCACGGCTGATGGGCCTGCCGGTAGACCGCGTGAAAATGACGGTCTACATCATGAGCGGCGCGCTGGCCGGACTCTCCGGCGTGATCCTGGCCTCCCAGTTCGGTGCCGGACAGCCGACCGAAGGCGCCGGTTGGGAGTTGTTCGCCATCGCCTCGGTAGTAGTGGGAGGCACCTTGCTGACCGGCGGAGTCGGTTCGGTGCTGGCCAGCCTGACCGGCGTGCTGCTACTCGGCCTGATCTTCAACATCCTCAATTTTGAGAACGGGCTCGGCGTGATCAGCCTGTCGGCCTACTGGCAGTCGGTGATACGCGGCTTGTTCTTGCTGGTGGTAGTGGTCCTGCAATCGCGGCTGGCGCGGCGCGGACCGCCGTGACAGAACTTCCCATGTCCATCCGGGCGCGGGCGGAGAATGCTAATCAAGGGAGAAAACGACGACATGCGTAGGACATTTCTGAAAGGGCTTGCCGGGTTGCCGTTGCTGGCGCTCGGCATCAAGGCGGTCCCGGAGGCGCTTGCGCAGGAACTGCCAAAACTACCCAAGAAGGACACCTACAAGGTGGGCTTCGCACAGAGCGAGAGCAACAACCCGTGGCGCCTGGCGGAAACTGCCAGCATGAAGGACGAGGCCCAAAAGCGCGGCTGGCAGCTGGTGTACACGGATGCGGCCAGCTCGGCCGCCAAGCAGGCCAGCGACGTCGATTCGATGATCGCGCAGCGCGTCGACATCATTTTCCTGCCGCCCCGCGAAGACAAGCCGCTGGTTCCCGTCGTGCTGAAAGCCAAGCGCGCCGGAATTCCAGTGATCCTGGTGGACCGCGATCTGGACCAGAGCATGGCCAAGGCAGGGCGCGACTATCTCACCTTCATCGGCTCGGATTTCGTGCAGGAGGGCCAACGCGCCGGTGATTGGCTGATCAAGGCCATGAACGGCAACGCCAAGATCATCGAACTGCAGGGCACGTTGGGCTCCTCTCCGGCCAACGATCGCAAGAAGGGCTTTGCCGACGCGATGGCGAAGGCGCCGGGCATGGTGATCGTGGCCTCGCAGAGCGGCGATTTCGCGCGCGACAAGGGGCGGCAGGTGATGGAGACCTTGCTGCAGGCGCATCCCGACGCGAACGCCGTCTATGCGCACAACGACGAAATGGCGCTGGGCGCCATCGCGGCACTTGAAGCGGCGGGGCGCCACCCGGGGAAGGACATCACGCTCGTCTCGATCGACGGCGAGAAGGATGGCATCCAGGCTATCATCGACGGCAAGCTGGGTGCCACCGTGGAGTGTAACCCGCGCTTCGGCCCGATCGCCTTCTCCACCGCCGTCGCTTATGCAAATGGCGAGACTATTCCGCCGCGCATCGTCAACAAGGACAATTTCTACAACTCGTCCAACGCGCAGGCGAGTATCGCCGGGTCGTACTGAACCGGGTAAGCGGGGGAGCGTTGGGCTCCCCCGCTTGTGTCACGGCCGGATCTGCAGCTGCCAGGTATTGTCCTGGGTCGCTGCATTGTTGTCCTGCCGCTGCATTTGCCGGTCCTGGTGGGCCTCCCGGCTCAGCGTCTTGGCCTGGGTATCGGCGGACGCCGCCGCTCCAGAGTGTCCGGTGCTCGCGTCGTAATTGCCGATAGCGCGGTCCTGGCGTGCCGCTCCGGCATCCACTTTGGCGGCGCGGCCAGCTTGGTTTGCCGCGGACGTCGCTTGGTTTGCCGCCGCCGGATTGGCGGGCTGCAGAACAATCTCCTGCGCCACGGCCGGGCCCGCGACGAACAGGGCCGCTATTGCGGCAATCCTAACACGCATGAACCGTCTCCCTTGCTGTCGTGACAACGCCGCAGCCGGCCGGCCGTTGCGGCCGGTTTCCCCAATGAGCGCGACGGACAACCAACCAGCTGTGGAAATTCCAGTATCAGGCTGACGACGTGCCGGTCAGGCAATAAAGCGAGGCGGCGCAGCTCCCGCATACCTCCTCGGCAACCTGCACTCCCCGGCATTCGCGGATAGCCCTACAGGTCAGCATCGAGTAGCGTACCGCGATGAACAGCCATCAGACGTTCAACAGGCGCACGCTGATTCTTATTTCCCTCCCGGCGACGTCTCTGTTCATCCTTGTTGCTCTCACTGGCATCAATACACCCGGCGTATACATGGATGCCGTCAACCCGGACTATATGGCTGTCCGTTTATACCAAGACTTCTGATCAGTACCGGTGTGCCCAGTCACGCAGTCCGATCGACATGACGAGCCAGGGCTGATCGGCGAGCTTGTTCCAGGCGTAGCAGCAATGATCGACGAGATTCTCGTAGCCGGCGAAGACGTGATTGGACAGCCAGTTGTCGCGCATGAATTGCCAGACATTCTCGTGCGGGTTCAGTTCGGGGCACTTGGCGGGCAGCGGAACGATAGTGATGTTGGCGGGCACATCGAGTCCGGCCGACAAATGCCAGCCGGCCTGATCGACCAGCAGCGCCGCATGACGGCCAGTTGCCACCTCGACCGAGATCTCCGCGAGCTGCAGGTTCATGGCTTCTGTGTTACACCATGGCAGGATCAGACCCACCGCCTTCCCCTCTTGCGGACAAATGGCGCCGAAGATGTAGGTCGACGCGGTGCGCTGATCGTGCGGCGCGCTGGGCCGACTGCCGCGTTTGGCCCAGCGGCGGGTGATCTTGTTCTTCTGGCCGATCCGGGCTTCGTCGCCAAACCAAACCTCTACATCGCTGACGGCGATGCCGCGCTCCGTTGCGATCGCTCCAGCGTAGCGGGGAAGTTTTTTTAAAACCCTCGATGGCGCCCGCGGCCTGAGCGTGATGGCGCGGCCGCGCCGACAGCTTGCGGTAGTCCATCGCGCGCAGCTCGCGGCCGAGCGTCTGCTTCGACACGCTGATCCGGAATTCGTCCCAGACCCATTGGCACAGGTCGATGATTCGCCAGCGAACCACGCCATGCACAGCCGGAATCGGCCCACTCTCGACGATCGCCGCCAGCGCCGCACGCTGCCCATCGTCTAGTAGCGGCGGCTTGCCAGGCGCCTTGCGGTCGACCAGGCCCTCCGGACCACGCTGGTTGAACCGCAGGACCCAGTCGCGAACCACCTGCAGCGTGACCCCGCCGATCTCTGCCGCCTCGGTCCGGGTCGCTCCGTCGTAGACCGCAGCCAGCGCCAGCAAGCGGCGGACTTGGTCGGCGTCCGTGCTCGCGCGTGCGGCGATACGCAGCCGCGCCGCGTCCAGGTCAGGCCGCACCGAGATCGGCATGGCGGAACTCCCCAATTCCCCAGCCTTGAATCAAACCCAATCCGAGCCGCACAAGCCCACGAGGCGAAATCAACAAGCTTTGGCATAAGCCCCCGCCTGGTTGGCTGCCGCCGGGTTGGCGGGCTGCAACATGATCTGCTGCGCCCCCGCCGGCCCCGCGAAAACCAGAGCCGTAAGCGCGGCAATCTGTATGCGCATAGGTCGTCTCCCACGAAGTTTGCTGTCGAGGGCCATCAGCGACGAAAAACCTTAAGCGTCAGTGATGTCCCGCGCGTCCAATTTGTCGAGGCTGCTGCTGCGGACGTGCGATGTAGGAACTTCGCCAACCGCGATCGGCGCTGCGCCTATTTCGGGAGCCGACCTATGGAACCGACGAATGTTATCCTCCGTCCAGTGCCACTCGAAAAAGCACCTGCATGATGCGCGTGCCGGCGCGCAGCGTGCCGCGCAGGTTGCCCGAGACTTTGCTTCGACCACTGATGCGGCGGCGGTAGGGGACCGGCACTTCCAGGATGCGCAACCCGGCAGCCGCGGCGCGCATCTGCATTTCGAGGTTCCAGCCGTAGCCCATCTCGCGCATGCCGAGACGAATGAGCGTATCGACGCGAATCGCGCGATATGCGCACATGTCAGTATATCGTGCACCGCACAGCAGCCCGGCGAGGCCGCCGATCAGCCGACCGGCCGCGACCTGGTGCCACAGCATGCTGCCTGCCTCGCGCACGCCGCGCGTGCGGCTGCCGATGACGAAATCTTTTGCGCCGTCCAGCACCGGCCCGGTGAGCAATGGTAAAACTTCCGGGGGGTCGGCGCCGTCGCCGTCCATGAACACCAGTACTTCGGCCCCGCGCTGGGCGGCCAGCGATGCGCCGGACGCGCAGGCTTGGCCGTAGCCGCGGCGCTTTTCCAGCAGCACTTCCGCACCGGCCGCGCGCGCCTCGGCCACGGTCCCGTCGGTGCTGCCGCCGTCCACCACCACGATGATATCCACATTTTCGCGCGGCAGGCCGAGCACCGCCGGGCCGATCGCTCCGGCTTCGTTCAGGTACCGGAATGACGACGCCGACCGGCGGGGTCGTCACAAGCTCCAACGCAACCCGCAGCTGGCGCAGGCGGCGGGCGGCGCGTCCGACAGCAGAGCGGCGCGGAAATCCTGATAACGCGGACCGTTCCAGATGGCGCGCAGGCTTTCCTGCGAGGCATCTCCCAAAGTGAAGGCGTCATAGCCGTGCATCGAGAACGGCGCGATGCAGCACGGAATGGCGCGGCCGTGCGCGGTAAAATACATCAGCGACCATGGGCGCCGGCACAGCGACCAGGGTTTTTCGTCGGTCTCCCGCCGCAAGCTGGTGCCGGGTTCGGTGGCGCCCGACGCGTCGAACGTGACGCCAAGATCGCGCGCAAGCAGTTCCGCTTCCCGCACCGGTCCGGTTTCCTCGGCGCTCAGGCTCTCGAACAGCGCCTGGTCCTGTCGCGCCATGCCCAGACCTTCCGGCGGGAAAACCAGCCGCTGCAGATGCACCGCCCCCACGCCGATATCGTGCGCGATGCGTACGAAGGCAGGGAGCTGGTCGATGGTTTCTCGCAGGCCCGTGAGCCACAACGAGACGGCAGGCTTCGTCCATCCCTCCGCCCGCTGTGCCTGGGTAAAAGCGCGCACGTTGCGCACGATGCGATGAAAGTAGTCTTTTCCGCGCACGGCCAAAAACGCTTTTGGCTCGGCGGCGTCGAGCGATACGCGCAGCTCGTCCAATCCCGCCTCAGCCAGCGCGCGACCGTTCTTTGGGTTCAGCAACGTGCCGTTGGTGTTGAACAGCACGTAGGCGCCACGCGCCTTCAGATAGGCCACCATGCGCGGCAGATTTTTGACCAGCATCGGCTCGCCCACGCCGTGCAGCACGACGCGGGAAATGTTCGGCGCCTGGTCGACGATGCGGACGAACAGATCCCAGCTCATGTCGGCCGGCGGTTCCAGTTCCTCGAACGTGCGCGGGCAAGTCTCGCATAGAAGGTTGCAGCGGTTCGTTACTTCCAGGTACAGGCAGACCGGTTCCTGCTCGGCGACCGGGCCGCGACGGTCGCCCACCGCCTCGAAATAGCGGGCTGGATTGGGCGGCTCGGGCGCCAGGACCTCGGACATCATGCCTCTCCCAGCGGTCGGTGCAGATCCAGCAGCAGCAACAGAACGGTCGGCACGTACAACAGGGCCGGCCACAGAAAACGCTCATGCAGCGGATCGAGGTACAGCAGCACGGCCGCGCATCCGACAAAAATGGCGCTGCGTTGCGGAGCCACAACCGCCGGGACGCCGGCCCAAGGATAATACCAGGGATAATGCGGGCTTAGCGCAAGCATTGCGATCACGATCAGGATAGCGGCATCGCGGGCGGCGCGAACGGCGCCCGCCTGGGGCGGTCGTGCCGCGACCGCGACCGCAACCGCCGCCAGCAGCACCGCCACGACGCCCAAATAGACTTTTGGCGCGGCCGCAGGCAACGCCACAATGTCGGACAGTCCCGCCAGCGCCCAAAAACCGCCGCCCGACTGTAGCCCCTCTTCCGCGGCATAGCCCGGCAAGAAGCCAAGAACGTGCCAACCTTCCCGAATATAGCAGGCATACAACGCCACCACGGTGAGCAGCGCGGCAAGCGGCATGCGCCACTCCCAACGTCGCCAGAACGCGGGCACCAGCACCGCCGGCAAGAATTTCACCAGCACGGCCGCGCCGAGTGCGACCCCGGTCCAGGCCGGGCGGGAGGCTGCAAAGGCCAGCAATGCCAGCGCCACAAGCGCAATCGCCAGCGCGTCGACGTGGCCGTTGCCGGCGAACTCCCAGGCGGTGAGCGGGTTCCAGGCATAGATCAGGACGCGAGTCCCGGGCAACCCGCAGCGGCGCAGCAGGAGCAGCAATGCGCCGATCGCCACTGTTTCGAACCCCACCATGGCGGCACGGAACTCGAGCGGGGTCTGGCCGATCCAGGCGATCGCCGCGAACACGAGTTGGGCGGTCGGCGGATAGATGGTGTGCGCGGACGTTGCGCGCGCGATGTGGGAGAAGATGGCGGTATCGCGCAGTCTTGCCAACGCCTCGTCGGCCGGCACGTAGGCGTACGGGTTGATGCCGGCGAGTTGCACGCGCCCGTCCCAGATGTAGCGGAATAGGTCGCTGGACAGGAACATCGGCGAGAACAGGGGAATGGCGCGCATGGCCGCGGCAACCCCCAGCACCCAATACAAACGGGCCGCGGCCGGGCGGCGCAGCAGGTCGGCGACCGCGAGCAGATAGAGCGCGCAAGCCCCGGCTTGCAGCGATACGAAAACCGTCATCCTGAGATCGCTGCCGATGCGCAGCTCGGCGCCGTCGTGCAAGGATTGACCGGCGCCGACCAGGGCCATCAGGCACAGGCCGAGCGGCAGGATCCGGTTCAAACGGAGAGCTGGCCGACGGCTTCGGCAATGCCGAGATCCTGGATGCACGAGGCCGTGGCGGGCGCGGGAAAAGGGTTCAGCCCTGCGGCAACCGGCGCTTTCGACAACTCGGCTATCAGGCGGCGCAGCGAGGCACGGTCGTCCACATCGTACCAGGGCGGTAGTTCGGTCAGCTCCATCCCGCTCTCTCCGGCCCGCTCGCGCGTCTGCTCGGCAACGGACGCGGTGCTCCAGAGGATGTCGGCAAACAGCCGGGCGTGCGGAGCCTTCATGCCGAGCACGTAATAGCCCCCGTCTTCCGCCGGCCCCAGCACCGCCCGGTCGCCGGGAGCAAGCAGCTCCTCAGCCAGGCGCGCCAAGACCGATGTCGGCAGGGTGGGGCTGTCGGCGTTCAGTACGCAGGCGGCGCCATAACCGCGCGCCAGCAACTCCATGATGGCTTGCAACAGGCACTGCCCCAACCCGTGCACGCCTTGCGGCATCGGCTCCGAACCGTCGGCCAGCAACAGTTGCGTCCCCTTCGCCAGCAAGCCTTCGAACAGGGCCGCTTCGCCCTCCGGCGCGTAAGCGACCCAGCCGTCGATCGGCGCGCGTCCGCCCGCCAGCGCCAGGTTTTCCGTAACATCGCGCAGGAACGCCGCGCCCATATGCACGGCCTGTTCGGCCGACAGCGGCGGGCACAGCCGCGTTTTCACCCGGCCGGGGCGCGGCGCCTTGGCCATCACCGCAATGGCGCAGCGATCGGCCAGGCGCACCGTCTATGACCCGGAGAACCAGTTATAGCCGCGATCCTCCCAGAAACCGCCCGGCTGGCGATCGGTGACAAAGATCGTGGTCACCCATTTCGGCCCCTTGAAGCCAAGTTTCGTGGGAATGCGCATCTTGAACGGATAGCCGTATTTTACGGGCAGGATATCGTCGGAGAGCTTGAATGCCATGATGGTCTGCGGATGCAGCGCCGTGGGCATGTCGATGCTGCCGTAATAGCCGTCCGCGCACTCGAAGCCCACGTATTTCTTGGTGAGATCGGCGCCCACGCTTTGCAGAAACGCTCGGAACGGCGCGCCGGTCCACTTGCCGATCATGCTCCAGCCTTCGACGCATACATGCCGGGTAACCTGGCTTTCTTGCGGAAGCGCATAAAGTCTTTGCACGGTCCAGGGCCGTTTGTCGGCAATTGCTCCAGCCAAGGTGAGGCGGAAACTGTCGGCGTCAAGTTTCGGCGATGCATCCGGCCCGAAAAAGGCGTTGAACCGGAAATCCTTTACGGCCGCGCTTTCCGGGTAGGTGGGTGCCAGCCGGGTCTGCCCGAACAGCGCTTCCTGCACGGAATTGTTCCAGCGCGATACCAGGTACAGTGCGCGCTGCACCACATCAGCATCGCTGATGTCGCAGCCGGTCAGCATCGTGAGCGCACCGAGGCTCAAGCTGCCCCGCAGCAAGCGCCGGCGCCCGACTTTTTCCGCGAGCGGACTGCATGGCCGGACCTTGTGCGGCGTCGTGGTGGCCCGCCCCAGCGTCATCGCCACGAACGTTTTCGGCACCAGCAGAACGAGGGCGACGTGAACGAGCAGGAAATCCGACGATCGCCGCCATGAAGAAGAAGTGAACCACCCTGGCGAAGCCGTAGCCGCCTAGCAGCAAGGTGAGCGGAGCGAGTTGCACCGGCTTCCAGATGGCCAGGCCCGACAAAATCATCATCAGGACGGCGAACAGCACGCCCCAGTAAAACACCTTTTGTACGGCGTTGTACTGGCCCAAATGGTGCTCGAGCCGGAACCTGGCTGCCGCGAAAAAGTCGCGATAAAACGCCCGCGGTGAGAGCGGCAGCATGTCGCGGACGAAATGCCGGGTAACGGCGCTGTCCACGAGGTAAATGACATAGCTCAGCACCAGCACCCACATCGCTGCAAAATGCCAGGCCACTGCATTCGCGAACCCGGATTCGTTGTGTTGAGCGTAAGAGAAATCCGGATTGCCGCCTAACGTCAGCCAGAGCGGGAACTGGAATGGAAAGATCGGGTCGTTGTCGTAAATGCGCCAGCCACTGCCAATCATGACCAGGATCGCCAGCGCCTGCAGCCAATGAACAGTGCGTCGCAGACCCGGATGGGTTTGAACTTGCAGTCTAGGGTGGTTCGAGTTTTTCACGGCGTTGTCTCCAGCCCGGCTTTTTGCAGCAGCGTCGCGGCATTCGGCGTTTTCAGAAAATCCAGGAAGGCCACGGCGTTGCGGCTGAGCACGTTATGGCCGATTGCGGCTGCGTAGCTCGGCGCCGGCGCCATTTCGTTCGGAACCGTGGCGACAATCGGCAGCGCCGGGGATAGGAGCGCCGACGTGCGTTGCAGCAATCCGAGACGCGCCTGTCCATGCTGCACCAAGAATGCCACGCCAGGCCCGCTGATCTCGCCCGCCTGCGGCACCTGCCAGCCGAGTTTTTCCACTAACGCTGGCCCATCAATGCCGCCGGAAATCGCCGGATCGATAACTCCCAGCTTGCCGCCGGCCAGCAGCGCCGCAATCCCGGCTTGAGCCGGCAGCGTCGGGCGCGGCTCGCCGGGGCCTGCCAAAACCAGTCGGTCGAACCAGGTGCCGGTGCGGGTGCCGGGGTCGATCAGCTTTCTGTTCGCCGCCGCGTCCATGGTGGTGGACTTGGTCATCAGCACGTCGTTGCGCGTGCCGTGCGCGATCAGCTCCAGCTGCTGCGGCCCGGGGGCCGCAAACACCCGCACCGGCACGCCAGTGCGGGCGCGGAACGCGTTACCCACAGCTTGCGCCGCCTGCGCCAGCGTATCGTCGCAGTACACCACCACGTCCGGAGCGCTGATGAACTCCGCCCGGCCGGTGGATGCAACCGCGACGGACGCGACGATGGCGCCCAACGCCAGCAACGAGCTCGCCAACCCACGCCGCATTCCGCCCTCCGGCCTCTCCGACCCCGTTTCGCACACTCGGCGGCTCCGGTTACAGTGCGGCGTGCGGCGGAGAAGGCGGTGGGGGGCAGCGAGGTCGGCGGGCGTGCGGCGTGGTCGTCGCTCATGGCGGCGGCCCAGGGGGGCGACGCCGGGGCGTATCGGCGGCTGCTGTCCGAAATCACGCCGTTCGTGCGCTACGTCGCGCGCAAGCGCGGGCTGGACGCCGCCAGCGCGGAGGACGTGGCCCAGGACGTTTTGTTGACCGTGCATCGCGTGCGCCACACCTACGATCCGGAGCGGCCGTTCGTGCCCTGGCTGCTCAGCATCGCCCAGCGGCGGCTGATCGACCTGTATCGGCGCAACCGGCGCATCCGCGACCAAGAAACCTCGGTTCCCGATTTGCTCGAAACCTTTGCCGATCCAAATGCGAATGCAGGAATCGAGGCGTCGGAGCAACGTGCATGGCTACAGCAGGCCATCATGGAGCTGCCGCGCAAGCAGCGCGAGGCGCTGGAACTAGTAAAACTGGGCGAGCTGTCGGTGGCTGAGGCCTCGACCCGCTCCGGCCAGTCGGCCGGGGCGATCAAGGTGAACGTGCACCGGGCAATCCGCTCGCTACGGGCAAATCTGGCGGGGACGCCATGAGCGGCATGCCGACCGAGCAGCTGATCGACCAGCTTGCGCGAGGTTTGGCGCCGGTGCGCCGCATCGCCTCGCCGGCGCTGCGGGCCGGGTGCTGGCTTGCCCTGGTCGCGGCGATCGCGGTGGTGCTGGCGACACGGGCCGACTTGCCGGCCGTGGCGGCGCGGATCGAGTCCGCGGTGGATATGTGGCTGGCCATCGTGGGCTCGGTGGCGACCGCCATACTGGCCGCGATCGCCGCTTGTGTGGTGAGCGTGCCGGGGCGCTCGCGGCGCTGGGCCTGGCTGCCGGTTCCGGCGGTGGCGCTCTGGCTGGGCTCGAGCGGCATGGGCTGCCTGCGCGCGACCGCGGACGCCGCCGTGCATCCGGCCACGATGTCCGAGGCAATGCACCAGTGCTTGCCGTTCATCCTGGAAATGTCTGTATTGCTGGGCATCCCGCTGGCACTGCTGCTGTGGTGGGCGCGCCCGCTGCGACCTGGGTTGGTGGCAACGCTGGGCGGCTTGGCGATCGCGGCCGGGTCGGCCTCGCTGCTGTGGTTCTTTCATCCGTTTGACGCCAGCTACGAGGATTTGCTGGTGCATGCCGGTGCCGTATTGCTGGTCGTCGGCCTGTGCCGGCTGGCCGCCGCGCTGCCGCAGCTGCGCAGGTTTTGAGCCGCCAAGCCATAGGGAGTTCGCCGGTGTCCGGACCGTCCAAAGTCACCCTGCTGACCAAGGAATACCCGCCCTACGTCTATGGCGGCGCCGGGGTCCATGTGGAGTATCTGAGCCGGGCGCTGGCCAAGCGGATCAAGGTCGAGGTGAGGACGTTCGGCGATCAGCAGGTCAGCGACGGTAATCTGGTCGTGCGCGGCTATCCGCAATGGGACGAGGTTTCGAAAAACACCGATCCGCGCTTCGTCGGCGCCATCGACGCGCTGGCGCGCTCGCTGGCAATGTCGAAGGATCGGATGGATGCCGACGTGGTGCATTGCCATACCTGGTACAGCGACATGGGCGGCCTGCTCGCCGGGCAGTTGTGGGGTATTCCCTATGTGCTCACCATCCACTCGCTGGAACCGCTGCGCCCGTGGAAGGTGGAGCAGCTCGGCAATGCCTATCACCTGAGCGCCTGGATCGAGCGAACCGCCATCGAGCAGGCGGACGCCATCATCGCCGTCTCGCGCGAGACCCGCGCCGACGTGCTGCGCCTGTTCAAGATTTCCCCCGAGCGCGTGCATGTCATCCATAACGGCATCGACCCGGCAGAGTATCGGCCGGGCGGGAGCAGCGACACGCTCGCCCGCTACGGCATCGACCCGGCAAGGCCGTTCGTGCTGTTCGTCGGCCGCATCACCCGGCAAAAGGGGATCATCCATCTGGTCAACGCCATTCCGCAGATCGATCCCGGCCTGCAGGTCGTGCTGTGCGCTGGTGCGCCGGACACGCCGGAAATCGGTCGCGAAATGGAGGCGGGCGTGGCCAAGGTGGCGTCGAACCGGCCCGGCGTGATCTGGGTGCGCGAAATGCTGTCGCGGCCGGACGTGATCCAGCTTTATGCGCACGCTGCGATTTTCTGTTGCCCTTCCGTCTATGAGCCGTTCGGCATCATCAACCTTGAAGCGATGGCGTGCGAAACGGCCGTGGTCGCCACTGCGGTGGGCGGCATCCCGGAAGTGGTGGTGCCGGAACAGACTGGGCTTCTGGTCGATCCGGGGCTAAGACCCGGCACATTCGATCCGGAGGATCCGGCCGGCTTTGCCGCGCAACTCGCGGCGGCGATCAACCGTCTGGCCGGCGATGCCGCGCTGCGCGAAAAATTCGGCAAGAATGGCCGTCGGCGTGTTTTGGAGCATTTCAGCTGGGATGCGATCGCGCAAAGCACACTCCGGTTGTACGAGACGGTTCTCGAAGGCCGGCGGCAGCACCCGCCACCCCCGGCCTGAGCGAAATTCGTGGGTTTTGTCACGCTTGACCTGCACGCCGCACCCGCGATACCGCTCGCTCCAGCACGGAACCTCCGCTCGCCGATCCCGAGCAACTCGGCAATGCCAGTATCATTCCTGGCAGTATCATATGTCGAGCACGATCTTGCCTATCGTCGAGCCGCTCTCCTGGGCGGCATGGGCTTCGGCGATGCGGTCCAGACTCAGGCGCAGACCGATCGCCGGGCGATAGGCGCCGGCCTCCAGGCAAGCGTTGATCTCGCGCGCGGCGTCGACATGCGCCTGTTCCGGCATAGCGTAGACCAGCACGAGGCGGAACGTGACGCCCTGCACCATCGCCCGGCGGAACGGAATCCTCAATTCCGCATCGGCCGTGTCCGAAGCATAGGCGGCAACAAAACCGTTCGGCGCCAGGCAGGCCAGATCGGTCTCCAGGTTCGCGCACACATCCACATCGACGATGCGGTGCACGCCTTCGCCGCCGGTCGCGTCGCGGACGCGGCGGACCACGTCCTCCTGCTTGCGGTCGATCACCACGTGGGCGCCGGCTTCGCTGACTACCCGCACCTGCTCGGGCCGGCTGACCGTGGCCAGCACGCGCGCCCCCGCCCAGCACGCCAGCAGCACGGCGGCCGTGCCGACCGCACCGGCCCCGCCCTGCACCAGCACCGCACGGCCACGCAAATCCCCGTCGGCGAACAGGCAGCGATGCGCGGTCATGGCCGGGATGCCGAGGCAGGCGCCGATCTCGAACCCGATGCCTTTCGGCAGCCGGACCGCCTTGCGTTCCGGCACCACGGTGTATTCGGCGGCGGTGCCGGACGGGCGTCCCAGCGCCGCCTCATAAACCCACACGCGCTCGCCCACTCTGGCGGGGTCCACGCCCGGTCCGGTCCGGTCGATCACCCCGGCCCCATCCTGGTGCGGCACCATTCTGCGGGAACGGCATTTTCTGGCCGCCATAGCCGGCGCGCGCCTTGGTGTCGGTCGGGTTGACCGCGCTGGCGTGGATGCGCACGCGCACCTCGCCGGGTGCCGGGTTCGGGGTCCGGCAACTCGCCCACGCGGAGCACATCGTGCGGGTCGCCCTGCTTCTCGTAATACGCCGCGCGCATTTTGCCTCCCCGGTGCCGATGCCCGATGCTAGCACCCTCGCGCCATCATGGGAGAGCAGCGATGGACTACGTCAACCTCGGCTCGACGGGACTAAAGGTATCGCGCATCTGCCTGGGCTGCATGACCTACGGCGCGAAATCGTGGCGCGAGTGGGTGCTGGAGGAGGAAGAGAGCCGCCCGTTCTTCCGCCGCGCGCTGGAGCTGGGCATCACCTTCTTCGATACCGCGGACGTCTATTCGCAAGGTGTGAGCGAGGAGATCACCGGACGCGCGCTGAAGGAGTTTGGGCCGGGACGGGATCGCATCGTCATTGCCACAAAACTCAATGGCCCGATGGGCGACGACCCGAACCAGCGCGGCCTGTCGCGCAAGCACGTCTTGCACGCCATCGAGGATTCGCTGCGCCGGCTCGGCACCGACTACGTGGACCTGTACCAGATCCACCGTTTCGATCCGACCACGCCGATCGAGGAGACGCATGGAGGCGTTGGACATCGTCGTGCGCCACGGCAAGGCGCGCTACATCGGCGCCAGCAGCATGTTCGCCTGGCAGTTCCAGAGCATGCTGCACACCAGCGACAGGCGCGGCCTGGCGCGGTTCGTGACGATGCAGAACCACTACAATCTGGCGTATCGCGAGGAGGAGCGCGAGATGATCCCGCTATGCCGCGCCGAAGGTGTCGGCCTGATCCCGTGGAGCCCGCTGGCGCGCGGCCTGCTGACCGGCAGCAAGCAGTCGCAAAGCGTGCGCAGCCGCACCGACGAGTTCGCCAAGTCGCTGTATACGCGCGAGGCCGACGAGGCGGTGGCCGAGCGGGTCGCCGAGGTGGCCAAGTCGCGCGGCGTGTCGCGGGCGCAGGTGGCGCTGGCCTGGTTGCTGGCCAAGCCGGAAGTGAGCGCCCCGATCGTGGGGGCCAGCAAGATGCACCATCTGGACGACGCAGTGGCGGCGGTGGAGCTGAAACTGTCGCCGGAGGAGGTGGCGCGGCTGGAAGAGCCGTATGTGCCGCATCCGGTCCTGGGCCATACCTAGTGGCCAAAGTCAGACGGAAGGTACCCTGCCGTAGGTCCGCTATGGGCGGGTTTCTGCCGGTCCGCTCGCGGGCGCAGGACATTCGGCGCAAGCACAAAGTCTGACCGACTCGGGCGATGATTATATGAGCGAGCCGCTGCGGCAATTTGGACCCGAGATCTGGATAGCTGACGGTCCAGTCGTTTCGTTTCATGGCTTCCCTTATCCCACGCGGATGGCGGTGATCCGGCTCTCTGACGGCGGCCTGTTTGTTTGGTCGCCCGTTGCGCTTTCGGGCTCGCTGCGTGCTTCGATCGACGTGCTCGGTGCGGTCGGCTACCTTGTATCCCCCAACGCACTGCACCACCTTTTCCTCGCGGAATGGAGGTCCGCCTACCCGGAGGCCCGCCTCTACGCTTCGTTACGGCTGCGGGGCAAGCGCCAGGATCTTGCGTTCGACGCCACGCTTGCCGACGCTCCTGAGCCGGAGTGGGCGGCTGACATCGACCAGGTTGTGCTTCACGGGAGCTTCTACCTGACCGAGGTCGTGTTCTTTCACCGTCACAGCCACACCGCCCTGTTCGCCGATCTGATCCAGAATTTTCCGCGCGACTGGTTCAAGGGGTGGCGTGGCGTGATTGCTCGGCTCGGCGGGATTGTCGCGCCCAATCCTGGCGCGCCGCGTGATTGGCGCGCGAGTTTCCTCGCCCGTGGCGCGGCACGAGCGGCACTCGACCGGGTTCTCGCCTGGCCGATCGAGCGCGTGCTGATTGCGCATGGAGATCTGCCGACTGAAGATGGCGCGGCGTTTGTGCGCCGCGCCTTTGCGTGGCTGCTCGGGCATCATCGGACGGCCTAATCGCCCGTACGCATGGGTTGCTGAGCTCCGGCCCTTCGACGAGGGTGCCAAGCGTCAGGTTTTAACCACTAGGAGAAGCAGGTTAGCGCAGTGCCGCCAACCGCCTTTCCTGCCGCGCTATCAGCAGCGCCACATCCTCCATGTCGCGCCCCGACGATGGCGTGAACGGAGGACGCAGGGTCGGGTGCGCGATGGCGCCGCGCTGCGCCAAGATGTGCTTGCGAATCGACAGGCCGATGCCAGGCTGCTGCTCGTAGCGCGCCAGCGGCAGGTAGGCGTCGAACAATTCGGCGGCATGCTCCATGTCGCCCGCCGCATGCGCCCCGACCACGTCGCGCATCATTTCGGGATACGCAAAGCCGGTCATGGCGCCGTCTGCGCCTCGGCGAAGTTCCTCGGGCAGGAACAGGCCGCCATTGCCGGTCAGAATGGAAACACGGCGCAATTCCGCCGCGTCTCGCAATGCCGAAATTTTCGCCAGGCCCGGCCAGTCTTCCGCCTTCAGCATGACCATGCTCGGCGTCTCCTTGATGATCCGGCAGATCACCCGCACCGAAATCTGGACGCCGGATGCCAGCGGATAGTCCTGCAGCACCAGCGGCGTGTCGCCGAGCGCATGGCATACGTGCTGCACGTATCCGGCCAGGGCATCGTCGGTCCGTAGATTGGCCGGGGGCGCCACCATGACGCCGGCGGCACCCGCATCCATGACGGCCTCGGTCAACTCGCGCATGGCGGAAAAGCCGGGGCTGGAGACGCCGACCACCACGGGCACCCGGCCGGCCACGCGCGCCAGCACCCGGCGCACGAACGCGGCACTCTCACCGGCCGACAATTTTGGCGCCTCGCCCAAAATGCCGAGCACGGTCAGGCCGGTGGCGCCGCGGTCGAGATAGAATTCGACCATCGTATCGACGCTGGCAAAGTCGAGCGCGCCGTCGGGCAGGAACGGGGTGACCGCGATCACGAACACGCCGCGCGCGGTTTCGTCCAGTCGTTGCGTCATGACTTTCCCATCAGCAGTGCCGCCAGCACCGGGTCAAGCCCCATGGAACCGCGCCCCGAGGGCGCGGCAAAACTGCCGGCGCGCGGTTTTGGCAAGCGCAGCCGCACGATCGCCTCGGCGAGCGCGACCGCGGCGGAAACTCCCTCGACAACAGGAACGTCTACACGGGGGGCGATCGCATCGCGCATATTGGCCATGACCGCGCCGATCAGAACCACGGCATCGGCGCCGTCGCGCACCAGCGTTTTGGCCTCGGCGGCGACCAGGGCCGCGACCGCCTCCGGCTCGGCCAGCATTTTTTGCGGCGTGGCTTCGGCAAAATGCTGGCCGGCACAGCGGGAAGCAAACCCGTAGCCGTCGATCATCTCGCGCAGCGTCGCGGCACTGCGCGCGGAAAGGGTGACGGTGCCGAATTTTCCTCCGGCCAGGCAAGCAACATGCAGCGCGCTCTCGGTGAGCCCGAGCACGGGGACGGCCAGCAGTTCGCGCGCGGCACGCAAGCCGCTGTCGGTGGAGGCGGCGATGACGGCCGCGTCGCAGCCCGGCCATTCCCGCGCTAGGAGGTCGAGCGAGGCATGTTCGGCAATCGCCAGTTCGGCGCGTGTGCCGATCACCGCGGCTCCGAACCGGGCCGTGCGTGCGACGATCTCCGTGCCGGGCGAGGCGGCGCGCGCGGCGGCGGCGGCAACCAGATCGGTGACGGCTTGCGTGGTGTTGGGATTGGCGAGCAGCAGGCGCATTATCTCCGCCGATCAGGACGGCGCCGCAAGGGACTTGTAGAACAAGACGGTGTCGCAAAAAGTCCGGTCTGGATTGAGCGCGTATCCGGGGATGCGTCCCGCCTCGGTGTAGCCCAGCCCGCGGTACAACGTTTCAGCCGCGTCGCCGGCGCGCGTATCCAGGGTGAGCAGCGTGCGGCCGGCCTTGCGCGCCTCGCGTTCGGCGACCTGCATGAGCGCGCTGCCGATGCCACGCCGCCGCGCCTTTGGATGCACCAGCAGTTTCTGCACGTCGGCGCGGTGCGGCTGGTTCTGCGGCGTATTGCAGTCCACCGTTACCACGCCCGAGATCGCGCCGTCCAGCCAGGCCACGACGAGAATCCGCAGGCCGGTGGCGACTTCGGTGGCGACACGTCGCCAAAACGAGCGGGCGGCGTCGGGAGCCACCGGGGGCAGGAACCACACGGACGCGCCATCGGCCACACAGTCCACCAGCACTTCGCCGAGCATCCGCTCAGCCGAGCCGGCCGCCGCCACGTCCAGCACGCGCGTGACCACGCCGCGCAGCGGCTTGGAGTAGCCGAACTCGATGCTGTTGCTCTTGTCGCCCAGCGCGCGAATCGGGCCGGTGCGCAGGTAATGGCGCTTCTCGTAGAATGCATGCGCGCGGGTGAAACGGGTGTCGCTCCAGAGTTGCAGTTCCTCGGCTCCCTCGAAGCAGGCAAACGCCTCGGCCTTGGTCAGCAATCCGCGGGCAAGGTTCCGGCCGCGGTAGCTTGCGTCCAGATACATCTTGCCAACTTCCCAAACACCGTCGTCCCTGGGCCAGCAAGCCACCAGGCCCACCACTTCCTTCGTGCGTGCCGCATTGTCCACGAACACCATGCTCCAGGCGCCGCCGCCTTTCGCCGCCATGGCGCTGGCCAAAGCCCGCAACTCCGGCGCCTCCCCGTCGATGTCGCTGACACAGCCGGGGTACTCCGCCCAGCACTTCTCGACCACGGAAACGAACGCGTCCCCATCGTCGTCGACCGCGTCGCGGAGCATGAAGCCGTTCATCGCAACGTGGCGACAAACTCGGCGATGCGGGCGCAAGCCCGCGCCAGCGTCGTTTCGTCGGTGGCGTAGCTGATGCGCAAATAGGGGCTCATGCCGAACGCGGCCCCATGCACCACGGCGACATGCGCTTCCTCGAGCAGCGCGGTGGCGAAGTCCTCGTCGGTGGCGATTTTTCTGCCGCCGCCGCTGGTGCTGCCGATGCAGCCGGCGATCGAAGGAAACACGTAGAACGCGCCCTCCGGCCGATGGCACGCAAAACCGGGAATGGCGTCCAGCGCATCGACCACCAGATCGCGTCGCTGCCGATACTGTGCGATCTGCACCGCCACGCCGTCTTGTGGTCCGTCCAGTGCGGCGAGCGCGGCCGCTTGGCCGACGGTAGAGACGCCGGCCGTGGCTTGGCCCTGCATGTTGGACATGGCGCGGGTCAGTTTTTCCGGACCGGCGCCGAAACCGATGCGCCAGCCGGTCATGGCGTAGGTTTTGGACACGCCGCTCACGGTCAGAATGCGGTCGGCAAGACGCGGCTCGACTTGCGCCAATGTTTTATGGCCGGCGCCGTCGTAGACGAGGCGCGCATACATGTCGTCGGCCAATACCCATACATGCGGATGGCGCAGCAGCATCGCACCGATCTCGCCCAAGGCGTCGGCGTCGAGCGTGGCGCCGCTGGGGTTGCTGGGAAAGTTCAGCACCAGCCAACGGGTAGCGGGCGTGATCGCCGCCTCGATATCTTCTGCGCGCGGGCGAAACCCGTTGTTCTGGGGGCAGTTCACGAACACCGGCGACCCGTCGCACACCTTGGCCATCAGCGCGTAGGCGGACCAGTAGGGTGCCGGGATAAGAATTTCGCAGCCGGCTTCGAGGGTCGCCAAAAACGCGTCGAAAATCACCTGCTTGCCGCCATTGCCGACGACGATCTGTTCGGGCCGAAAATGCAAGCCGTGGTCGCGCGCGAACATGCGGGCCACCGCATCCTTGAGTGCCCGCGTACCGTCCTGCGGCGGATATTTTGTGTCGCCGCGCAAGGCTGCTGCGTGCGCCGCCTCGATCGCATGCGGCGGCGTGGCAAAATCCGGTTCGCCAATGGTCAGAAACAGCACGTCGTGCCCGGCATCGCGCAGCGCGCGGGCGCGCACGGTTTGCGCGACCGCGGCGGCGACATGGGCGCGGCCGAGCCGGGCCGCGAACGGCGGCATCGCGGTCAGCGCAGCCCGCGGCAGAATGCCTGGATGCGACCGCACGCCTCGCGCAGGGTGTCGGTGTCGGTGGCGTAGCTGATGCGGAAATGACCGGGATACATGAAGGCCGAGCCATGCACCGCGGCGACGCCGTGCTCGTCCAGCAGCGCCACGACGAACGCCTCGTCGTCGTCGATTTTTGCCCCGCTGGCCGAGGTTTTGCCGATGCAGCCATGCACGCTGGGAAACACGTAGAACGCGCCTTCCGGCTTGTGGCAGTGAATCCCCGGCGCCGCGTTCAGCATGTCCACCACCAAGTCGCGCCGCTCGCGATATGCCGCCACCATGGTGCCGATGAAATCCTGCGGGCCGGTGAGTGCCTCCAGGGCGGCCGCCTGGGAAATGCTGCTGGCATTGCTGGTGGATTGGCTTTGCAGCTTGTCCATCGCCTTGATCAGGTGTTTGGGGCCGCCGGCAAAACCGATGCGCCAGCCGGTCATCGCATAGGCCTTGCTGCACCCGTTCATGGTCAGCGTGCGCTCGCGCAGGCGCGGCTCCACCTGCACGATGGTGGCGGGCCGGAACCCGTCATAGGCAAGTTTCTCGTAGATGTCGTCCGTAAACACCCAGACATCTTTGTGGCGCAGCAGCACGTCGCAGATCGGCCGCAACTCCTCCGCCGAATACGCGGCCCCGGTCGGGTTGCATGGATTGTTCAGCACGAACCATTTTGTGCGCGGCGTGATCGCCGTTTCCAAGTCTTCGGCGCGCAGCTTGAAGCCGGAATTCTGGCCGCACGGCACCAGCACGGGCTTGCCGTCGGCAAGGGCGACGATATCCGGGTAGCTGACCCACGCCGGAGTGGGAATGATCGCCTCGTCGCCGGGGTTCAGCGTGGCCAGCATGGCGTTGAAAATCACCTGCTTGCCACCGGTCGAGACGATGATCTCGTCCGGTGCGTACTCGATGCCGCTATCGCGCAAAAATTTGGCCGCCACGGCTTTGCGCAGCGGCAGCGTTCCCGCGACGTCGGTGTATTTGGTCTCGCCGGCCTCGATGGCCCGGATCGCCGCGTCTTTCACGTTGCGCGGCGTGTCGAAATCCGGCTCGCCCGCAGACAGGCTCAGGACGTCGCGCCCCGCCGCCTTCAGCGCCCGCGCCTTGGTGGAGATGGCGATGGTCTGGCTCGGGCTGATCCGGTCGAGGCGTTCGGCGATAAGCTGCATAGGGCATCCGCGTTGTGGGGTTCTCCACCAGCCTAGGCCCGGGCCGAGTGGCGGGCAACGCCTCGAAGGACGGCAGGTCTGGGTACGGCAGGCGCCGGCTGCTAGGATGAGAACTGTGCCCGAGCACCGTGGATGCCGACTATCATGAACCTGCACCGCATCGGCACGCTGCATACGCCGTTCCGGTCACGCGACGAGTGCCCGCGCAACGGCCGCCAGCCGAACCCGCCGCCACTGTGCTACGCGAGTCTATCGCCGGAGTTTCACGATGGCCTGCTTGGCCTCGATGGGTTTTCGCATCTGATCGTGCTTTATTGGCTGCACGAGGCATCGTTTCGCGGCGAACTGGTGTTCACGCCGCCGTTCGACGATACGCCGCGCGGCCTGTTCGCCACCCGCGCGCCGGGCCGGCCGAACCCTATCGGCCTATCGGTGGTGGCGTTCGACGGTTTTGAGGCCGATCGGCGGCTGCGGCTGCGCAACCTCGACTGCATCGATGGCACGCCGCTGCTCGATATAAAGCCGTACCTGCCCACCACGGATGCCGAGCCGCACGCCACTATGGGCTGGCTCGCCCCTCACGCCACCCGCCCCGCCGGGTGAGCGGCTTCTTTGGGCTGCTTAATGAGCGGTTTGCACGACTTCCATGAGATTTGCGGACAACGGTTGGTTCACCCGTTGCGGTATCGCGGTACCGGCGCATCACGCTGCGTCGGTGCTGCTTACTGCGCGCTCAAAGCCAACACCGGGGCGGCGGCGGCACGATTCTGGGGCGCGCCGTGTCCGGGAGCGGCACAGGCCAGCCGGTTCCCGGCGGCGCGCAACCCGGCGCGGTGGATGGCGGGAACATAGAAGCCCACTACAGCCGCTGTGCCGGTCGGCAGCGCGATTCGTATCCAGGTCGGCAGCAGGCCGCCCGGATATAGCTGGTGCAGCAATCCGACGCAGGCTGCCATCACCAGCGCGCATCCCACCCCCTCGGCGCCACGGAACCAGAGCGGCTCCGGTGTTGCGGGTGGACGGTCGTCGCAGGCATAGGCAACCACGAGGCACAGCAACCCAAAGGGCGCCAGCCTGGGAACCAGGTTGGGTAACGGTGCACCCGTCGGCGGCCGGACCAGGTTCCCGAAGACCGTCAGAGCGGGCAGCAGGAGAGCTGCGGCAATCGCCGTGCCCAGGACAGCGACCAGCACATAGGCGGCGACCGGTCGGGCGCCGTCAGTTTCGCGGCGTGCAAAGGCGAAGCGGTGCATGAACCACAGCGTGAACCCGATGCTGGTCACATAGGCGAGCGCGAGAATGCAGGGAATCCAGGCATGCGCCTGACCTCCCGGCAGGAAGGGGCGGATGAGCACGCTGCAGACGAACAGGTAGGCGAGCAGGGCCAGACATAGCGTGGCGAGCTGGTTGATCGGGATGAATGGGCGCGGGACGTCTACCGTTTCGAATCCCATGAGATGCAGGCGGTCGCGCACGTCGCGCTCGCTCGGCTCGGACTGCAGGACCGCCCGGGACGTGAACAGTGCCAGATCGTCGAACCGGTCGAGGCATTGCTGCCGGAACGATTCGCGCTGATCGTGAACCAGGCTCTCGTAGACTGCCTGCGTCTTGGTTTCGCGCAGGCCGCGTGCTCCTGCCAGCCCGTTCGCGCCCTTTTCGGCGAACGCCAGCATGGCGGCGGTGAGCGCCCGGTCGTCCTCGTGGTATTGCGAAAAGAATTGCTCGTAGCGACGCCGCGTACGCAGCGCGTCGAGCCGCCGCCACAGCAGCAGCACCTTGGTGAAGCGCAGCTCCGAGAGCTCCCACTCGGTCTGCGCGTCCGCGCGCAGGAACTGGTTGGCCTGATCCGTCATGCGGCTGGCGCGCACGTAATCGGCCAGTTCGGCTATGTCGGCAGGCGTCACCGAGAGGCTTTGCATCCGCAAGATTTTGGCGCGTCGGGTCACCTCAGCCGGTATGCAGGACAGCCGGAGAAAAAAGCTGAGCAGCGCAGCGTCGATCCGCTTCAGGTAGGGGATGCTGGGCAGCAGGGCGGTCATCACCACGGTAGCGGCGACCGGCGCGGGCACGCTCGTGAGACTGCCGGTGTCGCCGGGCTTGTCGGGCGAGGCGCCGGGCGCTGCGCCGTAGTGGAACAGCAGGTCGTGTACGCCCGGCTGCTCCATGATCACCGACAGCACGAGGAACAGGATGACGGAGGCGGTGAGGTAGGCGACCAAGCCCTGCCAGTACCAGGACTGCACGGTTGACGACCGGTTGCTGGCCGGCGTGTTGAACCGGCCCGCGGCGTAGAGCATCACCAACAGTACGAAGAAGGAGTAGGTTGCCGTCTGCGGCCCAAACACGGTGCCCATGGCTGATCCTCCGCGACTTTGGCAGAATGCTATCGCGTTCGGAGCCAGGCCGGTGTGAAGGGGGTCACACCAGCGGTCTTATAGGATGACCGCTCGTGGTCGAACCAGACATAGGACACGCGCACCCTCGATGACTGGTTCGCGTCCATCCAGGCCATCAGCAGGCTAATTCCGGTCGCCTAATTGCGGGCCCAGCTGTTCGCTCGCAAAGTGGTTTGACTGGCACTATCGGGCTTTCCGCCAGGCATCAAAGCGCGTTCGATTAATCGGCTCCAGGATGGGACATGTAGAAGGGCGAAGCAAGGAACGTCGGCAGAACCGGCGGCACGAGTTGACCCCGCGGCTGCCGACGGCGGGGCCACCCGGCCGAATTAGGACGGCACCGCTTCCACCGCACAGACCTGCAGGATGTGGGACCACAAAAGCCGAAGCTTGGTTAGATCGTAGCAATCGTTGCCGACGTGGGCGAAGAACTGCTTCGTGACTCTTCCTTTGCCAGCAGCTCGCCTTGGTACGCTCCCAATTCAGAATTAAAGCAGGTCCAGCGGATCGCCCGCTCCGCCCTTGGCCCGAAAGCGAGATCAAGGAAGCTTTCAATCGCCACCGCGCGGCCGTTCACGTCCTCGGTCAAGCGACCTGACGGGCCAAGCGTCGGAAAGGCGCGGAACCCTTCAAGGTCGGGAAGCCGGACGAGGCGGATGTTTAACGGCATCTGGAGCCGGCCGAGCTTCTGCAGCGCGGCCTGACCGGCGGTGTCGTTGTCCAACACCACCACAATCTTGTTCTGCACCCTGATCGCAGCCAGTCCCTTGCAGAAGTTGACCAGGTTGCCGGTGCCGGTGAAGGGGTAGTTATCCCTCAGGCATCACGCGCTGGAACGCCTGATCCCGCAGGAGAAAGCTGGCGAACTCGCCCAGATCGAACTCCCGCTCGTACTTGATTCGTCCGCACTCGGTCGAGATCGACAACCCGTAACGCCTCACAAAAGTATCGAAGCTGATGCTCATTTTAGGGTAGTAGTTCGGGATGCGGTCGATTGTCGCCTGATATACCCGACGGCATCCCTTCAAGCTAAATCCGAGTAGCTCTAGACGCGGCATAATGTGCCGCAACTCGCGCACATAGGCAGGCTTCCGCTCCACGACATCGTCCGCATAATAGTAATCCGCCTCGGCGACGTCGGTCGCACGGAACAGAGGCGAGTGGTTGATGAAGGCGTTATTCTTGCCCCAGTCGACTTCGAGCCGCCCAAGGCGCAGCGTGATCATCGAGCCCATTGCCCGGCACTCTACCGCAGACACGCTGGGCTAGCCCAGCGGCGTGAGCGTCCGGTTTTCTGGGTTCAGCGCCCAAGGGCGGACACGCAGCTTTGGGCCAAATCTCAGCCGTTTGGTCCACACTCATCGAGGACCGCTTGGGTCGAAAGCGGTCAGCGATCGAGGCGGTTGGTATCACACACGTCGCCGCTGCCCTTGTCAGGAAATCGGTTCACGATAGTCTGCCCCCGCCCGCGGACGAGCCGGGGCCTCGGGGGAACGCGATGAGCCGAAAAATGTTGGGCGACAAGGCGCTGGTCGTCGCCATGGACCACGCGCGCACGCTGGGCGTGGTGCCCGGCCTGGAAGACCCTGGAGCGGTGGTCGACCGCGTGCTGGACGCCGGCGCCGACGCGGTGATGACCTCGTACGGCGTGATCAAACAGTATCGCTCGCGGTTGATCGGACGGGTGCCGACGTTCTTGCGCCTGGACGGTGGCCCTTCGATCTACCTGGAAGACTGGCTGCGCTTTTCCGATTGGCGGCTGCTGCACACCGTTGAGGACGCGCGCCGGCTGGGGGTGGACGGCGTGTGCCTGATGGGATTCTTGGGCGCCAAGGTGGAAATGGACACCTACTCCATCGTCGCGCGCGTGGTGGGCGACTGCGCGGCGGACGGGCTGCCGGTGATGGTCGAGGCGCTGCCATGCCCGACCGAGCGCATTCCGGACACGATGGACGCCAAAGCCATGGCCTCGGCCAGCCGCATCGCCTTCGAACTGGGGGCGGACATCATCAAGACCTATTACACGGGCAGCGCGGAAAGCTTCCGCACCGTCACATCGTCCTGTCCGGTTCCGGTGATGATCGCGGGCGGCACGCGCATGGACACGGTGCGCGCGGCGCTGGAGGTGGTGCATGGCAGCATTGCAGCCGGCGGCAAGGGCGTCGTGTTCGGCCGCAACATCTGGCAGAATCCGACGCCGGGCGCGGTGGTCAAGGCGATGAAGGCGATCATCCATGACGGGGCGAGCGTGGACGCCGCCATGAAAGCGGCGGACCTTCCGGGGTGAGCGGACGCGGCCCCGAGGGGCCGTTCCTCATCGGTATCGACTTCGGCTCGCAAAGCCTGCGCGCGCTGCTGGCCGACGCGTCCGGTCGCACGGTGCATGTCGCGGTACGCCCTACGCCCGTGCGTGATCTCGGCGCCGGGTGCGCCGAATACGACTGCGACCAAGCCTGGCACGATATTGCGACCATCCTTGGCGAACTCGCAGCAAGAATCCCGGCGGGAGGAACGGTGGCCGGCATTGCGGCGGCCAGTGTGGGCGAGGCCTGTGTGCTGCTCGACGGCGCGGGGCGGGTGCTGGCGCCGGTGTTGGCCTGGTTCGACCGGCGCACCGAGCCGGTTGCCGACATGCTGGCGCAGACGCTTGGCACTGACGCGGTTTATGAGCGCACGGGGCAGGCGATCGATTCCACCCTGACGCTCTGCAAGCTGCTGTGGCATCGCCAGGCCGACCCCGCATTGTTCTCGCGGGTCGAAAAAGTGCTGAACATCGCGGACTGGATCGCCTTTCGCCTGTGCGGCGAGGCGGCCACCGACCCGAGCCTGGCCTCACGCACCTTGTGCATGGACTTGCGCACCGGGGCGTGGTCGCGGCCGTTGCTGGAGGCGGTGCAGCTCGACCCGGCTTTGCTCCCAAAAATCCGCCCTAGCGGCACGGCGCTCGGCCCGGTGCGCCCCGAGGTGCTGGCGCAAACCGGGTTGCCGGGCCGCCCGGTCGTCGGCGTGGGCGGGCATGACCACGTGGTCGGCGGTTTTGCCGCCGGCAGCGCGCGGCCGGGGTTCTTGCTCGACAGCATGGGCACCGCCGAGGCGCTGTTCTTCACCCTCCCGGCACCGGTGTTGGCCCCGGAAGTGCGGTCCGGCGGGTACGCCCAGGGGCTGATGCGGGCCGATCGGCCACTGGCGTATCTGGGCAGCGGCATGGACAGTTCCGGCGGGTCGGTGGAGTGGCTGCGGCGGCTGCTGGGCGACCCGCCCGGACGAAAAACCGTGGAACAGGAGGCGGCGTCGATGCCGCCCGGAAGCGGCGGCGTCTGTTTCGTGCCGCACCTGCTGTACAGCACCCCGCCACACTGGGACGTGGCGGCACGGGGCGCGTTCGTGGGGCTGACCACCGCCACGGACCGTGGCGCGCTGTTCCGCAGCGTTTTCGAGGGGCTGGCAATGGAGGCGCGGCTGGTGGTCGATGCCATCGCCGCGCTGCCGGGCGTGGGCGCGCCCAAGGATATTCGCGTCATCGGCGGGTCGACCCAGAATAGCCTGTTCTTGCAGATAAAAGCCTCGGCGATGGGCCGCCCGCTCACGGTCCTGGCGGAGCCGGAAACCACCGCGCTGGGTGCGGCCTTGCTGGGTGGCATCGCGGCCGGACTGTGGCCCGGCCTGGAGCCCGCCCTGGCGAACATCGTTCAGGACCGTCGCACGGTGGAACCGGTGGCCGAATGGGTGCCGCGCTATGAGGCGCTTTACGAGCAGGTGCATCGTCGCCTCTACTCCGCGCTGCGGCCGATCAACCATGCACTGGCGGCCTTGCAATCCACGCCCGGCGCATGACGCGGCGGGTCACTCACCAGGGGAGGAACCAACCATGAAAAGGCTTTTTGGCGCGGCGTTGGCCGTGCTGGCGATCGCGGCGGCCGGACCGGCCGGCGCAGCGGGCAAGAACTATACGATCACGCTCATTCCCGGGCTGACCACCGACGCGTTCTACATCACCATGCACAAGGGCGCGGACGCGGCGGCGGCGGCGCTCGGCGACACGCTGAACTTTCAGGGCGCGCCGGACTTTAATCCGGTGACGCAGGTGCCGGTGCTGGATGCGGTCATCGCACGGCACCCCGACGCCATCCTGATCGCGCCCACCGACAAGGTGCAGTTGGTCGAGCCGCTGAAGAAGGCGGTGGACGCCGGCATCAAGGTGATTACGGTCGACACCTTCATCGGCACCGGCAAATACCAGACCGGCGCCGGCAACGCCGATTTCCCGCTCTCCTACGTCGCCTCCGACAACATTCTGGGCGGCGAGATCGCGGCGCGGGCGCTAGCCAAGGCGATCGGCGACAAGGGCAAGGTGTATGTATCCAACGTCGTGCCCGGGGTATCGACCACCGATCAGCGCGAAGAAGGTTTCAAGGAGGAGATGAAAAAACATCCCGGCATCACCGTGCTGGAGACGCAGTTCAACAACGACGACGCCAACAAGGCGGCGAGCCAGTTGCAGTCGGTGCTGGCGCGCAACAGCGATCTGGCCGGCGTGTTCGGCGCCAACCTGTTCTCGGCGCTCGGTGCCGCGAACGGCGTGAAGCAGTCAGGCGCATCCGGCAAAAGTGCGGGTGGTGGCGTTCGACGCGCCGACCTCGATCGTGGATCAGATCAAGAGCGGGCTGGTCGACATCGCCATCGCCCAGCACCCGTCTGAGATCGGCTATTTCGGCGTCGTGGCGGCGCACGCCGCCCTGTCCGGGCAGTCGATCCCGACCAATATCGGTACCGGGTTCACGGTGATCGACAAGACCAACGTCGACGATCCGGCGGTGAAGAAGTTCATCTACAGCGATTGAGGCGCTGCGCGTAACGGTAACCTCAACGTCCTGAGGCGGCGGACTTCCCCCTTCACCCCGGCCCTCTCCCCAAGCGGGGGCGAGGGTGCAGCGCTTCTCCCTCTCCCTCTCGGAGAGGGCCGGGGTGAGGGTCCTGCGCTGCCGCAAACGTGAGCCGGCCCGGCTTCCTTCCCCTGCCGAATGAGGTATGTCTGCGCCTACCCATGCCGGAGGCAATGCGCCCATGGATGCCAACACCCAAAGCATCGACAAGACCGCCATCGACACCATCCGCACGCTGGCGATGGACGCGGTACAAAAGGCGAAATCGGGCCATCCCGGCACGCCGATGGCGCTGGCCCCGGTCGGCTACACGCTGTGGCAGGAGATGTACGACTACGACCCGGCCAAGCCTGATTGGCCCAACCGCGACCGTTTCGTGCTGTCCGTGGGCCATGCCTCGATGCTGCTTTATGCCCTGATCTTTCTGGCCGGCGTGAAAGACCCGTCGGGCGGCGAAGCGGTAAGCCTGGACGACATCAAGCAATTTCGGCAGCTGTCCAGCCGCACGCCGGGCCATCCCGAGTACCGCCTCACCACCGGCGTGGAAACGACCACAGGTCCGCTGGGTCAGGGCTGCGGCAACTCGGTCGGCATGGCAATGGCCGAACGGATGCTCGCCACCCGTTACAACAAGCCTGGCTTTGCCATCTTCGATCATCATGTCTGGGTGCTGGCCGGCGACGGCGACATGATGGAGGGCATCTCCAGCGAGGCTGCGTCCGTGGCCGGTCACTTGCGGCTCGGCAACCTGACCTGGATTTATGACAGCAACCGCATCACCATCGAGGGCAGCACTGATCTCGCGTTCGATGAAGACGTGGCGGCCAGGTTCGCCGCATATGGATGGCACGTCCAGGACGTGCCGGATGTCGAGGATACCGCGCGCGTGCTGGCGGCCTTGCGCGAGGCGAAAGCGGTCACCGACCGGCCCAGCTTCATTCGGGTGCACAGCATCATCGGCCGCGGCGCGCCGCACAAGGCCGGTACGCGCGAGGCGCACGGCGAGCCGCTGGGCGATGAGGAGATCAAGGGCGCGAAACGTTTCTACGGCTGGCCCGAGGACGCCCAGTTCTGGGTGCCCGATGGCGTGCAACGGCGCTTTGCGGAAAAGCTGGGCGCGCGCGGCGCAAAAATGTCGGCCGAATGGGAGGAGCTGTTCGGCCGCTACCAGCGCGAATACCCCGACTCGGCACAGGAGTTGAAGCTGATTGCGGAACATAAGCTGCCGGAGGGCTGGGATGCCGACATCCCGTCATTCCCCGCCGACGCAAAAGGGATCGCTTCGCGCGACAGCAGCCAAAAAGTGCTGAACGCGATCGGGCCGCACGTACCTTGGCTGATCGGCGGTGCCGCGGACCTTGCGCCGTCCACCAAGAGCAATTTTACGTTTCAGGGCGCGGGCAATTTCGAGGCCGGCGAGTACGGCGGCCGCAACCTGCATTTCGGCATCCGCGAGCACACGATGGGCGCCGTGGTCAACGGCATGGCGACTTACGGGCTACGCAGCTACGGCTCGACGTTCCTGATCTTTTCCGATTACATGAAGGCGCCGATCCGGTTGTCGGCGATCATGGAACTGCCGGTGATCTACATCTTCACCCACGACAGTATCGGCGTGGGCGAAGACGGCCCGACCCACCAGCCGATCGAACAGCTTTCGACGTTGCGCGCGATCCCGGGCATGATCACCATCCGGCCCGGCGACGCCAACGAGGTTGCCGAGGCATGGCGGGTGGCGATGCGCCAGACCCACGAGCCGGTGGCGTTTGCACTCTCGCGCCAGGTGCTGCCGACGCTCGATCGGCAAAAGTACGCTGCCGCGTCGGGGCTGGAGCGGGGCGCCTACGTGATGCGCGACTCGCCCGGCGGCGAGCCGCACGTGATTCTCATGGCCACCGGCAGCGAAGTCTCGATGATTGCGAAAGCCGCGGACACGCTTGAAGCGGAGGGCATCCGGACCCGTCTAATTTCCATGCCGTCATGGGATCTGTTCGAGAAGCAGGACGACGACTACCGCGAGAGCGTGCTGCCGAAACACATCAGGGCTCGTGTCGCGGTGGAGCAGGCGGCGACGATGGGCTGGGACCGCTATACCGGCGTGGACGGCGCGATCATCGCCATGCACACGTTCGGCGCCTCGGCGCCGCTGGCCAAACTGCAAGAAAAGTTCGGATTTTCGGCCGAAAAGGTGGTCGAGGCGGCGCGCAAGCAGGCGAAGGGCTAGCGCCATGGTGGAAGTCCTGGACTCCGTCCTGTCGGACGATCCGAAGGCGCTGGCGAAGGCGGACCCGGCGCCGCCGTGCGCCATGGTGATTTTTGGCGCCGCGGGCGATCTCACCAAGCGGCTGCTGATGCCGGCCCTGTACAACCTGTCCGTGGCCGGGCTGCTGGACGAAAAATTCCAGGTGCGAGGGGTGGATCTCGCGCCGGGCGACGATGCGAGTTTTCGCAAGGCGCAGACCGAGACCATGGAATCGTTCGTCCGCGACCGCAGCGGGGAGTTTGCTCCGGCGAGTTTGGACGAGCCGAAACTGGCGTGGTTGCGCGATCGGCTGAGCTACCAATCCGGCGATTTTGCTGATCCCGATACCTTCAAGGCGGTCGGCGAGTGGATCGGCAGCCGCGGCGCTGTATTCTATCTCGCCGTGGCCGACCGGTTTTTTGGCCCGGTGATCGACAAGCTGGCCGAGGCTGGGCTGCTGCACGAGGAGAACGGCGTGTTTCGCCGGGTGGTGATCGAAAAACCATTCGGTCACGATCTGCCCTCCGCCAAGGCGCTGAACGCGCGCATCCTGAAAGTGCTGGACGAAAAGCAGATTTTCCGCATTGACCATTTCCTGGGCAAGGAAACGGTGCAGAACATCATGGCGCTGCGCTTCTCCAACGGCATTTTCGAGCCGATCTGGAGCCGCGAACATATCGAGTACGTGGAGATCACCGCTGCCGAGACCATAGGCGTGGAGAAGCGGGCCAAATTCTACGAACCCACCGGCGCGCTGCGCGACATGGTGCCGAACCACATGTTCCAGCTGCTTGCCATGGTTGCGATGGAGGCGCCCAACAGTTTTGACGCCGACGCGGTGCGCACGGAGAAGGCAAAGGTCGTCGACGCGATCCACCTGCTTAACAGCGATCAGGTGCGCAACTCCGCTGTGCGCGGACAGTACGGCGCCGGGCGTTTGCGCGGCGAGGACATCGCGGCGTATCGGGCGGAGCCGGGCGTCGACCCCCACTCGACCACCGAAACCTACATCGCGTTGCGCTTTTCCATCGACAACTGGCGCTGGGCCAAAGTGCCGTTTTATATCCGCACCGGCAAGCGCATGGCGATCCGAAAGACCGAGATCGTCGTGCATTTCAAGCAGGCGCCCTATGCGCTTTTCCGCGACACGCCGGTGGACCGGCTGACGCCCAACGTCATGACGTTGCACATTCAACCGACCGAGGGGATAAGCCTGCAGTTCAGTGCCAAGATTCCCGGCCCGGTCGTGCGGCTGGGCGGCGTGACCATGGACATGAAATACACCGACTATTTCAAGACCGGCAGCGCCACCGGCTACGAGACGCTGCTGTACGACGTGTTCATCGGCGACGCGACGCTGTTCCAGCGCGCCGACAACATCGAAGCCGGGTGGCGCGCGGTGCAGCCGGTCCTGGACGCAACGGCGGCCGGAGACTTGCCGGTGGAGTTCTATGAGGCGGGCAGTGCCGGACCCGCGGAGTCCGAGACGATGCTGGCGCGGGAGGGTCATCGCTGGGCGCGTCTGGTGTCGTGAGCGGCAGCGCGCCGGAGGACGTTCCGAAACAGGTCCTCATCGTCATGGGTGTATCGGGCAGCGGCAAGACCACGATCGCCGTGCCGCTGGCGCAACGCCTGGGCTGGCCGTTTCTGGAAGGCGACGACCTGCATCCGCCGGCCAATGTCGCCAAGATGCACGCCGGCCATCCGCTGACCGACGAAGACCGCTGGCCGTGGCTGGACGCCATCGCGGCCTGGATCGACGCCAAGCTGGCGGCGCACGAGCCGGGCGTGGTCACCTGTTCTGCATTGCGGCGCGCCTATCGCGTCCGGCTGATCGGCGATCGCCAGGACGTGCGGCTGGTTTTCCTGCATGCGGACCGGGCGCTGCTCGCGGAGCGGCTGGCCCACCGTACCGGGCATTTCATGCCGCCCAGCCTGCTCGATAGCCAGCTGGCCACGCTGGAACCCCCCGGCCCTGACGAGAATGCGATCAGTGTCGACCTCGGCCCGCCGCCCGAAGTCGTGATCGAGGAAATAATTGCGGAACTGCGTCGGGGTGATGCCGGCTCTCAACGCCCTAGCTCTCCACAGGACCCTCACCCCGGCCCTCTCCCAAGAGGAGAGGGTGCAGATTCTTCTCCCTCTCCCTCTGGGAGAGGGCCGGGGTGAGGGTCCTGGGTACGGGTTAGTTCTTCCATCGGAGACCCAAAGAATGCCTTTCGTGCAGACTGCGGACGGCGTGTCGCTGTTCTACAACGACTGGGGCAGCGGCACTCCGGTCGTCCTGATCCATGGCTGGCCGCTCAATTCGGACATGTGGGAGAACACGTCCGTGGCGCTGGCGTCGCAGGGCCTGCGCGTCGTTGCCTATGACCGCCGCGGGTTTGGGCGTTCGTCGCAGCCATGGGGCGGCTATGATTACGATACCATGTCCGACGACCTGGCCGCCATCATGGACAAGCTCGACCTGCGCGGCGCCACGTTGGTGGGATTTTCCATGGGCGGTGGCGAGGTCGCCCGGTATCTCTCGCGCCACGGCACGACGCGGGTGGCCAAGGCCGCGCTCGTGGCGGCAGTCACGCCCTTTCTGCTCAAGACGCAAGACAATCCCAACGGTGCGGACAAGAGCGTGTTCGACGGCATCATCGCCGGCCTGACCGCGGACCGCGCCCACTTCCTGACCGGGTTCGCCAAAACTTTCTATGGCGCCGGCATGTTGAATTTTTCCGTCAGCACCGAGCTGCTGCAGCAGTCGTTGCAGATGGCGCTGATGGGTTCGCTGCGGGCGACGCTGGAATGCGTGCACGCGTTCGGAGAAACCGACTTTCGGCCCGACATGAAAGCGTTCACCATTCCCACCCTGGTGGTCCATGGCGATAGCGACGTGATCGTCCCCATCGACATTTCCGGGCGCATCGCGGCGTCCATGATTCCGGGCGCGGTGGAGAAATTCTACAAGGGCGCGCCGCACGGACTGCATTTCACGGAAAAGGAGCGGCTCAACGCCGACCTGCTGGCGTTCATCCGGCAACAGGAATTTCCTGCGAGCAGATAGCGAACCGCGGCGGTTATGAAGGCGGCCGTGGTCGGCATTGCCGGGCAAATTTTGTCCGCGGACGAGGTTGCGCTGTTAAAACAGTTTCCGCCAGCCGGCGTGATCCTGTTCGGCCGTAATATCGGCGATCCGGTGCAGCTCAAAGCGCTGATATCCGCACTCCGGGCCGTACTGCCAGCCCAGGCCGTGCTGATAGTTGATCAGGAAGGGGGCCGGGTTGCCCGCTTGCGGCCGCCGCATTGGACGGCGCACCCGCCGGCAGCCGCCATCGGGACGCTCTATGCCCGGGACCCGGTTGCGGGGCGGCGCGCGGCTTGGCTGCACGGCGCGCTGATCGGCGCGGAGGCGGGGGTGATGGGGTTCGATGTGGTCTGCGCGCCGGTGCTCGACGTGCGTTGGGCGGGAGCCAGCGACGTGGTCGGCGACCGCGCCTTTTCGGACGATCCGGTCGCGGTCGCGGCACTCGGCGCGGCAATGGCCGAGGGATTGCTGGCCGCCGGTGCACAGCCGGTGGGCAAGCACGCCCCGGGCCATGGCCAAGCCCGCGCGGACAGCCATCTGGCGCTTCCGATCGTGGCCAAGCTGGAGCAGGCCGACCTGGCGCCGTTCCGCGAGAATGCCTGGCTGCCGTGGATGATGACCGCGCATGTTCTGTACACGAGACTGGACAAAAAGTGGCCGGCCACGCTGTCGCCGCGCGTCATCGATCAGGTGATCCGCCAAAAGATCGGATTTGGCGGCGTGCTGGCGAGCGACGATCTGGCTATGGGCGCCCTGTCCGGGCCGCCGGCCGAGCGCGCGGTCGCGGCGCTTGCGGCCGGCTGCGACCTCGCCCTGTACTGTCCGGGCGATTTTGCGGCGACCGAAGCGGTGCTGCGCGCCTGCCCGGAACTGACCGGGGCTGCGAATCGCGCCTCGCCGCGGCGCGCGCGCTGGCGGTGGCGCGGCGTTCGGCGCTAGACCCGCGCGCCATGCTGAGCGAGCGGAGCGCATTATTGGGGTGAACGGCGGTCTTATCACCTCGCTGCTGCTGGCCGCGATCCCCACCATTGTCGCCATCACGCTGCACGAGGCGGCGCATGGCTACGCGGCGCTGGCCATGGGCGACGACACCGCGCGTCGCGCCGGGCGGCTGTCGCTCAACCCGCTGGTGCATGTGGATCGCGTCGGCACCATTCTGCTGCCCGGTTTTCTGCTGATCAGCCAGCTGCTGACGGTGGGGCGGGTGGTGTTCATGTTCGGCTGGGCAAAGCCGGTGCCGGTGGCGGCATGGCGGTTTCGCGACCCGCGCCGTGGCATGATGGTGGTGGCCGCGGCCGGCCCGGCCATGAATTTCTTTCTCGCCTGGCTGGGCGCCTTGGCGTTGCACCTGCTGCCTTGGCTGCCGTCCGCAAGCCGCCGGCCGGGGCTGCTGCTGCTGTTTTATTTCTTGCTCGCCAACATGGCGCTCGGGACTGTTCAACCTGCTGCCGATCCCGCCGCTCGACGGGGGGCGCATCGCCGTCGGGCTGCTGCCCGAGCCGCTGGCGCGGGCCTGGGCGCGGCTGGAGCGGGCCGGCCTGGTTATCGTCCTGATGCTGCTGTGGCTGGTGCCGGCGGCGGCGCGCTCGCTCGGCTTCGAGTTCGACCCGATCCGGGCGCTGTTGACCGATGTGGCGGAGCCGGTGCTGCGGTTTTTGATCCAACTCGCCGGCAATCCGATCTACGGTGTGGCTCTGGTGAACGGAACCGATGGCTGAGTGCGAATCCCTGCTGCTACGGCTGGACGGATTCGAGGGACCGCTCGATCTCCTGCTGGAATTGGCGCGCGGCGAAAAACTCGACCTGGGCCGCATTTCGATCCTGGCCATCGTCGAACAGTACCTCGCTGTGATTGAGGGGGCGCAACTCGTGCGCCTGGAACTGGCGGCGGATTGGCTGGTGATGGCGGCTTGGCTCGCCTGGCTGAAATCGCGGCTGCTGCTGCCGGCCGGCAGCCCCGGTGCGACGAGGGGGAGCAGGCGGCAGAGGATTTCTCCGCCCGCTTGGCCGAGCTGGCCGCCATGCGCGCGGCGGCGGCTTGGATGGCCGGACGGCCGCAACTCGGCCAGGACGTTTTTGCCCGCGGCGGCGCCAGAAAATTTCGTCGAGGCGGACCGGTCGAAACTGCTGCTGGATCAGGCCGGTCTGGTGCGCGCCTATCTGGCGGCGGCGAAACGGGTCGCGTCGGGGCGCCGCTACCGCCCGCCGCGGCTGACACTGTGGAGCGTGCAGGACGCGCTGGCGCGGCTGCAGTTGTTAATCGGCCGGCTGCCACGCGGCGGCGCGCTGTGGACCAGCCTGGAGCATTTTCTGCCCGACCTGGACTATACCGCGCTGCAGCGCCGCGCCGCGGTGGCCAGCACCTTGTTGGCCGGGCTGGAAATGGCCCGCGACGGCGCGCTGCTGCTGCGCCAGGAAGCGCCGTTCGGCCCGATCATGCTGCGAGCGTCGCATGGCTGAGGTGACCGAGGACATGCTGCGACTGGCCGAGGCCATGGTGTTTGCGGCTTCCGGCCCGATCGGCGCGCGGGTGCTGGGGCAGGTGCTGCCTGATGATGCCGACCCGGACGCGGTGTTTTTGGCGCTGCGCGAGCGCTATGCCGGGCGCGGGGTGGAGCTGGCGGAGGTGGGCGGCGGGTGGCAATTCCGCACCGCCCCCGACCTTTCGCCGCGCCTGCGACGGGTGGTGCAGGTGCCGCGCCGGCTACCGCAGGCGGCGATGGAGGTGCTGTCCATCATCGCCTACCACCAGCCCGCGACACGGGCGGAGATCGAGGCGCTGCGAGGCACCACGCTGTCGCAGGCCACGCTGGATACTCTGCTGGAGGCGGGGCTGGTGGCACCCGGCAAACGGCGCGAGGTGCCGGGGCGGCCGACGGAATGGGGGACCACGCCCGCATTTTTGGCGCAGTTCGGCCTGCGCGATTTACGCGAACTGCCGCGGCGGGAGGATTTTCTGGTCGAGCCGCAAGGTCCTTCCGGCTAGGTTTCGCGCCACCCGCAACCCTGCTACCACCCCAAAATGTTCGGACTGGCCTGGACGGAAATCGGCTTGATCGGCGTCGTGGCGATGATCCTCATCGGCCCGAAAGACATGCCCGTGGCGATCCGCGGGTTTGCCGACATGGTAAAAAAGGCGCGGCGCATGGCGCGCGAGTTTCAGGTGCATGTCGACGACATGATGCGCGACAGCGGCATGCAGGACGTGCGCCAATCGATCAGCGAACTGCGCAGCATGGACATCCGCGGCGAGGTGCTGCGCACCGTCGACGCGGACGGCAGCATCCGCTCGGCACTGACCGAGGACCCATTCCAGACCGCCGCGGCGACCATGCCGGCCATGGAGGCGGGAGGCGGTCGCCGGCACGCCGCCGGGCGAGGTGACGATCGCCCCGGCGGCACCGGTCGCGGTCGTGGAGGCGCCGGCCTTCATTCCGCCCGAGGCGCCGACGGCACCCCCGCCGCCGCCCGCGTTCATTCCGCCCGGCGCGGCGCATCCGGGCGCCTGACCCAAAACACTCGTGGCCAAACCCCCGGTCGAAGATACCATCGACGACAAGCCGATGCCGCTGCTCGAGCATTTGATCGAGCTGCGGCGCCGGCTGCTGTGGTCGGCGGTGGCGTTTCTGCTGGCGTTTTTCGTCTGCTATCACTTTTCCGGCCGCATCTATTCGTTTTTGGCGGCGCCGTTGGCGAACGTGCTGGAAAAGCACGGCGGCACGCGGGCGATGATCTTCACCAGCCTGACCGAAGGATTTTTCACCAATTTGCGCGTCGCGTTCTTTGGCGCCGCTTTCATCAGCTTTCCGGTGATCGCAAACCAGCTGTGGCTGTTCGTGGCGCCGGGGCTGTATCGCAGCGAGAAGCGCGCGCTGATGCCGTTTTTGGCGGCGACGCCGGTGCTGTTTCTGCTGGGCGCCGCGCTGGCGTATTATTTCGTGTTCCCGATCGCGTTCACGTTTTTCGTCAGCTTTGCCACCCCCAACGGCGCCGGCGGTCTGCCGATCGAGGTGATGCCGAAAGTGGGCGAATATCTCGACTTGGTGATGAAGCTGGTGTTTGCGTTCGGCGTGGCTTTCGAGCTGCCGGTGGCTTTGTCGTTGCTGGCGAAAGTGGGAATTGTTTCATCCAAAGGTTTGAAGCGGGTGCGGCGCTATGCGTGGGTGGGCATGTTCATTATCGCCGCGGTGCTGGCGCCGCCGGACGTGATCACCCAGTGCGGCTTGGCGCTGCCGCTGGTGGGGCTGTACGAGATTTCCATTCTGGCGGCGCGTATGGTGGAACCAAAACCGGTGGAATCATGACGAGAACATGCGGTTCCAGATTCGTCATGCCCGGGCTTGACCCGGGCATCGGGTGGCGGGCGACGGATGGCCGGGTCGAGCCCGGCCATGGCGACCAGCGCTGATGCACGACATTCGATTAATCCGCGTCGATCCGGAGGCATTTGACCGAGCGCTTTATAAACGTGGTTTGAACGTATTTGCGGCTGCAGAACAACTTATTGCACTCGATCGAAAGCTTCGGGAAAGGCAAACTGACATTCAAGTACTGCAGACCCGTAGACGTGAGCTGAGCGAGCAATCGGCGCGTTTGCGCAGGCAGGGTGGTGATACTACCATTTTGGAGGCAGAGGCGGCAGCATTGCGAAGGCCGCTCCACCTGGACGAAGTTACGCTCGAGGAGTATAGGCGTGAGCTGCGTGATGGTCTCTCGAGTTACCCTAACATCCTCGACGACGAAGTGCCTTTGGGCATCGACGAAACCCACAACGTCGTCCTGAAGGAAGTCGGTGACTGTCCAATCTTCGATTTCCCTGCCCGCGAGCATTTTGAACTCGGCGAGGCACTCGGCCAAATGGATTTTGCCACCGCCGCAAAGCTGTCCGGCGCACGTTTCACACTGCTGCGCGGCGGTTTGGCACGACTAGAACGCGCCTTGGGCCAATTCATGCTCGACCTTCACATCCAGGAGCACGGCTACGAGGAAATTGCCCCGCCGCTGTTGGTCAACGATGCTGCCGTCTACGGCACCGGCCAATTGCCGAAATTTGCCGACGACCTGTTCCACACTACCGATGGTCGTTGGCTGATCCCCACCGCCGAAGTGCCGCTGACCAACACCGTCGCCGGCGAAATCCTTCCCGAGTCCCGCTTGCCGATCCGGCTGACAGCCCTGACCGACTGCTTTCGGAGCGAAGCCGGTTCGGCCGGGCGGGACACGCGCGGCATGCTGCGGCAGCACCAGTTCAAGAAAGTCGAACTGGTCAGCATCACCCGTCCCGACGATAGCGACGCCGAGCACGAACGCATGACGCGCTGCGCCGAGACGGCGCTGGAACGACTGCAACTGCCCTACCGCCGGGTGCTGCTGTGCGCCGGGGACACCGGATTTTCGGCCGCCAAAACGTTCGACCTGGAAGTATGGCTGCCGGGGCAAAACGCCTGGCGGGAAATCAGTTCGTGCTCGAACTGCCGCGCCTTTCAGGCTCGTCGCATGAACGCGCGCTATCGCACGGCGGAGAAAAAGATGGAACATGTCCACACGCTGAACGGTTCCGGCGTGGCAGTCGGCCGGGCGCTGATCGCGGTCATGGAGAATTTCCAGCAGGCCGACCGGTCCGTCGCCGTGCCCGAGGCGCTGCTGCCCTACATGGGAGGGCTGGACCGCATCGTCTAGCGGATTTGTCGTTCCCGACGTTGACAGTCTTGTCACGCGGAAGTAGCCGAATCTTGCGGGGAAACAACAACCGCCGGCAACACCCGCAAGTCCGCGACAAATGAGGGAATGGACAGAATGGAAATGTCAAAACGCCTTGCGGCGGAATTCATCGGCACGGCTTGGCTGGTGCTGGGCGGATGCGGCGCGCGGTCATGGCCGCCGCATTTCCCAATGTCGGGATCGGCTTCTGTCGGCGTGGCGTTCGCCTTCGGCCTGACCGTGCTGACCATGGCCTATGCCATCGGCCACGTGTCGGGCTGCCATCTCAATCCGGCCGTTTCCGTCGGCCTGTGGGCCGGCGGGCGTTTCCCGGCCCGCGACCTGCTGCCCTACATCGTCGTCCAGGTGCTGGGCGCGATCGCCGGCGCGGCCATGCTTTATGTGATCGCCAGCGGCCACGCCGGCTTCGCCACCGCCGGCGGGTTTGCCGCCAACGGCTACGGCGATCATTCGCCCGGGCAAATACGCCATGCGGCGCCGGCTTCGTCTGCGAAGTGGTGATGACGTTCGCGCTTCCTGTTCGTGATCCTGGGCTCGACCCACGGACGCGCGCCGCAAGGGTTTCGCGCCGATCGCCATCGGCCTGTGCCTGACTTTGATCCATCTGATCAGCATCCCGGTCACCAACACCTCGGTGAACCCGGCGCGCAGCACCGGTCCGGCGCTGTTCGCGGGCGGCTGGGCGCTGGGTCAGCTCTGGCTGTTCTGGGTCGCGCCGATCCTGGGCGCGCTATTGGCCGGCGGCCTCTATCGCTGGCTTGGCCGCGAGACCACGGACGTGGTGGGCGAGCCTGAGGCCGCGTCGATCGAAGCGATCAAGGCCTGACGCGATCTGCGGCGGCCGTGCCGGACTTTTGGCACGGTCGCCGCGCGCGCAGCGTGCGGTCTCAACTCAGTTCGCCTTGCCGGCCGGCGGGTTGGCGGCCTGCAGCACGTAGGCGGCGCCGTCCAGGGTCAGGATCAGGGTGCCATCACCAGACCATTACCGGCCTGAGTGTGCATAGCCGCAGTGTCGTAGGTATCGGCAGCACTCATCAGGCTCGAACGCCTCCAGCAACTGGCCGATTGCATGCCACAGGGCGTCGACGGTTCTTGCGGCGGTCGAGTGTAGGAGGCGTTTGAGCTTGCTGAACGCGATTTCGATCGGGTTGAGGTCGGGACTGTAGGCGGGCAGATAGAGCAGTGACGCGCCGCACGCCTCGATCGCCTCGCGGACACCTCTGATCTTGAAGCTGGCGAGGTTGTCGCAAATCACGATGTCCCCCGGCCGCAAGGTCGGGCACAACATCTGTTCGATGTAGGGGAGAAAGGCCGTGCCATTGATCGCCCCCTCGAGCACCAGCGGCGCCACCAGAGCATCGTGCCGTAGGCCGCAGAGGAAGCTCGTGGTGTGCCAGTGGCTGTGCGGCACCGGGCCGCCACGGAACGGATCGGTTCGCCGACCGCCGCCAGAACGCGATCTCGCAAGTCCTGCGAATAGGCTTGTTCACGACGCCTGCCCATCACCGCCTCCAGTCATTGCCGGAGACCGATGAATCACACCGACCAAGCGTGCCGGAAGACCCAAAAACGCAATTTTACCCCGGGCAACTTCGGTCTAGCCGGCGGCGGCCCGAATGTTCCGGTCCAGCCCCGCAAGCCTCGCCACCAACGCCCACATCTCCCGCAGCGGTACCATCGTCGCTCCGTCGCTGGGAGCATGGTCCGGGTCCGGGTGGCACTCCATGAACACCGCCGCCACTCCTACCGCGACGGCCGCGCGGGCCAGCACCGGGGCAAATTCGCGATGGCCGCCAGACGCGCCGCCCAAACCACCCGGCTGCTGCACGCTGTGCGTGGCATCGAACACCACCGGATAGCCGGTGCGCGCCATGATCGGCAGGGAGCGGAAATCGGTCACCAGCGTGTTGTAGCCGAACGAGGCGCCGCGCTCGCACAGCAGGATGCGCTCGTTCCCCGTCACGGCAATCTTTGCCGCCACATGCACCATGTCCCACGGCGCCAAAAACTGGCCCTTCTTCACGTTAATCGCGGCCCCGGTCTCGCCGGCCGCCACCAGCAGATCGGTCTGCCGGCACAGAAAGGCCGGGATCTGCAGCACGTCCACCGCCTCCGCCGTCGGCGCGCACTGGTCGGGCAGGTGCACGTCGGTCAGCACCGGCATGCCGAACCGTTCCCGCACCGCGGCCAGAATTTCTAGGCCGCGCGCCATGCCCACACCGCGCGCCGCCCCGGCACTGGTGCGGTTGGCCTTATCAAAACTGCTCTTGTAGATCATCCGCACACCGGTCGCGGCCGAAATCTCGTCCAGCGCCGCGGCACATTCCATCGCGTGATCAAGACTTTCGATCTGGCACGGCCCCGCAATCAGCACCAGCGGCAGCTCGTTGCCGATCGCAACCCCGCCGACATGCACCACGCGCATTTCAGACATGGTGCGGTCAGACAAGCCGGGCCTGCCTGACCGCGGCGCCGACGAACTCGCGGAACAGCGGATGCGGGTCGCGCGGCTTCGATTTCAGTTCGGGATGGTATTGCACGCCCACGAACCACGGATGGCCCGCCAGCTCGATCGTTTCGGGCAACACGCCATCCGGGGACATGCCGGAGAACCGCATTCCCACGCCCTCCAACCGGTCGCGATAGTGCACGTTCACCTCGTAGCGATGCCGATGCCGCTCCGAAATCTCTTCCGTCCCATACGCCGCACGCACCAGGGAACCGGAAGCCAGCATTGCGGGATAGGCGCCCAGCCGCATGGTGCCGCCCAGTTCGCCATTGGCGTCGCGGCGCTCGACCTCGTTGCCCCGCGCCCACTCGGTCAGCAGCCCCACAACCGGCTCCTCGCACGGGCCGAATTCGGTGCTGCTGGCGCCGTTCATGCCGGCCATGTGCCGCGCCGCCTCGATCACCGCCATCTGCATGCCGAAACAGATGCCGAAGAACGGCACCCGCCGCTCGCGCGCGAACCGTACCGCCTCGATTTTTCCCTCAGTCCCGCGTTCGCCAAAACCGCCGGGTACCAGGATGCCGTGCACGCCGTCCAGCCGCTCCACCGCGTGCGCCTGCTCGAAAACCTGGCTGTCGACCCAATCCAGGCTCACGCGCACGCGATTGGCGATGCCCCCATGCGCCAGCGCCTCGGCCAGGGATTTATAGCTGTCCGGCAGGCTGGTGTATTTCCCGACCACCGCAATGCGCACGTCGCCTTCCGGCCCGCGCACCGTATCCACGATGTGCCGCCACGCGGCCAAATCCGGTTCGCGGTCGTGCGGCAACGAAAAGTGCCGCAGCACCTCGCGGTCCATGCCTTCGGCGTGATAGCGCAACGGCACCGCGTAGATCGTGTCGACATCCAGCGCCGTGATCACCGATTCCGGTCGCACATTGCAGAACAGCGCGATTTTGCGCCGCTCGCCGTCAGGGATCGGCCGGTCGCAGCGGCACAGCAGCATGTGCGGCTGGATGCCTGCGACCTGCAGCTCTTTCACGGAATGCTGCGTCGGCTTGGTTTTCAGCTCGCCCGCCGACGGGATGAACGGCACCAAGGTCAGGTGCACGAACATTGCCCGTTCCGGCCCCAGCTCGTTGCCGAGCTGGCGGATGGCCTCCAGGAATGGCAGACTCTCGATGTCGCCCACCGTGCCGCCGATCTCGATCAGCGCAAAATCCGCTGGCCGGCCCTCGCCGTCCAGCGGATCGCGGGTGATCGCCTCTTTTATGGCATCAGTGATGTGCGGGATCACCTGCACCGTGGCACCCAGATAGTCGCCGCGCCGCTCCCGCGCGATCACCTCCGAATAGATGCGTCCCGTCGTCGCATTATCGGCTTTCGTGGCGTGCACGCCGGTAAAACGCTCGTAATGGCCAAGGTCGAGGTCGGTTTCCGCCCCGTCATCGGTGACGAACACCTCACCGTGCTGGTACGGGCTCATCGTGCCCGGATCCACGTTCAGGTACGGGTCCAGCTTGCGCAGCCGCACCGAAAAGCCGCGCGCCTGCAGCAGAGCGCCCAGTGCCGCCGAAGCGATGCCTTTGCCAAGCGAGGAGACCACGCCGCCGGTGATGAAGACGAACCGCGTCATGGACCGCCAGACTACAACGGCCCCGAGTTGGAGGAAAGTTCCTCAGTTCGTCGGCACGGGGGGTGCCGCGGGTGTTGCCGGTTTTGCCGGCGTTTGCGGGCCCGGTGCCAGTTTGGGGGCGCCTGCGGCGGGTGGCGGCGGCAGGTCCAGCACGGTGCGGCCCACCCCGGTGGTGCCGCGGTTGAGCAAAGCAAGCGCCAGCGCCAGCGCGAAAAAGGCCGCGGCCAGAATGGCGGTGGTGCGGGTCAGCAGGTTGGCCGTGCCCCGCCCGCTCATGAAGGCGCCCATTCCCTGCGACGTGCCAATGCCCAACCCCCCGCCCTCGCTGCGCTGGATCAGCACCACGCCGATCAGGGCGAGGGTGACGAATAGGTGGATTATCAGCAGGACGGTGGTCATCAGAACCTTGGCCGATCGGGAGGACGGCGCCTTTTAGGGGTCAGACGCTATTGTGAAAAGCGCTCTCGCCTGACTCCACCCCGTGCCGCCCGGGCGATCGCCAAAAACGCGCTGGCCTCCCGGCTAGCCGTGCCAACCAGCGCGCCACCTACCTCCGGCAGCCCCAAAATCCCCGCCGCATTTTCGGGGTTCACCGAGCCGCCATACAGGATGCGGATGCCCCGCGACCCCTCGCCCAGCTCCCGCACCATCTCCTCGCGCAAAAAAGCATGCATAGCGACCACTTCGTCGGCAGTCGGCACCCGCCCGGTCCCGATGGCCCAGACCGGCTCATAGGCGACCGCCCCGGCGAAATCCTTTGGCAGGGAGCCGGCGATCTGCCAGCCCACCACCTCGGTCTCGCTGCCGCCGAGCCGCTGGTCCTGGGTCTCGCCCACGCAGACGATCGGCACCAGTCCGGCCCGCTGCGCTGCCAGCACTTTCGCCCGCACCGCATCGTCGGTTTCCCCGTGATCCCGGCGCCGCTCGGAGTGGCCGAGAATGACCCAGCCGGCCCCGGCATCGCGCACCTGCTCGGCCGAGATGTCACCGGTATGGGCGCCCGCCGGCTCGGCGTGGCAGTCCTGGCCGCCCACCCCCACCCCACTTCCCTGCAGTGCCCGAGCAACCGCCGCGAGCGCGGTGGCGGACGGAAACACCGCAACGTCGCAGTCCAGCCCAGCGGTCCCGGCAGCCACGGCGCGGGCCAAAGCCTCGGCCTCGGCGATCAGGCCGTGCATCTTCCAATTGCCCGCGATCAATTGCCGCATCATCCCTCCCCGCGCCCGCGCGGCCTCGGTAGTGCAAGGCCGGACGGCTGGCAAACCACCGCAGCCGCCGGTATGCTGCCCAATTCCGCCACCGGATTTGCAAAACCATGCTGCGTTCGTTCCGGGGCCTCGCGAACACGTGGCCCGCCCGCCTGCTCTTCATCGCACTGGCCGGCGCTTTCGCGTTCTGGGGCGTCGCAAACAAGAACCCTTTTGGCGCCGACCAGAGTGCGGTCGCCACCGTGGCCGGCACCAAAATCGAGGCGCCGGAATTGGACCAAGCCTATCGCCAGCAGCTGGCCCGCGTCGCCCAGCAGCTCGGCAATCCGGCCGAAGTGCCGCCGGACATACGGCGCGCGGTGGCGGCGCAGGTGCTCAATCAGCTGATCATGCGCCAGGCGATGCGCGTGAAAGAACGCCAGCTCGGCATCGTGGTGCCCGACGACGTGCTGCGCGACGCCGCCTTTGCCATCCCGGCATTCCGGGGGGCCGACGGACGGTTTGATCCCGCCGTGATGGAAAATGTTCTTAGATCAAATGGATTTACGAAGCAGCGTTTTCTAGCCGATTTGACCCAGCAGAAACGCGACCAGCAGCTGCAGGAGGCCGTCGGGGCGGGTGCCTCCGCGCCGGATACGCTGGTGCGGGACGTGTTTGAATTCCAGAACGAGACCCGGGTGGCCGATATTGCCGACGTGCCGTTTTCGGCCGCCCCGCCACCGGCTCCGCCCGACGAGGCGCAGCTGCATCGCTGGTACGACAACCACCCGAAAGACTACAGTAGCCCCGAATATCGGCGGATAAAGGCGATTGTTCTGACACCGGAGACCGTGGCACCTGACATCGCCGTCAGCGACGACGAGCTGCGCGCCGCCTACGACCAGCGCAAGGCGGACCTGGCCTCGCCCGAGCGGCGCTCAGTGCAGGTCATCACCGTGCCCGACGAGGCGCAGGCCCAGCGTCTCGCCGCACAGTGGAGCACCGGCACGGACTGGGAGACCATGCAAAAAGCGGCCCAGGCGGAAGGCGGATCGGCGACGGAATACGAAGCCGCGAGCAAAACCGAGCTGGCCGCCCCGGACGTGGCCGACGCGGCGTTCACAACCAACGCGGACACGGTCTCGCTGCCGGTGCATGGCGATGCCGGCTGGTCGGTGGTGCGGGTGACCAAAATCGAACCCGGCGGCCCCGAAACGTTCGAGCAGGCGCGCGAAACGCTGCGCAACCGGATCGTGGCCGACAAGGCGGCTGACGTGATCGACAAGGAGGCCAACGAGCTTGAAGACCAGTTCGCGGGCGGCACCACGCTGGAGGACAAGCTGCCGAGCAATCTGAAGGCGGAAGCTGGGACGCTCGACGCCAAGGGAATGACGCCCTCAGGCGAGCCGGCGCCGATGTTCGGCTCGCCCATGCTACGCCAGGCCATGATCGCCGCCGCGTTTGCCGCGCACAAAGGCGATCCGCTGAAAATGACGCCGGTGCCCTCGCCCGACCCGAATGCCGCCCCCTCGTATTTCGCGCTTACTGTGGAGGACATCCTGCCGCGAGCGCCGAAGCCCTACGATCAGGTGAAGGATGCGGTGCTTGCCGACTGGACTCATGACGCCGTGCGCCGCGAGCAGGACGCAACGGCGACGAAACTGCTGACCACGGTCCAGGCCGGCACGCCGTTGGCCGATGCCGCCGCTTCGATGGGGCTGAAGGTGCGGAAACTGCCGCCGGTGAGCCGGCTGCGCCCGACCGAAGGCGTGCCCGAAGCGCTCACGGCGCCGCTGCTGGGATTGAAGAAGGGCGGCGCCACGATGGTGGAGACGCCGAACGGTTTTGTGGTCGCCGTGCTGGACGCGATCAACGAGCCTGACCCGAAGGGCGACCCGATCGGGTACGCGCGCCTGCGGGAGCAACTGACCGCCTCCGTGACCGACGACACCCAGGCCACCTATGCATTTGCGCTGCGCAACCAGGTGCAGCCGCAGGTGAACCGAGCGCTGCTGGACCAGATCACGCAAATCAACGAGTAGACCTTTTGGACCAGGCGCTGCATGCGGCATACGGCATTGGACGCGGCCATCTGGTGTGGCGGCGCGGCGTGGCCGACCTCGAAACCCCTGTGGCCGCTTTTTTGAAACTGGCCCACGGCAAACCGAACAGTTTCCTGCTGGAGAGCATCGAGGGCGGGGCCTCGCGGGGACGCTACTCCATCATCGGCATGGCGCCTGACTTGATCTGGCGCTGCCGCGGCGGTCGCGCTGAAATCAACCGCCACATGCTTGAGGCGCCGGACGCGTTTGCGGTCGAGGACGGGCCGGCGCTGGAGAGTCTGCGCGCACTGCTGCGGGAATGCCGGCTCGACCTGCCGGAAAACCTGCCGCCGATGTGCGGCGGGCTCGTAGGCTATCTCGGCTACGACATGGTGCGGCAGACGGAGCGCCTGCCGGACAAGAATATGGACGTGCTGGACCTGCCCGAGGCGCTGCTGCTGCGGCCCACCCTGTTCGCGGTGTTCGACAACGTTTCGGACCTGTTGACCTTGGCCGCGCCGGTCTGGCCCCGTGCGGGACTTTCGGCCGACGAGGCCGAGGCGGTGGCGCAAGGCGTACTCGACGAGGCCGAGGCCGCACTGGCCCGGCCGCTGCCCCTTGCGGCAGGCACGGGACCTTTGGCGCCGCTGCCCGAACCGTCGTCAAATTTTTCGCGCGAACAATTCATGGCCGCGGTGGTGCGGGCCAAAGAATACATATTTGCGGGCGATGTGTTCCAGGTTGTGCCCAGTCAGCGCTTCTCGGTCCCGTTCACGTTGCCGCCCTTCGCGCTGTACCGTGCCATGCGCCGCATCAATCCCGCGCCGTTCCTGTTTTTTCTCGATTTCGGCGGTTTCGCCGTGGTCGGGGGCAGTCCCGAATTGCTGGTACGTCTGCGCGACGATACGGTGACCATTCGCCCGCTGGCCGGCACGCGGCGGCGTGGTGCGACGCATGACGAGGACCAAGCGCTGGAAGCCGAGCTGCTGGGCGACCCGAAAGAGCGCGCCGAGCACCTGATGCTGCTGGACCTTGGCCGCAATGACGTGGGGCGCGTGGCCGAAATCGGCACCGTGCGGGTAACCGAGAGTTTCGGCATCGAGCGGTTCAGTCATGTCATGCACATCGTCTCCAACGTGCAGGGAAGACTGCGGCGCGGTCTGGACGCGGCCGATGCTCTAGTCGCGGGCTTTCCCGCCGGCACGCTCACGGGCGCGCCAAAAGTGCGCGCTATGGAGATCATCGAGGAGCTGGAGCCGGTTCGGCGCGGCGTCTATGCGGGATGCATCGGCTATTTTGCACCGGACGGCACGATGGATACGTGCATCGGACTGCGCACCGCCGTGGTTAAGGACGGCACCATGTACGTGCAGGCCGGAGCCGGCGTGGTGGCCGACTCCGATCCTGCGTCCGAATACGAAGAGACCCGGCAGAAAGCCCGGGCCTTGTTCCGAGCCGCCGAGGAGGCGGTGCGGTTCGCGGCAAGCGGGACCGCTTAGTTTTAGTCGCGCTAATATCCGGGAGGCGGATAATAGGCGGGCGGAGGCGGGGTAGTGGCAGCGCCGCCGACGGCCCCGACTGCACCACCCGCCAAGGCACCGATCGCCGCACCACGGCCGCCACCGGCGATGCCGCCCAGCGCCGCGCCGGCGCCGGCGCCGAGCAGCCCACCGCCCACGGCGCGCTGCCCTGGGTCGTAGGGATTGGTGCAACCGATCACGGTAAGCGGCATCGCCAGAGCCAATCCGATACCAAGTGCCCGCGCGGGCAACGAAGCAGGCATTTCGCGTCCTCCATCCGGTCGTGACATCCAGAAAACGCGCGAGGTCACGACCGGTGGCACAGCCGGTCCGTTACTTAATGTTGCCGTTCAGCAGGCTCGGAAAGAACAGGAAGTTGCTGACCTTCCCGCCTCCGTACACGATATTTAAGACTTGGTGATAGTCTCGGGCATAGGCAATAGAGTTGCTGTTCGAGTCGGAAATGTTCGCCATTTTGGCGGTGCGGGGACCGATGTCGTCAGCGGCGTGCGACAGCTTGGCGCGCAGTTGTGACACCTTGTCCGCGGCTTGCCAGACTGCCGGCGGCTGGGTGATGAGATTGGCACGGATGGCACCGCCGTGATACGCTTCGACCGCCAAGATGCCGGCCGCCGCTGCCAGAACCTCGAGATTGCTCGTCAGATATCCGGCAGCCCCACTATAGGCGGAAACGCCGACGTCCTCGAAGACATAGGCGCCCAGCAGGAAGTTCGTCTCGTTCTCAAACGGGTCGAACGTTCCGGTCGGCCCGACGATACCGGCAGCGCGCGCCAGCGTGGTAAAGCTGTTCAGCAGATTGATGTTGGGCTCGGCAACCGCATCATTGCCGAGAACGCTCCGCAGGAACAGCACGTGATCGTATTCGTCGGAGGCGATGTCCTCGGCGATCAGGCGGAGCGACATCGATTTGAACGGCACCATGGAACCGCCCCAGGCGACGCCATGGTCGCCGTGTCCGGTCGTGTCGCTTTTCGGGAGACCCTGGCCGGTGGTGGCGCGCAGGTAGAATTCCGCTTCGAGGTATTCCAGGTTCAGCGCGAAATTCAGGATGTCGGGGATGGTCGGGGCACTCTGCGCCTGCGCCGGCATCAGCTTGGCGCTGGCAGCCAGGGTGCCGAGCGCCGCGGCGCCGAGCCCAACGCCGCGCAGCAGTGAACGGCGATCAGGGCCGGTGAATGAGGTGGTTTGGTCCAAGGGCATGGAGAACTCTCTATTGCTGTTGCAGCGCCTCCCAGCGCCGGCGATCGTGTGATCACAACCGCCCTACGGCGCCCCCAGGAGGTTGGATGCGCTTGCAGCCGCGAGGACCGATCAACAAATAATGAAGCGGGCCAGCCTTCACCAGTTAGTGAAAGCCAAAACCCGTTGGCGTTCGGCTACGAGTCCATCGCAATCAGCCGGCCATCAGCACGGGCGCCCGCACTCTCGCGCGACTGCCTTCCGGCATCGGACCCGTGCCGCGGAATTTCCCCAGTAACTCCGTTTCGCGCTGTTTCGCATGCAGTAGGTGGCGTGCCCGAACATGACCGTACCCGCGCACCTGCTCCGGGATCGCGGCCAGTTGCACGGCAACCTCGTAATTTTGGTCGTCCGTGGCATCAAGCAGCTCGGCCGCCAAACGTTCGTAATCGCGGATCAGGCGGCGGTCCTGCCTGCGCTCGTTCGTGTAACCAAACACGTCAAACGGCGTGCCGCGCACCCGCCGCATGCGCGCCAGCATCTTGAATGCCGAAAGCATCCAGGACCCATACGCCCGTTTGCGCGGTTCCCCGGTGATGCGATTCCGCCGCGCCCACAACGGCGGCGCCAGATGAAACACCAGTTTTGTCTCGCCCTCGAACGTCGTTGCGACGCGGTCCAAGAATCCAGTCTCGGTAAACAGGCGGGCAACCTCGTATTCGTCCTTGTACGCGAGCAGCTTGTAGTAGTAGCGCGCGACGGCTTGGCTCAACCCGTCGCGTCCCGGGAACCGGGCGTTCTCGAAATCGCGCACACGCTGAACCAACCTCGAGTACCGGGCGGCGTATCCGGCATTTTGATATGCGCTCAGATCCGCGACTCTGCGCTCGATCACCTCGTCCAGGGTGGAGGACAAGCGCTCGGACTCGGAACTGTGCGCCCGCGGGCGCACCAGCGCCTCCACCGCATCCAGATCCACCGCCGTCCGCCGGCCCCAGACAAAACTGGCGGTGTTCATCTCGGTCGCCACCCCATTCATCTCGATAGCTTTGAGGATCGACTCCGCCCGCAGCGGGACCAGCCCTTTCTGGTAGGCATAGCCCACCAGAAACAGGTTGGTGGCTATGGAATCGCCCAGCAGCGCCGTGGCCAATCTGGTGGCCGGCACCATGGCGAGATGATCCGCGCCGACCGCGTCCGCGATCTGCTGCTCCAATGCCGGCACCGGGAACTGCGGATCGGGCACGTGCGCCACGTCGCCCGTCCTCGCCTGCGCGGCAAAGCTGCGCACGAAATCGCTGGTGACGGCAAAATCGCTGTTTACCACGGCTTCAGTGATGCCCGGCCGCAGTTTCGACAATGACTCGGTATCGGCGGCCACGATGATGTCGCAGCCGAGCAGCAACTTTGCCTCGCCGGCAGGAATTCGGGCGACAAAAAGCTGGTCGTGACGCGCGGCGATGCGGATGTGCGACCAGACCGGCCCGCCCTTTTGCGCCAGTCCCGCCATGTCCAGCGTCGAAACGCCTTTGCCCTCCAGTGCCGCAGCCGTGCCTAGCAGCGCCCCGATCGTCACGATGCCGGTACCGCCCACGCCGGTGACCAAGATGTCATACGGTTCGGAAACGTCCGGGACCGTCGGTTCCGGTAGTGGCGCGAACTCCGCACTCACCGCCTCGCCGTGCCGCAGCTTGCCGCCTTCGACGGTCACGAAACTCGGGCAGAAACCCTCGGTGCAGGAAAAGTCCTTGTTGCAGCTCGACTGGTCGATGCGGCGTTTGCGGCCGAATTCGGTTTCGACCGGGGCCACGGACAGACAGTTCGATTTGTCGCTGCAATCCCCGCAGCCCTCACAGACCCGGCCGTTGATCACCACCCGCCGCGCCGGGTCCGGAAAAGTTCCGCGCTTACGGCGGCGCCGCTTTTCCGCCGCACAGGTCTGGTCGTAGACCAGCACCGTGACTCCGGAAATCTGCCGCAGCTCGCGCTGGACCGCATCCAAGTCGCGGCGGTGCCGAACCGGGATGCCGCGCGGGAGCCGCATCGCTCCGCGGTACTTTTGCGGCTCATCGGTCACCACGACGATGCGCTCCACCCCCTCAGCCGCCACTTGTCGCACCAAATTCGGCACCGTGAGCGAGCCTTCCACGGGCTGGCCGCCGGTCATCGCCACAGCGTCGTTGAACAGGATCTTGTAGGTGATCGGCACCTTGGCCGCGACCGCCTGCCGGATAGCCAGAATCCCGGAGTGGGAATAGGTACCGTCGCCGAGATTGGCAAAAACGTGCGGCGTGTCCGTGAACGGCGCCTGCCCCACCCAGGCGACGCCTTCGCCGCCCATCTGGCTGAAAGTCTGCGTGGAGGCGGGGCTCAGCCACACGGCCATGTAATGGCAGCCGATTCCAGCCAGCGCGCGGCTGCCGTCCGGCACTTTGGTCGACGTGTTGTGCGGACAGCCCGAGCAGTAGTGCGGCACGCGGGCGATATCGGTACGGCGCGTGGCCAGCGCGCGCTCCTGAAAGTCCAAAAATTCCAGCCGGTCGCGGATGCGCTCGCTGGTGTAGAATCGTCCGATCCGCCCGGCGATGACCCGCGCGATCATCGCCGGCCCCAGTTCGCCCGTGGGCGGCAGCAGCCAACGTCCGATCGGCAGGTCCCATTCGCCCTTTTCGTCGTATTTGCCGATCACCCGCGGGCGCACGTCCTCGCGCCAATTGTACAGCTCTTCCTTCAGCTGGTACTCGATGACTTGGCGCTTTTCCTCGACCACCAAAATCTCTTCGAGCCCCTCGGCAAAATGCCTGATCCCGACCGGATCGATCGGCCAGGTCATGCCGACCTTATACAGTCGCAGGCCGATATCGGCCGCGTGTGCCGCGTCGATGCCCAGCATATCGAGCGCCTGGCGCACATCCAGATACGATTTTCCGCTGGTCACGATACCGAAGCGCGGATTCGGGACTGTCGATCACGACGCGGTTGATGTTGTTGCGTCGCGCATAGGCGACCGCAGCGTAGACCTTGAACCGCTGCAGCCGCATTTCCTGCTGCAGCGGCGTGTCTGGCCAGCGAATGCCCAATCCGTCTTGCGGCATCACGAAATCGCTCGGCACGAGCGTTTCGATGCGCAACGGGTCGACCGCCACGGCGGCCGAGGTCTCGACCACGTCGGAGACGGTCCGCAGCGCCACCCAGCAGCCGGAGAACCGCGACATCGCCCAGCCATGGATGCCAAGATCCAGCACTTCCTGCACGCCCGCCGGGCTCAGCACCGGGATCATCGCGGCGGCAAAAACGTGATCGCTCTGGTGCGGCAGCGAGGATGATTTGGCGCCATGGTCGTCGCCCACCACCACCAGCACGCCGCCAAGGCGCGAGGTGCCGGCGGCATTGGCGTGCTTGAACACGTCGATGCTGCGGTCTGCTCCTGGCCCCTTGCCGTACCACATCCCGAATACGCCGTCGTATTTGGCGCCGGGGAACAGGTTGACTTGCTGCGTGCCCCAAACAGCGGTCGCCGCCAGATCCTCGTTGATGCCCGGCTCGAAGCGGATGTTGCTGGCCGTCAGCCGTTTTTTGGCGTGCCACAGCGCCTGATCTAGGCCGCCCAGTGGAGAGCCGCGGTAGCCCGAAACAAACCCGGCGGTGTTCAACCCTGCCGCGCGGTCGCGGCGCGCCTGCAGCTCCAGCAATTGCACCAGTGCTTGAATACCCGAGAAATACGCGAGGTCCGAAGCTGGCTCCCCGGCGCTGGACGCCACCGTGGCGTGGGCCGGAGCTGCGCTGCTCGGTCCATCGGAAAGAGGTGATGGGGTGTCTGGCATCAATGCTTCCCGGCGACGTGCCCCCCTGCGCCTGATTATGTAGCCGTCGCCGACCTGCGTTCAAGCTGACGGAGTTGCAGAAGCTTCAAGCATGGACGCGGGATTACGACCTCTCTAGCAGCAAAAGCCGGCATGAAGGGGCCCTGATACCCGCACAGCCGCTCGGGCCGTGAGCCACCTCACCTTGATGGGTCGAAATCGTAATCGCTGCTCTGTTATAGCGTAGATGTTCATTTCGAATCGAGCTTCAGGTTCCTATGTCGGCACCAGTCGCTAGACCAAAGTTGCCCGGGGTAGAATCGCGTTTTTGGGTCTCCGGCACGCTTGGTCGGTGTGATTTATCGGTGTCCGGCAATGACCGGAGGCGGTGATGGGCAGGCGTCGTGGACAAGCCTATCCGCAGGACTTGCGGGATCGCGTTCTGGCGGCGGTCGGCGAACCGATCCGTTCCGTGGCGGCCCGGCTGCACGTGAGCCCGTCCTATGTGTCCAAGGTTCAGTCTAGGCTGCCTAGGCTGCGCTTGACGGGCAAGGTGGCCGCGGGGCCGCAGCGCAACCACACCCGGCCCCGGCTGGAGCCATTCTACGATGCGCTGCGCGCGTGTTGCCGAGCAGGCCGACGCGACCTGGCCGAGCTGCGCGCCTGGCTGCTGCGCGAGCGCGGCGTCTCGGTCAGCCATGCGGTGATGTGGGAGACGTTGATCCGGCTTTGGGCTGACGCTGAAAAAAGCGCCTCCGCGCGGCCGAGCAGGACCGCCCCGATATCGCCGAGGCGCGCGATGCCTGGACCGCGTTGCAGCCCAAGCTCGGCGCGCGCAGGCTGATCTTTCTCGACGAGACTTGGGCGACCACGACTATGGCGCGCACGCTGGGCCGGGCGCCACACCACGACCTTCCTCTGCGGCCTGCGGCACGACGGCCTGGTGATGCCGTTGGTGCTCGACGAGGCGATCAATGGCACGGCCTTTCTCGCCTACATCGAACAGATGTTGTGCCCGACCTTGCGGCCGGGGCGACATCGTGATTTGCGACAACCTCCACCAACCATAAGACTAGAGGTGTCCGCGAGGCGATCGAGGCGTGCGGCGCGTCGCTGCTCTATCTGCCCGGCAGATCTGAGCGATGCGCCAGATCGGAGGGATGCGGCCGGGCCGGGCGGGCGGGCGGGGCGGGGCGGTTCCAAAGTGCCAGCCGCGAGCCGTTTGGTCAGCAGGGCGAAGAAAAACGATCCGCCGAGGCCAAGTCGATGCGGGTCCCCAAGCCCGCCGCCCGCGAAGGCCGAGTCAGTCCGGCTATCTCCACTGAAAGCCCGGCAATCGCTTCGGATCGTACCTCTGATTAAGTCAACCGCGGCGCGAGCGTATGCCGTGAGATCTCGCTTTGAAGCGCGTGAGTGGTATATCTACTAACAGCACTTCCTTCCCCCTGGAGTGAGGGACATTAAGCTGAAAAAGGATTGACGCACAACCTTCGGGTGTTATATATGCACAACCATTGGTGGCAATTGGAATAGAACCATGCGCGTGCTCCTGGTCGAAGATGATCTTACCTCGGCTCGAGGCCTCACTCTGCTGTTAAAATCTGGAGGCGCGGTTGTAGACGTCGCTGACACTGGAGAGGAAGGCCTTGAGCTTGCGCGCCACTATGATTACGACGTAATGTTGTTAGACCTGATGCTCCCAGACGTGGAGGGCTATGAGGTAGTCCGGCGAATGCGTTCGGCCAAGATTGATGTGCCGGTGGTGATTTTGTCCGGTTTGTCGCGTCCCCAGGCCAAAGTAAAAGGCTTTAGCGTTGGTGCTGATGATTATTTAACAAAGCCATTTGACCGCGCCGAACTGATCGCACGGATCCAAGCCGTAATTCGCAGGAGCAAAGGCTTTTCTCAGCCAGTGCTGCGGGTCGGTCCGCTGCAGCTGAATCTTGACAGCCGGGAGGTGCTGGCCGGCGGTATGCCGATACATCTGACCGGCAAGGAATATGCAATTTTGGAGCTTTTGGTGTTGCGAAAAGGAATGGTCCTGACGAAAGAGATGTTTCTCAATCATCTCTACGGCGGAATGGATGAACCGGAGATGAAAATTATCGACGTATTCATTTGCAAGCTGCGAAAAAAGCTAACCGCAGCGGGAGTAGACCACATTATCGGCACGGTGTGGGGCCGCGGCTATATGGTTCGTGAACCGTCATTGGCCTCTGAGCCGGCTAACCGCGTATTCTATCAGGAACAGAATCAGGAACATAAAGTCTTAAACACTGCGGCCTGAAACCAAACGCGATGGTTCTGATTTTTACAGAGACGAATATTGCCTGACAGTCACCGCTCCCGGCTGTGGGATCAGGCGGCGGTCTTCAGGTCGGTCTTTTCCTCCTTGCTGGCAGGTTTCGGGATGCCGTCGCGGAACGCCTTCGCGGGCGTCCTGCCGTTCATGCCGCGTCCTTGGTGTGGGCGCTTCGTGTTGTAGCCGACCAGGTAGGTATCGAGCACGGCCTGCATCTCCTCGATCGTCTCGAACCAGGTCTTGCGGCCTTCGACACGGAAATGCTCATCGAGCAGCGTGCGGTGCAGACGCTCGACGATGCCGTTGGATTGCGGCCGGCTGATGCGGGTGCGCTTGTGCTCGATGCTTTCGAGCTGCAGGAACAGCTCGTAGGGATGCTGGTCTTCGCGGCCGCATAACTCGCGGCCGTTGTCGCTCAGCATCGCTTGGACCTTGCCGCCGTGCTGCTCAAAGCTTGGCAGCACGTCATTGTTGAGCAGCTGCACGGCGATGACCGGCAGCTTGTTGGGGTAGAGCCGTGCCCACGCGTAGCGGCTGGCGCAGTCGATCGCGGTTTGGAGGTGGACCTTGCCGGCGCCTTTCAGCACGCCGACAAAGAAGGTGTCGACCGCGACCAGCGCGCCGGTATGCGGTGCCTCGATGTGCCGCTCGCGGAATTCCGGACTGAAGCGTTCCAGCAGCCGGACCTGTTCGTCGGTCAGGCTGATCTGCCGCTCGGCGGTGGCGCGTCCAGGCGCAGCAGGCGGTCGTGCTTGGTTAGCAGCCCGTGTCGCTGCCAGACGCCGCGCACGCCGCCGGAGGAGACCTGGATGCCGTGCAGCACGAGTTCCTGCGCCACCCGCATCGGGCCGTGGCAAGGATGCGCCAGGGCATGGTCCAGGATCGCCTGCTCGACGGCCCTGGGAACGCGGTTCGGGTGCGGATTGCGCGGGCCGGGCAGCCGGTCGATCAGGCCGTCGGCGCCATAGGTCTGGAAATTGCGGCGGATCTCGTAGAACTGCTGGCGGCTGCAGCCGATCATCTTGCATGGCTTGGACACGTTGTCGAGGTCGGACGCCAGCAGGCTGAGCTTGCGCCGTGCTATCTTCTGTTGCGTGGTAATGTGGCTCTCCGGAGAGGGTTGATGTTGCTCGCAACACCACCCTAACCCCCGCCAGAAGCGGCATGGCCACACCAGACCTGCCGCCGATTCACCGCAGGCACGCGCAGAGCACGCCGGCGGAGGTGAACCGCGCCGGGTTTGTGGAAGGCCATTTGGTTTGAGTCAGGCGACCATAGGCAGCTTATTCATGTTCATAGTAGCGAGCTTCGGCTTCGGTTGGGGGAATGTTGCCGATCGGCTCGAGCGGTCGCCGATGATTGAGCCAGTCCACCCATTCGAGCGTGGCGAACTCCACAGCCTCGGCGTCGCGCCAGGTCCGCGCCGATGGATCAGCTCAGCCTTGAACAGCCCATTGATGGTTTCGGCCAGCGCGTTGTCGTAGCTGTCTCCGATGCTGCCGACGGAGGGCCCGAGCCCGGCCGCGGCCAGGCGCTCGGTGTAGCGGATGGACACATATTGCGCCCGCGATCGCTGTGATGCACGAGGCCGCCGTGCCGGGCTGGCCGACGCGCGTGGAGCGCCTGCTCCAGGGCGTCGAGCACAAAATCGGCCCGCGCCGAACGGGACGCGTGCCGCCCACCGCCGCGTGAACCTCTCCGGCCAACCTGATCGCATCAAATCCCAAACACGCTTCCATTGGTGGCCGGTGACAAAGCCGGGCTAATCACCCGGAAAGCGTATGATGTCAATTTTTTCGTTGAACTCAATTTCTGTTAAACCGCCGCGTTGAAGTCGCGGATTCGCGCTTCCTCGTGCCAGCCCGACAAGAGATCGTGGCTCCCCTCTCCCATAAGCGGGACAGGGAGGAGAAGCAGATCGGCTCCGCGTCACCGAAAATCCCGAGTCGGCACCTTGATCTCCTCGCGCGGCATTGGCGCCGGAAAAATATCGCAGGCGGGTCGCAGTTTTTCGCGCGGGTCGGGCGCGCCGCCGTGCTTCGCTTCATCGCCGCGCCCGGAGGCCAGCAGGAAATCTTCGTCCCGAGCCCCCACACTGCGCAGCAGCGCCGACAAGTCGGTCAGGCGTTCGGCCACGATATGCACCACCAAACCCTCGCGCTGCAGCCGGCCACGGCAGGCGATCATGCCGGCGGACAACACCAACCACCGCTGCCGTTCGAACAGTTTTGGCCAGACGACCAAATTGCTGATGCCGGTCTCGTCCTCGATCGTCATGAACAGCACGCCCTTGGCGGAGCCCGGCCGTTGCCGCACCAGCACGATACCTGCCACGTCGACGCGCTGCCCGTCGCGCACCCCCGCCAAACCGGCGCAGCTCACGATGCGCTGCCGCGTCAGATCATCGCGCAGGAACGAAACCGGGTGGCGGCGGAGAGTCAGACCGACGCTGCGATAGTCTTCCACCACCTCACGCCCGAGCGTCATGGACGGCAGCGCCATCGCGGGCTCATCCACCTCCGCTCGCCGCACTTCTGCGCGCGTATCGGCCGCAGCGAACAGCGGCAAGGGCGTGTCGGACAGCGCGCCGACGGCCCACACCGCCGCGCGCCGATCCAGCTCCAGCGACGCAAACCCTTCCGCCTCAGCAATGCGCTCCAGCGCCGCCGTTTTGGCTCCGGCGCGGCGCAACACATCCTCCACCGAGGCGAACGGTGCCGGTCCGCGCGCGGCAATGATGGCGGCGCCATCGGCGTTGGCCAAGCCCTTGCACATTCGGAGGCCTAGCCGCACGGCAAACACACCGTCACGCCCCGGTTCCAGCGTCGCATCCCAACGGCTCGCATTAATGCAGACCGGCCGTACCTCGACGCCATGCTCGCGTGCGTCGCGCACGATCTGCGCGGGGGCATAGAAGCCCATCGGCTGGGCGTTGAGCAGAGCGGCACAGAACACGTCGGGGTGGCGACATTTCAGCCAGGACGATGCATACGCAAGGAGCGCAAAGCTCGCAGCGTGACTTTCGGGGAAACCGTAGCTGCCGAACCCTTCGATCTGGGTAAACAGTTTTTCGGCAAAAGCCTGTTCGTAGCCACGCTTGCGCATGCCTGCGATCAGCTTTTCCCGGAAATGGCTGACGCCGCCGGTCTGCTTGAACGTCGCCATGGAGCGACGCAACTGATCCGCCTCGGTGGGCGAGAAACCGGCGCAGACGATCGCCACCTGCATCGCCTGCTCCTGGAACAGCGGCACGCCCAAGGTCTTGCCCAGCACGCGCTTCAGTTCCGGCATGGGATAGCTGACCGGCTCTTTGCCCTCGCGCCGGTGCAGATAGGGGTGGACCATGTCGCCCTGGATCGGGCCGGGCCGCACCACCGCCACCTCGATCACCAAGTCGTAGAATGTTTCCGGCTTCAGGCGAGGCAGCATGGACATTTGCGCGCGGCTCTCGATCTGGAACGTGCCGAGCGTGTCGGCACGCCGGATCATGGCGTACGTGTCCGGATCTTCGGCCGGAATGCTCGCGATATCCATGCGCAGGCCGCGGTGCTCCTGCAACAGATCAAAGGCGCGGCGCAGGCAGCCCAGCATGCCCAGGCCCAGCACATCGACCTTCATAAAGCGCAACATATCGACATCGTCCTTGTCCCACTCGATCACCTGCCGGCCTTTCATCGCGGCCGACTCGATCGGCACCAGATCCGCCAGCTTGTCGCAGGTCAGCACGAAACCGCCGGGATGGGTGCCCATGTGGCGCGGAAAGCCGATCAGCTCCTGCGCCAGCTGCATCGCCAGCCGCAGGCGGCGGTCCTGCAGGTTGAGGTTCAGGTCTTTTGCGTGCTCCCCTTGCACGCCCTCCTCTGACCAGCCCCATACCTGGCCCGCGAGAGCGGATGTCACGTCCTGCGGCAGGCCCAGCGCCTTGCCCACTTCGCGGATGGCACCGCGAGCGCGGTAGCGGATGATGGTGGCGCACAACGCGGCGCGGTCGCGGCCGTAATGGTCGTACACCCACTGGATCACTTCCTCACGGCGCTCGTGCTCGAAATCCACGTCGATGTCGGGCGGCTCGCGGCGCGCAGCGGAGACGAAACGCTCGAACAGCAGGCCGGAGCGCGTGGGGTCGATGGCGGTGATGCCGATGACGTAACACACCGCGGAGTTGGAGGCCGAGCCGCGCCCCTGACACAGGATGTCGCGCGATTTTGCGAATTCGACGATCGTATGCACGGTCAGGAAGTAAGGCGCGTATTCCAATTCCGCGATCAGGTTCAATTCGTGCTGCAACTGAGCAGCGATGGCGTCGGGCACGCCGTCCGGATAGCGGATCGGCGCCTTGGCCCAGACCAAAATTTCGAGTGTCTGCTGGGCGGTGCGGCCCGGAACCTCTACTTCGTCCGGATACTGATAGCGCAGCTCCGATAAGGAAAACCGGCAGCGCTGAACGATTTCGAGCGTCCGCGTGACCGCACGCGGGTACTGCGCGAACAGCCGCGCCATGTCCGACGGCGCGCGCAAATGCCGGTCCGCATGGTGCTCCAGCCGAAAACCGGCCTGGTCGATCGTGCAGCCTTCGCGAATGCAGGTCATCACGTCCTGCAGTACACGCCGCCGCGGTTCGTGGTACAGCACGTCGCCGGTGGCCACGGTGCCCACACGCGCAGAGAACGCCAGCTCCGCAGTGCGTGCCAGCCGCACGGCATCGCCAGGCAGGCGGCGCATCGTCAGTGCCACATAAGCATGGTGGCCCAATTCGCCGCGTAGCCGGCTCAGCGTGGCGGCCAAAGCTTCGTCGGGAGCGTCCGGAAGCAGCACGGCCACAAGTCCATCGGCATGACCAAACAGGTCAGGCCAGTCGACCCGGCAGCCGCCCTTGCCGGTGCGGGCCTTGCCCAGCGTGAGCAACTGGCACAGCCGGCTATAGGCGGGACGATCGGTAGGATAGAGCAGCAGCGCCGTGCCGTCCTGCAGATCGAGCCTGCAGCCTACAACCAGCCGCACGCCTGTCTCCGCCGCGCGCTGATGCGCACGGGCGATGCCGGCCAAAGAGTTGCGATCGACGATGCCCAGGGCGGGCAGGCCAAGTGCGGCGGCTTGGGCGAAAAGTTCCTCCACGTGGCTGGCGCCGCGCAGAAAGGAGTAGTTGGAGGTGACGTGCAGCTCGGCGTAGGACATGGACGGTCCTGATATACTGCGCCGGCCGCTAGCCCTGCACCGCAGTCCCATGCTGGCCACGCTACTCGCGAGGGGCCGGCGGTCCGTCGGGTGCGGCTGATGAGCGGCTGGTGTTCCGTGGCGCTGCACCTGACCGACCACGCCCTGGGTAATGCCGGCATAACCGCCATAGACGCCACACTCGTGATGCAGAAATTCCTCCGGCAAAGCGTGGTCGGCACCACGCTGTACCTCGTGGCTATTATCCATGCCGGATTGGCCTCTCGTCGTGGTACGCGCACCGCTAGATCGCTATATATCGGCCGGACCCGCCTGCAAGTGCTGCAGCTGCTGCTGGGCCCTTCCGTGCCGCCGCTGCTCGCCAGCCACCTACCGTGACCCGGCTGACACTGACATTGTTCGGCAACGACAAGGCCTGCTCGCAGGAACTGCGCTGCTCGGCATGCACGCCGAGACGGCTCCGGCACTCGGCATGCACAGGGCCAGTACTGGCTAGACCAGGACCGTCACAGGCGAACAACGGCACTACAGACAACAGGCATCGTCACCAGGAACCCTGGAACGCGGATAATTGGAGCTGTCCAGTTGCTCGGCATCAAAAATGCCGGCGAGATCGTTGATTATTTTGTATCTGAAGCGATACATCCATGTGGCGGGCGCCATCGAAACCACCGTCACCAGCATCAGCAACGTGGGTGTGCCGTCCGGTCTTGACGTTGGAGGCGGCCTAACGGAGGGTTTGATCGACAACGCCGGAACCGTCCCCGGAGAGGGCTGGCCCCTTGGGCGCCAGCCCTCTCCCAGAGAGAGAGGCTCTTGAGCGTGCGGCAACTACTCCAGCGACAACACATCGTGCAGTGTCAGAGCGACAACTTCGGTCGCACGAAAAAGATCGGCGAGCGGTAGGCGCTCGTCGGCGCGATGCGCATTGGCTTCCTCAATCGTGCGCGGCCCGGCGCCGTACAGAAGGATCGGCACTCCTGCCGCCGCGTAGTGCCGCGCATCGGTGTAGAGTGGCACGCCGGTCGTGCCCACGGTCTCGCCCATCACCTCGCTGGCCCGTGCGCACAGCAGATCGGCCAAATGCGCGCTCCCGCTCAGCTGCACCAGCGGAGCGGCGAGCAGAATGCGGCGCACCTCTACGCGGCTCTGCGGAAACGGCGTTGCAGCCTCGGCAATCACGCGCCGCAATTCGTTCTCCACCTCCTTGGGGCGTTCTTCCGGCGTGATGCGCCGATCGAGGCGAAACACCACGCGATCCGGCACCACGTTCGTATTGATGCCGCCGCGAATCAGCCCCACGGTCATCTTCGGACTGCCGATCCCCGGCCTGGCCGACACTTTGGCCGCCAGCCCTTTGCGCCACGCGTACAATGCGGCAAGAATCGCGCTCGCGGCCTCCAGCGCGTCCACTCCCGTCTCGGGCTTCGCCGCGTGGGCGGAGCGGCCGTCGACCTGCACCTCCAGATGCAGGCAGCCGTTGTGCGCAACCACGACGGCATAGGAAAATCCCGCGCCGATCGCCAAATCCGGCCGCGAAATCTTTTCGCCCAGCAGCAGGGCCGGTCCAACCTCGCCGCCGGTTTCCTCGTCATATGTAAAATGCAGTTCCACCCCGCCTCGCAAATTTTCCCGCACGCGCTTCAAGGCGAGCAAGGCAAAGGCATAGGTCGCAAAATCGGATTTTGATACCGCCGCGCCCCGACCATACATCCAGCCGTCCACGATGTCGGCACCGTACGGGTCCCGGGTCCAGCCCTCCCCGGGCGGCACTACGTCGCCATGCGCATTCAGCGCCACCACCGGTCCCTCGCCGAATTTTTCGCGCACGACCAGATTGGTCACACGCAACAGGCCGTGCGCGCGGGCCAGCGCTTCGGGCACTGGATGGCGCTCCACCGTAAAGCCGAGTGCCTCCAATAGCGTCGCTGCCCGCTCGGCGTGGGCGGCACAGTCGCCCGGCGGGTTGTCCGAGGGCACGCGCACCAGCTCCGCGAGGAATCGCGTTTCGGCGTCATGTTGGCCGGCCAGCCACGTGCGGATGGAATGTTCCGCCCCGCACTCCTGCCCAGACTCTCGCATGGTTTACTCCGGCTTATGAAAGTGGCGCAGCACACGCAGCAGCACCCGCATTGCCGTCTCGGCATCGGCGCCCATGATGCTTTCCGCCGGGTTGTGGCTGATGCCGCCGCGGCAGCGCACGAACAACATGCCCACCGGACACAGCGCCGCCATGGCCATGGCGTCATGCCCGGCCCCGCTCGGCAGACGCAGAGGGCGGATGCCTTCCGCGACGATCGCCGCCTCGAACTGGTTTTGGATCCAGGGCGCGCACTCGACCGCCGGCGCCTCGTGCGAGCGGCCGGTGGTCAGCCCCACGTGGTGCGCCTCGGCCACCGTGCCCAACGAGCGGCGGATTGCTGTTAGCGCGGTGTGGCGCACCGGATCGTACGGCGAGCGCACGTCGACGGTGAACTCTACTTCCGAGGGGATCACGTTCGCGGCACCCGGCTTGGCAACAATCCGGCCGACGGTGGTCACCAGATCCGGCGTGCTGCGCCCGATATTGCGGATCGCCACGATCATTTCCGCCGCTGCCGCCAGCGCGTCGCGGCGCATCGCCATGGGCACCGTGCCGGCATGGCCCGCCTCGCCCGATACCGACACCAGCAGCCGCGTCGCCCCGCTGATCGCGGTGACGATACCGACCGGCAGACGCTCGGTTTCCAGCACCGGCCCTTGCTCGATGTGCAACTCCAGATACGCCAGCACGCTGCCTTTTTGCCGCGCGACGGCCGGGGCCGCATCCGGATTGCCGCCGAACGCGCGCAGCGCGTCGCGCAAGAAAATGCCGTCGTCGTCACGCGCGTCGAACGCCGCTGGATCGAGCGTGCCCGCAACCGCGCGCGAGCCGGTCAGCGTCACCGGAAAGCGCACGCCCTCCTCGTCTCCGAACGCCAGAACCTCGATGCCGAACGGCAGCTCGTCGCCGGCTTCGCGCAACATCGAGACCGTCGCGATGGCGGCCATGACGCCAAGATTGCCGTCGTAGCGCCCGGCATTGCGCACGGTGTCGATATGCGATCCGAGTAGAACTACGGGCGCCGCCGGATTTTTTGCGGGCAGCCGGCCCACGACGTTGCCGACCGCGTCCAACTCGGCCTGCATGCCGGTCTCGCGCATCCATGCCTGTACGCGCTTCGCCGCTGCGGCGTGCGCGGGGGACAGATAGAGCCGCGTCAAATGCCCCGGCTCGTCCGTGCACTGCATCAATGCGTCCAGTCGCTGCATTAGGCTGGTCACGGCGGCTGCACCAGAATGGCGCGAAAATCGTTGACGTTCGTGAGCGTCGGCCCGGTGACCACCTGATCGCCAAGGGCGGCGAAAAAGGGGTGCGCATCGTTGCGCTCCAGCATTTCCCTAGGCGACAGGCCCATCCGTGCCGCGCGGAAAAGAGTGTCGGGGGCGACGATGGCGCCGGCCACGTCTTCGGCGCCGTCGATGCCGTCGGTATCGCCGGCCAGCGCCCAGATACCCGGCTGGCCGTGCAAATCCACCGCGAGGGCAAGCAAAAATTCCACGTTGCGCCCACCGCGTCCCTCGCCGCGCACGCTCACCGTGGTCTCGCCGCCGGATAGCAGCACGCAGGGCGCCGGGACGGGCTGACCATGGCGCGCCACCTGCCGCGCAATGCCCGCCAGTACCCGCGCCACCTCGCGGGACTCGCCCTCGATCGCATCGCCCAGAATGAGCGGTGCCACGCCCGCTTGCCGCGCAACGTCGGCGGCCGCCTCCAATGATGCTTGTGGCGTGGCGATCAGCTTTTCCCGCGCGCGGGAAAACACCGGGTCGCCGGGTTTCGGCGTCTCATTCTCCGCGCGTTCCAGGTGCCGCTGCACCGCTTCGGGCGGTATGATGCCGTATCGTGCCAGAATTGTTCGTGCATCGCCAAGAGTGGTCGGGTCAGCCAGCGTCGGGCCCGAGGCGATGACGGAAAAATCGTCGCCCGGCACGTCGGAAATGGCGAGGGTCAGCAGCGTCGCGGGAAATGCAGCCGCAGCGAGTCGCCCGCCTTTGATAGCGGACAGATGCTTGCGCACGCAGTTCATCTCGCCGATATCGGCTCCCGAGCGCAGCAACGCGCGGTTCAGCGCCTGCTTGTCTTCCAGGGTCAAGCCTTGTGCCGGCAGAGACAGCAGCGCCGAGCCGCCGCCGGAAATCAGCGCGATCACCAGATCGTCCTCGCCCAAGCCGCGCACCAGTTCGAGGATCCGCCGCGCCGCCAATTCCCCTGCAGCGTCGGGCACCGGGTGAGAAGCTTCCGCGATTTCGATGCGCTCGCACGGCACTGCATGGCCATAGCGCGTCACCACGAGGCCGCTGACAGGGCCTGTAAAATGCTGCTCCAGCGCGCGCGCCATGGCCGCACTGGCCTTGCCCGCGCCCACGACGACCGTGCGGCCGCGCGGCGGTGCGGGGAGATGTGCCGGCAGCACCACCGCGGGATCGGCGGCGGCCACAGCCGTATCAAACATGGTCCGCAGCAGCGTTCGCTCGTCCATGGCAGGCGATTCAGTGCGCCACCCGTTCGGCCGCGATCGCCTCGCCCCGCACCTCGCCGACACCGTTGAAAAAAGCGTTCAGCAGCACCGCGGAGACCGTTGCCAGCAGGATGCCGCTGTGCAGCAGTGGGGCCAGGCTGACCGGCATCTGCTCGAAGAATTTCGCCGACACCACCGGGATCATGGCAAACGCCACGCTGATGGCGACGATGTAGGGATTGTAGCGATTATAGACATAATCGACCTTTGCCAGAATGCGGATGCCGGTGGCCAGCACCATGCCGAACATCACGAATCCCGCACCGCCCAGCACGAACTGCGGCACCGAGGCCACCAGCAGCGCCATTTTTGGAACCAGGCCGAATATGATCAGGATCACGCCCGCCACAGCCGTTACCCAGCGGCTGCGCACCCCGGTCACGCCGACCAGCCCGACGTTCTGCGAGAACGAGCTATGCGGGAACGAGTTGAACACTCCGCCGATCAGGGTCGCCACGCCATCGGCGCGCAGGCCCCGCGCCAGCGCCCGCTCGTCCACGTCGCGGTCGACCAGCTCGCCTAAAGCGAGAAACATGCCCGTGGACTCAATGAAGATGATGATCTGAACTACCACCAGAGTGGCGACCGCAAACGGGTCGAATCTGCGGCAGACCAAAACGGAACGGCAGCACCACGTCGAACCACGGCGCCGCCGCCACGCCGGCAAAACTCACCCGGCCGAGCGCGAACGCGATCAGGAACCCGAACAAGATCCCCAGCAGCACCGCAACGTTGGCCAGAAAACCGCGCACGTAGCGAGTGACGAGCAGGATGAACAGCAGCACCAGCAGCGAGGTGCCAAGGAACACCGGGTTGCCGTATTCGGGATTGCCGACCCCGCCCGCTGCCCAGTTGATGCCGACTCCCACGATCGATAGCCCGATCGCGGTGATGACGATGCCCGAGACGATCGGCGGAAAAAACCGCAACATCCGGCCCACCAGCGGCGCGATCAAAATGCCGACGATGCCGGCCCCGATGGTGGCGCCGAAAATCGTAGTGGCGCCCTGTGCCGGGTTGTGCGCCATGGCCAGCATCGGCCCGACACCCGCGAACGAGATCGCCATGATCACCGGCAGCCGGATGCCGACCGGACCGACGCCGATCGACTGGATGCAGCTGGCAATGCCGCAGCACAACAGGTCGCAACTGATCAGGTAGCCGACCTGATCCTTGGGCCAGCCCAGCGCGCCGCCGATGATCAGCGGCACTGCGACCGCACCCGCATACATCACCAGCACATGCTGGATCGCCAAAGTCAGCAGCCTCGCTGGCGGCAAAACCTGATCGACAGGATGCGTGCTCACAAAAGACCCTCCGCTCATGGTGCCAGACCCGCTGCGGGGCCTTTTGGCAGCATCGTAAACCACGCCCGGGCAGCCCGCGCCAGCGATCGCATCGACATCCCATCGCATGGAATCTTCTTGCAATCAACCCCGATCCGCGCGAACAACGGCAGTCAAGCAAGTTGTAAGCCGCATCTGTACCAACATAGACGGGCAGTTATGCCGAGTATTACTTGCGCCATATGATGGTGGAGGAGCTGCCGGCCATGCCGGAGACAACGGGACGTCTGACCACCCATGTGCTCGATACCGCGCGCGGCATGCCGGCCGCGGGCGTGCGCATCGAGTTGCACGCGCGCGGCGCCCGCGACGAACTGCTGGCCCACGCTGTCACCAATGCGGACGGCCGCTGTGACGCACCCCTGCTGCAGGGCGATGCGTTCCGCGCCGGCGAGTACGAACTGATGTTTTTCGCCGGAGACTATTTTGCAGCCCAGGGCTTCGACCTGCCGCAGCCGCGCTTTCTCGACAAGATCGGGTTGCGGTTCGGCGTCGCCGATGCGCAGCGGCATTATCATGTTCCGCTCCTGGTGACACCCTGGAGTTTCTCCACCTATCGCGGCAGCTAGGGAGGCAACGACATGGAGGCGTATCTCGGCGAGTGGGTCAATCTGCTGCTGCGCTGGCTGCACGTGGTGGCCGGGATCGCGTGGATCGGCGAGTCGTTCTATTTTGTCATGCTCGACCTGAGCCTGAAGCCGCCGCACGATCCGGAGGCGCGGCGGCGTGGCGTGTCCGGCGAGCTGTGGGCCGTTCATGGCGGCGGGTTCTACAACTCGCAAAAATACTTGGTTTCGCCGCCGCGCATGCCGGACGGGCTGCACTGGTCGAAGTGGAAGGCCTACGCGACATGGCTGTCCGGCTTTGCCCTGTTCTCGGTGATGTATCTGCTGCAGCCGCAGACTTATCTCATCGACCGCTCGGTGATGGATCTGTCGCCGTTCATGGCCGATCTGTTCGCGGTGGGTTTTCTGGTGCTGGGCTGGGCGGTCTATGACGCGCTGTGCCATGTATTCGGCGACAACGATTCCGCGCTGAGCCTCGCGCTGACGATTTTCATCGTGCTGCTCTCATACGCGGCCACCCACGTGTTTTCCGGGCGGGCCGCGTTCCTGATCGTCGGCGCCACCATGGCGACCATCATGGCTGCCAACGTGTTCCACGTCATCATGCCGGGTCAGCGATTGATGGTGGGCGCGCTGTCGCGTGGCGAGACCCCCGATCCGCTGCCGGGCAAGCAGGGAAAGCAGCGCTCGGTGCACAACACCTATTTCACGCTGCCGGTCGTGTTCACCATGATCAGCAACCATTATGCGCTGACCTACACCGCGCCGTATTCCTGGGTGGTGCTGAGCCTGATCATGATGTCAGGCGTATTGATTCGGCAGTTCTTTGTTCTGCGCCACGCCGGCCGCGAGGTCTGGGTATTGCCAGCAGCAGGTGCTGTTCTGGTGATCGCCGCGATGTTCTGGATCGCGCCGCGTCCGGCGAGCGCCGTGGTACAGGCGGCGACCGAAAAGCCGGTCTCGCTTGCGGAGGTGCAGCCGATCCTGGAGCAGCGCTGCGCCGTGTGCCACTCGGCGCACCCGATGCTCATGCCCAGCGCGCCGGCCGGCGTGATGTTCGATACGCCGGAGGAGATCACCACCAACGCGCCGCGCATCCTGCAACAGGCGGTCCAGCTCAAGGCGATGCCGCTCAACAACGTCACCGGCATGACCGATGCGGAGCGCACCAAGCTGGCGCAGTGGATCGAGGGGGGTACGGTGCGGTAGGAAGTATCCTCTTTCTTACCAGAAGAAGTGGACGAACCACGCACCCCGATCGACCTCAACCTGCTGCGCGTGCTCGACCCGCCCGACCTTATTCCTACTACGATCCGGTCCTTCGCCGAATACTACGCACGACTGCTGCCGCTGACGGTGGTGGAACTCGCCCATCGCTTTCCCGTCGATGCAGTACCTACCAGCTGCGGCATGACCGCACGGGCCAATCGCCGGATCTGGATTGGCTCGAGCGCATCACCGCCGAGGCTACGTCACAGTTGCTGCAGCTGATGAGCCACGGTTTACTGGAAGGCGACGGATTCAAGCATGGAATGGTGAAGTACGGTGCTGGCGAGTTCGCCTATTACGACTACTGTTACAGATATAACGCAACGAGCGAATACATAGCAATGCCAGTTTTATTAAGCTTCTTGGGTGACAAATTGACGGACTGTGTCGCACGGTCTGCGTCCCTGGTTGCGGCCTGCGGCAGGTTCAGCACCGCCTCCATGAACGCTGCCGCGATGTCTCCCTCCAGCAGCCGGTCACGGTTCTTGCTGAACACCCGTCGACACCACGGGATCGTCTACCGACAGGCCGACGAACCAGCGAAACAGCAGGTTGTAGTTTAGTTGCTCCATTAGCTGCCGCTCCGAACGGATCATGTAGAATGCTTGCAGCAGCAGCGTACGGAGCAATTGTTCGGAGCGGAATTGAGGAGCGACCGTTCTCCGAGTAGAGCGCGGCGAACTGGGCGTCCAGGGCGGTCAGGGCTTCATCGGCGACGCGGCGGATCAGATGCAGCGGGTGCGTGCTGGGGATCCGGCTCTCGGGCGCACGTAGCTGAAAAGTCCGTCCCGTCGTCTATCCCAACCACGCACCCGAGTTGCCACTGCTGTCGATTCGCCGTCTGTCGAATCCGATACGCCCGCGTCGGGGCAAGGGGTTTTTCAGCAGCCTGCTAGAGCATTTCAGTCGGTCTAGAGCGGTTTCCGATCAGTCTGGGTCGTAGCCTGCATGGGCAAAGTAGTTGCGGCATTCGGCTGGCGTGAAGACGTGGACCAGCTTGCCGATGGCGTTCCAAAGGGCGTCTACAGTTCGTTCCGCAGCCTTGCGCAGCAGCGCTTTCAGCTTGGCGAACGCATTCTCGATCGGGTTGAAGTCCGGCGAGTAGGGCGGAAGATAGAGGAGCTCGGCGCCGGCCGCCTCGAGCATGCGGCGCACCTGCGGTCCCTTGTGGCTGGACAGGTTGTCCATGATGACGATGTCACCGGGGCGTAGTTCCGCAACCAGCACCTGCTCGACATAGTCTTCGAACAGCTCCCGGTTGATCGGGCCGTCGAATACGCCGGGCGCGATCAGGCCGTCCATGCGCAAGCCGGCAACGAACGTTGTGGTCTTCCAGTGGCCGTACGGAACGCCGGCCCGCACTCTCTGTCCTGCAACAGTTCGGCCGCGGCTGCGCGTCATAGCGGTGGAAGCCCAGGTTTCGTCGATGAACACGAGGCGCTCGGGTTCAAGCTCGGGTTGCGCCTCAAACCACTCCCATCGCCGCTGAAGGACATCAGGACAATTCTGCTCGGCAGCGTGTGCCGTCTTTTTTTGAGCGTGATCCGCCGCCGCGCAAAGAAGCGCCACAGGGTGGCGATGCCAAAGCTTGCGCCCCGTTGCGCAAGCGTCGCCTGGATCTCGGCCAGTGTCATGTCAGGCTTCGCCTCGACCAAGCCCAGGATGGTGTCGGCGTGGACCTCGATCCGGTCGGATCGGCGGTCGCCTCCTTGCCGCTTCGGCTCTGCATGGCCGTGCCTGCGCTCCAGCTGACGCCAGCGAATGGCGCTCGATGCGCTGATACCGAAATGCACCGCAGCCTGGCGGCACGACATGCCCCGCCTGATTGCCCCCAACACGCGGCTCCTGAGATCCATCGACAGCGCTTTCGTCATGTTTGCCGCCCCCGAGCCGGCAAACAGCTTGAAATCACAGTGCCCCCGCGTCGCGGAATCCCTCCGAGTCGGTCAGCTCGGAAACCGCTCTAGGTGTTTGATCCTGGATTTTGATGGTGCACTCTTCTCGCGTCAGTGGAAGGAGGCACTATGGGCCAGGTTCTTCACGGCAGCGCCACAACGACAGAGCGGCTGTGTTCTGAGTTCAAGCGGTTTCGGAGCGCCATGGAGTGCGATCTCGAAGAATGGCGTTGAGGATCGTGAGAAGCTTACGCATTACGGCGACGAGGGCAACTTTCTTCGGCCTGCCACGGGCAATAAGCTGATCGTAGAAGGTCCGAAAAGGGGAACGGCGCCGAATCACGGTTATACCGAGAACTCTCTGATCAGTACCGGTGTGCCCAGTCACGCAGTCCGATCGACATGACGAGCCAGGCTGATCGGCGAGCTTGTTCCAGGCGTAGCAGCAATGATCGGCGAGATTCTCGTAGCCGGCGAAGACGTGATTGGACAGCCAATTGTCGCGCATGAATTGCCAGACATTCTCGTGCGGGTTCAGTTCGGGGCACTTGGCGGGCAGCGGAACGATAGTGATGTTGGCGGGTACATCGAGTCCGGCCGACAAATGCCAGCCGGCCTGATCGACCAGCAGCGCCGCATGACGGCCAGTTGCCACCTCGACCGAGATCTCCGCGAGCTGCAGGTTCATGGCTTCGGTGTTACACCATGGCAGGATCAGACCCACCGCCTTACCCTCTTGCGGACAAATGGCGCCGAAGATGGAGGTCGACGCGGTGCGCTGATCGTGCGGCGCGCTGGGCCGACTGCCGCGTTTGGCCCAGCGGCGGGTGATCTTGTTCTTCTGGCCGATCCGGGCTTTGTCGCCAAACCAAACCTCTACACCGCTGGCGGCGATGCCGCGCTCCGTTGCGATCGCTTCCAGCGTAGCGGGGAAGTTTTTTAAAATCGCAGGATCTCGCGCACGCCTCGCATCGACACTCTCTCGGCCGGCATCGGTCCCCCTCTCGCCCTGACGAGACGGCAGACCGCTCACCTGCCCAGCGGTCGGGCAACACCACACCCTCAGGGTGGCCGACATCAGATCGGAATGGCCGACATCACCTCGGAATTAGTGGCCGACATGAAATCGGAACGCCTGGCCGACTTGCCCCGGAATACGCAAACGAAGGGCAGCGACCATCCTAAACTCCGTGCCGGGATGGTCCTGAATGGATGCACAGGAACAGTGTCGAGCCGCGGGCGACAGCACGGGCAGGCGCTATTCCGTCAATCCATGCGGGCATTCAAGGCCCTGCACGAGTGGCAGAGCGGGAAGGCCTCACGGCGGAGCAACGGAGGGTGCGGTGCTACGGGCTCTACGGCTCGCCAGGCAGGACTTGGCGCCAGAGGCATAACCGGCCAGCAACCCACGGAAAGAGCCGCCCGGAGGCAGCTCCGCATTGCGCTCTCGCCGATGCTGGTGCGCGGCGCGGAGGGCTCAGGATGATTACCTGACCGGTCCCGATGGGACCGGGTCCGAACCGGTAGCCGATGGCTGTTCCTAGGCGGCGGCAGCCCCGCCTGAAGAGCCGAGAAGCAGCACTTTCGATCGTGCCGCTGGCAGCTCGGTCCCGCCGTCCATCGGCAGCGGCCGACCAAGCAGGTAGCCCTGGACCTGGTCACAATTCAGGTCGCGCAGGAATGATAGCTGCCCAGCGGTTTCAATGCCTTCCGCGGCTACCGTCAGGCCGAGATTGTGGGCCAGCCCGATGATCGTGCGTACAAGGACGTCTGCCTTTCCGCTCCGCCCCAACTCCGTGACGAAAGAACGATCGATCTTGAGCTTGTCGAGGGTGAAGGAGCGCAGGTAGCTCAGGCTGGAAAACCCGGTGCCGAAATCATCCAGGGCGACACGCACGCCCAGCGCGCGCAGGGCAGACAGCACGTCGATGGCCAGCCTGGTATCCTGCATCAAGATTCCTTCAGTGATCTCGATCTCCAGCCGGTGGCCCGGCAGGCCGGTGCGGGCGAGGGCGGCGGATATGATGCGCACCAGATCGGATTTGCGGAACTGCACCGGAGAAATGTTCACCGCTACCCAGTGCCGCGGCTCGGACCACGCGACGGCCGCCTCGCAGGCTGTCTCGATCACCCACTGGCCGATCCCGACAATCAGTCCGGTCTCCTCGGCCAAGGGTACGAACTCCATCGGCGATACCACGCCGCGCGTCGGATGGTGCCACCGCAGCAGCGCCTCGAAGCCTTCCACCTCGCCCGTCCTGCAGTTGGTCAGGGGCTGGTAGTGAAGCTTCAACTGGCCACGCTCGATCGCGCGCCGGAGGTCCTGTTCCATCTCGCGGCGCGCGTGCAGATGCGCGTCCATCGCCGCCTCAAAAAAACGGAAGGTGCCGCGCTTGTCCTCTTTAGCGCTGTACAGGGCCATATCCGCGGCCCGCATCGAGTCCTTCCATGCTGTCGCTGTCGCGCGGGTACAAAGCGATGCCGATCGAGGTGCCGATCTCGATCTGGTGTGTATCAATTTGGAACGGTTGCGCGAGTGCGTCGATCACTCGGCCGGCTACGATCGCCACTTTCTCTGGGCTGTCGGCTTTCGTCACAATCACGAACTCGTCGCCGCCGATGCGTGCCAGGTCGTCGCCCGGCCGCACCGCAGCACGCAGACGGCCGGCAACCTGGACCAGCAACGCGTCCCCAGTGGCATGGCCGAGGAGATCATTCACCGGCTTGAACCGGTCCAGGTCAAGGTAGAGCACCGCCAGCGGCGCGCGCGCACGGCTCGCCGTCGTTAGCGCACGAGCCAGCCGCTCATGGAGCAGCGAGCGGTTGGGCAGATCCGTCAGGGCGTCATGATGAGCCAGGTGACGAATTCTGGCTTCGTCGCGCTTGCGATCGGAGAGGTCGCGCAGCGAGACCACCGTCGCTGCCCTCCCTTCGTACTCGATCGCGGTGCAAGCGAATTCGACCGGAATCGCCTTGCCCCCAGCATTGCGTACCTGGATTTCCTTGGGACGGGCGTCTTGCGGAGTGCAATGCGCATCCGCAAGCAGAGAGAGTTGGTGCGCGTCTAGAAGCAAATCCGATAGCGCGCCGCCAATGAGTTGCTCGACCGAGATGCCGAACAGACGGGCACCGGCGGCGTTGACCTGCTGGATTGTGCCGGCCCGGTGGATGATGACGCCTTCGTGGGAGACGTCGCTCAACAGCTGCATGCGCTTGAGTTCGAGGACTGCGCGCTGCGAGAGATGCTGTTCCATGAGCGTGGCAGCCAGGGTCACGAGCAGGATGGCCAGGCTGACAGAGCCCACGGCGACGGCCAGCGGCCCGGATCCCAAAACCGCGCCGGTTTCGCTCTGTGGCTGTCCCGTCAAGTCGATGGTGAGCGCGGTCATTCCGGTGAAATGCAGTCCGCAGATGCTGACCGCGAGCCATGCCGAGGCTTCGATGCGACGCCAGAGCGAGCCGAGTCTTGCGGACCGGGCGAATGCCAAAGTGGCAAATACGATACTGACCGCGATCGAGGCCGCAACTTCCTGATGGTCGAAGCGAAGGCCGCCTGAGAGACGCATCGCAGCCACGCCGCAATAATGCATGGCGCTGATCGCGCTCCCGATCAGAACGCCGGCGAGGCCGGTGCGCACTGGTCTGGCTAGTTCCGAGCGCCAGGCAAGCAATGCCAGGCACGCGCCGGCGATGGGGACCACGACGGACAGGATCGTTCCTCTCACGTCGTACGCAATCGGGACGCCGGGCAGGAAGGCCAGCATAGAGACAAAATGCAGCGACCACACCCCGCAGCCGAAGACGACAGCGGCAGCCAGAAGCCACCCGAGGTCCTGGCCTCGTTCGGCGGCTTGGGAGCGACTCAAGAGGCTTAGGGTGGTGAAGCAGGCTATTGCGCAGATACAAGCCGCCAACGCCACCAGGCTCAGGTCATGCTGCCGCGTGATGCATATGAAGACGGGCAGCATGCGCGACCACTCCCGGGCTGGATGCCTCAGTTTGGTCCCTTGGACTTAAGGGAGCCTTGCCTGTGCCGGACCCACATTAAGGTGTCCCGCGACCGAGATTGACGGCCCATGGTGGGCATCCGGGCCAGCTAACAGGGCGCCCTCTTCAGGACGACGAATCCCGACCGATCCAGGTGCTCGAGCAACCCTGCGCCGTGATCTTGGCCATCAATTCATCGCCCGCGTGGACGCGCTGCCGCTTGTCGTAGCGCCAGGCGAAAGCCAGCGTCTGGGTCAGGTCCGCGGAGTTCTACGGCCCTGAGCGGCCGCGCGCCGACGCTGCTGGGATGATCGGCGCATCCGGCGGCGGGGCTTGGCTGGACATCCGCGGACGGTATCGGCCAAACGCGAATAGAGCAAGAACAGCGGACAGCAGCGGGACTCTCCGTGTGCCCCTCATGGAGGGGTTTCGGGCGCCCCCTACCTATCTGCTACCTAGCCGCGGCACGGCGCGACGCGCATCCCGGCTAACTTCTGAAAAAACTTTGCGGTATTATGTAGCATCCGCCACCATGCTGGGCTGGCCCGGACATGTCAGACAACGACATGCTTGGCGGTACCAACGTTAGCTGAGCGGCCGTCTTGCGGCTTTCATTCCCACAGACCCAGCCTCGCCATCGACGGACTTTTCGGAGTCCGGATAGGGTGGCGGGTATGGCGAGCAGCGCGATCCTGCGGAAGTCACGGCGGAGGGGGTCTTAGCCGCTCATCGCTCGAAGCCTATGGCGGCATCCTCCTGGGGATCGCTGCTGTCGTGATAACTTCGTGGTGGATCAAGGCATTCTGTTGCTGGTTGCTGCCGGTCTGGCGGCAGACATAGCAATTCGGGCGCCCTGGATGACGCGGGTCACGGCTCTGGTTGCCTTCTTAAGCTTCTTGGCTGACGAACTGACGCACCGTGTCCCAGGGTCTGCGACCTTGGTTGCGGTAGCCCGGGTGCGGCCGTTCATGGTTGTAGTGGGCTGGGCTAAGCTAAGGGACCTGTGCGCGGGATGGGCTTGGCGCCGCATTCGATAGCTGATTCCATGTATTTCGGCATGGGAAGAGTGCGTCATGGCGTATCGTTCGATTGGTCAGGAGATTTTGGAGGTGGTGACGCCGACGCGGTGGTCCTGCTCGCTCGATAAGCTTGCCGGCTGATTGATTGGGGACGGATAGCCATGCTGCTGGAGCCGCTTTTACCCGGCAAAGGCGAACTCGCCTGGCCGCCCTTGGCCATCTTCAAGGCGCTGCTGTTGGCGGTGTGGCATGATCTGTCGGACGGTCAAGCCTGCCAATGCGCTCCATGATCGTGCCTCGTTCCGGCGCTTCTGTGGCTTTCGCGGAACGAAGCGACGCCGGAGCGCACCGCTTTTGTACGCTTCCGCCGCGAGTTGATTGCACACGGCCGCGACCGCCGGCTGTTCGAGATGATCACTGCCGAGCTGAAACCCGCGCGGTCACGGTGAAGACGGGCACGCTCGTGGATGCCACGATCATTGCCTCGGGGAGCGAAGCCGACGGTGAGGGGCATTGGATCAAGCACAAGGGCCGCCCGGCAGTGCACGGCTGAAGGGACCGCTCAGCGCTTGACCAACCTGATCGCGGTTTTCTGCATCGTAAGCTTCCTCTTAAGCTTCTATCCCTGCTATGATGAAGTGACATGGATGCAGAAGTGAAAGTGACCCAGCAGCGCCTGTCGGTGCTCGACTTGGCGGCGCGGCTGAGCAATGCGGCAGAGGGCTGTCGCCGGCGCGGCATGGACCGCACCAGCTTCTACGAGTGGAAGCGACGCTTCCAGACGCACGGCTTCGACGGCCTCAGGGATATGCCGCCGATCCATCGCTGGTGGGTGTGCTTCTTGCCTTTTGTAGCCGGCCCCCTACAACGAACGGGGAGAAGGCATAAGGTTCTTTTTGCTGGGCTGCTCGCACTATTCCTATCGGAATCGAGCGATATGAAGTTGCGAATCAGCCCGTCTCAGCATCAGCCTACAATTCAACAAGGGGAAAACGGAGACCCTCTTATGCCCGGCGGAGTTCTCCTTTATGGCTGAGGGGCCTGGGAAACTAGTCTAGACATCGAGCACCAATCGACCAATGACCAGCCCCCTGCGCAGCTTCTCGAGGGCCTCGTTGACCCGCTCCAAGGGGGACATATCGGTTACGATGGAGCGGATTTGGCCGGCGGCGGTCAAGCTCAACGCCGCAACCAATTCCTTACGGCTCCCGCCGCGGCACCCCGCTAACTCCAGCTCATTCTGAGCCAAGAACTTACCGCTCAGGGCGAATGAGTTGGCCGTGTATCCTACAAGGACGATGCGGCCGCCGGCGCACACCGCATCGAGGCCCGCGGCCATGCTCTGCTCGGTTCCCACGATGTCCAGGACACAGTCGACTCCGCGGCCACGGGTCAGATCGCGTACGGCCTGGACGACCTCGGCGATGCTGGTGGCCTCGGACGCGCCCAGGTCCGCGCGCCCAGTCCAATTTTGCCCGCGTGCGTTCAACGGCGATGACACGCGCACCGGCTAATCTGGCGAGCTGAACTGCAAAAGAGCCGACACCGCCGACCCCGATGACCAAAACCGTCTCGCCCCGCGTGAGGCGCGAGCGACGGACAGCATGGTGCCGCTGTCAGCCCTGCATCGCAATGAACCGCCGCGTCATGCCAGTCTATACTGTCTGGAATCGGAACCAACTGGCGCGCCGGGACCAACAGTTTTTCAGCGTATCCGCCCGCGACATTCTTCACGCCCAGAACACCGCTCATATCCGGGCAGAGTTGCTCGCGTTCCGTGTGATACCAGGCACTTTCCGGCGGAATGAGAAAAATGTAGGGTATAACGCGGTCGCCCGGTTTTAGCGTGCTGACGCGTTCGCCAACCGATTCGACCACGCCTGCCGGCTCGTGCCCCATGATAAACGGCAGATCCGGCGTGTAGCCAAAACCGTCGAGCAGTTTAAGGTCAGTCCCGTCAATCCCGCAGGCCCTTACCGTGACTACCGCATCGTCAGGACCGGGGCGCGGATCGCGAACCTCTTCGATCGACAGCGGCGCACCGAACTGTTTGAGCAGGGCCGCTTTCACGCCGGCTATTCCGCTGTCGCAAGTGGCACATCAAGCCGCGCGCGATGGGCGGCGTCCGTGATTGCTTGCCAGGCCGCCGCATCCACGCGGAGCAGAGACGCCAGGGCGGCCGTCGCTTGTTCGCGGTCTCCGGGCATCATGACGGGCTGGCCCGGATCAAGCGACGGAGAGGCACGAATGTGGTCCGACAGGTTTCGGGTGAGCTGCTCGAACCCCGGCTGGGGCGCGATGGCAAGCAGCGTCATGTCCGTGCCCTTTCGCGATCGGTCATCGATCTCGTCGCCATTGAGCATCGTGGTGAGCACTTCCACGAACAGCGCCAAGGCCGTGCCGCGATAACCGAGTTCACCGCCGAGCGGCTGGACGGTGCCTTTTGGCACGGCATAGAGCACGCTGGGGTCGCGGCTGGGCCGGCCCTCGGCATCGCGCAGGAGTCCTGGGGGCGCCTCGACTCTCCGGTCGCGCAGAACGCGAATCACGCCTTCGGGCGCGGCGGCCGTGGAGAAATCTGCAACCACCGGCGCCTGGCCAGCGACCGGCCAGGACATGGCAATAGGGTTCGTCGATATGCGTCCGTCGCATCCTCCGAACGGGGCCACCCAATGCCCCGACGGGGCACCATTGCAGACCGCCAGCCCAATCAGTCCGGACCGGGCCAAAGCTTCCCGGATAGGCGCCGATGCGGCCGGTGTGGCCCAGGTGACGGCCGTTGGCCATCGCCATCCCGGTCGCCCGGGCGAGGGGAATCAAAGCGTCGACCATGATCATGCCGACGACCTGACCAAAACCGCGCCGTCCATCGACGGCCAGACGCGATGCGCCGGTCGGCAAGATTTCCGGCTCTGCACGGGGAGCGATGATCCCGGACTCGATTTCGGAAACGTATTGCGGGACGCGCATGACGCCGTGCGAGTGTAGGTTCATCGCACTTGCCGTGACCAGGTGCTCCATGACGATCCGGGCGTGCTCGGGCCGAGCCCCGGAATATTCGAGCAGCGCCCGGCCCAGGGCCAGCATATCCTGTTGGGCCACTCGGAACGTTTTGGATACCGGATGGGTCTCGCGCAACGCGTGCGGGCCTATCCGGGCCGCAGGGTCGGCGCGTGCCGCTGCACGAAACCGCTGTACACATCCATGCGAGAGCGCACGGCATTGCGCGGTCCAGGCCAGCCGAACAGGTCCCAGCTCAGGGCCGTGTGAGTTCCGGCGAGACGGGCGCCGATCGCGTCGAGGTCCAAAACTCCATCGCCCGGCGGGAAATGCAGTTCGGACGTTTTCGTATCTGTATCGGAGTAATGCACGTGATCGATGGCGCCGACCACCTCGTCATCGAAATAGTTGAGCAGGTCGCGACCCAGAGCTACACCGAAATGGCAGAAATCTAGGCAGATACCGGCTCCGACCGATCGAAGCGCTGTCGCGAGAAGGGGCAGCGTCCGATGTTTCAGCGCGAACGTAAAAGGATGCAGCTCGCACGAGACCGTAGGCGGATTGTTGAGGCCGCTGCGGTGCGTGGCGGCATCAATGATCTGGGCGAGCGTCTTGCATGCCGCGTCTACATCCTCGCGTCGCTCGACCCGTCCCTCCCAGATCAGGACCCGCGGCGCGCCCATTGCCGCAGCCCACCGGATGTGCGCGGCAAGACCTTCAATGGCGGTGGTGCGCGCGTCGGGCCCGCCGAACGGATCGAATGTAATATCGCCGACGACATTCAGCGTGGAGACGATCAGCCCGGCGCGACGCAGAACGTCGCCGCCGGCCGCGGCATGCGCCTCGAAAACCGGAACGCCTGGCAGGCCTGGCCCGAGTTGATGCGCGTGAACCTCCATGCCCTCGAAACCCAGTTCCTTGACAGTCGCCGCAGCCGTCTCGAGGTCGTCGCGACCGGCCATGAGCGACATGCCGATGAGCTTGCCGTGGTCGGGCTGCGGGGCGGTCATCGCTGCGAACCCGCGAGCCGGCACGAGACCTGCATGAGTTGCGTGCCCATCTGCGCGATGCGCTGCTCGTCGACCCGATCGGACGGCCCGGATAGGCCGATGGCGCCGACCAGCGCTCCGCCTATCCGGGCGGGGACGGCGACGCACGCGACGCCCTCGGCCGTCTCGTCGCGATCGATCGCGTAACCGCGCTGGCGGGTCTCTTGCAGCCGTTTACGCAGCTCAATTGGTCCTTTCGCCGCAAGGTGCGTGCCACCCTGATAGCTGAGCAGCGCCAACTCGCTGTCGAGCGCGCGATCGTCCAAGGCCGAGAGATACGCCTTGCCGAGCGCCGAGCAATGCATGGGGCGCGTTGTGCCTAACCGTTCTTGTACCATGATGACGTGGACCGAGGGAAAGAACGCGAGGTAGACCATGGTCCCGTTGGCCGGCACGCCCATGATGGAGGCCTCGCCGAATTCCGCGCGGAGGTCTGCCAGGATTGGGTCTAAAACCGTACTCCAGTCGAGATGATCCTCGCTGGACGATATGAAAGGGTAGAAGCGGGCCGGGGCGACGGCGTAGCTCTTGGTGTCCGGGTCACGCACGACGTAGCCCAGCGACTCGATCTCAGTCATAAGGCGCAGAGCCGTGCTGCGGTTCACCCCGAGTACCTGCGCGATGTCAGCAGCCGTCCGGGGCCGAGAAACCAGCGCCTCTAAAGCCTGGAACGCTCGCCGGATATGACTCCCTCCGGAATTGACCGAGACCATCGTCTGGCCGGGGCGCTCAAAACGCATTGGATGGGATGCCATTAACCTAAGTTTTACCCGGTATTTCCAGCCACTGCAACATACTGCGCTCAGTCGCGCAACCTAGGCCCCTCGCTGTTGACTCCGAGCGCGGCCCGATGGTACCCAGGGCGCAACTCGTTGCCCGATAAGCAACACACAGGCGGCGGCCGTGATGAGCTGCCTATACAGGGAGGATGTTCTGAATGGTAACCGGTTGGAGAAGGACTGCCCGCCTAGGGATAGGCTTGGCGTCAACCCTTCTTGCGTTCGCTGCAAGCGGCGGGAGTGTTGCCCTGGCCCAAGGCAAACCTACCGTATACGTGATCGCGCCCAGCCTGACGGACCCGTTCTGGATTACTGAGCAGAACGGAGCCAAGCAGGCCGGCCAGGATTTTGGCGTGAACGTCGCATTCGAGGCGCCCGCGCAGGACACCGGCGATGCCGCGATGGTGCCGATGATACAGGCAGCCATCGCCGCAAAGCCCGCGGGCATTGCTATCGACTGGACCTCCAAAACTATGGAAGCCGTAACGACTGCCGCGCTGGATGCGGGCATTCCAGTGGTGCTGTACAATAACAATCGTTTTGAGGGCGCGAACGCCCCGGGCGACAAGCGGATCCTCCGCCTCTCCTTCGTGGGCCAGAACGAGTTGGTCTCCGGCGAGGTTCTGACCAACGCATGGCTGCCATATCTGCCGCAGAAGCCCTGCAAGTCCTCATCGTGAACCCGTTCCCGACCGCGTTCGTGCTGACGCTTCGTGGCGACGGGGTCAAGCGAGCGCTGGACAAGGCCGCCTATCCGCACTCGGACCTCGCGGCGACTGGCGATGAGGGGCAGAACCTTTCGCTGATCAGTGCGGCTTTGCAAGCAGACAAAGGCATTTGCGGCATCGCCGCCCTCGGTAATCCCGCCGCGAACCCGGCAGCAAAGTATATCGGCGACAACGGCCTGAAAATCCCGGTGGCGACGTTCGACGTGGGCGCCGAAGCCGCCACTCGCATCAAGGACGGGACACTGACTATGGCCATCAACCAGCAGCCGTTCTTGCAGAGTTATTTCGCGGTGGCCAACATGGCCAACCTAGCCAAATACAGCCTCAGCCCGGTCGACGTGAATACGGGCACATCGATCGTGACGATCAAGAACATCGACGTGGTGCAGGCTTGTATCAAGGCCGGCCGCTGCTGACCTGAGGCGTGAGTGCAGGCCGCTGTCCGATCGGCGGCCCGCATCCGGTCCGCGCGTGATCCTGGAACCAATCAGCAACGACAAGCCGATGGAGCGTAATACGTCGTCCGCTAACGCGTCTCCAGTCTTGCCGCTGCGCGGCAAGGTGACGCAAAAATCGTGGTCCCAAACGCTGCTGGACGTGCGTGAACTGGCGCCTGGTCTCGGCCTGGTCGCCATCGTGGTTTTCTTTACCGCGCAGACCACGAATTTCTGGTCGCCTCAGACAATGACTGCGATCAGCACGGTGGCGTCCACCATCGCCATCGTTGCCATCGGTGTGACGATGCTCATGATCTCCGGGGAGTTCGACCTCTCCGTGGGACAGAATTTTGCGTTCACACCGATCATCTGGGCGGTGCTGTTCGTCAGCAACGGCATGAATGAGTGGCTTTGCCTCCTCATCGCCCTCGGACTCGCCGGGCTCGTGGGGATCGTGAACGGCCTAGTGACGACGAAGTTCGGCATCCCGTCGTTCATCACCACGCTGGGCATGTTCTTCGTTTTGGAGGGACTGAACAACCTGATCATCAGCGGGCACCAGCTGATCATGTTCGATCCCAGCGTCGCCTTGTCGGTGCTGGGGGCCCGGATCGGCCGCACGCCCTTCTACATGCCGCTCGCCTGGATGTTCATCATCGCCATCGCATTCTGGTTCCTGCTTACCCGCCTGCGCTACGGAAACTGGACGTTTGCGACCGGCGGCAAGATTGGGCCGGCCAAGGCCATGGGCGTTCCTACAGCACGGGTGAAGCGCATCAATTTTGTCCTCAGCTCGGTGTTTGCCGGCCTGGCCGGCTGCATGCAGTTCGCTTACCTCCGCGGCGTGACTCAGGCACAAGGACAGAATTACGAACTGCTCGCCATTACCGCGGCCGTACTGGGCGGCACGTCGCTGTTCGGGGGCGCGGGCACTATTTGGGGTAGCGTCATCGGGGCGTTTCTTTTGGCGACAATTCAGATCGGCCTCGTCCTCGTCGGCGTGCCGGGTTCGTTCTACGTGACGTTTATCGGGGTTATGCTCGTCGTCGTCGTCATCGCCAATGTGCGCCTCGGGGGGTTCGGGAGCCACCAGGCATGAGCGACCTGCCTCTGCACGTGAAAGCCCCGGCTCCCGTGCCCGAGAAGACACACGAGATCGACCGGAGCGGGGAGCCGGTTTTCGAGCTGCGGTCGGTTTCGCACAGCTACGGGCGCAACAAGGTCATTTTTGACGTGAACCTGTCCGTTTGGCCGGGTGAGGTTGTCGGCCTGGTCGGCGATAACGGCGCCGGAAAATCGACTCTGCTGAAAATATTCGCCGGCTATCAGCAGCCGACGTCCGGAACCCTCCGCTTCATGGGACGGAACATGCGGTTTGCGAGCCCTGCGGACGCGAGGGCCATGGGGATCGAGGCGGTGTATCAGGACCTCGCCATCGTGGACCAGCTGAGCCTCTGGCGGAACTTCTTCCTGGGCAAGGAAATGGTCCGTTCAGTCGGACCCTTGCGCGTGCTGGAGCGGCAGCGCATGCGCAAAGAAGTGGAGAAGGCGATTTCGGAACTCGGGCTCGCGCAAATCCGTTCGGCAGACCACCCCGTTTGGACGCTGTCCGGGGGCGAGCGGCAGTCGGTCGCGATCACGCGCGCGATGCATTTCGGCGCCAAGCTGCTGCTGCTGGACGAGCCCACGGCGGCTCTGTCGGTACGCGAAACGCGTAACGTCCTGGAATCGATCGGTCGCGCCCGCCAGCACGGGATGGGCGTGCTCTACATTGACCACAACATGAGCCATGTGCTTCCGGTTGCCGACCGCATCGTGCTCCTGGAGCTTGGACGCGTCGTGCGCGTCATCGACCGGGGCGAAGTCAGCATCGAGGAACTGCAGGAACTCGTAGCGCGCCCCGCCCAGCTTATCGATGGCTGAGCACGCCTGAAGGTGCGTTGCGGCATTCGCGTTTGTGATACGAAAAGAGAGCACATGACGACGATCGGACTGTGGTTGGCCATGCCCGAGCCGCTTGTGGTGGAAGCTGCTGCCCGTGCCCGCCCCGACTGGGTCGGTGTCGATCTGCAACATGGGGCATGGGATTTGGGATCTGCATTCCGGGGGATTCAGCTCCTCGACGCGCTCGGGATGGCGGCGCTGGTGCGGGTCTCCGAACAGGATCTGGAGCTAATTCCCCGCGTGCTCGACCATGGTGCGGCCGGGGTGGTGGTGGCGATGGCCTCCAGCACGGCACTCGTTCAGGAGACGGTGCGCCGCGCCCGCTACCAGCCGGAAGGGGTCCGCAGCTACGGGGGTCAGCGTTATGGCATGCGGGCCGGATCCGAAACCGTCTCCGAGATCCGGCCACAGGTTTTTCCGATGATTGAGGACCGACGCGGCTTTGCCGACATTGCGGCCATCGCGGCGGTGGAAGGAATCGCCGGGCTTCACATCGGCCCGGTTGACTTGGGGCTGGGGCTCGGCCTGGATCGCGACCATCCCGAGTATGTGGATGCGCTACGAAAAATCGTCACCGCTGGTCATGCGGCGAAGCTGCCGGTGACCATGCACGCAGTGCGGTCAGACCAGGCGGTCCGATGGGTGAAATTCGGCTTCGATGAACTGGTGCTCACCGCCGATATAGAGCTGCTCCGGACAGCCTTTACCGCACAGGTTGCCCAGGCTCGACGCCCAGCCTCGGCATAAGGCCCGGTGAGCGTTCCAAGCTATAACGAAAGGATCAAAGTATGGACAAGCTTGTAGTGACGGTTACTTGCGATTCGACCATGTCTTTTCCGTCGACCCGAACAACCCAATACCGCGAGGCCTGGAGGCCGTAGCGGACGAGTATGTCCGTTCGGTCAATGCAGGGGCGTCGATCTGTCATCTGCACGGCCCCTATACGGTTGACGAGAAAATTCAGCCTGACGGAACGAAACTCTCCGATCTCGATATTCCCGGGTGGCGCCGGCTGCGCGACGGCATTTTAGGGAGGTGCGACGCGGTAATCCAGTACCGGCATCGCGAACGGCCGGTTCCCGCAGCGCAAAGCCCTGATGGAGGACCAGCGTCCCGACATGATTTCGACCTGCTTCAATGCGCACGACGAGTGTTTTGACTACGAACCTGGCCGCCTTCCTGTCGAGCTGTACGCCATCCACGACCGCGAGGAGCTCAGGGAGTATTGCGAGCTCACGGACAAGCTCGGCGTCAAGATCGAAGTCGAAGCGTTCCACTACGGCGGCGTGTGGAACGCTATGCGCATGCGCGAGAAGGGGCTGCTAAAAGATCCGATTTGGACCACGTTCTTCCTCGGCTGGAAGGGTGGCTGCTGGACGCCGCCAACCCCGAGGGCGGTGATCTATATGGCGGATCACTGTCCCGATGGATTCGTGTGGAACACCAGCGTCATGGATCCGCTCGAACAGTGGACGGTGCTCACCACAGCGATCACGCTAGGAGGTCACGTACGGATCGGCATGGAGGATAATCCGTTCCTCGCGGCCGGCGAATACGCGCGTTCGAACGCCGAGCTTGTGGAGAAGATCGTCCGCATTGCGCGGGACCTGGGGCGCGATATCGCCTCCCCGGATGAAGCGCGCGCGATCATGCAAATTCCGAAGCTTCCGCCTCGTTTATCACGCTGAGTTAGGAGGGGTCCGTCCCTGATACAGTTGCCGCCGACTGCAA
>CAWGIX010000005.1:0-106674 GCA_963822705.1 uncultured Pseudomonadota bacterium
TTGCTACCAGAATGCTCACCCCGCGTGCGGCCAAGGTCGCGAACAGGTTGTCGTCCGTGCTGATCTGGCCCGAGGACACCTCGGACTCGCACAAACCCAGGCTGACGGAAAGCTGATTGATCGCCAGACCATGCTGCAAGTCAGAAACGATCCGGTGCATGGCGGTGTCCAGCGCCGTGAAGGCGAGCGATCCGGCCGCGTAGACCCGGACTTTCGAGGCGTAGCCGATGGTGCTTGCCCATTCGGTATCGAGTGTCTCCTCGCCCGAAGGCGCCGGCAGCGAGCCCCCGGGAACGTTGACGAACTCGATGTTGGACAGCGTCTGCGACGATCCGGCGAGGCTGAAGAATGCCGTCAGATCGGACGTGTCGGGGAAAGTGTCGATCAGGATCGCCGTGCGCGTGCCGGCGCCGGACTGGGTGAGGTAGGGCAGCGCCTTGTACGCGCGCAGAACGCCTCCCGGCAGATAGTTGCCGGAAATAGTAATCACATCCGGCGATGGGCCGGTCACTGGGATGGCGGCACTCGGGCTGGGGCGCAGCACGCTCGCGGGATTCATGTGTTGATACGGCTGCAGGCCGTTGATGCTGACCACATACGGCGCCACCGCATCGGGGATGACGGGTGCCGACTGGGCGGCGATGTATTCGCGCCCATCGACCGCCACGCGCGCGAAGGTGACGCCCAGCGCCCGGCTGACCTGCGCCACCGTGCCGCTCGCCTCGATGTCCAGCCGATCATCCTGGTCGCGGGTGACCGTCAGCCCCTGGCTCACCAGCCAGTCTCGCACCGCGGCGTACGCTTCCCGCGAAGGCAGGTGCCGCCCCTCCAGCTCGGCGGGAGACAGCACGTTGCCGTGCGCCACGCGCGCGTCCAGTTCGCTCTTGTTGCGCAGCTTCAATGCGACATGAAACTGCACCATCGCCGCCGAAATCGGCGGAACCGACGATTGCGACGCCTTCGCGTTGAGGCGACAGGCTCTGCGCAAGCACGGCGGCCTTTGCCTGCCCGTGCACCGTTACTGCTGCGGCACAAGCAAGGGCAACACCCGCGCAAGCCGCGCGGGTCTGTACAAATTTCCCGGTCGTCATGGGCTGGGTGCTCCTCTTGATTCGGCCGCGAAACCGGCCGGATGACGCGGAGCGAATAGCGGCGGCGCACAAAGCAGGTCAATATAGTATCGTGCTCGGAGTGTAACCTCCGTCACACTTGGGCCGTGACATGAGTGCACCGCTGTCCGCCCAGCCGGTCTCGCTGACGATAGTGGCGCTCGTGGCCGAACTGCTGGTGTCGCTCGTCTCGAGATTGGTGCGCCCACCGCCGTCACGTTCGGGCTGGTGGCCGCGAAGGACGGGCGGGATCTTCTGCGTCGAAAGACATGGTGCCGCCTGTCCAAGGTCTGGACCTTCTAGGGCAGCAGCAGTGTGGACCGGGTTAACGGAACCGGGTGTTACGAGATATCGCTCAGAACAAGGACACTCTGGCCACGCCTCAGCCGGCAAGACGCTGCACCATGCCTCCCATGGTCTGCGTCATGGTCCCGTCTTTGTCCTGCGATTGCGTCATCGGCGCCGGTTCCGCCTCCGCCAGCGGTCGCCAGTCGCGGAAAAAGCTGGTGCCGATCTCGGCTGCCAGCAGGATCAGGTCGCGCTGGATACCGTCCAGAAACTGGTGCAATCCTGAATCGATGATTCGCTCCACCGGGGTGTCCAGTACTGCGGAGCGGAGTTCCTCCACCCGCTCCAGCGGCGCGATGGTGCCGCGCAGCCGGTCGCGGCTGCGCAAATGCGACAGCAACCACTCGATCTGCTCCAGACACAATCCCACGCTGCGCGGAAACGCCGTGTCGGCCAGCAGGAAGGCCACCACATCGGCGGGCGTAAAACCCGGCCGGGCGACGCGGCGAAACGCGTGGTGGCCGGCGGCGGCGCGCAGCACGCTGCCCCACTGCGTCAGCTCGGCAACGCGGCGCGCCTCGCTGCCGAACGGCACCAGCACATGATAGCGGATGTCGAGCAGGCGCGTGGTCTGGTCGGCGCGCTCGATCAGCCGCCCCAACTGGTAGAAAAACCAGCCCTGGTCGCGGAACAGCGTGCCGTCGGTGATCCCGGTGTGGGTCTGCACGCCCTCCTTGATGCGCGCACAGAGCGGGCTGAGCCGATCGCCGGATAGGTCGCGCTCGGGGATGGCCACCATGTCGCGGTGGAACACGTTCAGCTGCACCCACATCTCGGTCGAAATCAGCGGCCGCAAGGTGCGCGCATTCAGGCGCGCCATCTCCAGGCTGGCCGGGATGCCGGTCGCATTCGTCGCGTCGCGCAGATAGAACTGTTTTACGGCATCGCCGCTGGGCGACAGCCCGCGCTCGGCGAACGCTTCCTCGTCGGCATTGATGCGCACCAGACCGAACCAGCTGTCCGCCTCCTGGCCCGGACTCTCAAAAGTCTGGGTCACGTCGATCAGCCGGGCCAGGTTCTCGACGCGCTCCAGATAGCGCGCCATCCAGAACAGGTTTTCGGCATAGCGCGCCAGCAGCGGCGTTTCGCGTCTCATCCGGTGCAGTCGCCCATCCTGTCGGCGTCCGCCAATACCCAGGTGTCTTTCGAGCCGCCGCCCTGGGACGAGTTCACCACCAGGCTGCCCTCCTGCATGGCCACGCGCGACAACCCCCCCGGCAGCACCCAGGTGTCGCGGCCGGTCACCGCGAACGGCCGCAGGTCGAGATGGCGCGGGCGAATGCCGTGCCGGGTCAGCGTGGGGGCAACCGACAGCGCGATCATCGGCTGGCTGATCCAGTTCTCCGGCTCCGCCAGCAAGGCGGCGCGGGCCGTCTCAAGCTGTGCGGCGCTGGCGCAGGGGCCGATGGTGATGCCGTAGCCGCCGGACTCGCCCACCGGTTTGACCACCAGTTGGTCCAGCCGATCCAGCGTGTAGGCCAGCGCCTCCGGCTCGCGGCAGATATGCGTCTCCACGTTGGGCAGGATCGCGTCCTGGCTCAGGTAGTAGCGGATGATCCGCGGCATGTAGGCATACACCGCCTTGTCGTCGGCGACGCCGGTGCCTACCGCGTTGGCCAGCGCCACGTGCCCCGCCCGCCACGCCCGCATCAGCCCCGGAACGCCCAGCACACTGTCCGGGCGGAACACCGTCGGATCAAGAAAATCGTCACTGATGCGTCGATAGATCGTATGCACGGGCCGTCGCCCGCTGGTCACGCGCATCCACACCCGGTCCTCGTCCACGATCAGGTCGGCGCCCTCGACCAAGGGCACGCCCATCTCGCGCGCCAAAAAGACATGCTCGAAATACGCGGAATTGTAGATGCCGGGGCTGAGCAGCACGACCTGGGGGTCGGTAATGCCCTCCGGCGCGATTTCGACCATCGCCTCGTGCAGCCGCCGGCCGTAGTCGTCCACCGGACGCAGGCGCATGCCGGCCATCAGGTCCGGGAAGACGCGCGACATGAGATGACGGTTCTCGACCACATAGGACACGCCGGACGGGGTGCGGGCATTGTCCTCCAGCACCAGGAAGGCGCCGCTGCGGTCGCGCACGATGTCGGTGCCGCAGATATGCACGTAGGTGCCGAAGCGGACCGGAAACCCCTCCATCTCCGGCCGGTAATTGGCGTTGCCGAGTACCAGCTCGGCGGGTATGACGCCCTCGCGAATGATGTGGCGCTCGTGGTAGATGTCGTGCAGGAAGGCGTTCAGCGCCGCCACGCGTTGCCGCACGCCGGCCTCCAGCACGGCCCACTCCGCCTGCGTCAGCACGCGGGGAATGCAGTCGAACGGCAATATGCGGTCGATCGCCGTGGCCTCGGAGTAGACGGTGAAGGTGATGCCCAGGTTGATAAGGTCGGTTTCCGCCGCCGCCGCTCGGGCCCGGATGGCGTCCAATCCCACCGCGGTGATCCGATCCTGCAACTGCTGCGCGGCTCCGCCATCGCCTTCGCGGGGCGCGGTCAGCTCGCAGAAATACGGTCCGCTGTCGTAGAACCGGAAGGGGTCGACACTGCGCGGAACGACGGGGGTGTGCATGGTAGCTCGGCAGCCTGCGCGCAAATTCCACGCCAGCATAGCAGGGCGCGCCCCGCACCACCCCCTCAGCGAGGTGCGGGGGTAGGTGCCCGGCGCACCCGTTACGCAGGCGGATTTCGGTTGCGCCGCCGCGCGATAGACGGTTTACCTCATCCGCGACTTGATCCCGGGTCCCGGCAGGTCGGGCCGCAAGGTCCGGTCATGTGAAAAGCCGCTTAGAGCTTTGCCGCCGTTACAGCTTTGTTGGAGTGAAACATGCGTCCGCTGCTGTCCGCCCTCGCCGCCGCCGGAATTTTCGCCGCATCCGTGGCCAACGCCAACCAATGTGCCCGTGCGCCGGAGAAGGTGGCGTTCGACGTGACCGGCCTCAAAAGCGAGCTCATGGTCGTTGCGATCTCCTGCCAGGCACAGGACCGCTACAACTCCTTCGTCACCCGCTATCGGCCGGACCTGCAAAGCCAGGAAAAGGCGATCAACGGTTATTTCCAGCGCGCTTTCGGCCGCGGCGCGCAAAAACAGCACGATGACTACGTGACCCTGCTGGCCAACTTCCAGTCCGAAACAGGCATCAAGCGCGGCAGCTTTTTCTGCAAGGAGAATCTGATCCTGTTCGACCAGGTAATGGCGTTGAAGGACATCAAGGATCTGGACGGATTTGCTTCATCCAAAGCCCTGCCGCAGCCGATCGCACTGACCGACTGCGCGGCGGCGCCGGTCAAGACGACGAAGACCGCCAAGAAGTAGGCCCGCGTCGATCAGCGAAACCGGGCCTGCATGGGCGGTGGCGTCTCGTGCGGGGTGTGGCCGGGCTGCGGGTCGGGCGGCAGCTCGATTGGCACCGGCGGCGGCTCCGGCCCGGGAGGCGGCTGGGGAGGGTCCGGCACCGGCGGCATCGGCTCCGGCGGCAGGTCGCTCATGCGCGTCGTCCAGCTTCACCCGTTGATGATGCTGCCACCGTTCGGGTGCAGGACCTGCCCGGTCATGTACGAGGAATCGGCGGACGCCAGAAAGATGTAGCACGGCGCGACCTCGTCGGGCTGGCCCGGCCGCTTCATCGGCACGCTCTCGCCATGCTTGGCGGTCTTCTCTTCGGGGTAGCTGGCCGGAATCAGCGGTGTCCAGATCGGCCCTGGCGCTACCGCATTCACCCGTATGCCGCGCTCCACCAGCAGTGACGCGAGCGAACGGGTAAACGCCACGATGGCCCCCTTGGTGGCGGCGTAGTCGATCTGGGCCGGGCTGCCCTTGTACGCCGTCACCGATGTGGTGTTGATGATCGCGGCCCCTTCCTGAAGGTGCGGCAGGGCGGCACGGGTCAGGAAGAACTGCCCAAAAATGTTGGTGCGAAAAGTGCGCTCGATCTGCGCGTCGGTGATCTTTTCGAACTCCGGTTGCAGGTGCTGCTCGGCCGCGTTGTTGACCAGGATGTCGAGCTTGCCGAACGCTTTGACCACCTGCTCGACGACGTCGCGACAGAATCCGCTGTCGCCGATATCCCCGCTCACCGCAATGGTGCGCCGGCCTTCGGCCTGGATCAGCCGCATCGTCTCCTGCGCGTCCTCGTGCTCGTCGAGATAGGTGATCGCGACATCCGCGCCCTCCTTGGCGAAACCGATCGCGGTGGCGCGGCCGATGCCGGAATCGCCGCCGCTGATCAGCGCCACCTTTCCGATCAGTTTGCCGGCTGCGCGATACGCCGTCATTTCGGACTGCGGCCGCGGCTCCATCTCGGCTTCGGAGCCGGGCTGGTGCTTTTGCGACTGTGGAGGGACGGTGTGCTGGCTCATGGCCGAGAATCCTCGCCGGTTTGGCGAGTGGATCGCACGGCGGCGGCTACGGTTGCGTTCTTACCCCGCCACAGGAGGACACTTCGCTGCCAGGCGATCAGCCCGCTCACTCCGACCAGCAGTTCTCGCGCACGCTTGACCATGGACAGGGCCACCGCTGCCTCGGCCGGCAGGCCGAACAAAGAACCCACGAGCACGAAACCGCCTTCCTGCACGCCTAGCGCCCCGGGAACCGCGAACGCCGCACTGCGGGCGGCCAGTCCAAGGCTTTCCAGCACAAAGGCTTCGGCAAGGCCGGGAAAGCGACCCATCGCCGACAAGGCCAGCCAGGTCTCGGCGGTGCCAAGCACCAGGGCCGCCAGGTGCAGGGCAAAACCGATGGCCAGGGCGCCACGATCATGCGACCGAACCCGGAAGCTCGCCTGCGTTCCCGACAGATCGAGGCCGGGGAGCAGGTGGCCGAACCGGGCCGCCGCCGCCTCGATCACGCGCATCAATCCCAAACGCTGGGCGGCGATGAACCCGGTCAGGCCCAGGATCAGCGCCGCCGCCGCACCGGCTGCCCACGGCCACCAATGGCGGTCGGGCACGGCCCAGAACAGCACCGCGATGGCCGACAGCGTGGTGGCGGCCTGGGTCGCCGCCTCCAGCGTCAGGTCCAGCACCGTGCCCGCCGCTGCGCGGGACTGTTCGACCCCGCGCGCCGCCAGCAGGCGCACGCCGACCAGATTGCCGCCGATCTGGGCCACCGGCAGCGTCGAATTGACCGATTCGCGAATCCAGCGGATCCGGAACCACGCTGCCAGCCTGGGCGCTCCGCCGCCGCAGACTTCGCGCCAGGCAAAACCGGACAGCCATAGCTGCACGAAGTGTATCGCCACGATCGGCGGGATGGCCCATGCGGCGAGCCAAACTTCCCGCCCGATCGCCCGGACGCCGAACCAGGCCACCAGGGCAATTACAGCCAAACCGCCCAGGAACGTCGCCGCGCGGGCTATCATTGCCGCGATCAGGCTAGGGGTTAAAATCTGACACTTGCACCCCCCCGCGAGGTGGGGGCCGCAGATGCAGAGGAGCCGTCTTGATGTCGAAAGTCAGCACCTGCCTCTGGTTTGGGAAAGACGCGGAGACGGCCGTCCGCTTCTATGTCTCTCTCGTGCCTGGCTCCACCATCGAGCACATTCAACGCTCGCCAGGGATTTGGCCCGGTGGCGAAGCGGGCGACGTGATCATGGTGACCTTCACCCTCGGCGGTCAGAGCTTCCAGGCTTTGAACGGTGGCACGCCGGCAAGCTACGGCACTGCCGCCTCGATATCAGTGAAGTGTGCTGATCAGGCGGAGGTGGATCGGCTGTGGACGGCGCTCACCGCTGATGGGGGCTCGGAAATCATGTGCGGCTGGTTACGCGACAAGTGGGGCGTGCCTTGGCAAATCGTGCCCGAGACGCTGCTGCGTCTCCTGACCGATCCTGACCCGACCGTCGCGGGTCGTGTCTTCGCTGCCATGACCAAGATGGTCAAGCTGGACATTGCCGCCCTGGAGCGTGCGGCCGTCGAATGAGGCAGGTTACCTGCCGGAACCCGTCGAACATCGGGGTGCGGCGCGTGGCAGCAGATTGCTGCCCGACGGTTGATCGCCCTTGCTGGAGCCGCGATACCTGTCCGACTCAGCCGGATGCGGAACCCACCTGCCGGCGCAGCGCCGCGATCAGCGCACCCACATTGTTGCCGTTGCGCGACAGATAGCTGTAATAGTCGCTGCGCTGGGTCAGACGCATGCTGGTGCCCTGGGCGATCACGTCGACGATTTTAGGCTGACCGCCGACATCGGAAACCACCCACCGCACCTCGGCCGGGGCGGTGTTCGGGCGCGTGACCGTGGTGTCGACTCCTATACCGCCGTCGACCGGGGTGGCGCGGTTGATGATGAAGCCGACGCCCCGGTACTCCCCAAGATGGGCGCCGATGCTGGTCTGCAGCACATGATGGAACAGTTGCAGATATTCGCTCTGCTGCTGCGGGGTCGCCTGGCGCCAGAACCGGCCCAGGCTGAACTGGGCCACGGCATCCACAGCCACCGCGCGCTCGATGATGGCCCCGATCTGACTTGCACGCTGGGCTGCGGTGTCAGGTCCATTGGCCACCGCCACCAATGCGTCGCCGGTCTGGCGGATGAACGCGGTGGCCTGTTCGGCGGACTGGGCGCGCACCATGCCCGGCGCGACCAGCCCGGCAATCGCGAGCCCAAGCGTAAGGAGAAACTGACGACGTTTCGGCATGACTGACCTGCGATCCGCTTCGAGAGTCACTGCAATCCGGGCGCATTGCCCAGGCCCAACCCCGGATGGGGCGTTGGCGATGAGGGTGGCGAGGGACTGGGCTGCAAGAACCAGGCCGGGGTTGTGGCTCTGTTGTCGTCCCGCGTCTCTTTCACTTGCGACTCCCGGTGCTGCCTATACAGGCTACGGAACGTGGCATAGGGGTCGAGTGCCGTCCGCTTCACTTGGTCGATATCATCAATGTAGCGCGAGCGGGTATCCACGGCAGAAACGCCGAAGCGGGCGTATCCCAGGTCCGTCACCGTGGCCCCGCGGCCGATATAGGTGAACGGATCCAGTCCGTAATCGGCGCCTATCCCCACCGCGTCGCGCGGATCCGACGGACCGAACAGCGGCAGGAACAGGTATGGCCCCGCGGGCAGCCCCCAGATCGCCAGGGTGATGCCGAAGTCGGTGTCGTGCTGTGGATATCCCCAATCGGCGGCGACATCGAAAATGCCGCCGATACCGATGGTGGAGTTGATCAACAGGCGCATCAGCGTGTCGCCCGCCCGGCGCGGCTTGCCCTGCAGCATGTCATTGGCGAGGGTGACCGGGTTGGACAGGTTCACCAGCAGATCGTGGGTATGGGTGCGGATCGGCATCGGCACCACGTCCCGGTACGCCACCGCGACGGGCCGCAGTATGACCGTATCCAGCCCGTCGTTGATCCTGTAAAATACCCGGTTGGTGGGCTCCAGCGGGTCGTTTAACTCGCGATAGTCGGCCACGGCCTCCGGGTCCGATGCCGGCGGCGGCGTGGCGCATCCGGCGAATCCCACCAGCAACGGGGCGGCAATTGGCAGGGCGCGGACCAGGGCAATCGCCCATGGCTTGGCATGCGGGCGGGTGGCGGCAGGCACGGCGCTCATGCGAACCTCGCGTGGGTGAGGGCGGGGCAGAAGCGGACCCGTGTGCCACGTGCCCAACCCCCTTGTGCGGGTCCCGCCCACGGCATCACAAGATGACGAACCTTGTGTATCACGCGATGATCGAAGCACAAGCCATGGCGCCGCACTACGTGTCACAAGAAAGCAAGTTGCGTTCATCGGACGGCGGTCCGAGGCGATAGGGGTTTGCATGGACGATCCGCTGGCAATCGCAAGCCTGCCGAAGCTGGAGCGCTGGCTCACCGGCCCCCGTTTCGCAGCGCTCCCGGCCCACGACGCGGGCCTGCCGGCGCCGTCGCTGTCGTTCGAGTTCTTTCCGCCCCGCACCCAGGCGCTGGAGGAACAGTTGTGGGGCTGCATCCGCCGGCTCGCACCGCTGCAGCCGCGCTTCGTCTCGGTCACCTACGGGGCGGGCGGCAGCACCCAGGAGCGCACGCACGCGACCGTGGCGCGCATTCTGAGCGAGACGGATCTGGTCCCGGCGGCCCACCTCACCTGCGTGGGCGCGGCCTGTGCCGAGGTGGACGCCGTGGCACGGCGCTACTGGGACATGGGCGTGCGCCATATCGTGGCCTTGCGCGGCGACATGCCGGGAGGCGGCGCGTATGCGCCGCACCCGCAGGGCTATCCCTATGCCGCCCACCTCGTGGCCGGGCTGCGGCGGATCGCGCCGTTCGAGATTTCCGTCGCAGCCTATCCCGAAACCCATCCGGCGGCGGCCCACCCCGCGGCCGACCTGGACAATCTGAAGCAGAAGCTGGACGCCGGTGCCACCCGGGCAATCACTCAGTATTTCTTCGAGTCGGAGACTTTTCTGCGATTTCTCGACCGGGCGCTTGCGGCTGGCATCACCGCGCCGATCGTGCCTGGCATCATGCCGGTGTCAAATTTTGCCCAGGCACAGAAATTCTCGGCGATGTGCGGCGCCGGCGTGCCGTCCTGGATGGCCCGGCTGTTCGAGGGCACCGAGGACGATCCCGACACGCGCCGCCTGGTGGCTGCCGTGGTCGCCGCCGAGCAGGTGCGGCTGCTGCAGGCCAACGGCATCGACGAGTTCCACTTCTACACACTGAACCGGCCGGACCTGGTCTATGCCATCGCGCACATTTTGGGGGTGCGGCCGGTTGCGCGCGGCAGCCGCGCCGGTCAGTCCAGAAACTTGACCAGCGGCGCGCCGACCACGCCTGCCCTCATGCCAGCTTACATGTAAGCTTTCCGGAGAGTTGCCATGACCTCGCCATCCGGTCCCAAACCCTCGGGCCCAAAGGTGCGGGAGCACCGCGAACGCCTTCGCCGCCACGGATATGCGCCTGATGCAGATTTGGGTGCCGGACGTGCGCGCGCCGGCGTTCCGATCCGAGGCGCATCGCCAGTCGCTCGCCGTCGCCGTCAGCGCGCACGGACACAAGGATCAGGCGTTCATCGACGCCGTCTCGGACTGGGGCGATGAATGAGGCGAGGCGACATCTGGACCGCCTGGGGCAGCAAGAGCTACGCCGTCTGTGCCTTCACCACTGAGGAGACGGAACTGCCGCTGTTCCGCCTGCCGGCGAGGCCGAACCTGCGCAACCCGTTGTCGCGACCAGCTGTCTGACGGTGGACAAGATCACCACCCTGCCGAAATCCAGGACCAAGCGGACGGCGTGACCCGCGCCGCGCCCGAAAAAACATGACCGACTACCTGCGCGCGCTGAACCCCGAACAGCTCGAGGCCGTCGAGACTTTGGACGGCCCGCTGCTGGTGCTGGCCGGTGCGGGCACCGGCAAGACCCGCGTGCTCACCACCCGCTTCGCGCACATCCTGATGTCCGGCCGCGCCTATCCCGGGCAGGTCCTGGCGGTGACGTTCACCAACAAGGCCGCCCGCGAAATGCGCGAGCGCGTCAGCGCCATGCTGGGCCGGCCCGCCGAGGGCCTGTGGCTCGGCACGTTTCATGCGCTGTGCGCGCGCATGCTGCGCCGCCACGCCGAGCATGTCGGACTGAAGTCTAACTTCAACATCCTGGATGCCGACGACCAGCTGCGCCTGCTGAAGCAGATCATGGAGGCGGCGCGGCTCGACCAGAAGCGCTTTGCCCCGCAGGCGATGATGGCGCTGATCCAGCGCTGGAAGGATCGCGGCCTGACTCCCGCGCGCATAACCGCGGCCGAGGACAGCGATTTCGCCCACGGCCGCGGCACCGAGATCTACGAGGCCTACCAGGCCCGCCTGCGCGCCTTGAACGTCGCCGATTTCGGCGACCTGCTGCTGCACATGACCGAAATTCTGCGCACCCAGCCGGACGTGCTGGCGCAGTACCATCGCAGCTTCCGCTACATCCTGGTCGACGAGTACCAGGACACCAATCTGGTGCAGTACCTCTGGCTGCGGTTGCTGGCGCAAGCGCAGAAAAACATTTGCTGCGTCGGCGACGACGACCAGAGCATCTATTCGTGGCGCGGCGCGGAAATCGAGAACATCCTGCGCTTCGAAAAAGACTTTCCGGGTGCGCGCATCGTGCGGCTGGAGCGCAACTACCGGTCCACCGCACCGATCCTGGCCGCCGCCTCGGCGCTGATAGCCAACAACGAGGGAAGGCTCGGCAAGACGCTGCGCTCCGGCCGCAACGATTCCGCCGGCGAGAAGATCTCCGTGGTGGGCCTGTGGGACAGCGAGGAAGAGGCCCGCATGGTGGCCGGCCGCATGGAAGACCTGCACCGCCAGGATCACGCGCTGGCCGAAATGGCGGTGCTGGTGCGCGCCGGTTTCCAGACCCGCGCTTTCGAGGAGCGGCTGATCGTCGTCGGCCTGCCGTATCGCGTGATCGGCGGCCTGCGTTTCTACGAGCGCCAGGAAATCCGCGACGCCATCGCCTATCTGCGCGTGCTGCACCAGGCCGCCGACGATCTGGCGTTCGAGCGCATCGTCAACGTCCCGCGCCGCGGGGTGGGCGATCAGGCATTGCGCAGCCTGCACGAGTTTTCCCGGGCCAACGACGTCCCGCTCGCCGCCGCCGCGGAGGCGCTGATCGCCAGCGGCACGCTGCGCGGAAAAGTGCGGGAAGGTTTGCGCGACCTGCTGTCCGGCTTTGCTAGATGGCGCGAACAGCTGCTTCGCGACGGGCACGTGACCACGCTGGCCACCATGCTCGACGAGAGCGGCTACACCTCGATGTGGCAGCAGGACAAATCGGCCGAGGCGCCCGGCCGGCTGGAAAACCTGAAAGAACTGGTGCGCGCACTGTCGGAGTTCGACACGCTGGCAGCCTTCCTCGACCATGTGAGCCTGGTTATGGAAAACGAGGAAAACGGTTCCGCCGACCGCGTCAGCCTGATGACTTCTGCACGCCGCCAAAGGTTTGGAATTCGACACGGTATTCCTGCCGGGCTGGGAAGAGGGCTTGTTCCCCAGCCAGCGCACCATGGACGAGAGCGGTCTGAAAGGCTTGGAGGAGGAACGCCGCCTCGCCTATGTCGGGCTCACGCGCGCGCGGCGTCGCGCCATCGTCAGCCACGCCGCCAACCGCCGCGTCTACTCCAACTGGCAGAGCAGCATCCCGAGCCGGTTCATCGACGAACTGCCCGAAGCGGAAATCGAGCGCAGCGGCTCGGCGGCATTTTCCCGAGAAAAAATGCTGTCCGGGCCGGTGATGTTTCCCGGCCAGTTCCCGCTGGTGGCCCGCCGCGTGCGCGACGCGGAAGTCTGGGAGACGCAGGCGCGAGCGGCCCCGGCCGAGGCGATCCCGGTCGGCAGCCGCGTGTTCCACCAAAAATTCGGCTACGGAACGGTGACCGGGGCCGACGACCACAAGCTCGACATCGATTTCGAAAAAGCCGGGCCGAAACGCCTGCTGGACAGTTTCGTCGAGCGTGCGTGACGCCCATCTCGCTTGCCCTTGAAACGCTGCGCGTAACGGTGCCGGAAGCGGCGCTGGAAGCCTACGAGGCGGCGTTTTCCCAAGCCTGCGGCACGGTCGGTTTCTTTCTCGACGACGCGACCGGGTTGTGGACCGTCGAGGGCGTAAAGCCACAAGGCAGCTTTTCCGAGCCGGCGCTGCAAACCGCCCTGGCATTGGCGGCTGCGGCTACCGGTGTGGACGCGACGGTGACGCGGGAAAGTGTGGCGGCCGACGGATGGCTGTCGCGCATGGACCAGAGTTTTCCGGAGCAGCGCGTCGGCCGCATCGTTATTCGCGGCACCCATCTGCCGCCGCTAAGGGCGTCGGGGCGGATCACGCTGGTTCTGGACGCCGCCGCCGCGTTCGGCTCCGGCGAGCACGGCTCGACCCGCGGCTGTCTGCGTGCCTTGCAGCGTGTGGCCCATCGGAGGCCCCGAAAAATTCTGGATTTGGGCACCGGGACCGGCATTCTGGCCATGGCGGCGGCGCGTTTGCTCGGCCGGCGCGTGCGCGCCACGGACATCGATTCATGGGCGGTGCGCACGGCGCGCGACAATGTCCGGCGCAACCAGCTGTTGGGCCGCGTGGCGGTGCGCCGGGCGGATGGTTTCGCGTCGCCCTGGGTGCGCGGCGGCGGACCGTACAACTTGGTGCTGGCCAACATTCTGGCCCGCCCGCTGTGCCGGATGGCGCCTGCGCTCGCCGCGAATTTGGCGCCGGGCGGGACGGCAATTCTGTCGGGGCTGCTGGAGCGGCAGGCGGCTTGGGTCGTGGGCGCGTACCGGCGGCAGGGATTGCGGCTGGAGGCGCGGGTGCGGGAGGGCGAATGGACGACATTGATTGTTAGGGAAACCGAGTGCGATACCGAAGCTGCACGGTAAAGCGGCTGGGCTATGCTGTGGCTGTATTCGAGGCGGCACCCGGCAGCCGCCAGCATGGCGGAGGCGATTGCGGCAAAATCGTTTCAGCCCTATGGGCGCCCCATGCTGGACCACTTAAAAATCAACAACCGGCGCTGGGCCGAGCGCAGGGTTTTGGACGACCCCGGCTTCTTCCGCCGCCTCGAACGGCAGCAGGCGCCGGACTATCTCTGGATCGGCTGCTCGGATAGCCGGGTGCCGGCCAACGAGATCGTCGGGCTCGATCCGGGCGAAATGTTTGTCCACCGCAACGTGGCCAATCTCGCCCCGCCGCAGGACGCGAACTATCTGTCGGTGCTGCAGTTCGCCGTGGACGTGATCCGGGTGAAGCACATCATCGTGGTCGGCCATTACGGCTGTGGCGGCGTGGCGGCGGCGGTTGACGGCCGCCGGCGCGGACTGGTCGATCACTGGCTGCACCCGATCCGCGAAGTCCAGCACGAGCACCGCAACGAACTCGACGCCATCGTGGACACCCCGGCCCGGCTGAACCGGCTGTGCGAACTGAACGTGATCCGCCAGGTGAACAACGTCGTCTCTGACGTGTTCGTGCAGGATGCCTGGGCACGCCGGCAGGCGCTTTGCGTGCATGGCTGGGTCTATTCGATCGCAAACGGCCTGATCATCGATCTCAACGTCACCGTCTGCGGGCCGTAGCGCGGACACGTTCAGGCTCGGCGTACCGATCAGGAAAAATTTTGCTGGACGTGGCTGGCGGCCTGTGTTAGTATTGCTAACGATGTTGATCTACCCGCCCCCGTTGCCGCCAAACCCCACCATCTCGGACCGCTTTGCCCAGATGATCGTGGGGATGAGCATCGCGGTGGGGGCGAAGATGCCTCGGGACCAGTCTCGGGCGCCGGTGCTGATCCTGCTCTGGTGGCGGCTGCAACGCCTCAAGGCCCGGTTCCTGGCCCTGGCGGCCCGGGCCCGGGCGGGTCCGCTGCCGCCGCCCCGCACGCGCCAGCCCGGAACCAGGCCCCGCCCCGGACCTGGGCCCGGACCTGGGCCCCTACCTGGGCCCGGACCTGGGCCCGGACCAGAACACCGCAAGCCGCAGCAGCGGCTGCCGCACAAGCTGGGCTGGCTGGTGGCGATGCTGGGCTGGGAGGTGAACCTCAGCAACCTGCTGCAGAAACTTCTGGCCGATCCGGAGATGCAGGAGTTGCTCCGCAACGCCCCGCAGGCCGGGCGGCTGCTGCGGCCCCTGTGCCGGATGCTGGGAGTGCAACCCGACCCCAAGATCCTGCCCCCGCCGCCGCCCCGTCCGCCCCGGGTCAGGCCGGCTCCTCCCGACTTGGGGAAGATCGGGCCGGACCCCGCCGCACCGGTCCCGACCGAACCGGCCGAAAAGCCGTTCCGAAAGCGTCCGCTCCGCACCGAGGCGCGCACGCGAAAGCCGAAGTGGACCTACCCCGGCACGGAGTGGAGGAAGTGGGGCGGTTTCTGGTTCCCCGAGCCGATCCGAAAACCGGCCTGACTGGGCCGCCTGCCCACGCACGCCCATATTGTTACGAATGCGATACGAAACTGTGGCCGAAATCGGCCTAAAGCCCCAGCCGGATTGCCCCCAAAATATCCGAGCGCTGGTCGGTCCACAGCGACCGTGCGCCCGCGGGCGACAGATCCGTCCAGCCGTCCGCCGGGTCAAGGTGGTGCAGGTCGCCGCCGCGCCCGGCCAAGGCCACCACCAGGGTCGGTCCGCGGCGCCAGGGCGGGGTGCCCGGCGGCGGGCGGTCCAGCATTTTTTTCGCCTTTACTCCGGCGTCCGCGGCCAGCGTGCCGAGCACCGGAGCCAGGTCAAGCGTGCGGCTGCTGATATGGAACAGCAGGCACCCTCCCGGCGCCAGCTTGCGCAAATACAGCGCCAGCGCCTCGCGCGTCAGCAGATGCATCGGGATGGTATCGGAGCTGAACGCGTCCAAAACCAGAACGTCATACGTGCCGTCCGGCACGGCGGCGAGCGTCAGCCGCGCGTCGCCCAGCACGACGCGCGGACGGTTGCCGCAGTCCGCGAGGAAATGAAAGTAGCGCGGATCGCGGGCAATACGCTCCACCAACGGGTCGATCTCGAAAAAAGTCCAGTCCTGGCCAGGCTGGGCGTAGCAGGCGAGCGAGCCCGCCCCCAGCCCCACCACCCCGACATGCCGGATCGAGTTCGCATCCGCGGCCGCAAAAAAACGGCCGAACGGCCCATCGTGACTATAGTACGTAAGCGGCAGGTCTTCCTCGCCGGGCAGCAGGCTTTCCGCTCCGTGCAGCGTGGTGCCATGCATCAGCAGCCGGGCTTGCCCATCATCCGTCAGCAGGACGCGGTAGATGCCAAAAAAGCTGCGGTAGCTGGCGCTGGTGCCGCCCCACGCCGCCACCACGGGAGCGAACAGAAGGCCGGCGATGCCGAGCGCAAAACGCCACCGCCGGCGGGAAAAGTTCATCAGCGCCAGCGCCGGCACGAGATAGGCGGCCACCATCAATACCGCGAGCGTCGCCACGCTGCCGTCGCTGACGGTGGCCGAAAGAGCCCGGCGGGCCAGCAGCACAAGGCCCAGCAGCGCGATCGGCAGCACGATGTCCCAGGTCAGGCCGCGCTCGGAATCGCGCCGGGTCGCGGGCTTCAGCAGGCACGCGGCGATCAGTGCCAGCGGATATTCCCAAGGGCCCGGAAAGATCAGCGGCGCCAGCAGCGCATTGAACGCGCCTCCCAGCACGCCGCCGACGGACAGAAACAGGTAGAACTCGGTCAGGCGGATGGCCGGCGGCCGTCGCCGGGCCAACTCGCCGTGACAGACCATGCCGATGACGAAAAAGCAGCCGAGATGCAAAGCCAGCATCAACGGCAGAGGAATTGCGAGCGACCACCCCGGGGCGGCGGTGATCACCAACAGGATCACCAGTAGCCGCAGCGCCCGAACCATGGTCGCGTGGCGCAACGGCGGGCGCCGCGCGAAAACCAGAATGAACGTCAGCAGATACAGGATCAGCGGCACCACCCACAGCAGCGGTGCGGCGGCGATGTCCGTGGTGATGTACGTAGTGACGCCGAGCAGCAGAGAAGCCGGAACAAACGCCAGCGCGATCCAGCTCAGGCGCTCTCGGAAGCCGAGAGGCGGAACGAGTGTCTGCGACACGGATTTGAAGCCATGCCGGCCTTGTCGCAAGCTCACGGCTGCACACGACGCGATGCCGAGGGCCAGAGCACCGAAGCCACAGGACCACAGCGTCGCCTGCGCAGCGAGCGGCAGCGCCGGTTCGACCAGCAGCGGATACGCGACCAGCGCCAGCAGGCTGCCGGCGTTGCTGCCGGCGTAGAGGAAATAGGGGTCTCGCGCCGCTTCGTGGTCGAGGTCGGCGAACCAGCGCTGCAACAGCGGTGCAGTGGCGGAAATGGCGAATACCGGCGGCCCCGCCACCAGGGCCAGTCGCAGCAACAGCCACAGCGCCGGTGACTGGCCCGGCAGCGGTGCGCCCGCGCCAAGATCGAGCGGCAGCGCCAGGGTCGCCAAAGGCAGCAGCACGCCGATGTGCCCAAGGATTTGCACCGGGCGCGACGACAGGCGGCTCAGTGCATGAGCATAGGCGTAGCCGAGCAGCAGCACCGCCTGGAAAAATACCAGGCACGTGCTCCAGACTGCCGGTGAGCCCCCGAGCCGCGGCAACACCATTTTGGCGACCATCGGCTCGACCAGAAACATCAGGCCCGCGCTCAGAAAGAGCGTGGCAGAGAAGACCGGAATCAGAATTGCGGAGGCAGCCGGCCGAGCGCGCGCAAGAACGTCAGTCTGCAACTCTGCCTCCGATCGGGAGGCGTGCCCGCCCCGCCAGCGTCAGACGCAATCAGGCGGGTGCTCGCGTCTCGGGCTTGTGTAGGCAGGAAACGTTGAAGACCGGCTTACTGCCCGGCGACGCGGGCAATTCGATTCTCAGTCGGCCGCAGCCAGCAGAATTCTGCCGCCCCAGCCGCGAACCAGATCGGCCTCGTTCTTGCGCGCGCCGGCTCCGCTATTCTCCGCGGTTTCCACCAGCAGATCGGGACGCAGCGCCTCCAGCAGGTCGGCGGTCGAATTTCCGTCCGCCAAGATGATCAGGTCCACACAGGGCAGCTCCGCGAGGCGCTCTGCGCGGGCCTGCTGCGGCAGCCCGCCGGAACCGGCCCTCGCGTCCTGCGCCAACGCCACGATCAGCCGGTCGCAGGCGGACCGCGCCCGCTCCAGCACGGCCGACCCCACGTCTCCCGCATCGCCGAACATGCCCTGGGCAAAGCCGATGCGCAGATCGACTCGGCGCCAGCGTTCGACGCGTTCGGCGGCCGGTTCGGGATCAAGAATTTTGGCGCCGCGGGGCTGGGCCAGCGCGGTCAGCATGTCGCGGCCGTGCACCACGGCGGTGCCGACCCGGCCGACCACCACCGAGGCGGCAAGGTTGGCGAGCTCCACCCCTTCCACCAGGTCGAGCCCGGACGCCAGCGCGGCCCCCAGCACCGCCAGCACGGTGTCGCCGGTGCCGGACACGTCGACCAGCTCGGCCGCCTGATTGCGCACGTGCAGAATTCTTGCCGGCTCCGGGGCGTCCAGAAGCCGATCGGCCAGCGTCAGGCTCATGCCGGTCCGCACCACCACCACCGCGCCGATGCCGTGCGCGCGGCCCAGCTCGCAAGCGGCCGCGGCCGCGTTCGCATCGGTCTCGTTCGTCTCGCCATTGAGCGGTGGGAGGTCGGGCCAGCCGGTCGCCAGCACGTCTGCCCCCGCGAACCGGGCAAAGTCCGGCCCGCGGCTGCCCACCACGACTCGCCGCCCGGCCTGCCGGGACGCGGCGATGAGCTCGGGTGCCGTACCGCCGGTGAGCACGCCCTTGCGGTAATCCGACAGGATGGTCACCGAGGTCGCGGCCATCGCCTCGCTGGCGATCCGCACCACGCGCTCGGCCAATTTCGGATGCACCGGCTTGGCGTCCTCGCGATCCACCCGCAATAGCTGCTGGCCATGCGCCACAAGTCGGGTCTTGTGCGACGTGGCCCGGCCGCCCTGCACCAGCAGCCACGGTTCCAGGCCGGGCTGGCCGCCGATCAAGCCGGTGAGGTCCGAGCCGGCCTGGTCATCGCCGACCACGGAGACGAAGGCGACGGCGGTGCCAAGCCCGCCCAAATTGCGCACCACGTTGCCCGCACCCCCGGGCACCGCGACCTCGCGCACCACGCCCAGCACCGGAACCGGGGCGTCGGGCGTGATCCGCTCCACCTTGCCGTGCACCCAGCGATCGAGAATGACGTCGCCCACCACCAGCACCGCACCGCGGGAGAGGCGATCGATTGCCTTCTTGAGCGACGGTGCGGCGGCCGAGGCAAGGCTGTCCGGCGGCGAGACGGTGCCCTCGCCCGGCGTATGTTTCATGTCCAGCCCCTAACGAAGCCCTGTGGTCGTGGCAAGCGGATCGCGCCGGCCGCAGCCACGTCCCTTGCCGGCCTGATCCCTCCTCTGCATAAGCAGCGGCCTCCGTTCGAGCCGCAATGTCCTTCGCTCGCTCCCTTCGCCTGGTCCTCGCCCCGCCGCACCCCGCCGGGAAACCGTTCATCGCCGCGGGCGCCGCGGCATGCCTTGCGGGACTGGCCTGGTCGCCCCGGCTCGCCTGGGGCGGCGGTCTGTTCACCGCCGCGTGCCTGGGCTTTTTCCGCGATCCCGAGCGCGTGCCCCCCGGCCGTTCCGGGCTGGTGCTGGCGCCCGCGGACGGCAAGGTCGTGGCCATCGCACATACCGCACCGCCGGCCGACCTGGGCTGCGGGACCGAAAAAGTGCGCCGGATCAGCATTTTCCTCTCGGTGCTGGATGTCCACGTCAACCGCATCCCGGCTGACGGCACGATCACCGCCCTGGCCTACCGGCGTGGCGGCTTCGCCAACGCCAGCGCCGATGCGGCATCCGAGACCAACGAGCGCAACGGCCTCGCGATCTTGCTGCCGGACGGACGCCGGCTCGCCGTGGTACAGATCGCCGGCCTGATCGCGCGCCGGATCGTCTGCACGGTGCGTGAGGGCGACCATGTCCGCGCCGGCGACCGCTTCGGCATCATCCGTTTCGGCAGCCGCACCGACCTCTATCTGCCGCCCGGCGTGGAGCCGCTGGTGGGCCTCGGCCAAACGATGGTCGGTGGCGAAACCGTGATGGCCGAGCTGGGGCCGCCCATGGTGCCGGAACCCTCTCTTTGAGCTAGGATCGGATTGCCGGAGTTTTACGGGCCGGCGCCGGCCCGCCTTCCGTTGGTCCCACACCCTCGGCATCCAGGAGCGCATTCGGCGGTTCATGCAAAAGCGACAGGCTGGGACTCGGCCCGAGGCCGCTTCTCCTGCCGTTCCGCCAACGGGCGCTGAGGCCGGGGGCGGAACCCCCAAAGCCGCCACCGGGATCGAGCGCGTCAGCGCCTTTTCGGACGAGGATTTGGCGGCGCTCTGCGAAGCGGCCGACGCCGCCATCATCGAGGGCGGCGGTTTCGGCTGGGTCAATCCTCCCGGCCGCGTGGCGCTGGAAGCCTATTTCCAGGGCCTGCTGCTGGTGCCCGGAAGAGAGCTGTTCGTCAGCCGGCTGGACGGCGTGCTGGTGGGCTCGGCCCAACTGGTGCGCCCGCCGCGCAACAACGAGGCGCAGGCGTTTGCGGCCCATCTGATGCACAGTTTTGTGGCGCCCTATGCCCGCGGCCACGGACTGGCGCGGAGCATGACGCTGCGCGTCGAGGAAGGTGCCCGGGCGCTTGGCTACCACCTGCTGAATCTGGACGTGCGCGAGACGCAGCTGGCGGCTATCAGGTTATACGAGAGTCTCGGATACATCCGCTGGGGCGTGCATCCGTGCTACGCGCGGGTCGGCGGCAAGACGATCCGCGGCATCCATTACTTCAAGACGCTGCAGCCCGGCAGCCGCATCGCCGGATGAGCTTCGTCCTGTTTCCGGCCATCGACTTGAAAGGCGGCGCCTGCGTGCGGCTGCGGCAGGGCGATATGGAGCAGGCCACGGTTTTTGCCGAGGACCCGGGGGCGCAAGCCCGGACCTGGATCGACGCCGGGTTCGATTGGCTGCACGTGGTGGATCTGGACGGCGCGTTTGCCGGCCGTTCCGTCAATCGCGAGGCGGTGCGCCTTGTGCTGGGCGCGGCGGGGGATGTGCCGGTACAGCTCGGCGGCGGCATCCGCAGCATGGCGGCGATCGAAGAATGGCTGGCCGCCGGGGTGCGTCGCGTGATTCTGGGCAGCGCCGCAGCCCGCGATCCCGCACTTGTGCGCGACGCGTGCCGTAACCATCCGGGACGGGTAGCGGTGGGCATCGACGTGCGCGAGGGCCGCGTGGCGGTCTCGGGCTGGGCGGAAGCGAGCGACGTTTCGCCACTGGAGCTGGCGCACCGGTTCGAGGATGCCGGCGTGGCGGCAGTCATCTACACCGACGTTCTTCGCGACGGCATGCTGGGTGGGGTCGACGTCGCGGGAACCATGCGGCTCGCGGAGGCCGTCAACATTCCGGTGATCGCATCGGGCGGCATCGGCTCCCTGGATGACGTTTCGGTACTGCTGCGCGCGGCGCGGACCGGCACGGGCCATATCGCCGGCGCGATCATCGGGCGGGCGTTGTATGACGGGCGGATCGACCCGGAGGAGGTTTTGCGGTTGGTAGCGAGCCCCCGTGTGCCGGAGTCAGGCAAGCCGGTGCAAATTCAGGTGCATTGAAGTCATGGACCTCCACCTGAAAGGCAAGCGCGCGCTGGTGACCGGCAGCACTGCCGGCATCGGCTTGGCGATCGTGACCGTGCTGGCGCAGGAAGGCGCCCGCGTGATTGTCAACGGGCGTTCACAACCCGCCGTGGATGAGGTGGCGGCACGGCTGAGATCGGCCACGGGCGGGGACGTGCAAGGGTTTGCCGGCGATCTCAGTGCGGCGTCGGCGGCGGAAGACCTCGCCCGGCGCCATCCCGATGTCGAGATCCTGGTCAACAACCTCGGCATCTTTGAACCAAAGCCGTTCGAGGAAATCCCCGATTCAGACTGGATAAGATTTTTCGAGGTGAATGTGCTGAGCGGGGTCCGCCTCGCGCGACTGTATTTGCCCGCCATGAAGCGGGCCAACTGGGGCCGGATCATCTTCATCTCAAGCGAAAGCGGGGTGCAGATACCTGCCGAAATGATCCAGTACGGGACGACGAAAACCGCACAGCTTGCCGTCTCGCGCGGCTTGGCCGAAGCGGTTGCAGGCACTGGCATAACCGTCAACAGCGTTTTGCCTGGCCCGACGAAATCGCGTGGGGTCGGCGATTTCGTCGACGCACTCGCCAGGGCGAGCGGAAAGTCATTTGACGAGTTCGAAAGAGAGTTCTTCGAGAAGGCGCGCCCGACCTCGCTCATCAAGCGATTTGCCTCGCCTGAAGAGGTTGCGTCGCTGGTGGCCTACGTGGCCAGCCCGCTGGCCTCCGCCACAACTGGTGCCGCCTTGCGCGTTGACGGAGGCGTGATCAAGAGCGCGTTCTGACGAGAGCGGCCGTGATTGCCGAGTGCGGCGGTGAACCGCCTAGACCCGGAACACGTAGGTAGCCGCGCCATCGCGCTCGATATCGGGCGGAAACGATGCGTGCTTGTCGGCGTAGTATCTGGCCCGGTGATCGCCGTGCGCGGCAAGGTTGTAGGTCAAATACAAGATCCGACGGGCTTCGCTGGCAAAATTGGGTTTTGAAGCATGCGGTACGTAAGAATTCGAAAAAGATCACGTCGCCAGGCATCGTCGGGACAGGCTGCAGGTCAAGGCCGTCCTCCGGCAGCGGCTTCCATTCCTCCCCCAAGAGTCCGTGGCGATGTCGCCCGCGGGCTATCTCCAGACAGCCGTTCTCCAGGGTGGCGGGGTCGATCGTCACCAGGACCGTGACAAACAGCGGCGCATAGCGGCTCCAGCCCGCCTGCTGATCCTGATGCGCCTTGAAGCCGGGAGCACCGCGCATCTTGAAATTGATCTTTTCCTTGAACAGGACAACCGGCCCGCCCATCAGCGCGCCAGCCCAGCGCGACAGCTCGCCCGCACGGATCAGCCGGTCGAAGCCCCTGTGAAACGGGCAAAAATTCTCGATCCGCTGCACCACTCGTTTCCCAGGCTCGGTGAGGCTGTCCTCGTAGTAGACCCAGTGGCGGCCGGGCACTTCCGGTGCGGCCGACAGCTCTGCGGTCCAGCGCAGCAGGTCCTCGATCACGGGCTGCTCGAAAAAGCCCCGCACCAGGAGAAACCCGTCCTGCGCCATGGCGGCGCACTGCGCCTGGCTCGGGCCGCGCAGCGCCGTGTTGTCGGCTCCGCCGTGCAGTTCGTCATGCTGCATGGGCGGGCTCACGCACCAGCGCCGGCAGCAGGGCGCGTGCTTTCTCGACATCCTCCGGAAAGTCGATCTCGGTCCAGGGCAGTCCGCTGATGTCCTCAAAACCAAAACGCTCCGGTGCGCTGGCGAGAATCATGTCCCTGATCGGCTCCTCGTACTCCAGCTGACGGAATCCGGAACTCGACATAGGTCTTCGCGCGATGCGCCAGCTCCGCCGCGGCGTCGGGCGCGAAACGGAAGAACCCGACGGACTCGCCGTGCCACTCGTGGGCGACGCGCGGACGTTTGTGGAAGTCGACGATACGGCCCCCGGAAACACACAGCTTCACCGGCTCGTCGCCAGGTTCGATGTCACGGTCGAGCAGCAGGCAGCTAGCCGCGCCGCTGCGAAGCAGACGCAGCATCAGTCGCGCATCGTAAAGTACATCTGCATCCATCAGCAGGATCGGCGTGCCGCTTCGAAGCACGTCCCGGCCGGCATGAAGCGAAACGATGCTGCCGGCTCGGAAATCGGGATTGGTCACCACAAGCGGGAGTGGGCCATCAAGTGCGTCCAGCTCCGCGCGCACCCGGTCCTCGTCATATCCGAGGACCAGCGTGATGTCGCGGACGCCGCAGCTGCGCAGGATCGCAAGGTGGCGCGCCAACAAACTGAGCCCCTCGAAACGGAGCAGCACCTTGGCTGGATGCTCTCCGTCCTGATGCCCCCCGTCCTGATGCCCCCCGTCCTGATGCCCTGCGGTGAGCCGGCGGCCGACGCCGGCGGCCAGGATGAGCGCGCGCGGCGACGGCGCCTCGGAGTCAAGGGGGCAGATGCAACATGAAATCTCCTTGTTCAAGAATGTCACGCCCGTCAACTGGCAGCATTCGGCGCCGGCCTCGGACGCACCCCCTTGCCACACTGGCGCCGCGTGCAATGATGAGCCGTGATGCTGGGCCATTTGTGTCGGGAAAACCGTTTCCGTCGGCGGCAGCGAAATTTCAGCGAGAGACGGCAGAGGACGGCGGATGAAGTTTGCGGCAGCGATGGGCCTGGTGATCGGTGTCGCGCTGTCGGCCTGGCTGCTCGCCAGTTATGGCTTTGGCCGCGTGCTGGACCTCTTGGGTCACGCCGGATGGTGGGGTCTTTCGACGGTGATTTCGTTGCATTTGGTGCAGGTGGTCCTGTCCGCCGCGGCATGGCGCGAGATCGCCGGCCCGACGGTTCCACAACCGGGCCTGCGCGACTTCGTCGCACTGCGCTGGATTCGCGAAGCGGTGAACAACCTTTTGCCGGTCGGGCAGATTGGCGGCGAATTCGTCGGCGCCCGCTTGTTGCAGCGCCGGGGGGTGAAACTGGCCGTCGCGGTTGCCGGCTCGATCTGCGACCTGACCATCGAGTTGCTGACCCAGATCGCGTTTACCGTGCTCGGCCTGGGCTTGCTGCTGCTGACCGTCGGAGGTGGCGGCATCGCCCTGTACGTCATCGGCGGGGTGACCATCGCTATTGCGGTCGCCGCCGGTTTCCTGGCGGCACAGTGGTTCGGTCCGGTCCGGATGATCGAGGCGGGGCTGATCCGGCTTGGCAAGGCCATGGGCTGGCAGGGTTTCGGCGGCGTTCAGGGTCTGCACGATGCGCTGATCGCGCTCTACCGATCACCGCGCCGGCTGCGGCGATCGGCCGCCCTTCACCTGATATCCTGGCTGCTGGGCGGCATCGAGGTGTGTCTCGCGTTGCACTTCTTGGGGCGCGACGTCAGTATTTCCGCCGGTCTGATCATCGAGAGTCTCGGCCAGGCGCTGAAGGCGGCCGGCTTCGCCGTGCCTGGCGCGCTCGGCGTTCAGGAGGGCGGCTACGTCGTCGTGTGCGGCCTGTTCGGCCTCTCCCCTGAACTCGCGATCGCCCTGTCCCTGATCAAGCGCCTGCGCGAAATCGCGCTCGGCCTTCCCGGACTTGCCGCCTGGCGATGGCTCGAGCGGCCATCGGCCGCCGCAAACCAGGCGCTGCCGCACTCGTCCGGGGCAACGCCGTGATCGGCGGCTCGTGGACGCATCTCCTGGCGCGTTGGATGCTCCGGCCGCTGCTCGGCACCGGCATCAAGCCGAACCACCTGACCACGCTGCGCCTCATATCCGGTATGGCCGCCTGCGGTGCCTTGGCACTCGGCACCCGTGCCGGCGCGTGGTGGGGCGGCGCGCTATGGCTCGTCTCCGCCTTCCTCGACCGCGCCGATGGCGAATTGGCGCGCATCGGCGACATGATGAGCGAACGCGGCCACCTGTACGACTATCACTCCGACAATGCGGTCGGCACGATCTTCTTCGTGGCCATCGGCATCGGCCAGCGCCACTCCTCGTTCGGCGAATGGGCGCTCGCTCTCGGCTTGGTCGCTGCGGTTTCGTTTCTGCTGTGCAAGTGGTGGGCGCAGTTGCTGGAACGGCTGAGCCCGCCGGGCACCCGCGCCTATTCGGGTTTTTGGGGCTTCGATCCCGACGACGCGCTCTATCTGATGGCCCCCTTCGCCTGGCTGGGCTGGCTTGATTTCGTCCTGGCGGGCGCCGCCAGCGTCACCCCGGTTGTCGCGGCGGTCACTGGCCTCCGTCTCCTGGCCCTGCGCCGCGCCACGGCTGACAGGACGCGCTCGCCTGCGCTCCGAGCAGGATCAGGGCGGCTTCCGTAACGGGGCAGACGCCACTCGAACGCGCCGCGCCGCGCCACCCCGCAACGACGTCTCCACGTCTTGCATCGTGGCGCCCGATCCCAGCGCCCGCGAACTGGTAACCCCGTGCGTTAGGGAGCTGCTTGCGTATCGATGCAGGCGTGATCAAGAGCGGGTTCTAGTCTGGGCTGGAAGCACTTGCCCGAAGCGCCTCGTCGAACCACGGCGCTAGCCGCCGCGCTTCTTTAACCCAGCATTCACCACAACAGCGTTAGCTCGGCCGGACAAACCGAATGGCGCGACCCTTCCCATCCCTGTTCACGGGGCAGCGGCCAGAAAGCGGCAGAGGTGAAGATGCAGGTCCGCCGGCTCGGTGCTGTCCGCATTGCGACGAGCCATCCGCAGCTATGGTCGTTGACCTTGGCCCTGTTTGCAATCCTGTCGCTAGGCCCCGGGACTGCTTATGCGGTGCCCGCGTTCGCGCAACAAACGGGGCAGCCCTGCGCGGCTTGCCATGTCGGCGCCTTCGGACCGCAGCTCAAACAGTATGGCCGCGATTTCAAGCTGAATGGCTATGTTGCCAGTGACGGCAAGCAGCACGGCCTGCCCTTGGCGCTGAGCACGCAGCTTTCCTTCACCCACACCGATGCCGCGCAACCTGGTCCCGCGGCCCCGCACTTCGCCGTCAACGATAACTTCGCGGTCGATCAGACCTCGTTCTATTACGCCGGCCGCATCGTCCCGTGGCTCGGCGCCTTCGTGCAGATCACCTACGATGGCGTCGCTCGACAATTGCAAGTCGACAACATCGACATTCGCCACGCGCATGACGGCGAACTGTTCGGCGATGACCTGGTTTACGGCTTCACCGCCAACAACAATCCGACCGTCACCGATCTGTGGAATTCCACCCCGGCGTGGGGATTTCCCTATAACGGGTCGGCGCTGGCCCCGACCCCTCTGGCGGCCACGCTGATCGACGGCGGGTTGGGGCAGCGCGTGCTCGGCGGCGGGGCCTACGCGCTGTGGAACGATCTGGTATACCTGGAGACCGACCTCTATCGCGGCCTCGGCTACGACGTCTTGAATGCGACCGGGATCGTGCCCGTCGCCGGCACCGACAAGACGCGCGGCGTGATCCCCTACTGGCGCCTGGCGCTGCAGCAGGAATTCGGCCGCAACTATGTCGAGCTCGGCACCTACGGTCTGACCGCGAGCGTGCTGCCCGGCGGCATCGATATCCCCGGGCAGACTGACCGGTTCACCGACACGGCGCTCGACGCCAACTACCAGTTCACGTTGAATCCCAAGAGCGTAACCAGCGACATGGTTTCCGCGCACGCGACGCTGATCCACGAGAACGCGTCGCTCGGCGCCAGCGAAGTCATCAGCGGCGCCCGGCGGTCGCACACGCTGAACACGCTCCGTGCCGATATTTCCTACAGCATCGGCGCCACGATCACTCCCACCATCCAATACTTCCGGACCGGCGGCACCGCCGATGCCGCCTATTGGGGGACGCCGAGCGGCAGCCCGGATAGCAGCGGCATCGTCGCCGAAATCGCGTACGTGCCCTGGGGCAAGCCGCATTCGTGGATTTCATGGGGCAATGTCCGCCTCGCCGTGCAGTACGTGGATTACTTCCGCTTCAATGGCTCGGCCCGCAACGCCTCCGCCAACAACGCGCTCTACTTCAGCGTCTGGGCGGCCGCGCATTTTTGAAGGCAGTGGCAGCGCAATGAAAAGCTGGAAGATCAAAACTGCGGGATTTGTGGCCGCGACAGCCCTGGCCACGCTCGGCGTGCGGGCAGCGAGCGTGACCGTCGACCAGTCGGGCCAGCACTTCAGCGAAACGTCGCTCACGGTCAAGCCGGGAGACACCGTGGTATATGCCAATCGCGATGACGTGATTTACAACATCAGCGTCATCGACCAGGACGACGACGCCGACGATCTCGGCCTGCAGAAACCGGGCCAAGTCCTGAGCTACAGGTTTACCAAGCTGGGGCGCTTCAAAGTCCGTTGCAGCATCCACCCCAGCATGAGGATGACCGTCAATGTCCGGTGACAGGTTGCCCATGCAGCGCAGCGGGGCGACTGCGATCGTCCGATTGCCGGCGCATCCGCAGGATCGGCATATGTGTCGCTTCATGTTTTGCTTCCCTGGCGGCCACGGCGCGTGCCATCCGGCTCGCGCAGCAAGCCGCCGCCTTCGTCGCGCCGCCAATTCTCAAGGTCCACGTCCATAACGATCCGCGGCAAAATTGCGTTGGCGTGCCTGGCGCTGCTGCTGATCTGCGGCGGGATGGGCAGCTTCGCGGACCGGACACAGTCCCGGCTCGGCACGCTGGCCATCGACATCTATGACGGCGCGTATCTCGGCATGAGCTATATCGGGCGTGCCCAGAACGAATTCCTGCGCTTCGCAGCGACGCGCCACGGGGCCACGGGGCAGCCGATCGACGCCGAGGCCCGCACGCGGCTGCAGGCCGTGCTGGACGATCTGGACATAGCCACCGATCGGGCGATGTCGGAGAAGGCCCGCGCTCTGGCCAGGGCCGTGCGAGCCCGGGTTGCCGGTGTGACGGAGGCTACCGACGCTTCGACCCTCGCCGGCATCGATGCCGATTTGGCCAAGACGGTGCCCCGCTACGGCACCGACGGTCTGGAGGCACGCGACAGCGCCGAAGCCTATGCCGCCGAGACGAAGAATGCCCTGTGGCGAGCGATCCTGGTGGCCTTGGGCCTGGCCGCCCTGGTCGGGATCGCGCTTGACCAGGCGGTAATCCCCCCACTCATACGGGGCATCGGGATCGCCCGAGCGATCGCTGGTGGCAAGCTGGACAACGTGATCGTTGCAAAGGGCCGCAGCGAGGCGGCGCAGCTGCTGCGAGCCCTAGCGGCAATGCAGGCGGCGATCGTTCAAAGTATTGCCGAAACGCAGGCGCTGCACGCCGCGGAAGAGCGTCGGTACGCGATCCACCAGGCAGAGCTGACCAGCGCAATGGGACGCCTGCGCGAACTCTCGGACAGCACGTTCGAGGGCCTCATGATCCACCGCGAAGGCAAGGTACTGGACGCGAACGCCGCGTTCTGCTCGATGGTCGGGCTGCCGCTCGACGCGGTTAGCGGGGCGCCGGTGGCGGCGTTCGCAAATGTCTGGGCAGAGACTTTGAGTGCGCCGCCGGATCTGAGCGTGCCGGAGGTGAGGGAGATCGTCGTCACGACGGGCAATGGTGAGCCGTTGCCGGTCGAGATCCGCTCCAGGGATATTTCCTACGCCAGCGGACCCGCGCGGGTAACGGCGCTACGCGACATTCGCGAGCGCCGTGCGGCGGAGAGCCGGATTCACTTCCTGGCACATCACGATGTGCTCACCGGATTGGCCAATCGGTTCCTGTTGCACGACATCGCCACCCGCGAACTTGCGCTGTCGCAGAGCCTCTCCAGATCGAGCGCGGTGTTATGCATCGATCTCGACCGGTTCAAGACGGTCAACGACACGCTCGGTCATCAGTCGGGCGATCTGCTGCTGAAGGAGGTTGCGAGCCGAATTCGCGAGAACATCCGTGATACGGACATCGCGGCACGCACTGGCGGCGACGAATTCATTGTGGTGCAGACCAAGTGCCTGCAACCGTCGGACGCGGCACAGCTGGCCCGCCGGTTGGTCGATCGGCTATCGGAGCCATACGACCTCGATGGCCAGCGGGTCAGCATCGGGGCCAGCGTTGGCATCGCCCTTCAACCGCAGGACGGAACCCAGGTCGACGTACTGCTCAAATACGCGGACCTCGCCCTGTATCGCGCGAAAGCGCTCGGTCGCGGCAGCTTCTGCTTCTTCGAAGCCGAGATGGATACGCTGCAGCGAGAGCGCAGGGAAATGGAGCAGGACTTGGCGCAGGCGATCGCGGCGGGACGGATGGAATTATTCTTCCAGCCGCTGTTCGGCGCCGAGGGCGAGGAGATTGTCGCGCTCGAGGCGCTGGTGCGCTGGCCTCACCCGACGCGAGGGCTGATCCAGCCGGATTTCTTCATTCCGCTAGCCGAAGAGACCGGTCTCATCGTCCCGCTCGGCCAATGGGTGTTGGAAGCGGCATGCCGCGCCGCGGTCGGCTGGCCGAGAGACTGCCGGGTCGCGGTCAATGTCTCGGCGAGGCAGTTCAAGGACGGCGATCTGCCGGCGATCGTTGCCGATATTCTGGCCCGCACCGGGTTGCCTCCGAATCGCCTGGAACTTGAGGTGACCGAGAGCCTGCTGATCGACGACACCGATCAGGCACTCAAGGCACTGACCGCCCTGAAGGCTCTCGGTTTGCGCATTGCGCTCGACGATTTCGGCACCGGCTATTCGAGCCTTTCCTATTTGCAACGTTTTCCGTTTGACAAAATCAAGATCGACAAGGCGTTCGTGCAGAATCTCACTACCGATAGCGGGGCGCAAGCGATCGTCAAGGCGATCCTCGCCATGAGCCACGCTCTCAATCTGGATGTCACCGCCGAGGGCGTCGAGACCCGGAATCAGCTGGCGCTGCTCCGCTCCGCTCACTGCGATGAAATCCAGGGGTTCCTGCTCGGACGGCCTATGCAATCGGAGCGCGTCGAAGCCTATCTGGACCGTGAAGCCGCCTCTGAGACAACGAACCTGCTACAGACAACGGCCGGCTAGGCTCACTGCCCACGGCTAATTCTCACCTACTCGAACGCCTCCCTCCACTGCGCCCGCAAGGACGCGTCGACGTCTTGCATCGTGGCGCCCGACCCCAGCGCCCGCAGGCTGGTCACCCCCTGCGCGCGGATGCCACAGGGCACGATGCCATCATAGTGCGACAGGTCGGGGTCCACGTTCAGCGCCACCCCGTGGAAACTGACCCAACGCGACACCCGCACCCCGATCGCCGCGATTTTTGCCTCACCGCCCAGAAAAGCCGGGTCGGCGACCCAAATTCCCACCCGCCCCTCGCGCCGCTCGCCGCGGACCCCGAATGCCGCGATCGTGCGGATCAGCCACTCCTCCAGCCCATGCACGAAGCCGCGCACGTCGCGCGGCGGCACAGGACCGTGCCGGCGAGACAGGTCCAGCATGACATAGGCCACGCGCTGGCCGGGCCCGTGATAGGTCCACTGCCCGCCCCTCCCCGCTTGGAACACCGGAAACCGGCCGGAATCGCGCAACTCCGCCGGCACGGCCGACGTACCGGCGGTGTACAGCGGCGGGTGCTGCAGCAGCCAGACCTGCTCCGCGGCCTCCCCGGCGCGGATCGCGGCCGCGCGCGCCTGCATCGGGGCCAGCGCCTCCGGATACGGCACCAAGCCCGGCTCGACCCGCCAGTCTACCGCGGCTCCGGCAATTGCCGCAGTTTCGCTCATCGGCTATAGGCCAAAATCTGCCCGGTGCGGTCGTGGCGGAATGGTAGACGCGCAAGCTTGAGGTGCTTGTGGGGGAAACCTCGTGGAAGTTCGAGTCTTCTCGACCGCATTTCCCTAGCCTCGCCAGGATACACACATGGCCATGGACGAGGATTTCCGCAAAGCGGCACTGGACTACCACCGCCTGCCGCGCCCCGGAAAGCTGCAGATCGAGCCCACCAAGCGCATGGCCACCCAGCGCGACCTCTCGCTCGCCTACTCGCCGGGCGTGGCCGCCGCCTGTCTCGCCATCAAGGACGACCCCCAAGCCGCCCGCGACCTGACCGTCCGCGGCAACCTGGTGGCGGTGATCACCAATGGCACGGCCGTGCTGGGCCTGGGCAACATCGGTGCGCTCGCCGGCAAGCCGGTGATGGAGGGCAAAGCCGTCCTGTTCAAGAAATTCGCCGGCATCGACGTGTTCGACATCGAGGTGGACGCGGCCGACCCGAAACGGTTCTGCGACGTGGTGGCGGCCCTCGAGCCGACTTTCGGCGCCATCAATCTGGAGGACATCAAGGCGCCCGGAGTGTTTTGAGATCGAAGCCGAACTGCGCGCGCGGATGAAGATCCCGGTGTTTCACGACGACCAGCACGGCACCGCCATCACCGTCGCCGCCGCGATCCGCAACGGACTTTTACTGCAAGGCAAGCAGCTGGCCGACGTAAAACTGGTCACCTCCGGCGCCGGTGCCGCGGCGATGGCCTGCGTGGACCTGCTGGTCACCATGGGGCTGAAACCGCACAACGTGACGCTGACCGACATCAAGGGCGTTGTGCGCGCGGACCGCGAGGGTCTGGATGCCCGCATGGCGCCCTATGCGAGCCGCACCGAAGCACGCACCTTGGGCGAGGTTCTGGACGGCGTGGACGTTTTTCTCGGCCTCTCGGCCCCGCGCGTGCTCCACCCCGAGTGGCTGCAAAAGTTTGCGGAAAAGCCGCTCATCCTGGCGCTCGCCAACCCCGACCCGGAAATCGACCCCAAGACGGTGGCCGCGGCGCGGCCGGACGCGATCGTGGCCACCGGGCGCAGCGACGACCCGAACCAGGTCAACAACGTGCTGTGCTTCCCCTTCATCTTTCGCGGGGCGCTCGACGTCGGCGCCACCACGATCAACGAGGCGATGGAGCTAGCCGCCGTCGAGGCGATCGCTGCGCTTGCGCGCGCGGAACCCAGCGAGGTGGTGCAGGCCGCCTATGGCGGCACGGCGCCGGTGTTCGGCCCGGACTACATCATTCCGAAACCGTTCGATCCGCGGCTGATCATGAAGGTAGCGCCCGCGGTGGCCCATGCCGCCATGCAGAGCGGCGTGGCGACCCGCCCGATCGCGGATTTTGCCGCCTATCAGCGCGAGCTGGAACGGTTCGTGTTCCGCTCAGGTCAGCTTATGCGACCGGTATTCGAGGCGGTGCGCGGGTCGGGGATGCGCATCGCGTACGCCGAAGGCGAGGACGAACGGGTGCTGCGCGCGGCTCAGACTCTCGTGGACGAAGAGGTGGCCCGCCCGATCCTGATCGGCCGGCGCGAGGTGATGCTTGCACGCGTGCGGGGCTTGGGGCTCCGCCTCGACCTGGCCCACGACGTGCGCGTGTTGGACCCGGCGGAGGACCACGCTCTTCTGGAGAAACTGGGCGCCGCGTACCAAGGCTTGGTCAGCCGACGCGGCGTGCCGCCCGATGCCGCTTCCCGCCGCGTGCGAATGCACCCCAGCGTGACCGCGGCCATGCTGCTGCATACCGGCGAAGCCGACGCCGCGATTTGCGGCGGCACCGGGGAGTGGTGGCAGCAATTGCAATACGTGCTGCCGATCGTGCCGCTCCTGCCGGAGGTGACCCGCGCCTACGCCTTGTCCTGCCTGATTTTGCAGGCCGGAGCGCTATTCTTTTGCGACACGCACATGGTGCCCGATCCGACGCCCGAACAGCTTGCCGAAATGACGCTGCTCGCCGCCGATGCGGTGCGTGGCTTCGGGATCAAGCCGAAAGCGGCGCTGCTGAGTCATTCGATGTTCGGCGCATCGAAATCGCCATCGGCGCGAAAGATGCGCCAGGCGCTAGGGCTGATCCGCAAGCGGGCGCCGCATTTGGAAGTGGACGGCGAAATGCACGCGGACGCGGCGCTGTCGGAGGCGATTCGGAGCCGGATGCTGCCGGACAACCGCCTGACCGGCAGCGCCAACTTGCTGATTCTGCCGGGCCTTGATGCCGCCAATATCGCCTTCAATCTGCTGAAGGCGGCGGCCGACGCGCTGCCGGTCGGGCCGCTGCTGCTCGGCATGAGCCGGCCGGCGCACGTGCTGGTCCCGAGCGTAACGGCGCGCGGCATCGTCAACATCAGCGCCATCGCGGCCCGGCAGGCGATGGCTGCTCGGGCCGAGCAAGGGGTCGCGTAAACCGCGCCGATTTCGAGCGCGCCGGTCCGGACGGGCCGTCTGTCTGGCCGGCCGCAAGCGCTGAGAGCATAGACTGCCTCTGCCATGGTCTTCCTTCTGCTCGGCGCCTTGACGCTGCTGGTGGTGATGTCCGCGCTGGGCATGTTTTCCCGCGCGCAGGTCGCCACCATAAAAGCGTTCGGCCTGTGGATCGCCGGCATCGGCGGCCTGCTGCTGGCGGCGATGCTGTTCCTGACCGGCCGCGGCCCCAGCGCGCTGGCCGTGCTGGGCCTGCTCGGGCCGCTGCTATGGAGCTGGCGGGCCGGCCGCACGCCCCGAGGGACCGCCGGTCCCCGCGCCCGGACCAGTCCTCGGGCCAGCCGCGCCGGCATGTCCCGCGAAGAGGCGTTTTCGGTGCTCGGGCTGCAGCCCGACGCCGATCGCGCCGCCATCCAGGCCGCGTATCTGCGCCTGATGCAGGCGGCACACCCCGACCGCGGCGGCTCGGACTGGCTGGCGGCGCGCATCAACCAAGCGCGAGACGTGCTGCTGGGTTGATGCGCAACCGCAGCGGCTCTTGCCCGTTTGGCCTGTGCATGCCACTCCTGCGCGGGTCGGCATGTCCTGCCGCGCTGCAATGGCAAACGACGAGGTATACCGCGCCTTGATCAAACCGCTGCGCAAAGCCGTACTGCCCGTCGCCGGTCTGGGCACGCGCTTTTTGCCCGCCACCAAGGCGACAGCGAAGGAGATGCTGCCGATCGTCGATCGGCCGCTGATCCAGTACGCGGTGGATGAGGCCCGCGCGTCTGGTATCGAGCAGTTCTGCATGGTTACCGGCCGCGGCAAGACGGCGCTGGTCGAGCATTTCGACATAGCCTACGAACTCGAAGCCGTGCTGCGCGAACGCGGCAAGACCGACGATCTGAAAATGCTGCAGGACTTGCAGTCCCCGCCCGGCTCGATCGCCACCGTGCGCCAGCAGGAGCCGCTCGGATTGGGGCATGCCATCTGGTGCGCGCGCGCCTTCACCGGCGAGGATCCGTTCGCCATCCTGCTGCCGGATGACCTGATCCTGTCCGACGTGCCGTGCACGCAACAACTGGCCGAAGTGTATCACGACACCGGCGGCTGCGTGGTGGCGGTCAGCGAAGTGCCGCGCGAGCACACTAACCGCTACGGTATCCTGGACGTGGAGCACGATGACGGCAGGCTGGTCGAGGTGCGCGGCCTGGTGGAGAAACCGAAGCCGGAGGTGGCGCCTTCCAATCTGTCGATCATCGGCCGCTACGTGCTGACGCCGCAGGTGATGGGCTACCTGTCGCATCAGGAACGCGGCGCCGGCGACGAGGTGCAGCTGACGGACGCGATGGCGAAGCTGATCGGCGAGGTGCCGTTCCACGGTTTGCGCTTCGAAGGCCGCCGGTTCGATTGCGGCGACAAGATCGGCTTCCTGGAAGCGCAGATCGCCTTTGCCTTGCGCCGTCCGGATTTGGCGCCGGCGGTGCGCCGTTTTTTGCGCACTTACATCGGCGAACTGGCAGAACCGGTCGCCTGATCCGTCCCCCAGTTCCGAGAAGGTGAAGGCCATGGCATTCAAACACGATTTCGATCCGACCGTCCTGCGCGAATACGACATCAGGGGCATTGTGGGGCGCACACTGAATCCGCCGGATGCGTTCGCCATCGGCCGCGCGTTCGGCACGATCGTTTCCCGCGCGGGCGGCCACACGGTTGCAGTAGGGTATGACGGGCGGCTGTCCTCGCCCGACCTGGAGCGTCCGCTGGTGGACGGCCTGAAAACCTCCGGGATGGAAGTGATTCGTATCGGCCTCGGCCCGACGCCGATGCTGTATTTCGCGGCCACCACCCTGCACACCGACGGCGCCGTGATGCTGACCGGCAGCCACAATCCGGCCGACTATAACGGCTTCAAGATGATGCTCGGCAAAAAACCGTTTTTTGGCGAGCAGATCAAGGCACTTGGCGCGCAGGTCGCGCGCGGCGACGTCGTGGCCGAGGCACAGGGGAGCGAGCGGCAGGTGGACGTATCGGGCGACTACGTAGCCCGGCTGATCTCCGATTGGGACGGTGGGGACCGCCTGTTGAACGTGGTGTGGGACAATGGCAACGGCGCCGCCGGCGAGGTGCTGACGCGGCTGGTTGCCTCGCTGCCGGGCAACCACACCGTGCTGTTCGCCGACATCGACGGGCGCTTTCCCAACCACCATCCCGACCCCACGGTGCCGGCCAATCTGCAGGCGCTGGTGGCCGAGGTGCGGCGGCGGGGTGCGGATGTCGGCATTGCCTTCGACGGCGACGCCGACCGCATCGGCGTGGTTGATGACACCGGCGAGGTGATGTTCGGCGATCAGTTGATGGTGGTGCTGGCGCGCGACGTGCTGAAGACGCATCCGGGCGCCACCGTCATCGCCGACGTAAAGGCGAGCCAAGTGCTGTTCGACGAAATCGCGGCGGCCGGCGGCAAGCCGCTTATGTGGAAGACCGGACACAGCCTGATAAAGGCCAAGATGGCAGAGACCGGCGCGCCGCTGGCCGGTGAAATGTCGGGCCACACGTTTTATGCCGACAAATGGTACGGTTTTGATGATGCCCTGTACGCCGGCGGTACGTCTTCTGGGTATTCTGGCCCGCTCGGAAAAACCGCTCTCGGCGATGCGCGCCGGCTTGCCGCAGGTGTCGAGCACACCGGAACTGCGGTTCGCCGCGGACGAGGCCCGGAAATTCAAGGTGATCGAGGAAGTCGCCGGACGGCTGCGCCAGCAGGGGGCGCGCGTGTCGGACATCGACGGCGTGCGAGTGCGCACCGACGATGGCTGGTGGCTGTTGCGTGCGTCCAACACCCAGGCGGTGCTGGTGGCCCGCGCCGAGGCGAACAGCGAGCAAGGGCTGGAGCGGCTGAAGCAGGATCTGGTGGATCAGCTCGGCGCCTCGGGCATCGCGGCGCCGGATTTTTCGGGGGCGCATAGCGGGCACTGAGCCGGCAAATCGCTTTTACCCCGGCGTGCGGCGAACCTTTTGCAGCGCGCCGGCGAAACTCTGCGCGATATCCGATGCACCCGTGTGCGCGGGCGGCTTTTCCAATATCACGCCGAAGTCGAGTTCGTTCTTCTGCGTGTCATGAAAGTCCGTGCAGACAAACCGCGTCAGCCCGAGCAGCGCGAGCTGCAGCGCAGGCTTCGAGGAACGATGCGGGGGTGAAGACCCAGCAGTGCACGTCCATGAACTCGTTGTTGGCCAGGCTGTGACGGCTTTGCGACAAGGCGGCCACCGGACCGGCGTAGTCACTCGAATCGCTTCACGTCGATCCGGCCCCGCCAGGCCAGGACAGTATCGACCTTGCCCACGTTGCTGACGTAATCGAAGATTTGTCCGGGTGTCGGGCGGCGGGACTGCCGCAAGTGACAGTCGATGATCTCGCTGAGGGACGAGGTGCGCCGCAGGAAGTCAAACGTATACCTCCTGTCGGGTACGACCAGCCCGAGCCTGCCGCCCACTCGGAGCACGCCATCGACTTCGGCCAGGAAGCCGACAAAGTCCGGCACGTGCTCGATGACGTGAGACGCCACGCGCGTAGTCCAGCGGGCCTGCTCCGGCCAGGCAGTCCCGGAGGCTCCTGCCTTCCTCCCAGACCACATCGGGCGCCACTATTTTTTCCGCCACGACGTTTGCATCTGATTTGTATCGAGCTAACAGCCCTTCGTGATCGAGCCGGTCCACATAGGTGACATCGGACTCCGTTTTCTTGATCATCGGCGAGGTCAGCGGGCCGAACTCGACCCCTTGGATCTGGCGATGGCCAAGCTCGCCAGGATTTTCTCGCGCTGCATGTCAGGCAGCGCCGTCGCGCAGGTAGCGGGCTGCCAGGTGCGCTTCGAAATAGCGCGGGATCGAGTGCCTCGCCGGACGCGGCACGCAACAGATCATTGAAGCCATGCAGGCTGCCCTGCGCATGGACATGCGTGCGCAACCATCCGGTCAGCGGCGCCAGCTCGCCCGCCATGAGCCCGGCATCGAGGTCGGGAACGGCGCGCTTCGCCGCCGCCATGAACTGGGCGGCGGCCATGGCGCCCAGGGTGTAGGACGGAAAATAGCCGAACGCGCCGTCGTACCAATGGATGTCCTGCAGACAGCCGCGCCGGTCGTCGGGCGGAACCACACCGAGCATCGCCTGCATCGCCTCATTCCATGCCCCGGGCAGATCGGCCACCGCCAAGTCGCCGTCAACCAGCGCCTGTTCGAGCCGGAAGCGCAGAATGACGTGGGCCGGATAGGTCATCTCGTCCGCATCCACGCGGATCAGTCCACGCGCCACCCGTCGATACAGCCGCCCGAGATTACTCGGCGAGAAGGCAGCAGGATCGCCCCCGAATATGGCGTGCAATTCCGGTCCGAAAAAGGACAGGAACGCATCGGAGCGGCAGGCTAGCATCTCCACGATCAGGGACTGGCTTTCGTGCGCGGCCATGCCGGCCGCCTCGCCGACCGGCTGCCGCCGATGCGCCTCCGGCAGTCCCCGCTCGTACAGCGCATGGCCGGTCTCGTGCAGCACACCCATGATGCTGCCCGCCGCATCCGTCTCGTCGTAACGGGTGGTGATGCGCACATCCGTGGGCGTGCCGCCGCAGAAAGGGTGGGTCGAGCGGTCCAGCCGAAAATGCAGCGGATCGAGCCCGGCCCGCTCGGCGAGCCGTCGGCACAACGCCTCCTGCGCGGCGGCCGGGAAACGGGCCGGCAGCCCGCACCGGCGCCGGACGCGCCGCCTGCAGCGCCTCGGCCTGGGGCAGGTTTTTTGCAGCCACTCCGCATAGGCGGCGAATACCGGCCTCACGTCGGCCGCGACGATGCCGGGCTGGAAGCCGTCCATCAGCGCGTCGTACGGCGACAGCCCCAGCGCCGACGACAAGGCCACTGCCTGCTCGCGCACCAGCCGCACGACCTCCGTCAGCAGCGGCAGCACGGAGGCGAAATCGCTGGCGGCCCGCGCCTCGCGCCAGGCCTGCTCGCAACGGGCGCAGGCGCGGGCGAAAGCTTCCACCAGATCGGACGGCGACCGCGACGGCGCGGGCATGAGCGTGGCGCATCAGCTCCAGATTGCGCGCGTGCCAGGCGTCCGCCGGTGCTTCTGCCTCGGCCAGATCGGCGGCCATTTCGGGCGCGACCAGTTGCGCGTGCGCCAGCCCGGCCAGAACCGCAAGCTGATCCGCGCGAGCGGCTCCCCCGCCCGCCGGCATCATCGCCGCGGCGTCCCAGCCCAGCATGGAGCGCGCCTCGCCGATGACGGCGATCTTTTCGAATCGAGCCCGTAGGCGGTCATAGACCCTCGTCACGCGGACAGGATCTTCGGGCATAGACCGCGAACACCGCGAGCAGGGTCGCGGCCAGGCCGAACCAGGTGAGTGCGTACTGCAGATGGTCATTGGGCGGTCGCGGCAGTGCGGTCGCGGGCTGCGGATAGATGCCGGGCGGCGTGTCCGAGGCGCACCAAGGTGAACGGCGCCACCCGTGCCGCGCCCAGCGCGGGACCGATCACCGCAGGATCGAGCGTGTAGAACTGGCGCGCGGCAAAATTGTCGCGTGCCGAGAACAGGCCGGGATGCAGCAGGCGGGCGGACATAGCCTTCCAGCGTCACCGGCCCGGCCGGCTCGCGGCGGGCGGCGCGCCCGTGGGCACCCAGCCCAGCAGCGTCACGATGGGCGGATTCGCCCGGACCGCGATCCAGCAGTGCCACGAGCTGGCTGCCCAGCATGGGGCCGGTCGGCAGGTCGCGGACTTCGGCGCCGTACCGGCCGGTCGGGCCGTCGCTTCGCAGGGTGCCGGTCACCCGGACTTTTTGGAACGGTGCCGGATCGGGCGGCAGCTCCACGGCCGGAGCGCGCTCCGCCGCGTCGATGCGGGCCAGCAGCGCCGTTTTCCACTCCAGGCGGTGCAGCTGCCACACGCCCAGCCCGACCATGATGACCAGCATGAGCGCGCTGCTGATGCCCGGCACCAGCAGCCGCCGCCAGCGGATCGACCCTTCGACCACTGTGGTCGCGCCGGGCGGGGCCTGGTTCGGGACTGTGGAGGAGGCCTCGGCGGCAGAAGGCTGGAGAGCGGCCAGGGCGGCTTGCCAACAGGGGTTTGTGAACGCCTCAGCCGCCGACTGGCGGTGGTCCGGCTCCCCACCAATACACCGCCACGAACAGGAACAGCCAGACCACGTCGACGAAATGCCAGTACCACGCCGCCGCCTCGAAACCGAAATGGCGTTGCGGCGAAAACTGACCGGCGCGGGCCCGGAACCAGCACACGGTGAGAAAACAGGTGCCCACGATGACATGAAAACCGTGAAATCCGGTGGCGAGGAAGAACACCGCGGGATAGATGCCGCCGCCGGAGAACTTGAACGGCGCATCCGAATACTCGATCACCTGAAAAGTCGTGAAGCTGATGCCGAGCAGAATCGTCAGCCCGAGCCCCATGATCAGATGCCGCCGGTCACCCTCGAGCAGCGCGTGGTGCGCCCAGGTGACCGTGCATCCCGATAGCAGCAGGATCAGGGTATTCAGGAACGGGATGTGGAACGGGTCAAACGTGTGCACGCCAGGCGGCGGCCAAGTGGGATTGGCCACATCCAGAACGTGATCGGGAAACAGCGCGAAGTGGAAGAACGCCCAGAAGAAGCCCACGAAGAACATCACCTCGCTGGCGATGAACAGCGTCATGCCGTAGCGCAACCCGAGGCGAACCACCGGCGTGTGCAGGCCCGGCGTGCGGCTTTCGCGGATCACGTCGCGCCACCACATGAACATGGTGGCCAGGATCACCACCGCGCCCAGCACCAGAAAGAAGTAGCTGCCCTGCTGCGCGGCGCGGATGATGCCCAGCACCGTGAACCCGCCGCCGACCGCGCCGACGATGGGCCAGGGGCTGGGGTCGACCAGGTGATAGGGTTGCTTCAGGCCGGAACTGGCCGCCGGGAGCGCTGCCGTGTGGGTGTCCATGCTGCTGCCATGCCGATCGGAAGTGCGGCCTGCATCATCCCCAATTCCCGCGCCGCTTCAAGGGCGCGCAACTCCGCGCCGCGGCGCCCGTTCCTTTCATGAATGCCTCGGCGCGTTTGCCCGCAGGCCCTCACGTCCAGGAGATTAGCCATGAAAAGCGCTCTCGCACTCGCCGCCCTGGCCATACCACTGGCACTGGCGGCCGGCCCGGTTTTTGCGCAGCAGGCGGCGACCACCGCCCCCGCGACCGCCGCACCGGCCAACACCGCGGTCGTGAAGCAGGGTCGCCTGGAAATGACCCATGGCGGCTGGCGGGCCAGCAAGATCGTCGGTGCGAGCGTGTATAACGACCAGCACAACAGCATCGGCGATATCGACGACCTGATCATAGACCAGAGCGGCAAGGTTACCGAGGCTGTGGTCTCGGTGGGCGGCTTCCTTGGAATCGGCACCAAGCTCGTCGGGGTACCGTTCGATCAGCTGCGCTTCGAAAAGCAGGTAGAGAACAACGGCGTCAATGCCGCCGGAACCAACGCCGGCCTGGCACCCGCAGCGGTAACTGCACCGGCAACGACGACGACCGCCCGCCCGGCAACGGCGGCCACCACGACGGCTCCCGCAACAACGGCCACAGCCACCGGCTTGGCGGCGCCCGCTGGAACCGTCGCAGGCGGCGCCGGCGGTGGCCTACGAGACGACGCGGATCGTTCTGCCGGGTGCGACGCAGGACTCGCTGAAGGCGGAACCCGAGTTCAAATACCAGCAGAGCTGAACCTGCTTAGGGCGGGCCCCGCGGTTTGAAGGGGCCTACATGAGGTCCAGCCCGTTCCAGCGCGCCCCGTGCCGCCGCGTCGTCGAGTGAACGGAAGAAGGTATAGGACAGCGTAATGACCCGGACATCGGCGGTGTTCGGGTCATTTGCTATGGCCGGGTCGATCCAGAAACTGACCGGCAGCTGCATCTCCTGCCCCGCGCCCAGCACCTGCTGGTTGAAGCAGAAACACGCGGTCTTGTGAAAATAGCGGCCGACCTTGTCGGGCGTGACGTTGTACAGGGCAATGCCGGTGATGGGTGCCGAAGTGTTGTTGCGGGCCATGTAGAATGCCACCTGCTCCGCGCCGAGCGGTAGCGTGACCTGGGTTTGCTCGGGCCGAAACACCCACGGCAAGCCGGGCTGCAGACTGGCATCGAAGCGGACCGTGATTGTGCGCGCGACCACTCCGGGACTCGCTGCAGGCCCGATCTGGGGCGTGCCGCCATAGCCGGTGACGGCGCAGAACAGGCGATAGAGCGGCACGGCCGCGAACGCCATCCCGGTCATGCCGAGCACCACCCCGGCGAGGATCGCGGCGAGCAGGTTCGGGTGCAGGCGGGACATCGACCGAGTGCTAGGTCTGGCGGCCGGCGGGTTCAGGGAGGGCCGAGATCCGGGCGTGACAGTTTTGCGATCGCGATAAGATAGAACAGCGCCGCAAGGCCCAGGAGCACGCAAAACATCAGCCAGTTTCGGCCGCGGCGCCGCTGCGCCAGAGCGTCGGATTCTTCCGCGAAAGCGTCGGCGGATCGGGCAAAACCATAGCAGGCTGGCTTAGCCTATGATGCGGTCCACCGCCAGCGCAGTGAACAGCACGAACAGGTAGCTGAGCGAGTATCGGAAGGCCGCCTTTGCCGCGGCGTCCCTGGTGGTGCTGAGCCCATCGCACCCGCTCCCGTCCCGCAGCACTCGCCAGGCCGCGAGCAGGAAACCGGCGCCTAGCACCGCGGCGGCGATGCCGTAGACCGGGCCGGTTAGGCCGAGCGCCCAGGGTGCCAGCGAAGCGACGACCAGCAGCACTGTATAAAGAGCGATCTGCCGCCGCGTGGCACGCGGTCCTGCCACCACAGGCAGCATCGGCACTCCGGCTCGCCGGTAGTCCTCGTGGGTCCACAACGACAGCGACCAGAAATGCGGCGGCGTCCACAGAAACACGATGACGAACAACAGGATCGGCAACGCCGCCAAGTGGCCGGTCACAGCGACCCAGCCGATCAATGGCGGGAACGCACCGGCAGCGCCGCCGATGACGATGTTCTGCGGCGTCCGCCGCTTGAGCCAGACCGTATAGACGAACACGTAAAAGCCGATCGACACCGCGAGCAGAAAAGCCGCGGCCGGGTTGGTGGCCAGCCACATGGTCAAGACGGACGCAACAGCCAGTGCGACGCCAAACGCAAGCGCATCGGATGCACCGATCCGTCCCTCGGGAATTGGCCGACGCGCGGTCCGGCGCATCATCGCGTCGATGTCCCGGTCGTACCACATGTTCAGCGCGCCGGCCGCGCCGGCCGCGACGGCAATGCACAGAATAGCGGTCATCGCCAGGATCGGATGTAAGCGGCCCGGTGCCACGAGCAGCCCGACCGCCCCGGTGAATACTACCAGCGTGACTACGCGCGGCTTCAGCAGCGTCAGCCAGTCGCGCGCGGTGGAGGCGCCAGTACAGCGCGCCCGCGGCCGGCATGCCGGGATCGCTCATGGCCATTGTGTGCGGCGCTTCACCTTATGCGGGGCAGTTCCGCAAAGGTGTGGAACGGCGGCGGCGAGGAAACGTTCCACTCCAGCGTCGTCGCACCCTCGCCCCAGTAATTGTCCGCCAGGACCTTCTTTGAGGTGAAAGTCCGATACAGGACATACAGGAAGATCAATACCGATACGCCGCCGATATAGGCGCCGACCGACGCCACCTCGTTCCAGCCGCGAAAAGCCTCAGGGTAATCCACATAGCGGCGCGGCATGCCGGCAAGCCCGAGGAAATGCATCGGGAAGAACGTCAGGTTGACGCCGACGAAGGTCACCCAGAAATGCACCTTGCCCCAGAACTCCGGGTATTCGTGGCCGGACATCTTGCCGATCCAGTAATAGAAACCGGCAAAGATCGAGAACACCGCACCTAGCGACAGCACGTAATGGAAGTGCGCCACGACATAGTAGGTGTTGTGCAGGATCTGGTCGACGCCGGCACTCGCCAGCACCACGCCGGTGACGCCGCCGATGGTGAACAGGAAAATGAAGCCGATCGCCCACAGCATCGGCGTCTTCAGCTCGATCGATCCGCCCCACATCGTCGCGATCCAGGAGAAAATCTTGATGCCCGTCGGCACTGCGATGACCATGGTCGCGGCGGTGAAGTAGGCGCGCGTGTCGACGTCCATGCCGGAGACGAACATGTGGTGCGCCCATACCGCAAAGCCCACCACCCCGATCGCCACCATCGCGTAGGCCATGCCCAGGTAGCCGAAGATCGGCTTTCTGGAGAACGTCGAGATGACATGGCTGATCATGCCGAAACCCGGCAGAATCATGATGTAGACTTCCGGGTGCCCGAAGAACCAGAACAGGTGCTGGAACAGCACCGGATCGCCGCCGCCTTGCGGGTCGAAGAACGAGGTGCCGAAATTGCGGTCGGTTATCAGCATGGTCACCGCACCCGCCAGCACCGGAATGGCCAGCAGCAGCAGGAAGGCGGTCACCAGAATCGACCAGACGAACAGCGGCATCTTGTGCAGCGTCATGCCCGGCGCGCGCATGTTGAAGATCGTGGTGATGAAGTTGATCGCGCCCAGCAGCGAGCTGATGCCGGCCAGGTGCAGCGCGAACAGCGTGTAGTCCATCGACGGGCCGGGGTTGAACTGGGCGTTCGACAGGGGCGGGTACAGCGTCCAGCCGGAACCGGCGCCGTCGCCGGTGAGCAGGCCCGCCAGGACCAGGAACAGCGCCGGCACCAGCAGCCAGAAACTGATATTGTTGAGCCGGGGAAACGCCATGTCGGGGGCGCCGATCATGATCGGCACGAACCAGTTGCCGAACCCGCCGATCATCGCCGGCATGACGGTAAAGAAGATCATGATCAGGCCGTGCGCCGTGATCACCGCGTTCCACTGCTGGCCGGAGGCAAAGATGTGCATCCCCGGGCTGGCGAGTTCGGTGCGCATGATGATCGACAGCACGCCGCCGATCAGCCCGCCGCACACGGCGAAGATCAGGTAAAGCGTACCGATATCCTTGTGGTTGGTGCTCATCAGCCATCGCGCGACAAAGCCCGGGGTGTGCCCGTGCTCATGCCCATGGTCGTGCCCATGATCATGCCCCGGCTGCGCGTCGTCGTGGGTGCTGGCACTCATGGCGGTTCTCCTTCGGGCGTTCGCGCGCGGCTCAGGGTGCAGCGTTTGCGGGTGCAGCCTGGGCCAGGGCGACGGTCGGCGTGGCGGGCGAGTTGAACGCGGTCTTGGCCTTGGCGGCCCAGGCGGCGAAATCCTCCTGCGTCATCGCCTGGACCGAGATCGGCATGAAACTGTGGTTGGTGCCGCAGATCTGGTTGCACTCGCCATAGTAGTGGCCGGGCTGGTCGATCTTCACCCAGGTCTCGATGGTGCGGCCGGGGATGGCATAGCGCTGCACGCCCAGGCTCGGGATGAAGAAGCTGTGGATCACGTCGCCGCCGGTAATCAGGATGCGGATCGTCTTGCCGGCCGGCAGCACCAGCGGATTGTCCACGTCGAGCAGCCGCAGCTGCCCGGGTTTCAGATCCTCCTGCGGGATCATCACGCTGTTAAAATCGATACCGGCCTGGTCGGGGTAGGTATACTCCCAGTACCATTGGTGTCCGGTCACTTTCAGCGTCATGTCGGGGTTGGTGGCGCGATCCTCGTAGTAGATCAGCCGAAAGCTCGGGATCGCGATCACCACCAGGACCAGCACCGGCACCACCGTCCAGGCCACCTCCAACACCGTGTTGTGGCTGGCCCGGCTCGGTACCGGATGGCGGCGCGCGTCGAAGCGGTAGATGACCACCAGCAACAAGGCCAGTACGAACAATGTGATCAGGGTGATGATCACCAGCAGCAGGTCGTGCACATGGGCGATCTGCAGTTTCACCGGGCTGTGCGGTGTCTGCATGCCGAGTTGCCAGTTATGCGGCACCTGCGCCAGCGCGGGCCCGGCCCGGAAACTCGTCGCCATGAGCCCGAGGCTCGTCAGAACAAGGAACAGGCGGCGGACGAATTGCTGCATCGGTGCTCCGGGCCAGCGTGCGGGCGAGACGGCTCTGCCCGGCCCGCGAACACCAAATGGGCTACAGGAGCCGGCGCGCCAGATCAATAGCGTGCCGGTCAGCGGGGGATTTGAATCAGCGTGAACAGGCCGAACGGAGGCAAGCTGTGTGAGCGTGCGACGGCGCACTCTTCGGGCGACAGCAGGGCGGCGAGCGGAAAGTCGGGGTGCCATCCCAGCGCGTGCGACGCCGGCCCCAGCGCCCGCTCCGCCCACCAGCGCGGGCCCCGCTCGGCGGCAAAGTGGTTGGCGAACAGCAGCCAGCCGCCGGGCCGCACCAGCCGCCGCATCTCGGCCACCAGCCGGCGCGGTTGCGGCACCACCGAGGCCACGAACATGGCCACCGCCACGTCAAAACTGGCGGCCGGGAGGAAGGTCGATTCCGCATCCGCCTCAAGCAGTCGTTCGACGTTGCGCAACCCCTCCGCCGCCACCCGCTTCTGCGCGCGCGACAGCATCTCCTTGGAAAGGTCGATGCCGGTTATCCGCCACCTTGGCCCATACAACGGCAGGGCCAAGCCGGTCCCAACCCCGACTTCCAGCACCCGCTCGCCGGGCAGGGCGTTGACCGCGGAAGCGGCGCGCCGCCGCGCCGGCGCGGAGATCCCGCCGAATACCGCGTCGTAGACGCCGGCCCAGCGCCGATAGGCGGCCCGCACCGCCGTCGCGTCCAAGGCCGTATGCACCTCGGTCTGCCTGGCCACGGCACTCCTGCCCAATCAACTCACGCCAGGGTGCGCAGTCCCGCCCGGCTCGCGATCAGTTCGGCGAAAGGTCGACGGCGGCGGCGCGCCCGTTCTGCTGCTGCTCGACTTCGAACGCCACAGTTTGGCCCTCGTTCAGCGAGCGCAACCCGGCTTTTTGGACGGCGCTGATATGGACGAAAACATCCTTCCCGCCGCTCTCCGGGGCGATGAAGCCATACCCCTTGGTGGGGTTGAACCATTTCACAGTGCCTTTTGGCATCGTAACCGCCTCCCGCTAGGGGGCCCGGACCGTCCCGAGGCCCTCGATGGGCGCCGGACTCGTTTTTGCGATCCGTTACGCCGCACCGGGCTAACCCTAGGCCGGCACGGCAGCACCCGCAAGCCAGCCGAAAAGGGTGCGGCCTTGCCGGTTCAGGCCGCTTCCTCCTTGCGGTCGCGCACCCGCACATAGGCCACCTGCACGTGCTCCATGCAGTACGGCTTGCCGGGCATGGTGTCGGCGTCGCAAAACCGGAACGAGCGCGTACCGGGTTCGCCGAGCGGCCAGCAGCAGGCGTGCGAACGGCCCGGCCGCGCTGCCGAGACGGTGCGAACCAGCGTTGGCAGCGGCATGGCCGGCAGCAATGGCCCGGCCTCGATGGTGCGGACCAGCTCCGGCGCGGGCGGGGCCGACAGCGGCGGCAGGGTCGGACCGACTACCCGCCGTGGGCCGGACGACCGCGGCCGGCTTGGCCCATCCCTGCGGATCGGCGACGGGCGGGACGGCAGCGACAGCCGGTGCGCCTTGCCGACAACCGCATTTTTGGAAATGCCCAGCCGGCGGCCGATTTCCGAGGTGGACATTCCCTCGTCCCATAGCGATCGGAGACGTACGATCTGGTCCTCGTTCCACTCCATTTCGTGGGTCCTTTTGCTCCCATCCACAATATACGGTATAGGAGCGACCCGACGGACTCAATGCGAAGCAAGCGCCCGAACGCAAAAAGTTGTGGAAAACTTATGCCCTATCCACAAGATATAGAGATCCACAAGATATGGACGCCTTACGGCAGGGACAGCTCGAACGGGCGGCTGCTGCGGCGCCCGCACGGGAGCAGCCGGGGCCGCACGAATGCGGCCGCGTGGTCGTGCCTGGACTTCGGGGAGACGGTGACGAGCGGCCGGCCCGTGGGCCGACTACGGGGCCGAAATGCCCCGTCAGCTTTTCGGCCCGTCAGCTTGGATGGGTAACCCCGGTCGTGCTGCCGACCGTCGGACGCGCGGCATTCGGCGCCGCGATCGAGCCCGCCGGCTTTTCGGCGCTGGCCTCCATCGAGGCGTCCGTGTCCTCGGCCATGTTTTTCTTGAACGACTTTATGCCTTTGGCAAAGTCGCCCATCAGAGTGCTCACCTTGCCGCTGCCGAACAACAGCAGCACGACAAGCAGCACGATCATCCAGTGCCAGATGCTGAAACTACCCACAAGCGTTCCTCCGCTAGTTAGCGGGGAAATGGCTCAGCCGGGCGCCCGGCGCAAGATGGATGGGCGTTTGCTTTGCAGCGCTCCGCCGCCCGCCGCCCGCCTTCGCCGTGTCAGGTCAGCCTGGTAAAGCCATCAGCACTCCACTCTTCGGACCCCACGCCGTGATGAACGAAGAAAAGACCGGCAGGGTCGAACGTCTTCTTGACCGATAGCAGCCGTTCATAGTTCGAACCCCAGTGCGCCTTCTGCCAGTCTTCCTCAAAGAAGCTGGCTTCCGCGACATAGGACCCGGTCTCCGGAGCCAAGTTGCGCAGCTCGCGCGCCGCCGCTGCGATCTCCGCGGCGTGCCTGCGGGCAACCGGCAGGTCCGGCTGGTCTCCGGGCATGCCCGGGAAGGCCGGCGGCCCCTCCCCTGCGGTTATCGCCAAGGCGAAAGCATCCTGCACCGACGGATGCACGGCCGTGTCCCGGGCCGCCGCGATCGCCTCGGACGGCGCTCCCGCCAGCCCCTTGTTGAAATGCAGCGACACCGGCCAGTGCCGGCTACTCGCGAACACACCGTCGCACAGCCGCGCCTGCTGATCCGGCGCCAGCAGCGACTCGGGGAGCCACACCGACGCATAGCCGTGCAGGAATTGCCCGACCTGCCCGCGATCGCCCGCCCAGAACACGTTGCCCACGGGCGCGCCCGGCCGGTCGTCTGATACCACCGCTCCAGGCACGTTTCGCAACAGGAACGCGGCGTCCCAGAGATGGCGCGCGGGCGCAGCGAGGATTCTGGGCGGATCGACGACCGCAAAATCCTGCGGCGAGCCGGCAACCCAGTCGAAGAAGCTCCGCCATATCGACTCGGCCTGAGGCTGATCGAGACCCTGGAAGGTCATCGCCACCGCGAGCACGTTATCCGGTCGAAACGTCGCCGTCTCCCCCCAATGGGGGTTGAACAGGCGCTCGGCGTAGAAGGCGACGAACCGTGACAGGAGCTGCCGGTAGGCGGCATCCGATCTGGCACGGACGGCGCCGGTGACGATGCCGAAAAAGTCCGGCAGTTCGTCGGTCCGCAGCGTGGTCCGGGTCACGACCCCGAAACTGCCTCCGCCACCGCCCTTCAGCGCCCAGAACAGGTCGGGGTTGATGCAGGCATTGGCGATGCGGACCGTGCCGTCGGCGGTGACGATTTCGGCTTCCAGAAGTTTTCCTGCAGCCAGGCCGAAATTCTTGGAAAAGCTGCCGAACCCGCCGCTCTGGACCAAACCGGCAACGCCCACGGTCACACACCCGCCACCCTGCACGTAGCGTCCGTTTCGCGTCACCACGGCGTCGTAGACGTCTCTCCAGATCGCGCCCGCCCCCACCGACACGGCGGGTTGGGCAGGCTGGTGCGCGCCGCAGCCCTGGGCGACGAAGCCGTCGTGCAGCACCACGTCGCGCATCGGCCGCGTCCAGACCAGCAGAGAGTCCGCGGCATTGGAGGTGCCCTGGTAGCTGTGGCCACCGCCCTTGACGACCAGGCGCAAATTGTTCTCCCGCGCAAAATTCACCGCGGCCACGACATCCTGCGTCTGCCGCGCGGCCACCGCATAGACGCTGGGCGCGGACACCCATGCATCCACCCAACCGCTGGTCTGGGTGAGGCCGACCTGATCACCCAGGTAGTACGGGTTGCGCAATTCCTTGACGATGTTCCGGCATTCTTGGCTATCGGGCGCGCCCTGGCACGGAGCCAGCGGCGCCGGCACCTTGATCAGCTGCCCTCCGACCAGCTGGTTGAGTTCCTCCCAGCGCGCCGCTGACGGCCAACCGGGATCACCGGGACGGCGGCGGCGCGTGGCCAGACCGAGCGCCGGGCCGGCAGCACTTGCCTGACGGCTCGACCCGAGCAGCGGGGCGGCAAGCATCCCCCCGGCACCTTGCAGTAAGCTGCGTCTGTTCATGGCGGCGCGCCTGCGGAATTTCGGCTCCGGCCCTATTATCGCCGCGCCCGTCCGGCCTCAACGGCGGGCCGCCGCCGCGCGCTCGGTCAGCCGCCGGTGGCGCGCAGGGCCGCCGGGACGGCGTTGCGCGCCAGAACGTCGTGCCCAACGCGCGCCTCGGGCACGATGAACCCGTAGGCCGGGTAGGGGTGCGCGCCCATGGCGCCGACCGGGGGATACCAGACCCGCACCAGGCTCCAGTCGTTTTCCTCGGAGACATCGATCACCGGCTGGTCGCGCTCCAGCTCGTGCGGCACCCAGTTGGCCTGGATCACCTCGATTCTGCGCGGGGCCAGCACCCGCGACACCACCGCCACATGCCCCGACGGCAGCCGGTCGATCGCCCGCAAGACCAGGATGCTGCCGACCTCCGGTTCATGCACGCGGGCATAGCGGCCGTTTGCTTGCGCCCACCACGAAGCGGCGGCGCCATGCAAATCCACCCCGGTCAGCGCCCGCGCAAAAGGGGCGCAGGACAGCCCGGGATAACGTGGGTCGCCGCCAAAACGGCTGTTCGTGGCGCCGCACGCGGCCAGCCATGCCGCCGAAAGCAGCGGCAGGACTCGGCTCTGGCGGACCAACACCCTCACGCCTTCGATCGAAGCATGAAACACGGCGGCCAAACAATTGATAAACCGCCCTGCTCAGATTTTTTTCCACGCGGCCTCGCATCTTAACCTTTGGGCAACAACCTGGTGCGCATTCTGGCGGTGAAGTCATGTGGCTTCGGACTCCTCCCTCACCGTCCACTCGGACGGCACTCGGGCGGCGCGGGCCGTGTCGTGCGGCAGCGCCGCCTTTTTTTTAACTCCCCCTCCCCTGTCCGCCCCCTCCCCTTGTCCGCCCCGGGACCACGCCGATCGGCGCAGACTCGCGCCCGGAAAATTCCGACTGCGAATCAACGAGGCGTCCCCGCCCGTAGCGGGCAATTGCAGTGACAGTGCTGTTCGTCGTAACCATTCCGACCGCTTGATTTTGAGAAGAGACGCGGCATGGACCGATTCACCGGCGGTTGCCTGTGCGGCAACGTCCGGATTGTGGCGTCGGGACTCCCCTATCGGGTCGGCCTCTGTCACTGTCTCGACTGCCGCAAGCATCATGGGGCGCTTTTTCACGCGTCCGCGGTGTTCCCTCAGGATGCGGTGACGATCGATGGCGAAACACGCGACTACGCCGGACGGTTTTTCTGTCCCCGCTGCGGCTCGTCCCTCTTCGGACGCAGCGCAGACGAAATCGAAGTGAACCTGGGATCCCTGGATGCCCCTGATCAACTGGTGCCATCCTATGAAAGCTGGATTGTCCGTCGCGAGTCCTGGTTGCCGCCGTTCCCGCTCACGAGACGATACGACCGCGATCGTGAGGCCACGAGTCGCTTCGAGGAGTAGGTCGCACGAACCGGTCCGGTGGGACCACGATGTTTACGACGAACCAGAGCGGCTGCACTGGAAGCGTCTCCGCGGAATGCCCTAGCCGTCTCGAGACCGCCGGAGCAAAGCCTCGGCGTCATCGCGCGAGAGCGCCAAAACTTGCCGGGCGATCGGCTGCGCAAATCCCGCCCTGGCCAAAACACCCAGCTCGCGGCGTGTGGCGTCCGCATCCGCCGGTCCGGCGCGGAACGGCCCGATCCGGCGCCGGCGCGCGGCAGCAGCCGCAGCGGCCAACTCCTGTTCCGGATCGTCGGGCAACACGCGGCACCTGAGCTCTGACCCCACGCCGCGCTCCGCCAGGTGCGCGGCGATGGCGGCGCGCGAGCGTCCGCTACGTGCCAGCCGGCGCGCCCGGGCCTCGGCGAAGGTCGCGTCGTCCACCGCCCCGGAGGCGGCCAGCCGCCCTGCCACCGTTCGCACCGTGGCACGCGCGGCGGCAACTGCCTCCGGCTCGGGCGAGGTTTCCCGCTGCCAGCGCGCCACCCGGCGATCGAGCACCCGGATCAGCCCCGCCACGGTCGTGGCATAGCGTCCCAGATGGCGCAGGGCCGCCTCGTGCAGGCCGCTCTCGTCCGGCGCGGGAACGTTCGCAAGCTTCCGCATGGCCCGAGCATGCCACTCCCGGGCTGCCCCGGAAACCGCGCCGGAAACCGCGCCGGAAACCGTGCCGGCGGGTGCGACGTTGCGGGGATGCACAGCTTTTGAGGCCGCCATGTCTTCTCGCTCGCCCGTCTCGGCTCGCTCGGCAGTCCGCCCGATCCTTTTCGGGGCGGCGATCGTCGCCGCCTCCATGCTGGGTCCACGGTGCATGGCACAGGACACGGCAAACCCGGTACCCGCCGCGCCCGCCGTCACTGCCCCCGCACCGGCCACCGTCGCGCCGGGCACGGCCACCGAAACGGCGTCTCCTGCCGCCGGGTCGCAGCAGACCGGTGCAACGCTTGGCGCCCCCAAGCTGGTCGTGGCCTCGGTGCGCCTGGACGGCGGCTGGCGCGCCAGCAAGTTCATCGGCTCCGCCGTCTACGACGACCAGAACCAGAAAATCGGCACGGTCGACGACCTGGTGATGACCGGCAAGGACAAGGTCGCGGTGGCGGTCCTCTCGGTGGGCGGCTTCCTGGGCCTGGGCAACAAGCTGGTGGCCATCCCGTTCGACCAGCTGAGCTACGATCCCGGCAGCAAGGACGCAAAAGTGGTGATGCCGAGTGCCAACAAGGACACGCTCACCAAAATGCCGAGTTTTACCTACGGCAACGGCTGATTCAAATCGTCGGCAACTCGGATGTTGCCGGACGCGCTCGGACGATAGCGCCAAGGATTCGTTGATGGGGCGGGTCCACGAGGGGCGGAACTGCGTCTGACGTGGGGTACGCGACGGATCGGGGGAAAGTAAAACGGACCCTGCTGGCGCTGACCTGGCGCCCTCGATTACTGCCGAAATTATGTAAACTGTCTTCTGCGGCTTTGTCGTGTGCCCGGTTCCTGATTTCGCTGGCTCGACCTCGGCTCGCGTCCCGGCGTTGGCAAAGCTTCGCCCCAGTTCCTGGCCGGAAGCGGACGGTCCGCAATCAAGAGGTCGGGAGCGAAAAGCAGACATCCGCCACCGTTTGCCCGTCGGCGGCTTCCGACCCAAAAGCCGGCCTTCGGCGCATGAGACCCGATGACTGGGAGCGACTGTGCTTAGCAGCCGCTCACGACATAGTCGCAGGGTAGGGCCATAATCTCGTTGCCAGAGCAGCCATCTCGGCACCGCGCTGCATAATTCTTTCCTCATCCCAGTCCGAAGCGTTCAGGATCGAACGGTTCAGTTCGAGCATCGTATGCTTGGCGATCTCGTCCCGCTTCTGCACGAAAGGACCATTACTCACCGCGCTGTTCAGCGGCTGTGTCAGAAGCGTGAGGTTTCCCAGCGTTTGCTTGAGACGCTCCCGGCGGGTGATAACCCCCGCGCGCGATCCATCCTCCGCCGATGACACCAACAGCTCCATCCTCTGGGCCTCAGTCCCGTCCGGCAGGCGCCAATGCTCCGTCCAGGAATGTGGTAGGATATGCTCAACGGTGAGCCCCGGCGCCACATCGCCAGCATCGCTGAACTTCGTCCACCGGGCTTTTTCGATGGCTTCAAGGAGCAAGCGCACGCGGGGCCCGATAGCGGAATAGAGCGGCTTGGTTGTCAGTCCGCGCTCGAACTCCGCATCACCAGGGAACCGCGCCGAGTCCGCTTTTGAAGCCATGAGTGCCCGCTCTACACTTTCCGATGTCCAGTCGCTTGCATCGAGCTTGGCGATGATCGATAGGAAGACCTTGTTGTAATTGGCATTGTTGAGCCGGCACGCCGCCCGTCGGACAATGTAGCTGAGGAGCACATCGAGGCTCCGCGCTTTGTCCGCCGTTTCTAACCCCTCGGCGCCCCACAGGCGGAGCACTAATGGATATACCGTCGTCTGATCCCAAGGCAAAAGCTTCCGGGCAAAGTTGCCGAGTGGCGATGCGCTATTCCTCTCGATGAGCTCCCGATAGATCGTGCCATAGTGACTGAGCTCGAGCAGCTCGTCGACGATTGTTGGATACGCCCGACTACGGACGAATGCCTTGTACTCACTGAACAGCTTCGAAAGGTTGACCTCGCTCGCAATCTGCCCGGCAATGAAATTGGCGAGGAAGAACTCAAGCCGGGGTTTTTTGAATCTCCCCTGCTTCTCCTCCACCTCCCAGAATCGATCCTCGAACGGCTTCCAGTGCAGATCAAACAGCTTTTCGGCCGTCGGCTCGCCCGGCTTCGCCCGGGCATCCGCCCGCTGAAAGATGTTGTTGCGGATGAGGTCCGCGGCCAAAAGCGGCTCGCCTCGTTCGTTCAGCGTCTCGAAGATCACCTGGGCATCGTCGCCGTCTTCGAGCACGATTTCGACGACCTTGAACTCCTCGACGAGCGCCTGCCAGATCGCGTCGAGCTTGCTCTCGTTCGGATGCCCGCTATCCACTTCCTCCGACGCGTCGGTGAATTCGCTTTCCAGATCGCTCGTCTCGACAGCGTGCTTTATCTTCTCGAAGAAATAGCCATAGGCGAGCATGAGCTTCGGGATGTAGCTGTAGCTGTAAATCTTGTCCTGACCCTTGTAGAACCAGTCGGGATATTTGGCGTGCAGCTTGGCGCGTCCGAGAGTGAGGATATCGATGAACAGAGGCCGATCATACTGCGTTGGCCAGACCTTGAATTTCTCGATATCTGGCTCCTCCATTAGATGCAGCTTGTCGTTATAGAGGTAGCTGTCAATATTCGATGCTGTTGCTTCGAACTTCGCGGAGATGGCATAGTCGCGCGCAGCCGCGAGGAAGAGCTGAAAAGTGGTCAGACGCTGCTGCCCATCCACCACCTGGAAGGATGGAACGCGCTTGGCGGAGAAAGCGCCGCGCGAATTCCAGCACCACTGCGCCCATGAAATGTGAAAACCGCCTGTCGCGGCCCTCAAGCCGCTCAATCGCTTTCGTCCGGATATCCGCCCAGAACGGCTCCCACTGCTTTTTCTCATTCCAGACATAGTGCCTCTGGTAAATCGGCACGCAAAAGCGCCATCGGTTCTGTAGAACTTGGCCGACAATAACGGGACCTGCTTTCAACGGACTTCCTCACCGTATTGGACTTGCAAGACCTTACTCCCGCCGTCATCGACAATTCACTGAGATTCGCACGAAGCTGGCGTGCGTTGAAGTCGGCCGGCTCGAATGTCTCATTCGGAGCGCTCTGCCGAGGGCGATTGATGTCCGAGAAGGGCGCAAAGCCGCCGATGACAGACCGGCACTCTATGTCTGGTTCCTACCCACAGCAAACGTCGGGCCCTCGAAAGTCAAGACTTCCGGGAATTCTGGTTCCGACAGTCACACCCTTAACAGACGCCCGCTCGTTGGCCCCGATCCGCATCCGAGCACCAGCGGCGCTTCGCTCAAGCGGGGTCCTGGTCCCGGTCGGAGGCGGTCGCTTCGGTTTCTGCTCCGCCCGGACATACCGCAGGGCCGGTACCACAGCAGATCGGTCGAGGACCAAGCTGGCCGGGATCGGACTGCCACGACTGACAAAAAAAACATCCTTGACCCGCCCCGCGGCGTGCGTTAGTGCTTCTAACATGTGGTTTCTCCCCCCGCCCGCCCCTCCCACCGGACGCCAGCCTCTCCGATCGCTTTACCCGGTTCACCCACGGAGTGGCCCGGGGGCTGGGGGCACGCTACGACGCCGACCGGAGGTCCGGGGTGTATATCATCGCCGTGCAGCTGGTGAACCTGATCGGGATCCGGCTGCAAAACCTCCGGCTCAGGTTCATAGCCCTGCCGCCCGCGCCCAGGCGGGTCCGCTGCCGCCGCCCCGGCCGCCCGGGACCGGAAACGGGAAGCCCGAAAGCGACAACACCCGTTTCCCGAGCCGTTCGCCTGGCTGCTAAAACTGGGGCAGTGGCGGGTGGCGCCCTGTCAGGGGGATTTGGAGCGGCTGCTGGCGGATCCGGAGATGCAGGAGTTGCTCCGCAACGCGCCTCAGGCGGGGCGGATGCTCCGGCCGTTGTGCCGGATGCTGGCGTAGTCCCCGACCCGGCGCTCCTGCCCCCGCCGCCGAAACGGCCCCGCCCGGGCCAGGCCGGCTGGCCCCGAACCGGCCCTCACCGGACCGGCGGCAAAAGCCGATGCGCAAGCGTCCGGTGCGCACCGAGCCGTATAAGCGCAAGCCGAAGTGGACCGAGCCCGGCACGGAGTGGCGCAAGTGGCGCGGCATCTGGATGCTGGAGCCGATCCGAAAACCGGCCCCTGTCCGGGCGCCTGCCTCACGCACGCCCATATCGTTCCGATATCGGAACGTCTATCTACTTGGCGTGATCGAGCGCCGCAGGCGGAGGCGACAAGGGTTGGGATGCGGCGCCGGCGTCCCTCGCCGTCTCGTCCATCCGCCACGCGTGCGCCTCCGCCAGTCCAGGCTCCTGGTGTTGCAGCAATACGGCCTGCGGCGGGATTGGCCAGACGGATGCCCCAATCCTCGAACCGCATTTTCACCCGGCGGTTGAATTCCCGCTGCACCCCCCAGCGGGCGGCGTCGGTGCACTCGATCTGTCCGACCAGGGTCACCGTGGAGGCGTCCACGTGATCGACCCCCCAAAACGCCAGATCGGCGCGGATGCCGGGGCCGAATTCCGGATCGCTGCGCAATTCCGCGCCGATCCGCCGGATCGCGTCCGCCACCCGGTCCACGTCTTCCTCGATGGCCACGGTCACGCTGATGGCGGCGTTGCCGATGCCGCGATTGGTGTTGGTCACCGTGGTCACCGAGCTGAACGGGATCACGTGCACCGAGCCGTCGCCGGCGCGCAGGCGGATGGTGCGCACCGACAGTTTCTCCACCGTGCCGGACAGGCCGGAGACCGTGACCCACTCGCCGACCTGCATGGCGTTCTCCAGCAGCAGGAAAATGCCGGTGATGAAATCCTGCACCAGTTTCTGCGAGCCGAACCCCAGGGCGACGCCGAAAATCCCGGCCCCCGCCAGCAGCGGCCCGGTGTTGACGCCCAGCTCCGACAGCGCGGTCAGGCCGACGACGATAATGATCAGGGCCAGCAGGCAGCTGCGCAGCAACGGCGCCAGCGTGCGCAGCCGGCCGGCCTGGGCATATTGGCCGGACGCCGACAGACGGTCGAGGTTGCGGTCGATCGCGGCGTTGGCCAGCTCCCAGATCACCAGGTCCACCACCAGGATCACCAGAATGGTGATGATGGCGTAGGCCGCGCGCGTGCCCAGGGCGCCGGCGCTGAACCACCGCAACACGTCCACGCCCCAGGCCTGCAACAGCGCCAGCAGCGTCAGCACGCCGATGCTCACCTGAGCCAGGCGACGCACCAGCGGATAGTAGCGGCCGGCGCGCCGGCTCAGCACCGGTCGCCGTTCCCCGGCGCGGAAACTCCTGTCCACCGCCCCCAGCACGGCAATGGCCAGCACGCGCGAGACGATCAGCACCAGAATCGTGGCCAAGGTCAGCCGCAGCACATGCGACACGCCGTTCCTCGCCTGCACCGCCCAGACCAGCCATGTGCCCAGGATCACCGCCGAGGCGACCCAGTGCCAGACCTCGGCAAACCGCCCGGCCAGCGCCGCCCAGCTGGAGGAACTGCCGGAACGCGGGCGCAGCCGGCGGGCCACCAGGCGGCGCGAGCGCCAGACCAGGCCGATCAGGCCCAGATGCACCGCCAATGCCACCAGCTTGAGCAAACCCTGCTGCGCCGCCTCGTCCAGGCCCAGCCGGGCGCCGATCGCCGCCGCCGCGCTGCCGAGAATGGCAATGCCGGCCAGCCACTGTGTCCAGGGGATCAGCGACCGCGCCGTGGCGTCGCTCAGATCGAACAGCCGCCAATGCCCCACCGGGTCGGTGAACAGCAGGCGCGTCACGCAGAGCACCGCCCGGAACAGCACATAGGCGTAGATCGCCTGCAGCACGATCATCTTGGTGGTGAACAGCTCCACCAGACCGGTGCCGAGCAGCAGATTGCCGGTGATCGCAAACGCCACCACCGGCAGGAACGTGAGCACTGCCCGCAGCAGCGAGCCCGGCAGCCGTCGCAGCAGGCGCAGCGAGCGCATCGCCCGCGCGCGCGGATGGGTCTCGGCCAGCACCGTTTCGTCAACCTGCGGGGCGCGCAACTCGGCGACCTCCCCGGCGCGGTCGAGCACGCGCATGAGCCCCCGCAGCACCCGGACGGCGGCATACTGCACGGCAAAAGCGAGCCCGAGGATAAGGCTCGATTTCAGCGCCGCATCGACGATGCGCTCGCGCAGCACCGGATCGGTGCTGGCATGGCGCACCCAGCGGACCATGGCGGGAAAACCGGTCATGGCCCGAACCGCAGCGGCCAGTTCATGCGACGACTGTTGCAGCCCGCCCGCCGCCTCGCCGATCAGCTCCGCCCCCAAGCCACCCGGCGTGAGCGCCACCGCCTTGGCCGTCGCCGCCGGGGGCGGCGTCGTGCCCAAGACCCCGGTGGCCAGCGCGGCCGCTCCGGCAGCCGCGGCCGGCGCAGCGGAGGCGGGCGGGGGAGTTGCCGCCACTGCCTGCAGTTCTGCCAGGAGCGCCTGCCGGCGCGCATCGTCTTGCAGCACATCCAGCAATAGCTGCGCCTGCGCCGGGGACAGCTTTGCGGGCGCGGCGGGCGCAGGTTCCGGGGCCGCCGCCGGGGTCGCAGCGCCCGGGGCCTGCGCCAGCGCGGGGACCAGGGCGGCGAGCAGGAACAGCACGCTCAGGCAGGCAGCGCGAACAGGCATCGGTCTGGTCAGGGCCCTCGGCCGGGTTGCCATGAAGACGCCCGGCTTCTAGCGGCGCGCACGCCGGCAGTCACCTCGCGGCCGGTTTGACTTCGGGACCGGGCGGGCAGCATTTTCGCGGGCTCCGGGACGAGGAAGCTCCGATGATCCCTGCGCTGATGCCAACTTACGCACGGGCCGACCTCGCCTTCGAGCGTGGCGAGGGTGCATTTCTGTTCGCCGACGACGGCCGCCGCCTCCTCGATTTCGGCGCCGGGCTCGCCACCTCCTCGCTGGGACACGACCACCCGCATCTGGTTGCCGCCATTGCCGAGCAGGCGCGCCGGGTGATCCACACCTCCAACCTGTACCGCGTGCCGCAGGCCGAACGGCTGGCGGCCCGGTTCGTGGAGGCGACGTTCGCCGACAGCGTGTTCTTCTGCAATTCCGGCGCCGAGGCCAACGAGGGCATGGTGAAGATGATCCGCCGCGCCCAGCACGCGACCGGCCACCCCGAGCGCTACCGCGTCATCTGTTTCGAGGGCGCGTTCCACGGCCGCACCCTGGCCATGCTGGCCGCCACCGGCAACGAGAAATACCTGGCCGGGTTCGGACCCGAGGTGGACGGGTTCGACCACGTGCCGTTCGGCAACATGAACGCGGTGCGCGACGCCATCACCCCGCAGACGGCGGGGATTCTGGTCGAGCCGGTCCAGGGCGAAGGCGGCGTCCGCCCCGCCTCGCTCCGCTTTCTCCGCGAACTGCGCGAGGCGGCGGACGAGTTCGGTCTGGTTTTTGGCATGGACGAGATCCAGACCGGGATGGGGCGCAGCGGTAAACTGTTTGCCCATGAATGGGCCGGCATCGCCCCGGACGTGATGTCGGTCGCCAAAGGCATTGCCGGCGGGGTGCCGATGGGTGCCATTCTGGCCCGCGAGCATATTGCCAAACACCTGTCGCCCGGCAGCCACGGCACGACGTTCGGCGGCAACCCGCTGGCCTGCGCCGCCGCCAACGCGGTGCTTGACGTGATTCTCGCCCCCGGTTTCCTGGCCGACGTGGATCGGCGCGCGCGCCGCCTCTGGGCCGGCCTGACCGAAATCGTGCGCGCCAATCCCGACGTGTTTGCCGAGGTGCGCGGCGCCGGATTGCTGCTGGCCCTGCAATGCGCGGTGCCGAACACCGAGGTGCAGAAGGCGTGCCTGGCGCAGGGACTTTTGGTGCTGACCGCCGGCGAGAACGTGCTGCGCCTGGCTCCGCCGCTGATCGTGGGCGATACGGAAATCGACACCGCGTTGAGAGATGATCCGGACCGCTGCCCGTCGCGCGGCGCCTGTTCCAGAGAAAGTCGCGGCGCAATGAGTGCCGCCCTGCGTCCGCTTCCCGAACCGCCTCGCCACTTTTTGGATTTGCGCGAGTTCGACACGGCCACGCTGCGGCGCATGCTGGATGCGGCGGTTTCCTACAAACGTGCCGGTACCGCCTCCCGGCCGCTCGCGGGGCGCACGCTGGCCATGGTGTTTGAAAAACCCTCCACCCGCACACGGGTGAGTTTCGAACTCGCCATGCGCCAGCTGGGCGGCGAGGTAGTGGTGCTGTCGGGTGCGGACATGCAGACCGGACGCGGCGAGACGCTGGCCGACACGGCGCGCGTGCTGTCGCGCTATGTAGACGCCATCATGTTCCGCACCGCCGAGTCGGCACGGCTACACGAACTGGCCGAGCATGCGACGGTGCCGGTGATCAACGGGCTGACCGCCGAGAGCCACCCCTGCCAGCTCATGGCCGACGTGCTGACATTCGAAGAGCATCGCGGCCCGATTGCCGGCCAGACCGTGGCCTGGTGCGGCGACGGCAACAACATGGCCCGCACCTGGATCGAGGCCGCCGTCCGTTTCGGTTTTCCGCTACGCCTCGCCACTCCCGGCGAATTGCGCCCGCCCGATTCGGTGGTGGCCTGGGCGCGCGCGCAGGGTGCGGCAATCGAGCTTGTCGACGATCCCCTGGCGGCGGTGCGCGGCTCGCGCTGCGTGGTGACCGACGCGTGGGTCAGCATGTCCGACGATCCGGCATCGAACCGGCACAATCTGCTGGCGCCGTATCGGGTGACGCCGGCCGTAATGGCGGGTGCCGCGCGCGACGCGGTGTTCATGCATTGCCTGCCGGCTCATCGCGGCGAGGAAGTTGCGGCCGAGGTGATCGACGGAGCGCAATCGGTGGTGTTCGACGAAGCGGAGAATCGGCTGCACGCGCAGAAGGGGGTGCTGGCCTGGGCTTTGGGGACGATCGGCTAGCGCCACGGGCCGCCGCAGCAATCCGCGATACTGCCGTCGCCAGACCACGAAGCCGGCAGAATTCGATTCGCCCGGACCCGTAGGGGCCGAGCATTTCCCATCTGTGAGCGTGCGACGTACTATCGCATGCATAGCGCGAAAAACTCAATATCGGAGCGCACTGTAGCCGTCTTGTCACTTTGGACCGAAACGGCGGGATGCTTGTTCCTGCGCATGCTTCGGTATATCCATCCATCGATGCGTCGAAAGGCGAGTGGTTCGCAGCGCCTGGACCGCCGCGTAACGCATGAAGTAGAACTTGCTTTCGAAAAACAGCGAGAAGCTCTGCGCTTGTTTACGATACCTGCAGGAGCTTAGGGCGGAAGCATTCCGACGTCTGCGCCTGTCCCAGATCGGAAGTTGCTCCACGGCGCTTCCTATTTACCTCCACTCGTTCCCGACGGCTCCGCACTCTGCTGGATCGAAACGCGGCACGCTTTCGCCTCGCGTGCTGCCTAGTTCCGGTCCATTTGACGCGCAATAACGCGAGATCGTTCGCTTGCATGCACTAGTGTGCAGCGCGCATTTATCAGGCTTGGCTCTCCGAAGAAACAGGAGCTCTTCGCTCATTCGCAATACTTGCAGTCAGGCAGCGGAAACTCCTTTCCGTCCGATGTGCAAGAAAGGCTTGCACAGCCGCGGGAGAATGGTATGGTGACGGCGTCATGGCAAGGCTCCGCGCCTTTCATTGACATTTTGATATCGTCTAGATCGACATTAATTGGGAGGAATAACGTGCTACACAGGAACAACCGGGCCCGCTCAGCGGGCCGGATGGCCGCGCTCGTGCTTGCTGTACCAGTCGCGGCTCAGGCTCGCATGGAGCATCTGCATTCGTTCCAGGGCGGCAGTGATGGGGCATACCCTTATGCGGGCCTGGTCACCAATAGCGGCAAGCTCTACGGCACCACCTACATCGGCGGCGCCACAAACCAAGGCACCGTTTTCGAGATGACGCCCGGCGGGGGAAAAGCCGTGCTGTACAGCTTCCGGGGCGGCAGTGACGGGGCCTACCCTTATGCGGCCCTGATCGCCGACAAGAACGGCAATCTATACGGCACGACTTTTTTCGGCGGCCCCGCGGGCATCGGCACCGTGTTCAAGGTGACACCCGGCGGCCAGGAGTCCGTGCTGTACGGATTCCAGAACGTCAACGACGGGGCAAACCCCTCCAGCGGCGTGATCATCGACGCGCAGGGCAATCTATACGGCACCACCCCGGGCGGCGGGACCGTAGGCGTGGGCACCGTCTTCAAGGTGACGCCGTATGGGACGGAGACCGTGCTGTACACCTTCCAGGGCGGCAACAACGGGGAATACCCCTCGGCGGGCCTGATCGCCGATGCGGCCGGCAACATGTACGGCACGACGGGAAATGGCGGCCCGACCGGCAATGGCGTCGTCTTCAAGGTGACACCCGGCGGGGCGCAGACCGTGCTGTACAGCTTCAAGGGCCTTCTTGTCGGCGACGGGACCTACCCCACGGGTCTGGTGGCCGACTCAAGGGGTAATATGTACGGCACGACCTCGTATGGTGGCGCGGCAAACAAGGGAACCGTCTTCAAGCTGACCCCCGGCGGCACGGAGACAGTGCTGTACAGCTTCAAGGGCGGCACGTGACGGCGCATATCCCAACGCCGGCCCGATCCTCGACGCGCAAGGCAATCTGTACGGCACGACGAAGGCCGGAGGTGCTGCCAACTGCGGCACCGTGTTCAAGCTGACCGGTGGCAGAACCGAGACGGTAATGCACACTTTTTTCAATCGAATCAACGGCTGTGAACCCCAGGGCAGCTTGGCCCTGAACCACAACACCCTCTACGGCACCACCTACGGCAGCGGCTCGGGCCCCTCGCCGTACGGCGCCGTGTTCCGCATCATGCAGTAGCTACTCAGTCCCGGAGGCGCCCTGAGCCCTGCCGACCGGCGCAGGCGCGCCTCCGATTGCCGGCAAGCGCCGGGAAATCCCTGTTCTGGACTCGTCCACGCGGCCCGGTCAGTAAGCTGACGTTTACGCAACAAAGACAGGCCGCACTCAACATCCGCGGTCCTGAGCGCAGGGTGTGTTCCGTATCAAACTGACAGCCACGCACGGCAGATTATAGTAGGACAGTCGCGGTTACAACGCGTGTCTCTGTCAAGCGTCGGGCCAAAAAAGCGCCTGAAGTCTGCCATTTCGATCGCGCGCTCCGGCGTATTCGCGGCCGATTGATAGCGCCGTGACGCAAGATCCTGAATCCTATCACAACCGCGTGGTTAAAGTACTTGGCTCTTCGGAAGAGAGGACGAAGCTCTGCGCTTACTGGCAAAGTTTGCAGTCGTGCAGCCACATCTTCTTACTCTCGATCTGCAGAACAGAGCTGCGCAATCGCGCGACTAGGTACGGTGACCGCGACATGGCAAGGCTCTGCGCCGTTCTTGATGGAGTAACACTGACTACCGACCGACATTAATTGGGAGGAACAACGTGCTACACAGGAACAACCGGGGCCGCTCAGCGGGCCGGATGGCCGCGCTCGTGCTTGCTGTACCGGTCGTGGCTCATGCCGGCGCGCAGAATATGCATTCCTTCCGTGGCGGCAGCGACGGGGCATACCCTTATGCGGGCCTGGTCGCCGACAACAGCGGCAATCTCTACGGCACCACCTACATCGGCGGCGCCACAAACCAAGGCACCGTGTTCGAGATGACGCCCGGCGGGGCGATCGCCGTGCTGTACAGCTTCCGGGGCGGCAGCGATGGTCAATCACCCTATGCGGGCCTGATCGCCGACGGGAACGGCAATCTATACGGCACGACTTTTTTCGGCGGCCCCGCGGGCATCGGCACCGTCTTCAAGGTGACGCCCGGCGGCCAGGAGTCCGTGCTGTACCGGATTCCAGAACGTCAACGACGGGGCAAACCCCTCCAGCGGCGTGATCATCGACGCGCAGGGCAATCTATACGGCACCACCCCGGGCGGCGGGACCGTAGGCGTGGGCACCGTCTTCAAGGTGACGCCGTATGGGACGGAGACCGTGCTGTACACCTTCCAGGGCGGCAACAACGGGGAATACCCCTCGGCGGGCCTGATCGCCGATGCGGCCGGCAACATGTACGGCACGACGGGAAATGGCGGCCCGACCGGCGATGGCGTCGTCTTCAAGGTGACACCCGGCGGGGCGGAGACCGTGCTGTACAGCTTCAGGGGCCTTCTTGTCGGCGACGGGACCTACCCCACGGGTCTGGTTGCCGACTCGAACGGCAATCTGTACGGCACGACGTCATACGGTGGCGCCGCCAACAAGGGCACCGTCTTCGAGTTGACCCCCGGGGGAACGGAGACGGTGCTGTACAGCTTCAAGGGCGGCAGTGACGGGGCGTACCCCGACGCACGCCCGATCCTCGACGCGCAAGGCAATCTGTACGGCACGACGAAGGCCGGAGGTGCTGCCAACTGCGGCACCGTGTTCAAGCTGACCTCCGGCAGAACCGAGACGGTGCTGCAAACCTTTCTGAATAAGATCAACGGCTGTGAACCCCAGGGCAGCTTGGCCCTGAACCACAACATCCTCTACGGCACCACCTACGGCAGCGGCTCGGGCCCGTCGCCGTACGGCGCCGTGTTTCGTATTACGGAGTAGCTACTCGATCCCGGCGTGCCGGGCGGCGCAGGCGCGCCTGCGATGCCCCGCCCGGGCAGCCACCCAGGAGATGGGGCTGGCGTCGGATCGGTGCGCCCTGAGCTCTCGCCCTGCGTCCGCCTGAGCCGGGGTGGAGGATGCCCGCTGCGTCGTCATCACACCACCGGCACCCCGTGATGCTTGGCTTTTGCCTCGGGTTCGACATGGATAGTGATGACTAGTCCTTCCATCTCCGATTTTAGCGCCGTCTCGACCCGGTCGCAGATGTCGTGCGCCGTGGCAACCGTCATGTCGCCCGGCACCACCAGGTGGAATTCCAGATAAGTGAGCCGCCCGGCATGCCGGGTGCGCAAATCGTGCGCCTCGATGGCGCCCTCGGCGTGCGTCGAGACGAGGTCGCGGATGCGCGCCACGATGTCCGGGGCGGGGGCGGCGTCCATCAGCCCGCCCACCGAGTTGCCGATCACCAGCAGACCGGAAACCAAAACGTAGACCGCGACCAGGGCGGCCAGCAGCGGGTCGAGCCACAGCAGCCCTGTGGTAAAGGCCAGCGCCAGTCCGGCCAGCACGCCCGCCGAGGCGGCAACGTCCGCGGCCAGGTGCCGTCCGTCCGCGGCCAGGGCGGGCGAGCGCAGGGCTCGGGCTTGCCGCAGCAGCACCGAAGCCCAGAAAAGGTTGAGCAGCGTGGCAACACCGTTCAGGGCGAGCCCGGTCCAGGGCTCCGCAACCGGTGCTGGGGCGCGCCAAGCCGCCCAGGCGTGCTGCAGAATGGCCAGCGAGGTGACGATGATCAGGCCGCCCTCGACGATGGCGGCAAAAAACTCCGCCTTGTCGTGGCCGTAAGGGTGGCTCGCGTCAGCCGGCCGCGCCGCGTACACCAGCGCCAGCAGCGCCATGCCGGCGGCGGCCACGTTGACCACCGTCTCGGCCGCGTCCGAGAACAGCGCGGCCGAGCCGGTCACCGCCCAAGCGGCCGCCTTCAGCGCCAGCACCACCGCGCCCACGGCAATGCTCGCCCCGGCCATGCGCACCGCCTTCGTCACGAAAAGTCTGCCTCCATGGCTCGCGCTGTAGCAGCCCGGTTCGGGCGCTTGCTACGGCAGGCAGCCCCCGGGCACGCAGAGCGCCCAGGCGCGCTCGGGAACTGTGTCGGAATTCTTTACAGTGGCTTTGCCCGCCCTCCCGCCAAGATCTTGACAAAACAGAGTATTTACCTTGGCCCAAAAGTTGCTTCTACGCAAGCTGTAGCGCCGAACTGCGTGCTCAAAAAGAAGGAGAGAGGGTCATGCGTAGGTTCTTGATGGTATCAACCGGCCTGCTGGCCGCACTGGCGGCTCCTGCCGCCTTCGCCAACTCCATCATCCCGGTCCTCACCAGCGACACGGCTGTCGCCGGGGGCGTCGACATTACCTACACCGTGAATTTGGACAGCATCCAGCAGCTCTACCAGAAGAGCTTCGATAACTTCCTGACCATCAGCGGCGGCCTGCTCGGAGCCGGCACTTCGCTGGTCTCGGAAAGTGGTTTCCTGACCAACTTCGCGTTCACCACCCAAGCCAATGGCTTCACCCTCACCTGCGCTACGGGGGCCACGACCTGCGGATCTCTGGTCCTGGACGCAGACCACGGGGACCAGAATGCATCCCTCGTGATCTTCCAGTCCGGGGCCACCATTACCCAGACTCTCGGCAACTACAACGCCCAGGCCGGCAAATACGACCCCGGCGACCTCTCCGACGGAACCCAGACGGATAATTCGGGCAGGGTGGAAGTGCCGGGAGCCGTGGTGCCTGAACCGGTGTCGCTGGCTTTGCTCGGAACCGGGCTGCTCGGCCTGGGCCTGATCCGGCGCCGCTATCACAAAGGCTGAGTGCCGCTGACCGCCTGCAGCCGATACCCGTGCTTCCTCCACGGGTATCGGCGCCACATGGGAACGGCGCGCGGGCGGGCGGCGTCGGAATTCTTTACAGTGATGTCGGGCGCCTCCTAGCAAATCATTGAAACTCCCCGCTTTTTTCGTTGGCACGAACATTGCTGGGGTATAGCTGCATACACTTGCTGCTCTGCAGCTGCACTTGAGCGGCACGCTCAAAAAACGGAGAGAGAGGCCATGCGGAAGTTTCTAATGATATCGACAGGCCTGCTGGCTGCTCTGGCGGCGCCTGCAGCCTTCGCCCACTCCATTATCCCGGTCCTCACGACGGACACGGCTGTCGCCGGCGGCGTCGACATTACCTACACCGTGAACTTGGACAGCATCCAACAGATTTATCAGAAGAGCTTCGATAACTTCCTGACCATCAGCGGGGGCCTGCTCGGAGCCGGTACTTCCCTGGTCTCGGAGAACAGCTTTTTGACCAACTTCGTTTTCACCACCCAAGCCAATGGCTTCACCCTCACCTGCGCTATGGGGTCCACGACTTGCGGATCTCTGGTCATGGACATAGACCACGGCGACCAGAATGCGTCACTGGTAATCTTCCAGGCTGGCGCCACCACGGCTCAGGTCCTCGGCAACTACAATGCGCAGGCCGCCAAGTACGTCCCCGGCAACGCCTCCGACGGGACACAGACGAACAATAACGGCAGGGTAGAAGTGCCGGCAGTGCCGGCAGTGCCGGAGCCGGTGTCGCTGGCTTTGCTGGGAACAGGGCTGCTTGGCCTTGGCCTGGTCCGGCGCCGCATGAGCTGAGGGCCGCCGCCCCCTTGAACCGAAAACCCGTGGGCTCGCTCCACGGGTTTTTTTATGGCGATCCCCGTTCGAAGCGCGCGGCGCGGAGTTCCGACCAGCGTGCGCCGTCTGGCACCGCGGACATGGCATCGCGCACCTGCAACATAGGTGGCTGCACGCGCAGCGCGCGGTGTCCGCGCAGTCGTCGTAGAGGGCGATAGGCAGAGGCTCGCGCAGCGCTGCCCTCCATCGCTGATCACACCGAAAAGTATTTTGCCGCCGGGTTCAGCACCACGATGGCGCTGGTCGACTGCTCCGGGTGCAGCTGCCATTCGTCGGACAGCGACACCCCGATCCGCTCCGCCCCTAGCAGTTTCAGCAGCGGCTCCTGGTCCTCCAGTTTCGGACAGGCCGGGTATCCGAAGGAATAGCGGCTGCCGCGATAATTCTGCTGCAGCATCCGGTCCATGTCGCGGTCGTCCTCGCCGGAAAAGCCGAGTTCCGCGCGGATGCGCTTATGCGTGTATTCCGCCATCGCCTCGGCCATCTCCACCGACAGGCCGTGCAGATACAGATAGTCCTGATAGCGGTTGTCATCGAACCACGCGCGCGCCGTCTCGCTCGCCGTCTGCCCCACGGTGACGACCTGGAATCCGATCACGTCCCGCTCCGCGTCGTCCACGTCGCGAAAGAAATCGGCGATGCATTCGCCATCCTCGCGCGGCTGGCGCGGCAGGGTGAAACGGCAAATTTCCGTGGCACCATCGGGCTCGAACACGATCAGCTGGTTGCCCTGCCCCGCCGCCTTCCAGTACCCATACGCGGCCTGCGGACGCAAGATGTCTTCCTTTTCGCACAGCGTCAGCATGCGGCGCATGACCGGGCGCAACTCCTGCCTGGCCCAGCCCAGAAAATCCTCCAGGGTGCGGCCCTGTTTGCGGAACCCCCACTGGAACTGGTACAGGCTGCGCTCGTTCACAAACGGAACTATGGCGCGCGGCGCCGCCTCGACGATGCGGGCACCCCAGAACGGCGGCTCCATCACCGGCACGTCCTGCGTCAGCCGCCGCCGCCGCACCTGCACCGCGGCCACGTCCACCGGCCGGAACGCCCGAGCATCCGCCTGGCCCAGAGTGCGCGACGGATTGCGCGTCTTTCCGATCCGCTTGGCCTGGATCGCGGCCAGATAGTCATCGAATCCGTTGCCGGTAACGCGATCCATCAGGTGCAAGCCATCAAAGGCATCGCGGGCATACGCCACGCGGCCGCAGGCATAGGCACGCACGCAGTCCTCTTCCACATAGGTCCGGGTCAGCGCGGCCCCGCCCAGCAGCACGGGAATTTCCAGCCCCTGCCGGCTCATCTCCTCCAAATTCTCGCGCATCACCACGGTGGATTTCACCAGCAGCCCGGACATGCCGATGGCATGCGCCCGGTTCTCCCGCGCCGCTTCAAGCATGTCGGCGAGCTTCACCTTTATGCCCAGATTGACCACGCGATAGCCGTTGTTGGTCAGGATGATGTCGACCAAATTCTTGCCGATGTCATGCACGTCGCCTTTCACTGTGGCCACCACGATGGTGCCCCGCTCCTGCCCCTCCACGCGCTCCATGTGCGGCTCCAGATGCGCCACCGCCGCCTTCATGGTTTCGGCCGATTGCAGCACGAAGGGCAGCTGCATCTTGCCGGCTCCGAACAGGTCGCCCACCGTCTTCATGCCGGCAAGCAGAATGTCGTTAATGATGGCGAGCGGCTTGTGGGTGCGCAGCGCGTCGTCCAGTTCTTCCGGCAGTCCCTTGCGGTCGCCATCGACAATGCGGTCCTGCAGCCGGCCTTCCACGGTCGCGGCCCGCTGCTTCTTTTCGCTGACGGTCTTGCGGTCCGCGAACATCTCCAGCAGCCGCTGCAAAGGGTCGTAGTCGTCGTGGCGGCGGTCAAAGATCAGGTCTTCCGCCACCTGCACCTCTTCGGCGGGAATCTGATGCAGCGGCCGGATTTTGGACACATGCACGATCGCGCCGGTCATCCCAGCCCGCACGGCGTGATCCAGGAACACGGAGTTCACCACGGCTCGCGCCGCCGGATTGAGCCCGAAGCTGATGTTGGACAACCCCAGAATGATCTGGATATCCGGAAATTTCTGGCGGATCGCGGCGATGCCTTGCAGGGTCCATTCGCCCAGCTTGCGGTCGTCCTCATTGCCGGTGGCGATGGTGAACGTCAGCGGGTCGATCAGCAGGTCGGACTGCGCCAAGCCGTGCCGGTCACAGGCGAACGCCACCAGCCGCGACGCCACCTCCAGCTTGCGTTCCGGCGTTTTGGCCATGCCGGTCTCATCGATGGTGAGTGCCACCACCGCGGTGCCGAATGTTTTCGCGAGCAGCATGCGCGCGGTCGCCGGTGCCTCCCCGTCCTCGAAATTGATGCTGTTCAAGATCGGCTTGCCGCCATGCAGTTTCAGGGCGCTCTCCAGCACCGGCAGTTCGGTGCTGTCGATCACCAGCGGCGCGTTCACGCTGGCGGTAAAGCGGCGGACCACCTCGTCCATCTCCGCCCGCTCGTCGCGACCGACGAAAGCGGTGCATATGTCGAGCGCATTCGACCCCTCCGCCACTTGGGCGCGGCCCATGGCGACGCAGCCGTCGAAATCGTGCCGCTCCTGCAACGCGCGCCATTGCTTGCTGCCGTTGGCATTGCAGCGCTCGCCGATTGAAAAGGTGCTGTTCTCCTGGCGCAACGGTACCGCCTGATACAGGCTCGCCACCGCCGGCACCCAAACGGCGCTGCGGCGCACCGGCGCCGGCCTCGGCTCGCCCAGATCCCGCAACATCGCATCCAGCGCGGAAACATGCGGCGTGGAGGTACCACAGCAGCCGCCGATCAGGTTGACCCCGTCCTCCTGCACGAAGCGGCGCATCCAACTCGCCATCTCGGCCGGACCGAGCGGATAATGCGTGTGTCCATCGACCAGTTCCGGCAACCCGGCATTGGGCTGCACGCTGAGCAGGCCGGGCCAGTTGCCGGCCAGCCAGCGCACATGCTCGGCCATTTCCTGCGGGCCGGTGGCGCAGTTCAGGCCGATCAACGGCACGTCCAGCGCCCGCACCACCGTGGCCGCCGCGGCGATGTCGGGACCCACCAGCAGCGTGCCGGTGGTCTCCACCGTCACCTGCACGAAGATCGGCGTGTCGGTGCCGGCTTCGGCGCGGGCACGCTTCGCACCGTTGACCGCGGCCTTGATCTGCAGCGTGTCCTGGCACGTTTCGATCAGGATCGCATCCACGCCGCCAGCCAGAAGTCCGCGCGCCTGCTCGAACAGCGCGGCCTCCAGCACGTCGTAGGCGATATTGCCCAAGGTCGGCAGTTTGGTGCCCGGGCCGATGCTGCCCAGCACCCAGCGGTGCCTGCCGTCGACAAAACTCTCGGCCGCCTCGCGCGCCAGTTCGCCGGCGCGGCAGTTGATCTCAAAAGCGCGGTCGGCCAGCTCGAACTCGCCCAGCGTGATCGGCGAGGCGCCAAACGTATTGGTCTCGGCCATGTCCGCGCCGGCGGCAAAATAACTGTGGTGGATGTCGCGCACCAGGTCGGGGCGCGAGAGGTTCAGCACGTCCGTGCAATTTTCCCGACCCCAGTAGTCGCGCTCGATATCCAGCGTCATCGCCTGCACCCGGGCGCCCATGCCCCCGTCGCACAACAGCACCCTGTCGTTCAGCGCCTCGAGCAGATGCGGACGGGTCAAAGTGCTTCCTCCAGCAAGGATTTTTCGGGCAGCGCCGGCGCCATTGCGCGGTCACCGGTCCACAGCCGCACGCGCAGCCGGCCGTCCACGGTGTTTGCGGGTCCAGGCACCAGCCCCGCCCCTCTTAGCAGCGCCGCAACTTCGGCATCCGTAAACCCCGGCCAGCGATGGGCGAGACGGCGGACCGCCTCGGCGTCGTCGTGCCGGTCCAGGTCCACCACCATCAGCCGCCCCCCGGGCCGCAGCACGCGCGCCGCCTCAGCCAGAGCGGCGGCCGGGTCTTCGGCGTGGTGCAGCACCATCTGCATTACCGCGGCATCGAACCCGGCATGGTCCATCGGCAGGCGGTACATGTCGGCCAGCCGCACCGAGCAGTGGCGCAGCCCCGGCTGACCCAGCCGGGCACGGGCCAGCGCCAGCATCGCCCGGCTCGCGTCCACGCCGACCGCGCCATGCACATGCGGGGCCAGCATTTCAAGCAGCCGGCCGGTGCCGGTGCCGATATCCAGCAAGCGCGCGATCGGCGAGGGCGGCAGCAAAGACAGCAGCGCCGCCTCGACCTCGGCCGCCGGGAGGCCCAGCGCACGCATCTCGTCCCAGTCCGCCCCGCGCGCGCGAAAAAGTTCCGTGGCCTCGCGCGCCCGCTCGGCGAGCACCCGGGCCGCGTGGCGGCGGTCGGCCTCCAGCACCGGATCGTCCTCCGGCAGGCGGGCCAGCAGCACCCGCACCAGATTGCCGGACGCGGTCTCCGCGGGTGGGAGGGCCAGCCAGACATTGGCGCCCTCGCGCACCCGGTCCATCAGCCCGGCCTCGGTCAGCAGGCGCAGGTGGCGCGACAGACGGGGTTGCGACTGGCCCAGCACCTCGCAAAAATCCATGACGCAAAAACTGCCGCGGGCGGCCAGCGCCAGCAGCCGCAACCGGGTCGGCTCGGCGCAGGCGCGCAACGCGGTCAGCAGTTCGTCCATCACTGGTCAATGACATAAAGACATGCTTATGTCTACACTGTGACTGAAGTTCAGGACCCCCGCATTCCGGTTGTCATGGGCCAGACCCATCGCGCGCTCGCCGGCGACTACGTGCTTGATCTCAGCGCTGCGTCGCCCACAGCCGGCCACTCCCTCGGCTGCGCCTGCTGCACCCCCCGGGGCGCCGTGGCCCGCCGCCTCGGCAATTTGTTCGTCGCTCGGGCGCGTGCCGAAACCTGGCTTTTCGCGCGCGTTGTTGTGACCGGCGCAGATTCCGAAACTGTCGCGGCGGCGATCGAGGCGGACGTTTTGGCGCGCGCCCGGTATCGCTTCGCCGAGCCCGCTTGCGAAGCGCGGCAGGGCGGCGGTTAGAGACCCAGCGCGGTCGCCACAGTACTCGCCAATCGCAGCAGCGCCCGGTCGCGGCCAGGCGCCGCAGCCATGGACAGACCGACCGGAGCCCCGTCGACCTTGGCCACCGGCAGCGTCACCTCCGGCAGTCCGCACAGGCTGGCCAGCCCGCTGATCCCGCCGGTGCGCTCGCGCACCGCCTCCAACTCCTCGTCGGTGGCACTCAGCAGCGGCGCCGGCACCGGGCTGGTGGGAAACACCAACACGCCGCCGCCGGCCAGCAGGGCGCGCAGGCGGTTGGCCAGCATGCGTCGGAACGCGCGCCCAGCGTTGGCGTCGGCGGCCGGCAATTCGCGGGCAAAGGCGAGCCGCCGCTGCACCGCCGGGGACAGCTCCGGCTGGGTCGCCTCGACCCAGCCGCCCAGGCTCACCCAAACCTCCTGGGCCATGACCGCCCGATTGTGCCGGTACAGGGTCGGCCCACCCTCCGGCAGTGGGCTGACCTCGATGCTGGGTCCGATGATACCCTCGAGCTTCTCCAGAGCCGGCTGCAGCGCTGCCGCCACCTCGGGGTCGGCATTGGCCCAGGCCTCCGCAAATCGCAGTAGCGGCACGGACTGGGCAGCGCCGGGAGCGTTGGGCGGCAGCAGCACGGTGCCGGCGGCGTTGAGCAGCTTGACGTCGCGCGCAAACCAGCCCGGCGTGTCCATGCTGGGCGCCAGCGCGCACGCCCCGGCCATGGAAATACTCCCGTGCGTCGGCCGGATGCCGAACAGACCGCAGTAGCTGGCCGGGATGCGCACCGAGCCGCCGGTGTCCGAGCCGAGTGCCAGATCGGCCAGATCGGCCGCGACCGCGGCGGCCGAGCCGCAGCTGGAGCCGCCGGGGAAGCGATCCGGGGCGCGCGGATTAAGCGGCGTGCCGTACCAGATGTTCTCGCCAGTGAGCCCGTAGGCCAGTTCCACGGTTTTCGTCTTGCCGACCAAGCTGGCCCCTGCCTCCAGCAGCGCCTGCACCACCGGGGCCGTGCCAGCCGCCACTGGATGCGAGCGGGGCCAATCGGGATTGCCGAAGCCAGTGATGCTCCCCGCCACGTCGAACAGGTCTTTGATGGCCAGGCGATGGCCCGCCAGGAGACCGCGCGGGCTGCCGCGGCGCTCCAGCTTCGCCCCTGGCACGAATGCGCCCACCGGGTCCGCGGGGGAGTCGATCATTGGTTCCATCGGGCGCCTTCATGTGTTAATAATCGCCGAGGCGCGGGTGCGGCCGTGTCCTCGCCGGCCGGCCTGGTACCGGTCGAAAGCGGAATTGGGATTAGTTAGGGTTTTATCCCAATTAACCCGATACCATGCTATAGGGGTGGATCGTCTCGCGCCAGCGCGGCGCAGGTCGAGGCCTCGCCGTGCCTGGACACTGCGTCGAACTGGCTTGGAGGGGGAATGACTGTGAGCAGCGCTGACGAGCGGACGCGATCCACACCCGGTCAGGGCGATTCCGAGGGCGGGCCGTCCACAGCCAACGCGAGGCCGACTGACCCCCGCGCGGCGATGCGCTATGCGCTCGAGACCCGGTTGCTGGCGATCGACGCCGCCGCGCGTTTCCATAACGTCGATCTCGACCGCGAGGTGCTCCGCATCCCGGTCGGCGAGCCGCCGGCGCCGGCGGCGCTGGTTCAGTGGGTGCGCGAAGCAGGGCTGTGGGCCAAGGCGATCCGGATCACCTGGAGCCAGTTGTTCAAGCTCGAGGTCTCCTCGCCAGTAGTGCTGCTGCTGAGGGATGGCAGCGCGGCAATCCTCACCACGATCGACGTGGCGCGCAACGTGATCTGGCTGAAAGACCCGCGCGGGTCCTCCAACGACCCGCCGGTCGCGGTGGATGAACTGCGGCTGTCACAGGTCTGGAACGGCGAGGTGCTGCTGATCCGCCCGTTGCGGGGCATCACCGAGGACAACGCGCCCTTCGACCTCAAATTCCTGGCGCGGATCGTGCTGAAGGAAAAGAAGCTCCTTCGCATGATTTTGTACGCCTCGGTTGCACTGTCGTTTCTGGCCATCCTGCCGGCCCTGGTGGTCATGACCGTCATCGACAAGGTGCTGGTCCATCAGAGTTTCTCGACCCTGTTCCTGATCGCCACGCTGGTGCTGATCTTCGTGGTATTCGAGGCGATCCTGGGTTTCGCGCGCCGCCAGTTGATGATGGTGATTGGCGCTCGGGTGGATGCGAAGCTGAGCCTGCAGATATTCCGCCGCCTGCTCAACCTCCCGCTCGACTATTTCGAGCGCGAGCAGGCGGGCGTCATCAGCCATCACATCATGCAGGTGAACAAGATCCGAGACTTCATGACCGGCAGGCTGATGACGGTCTTCCTGGACCTGATCACGCTTCTGGTGCTGCTGCCGGTGCTGTTCCTGATTCAGCCGACCCTGACCTGGATCGTGATCATCGCCGGCGGCACGATTGCGTTGGTCATCATGTGCTTCCTGGGACCGGTCGCGCGCGCGATTGCGCGCTGGATCAACGCCGAGACCCAGAAGGCGAGCGTGCTGATCGAGAGCATGCACGGCATCCGCACGGTGAAGTCGCTGGCCCTGGAGCCGCAGCAGCGCGAAGTCTGGGACCGTCGCACCGCCGACAGCACGCACATGAAAATGGTGTGCCAGCAGATCTCGAACTGGCCGCAGACGCTGACCATGCCGATCGAGGCATTCATGCAGCGTGGCGTGCTGTTGCTGGGCGTGTTTCTGGCCTTGGAGTTGGGGAATCTTGCCAATGCCGGCGGACTGATCGCCTTCATGATGCTGAGCTCGCGCGTGGCCTCGCCCCTGGCAGGGCTTGCGCGCGTAATCGAGGACTTCCAGGAGGTGAAGGTCGCCATCAACCTCGCCGGCCACGTGCTGAACAGCAAGCCGGAAGTGGCCAATCCCGGGGCTGGCCTGCGGCCCCGCTTCGAGGGGGCCATCTCCTTCAACAAGGTGGACTACACCTACCCCAACACCAAGTCGAAGGCTTTGGATGGCGTCACGTTCGAGGTCGAGGCGGGTACGATGCTGGGCCTGGTCGGCCGCAGCGGGTCGGGCAAATCCACCATCACGCGGCTGCTGCAAGGCATCAGCCGCGACTACGAGGGATACATCAAGATAGACGGCAACGACCTGCGCGAGATCAACCTCGCCCACATGCGCCGCAATTTCGGCGTGGTGCTCCAAGAAAACTTCCTCTTCCGCGGCACGATCCGCGAAAACATCATCAGCGGCCGGCCGGGTTTGACCTTGACCGACGCGGTGCGCGCCGCGCGCCTGGCCGGCGCGGAGGAGTTTATCGAGCGGATGCCGAACGGCTATGAAACGTGGATCGAGGAGGGTTCGCCCAACCTGTCGGGTGGCCAGCGGCAGCGCTTGGCAATCGCGCGCGGCCTGATCCACGATCCCCGCCTGCTGATCCTGGACGAGGCCACCAGCGCGCTCGACCCGGAGAGCGAAGCGCTGGTGAACGCGAACCTGCAGCGCATTGCGCGCGGGCGCACCATGGTCATCGTCTCGCATCGCCTGTCTTCGCTGACCGATTGCGACAAGATCCTGGTGCTTGATCGCGGCAAGCCCGTCGACATGGCGCCGCACATCGTGCTGGTGGAGCGCTGCCCCATCTATCGCCAGCTCTGGCTGCAGCAGAACCGTCACCTGGAAACAGGCGGCATGCCGCGTGGTGGCATGCCCGCACCGGTCATCGCGCAAGGGGACTGAAGGAGAAGACCATGACCACGACGACTGACAAGCGCCGCGGCAACATCCTGCCCTTGCCGGCCATGAGCCAGGGAACGCTGGCAAAAGTCGAGGCCGACCATACCAGCTTTGCCTTGCTGGAGTTCCAGTCGCCGAGCATGGCGCTGATCGCCGAGCCGGCTCCAATGACCGCTCGCCTGACCTCCGTCTTGGTAACTACGCTAATCTTGTGCGCAGTGGCGGCCATGTTCTTCATTAAGATCGACATGATCGTGACGGCGCAGGCGGTGGTCGCGTCGCACGCTCCGGACCTGGTCGTGCAGCCGCTGGAAACCGCGATCGTGCGCAAGATCCTCGTGCATGACGGCCAAAGGGTCAAGAAAGGCGAGATGCTGGCCGAACTCGACCCGACCTTTGCGGGCAGCGACGAAAAATCGACGGTGGCCCAGATGCAGAGTTTGAAGGCACAGGTCGACCGCCTCAATGCTGAAATGTCAAACCAGCCCTACGTGTCCGACGGCACCCCGGACAGCGATGCGCAGGCCCAGATGTGGCAGGAGCGTCATTCCAACTACCTCGCCCAGGTCGCCAGCCTGCAACAAACCGTGGAGGCGGCGCGCGCCAAGGTGGCGCAGCTCAAGGAAGACGAAAAGGGTTACTCGCAGCGTCTGCCGCTCGCAACGACGGTCGAGGGCATTCACGGACAACTGGCGAAAGTCGGCCTGGACGCTCAGCTCAATTACCTTTCAGCCCAGGACCAGCGTGTGCAGATCCAAGCCTCGCTGGCCGATACCCGGCAGCAGATCGTGGGTGCGCAGCACGATCTCGAAGGTGCCCTCCAGAACCTGGTAGCGTTCGTGCATCAGTGGTTCTCGCAGACCTCCGACACGCTCGGGACGCAGGAGCGCGCGCTGTCGGACATGATCGATCAGGCGACCAAGAACAAGCTGCGATCCCAGGTCGTCAACCTGACGGCGCCGGAGGATGCGACGGTCAACAGCATTTCGCATGTGTCCCTCGGCTCGGTGGTGCAGAGCGGTGACGAGTTGATGCGTCTGGTGCCGGCGAACGCGCCGATGGACGTCGTTGGAATGATCGCAGGCGCGGATCAAGGCTACCTGAAGGTGGGCGATCCGGTAGCCATCAAGTTCGATACCATTCCCTATCTGCTCTATGGCTTCGCCGAAGGGACGGTGCGAAACGTCAGTTCGGACAGTTTCACCAATCAGCCGCCTCCCCAATCCAATCCGCTGCCCGCTCAGCCGTCGCTCGGCTATACCACGGCCCAGAACCTGCCTGCGATCAGCCCGGTCGCCTATATGGTGCGCATCAGCATCGATAAGATGAACGTGCACAACGTTCCGGCGAGTTTCCGGGTTACCCCGGGCATGCCGATCACGGCGGATATCAAGGTCGGCAAGCGAACCGTGCTGCAATACTTCTTCGAACGCCTGATTCCGACCTTCGCCGAGGGCATGCGCGAACCTTCGTGATCAACCTGGCCCGCGGGGAACGGGCGACGACACAGGGCTGGCAAACGTGAGCATGCTGTCTCGCCTCGGGGACTCGTTCGCGACCTCCAAGGGGGCGTTGCAGCGAGCCAAGCGGCACATCGCAGCGGGTGATCGGGCAGAGGCGTTTCCGCTGCTGGCCCGGGCGGCGGGGGCAGGCATCGCCGAGGCGGAATTTCTGGTCGGCCGCGCCTATCTGGACGCGGCCGGCGTGCCGCCCAGTGCGGTCGAAGCCGCCCGTTGGCTGGAACGTGCCGCGGCGCGCGGCTACGTCGAGGCGCAGTCCCTGCTGGCCGCCGTGTACCTGCACGGCGTCGCCAGCAACACCCCCCCGGGGGGATCCGACATGGCGGTCCCGGCACCCGCTCCGGGGCTGTTCAGCGCATGGGCCGGCATGGATCCGGACCCGGCGCGGGCGGCGCACTGGGCGCAGAAGGCCGCCGCCGGAGGTTCGGCCGAGGGCGAGGCGCTGCTCGGCTATCTGCTCACCTCCGGCCCAGAATTGATGCGCGACCTGGAGGGCGGCGAGCAGGCCTATTCTCGGTCGGCCGGGGCCGATTGCCCGCAGGGTCATCTCGGTTATGCACTGGCGCTGCTGCGCCGGGCACAAACGCCGGAGCTGCTCGGTCAGACCGCCGTACATCTCTCGCGTGCCGCCGAATTGGGATTGGGCACCGCGCAATATCTGCTGGGCGTGCTCTACGAGCAGGGACGCGGCGTGGGCCAGGACCTGGAGCGGGCGACGGCGCTTTATTCCGAGGCTGCCCGCAAAGGCATTCGCGCGGCGCAGGCCCGCTACGGTCTGGCGTTGCTCCACGGCCAGGGGTGCGAGCGCGATTTGCTGGAGGGCGAATCCTGGCTGCGGCGCGCCGCATTGCAGGGCGACCCGGAAGCCGCCGCGGTGGTCGGCGACCTCTACGCGCGCGGCGGCGAGCTGCCGCCCAACCACGCCGAGGCCGCGATGTGGTTTCGCCGCGCGGCCGATGCAGGCCACAAGACCGCGGCCCGGGCGCTGGGCCTGCTGCACCTGACCGGTGCCGGCGTGCCGCGCGACCCGACCGAGGCGGCGCGGTGGTTCCGCATTTCGGCCGAAGCCGGCGACCCGCAGGCCAAGCAGGATCTCGCCAATCTGGTGCTGGCCGGCAAGGCCGAGCCGGGCGATGCGGACCGCATTCGCTCCTGGTTCGAGCAGGGCGCGACCGCCGGAGATCTGGTGGCCGCGTACAATTATGGGATCTGCCTGGCCGAGGGCGTGGGTATCGCCCGCGACGACGCGCAGGCCGCACAGTGGCTGCGGCGCGCCGCCGAGGGCGTGGTCAACGCGCAATACTGGTACGGCCGGATGCTGGTCGAAGGGCGCGGCATGCCGGTGAACCTTGAGGAAGGGCGCAGCTGGATCAAGCGCGCCTCGGACCTCGGCATGCTGGACGCGAACGTGGCGCTGGCCGAGATGATGGTGAACGGCCGCGGCGGCCCCAAGGACCATCCCGGTGCCCTGCTGCTGTTCCAGCGCGCCGCCGAGCACGGTCATGTCGGCGCCATGTTCGCGCTCGGCGCCCTGCATGGCGGCGGCCATGACGTGCCGTGGGACCGTCCGGAGGCGCAAAAGTGGTTCCGCGCCGCGGCCGAGCGGAGCCACCCGCACGCACAACTGATGCTGGGCCGGTATCTGGCCCGCGGGCTGGCCGGCGAAACGGACCCTGTGCAGGCGCGCATGTGGCTGGAACGGGCGCTCAGTCAGGGCCTGGCGGAGGCGCAAAGCGATCTCGACGCGCTGCCCCAAGCCGCTCCGGCAGTTCCCCCGGCGGCGCCTCGTGCTGAAAAAATGCGAGAGTTAGCGGAACCCGAGACTCTGGTTCGGTAGGGTGCCCGCGGCAGCGACAGCGCCCAAAACCCGGGCCGAGCTTGAGGGCGAATTGGCGCTGGCCGCGCTGCAGCGTGGCCAGCAGGCCCTTGCCGGCGGCGACATCGAAGCGGCCGTGTCCTGGCTGGAGCGGGCCAGCCGCTACGCCGCGGAAGACCCGGCGCCACTGCTGACCTTGGCCGCGGCCCTTCTGGCCGCCGGCGATTGCGCAGCGGCGGCACGCCATTTCGCCGAGGTGGCACGACGCTGCGATCTGCGCGAGGCCTGGCTGGGTCGCGCCGTGACCTGCCTGCGCCTCGGCTGCATCGCCGAAGCGGTGCAAGCGTTGCAAGATTGTCTGTCGCGGCATCGCTGGGAGGCCGGTTCGGCCGGGGTGGCAAGCGCCGTCGCGGAAACCGCCGGCTTGCCCGGATGGTGCGCTCTGTCCAGCGATGAGACGGTCGCATTCGGGCTCATCGCGCCCGGGACGGCAGTTCGCATCACGACGGAAACCGGGACACTTCTGCCGGGAGACGCCGTGCCGCCGGGGGCGAGGCGCCTGCAGGTGGCTGCGGACGGCACGGCATTGCTGGGAAGCCCGATCGAGGTAGCCCTGATCCGGCGCGTGGAGGGCGTGGTCGCGCCACGCGATGGAGGCCTGGAGGGCTGGGCCTGGCACCCGGGCGATGCCGCTCGGGACCCGGAGCTGCTGGTCAGCGATGGTTCGCAAACGCTGCGCGTGACGGCAAACGACCAGAGCATGCGGGCCGCCCGGCCGCTGACACGGCCGCGTCGGTTTTCGGTCCCGCCCGCGGCGCTGGCGCGCTTTGCGGGGGCGGTCACCGTGACCGGGCTGGACGGGACGCCGCTTGCCGGCAGTCCGCTCGATCCGGCCGCTCCACTCAGAGCCGCAGCCGAGCCGGCTTGCGCGGTCGCGCGCGCCTGGCCGATCGATCCCGGCCGCCGCACTGCACCCCGGACCATGCCGCGCCCGCCCATCCCAGCGACATCGGTTGCCGGGGCGGGGCGTGCGCTCCGGCGACCGGTGGCCGTGGTCGTGCCGGTCTATCGCGGGAGATCCGAGACGCTCGATTGCCTGAACGCCGTGCGGCGCACCGTCCCGCCCGGAACTGCCGTGATCGCCGTGGACGACTGCTCGCCCGACCCCGTGCTGGCATCGGACCTGAAGCGGCGGGCAATGCGGGGCGCGATCCGCCTGATCAGGCTGGAGCGCAATCGCGGGTTCCCGGGGGCGGCCAATGCGGGACTGCGGGCGGCGTACGGTCTGGACGGCGCGCCTGACATCGTGCTGCTCAACAGCGACACCTTGCCGACTTCCGGCTGGCTCGAGTGCCTGCAAGCGGCGGTACACCGGGCGCCCGACATCGGCACCGCCACGCCGCTCTCCAACGACGCCACGATCCTGGGCTATCCGGACCCGGGCGCGCCGGAACCGCCCCCGGCAGGGGCCGCCCTCGCCCGGCTTTCCCGCATGGCGGCGCGCGCCAATCCCGACGTTGCGGTCGAGATTCCTACCGCGGTCGGGTTCTGCATGTATATCCGCCGCGAGTGTCTGCAGCAGGTCGGCGTGTTCCGCGAGGACCTGTTCGCGCAGGGTTACGGCGAGGAGAACGATTTCTGCCTGCGGGCACGCCAGCTCGGCTGGCGCCACGTCGCGGTGCCGGGGGCGTATGTGGCCCATCTGGGCGGCCGCTCGTTCGCGGCTTCGCGGGAGGCGCTGGTCGCGCGCAACCTGGACGTTCTGGAGCAGGTTCATCCGGGATATCGCGCGCTGATCGCGGACTGGATTTCCCGCGATCCGCTGCTGCCCGCCCGGCGGCGCCTGGACGCCCTGCGCTGGCACGCGGCACATGCCTCCGGATCAGGCTCGGTGCTGCTGATAACTCACGATTTGGGGGGCGGCGTGGAACGCTGCGTGGGCGAGCGCTGCCGCGCCATCCGTGCGGCCGGCCGGACGCCGATCCTGCTGCGCCCCGTGTTGGACCGTTCGGGCACTGCCGCGGCGCTGGAGCGCGCCTACCTCCCGGGGCTTTGTCAGGTTGACGGTGACACGGAGCGGTGGCCGAACCTGCGCTATCGCATTCCCGGCGAATTGGAGGATCTGGCGCATCTGCTGCGCCCGGCACGGCCGGTCGGGATGGAAGTGCATCATCTGCTTGGCCACCATCACGCCGTGCTCGACCTGGCCCGCAGGCTCGGCATCCGCTACGAAGTACGATTGCATGATTACGCCTGGTTTTGCCCGCGGGTCTCGCTCGTCGGCCGCAGCGGTCAGTATTGCGGCGAGCCGGCAGTCGGCGAATGCGTCGCCTGCGTGGCCGACCTGGGAAGCCGAATCGAGGAGGAAATCTCGGTGCCGGACCTGGTGGCCCGCTCGGCGAGCGAGCTGGCCGGTGCGACTCGCGTGGTGGCGCCGTCGAGGGATGCGGCGACGCGCCTGCAACGACATTTCCCGGCGATCCTGCCCGAGGTGGAGCCGCATGAGCCCGATCGCTACGCCCCCGATCGCTACGCCCCGGATCGCTACGCCAATGCGGACCCTGCCCCGCGGTGCCTGGAGCCGCGGGTCTGCGTGGTCGGCGCGATCGGCCAGGAAAAGGGATTCGACATCCTGCTGGCTTGTGCGCAGAACGCCGCCGCGCGTGACCTTGGCCTCAGCTTCATGGTAGTGGGCCACACCGTCGATGACCCAAGGCTGCTTGAAACCGGACGGGTGACGATTACCGGACCGTTCAAACCCGCCGAGGCAGAATCGCTAATCCGGGCGCAACGCACTCCGCTCGCCTTTCTGCCCAGCGTGTGGCCGGAGACCTGGTGCCTGGCGTTGGGTGAGGCCTGGCGTGCCGGCCTTTCGGTGGCGGCGTTCGACCTTGGCGCGCCTGCCGAGAGGGTGCGGGCGACCGGCCGCGGATGGCTGCTGCCGCTCGGCTTGCCAGCGGACCAAATCAACGACGCACTGCTGAATTTTCTACCGCTTGCGGCTGAGCGAAACGTCCTGCAAACCGGTTGGTAGTAGGATTGCGATTACCTCGGCCCCGCCGATCCGCCTGCCCATTGAGCGAGAGTCATCATGCCTGACGTCCCCGCCACCGCAGCCGTCGCACGCCAGATGGGAGTGGCGGCTGCCCCAAGGGTTAAGCCGGCCCCCGCCCAAAGCGTGGCAGGTTCCCAGTCCCGTGGATTCGGTCCCGGCCAAGCACAACCCGGCCCAGGGCAACCCGGCCAAGCACAACGCGGCCCGGGGCAACCCGGTCCAGCGCAGTCGGGCCAAGCACAGGTCGGCCCGATCCAGCCCGCCCTGGGGCGGGGAGTGGCACCCGCTGCCGGCTCGCTGATGAGCGAACTCAAGGTCAGCGGGCACCTGATGACGCTGGACAGCGGCCTGTTCTGCATCGTGCAGACGCCCGCAAAGGGCGGGGACCCGGGCACCGGATTGCCGGGCGTGCGCCTGTCGCTGCCTCCTGGTGCGGCAAGCCGGCCGGACGCGGTGACGATCTCCGGGTTTCGGCCGGATGGCTGGCTTTCGGCAATCGGTGATGCGGCCCTGGTGCGCGTAAGCCAAGGCCCGGCCCAGTTGCTGGTGACGATCTACCAGGCGCCCGGAGGAGGCGAAGGTTCGGCGCCCAATATCCAGGTGATGCGGCTGCTGGAATGGGGAACGGCCGCCCCCACGGCGCCGCCGCGCCCGGCGCCGGCAAGGGTCGCGGAGGCGCCAAACGCCGCGCCCGCACGCGGCACCGCGGTGATGGAAATGGTGGCGCACATCCAGGAGCGTGGCGATGTCGGAGCCATGCTGGGCGAGTGGTTGGGCGAACGCGGCAGCAAGCGCTGGATCGAGGGGTTCGGGCTGTCGCCCGTGCGGGCGATCGCGGCAGCGGATATCGAGTATCAGGCGGTGCTGGGGCAGGGCTGGCTGTCGCCCTGGGTCGAGGGCGGCCAGTTCTGCGGCAGTCGCGCCATGGCGCTGCCGCTGCTCGGGCTGCGCGTGCGGCTGCGGGGCGCTCCGGCGGAAACTCACGACGTGATTTATTCGGCCACGTTCATCGATGGCTCCGAGGTGGGTCCGGTGATGAATGGCGAGGCCTGCGAGGCGGACAGCCTGGCCGCCATGGAAGCGTTTCAGGTAATCTTGCAGCCGCGCAGGACCGACGAGCTGGTTTCCCGGGCCTCGGCCCCGGCTCAGACCTCCGGGCGCCCGGCTGCCAAGCCCGTGCCCAGGCCCGAGGCGGCCAGGACCGACGGCAGGCCGAAAAAGCCGCCCGAGCCGGAGCCGCACGGCAAGCCGGCGAGCGGCCGCAAGCGTTGAGGCCACGGGCCGCGCGCCGTCCTGGGCACAGTCCCGGGCGGGGCGTCGCCTGCAAAGGCGTCCGGCGGGGCGGTGCGTGAATTATCTGTTTGTGCACCAGAACTTTCCGGGGCAGTACTACCACCTGATCCGCCACCTGCTCCACGACACGTCCAACCGGCTCATGTTCATCTCCGAGCCAAACGACAATCGCATCGATCGCGTGCAGCGGGCGTTCTACCGGGCGCCCAAGGTAGACCCCGAGCCGACTCACCCCAATGCCCGCGACTGGGATCTGGCCGCGCGCCGCGCCGAACTGGTGGCGCAGACCGCGACCAACCTGAAGCGACTCGGTTTTGCGCCGGATGTCATCATCGGCCATCACGGCTGGGGCGAGCTGCTCGACCTGGTCGACGTGTTCCCGGGTTCGCCGATCCTGGGTTATTTCGAGTTCTACTACGACACCGAGGGCCAGGACGTCGGCTACGACCAGGAATTTCCGGTCAGCCGCGAGCGCTTTCCCCGCATTCGCGCCATGAACGTGGTCAATCACCTGGCACTGGCGCTGAACCAGCACGGCCAGACGCCGACACGCTGGCAGCTGACGCGCTATCCGGAGTGGGCGCGCTCGCAGATCCGGCTGATGCCGGAAGGCGCGCAGCTCGATGTGTGCAAGCCAAAGCCCGAACTCGCGAAGCAGAATTTCGAACTGAACGGCTTTCGCGTGACCCCCAAAGAGCGACTGGTCACTTTCGTGTGCCGCAATCTGGAGCCGTATCGCGGCTTCCACACCATGATGCGGGCGCTGCCGCGGCTGCTGCGCGAGCGGCGGGATTTGCGGGTGATCATGGTGGGCGGCGACGATGTCAGCTACGGCGCCAAGCTGACGCAAGGCACCTGGCGCGAGTTCATGCAGCGTGAATTGGCGGGCCAATATGACGAGAGCCGGGTGCTGATGCCGGGACAGGTCCCGTACGGGAGCTACCTGCGGCTGCTGCAGCGCTCCGATGTCCACGTGTATCTGACGTATCCGTTCGTCGCCTCATGGTCGCTGCGCGAGGCGCTGGCCTGCGGCTGCCAGATCGTCGCGGCCGATGTCGAACCGGTGAGCGAGTTCATCAGTCACGGCCAAAACGGAATCCTGGTGCCCGGCCTCGACTCGCAGGCGGTGGCCGAAGCGGTGCTGAGCGCGCTGGAAGACAAGCGCGGCGCCAAACGGCTGCGCGCGGGAGCGCGGCAATTCGCCGAAGAGCATCTGGACATGCAGACGCACCTGGACGCGTACGCGGCGCGGGTCGCGGAGATCACCGGTCGTCAGATGGCTTCGGTCTGACTTTAGCCGGCGAACCGCGGCTGTATGTGTCGTATACGCAACGATACGGGCGTGCCTGGGCAGGCGGCCCAGTCAGGTCGGTTTTCGGATCGGCCCGGGAAACCAGAAACCGCCCCACTTCCTCCACTCCGTGCCGGGGTAGGTCCACTTCGGTTTTCGCGTGCGCGCCTCGGTGCGGAGCGGACGCTTTCGGAACGGCTTTTCGGCCGGTTCGGTTGGGACCGGTGCGGCGGGGTCCGGTGCGGGAGGGGGCGGCCTGACCCGGGGCGGACGGGGCGGCGGCGGCGGCAACAGGGCGGGGTCGGGCTTTCGTCCCAGCCTCCGATACAGCGGCCGCAGGATGCCGCCCCACCTGCGGCGCGTCCCGGAGCAGGGCCTGCATCTCGGGGTCTTTCAGCAGATAGTCGAGCTGGTTGGCACAGCCCGTCGCCTCCACCCCCAGCAATCGCACCACCCAGAGGAACTGCCGCGGCATCTCGGGCTGGCGCGGCCGGGGCGGGTGGGGAGTTGGCTCGGGCGCCGGTCTCGGGAGGCGCGGGGGCGAGGCGGCGGCAGCGGACCCGCCTTGGCCCGCTGCGCCAGAGCCACGAACCTCCTGATGGTGTTGTGCAGCCAGGCCTGCAGCAGGCTCAGCTTCGGCACCGTCGCCGGGTCGGCGCGCATCCGCATCCCGGCCGCCCCGGACAGGTCGCGGATGATGGCGGCGAACCGCCAGGCGGTGCTGGGTATGTGTTTGGGGCGGGAGGATTTCGGACATCGCGGCCCGCACTGTCGCACGAAGCGCCGGGTGTGTCAAGAATACTTTACGCATGAGTTAGGATAATTGCGGAGGCTGGCCCGTGCCCGGTCGATGTAAATCTCACCTATGCCCGCCACCCTTGCTGGCGGGCACCCAGCGTGGAACCAGCCATACTCTTGCCGACCTCGCTTCGGCCGTGACCGAAGCGATCCAGCGGGACAAAGCCGCAGCAGGTTCCCAGATGATCGGCTCAGCCGATTTGAGACCGAGGAGAACAGATGTTTGCAGTCATCTTCGAGGTGCAGCCGAAAGCCGAGCGCTGGGACGAGGACCCGTCGTACGCGAAACAGCTCCGGCCGGAGCTGGAACGGATCGACGGTTTTGCCGACAACAACCGCTATGCCAGCAAGCGCCGGGACGGATGGCTTCTCTCGCTGTCCACCTGGCGCGACGAGAAGGCGGTGATCCGCTGGCGGACGCACGCGCTGCATCATCAGATCCAGGAGAAGGGCCGGTTCGAGGTTTTCCGCGACTACCACCTGCGGGTCGGCGAGATCCGGTCCGACACGCACCTGCCACAGGGCCAGACCCTGCGCGAGCAGCATTTCGAGGAGACCGAGGTCGGGGCCGCGCGCCTCGTCACCATCACCGAAGCGACACTCGATCCGGCCGAGCGCAAGGCCGGAGAGGTTACGACGCGGCTGGGAGCGCCCGGCGAGCACGCGGCGGGCCTGGTCGCGTACGATGTTTTTGAGAGCATCAATACGCCGGGCGCGTTCGCGCTTGTGTGTTCGTGGCGCGACGCGGTCGATGCCGCCGCGTGGCTCGGCGGTGCAAACAGAAGCGCGAGGCACCGAGCCGTCCGCATCGTGCGCGACTACGGGATGGCCGACCGGCGCGAGGCGCCCCAGTTCTACCCGCCCGTCAAAGCCGCCGAATGATCCTCGCGGCTGCCGATCTTGCGGGAACGGGCATCGATGTTTCCCATATCGTGGAATGAACAGTCATGAGTGCAGGGTACCTAACCTCGCGGAGGTGGCCGCCCTGGTCGGCGACCCGGGCCGGGCCAACATGCTGTCGGCGTTGCTGGACGGACGCGCGCTGACCGCTTCCGAGCTGGCCTATTTCGCCGGCGTCTCCCCACAGACCGCGAGCGGACATCTGGCGAAGCTTGCCGAGGCCGGGTTGCTTGCGCCCGACAGGCAGGGGCGGCACCGCTATTTCCGGCTGGCATCCCCGCTGGTCGGGCGGATGCTGGAAAGCATCATGGCGGTCGCCGAGACCGGGCCATCCCGCTCCCGTCCGCGCTGGCGAGGCGGCGAAGCGCTGCGCGAGGCGCGCACCTGCTACGACCACCTGGCCGGACGGATTGCGGTCGGCATAGCCGACGCGCTGACTGAACGCGGGCACGTCATCCTGGCCGAGGATGGGGGTGAGGTGACCGGGTCGGGAATTGCTTTCCTGTCCGGACTCGGCATCGACGTGACCGAGGCGACGAAGCGGCGCCGCACGTTCTGCAAGCCCTGCCTCGACTGGAGCGAGCGACGGCCGCACATCGCCGGCGCGATCGGTGCGGCGCTCGCCGCGCGGGCATTTGACGCGCACTGGATCCAGCGCGTCAGGGACAGCCGTGCCGTCTCGGTCACGAGCGCGGGCCAAAAAGTGTTTCGCGAGGCGTTCGGGGTATGGGAACAGCCGTGATGGCGGTAGCGCCTGGCCGATGACCCGCCCGCTATTTTGGCGGCCGCCGCGATGCTGCGGCGAATCACGTCCTCGGCGGCCCGCCGGCCGCTCCAGCCGGTGACCTTTACCCACTTGTCGGGCTCGAGGTCCTTGTAGTTCCGGAAGAAATGCTCGATGGCACGGCGCGTGATCTCCGGCAGGTCGTCGATGTCGCGCACTTCGGAAAACTGCGGGTGGATCGTGTCGTGCGGCACGCAGACCAGTTTCTCGTCCGCGCCGCTCTCGTCCTGCATGTTCAGCACGCCGATCGGCCGCGCCCGGATCACCGCCCCCGGCACCACCGCCGCGGGCGTCAGCACCAGCGCGTCGGCCGGGTCGCCGTCGTCGGAAAGCGTGCCGGGGATGAAGCCGTAGGCAGCCGGATACGCCATCGGCGTGAACAAAAAACGGTCGACCATCACCGCGCCGCTGTGCTTGTCCACCTCGTATTTGACCGCCGATCCCTGCGGGATTTCGATTACGACATTGATGTCGTGCGGCGGATTGCGGCCGGTGGGGATTTTTGCGATATCCATTGCGGCCTCGTGATGGTGGTCAGCCGAAATGGGCGAGAATCGCCAGCAGCAGCAGCGCCACGATGTTGGTGATCTTGATCATCGGATTGACCGCGGGGCCGGCGGTGTCCTTGTAGGGATCGCCCACCGTGTCGCCGGTGACCGCGGCCTTGTGCGCCTCCGAGCCCTTGCCGCCGTGATGACCTTCCTCGATGTATTTCTTCGCGTTGTCCCAGGCGCCGCCGCCGGAGGTCATGGAAATGGCCACGAACAGCCCGGTGACGATCACGCCGAGCAGCATCGCACCCAGCGCGGAGAAGGCCGCGGTCTGGCCGCCTATCGCGTCGATGACGAAATACAGCACCACTGGCGCCAGCACCGGCAGCAGCGACGGCACGATCATTTCGCGGATCGCGGCGCGGGTCAGCATGTCCACCGCGCGGCCGTATTCCGGACGTTCCGTGCCGGCCATGATGCCGGGTTTCTGCTGGAACTGGCGCCGCACTTCCACCACCACGGCGCCGGCGGCGCGGCCCACCGCGGTCATGCCCAGCGCGCCGAACAGGTACGGCAACAGCCCGCCCACGATCAGGCCCACCACCACGTACGGGTCCTGCAGCACGAAATTGACGTGCAGGTTGGGGAAGTAGTGGGTCAGGTCCTCGCTATAGGCGGCGAACAGCACCAGCGACGCCAGGCCCGCGGAGCCGATGGCATAGCCCTTGGTCACCGCCTTGGTGGTGTTGCCAACCGCGTCCAGCGCGTCCGTGGTTTTGCGCACGTCGGCCGGCAGGTCGGCCATTTCGGCGATGCCGCCGGCGTTGTCGGTCACCGGACCGTAGGCGTCCAATGCCACGATCATGCCGGCCAGCGACAGCATGGTGGTGGCGGCGACGGCGATGCCGAACAGGCCCGCGCACAGGAAGGACAGGATGATGCCGAGACAGATCACCAGCACCGGCAGCGCGGTGGCCTCCATCGACACGGCCAGACCCTGGATGACGTTGGTGCCGTGTCCGGTGGTGGAACTTTGGGCGATGCTGCGCACCGGGCGGTATTCGGTGGCGGTGTAGTATTCGGTGATGACCACGATCAGCCCGGTCACCAGCAGGCCGACCACGGCGCAGCCGAACAGGCCCAGGCCGTTGACCGACGCGCCGCCCGCCAAGGCCAGCGGCGTGCGCAGGCCCACCATGGCGAGGATGACCAGGAAGATCAGGATCACCGAGGCGCCACCGGTGACCAGCAGGCCCCGATACAGCGCCCGCATGATGCCGTTATCGGGGCCGAGTTTCACGAAATAGGTGCCGGCCACGGAGGCCAGGATGCACACGCCGCCGATCACCAGCGGCAGCAGCATGAGTGCGTCGCGCACGCCGGGCGGAAGATTGGGGCCGGTGAAGAAGATGGCTGCCAGCAGCATGGTGGCCACGATGGTCACCACGTAGGTCTCGAACAGGTCGGCGGCCATGCCGGCGCAGTCGCCCACGTTGTCGCCCACGTTGTCGGCGATCACGGCGGGGTTGCGGGGGTCGTCCTCGGGAATGCCGGCCTCGACCTTGCCCACCAGGTCCGCGCCCACGTCCGCACCCTTGGTAAAGATGCCGCCGCCGAGACGGGCGAAGATGGAGATCAGCGAGGCGCCGAAGCTGAGGCCGATCATCGCCTCCAGCACCGGCCGCAGATCGTCGCCCACCACGCCGCCGCGCAGGATGGCGTAGTAGATCGACACGCCGAGCAGCCCCAGCCCCACCACCAGCATCCCGGTGATGGCACCCGACTTGAAGGCGATATCCAGCCCGGCGGCCAAACCCTGGCGCGACGCCTGCGCGGTGCGCACGTTGGCGCGCACGGAGACGTTCATGCCGACATAGCCGGCGGCCCCGGACAGGATGGCGCCGATCAGGAAGCCGATGCCGACTTTCAGGCCCAGCAGGACGGAGAGCAGCACGCAAATGACGATGCCGACGATGCCGATGGTGAGGTATTGGCGGTTCAGATAGGCGCGGGCACCTTCCTGGACTGCCGCGGAAATCTCCTGCATGCGCGCGGTCCCGGCGTCGGCGGCCAGCACCTGGCGGGTGGTATAGACCCCGTAGGCGAGGGCCAGCACGCCGCAAATGATCGCGACGATCAGGGGGAGTGACATTGTGGGGCGGTCTCCAGTCCTGGTTTTCTCGGCCGTGAGGCACGGCAATGGCTGCGGTCCGCGTCCGGTTTTTCGGCCACGGTTGGCGGGCGGATATGACAGAACCGATCTCGCGGGGCAACCAACCGGGTGACATGCGCTCGCCATAGCGCGGTAGATGCGCTGTAATCCCGGCCACATGGCGACAAAGGGCCCCCGGTTGACGGGCTCAAGAAAACCAACGGAGGACGCCCATGCCCCTGACGCGACGCGACCTCGCCTTGGCCACGGCCGGCCTGCTGGCCGCACCCCATATCGCCCGGGCCGCCGATCCCATCGTCATCGGCGCGGTCGTGCCGCTGACCGGACCGGCCGCGGAAGCCGGGCGATACACCCAGAACGGCATCGCCATGGCGTTGGAGGACGTGAACAAGGACCCGCCGCTCGGACGGCCGCTTCAGGTGGTGTTCGAGGACGACCAGACCACCAATCCCGGCGCCGTGCTGGCCTTTTCCCGGCTCGCCGCGCGCCCGGAGATCGCGGCGTTCATCGGCTCGATCCGCTCCACGCAGACCAACGCCATGGCCCCGGACATCCTGAAGGTGGGCAAGCCGGTGATGTTCGGCGGCACCGATCCCACGCTGACCCACTCCGGCAATCCCTGGCTGTTCCGCTGCCGGCCGAACGACAGTTTTTCGGCCCGCGTCATCGCCGAATACGGCGTGCAGGAGATGGGCAAGAAGAAGTGGGCCGTCGTGTACAGCACCGACGCATTCGGCTCCAGCGGTGCAAAAGCTCTGGAATCGGAGCTGAAGGCGCGCGGCATCAAGCCGGTGCTGATGCAGGGCTACCCCAACCAGACGGTCGGATTTCACCTCGGTCGTGCTGGAAGTGCGCAAGTCCAATCCCGAGCTGCTGTCCAGCTACATGACGTTCGAGACCGACCTGGCCGTTTTTGCCCGTCAGCTACGCCAGCTCGGCGTGCACACTCCCTGGCTCGGCTCACCCAGCATCGTCAGCATCACCGCCATGAAACTGGCGGGACCCGCTTTGTACGGCACTTTTGGTGTCGCGGATTATGCGACTGAGGCCAACGACGCGAGCCGCGCCTTCGGCCAGCGCTACCTCGCCTCCTACAAGGCGCAACCGGACCTGTTCGCGGCCTGGCCATTCGACGCCATCCATATCCTGGCACGCGCCTTTGCCACCGCGGGCGGGACGGAACCGGCGAAAGTGCGCGACGCCATTCTCGCGACCCGCGGCTATAAGGGCGTGGAAGGCGAGTACAATTTCGACGCCAACGGCGACGGGCTGCACGGCTACAACATCGTGCGCAACGACGACGGCAAGATCGCCTATGTGCGCAGGGTCGATCTGCCGGCCGGCTGATTGGACCTCGTTCCGCAACTGCTTTTTACCGGGCTGGGCACCGGTGCGCTGTATGCGCTGGTGGCGCTCGGCTTCGTGCTGCTGATCCGGGCCGCCAACGTGGTGAATTTCGCCCAGGGCGAGTTTTCCATGCTCGGCGCCTACGCCATGGTGGTGCTGCTCTCCGGGTTCGGCCTGCCGTACTGGCTGTCGCTGCTGCTGGTGGTGCCGCTCATGGCCGGCTTCGGCGTGGTGTTCGCCGGACTCACGTACTGGCCGCTGCGGTTCCGTCGGCCAGATTCCGGTTATCATCAGCACCATCGGCGCCAGCATCTTGCTCAGCAATCTGGTGCTGGTGCTGTACGGCCCGAGCCCGCAGGTGCTACCCACGCTGTTCGACACGCCGGGCTTTCAGGTCGGCAACGTGTTCATGGACAGCCAGTACCTGCGCCATCATCGGTGTTGCCGTGCTGCTGGTCGTGCTGCAGTACCTGGTGTTCGAGAAGACGATGCTGGGCAAGCGGCTGCAGGCCACCAGCCAGGACAAGGAAATGGCGAGCCTGCTCGGCATTCCGGTCGCGCGGATGGTTCTGATCACGTTCGCCTATAGTGCCGCCCTCGGCGGTTTTGCCGGCGTGCTGCTGGCGCCGATCCTGTTCGTCTCGGTTGGCATGGGGGCGCTGATTTCGCTGAAGGCGTTCGCGGCCAATATCATCGGCGGGTTCGGAAGCATTCCGGGCGCCATCGCCGGTGGCGTGGCGCTGGGAATGGTCGAAACGTTCGGCGCCGCGTTCATTTCGGTGCCCTACAAGGACGCGATCGCGTTCGGCGTGCTGCTGCTGTTCCTGCTGATCCGTCCGCAGGGACTTTTTGGCGAGCGCGTGGCCGAAAAGGCGTGACGCCATGCGGCTGACGCGAGACCTGCCGGCTCTCGCGGCATCGGTGGTGCTGGCGGCGGGCGCCGGGCTGTTGGCGCCCGGCCAGGGCTATGCGCTGAACATCTTGATGCAGGCGGCAACTTACGCCGTCTCCGTGCTGGGGCTGGTGATTGTGCTGGGCTATTGCGGACAGCTCTCGCTGGCGCAGGCCGCGTTCTTCGGTCTGGGCGCATACGGCGTGGCGCTCGGCACGACATCGGGACTGCCGTTCTTTCTGGCGCTCGTTATCGGCGTGGCGGTGACGATCGTCTGCGGCACGCTTCTGGGCCTCGCCAGCCTGCGCCTCGGCGGCCATTACCTGGCGATGGTCACGATCTCGTTTCAGCAGATCATGACGCTGGTGGCGACCAACTGGACGCAACTCACGGGCGGCCCGGACGGCGTGCAAAACATCTTGCGTCCAACCGGCTTTACCGGGGGTTCCGCCTATCTCGCGCTCTGCCTGGCGTGCCTGGCGGTGAGCGCCTGGAGCGTCTGGCGGCTGCGCGGCACGAAACTCGGGCGCGCCATGCAGGCGGTGCGCGACAACGAAATCGCCGCCGGCACCACCGGCGTGGATGCGTTCCGCACCAAGGTGATCGCGTTCGCGCTGAGCGCATTGCTCGGCGGGCTGGGCGGCGGCCTGTTCGCAGGCGCGTTTGCCTATATCAGCCCCGATCAGTTCTCGTTCGCCGAAAGCATCGTCATGCTGACCATGGCGCTGCTCGGCGGGGTGCGCTCGCCGTTCGGCGCGATGCTGGGCACCCTGCTGCTGGTGCTGCTGCCGGAGTGGCTGCGGTTTCTGAAGCAGGTCTATCTGGCGGTGTACGGTGCCGCGGTCATTTTTATCATGGTGTTCCTGCCGGAAGGTGTCTGGGGCGCAATCGCATCCCGGTTTTCCGCGGAACGCGCGTTTGCGGCAGAAATGCCGGAGCGGCTGCCGCTGCTGGCGCGCACCGGCGAGGCGACGGACGAGATAGTGCTGTCGGTCGAGTCTATGGCAAAACATTTCGGCGGACTGAAAGCGCTGGACGGCGTGGATTTGTCAGTGCGTCGCGGCACGGTACATGCGCTGATCGGGCCGAACGGTTCGGGCAAGACCACGCTTATCAATGTCGTGACCGGACTGTATCGAGCCAGCACCGGGCGCGTGCGCCTGCTCGGCCGGGACGTGACCGGCCTGCCCCCGCACCGTCGGGCGGCGTACGGGCTCGCGCGCACGTTCCAGAACATCCGGCTGTTCGGCGGCCTGACGGTACTGGAAAACGTGATGGTCGGCGCCGAAGCATGCAAGCCTGCGAACGATGCGACCACGCGGGCGCGAGCGCTGGCGGCACTGGACGTGGTGGGACGCAGCGCGGATGCGGCGCGGATCGCGGCGAAACTGTCTTACGGCCATCAGCGGCATGTGGAAATCGCCCGCGCGCTGGCCGGGGAACCTTCGGTGCTGCTGCTCGACGAACCCGCGGCAGGGCTCAACAGTTCCGAAAAGAAGGAGCTCGGCGCGTTGCTGCGTCGGCTGAAAGGCCACGGACTGACGATCCTGATTGTCGATCACGACATGAGGCTGGTGAACGACGTGGCCGACCGCGTTACCGTTCTGAATTTCGGCGCCCGCATCGCCGACGGATTCTTGCGCGAGACGCTGGCGCATCCCGACGTGATCGCCGCCTATCTGGGAGAGCCTCGGCGGCATGAGATTGCTTGAAGCCGCCGGGTTGCGCGCCGGCTACGGTGCGGCGGAGGTGCTGCACGGGCTGGATTTCTACGTGGACCAAGGCGAGATCGTGGCCCTGCTGGGCGCCAACGGCGCGGGCAAGAGCACTACGCTGCGCACCATCTCGGGCTTGGTGCCGCACGCCGCGGGCACGCTGCGATTACGTGACAAAAGCCTGCTCGGGCTGGGGCCAGAGCGCATCGTGCGGCTGGGCGTGGCGCACGTGCCGGAAGGGCGGCGGGTGTTTCCGGGGCTGACGGTGCGCGACAATCTGCTGCTGGGCGCGTCCAACCGCCGCGAGACGCGCCGCGCGCTGGAACGCGACGCCGACGCGATGCTGCGGCAGTTTCCTGACTTGCAACGATTGGAACACGCGCTGGGCTGGACGCTGTCGGGCGGGCAATTGCAGATGGTGGCCGTCGCGCGCGGCCTGATGGCGCGCCCGGTGCTGCTGCTGCTGGACGAGCCGAGCCTGGGCCTCGCACCGCTCATCGTTCAGTCATTGTTTCGTATCGTTGCCGATATCCGCGAGCACGGCACGACGGTGCTGCTGGTTGAGCAGAACGCGCACATGGCGCTGGGCGTGGCCGATCGCGGTTACGTCCTGGAGACGGGGCGTATTCTGGTCAGCGGCCGCCCGGAGGCGCTGTGGGCCGACACGCAGGTGCGCGCAGCATATCTGGGCGGCTGACTCCGGCGCCAAGGCGGGCCGCCCCGGGGTTGAGCGGCCGGCAAAACTGCGCCATCATTTCCGCTCACCTGATGCCCGCGCAAACAGAAACGCGGCCGCTATAAGCAGCGGCGCGTAAAGGGAGGATGCAAATGGACCGCCGCTCGCTGCTGAAAAGCTTTTCCGGCGCCGCCGCACTCGGCCTGCTGCCGGTCGCCGCGCCGCGTGCGGCGGAAAAGACCATCGTCTATCTCACGCCCGGGCTTGACCTGCCGTTCTGGCGCTATCTCAGCAAGGGAATCGAGAACACCGCGGCACCGGCCGGCTACGGCTTCACCGCACTGGACAGCCACAACAACGCCGCCACCCAGTTGAAGAACGCGCAGGACGTGATTGCCCGCGGCGTCGCCGGCATCTGCATCTCACCTACCGACAGCTCCACCGCCCCCGCCGTGCTCGGCCTTGCCCAAAAGGCGAATATACCGGTGATCGTCTCCGACATCGGCACCAATTCGGGCGAATACGTCTCGTTTGTAATCTCGAACAATTTCGAGGGCGCCTACGGCATCGGCCAGGCCCTGGCCGCGGCGCTGAAGGAAAAGGGCTGGACCGACGGTTCGGTCGGCCTCGTCACGATCAGCCAGGCGCGCAAGAACGGCCAAGCGCGAACGGCGGGTTTCCGCAAAGCGATGCAAGAGGCGGGCATCACCAAGGAGGCCGGGCTGCAGCAGATGCAATCCTACACCGCCGACGAGACTTTCAAGTTCGTCCAGGACATGCTGACCGCCAACCCAGACATGCGCGGCCTGTTCGTGCAGACCGACCAACCGACCACGGGTGCCTTGCGCGCGGTCAAGGCGGGGCGGCGCGAGGGCCAGGTGCTGATCGCCGCGTTTGACGGCACTCCGGAGCTGGTCGACCTGATCCAGAAAGGCGAGGTGGTCGGGTCCGGCATGCAGCAGCCCTATCTGATGGGGGTAAAGTCGGCCGAAGCGCTGGTGGCGCACCTGAAGGGCGACAGCGTACCGAAAGAGACCTCGGTGCCGATTCTGGTCGTGACCAGCAAGAACGTCGCGCAACTGCTGCCCACCATCAAACAGACCGTGTTCGCCAACGAGCTGACCTGATGCCTTCACCGGCCACGGCGCGCAGCAATGCGACGCCGGCGCCGGTGCTGCTGGCCGCGGACATCGACAAGACGTTCGACCGCACCCGGGCCCTGGCAGGCGCCGGGATGGAGGTCGCCGCGGGCGAGGTACACGCGCTGCTGGGGGCGAACGGCGCGGGAAAATCCACGCTGTCGCGCGTCATCAGCGGCCATGTGCGGCGCGACCGCGGCACGCTGACGTGGCGGGGCGCGGCGCTGGACCCGCGCGGCCCGCGCGACGCGCTATCCGCCGGCATCGCCATGGTGGCGCAGGAGGCCAGCCTGGCGCCGGACCTGTCCGTGCTCGAAAATATTTTTCTACCCGAACTGGCGCTGCCGGGCCGGCTACGCTACCCGGCGCTGCGCCAGCGAGCGCGCGGCATTCTGGAAAGCCTCGGGCAGCTTGGGGCGCTGCCGCTCGACACGGAAGTGCAGCGCCTGTCCGTGGCACAGCGGCAGTTGGTCGAGATCGCGAAAGCGCTGGCGGTCGATGCCACGCTGATCATCTTTGACGAGCCGACCGCCTCGCTCAGCCCCGGCGAGGTCGAGCGACTGTTCGATGTGATGACCCGCCTGCGGGCGGCCGGTCACGCACTGGTGTTCGTCTCGCACCGGCTGGAAGAAGTGCTTGCCATCACCGACCGGGTGACGGTGATGCGCGAGGGCAAGACGGTGGCGCGCTCGCTGCCCACCGTCAGCCTGTCGCAGTCCGACATCGTGCGGCTGATGGTGGGCCAGGACCTGGGCCGGATCTATGCCGAGCGCCCGGACGCGGTCGCGACGGACGCCCCGGTGCTGGAGGTGCGCCACCTGTGCGCCCCGCCGCGCGTGCGCGATGTGTCGTTCACCCTGCATCGGGGCGAGATTCTGGGCCTCGGAGGGCTGGTCGGGGCCGGACGTTCCGAGACGCTGGAGGCGCTGTTCGGGCTGCGCCCCCACACCGGCGGCGAAATTCTTCTCGACGGCCGGCCGTTTGCGGCCAAGCGCCCGGCCGAGGCGGTGCGGGCCGGCATCGGTTTTGTGCCGGAAGACCGGCGGGTGCAGGGCATCGTCCCGGATTTTTCGGTGCGGGAAAATCTGCTGCTCGGCCATCTGTCGGCGCATCGGGGCTTCGGCTTGGGCTATGCCCGCCGCACCGGGCGCGTGGCGGACCTGTTGCGCCTGCTGGGCCTGCCGAGCGAGCGCCTGCTGGACGCCAGCATGCTGAATTTCTCCGGCGGCATGCAGCAGAAAATCATAATCGCGCGCTGGCTGCTGCTGCAGCGCACGCGTGCTGCTGCTGGACGAACCGACCAAGGGAGTTGATATCGGCACGCGCAGCTCGATCTACGCCATGCTGCGCGAGGTCGCGGATCAAGGAGCGGCGGTGCTGGTGGTCTCGTCGGATTTCGAGGAGCTTCTTGGCTTGTGCAGCCGCATCGTCGTGGTGAGCGACGGGGCGACCATGGCCGAAATGCCGAGCGCGGTGCTGGACGAGGCAAAGCTCACGCTGTTCGCGGCACCGCGCAGCTCCATGGCGACGAACACCAGGCTGATCGGCGATCTGGCCCGCGAGACCGGCGGTGCGGCGTTCTGGGGGCTGCTGGACGGCGGGCGTCTGTTTTGCCTCAATCGCGTCGGCGGCGAGGACGCGGCCGACCCGGGTTTCGTGGCCGGCGCCACGCCGCGGTTCGCGGAGACGCGTATTGCCACCGCCCTGCGCGCGCCGTCCGGGGCCTTCGTGCCCGAGCCAGATGGAGCCCGCAGCACGGTGCTGGTACAGGTGCAGAGCCACCGGGGCCATGACCTGGGCTGGATCGGGGTGACGGTGCCCGGCGTCGCCACCCCGGACCCGGCCGCCATCGCCCGCCGCGTGTACGAAGCCACCGCGCACGGCGTTTGACCCGGCAGAGCGGCATGTCCGAAGCCGTCGCCCGCCCCGCCCTCGCCAGCCGCCTCGCCGCGAGGCTGGAGATGCGCATGCTGGGGCTCGCGCTGATTGTGTTCGTGGCCCTGTCCCTGGCCTCGCCGTTCTTCCTGAAACCCAACAATTTGCTGAACCTGCTGGACCAGTCGGTGGTGACCGGCATTACCGCCATCGGCATGACCTTCGTGATTTTGACCGGTGGCATCGACCTGTCGGTGGGCTCCGTGCTGGGTCTGACCTCGGTGCTGATGGGCCTGGCCATGCCCCGCTACGGCATCCCGGCCGGGATTCTGGTGGCGGTGGTCGCGGGCGGCGCGATCGGGCTGTTTTCCGGCGTGCTGGTTGCGCGTTTCGGGCTGGCGTCGTTCGTGGTGACGCTCGGCGTTATGGCGATCGGGCGCAGCCTCGCGTATATCTGTTCCGGCGCCAGTTCGATCTCCGACATTCCGCCGGCCATCAACGATCTGGTCTACACGCCGGTGCTCGGGGTGCCGTCCAATGTGGCGACCCTGCTGGTGCTGTATGTATTGGCCGGGCTCTATCTGAGTTTCACCAAGGGCGGGCGGACGATCTACGCCGTCGGTTCCAACCGCGAGGCGGCGCGCACCGCCGGGTTGAACGTGCTGTTCTACAGCATATTGCCCTATGTGGTGTCCGGCGCGCTGGCGGCGGCGGCCGGGGTGCTGCTGTCGGCGCAGGTCCTGTCGATCGACCCGCTGGCGGGCACGGCGCTGGAGCTGGATGCGATCGCCGCCGTGGTGATCGGCGGCGCCAGCCTGTACGGCGGCCGGGGCTCGATATTCGGCACGCTGATCGGGGTGCTGATCATGGTGATGATCCGCAACGGGCTCAATCTGCTGGGCGTGAACCCGTTCTGGCAGGGCAGCGCCATCGGCGGCATCATCATCGCCGCCGTGTTGGTCGAGCGTCTGGTGAGCACGCGAGTGCGCCGGTAGCGTCAGGCCGGCAAGAAGTCGGGCACCGACAGGTAGCGCTCGCCGGTGTCGTAGTTGAACCCGAGCACGGTCGCCCCTTTCGGCAGCTCCGGCAGCTTTTTCGCGATCGCGGCCAGTGCAGCGCCCGAGGAAATGCCGACCAGCACCCCTTCCTCCCGCGCCGCACGGCGCGCGAACTCGCGCGACTCCTCGGCCTCGACCTGGATCACGCCGTCCAGCACGGAAGTGTGAAGATTGGTCGGCACGAACCCCGCACCGAGGCCCTGGATCGGATGCGGACCGGGCGCGCCGCCCGAGATTACCGGCGACAACGACGGTTCCACCGCGAACACGCGCAATCTGGGCCAGTGCGGTTTCAGAACTTCACCGCAAGCGGTGATGTGCCCGCCGGTTCCCACGCCGGTGATCAGCACATCGATCCCGTCCGGAAAATCGGCAAGGATTTCTTGCGCGGTGGTGCGGGCGTGGACGGTAACGTTGGCCGGATTGTCGAATTGCTGCGGGATCCAGGCCCCGGGCGTCTGTGCCGCCAACTCCTCGGCGCGCTGCATGGCCCGCTTCATGCCGCCCTCCCTGGCCGTGAGATCGAAGGTGGCGCCATAGGCCTGCATGAGCCGCCGGCGCTCGACCGACATGGATTCCGGCATCACCAGAATCAGCTTGTAGCCTTTGACCGCCGCCACCATGGCCAAGCCGATGCCGGTGTTGCCGGAAGTCGCTTCGATGATGGTGCCGCCGGGTTTGAGCTGACCGTCGGCTTCGGCCGCCTCCACCATGGACAGCGCGATCCGGTCCTTGATCGAGCCCGCCGGGTTGGCGCGCTCGGATTTCACCCATACGGTCGCGTCGGGGAACATCCGGGCCAGGCGAATGTGCGGCGTGTTGCCGATGGTATCCAGGACGCTGTTGGCCTTCATGGAACTTCCCCTCCGTCGATGGCGCGGTGCCGGCCCAGATTGACCGGACCCAGTGCGAGCGCAAGTGGGCGCAGGGCGGAGGGTGTCACACCTGCCGGGGTACCTCCTGCCGCCACGAGTGTTTCGGCCGGAAGCCCAGCACCTCGCGCGCCTTGCGGTTGGCCAGCAGCGTTTCGAACTCGTCCAGTTCGCGCTTGACCGGCACGTCCGGGTAGAAACGGCGCAGCAGCTCCGCACTCGGCAAGTCGGACGAACAATCGTCCTGGGCGGCATTGAAAATCTGGAACCCGAGCCCGTCCGTCTCGATGCAGCGCAGCACCAGCTGCCCCAGGTCGCGCGCATCGATATAGCTCCAGGCTATCTTCTTTCGGAATCCCGGATCGGCAAACCATTTTGGAAACTGGGAATATTCGTGCGGCTCGATGACGTTGCCGATGCGGATGGCATAGACGTCCGCTCCGCTGCGCAGCGCAAAGGCGTGGGCGGTGCGTTCGTTGCACACTTTCGACAGCGCATAGGTGTCCATCGGGTCGACCGGATAGTCCTCGTCCAGGGGGAAATAGTGCGGCTGGCGCGGCTGGTTGGCGAACACGATGCCGTACACGGTTTCAGACGACGCGATGATGACTTTCCTGATGCCGAGTTTTGTCGCGGCCTCAATGATGTTGTAGGTGCCCAGCGTGTTGATGCGGAAAAGTTCGTTGTCGGGCACGATCATGATGCGCGGGATGGCGGCAAAATGCACCACCGCATCCACCGGCTGCGGCCGCAGATCCGGGTCGAACTCGTGCAGGCCCATATAGCTGGAAAGCGCGTCGAAAACCTGGCCGCTATCGGTGATGTCGGTGATCAGGGTGCGGGCCCGAGGCTCGTCGAGCGGTTTGAGGTCGAGGTTCAGCACCTGGCAGTCGTGGTCGAGCAAATAGCGCACGACATGCTTGCCTGCCTTGCCGGTACCGCCGGTAAACATCACCCGCTTCATGCCGGAATCCCATTTTGCACGTGCCATAAAATGCCGGAGTGCGTCCGCGATGCAAAACTCGCCGTGGTTGCACGGCGGGCCCCTCGGCGCCATGTGCCCCGCCATGCATATCCGCACCCAAACTTTCACCGGCCCGACGGAATCGCCGAGCATGTTCCGGCACTCGCCCGGCTGCGCATCGAAGTTTTCCGGGAATGGCCGTACCTCTACGAGGGCAACGAGGCGGAGGAGCAGACGCATTTGGCCGCCTTCCAATCCAGCCCTGGTGCGGCTCTGGTCGTGGCGTTCGATGGCGACCAGCCCGTCGGCTGCAGCACCTGTCTGCCGCTGGCACACGAGTCGGAAAACATCCGCGCACCGTTTGCGGCGCACGGATGGGATGTGTGCCGCTTCTGCTACTTCGGCGAGAGCGTGCTGCGAAACACGTATCGCGGGCGGGGCACAGGCGTCGCATTCTTCGCCGCCCGCGAAGCGCATGCGCGCACCCTTCCCGGCGTCGATTTTGCCTGTTTCTGCGGCGTGCGCCGCGACGATGCCGACCCGCGCCGGCCGGAAAATTTCGTCAAGCTCGACGCGTTCTGGCGCCACCGCGGCTACGCACCGCTCGACGGTGTCGCCTGCACCATGTCATGGCCGGAACCGGGCAGCCCGGAGCGCGTCGCCCACACGCTCGATTTCTGGGCCAAGTCTCTCACCGGTGCCGTGCTGCCATGAGGCTGCGCCTGGGACTGGCGCAATGGCGGGTCGAGCGTGAAGCGGGGGTCGCCGGCTGGGCGGAGCGGCTGGACCGCGAACTGGCGGCAGCCGCGGCCAAAAAGGCCGATCTGGCGGTGCTGCCCGAATACGCCCTGCTCGGGGCGGCCACCGGCGACCGGCCGGACCTCGCCGCCGAGCTTTTGTGCGCGACAAGAATGGTGCCCGAGGCTTTGGATGCAGCGCGCCACGCGGCGCGGCGGCACAGACTTTGGCTGCTGCCCGGCAGCATGCCGGTCGCCGAGGGCGGCCGCGTACTGAACCGCGCGCCGCTGATCGCTCCTGACGGCAGCGTGGCGTGGCAGGACAAGCACGTGCTGACTCGTTTCGAGTCCGAGCAGTGGGGCATTTCTCCCGGCGCCCCGCCGAACGTTTTTGAAACACCGTGGGGGCGCATCGGCATCGCCATCTGTTTCGACGCGGAATTTCCCACGCTGGTGCGCGCCCAGGTCGAAGCCGGCGCGTGGCTGATTTTGGTTCCCACCTGCACCGACACCATGCACGGTTTTGGCCGCGTGCGCATCGCCGCTGCGCCCGGGCCATGGAGAACCAATGTTTTGTGGCCATCTCCCCCACCGTGGGCGACGCGCCCTTCAGCGCGGCACTCGACACAAATCGCGGTTACGCCGCCGTGTTCGGTCCGGTGGACAAGGACTTTCCTGACGGATGGCGTGCTGGCGCAAGGCGCGCTGGACCAGCCGGGCTGGGTGTTTGCGGATCTCGACCCGCCCGTCTCAGTGCGGTTCGCGCTAGACGGTGCCGTGCGCAACCACGCGCTCTGGCCGGCCGTGCCGCCAGCCAGCACGCCGGCGCTACGCTCGGACGAGTTTCGGACCCACCATGCCCTTCGCGACGAGGCCCAGCATACCCATGCCGAATAGGACCGCGCTCGCCGGGCTCCGAACTCGCGTTCGCCCTGCAAGGTCCCTAGCCTGAAACCGTGCTCGACGCCCCGGATGATGCGCTGATCTACCTTGTGGCCGGCGAACACAGCGGCGATGTGCTCGGCGCCCGTCTGATGGCGGCACTGCGGCGTCGGCGCCCGCAACTGGCGTTTGCCGGCATCGGCGGCCCCCGCATGCAGGAGCAGGGGTTTGCCCCCCTGTTTCCCATGCAGGAATTGGCGGTGATGGGGCTGGTGGAAGTGCTGCCGCGCATTCGCCATCTGCGTCGCCTGCTTCGCATCACGACCGAAGACGTGCTGGCCCGCCGGCCCGCGGTGCTGGTCACCATCGACAGCCCCGGTTTTTGCCTGCGCCTGCTGCGCAACCTCGCCCACCAAAACATTCTGCGGGTGCATTACGTGGCGCCCCAGGTATGGGCGTGGCGCGAGCACCGGGTGCGAAAATTTCCAGGGCTGTGGGAGCGGCTGCTCTGCCTGCTGCCGTTTGAAGAGGCGTTCTTTGCCCGGCACGGCCTGCCGGCCCGGTTCGTGGGCCATCCCGTGCTGGAAAGCGGGGCCGATCGCGGCAACGCCGCCCAATTCCGCGCCCGACACCAGTTGGAGCCCGACCGCCCGGTGCTGCTGCTGATGCCCGGCAGCCGGCGCAGCGAGGCGCCACGCCTGCTGCCGGTATTCGGCCGCATGCTGTCGCTGCTCGCACCGGCCGTGCCGGGGCTGGTGCGCCGTCGTGCCCACCGCGACCGCGGTCGCGGACACGGTTTTGCGGGCCGCCGCAAACTGGGCAATCCGGCCCATCGTGGTGACGGACGTTTCCGAGAAGCACGACGCCTACGCCGCGGCGTCCGCCGCCCTGACCAAATCCGGCACCTCGACCTTGGAGCTTGCCCTGGCCGGCGTGCCGATGGCCGTCACCTACCGCGTAAACCCGATTTCCGCCGCGATCGCCAGAAAATTGATCCGGGTGCCGCACGTGGCCATGGTCAACCTGCTGGCCGGACGCGCCGTGCTTCCCGAATTGCTGCAGCAGGATTGCACGCCGCAAAAACTGGCAGACACGGCGCGCAAATTGCTGACCGATCCCGCCATTGCGGCCGAGCAGCGCGCCGCCTTCCGCGAAGTCGTCGCAAGCCTGGCAGCACCGTCCGGCTTGCCATCGGATGCGGCGGCTGCGGCCGTGCTGGACCTGCTGGAGGCCGGCTGAAGCGCTGCGCTCAATCGCGCCGGCTCTGCTGCAGCAGGCGGACCACTTCCGCGTCCGTGGTCTGGGCGAAATCCTCGTAATGCTCGCCCACTGCGAAAAACGGATCCGGGGTGCGCAGGCACACCACCTCGTCCGCCTCTTCCGCCAGCTCCGCCGCGCTGTCGGCCGGCGCCACGGGCACCGCCAGAACCCGCTTTTTCGCCCCCGCCCGCGCCAGCGCGCGCAGCGCGGCCCGCGCGGTGCCGCCGGTGGCGATGCCGTCATCGACCAGAATAACCGTCCGCCCCTGCAGAGCGGGCGGCTTGCGGTCGCCGGCGTACAGCCGCCGCCGACGCTCGATCTCGGCCGTCTCCCGGCGTACGGTTTCCTCTACATAGGCGGGGGACGCCTGGGTCAGCCGCACCAGCAAGTGGTCGATTTCCGCGACGGGAGGGTTGCCGTCGACCACCGCGCCGATGCCGAATTCCTCGTGCCCGGGCGCGCCGATCTTTCGCACCAGCAGCACGTCGAGCGGAGCATCCAGCGCGCGCGCTATTGCGAACGCCACCGGCACGCCGCCGCGCGGCAGCGCCAGGATCAGCGGCTGGTCGGCGCGGAACCGTTCCAGCGCCGTCGCGAGACTGCGCCCGGCCTCGGCCCGGTCGGAAAAGCGCGCGGGCTGCATCAGCGCCGATACTAAAGGCTTGCGCTCCCCGTGCCCATTGGCCACCGGAAGGGCCGCCCTGGTGGGCCAACAGGCTTCAGGTCCGGTCGTTCCCGATGCAGCAGCGAGGGATTGCTGCCATCATGGCGTGTTTGCTAGCATCGCCGGCAACGATTGCAAGGTAAGATCTCGTGCCCAATCTCTCAGTGCGCAACATAGCCAGCGATCAACTGGCTCGGCTGAAAATGCGTGCCGCTCGGCACGGACGCTCGACCGAAGCGGAAGTGCGCGAAATCATTCGCCGCGCACTGGACGAGGAGCCAACCGGCACCTTCGAAGAGCTTGCCGCGCAAATGCGAGAGATGCTGCGCGGACGGACCTTCACGCCCCCCGAGGTGCTGATCCGGGAATCCCGTGGCGAGAGATAGCGGCACCATCGTTGTGGTCGATGCCTCGGTGGTCCTGTCCTGGGTCGTTCCGGGAGCGGCGTCGACGCCCGGCCTGGCGGCACTGAGGCTCCGCGCCATCGCGCCCGACCTGCTCGTACCCGATTGCGCCAACGCGCTGTGGAAGATGGTGCGGCGCGGTGAGTTGCGGCCGGATGAGGCGCCCCTGATAGCGGCGATACTGGAGCGGGCAAGTGTCGAGCTGGTCGCCATGCGCAGTCTTGTGGCCGCGGCGACCAGACTTGCCGTGGCCTTGGGTCATCCCGCTTATGACTGTTTCTATCTTGCCCTTGCCGAACGCGAGGACGTGCGGTTCCTCACGGCCGACGCAACGTTTGGGCGCAAAGTTGCGATGGTGGGTCCGCCCACGCTCGCCGCCCGCGTGGAGGTGGTCGGCCCGGCCTGACCGAACCGGCAGGCATGCGCCTATGCCCGGATCAACCCGGAAGCCTCTGCCATCCGCCGCGACGCCGCCATGCTCTCCGTCACTGCCAGCGCCGCCGCCAGCGCCCGGCGTCCGGCCGTCGCGTCCACCACCACCGGCGTCCCGTCCAGCACCGAGGCCGCGAACGCGGCGTGCTCGGCTTCCAGCGAGTCGTGCTCCTTCCACGATATCTCCTCAATCCGCCCGCCCCCGGTGCCCGGAATCGGCAGCCCGCGCTCGCGTCCGATCATCATCAGCTTGCGCGCGGAAAAATCGACCGACATGTAGCCCTCCTGGCTGAACAGCCGCATTTTCCGTTCCGTCTTCAAAGAAATGCGACTGGCCGTGATGGTGGCTACGCAGCCGTTCTGAAACCGCACCCGCGCGTTGGCGATGTCCTCGTGCGCGCTGGCCACCGGAGCACCGACCGCGTCCACGCTGGCGATCGGGCTGTCGACCAGCGCCAGCACCAGGTCCAGGTCGTGGATCATCAGATCGAGGATAACCGACACGTCGGTGCCGCGCGGCTTGAACGGGGCGATGCGGAGACAATCCACATAGAGCGGCCGACGCATGCGCGTGCTGATCGCCTTGTGCTCGGCGGAATAGCGCAACAGGTGGCCGACCTGCAGCACGCGGTTCTGCGCGGCGGAAAGTGCCGCCAGCGCATCGGCCTGCTCCAGCGTGGCGGCGATTGGTTTTTCAACCAGCACATGCCGCCCCGCCTGCAGCGCCTCGGCGGCGAGCGCAAAATGCACCTCGGCGGGGGCCGCGATCACCATTGCGTCCGCCGCTTCCAGCAAAGCGTCCCAGCTCATGGCGACGGTGCGGGTTTCGCGCGCAAGCGCGGTGGCGCGCCCGGCATCCGGGTCGTGCACGCCGGCCAGTACGGTGCGCGGACCGGCGGCCAGTTTCTGAGCATGAAACCGGCCGAAATGACCGCACCCGCCACGCCTACGCGCAGCCTTGCTTGTCCCATGATCAACTCGCTTGGTCCCGAAGCCTGGCAGTCAGTCCGGTGGGTTTAGGAGGATCGTGCTGATGTCCCGATAGCCGCTGAGAACCCGGACGATTTCAATTGCCTGCTGTGTATGCTTGAGGTCTCTGAACTCATGGCTTCGGTATGGCCGGACGCAGGCGCTGTTCGACGTGTCGCTGACCTTGGAGGCCGGGCAGTGCCTGGCGCTGGTCGGCACCAACGGCGCCGGCAAGACCACCATCATCCGCGCCATCCTCGGCCCTGATCCGCACCGAGGGCACGGTGCGAATCGAGGGCGCGGACCTCTCGCGCGCGCCGACGCCGGCGCGGGTGCGCGAGCACGGCGTCGGCGTGGTGCACGAGGGACGCGGGCTGTTCCGCGCATGACGGTGCAGGAGAACATCCTCGTCGGCCAGCCCCGGACGCATCGCGGGCGGCTGGAACCTGCGATGGACCTGTTCCCAGCGCTCCGCATTCGCCTGCGCGAGCCGGTGGCGCTGCTGTCCGGCGGGCAGCAGCAGATGGTGGCGCTGGCCCGGACGGTCGTGAGCGGCCGCGCCTCGCTGCTGGACGAGCCGTCATCGGCCTCGCGCCGATCATCGTGGACGAGATCTACGCCTATCTCGCGCAGTTGCGCGCAACCGGGCTGACCATGCTGCTGGTCGAGCAGAGCATCGCCGCGCGCACGGCTTCGCCGAGCAGCTGTGCCTGATCCGCAGCAGCCGTTC